>CAVSQB010000041.1:0-25696 GCA_963729895.1 uncultured Fibrobacterota bacterium | reverse complement strand
TCCGGCGGTATCGAAGGGCGTCCCATCCGGCTGTACATCGCCTCAAAGTCACGAGAAAGGCGGCGCAGCGCTATGTCCGTAAACTGTTTGACACGACGAAGCGGGTGCGTTGCCGGCACTCGGGAATCCGGAGAAACGAAGCTGAACATACCGCCTTGGGCTGGCTGGGAACCTCTCATCAATACTCCTTGGTTGGGGTTCCCCTATAATATAAGGATAAATGTTTACAAAAGGGAGACTTTTTCAACACCCTGCTAAACATGAAGAGCAATTTATGCGGCGAAGCCGGAAAACGGTCTGCGGAACACGCTTGGGAAGGTTGATTTATGAGAGTGTGGCTTGGCGTTAGGCAGGACTGGAGGCCGCGCCGGAGCGCGGTGCTGCCTGATCCCGCCGCTGATTGTCGAGTGCCGCTCCCCTCGATACATCCCTGCGGGACACTCGGGGAGCGGTATATCGAGACACAGCGGCATAGGGACAGGCAGCCCGAGGCCTGAGGCCGAGACCGGAAGGACGGCCGACCCGAGCAAAGCGAGGGGAACGCCCAAATCCTCTTAGAATTTTAGACATTGAAACGAATCGACAATACATCCCCATCCTTGACAACATACTCTTTTCCCTCCATCTGGAACTTTCCCGCGTCCTTGACCGCCTTTTCCGATGCGCATGCGACAAGATCGTCGTAGGAAAAGCACTCGGCGCGGATGAAGCCGCGCGCCAGGTCGGTGTGGATCGCGGCCGCGGCGTCCACCGCGGTCGATCCGCGCAGAAGCTCCCACGCGCGAACCTCGTCTTCCCCGACCGTAAAGAAGCTGATGAAACCGAGGGTTTCGTACGCGACGAGCGTGAGCCGGTCGCGCGCCGATTCCTTGATGTTCATGTCGTCCATGAACGCCTTGATTTCGTTCTCGTCGGCGAGGCGCGACAGTTCCATTTCGAAGCTGCCTGAACATTCGATAGCCTTGTACCGCGCGGCAAGACGTTCCGCAAGGCCGGGGTCTTTCTTGAACCGGTCTTCGCTGGAATTGAGAATGAGGAAGAGCGGCTTCTGGGTGAGGAACTGAAACCCGCGGAGCATCTTCTTCTCGTCGGCCGAAAATTCGAGCGTCCGGATCGGCTGCATCGCGTTCAGCCGCTCAAGGATTTTCTGGAGGAGTTTTTCCTCTGCGGCAAGCGCGGCGGTCTTCCCGCCTTTGGCCGAAGCGGCGATCCGCGCGATCCGGTTTTCCGCAATGATCTGGTCGCTGAGGAGCAGTTCCTCTTCTATCGTGCCGAGTTCCGCGCCGGGATCCGCCGCCGCGGCCGCATCGGAAGGGAAGTTGCGCAGCACGACGGCCAGGCTGTCCATAGTCTTGACAAGGCGCATGAGGTCCGGAGCGAACAGCTCTTCCTTTTTCGTTTCGTCCCTGGCAACGCCCACAAAATCCACGAGTTCGATTGCGGCGTACACGGTTTTCTTCGGGTTGTACATGCGGGAAAGCTTCGTAACACGCTCGTCACACACGTCGACAATCGCGATATTGGGTTCGGTTTTGGCGCTTGCGTACGCGGAAACCTCGGCCTGCGATTTCGACAGCGCGTTGAAGATGGTGGTCTTGCCCGACTTGGGAAGGCCAATAAGTCCGATTTTCAAAGAAACTCCTTTGTTGTGTTTCGTGAAGGGAGTGAAGAAAATAAGAGATGCCGGGTTTCGCGGGGGGAGAGTTGGGGAGTTGTCGGCAACAATCGCTCGTCTCTCTATTTCCGCTCACCGAGAAGCCCGTTCGTCGAGTAATCCGCTCTGTGGATGTATCGAGACGGGGGCGTATCGATGTGAGCGTTAAACCGAGGTGGCCTTTTGTTCGCGGCAGGACCGTCTTTCTACGCGTCTTTCATCGCGCTCTCCAGCACCTCGGCGAGTTCTTCTTTTGTAAATGGCTTCCTGATTTTCCCCTTGAACCCGAACGCGGCAGGGTCGGTCATGACGGGATCGTTTGAATAGCCGCTGGCTGCGATGGCAACGATGGCGGGATCAATCTTCAGCAATTCCGCGAGCGTTTCCTTTCCGCCCATGCCTCCCGGAAGGGTCAGGTCGAGAATGACGGCCCGAAACGGCGAAGGCGAGGCAAAGGTCTCGGCGTATTTCTCCAGCGCGTCTTTCCCGTTTGTCGCAAACGCCGCCGAATACCCCATGGTTTTGAGTAATTCCGCGGCAACGTCCCTCACGAAATCCTCGTCGTCCATGACAAGAACCGTGCCGTGTCCGCGGTGCTTTTTTATCCCGGCGGCCGGCGTTTCCGCGGCGGCGGAAGGTGTTGCAGGCAGATAGATATGGATGGTGGCGCCATTCCCGAGCTCCGATTCGGCTTCGATAAAGCCCCCGTGTTTTTTGATGATGGAATAGGCGGTGGCGAGGCCGAGCCCGCTTCCTTCCTGTTTGGTGGTGAAGAACGGGTCGAAGACATGCGGCAGGTGCTCTTTTGCAATGCCGATACCGAAGTCGCGGATTGAGATCCGGACATACGGGCCCGGGGCAAGCGGAGCGGGAACGGGTTGACCGGGGGGAATGTTCTCTGCCATGACAATCACCGTGCCCCCGGTGGGCATGGCCTGGCGGGCGTTGATGACGATGTTGTCGATTACCTGGCCCAGTTGGTTTTCGTCGACCTCGCACGGCCACAGGTCGTCGGCAAAACCGAAGCGCGCGTTTACCGTGGAACCGCTGAGCACGAATTGGGTTGCGCTGGAGAGCACGGGGGGGAGCGCCGTTATTTTCTTTACCGGGCTGCCGCCTTTTGAAAACGTGAGCAACTGCTGCGTGAGGCCGCGCGCCCGGTTGAAGACGTCAAGCGCCTTGGACAGGTTCACCGACACCCTGTCGGCCGCGCCTGAAGAATTGTACAGCCGCGCAATGTCGATGTAGCCGAAAATGCCGGTGAGCAGGTTGTTGAAATCGTGGGCGATGCCGCCTGCAAGGATGCCGAGAGACTCGATCTTGTCGGCCTTGTTCAGGTTTTCTTCGATTCTCTTTTTGTTGGATATGTCGCGGCACAGCGTGAGGATTTGCGACGTTGCGCCGGTTTTGACCACGGTTGCGGTAAGTTCGATCGGGGTTGTCTTGCCTGTTTTGTCAACGTACTGCACCTCGAAGCCATCGATCCGTCCGTCGCGCACGCATTGCGCAATCGCCTTTCTGTTTTTCTCTTTGTCGGCCTCGGAGGTCCATTCGAGAACGGTTCTCCCCCGTACCTCTTCCAACGCTGCGTGACCGGAAATCTGCATTTGCGTCCAGAACCGAGCCCGAATCGTCGATGACGACGTAAGCGGTGCCCGTTGTCTCCACGAGTGCGCGATACAATTCCTCGCTTCGCGCAAGCGCCTGCTGCGCTTTCTTTTGCAGGGTCATATCGCGAAGCACGCTTCCGAGCCTCATCCCGAGGCCGGTCTTGATGGGGAAAATGGTCTGCTGGATATTGACCGGCGTGCCGTCCGGTTTATAAATAAGGGCTTCGTGGAGTCTCCCCGTAAATGACGAATCGGCATGCTGAAGGGCGTGGAGAACGTTCGCTTTGGACTTTTCGAGCCGGTCCGCAGTCCGCTCTCCGGGCAGTCTCATCATCTCCTGCACGTTCCACAGCGGCCTGCCTATCGCGGCGCCGGCGGAAACCCCGGTAATGGATTCGAGCGCCCGGTTCCATACGAGTACGATTCCGTTTTCGTCAATTATCGAAACGCCTTCGAGGCACTGTTCGATTGTCGTCCTGAATTCCTCCTCGCTTTCGCGCAGGGCCGCTTCGGCGGCTCTCCGCTCGGAAATGTCCCTGGAAATCGAGAGGGCAGTTTCTTTTCCTTCGTAGGTGATACAATGAAAATTCACTTCAACGGGGATTTTTCTCCCGTTTTTGGCGACAAGCGTCCGTTCGATCACCAAGTGCCGGTTCCGCGCAAAGGAAACGGCTATGTCCCTGTTGACCGCGTCGTCCGTCTGTTCGCTTATGTCAAGCGGCGAAAGGGCGAGCAGCTCTTCGCGGGTGTAGTCGAGCCAGCGGCACAGGGTGTCGTTCACTTCGAGGTATCGGCCGGGCAGCCCGTCTTCTTTCATCTCGAACAAAGATGCCGCATCATTGAGGTTGTTGAAAAGCTGCTCGTATTTTGTCCGGCTGTCATCGCCGGATGCCGGAGACGAACCATCGCCTGCGTAACCACTGTTTGAGGGCCGTTGATCTGTTTGTTTATTCATATCACAATTGCTCCATGCCTGTCACGGTACCGCGCTTGGAAATCCATAGATTCTTTGAGGTCTGCTTATAAATCAATTTTCCGCCGTTTTACGGCGCAAGCACAAAATTCACCGCAGCGCAGTAATACCTTGATAAAATTTGAATGCATTTGGATGGCTGAGCCGAAGAGCATAATAAATTAGTGCTATTGGATGGCTGAGCCGGGTGACCCCAAAGTTAGTTTATTTACGAGAATCCAATCCTTGGCCATTTGGCACCCGGAAATCAAGAGTAAGAAGTGGGCGTTTCCCTCGCCACGCTCGGGTCGGCCCTCCCTCCTGGCTCGGCTTTTCAGCCTCGGTGCCGGATCGCCCCTATGGCCTTCGGCGGGGCCGACCGGCACTGCTCTCCTTAGCACCTTACGGTCGTGCCTAACGCAAGAAACAAGAACGTAGAGGTGTTTTAGGTTTTTCCATCAGTGGCGCAGCTGCGGCCGGAAAACCAGGGGCACTTTATTTGAATTGGATGTTGTTAACCGGGTGCCGGTACGGTGCGCGCAACAGAAGGATCGGGTTTGCAACGGGTACATCCACGCCGCACCGGCTCAGCAAACCAAAATTGTAATTTCCATTTATTATCCTGATATCTCTGACGGCAAACAGAGCAAAAGAGGCCCCAGCCTTGCGGCTGGAGCCTCTTTACTAATAAGAGCCTGATGCCTGGTAATTATCAAGCATCGAAGTACAGGTGATACTCCCAGGGATGCGGGCGAAGGGCCATAGGATTGACCTCGTTCTTGGTCTTGTATTCGACCCATGTGTCAATGACGTCCTGTGTGAACACGTCGCCCTTGAGCAGGTACTCGTGGTCTTTTTCCAGTGACGCCAGTACATCTTTGAGCGAGCCGGGCGTGTGCGGGACCTTTGCGAGTTCCTCCGGCGGCAGTTCGTAGATGTCCTTGTCGAGCGGTTTGCCCGGGTCGATCTTGTTCTGGATGCCGTCGATGCAGGCCATGAGCATGGCCGGGAAGGCCAGGTACGGATTGCACGTCGGGTCCGGGCAGCGGAACTCAAGCCGCTTGGCGTTCGCCGATTCCGAGTACATGGGAATGCGGATCGCGGCGCTGCGGTTTCGGCTCGAATAGGCGAGGTTTACCGGTGCTTCGAAGCCCGGCACCAGGCGGCGAAAGCTGTTGGTTGTCGGCGTGCAGAACGCCAGGAGAGACGGGGCGTGTTTGATGATCCCGCCGATGGCGTAGAGCGCGTTCTTTGACAATCCGGCATATTCGCCGCCTGCAAACGTGTTCTTGCCGCCTTTCCAGATGGAAATGTGCGTGTGCATGCCGCTTCCGTTGTCCTGGAACAGAGGTTTGGGCATGAACGTCACGGTCTTGCCGTATTTCTTTGCGACCTGCTTGATGCCGTACTTGTATTTGAGCAAAGCGTCGGCGCATTCCACGAGCGGGGCGAACCTGATGCCGAGTTCGGATTGTCCGGCGGTTGCCACTTCGTGATGCTGTTTTTCGCAACGCACGCCCATTTTGATAAGCGTGAGCATCATTTCGGAGCGGATGTCCTGCAGGGAATCCGCGGGCGGAACAGGGAAGTAGCCTTCCTTGTGCCGGATTTTGTATCCGGTGTTGTGCGAAACGCCGCATTCGTCGACGCATTCCTGGCGGCCGCTGTTCCAAATACCTTCGTCGGAATCGATGTAGTAGAAACCGTAGTTGGTTGCCTGGCCAAAGCGAATGTCATCGAAGATGAAAAATTCCGCTTCGGGTCCAAAAAATGCTGTGTCGCCGATGCCGGAGGCCTTGAGAAACTTCTCGGCCTTGCGGGCGATGTTGCGCGGGTCGCGTGAATAGTCTTTGCCCGTGACGGGGTCCTGGATATCGCAGATGAGGACAAGGGTCTTTGCGGCAAAGAAGGGATCGATAAACGCGGTCTCCGGTATCGGCTTGATGAGCATGTCCGATTCGTTGATCGCCTGCCATCCGCGGATACTGGACGCGTCGAATCCCAGACCCTTTTCAAATGCATCGTCGTCAATTTCGGTGGTTGGATAGGCAAAATGCTGCCACGTTCCCAGAAAATCGATGAACCTGAAGTCCACCACTTCGATTTTCTCCGATTTGAGCATCGCCAGGATGTCTTTCGACGTTTTCGGACTACCCATGTGTGCGCCTCCTTTTAGGTTTAGGATGTGGGTATGCTGAAAAGAAATGTACCGGTTCCTTTGGAGCGGTTGTAATGACGCAACTCGTATGCCAGAACGTCCGCACAAAATATCTCAGGGACAACGAGGTGAAAAAATACGAATTTGCACGAGATGTTGCAGCTTTTTTCGAACAAAATTGTTCGTAAGAAACGAGGTGATACAATTTTGTGTCGGTCCCCTGCGGGTCCGATGAGTTATTCGCGGGAGATAGCCGCGAGCAAATCGGTCGTTATGCGCGCGATTCTCGTTTCGTCCAAAATTTTTGAACCCTGGTTTTCATTTACGTAAAAAGTGTCGATGGCGCGGTCGACCCGGGTCGAGAGCCGCGCCGAAACGATATTGAGGTCCAGGCTGCTCAGGCAGCGCGCGATCCGGAACAGCAGCCCGAACCGGTCCTGCGCCTCTATTTCGAGCACGGTAAATTCTTTTGACAGCGAATTGTCGATGCGCACGATGGGTTCTTTCTGCATGCCGCGCCCCTTTTTCGGAGGATACAGCCGCGTGCGGTCTGCGATGAGCGATTCCGCGGTTGCCGCGCCGCTCTCGATGAGCCGCCATTTCCCGCTGATATGTTCGACCCTGCGCTCCGACGAAACGGTCGTGGCGCCGTCCCGTTCAAGGTGGAAAATGTCGAGGATTTTTCCCGACGGCGCGGAATAGGCGCGGGCGGAAAGAATGCTGTACCCTTCGGACGAAATGCATCCCGTGATGTCCGCAAAGATGCCCAGCCGGTCGAACGAAACCACGCTGAGCCTGTCGAACCCCGCGTAGGTGTCGAGAACGATCTTGAACTCGCCTTTGGTAAGCCGGCGGAGCCACAGCGCGTGCTTTTCGCGCTCCTCCGGGATCGTGTCGAGCATGTAAAACGGCGAGTTCATGCCGATGTCCGACGAAAGATCGGGTTTGGCCAAACTGTGTGTGTCTTCGAGCGCAGCCGCAACGCGCTCGTACGCGTCTTCCAGAAGCTGCGCGCGCCAGGCGGTCCAGGTCTTGTACCCCACGTACCTGATGTCAAGGACGGTGAGCAGGTATAACATGTCGAGGTTCTGCCTGTCTTCCACGCGGTCGGCGAGTTCGGCCACAAGATGGCCTTCGAGTTCCCTGCCGAAGGCGAGGGTGGAAAGCTCGAGGTGGTTGTACACCAGCACCGACACGCGGTGCTTTTCGTCGGCCGAAAGCCCCAGCCGGTCGCACATCTCCTCGGCAATGATTGTTCCGGTGCTCACGTGGTCGCCGGGCATTGCCTTGCCGATGTCGTGAAGCAGGGTGGCAAGCCTGAGCAGGCGCCTGTTGGACAGCTCCGTGAATATGCGCCTGATGTGCGGCTCGGGGTCGGTTGCGAGTTCGTCGAACCCCCGCAGGGAAAGAAGGATATGCTGGTCCACGGTGAACTCGTGATTGCTTTGGTATTCAACTTTACATATGAGTGACGAGAACGCCGGTACGAGGCCCGAAAGCACCCCTGTCTCGTGCATGACTCCCAGGACGCGGCCCGCGTCTTTTTCGCCGGACAGGATTGAAAGAAAAAGACCGTCCACGGCCGGCGTCCGGAAATCCTGCGGCGACAAGGACTGCATGGCCGTGCGAATGAAATTCAACAGTTCCACGCCGAAGGTGGCCTGGTATGCCTGCGAAAGCCTGAAGAGATCCACGATCCACAGGGCATCCGGGGGGGAAGACGGCAGGGTCTTTCTTTGCAAGAAGAGAATCCCGTCCAGAAGCAGTATGCCGCTCTTGACTTCAACGGCGCTCATTCTGGACCGGAGCGCCCCCCACAGGCCCCGTGACGGATTCCGTTTTTCCAGGAACGACATCGCAAAGTACTTTACCGTACGCACGGTCTTGAAAAAGGATTCCATGAGAGCGCCGGCGCCGTTATCGCCGAAGCCGAGGTTTTGGGCGACCACGGGCTGAAGGTCGCTTTCAAGAACGTCCATGCGCTTGCGGCAGGCCAGATGGAGCTCCGAACGAATGGAAACAAGAAATTCGTAGGCCTTGGAAAACGCGGCGACTTCGTCGTGCGCGTAGCGGGAAACCTCGTAAAGGTCCGCAAGGGTGCGCGATCCGCACACGACCCGTTCGGCCCACAGGATGCGCTGGCAATCGCGCAAGGCGCATATGCCGTTCTTGATATCGGGTTCCGTCCGGTACAGCGTATTGTCGGAGGAGAAAATTCCGCCGTGCACCGCCTGGCGCATCTCATTGAGGAAATGGTTCCTGGTCCTTTCGAAATGAGGGCCGACGATGTCGTCTTCAAGGTGTTGAAACAAGCGCCTGTTCCCCGCGATAAACCGCGCCTGAAGCAAGGCGGTGTCGGTGGCGAAATCCTCTCCCAATATTTTGCGGCATTCCGTTTCGCTGCGGACCACGCACCCGAGAGTGAGCCCCATGTCCCAAAAGAAACGGACTGCCGCGGCAATCTCTTCCTTGTCGGCCTTGGCGGAATGAAGTATCAGGAGGTCGATGTCCGAATAGGGGCACAGTTCGCTGCGGCCATACCCCCCGAGCGCAACAAGGCACACCTGCCTGTTGAGCCCGTCCTTTTCCATGTTCGCGGCGTATGCCGAAGAAAGCATTGCGTCTATTTCGCCGGAGAAGGCCCGTACTTTTTCGAGCGGAGGCAAGGATCTTTGGCGAACAAAGATGTTTTCGCGGAGCTCGAGAAGAATGTTTTTATTGTTGTTCATACGCACGTGCACACGACATGGAAGATGCGCGTCGAAACGAAAAAACGCCGTTGATGGGCACGGCGTTTTCCCAAGCGTCAGGCCGCCCGGGACCGGATTGTTGATGCGGCCGAAGCGTGCGGCAACCCCTACAACGCGTCGCCGCCTCTTTCCCGTGTCCGTATTCTCACGACGTCTTCAAGGGGAAGGACAAAAATCTTGCCGTCGCCGATTTTCCCCTCCGCCCCGGTACGCGCGCCATTGGAAATCGCGTCAATGGTAGCCTCCACGTATTTGTCATCAACGGCAATCTCAAGCTTGACCTTGCGCACGAAATTGATCTGGTATTCGTGACCGCGGTACACTTCGGTGTGGCCGCGCTGGCGGCCGATACCCTGCGCCTCGGTGACGGTAAGACGGAACACCTCGATGGTGCTGAGCGCCTCTTTGACCGCTTCGAGGCGTGCGGGCTGGATGATGGCCACAATGTATTTCATGAATCGCGTCTCCTGTATAGTGAGTGTTTACGAGGCGAGCATGTCTTCTTCGGGATAGGCCCCGGTATTGTGAATTGCCAAATCGGAACCCTGGCGTTCCTGTTTCTCGTCGAGCCTGATCCCCGCCGTTTTTTTGAGCGCGCCGTACACCAGAAGGCCGATGCACACCGAAAACGCGGCTGCGGACACGGCTCCCATAATTTGAGAAATTATACTCACACCGCCCATTCCTCCAAGAAATTTCTGGCCAAAAATGCCGGTGGCGATCCCGCCCCACGAACCGGACAAACCGTGCAAGGGCCACACGCCAAGCACATCGTCGATCTTGAGCTTTTCGGTTTCGAATTTGTACCCGAAAACGAAGACGAGCGCGCCGATGCCGCCGATGAAGAACGCACCGAACGGGTGCACAACGTCGGAGCCCGAGCAGATGGCGATGAGACCGGCGAGAGCGCCGTTATGCACGAAGCCGGGGTCGGCCTTCGTGAAAACAAGCCCGAACAGGATACCGCCCACCATTGCGAAGAGGGAGTTGACCGCGACGAGCCCGGAGATGGCTTCGAATTTTCCCGCACTCATCACGTTGAACCCGAACCAGCCGACCGCAAGAATCCATGAGCCGAGGCCCAAAAACGGAATGCTGGAAACCGGAATGCCCATGCTTCTTCCGTTCACCCAGCGGCCGATTCTCTGGCCAAGGAGGATGATGGCGGGAAGCGCAATCCATCCGCCGACCGAATGAACCACAACCGAGCCTGCGTAGTCGTGAAACGAAGCGCCGAACGAAGAGGCAAGCCATGTTTGCAAAAACGTATTTTTTCCCCACATGACCGATTCGAAGAGGGGGTAGCCAAGGCCGGTGAAAATCGCGCCGGCAAAAACCTGGGGCCAGAACTTCATGCGTTCGGCAATGCCTCCGGAGATGATGGCCGGGATGCAAGCGGCAAACGTAAGCAGAAAGAAACAATGGAGCAGGTCGAACCCGCGGACTCCGGACACAACCTTGCCGTTGGTGAGCTGGAGAAGATCACCGGCGTTCATCCAGAAACTGATGCCGTAGGCAATGGGAAACCCGATCAGGAAATACATGACCGTGGAGACCCCCCAATCGGAGAGGATCTTCACTAAAGCATTTACCTGATTCTTCTTGCGCACCGTGCCAACTTCGAGAAAGGCAAACCCCGCGTGCATGGAAAAAACCAGGACTGCGCCCACCATAAGAAACAGCGCGTCACCCGCATACTGCAAAGACTGGAATGGTCCGTTCATGGCATCTCCTTGAGAAAAAATATGGTGCATGTCACAACGCAACATGCGTGCCATCAACATACTTGAAACAACGGGCGAAGGAGGGGCAGCCTGCCCTAATCCTATGCACGGAAGCGATTTGATGCATGCGGCGCAGGCCCAATACATTTGAACACCCATCGAATAATTGGGCATTGCAAGTGGTACTGTTTTGTACCAAAACGGCCAAATTGATACATTGTTGTACCGCATTTGGTCTGGGTCAAGGCGGCTCAAATCAAAATCTTGACCCAATGGCATGGATATTGCCGCTTTAACCAGGGTTCAGGTACCGGAGCGTTGCACAAAAGGTTACCCGCCGTCGGCAAGTGAATGCCTGAGCCCGCGTAATCCCCGCGACGTGGCGCGGGGTTAGCGGGCGAGTTACAAGTATCTTTTCCCTGAGCATGGAAGAATTCCCGCCACTTTGGGCGGGGTTCTTCAATCCGCAAGCCCAGTTTTTCACCGGACACGCGGAGATCATGTTGTATTTTTGAAAGGCCCAAGGCCGCTCACCCGGCCGGACCGCAACCCGAAGACCTCTGAGGAGAAGATGAGCAGAAAAGACCTGTACGATCCCGCTTTCGAGCACGACAGCTGCGGCGTCGGTTTTGTTGCAAATGTGAATGGCCGGCAGACGCATGCGATCATCAGCGACGGGATCACCATACTCAAGAATCTGGTGCACCGCGGCGCCGTGGGCGGAGACCAGAAAACCGGCGACGGTGCAGGCATGCTTACACAAATCCCGCATGAGTTCTTTGCGGTGGAATGCGCCAGGACAGGCATTGCGCTTCCGGCGTCAGGCAGCTACGGAGCAGGCATGCTGTTTCTTCCGCGGCAGGAAAAGAAGCGCAAAGAGGCCAAAGCCATAGTGGAGACAACGGTTCGCAATGAAGGCGGCAGTGTGCTCGGCTGGCGCGAGGTGCCCGTGAACCCCGGGTGCCTTGGGGACCTTGCTAGGGCAAACATGCCGTATGTGAACCAGGTATTTGTAGACTTTGAGACGTTGAGCGGTGAACCGCTCGAACGAAAATTGCTTGTTGCGAGAAAGTGCATGGAATCCGAGGCGGCTTCCGCCGGGCTTTCCATGGACGAATTCTACATTCCGTCCATGTCCTGCAGGACGATCAATTACAAAGGAATGTTCGTTGCACCCCAATTCGATGCGTTCTTTCCCGATCTGTTGGACGCAAAGTTTGCAAGCGCAATCGCGCTTGTCCACCAGCGGTATAGTACCAACACGTTCCCTTCGTGGTGCCTGGCCCAGCCGTTCCGCTATCTGGCGCATAACGGAGAGATCAATACCCTCCGCGGCAACATCAACAAGATGAACGCGCGTGAAGCAACGCTTTCTTCACAGCTTTTCGGGAGCGATATTTCGAAGCTTTTCCCGGTGATCACCCCCGGTGGGAGCGACTCGGCAATGTTCGACAACGTATTTGAGTTGCTTTCGCTGGGCGGCAGGTCCATGGAACACACCATGATGATGATGATCCCCGAGGCATTCGGCCCGCGTTACCACATAAGCGAAGATAAACGGGCATTTTACGAATACCATGCAGCGATCATGGAACCTTGGGATGGACCGGCTTCCATTTCGTTTACAGACGGAACAATCGTTGGTGCTGCGCTCGACCGCAACGGCTTGCGTCCCGCCCGGTACGTTATTACCCGCAATGGTACCGTGGTGCTTGCCTCCGAGATCGGTGTGCTCGATATTCCGGCCAAAGACGTTCGGGAAAAGGGGAGGCTCGCGCCCGGGAAGATGATACTCGTGGATACCGCGCGCAGCCGCGTTCTGTCGGACAACGAAATAAAGGCTTCTGTATCGCGACGGAAACCGTATCGCCGGTGGCTCGAAAAGAACAGGATCGAGCTCAAGGGCCTGTTCGGCGTTCCCGGCCCGGTGCGCATCGAGCGCGATACGTTATTAACAAACGAGAAGGCGTTCGGCTATACCCTGGAAGACCGCGACGTTTTAATCGCACCCATGGCCGAAAATGCCCAGGAGCCGGTGGGTTCCATGGGCAACGACGAGGCGCTTGCTGTGCTGTCGGAACGGCCGCAGCTGCTGTTCAACTATTTCAAGCAGCTGTTCGCGCAGGTAACCAATCCGCCCATCGACCCCTACCGTGAAAACCTGGTGATGTCGCTTATGAGCTTCGTCGGCAGAGAGAGCAATCTACTTGACGAAAGCGAAAACCATTGCCACCAGCTCAAACTTTCGCACCCCATTCTCAGCAACGACGACGTGAACAAACTGAGGAGCATGTCGATCGGCGGTTTCAGCTCGTGCGTGCAGCCCATTCATTTTGCGCCCAGCGTCACGTCGCTTTCGTCGGCCCTCCAAACCGTTGCGGCCGACGTGGAAACAAAAGTCGACAACGGATGCTCGCTTGTCATTCTGAGCGACAGGGGAGTCGATGAAGAACATGTGCCCATTCCTTCCCTGCTCGCAGTGTCCGCGGTGCACCAGCATCTGGTGAGAATCGGGAAGAGGCACCTCACGGGCATCGTGATCGAGACGGGCGAGGCCCGCGAAGTGATGCATTTTGCCTGTCTCATGGGATTCGGCGCAAGCGCGATAAATCCCTACTTGGCGTTCGAAGTGATTGCTGATCTCGTGGACCGCAAGAGCCTTGCCGGGGATGCAACGCTCGAGTCGGCCATCGAGAACTACATTCTCGCCGTGAAAAAGGGTTTGCTCAAAATCATGTCGAAGATGGGAGTTTCCACCATCAGGTCGTACAAGGGGGCGCAAATATTCGAGGCGGTGGGACTCGGCGAAGAATTGATAAACAGGTATTTTCCGGGAACCCCGTCGCGCATCGGCGGCATCAGCCTGGAGGACGTCGCCCGGGAATGCCTTGCGCGCCACGCCGACGCTTTTGCGCGCCGTGCGGCCCCGCAGGGGCTGGAGCCGGGCGGCAAATACAACTTCCGCGAGTTTTCCGAGAAGCACCTGCTCACTCCCACGGCAATCGCCCTGCTGCAGAAGGCGACACGGGAAAACGACGGCGACGCGTTTGCCCGGTATTCATCGTATGTCAACAACGCAGCCGCCAATTTGTGTACGCTTCGCGGCCTCTTTGCATTCAAGAAGGCGACGCCGGTGCCGCTTGACAGCGTGGAGCCCGTTGAGTCCATTGTAAAGCGGTTCGTAACGTCGGCCATGTCGTTTGGCTCCATCAGCAAAGAGGCGCACGAGACCCTCGCCATTGCCATGAACCGGCTGGGCGCGGCGAGCAATTCGGGCGAGGGAGGCGAAGACGAGGCGCGGTACACGCCGCTGCCCAACGGCGATTCGCAAAAAAGCGCGGTAAAGCAGGTCGCCTCGGCGCGCTTCGGCGTCACAAGCAATTACCTTGTTAATTCGCGCGAACTCCAGATCAAGATGGCGCAGGGCGCAAAGCCGGGTGAAGGCGGACAGCTTCCGGGAAACAAGGTTGACGCAATGATAGCACGGGTGCGGCACAGCACGCCGGGAGTCATGCTCATATCTCCGCCGCCGCACCACGATATCTATTCGATAGAAGACCTTGCACAGCTCATATTCGATCTGAAAAACGCAAACCGCGATGCCCGCATCTCCGTAAAACTTGTTTCCGAAGTGGGCGTCGGGACCGTTGCCGCAGGCGTGGCCAAAGGCCGCGCCGACATGGTGCTCATCTGCGGCCACGACGGAGGCACCGGAGCGTCGCCCGTATCCTCCATCAAGCACGCGGGAATTCCCTGGGAAATCGGCCTTGCGGAGGCGCAGCAGGTGCTCGTGCGAAACAGGTTGCGCGGCACCATTCGAATCCAGTGCGACGGCCAGATGAAGACGGGCCGCGACGTCGTGATCGCGGCCCTGCTCGGCGCTGAGGAATTCGGCTTCGGCACCGCGGCGCTCGTCACCCTCGGATGCATCATGATGCGCAAATGTCATCTCAACACATGTCCGGTGGGGGTTGCATCGCAAGACCCCCGGCTCCGGAAACGGTTTGCCGGCAAGCCCGAGCATGTCGTCAACTTCATGCGGTTTATAGCGCAGGAAGTGCGGCAGCTGATGGCGGACCTCGGATTTCGTTCCATGGACGACATGATCGGCCGGGCCGACCTGCTCGAAGTGAGCACCGCGGTGTCCCATTGGAAAACACGCGGCCTCGATTTTTCGAAGGTGCTTGCAGTGCCGGAGCGCGACGCCGGCCAGCCCATCCGCTGCGTGTCGAAGCAAACGCACGATTTTTCCAACTCGCTCGACCCGAGTATCATCGGGCAGGCAACGGCCGCGCTTGATGCAAAAACGCCGGTGTCGCTTGCCATGCCCATCAGCAACCGCAACAGGACGGCGGGAGCCATGCTCTCCGCGGAGATTTCCAGGCGTTACGGTTCCGCCGGGCTGCCGGCCGACACCATTTCAGTGAAGTTTACCGGCGCGGCAGGCCAGAGCTTCGGCGCGTTTCTGGCGCCCGGCATCACCTTTGAGCTGGAAGGCGACGCCAACGATTACGTGGGCAAGGGGCTGTGCGGCGGGAAAATCATCCTGTACCCTTCGCGGGACGCAACCTACCGGCCCCACACCAACATCATCACCGGCAACGTCAACCTGTTCGGCGCGACGAGCGGGGAGATGTACGTGCACGGCATGGCGGGCGAACGGTTCGCGGTCCGCAACAGCGGGGCCGTCGCCGTGGTGGAAGGCGTGGGCGATCACGGGTGCGAATACATGACCGGCGGCACGGTGGTGGTACTCGGCAATACCGGCGTAAATTTCGCGGCGGGTATGAGCGGCGGCATCGCTTACGTGCTCGACGAGAACCAGTTGTTCGACACCAGATGCAACCTCGAAATGGTCGATCTGGAGCCCGTCGTCGGCCAGGAAGACAAGACGGCGCTGTTCTCCCTTGTCCAAAACCACGCGCGCTACACAAAGAGCGCGCACGCGCGGCGCATCCTGGACGACTGGAGCGAAATGCTCCCGCGCTTCGTGAAGGTGATCCCCATCGACTACAGGAGCGCGCTGGAGCGCATGCGCAAAGACCAGTCCCGCGAAACCGAAGTCGTTCCCATTACCGAGGAGGTGTATTGACCATGGGGAAAGTTACGGGATTTCTCGACTATCCGCGCGTCACCAGCGCGTACCGGCCCGCGGGCGAACGGGTGAACGACTACAAAGAAATTATCGTGCCCCTTTCCAACCAGGACGTGTCGATACAGGCCGCCCGCTGCATGGATTGCGGCATTCCGTTCTGTCATGCCATGGGCTGTCCCGTGTTCAACCTGATACCGGAATGGAACGATCTGGTGTACCGGGGAAAATGGCAGGAGGCGTACGAACGCCTCGAAATGACCAACAATCTGCCCGAGGTCACGGGCAGGATTTGCCCGGCGCCGTGCGAACCGTCGTGCACGCTCTCGCTCAACGACAGCCCGGTCACCATCAAGCAGATCGAGCTTGCCATCATAGAAAACGCGTTCGCGCAGGGATGGGTGACGGCGCGCCCGCCGGCGTCCGAGAGCGGCAAGAAGGTGGCCGTCATCGGTTCCGGCCCGGCCGGCATCTGCGCCGCGCAACAGCTCCGCCGCATGGGCCACACGGTCACGGTGTTCGAAAAGGAAGACAGGATTGGCGGCATCCTTCGCTACGGCATACCCGACTTCAAGCTCGAAAAATGGGTGCTCGACAGAAGGCTCGAACAGCTGATCGAGGAAGGCGTCAACTTCGAAACGTCGGTGCACATCGGCGACGACCTGTCCGCCCGGTATCTCAGGCGCGCGTTCGACGCGGTGCTCGTTGCCATGGGCGCGGGCCAGCCGCGCGATCTGCCGGCGCCGGGCAGGAACCTCGACAATATTCATTTCGCCATGGACTACCTCATACGGTCCAACAGGAGCGTGGCCGGCGTTCCCGGGAAGCAAGAAACGGTTTCCGCGAAGGGCAAGAATGTGCTGGTGATAGGCGGCGGAGACACCGGTTCCGATTGCGTCGGCACGGCGCACCGCCAGGGCGCGCGGAAGGTCTACCAGTTCGAAATCATGCCCAGGCCGCGCGACTGGAAGGACGGTTGGAACCCCGAGTGGCCGTACTGGCCGCAGATCCTCCGAACGTCAAGTTCTCATGAGGAGGGGTGCGAGCGCGAGTGGGGCATTCTCACAAAGCAGTTTACCGGCACAAAGGCTGTCGAGGCAATCCAGTGCGTAAAGGTGGAGTGGAAGCCCGGGGAAAAAGGCACACCGCCCGCCATGGTCGAAATCCCGGGAAGCGGGTTTTCCCTCGACGTGGACCTCGTGCTGCTGGCCATGGGATTTCTCCACGTGACGCACAACAGGCTGCTCAACGATTTCAACATCGAGTTTGACGAACGCGGCAATGTAAAAACCGGCAATTATGCGACGTCGGTTCCCGGCGTATTCGCCGCCGGCGACGCGGACATCGGCGCGTCGCTCGTGGTTCGCGCCATTTTCCACGGCCGCGAAGCGGCGAAGGCGATTGACGGGTATTTGGGGAAGGCGGGGAAGTGAACGAAGAAAAATATCTTAGCGTGTCTGGATTAGCAATGCGTCCAGGAACGGATGGGCGCGCGACCTGCTCTTGAGAAATCACTCTTGCATTCGCTCCTATCTCGTAAAGATGAATGTCTGGTTCAAGATAGTGTTGTTGGAAAATTCGGCTCGGAGAAGGTACAGGCCCTGGGAAATATTGACACCAAGTTGATCCAAGGAAATCGTGCCGCTGGAAGGCACTTTGAATTTCGCAATTTGTGCGCCTTTCAGGTTATAAATTCCAAGGCTTGCAGGCGCATCGTTTGCGAGCGTTCCAGATGACAGGCTGCAAACAATGTTGTTTCCCTTCACAAGAATTCGACTCGCATAGGATGGTTGGCTGCGACGAACAGGGAAAGAAGTTCTGACGGAAACCATTTCAGAAAACCCGCCTTTGAAATAATCAGACGTGCCCTCCTGATAAACGGCGACAATGGAAGTAGTAAGGAACTGGTAAACCGCCCTGCGTACCCACCCTCATGCTGGTAGTGGTTATTAGGGGCGTTGAACGCCATTGCGACGTATCAGTAGGCGCGGAGGTGTCCGTAGGCGCATTTTGCTTAGAAAAGTAAAGGATGTAACCAAGCAAATGATTGTTGTTCTCCAAAGGCGGGTCCCAATCAAACATGGTGCTAGTCCTGCAGGACGGAGCTCCGCATCCAACAAAGGTAGAATCGTCACCCTCAATCCTTAAATTGTTTGGCCTGTAAAGCACCGTACGGTCGTAGTTGGGCTGCACAAGAATCCGATTGTTCGGGATAGTGTTTGAGCCGTAATGAAAAACACATCGACCATCGGGGAGATCCTGAAGAATTTCTATTTTTGAATAGGTAGAATCGACCTTTTGAACAACATAGCACGTGCTGTAATTCGACGACCAACTGGGAAATGCGATTGTGTTCACCTCAGAGTCCTGCGCGTTTGGGGCAATCCTGATATCGTCAAACGAGGAGTCATAAAAGGGGCCGCCCAATGAATAGCCGAACACCTTATTTCCCCGCATCCCCCTAATAGAACCTTGAAATGAAGAATCAAGCCCATACCCGTCTGCATCCGTACTATCAATTCCCTCAACATAGTCCGCGAGAACACCACCAGACCAAAGCAGGGTGGCGCACAGAGTCGCAAACAGAACGCCTCCAGACGATTTGCTGAACATATAGACCCCCTTCTAGGGCAGAGTTCTCCGTTACCCTAATAATATACTGTCAATCCCGCGCCCCGCAAGCGTCTTCAAAAGAAAGTGTTTTCTGGCAGAAACCAGCCGGGGCATGCTTCACGGCCGCGAAGCGGCGAAGGCGATTGACGGGTATTGGGGGAAGGCGGGGAAGTAAATTTCAGTTTCCCACCTTCAGGCACGGGCTGGTGCGGTCGGAATAGATCTCGTCGTAATCGCGGACGATAATCACCACGCTGTCGCTCGGGTATGCGGGAGAGGGCGGCTGGCTTTCCTGGCCCACGATCCAGAGGCATGAATCAACGGCCGCGCACGCGCGGCCCACAAGGAGCGATTCGGTCTTGTCGTTGTCGGTGGAAACGAGTACCTTGACCGACGAGATCAGCATCCGGTCTCCGCGCCATGCCACCGAAACCGTGTCGCCGATACGGACCGTGTGGCCGCCCACGGGCTTTGTGATCATCATCGCATGCACCCGCAGGCATCCTTGAGTCGAATCCGCATACTGTCCGGCCGAATCGCGGATGGTTATGCGAACGCTGTCGCTGGGGTAGGTCAGGTTTGCGCGGTCGATTTCCTTGCCGATGATCCAGGTACACGAATCCGCGGCCGCAAAACTCCCCGCAGCGACACGATAGTCGTGTTTGCCGTTGTCCGTTGAAACAAACACATTGACGGAAGATATGTTTGCCCCGGCGCGCCAGGTGATCGCCACCGTATCGCCGGTTACATAGGTCCGGCCGGCAACGGGCTGCACGAGCGCGAGCGGAGGCGGCGACGGAATCACGGGGTTTTTCTGCACGCAGGCCGGTTGCAGGAGAAGGACGAGGCAGCAGGCAACGGACGGCAATGGTAACGGTTTCATGGCCCCACCACTCTCCGGTGTAAACTAATACGCCGTGATCATTTTCATGGTGTTTGAGAACAGAATGCGCCGGAGGCGTTCCGACGCGGTTGGGGAATTCGCCGCGGCGGAAAAGGGGACAATCGCCCTTCTGCCCAGCGCGTCGGTGGCGAGGCTTGTTGCGTTGCAGCGCCGTGTTGCGGAGCCTTGCACCGCGCGGGAAGAGGATGCGACGGTGCTGACCGCAACGGCCGGATACCAGTGCCGCGCCTCGATAGTATCCACCGCCCTTTGGGTCCAGATTTCATACGACGCGTAAGTGTAGTGCCATCGATCAAAATAGACGAGACTGTCGGAAGGAACGAGGCCGGAAATGGCCACCTTTGACGGAACAAGGTTGGTTTGGCTGTCGATAATTTGCCAGTAAGGCGCTGTCGTCTGGACCGCAGGACCGTCGCGCTCGAAAGCACCCATAAGAAAGGGAAGCTGCGGCAGGCCCAGTGTGTCCCTGAATTCCTTGACCATGAGTGCGATATCGCCCGAAAAACTCTGGCACACCGATTCCGGCGCATTCACCGCCTCGGGAACGCCGAGCATGCAGATGATGCCGCCGAAGGTCACATTTTCTTTTATCAAGTTCAGGGCCTCCGCCATTTCCGCAAAAAGGTCCAGGGAACCGGCTCCGTTGCCTTTCAGATAGTTCGCCCTGCATTGCACGCCCGAATTTGCATTGTTCACCACCCCGAAGTAATAGTCGGGAAATTCGGCGGCCATTTTCTTGAGGAAATGCATGCTCGGCCCGTCCCCGGCGCCCGCGAAATCCATGTGAATGCAGTCGCGCGCAGGCACCCACGTGTGGTCCGGAAAATTCTGGCAGCAATCCGCAATGAAGAAATTCCACGCATGCGGGTCGGGCACGGTATCGAGGTTCGGGTCGCGGCCCACCATGTTCGAATGGCCGATCAAGACATAGACCACGAATTTTTCCTTCGGCACAACAACGCCGGAGGGTAGCGTAACCTGGGAAAACGACAAGGATGCCGCGCATGCGACAAGGGACGCCGCGACGCGCAGCAAGAAAGGACCCGTGTTGTTGCGTATGTTAATTTTGTTCATGCTCATCCGGAAGCGGTGTTGCCGGCCCGTTTAAGAAATCGTTTCGTGGGAAATATACTTGTTTGCCGCATGCCAAGTGCGAAATCGGACCCGCTTGTTTCCCGCACGGCCACGTGCGGGGTGACATCCTCGCTCAGTTTCCGAACATCCTGTCTTCAAACGCCCCGACGTCCGAATAGTACGCTTTGGCGGTTTCGGCCGAAGCGGGATTCGTGTAAATCTCCGCTTTCGGGTTCTTGATGAGTTCCATAATTATGCCCGCCACTTCCTGCGGCGTTTGCGCGTTGATCCGGCCCGCGGCTGCCGCCGGCATGGGCGGCGTGCCGTACAGCGCGTTTTTCGCAAAGTCGGTGAGCACCACCCCGGGCATGACAAGCGAGACCTTGATGCCGGGGTGCGTGCGCCGCAGGTCCGCTCGCAGGTTGGCGGTGAGCATGTTCACCGCGCTTTTTGCCGCGTTGTAGGCCGATCGTGCGGACACAAACGGCACCCGTCCGAGGAACGACGAAACGTTGATGAGGTGGCCGCTGCCCTGCGCCTGGAAACAGGGGACAACCGCCTGCATGCCGAAGAGGACCGACTTGACGTTCACGCTCATCATCTCGTCGAAGTCGGATTCCGTAAGGTCAAGAACCGGCTTCGTGATGCCCCTGCCCGCGTCGTTGACCCATACGTCTATCCTGCCGAACTTCGCAAGCGCCTCGTTCTTGAGCCTGTCCACATCGGAACGCTTGGTAACGTCGGTGACCACCACCAGGGTTTCGCCGCCGCACAGGGCGGCGACCGCTTTGAGCTCCGCCGAGCGCCGCGCCGCCAGGACCGCGCAAAAGCCCTGGCTGCCGAGTTTCGTGCAGAGCTCGGCCCCTATTCCGCCGCTTGCGCCGGTGACAACTGCAACTTTCCTGTCCATCAGGTGCTCCTTTTTAGTAAATGAAATCGTTCAGCGCATGCGCCGGTATCGTCGGCTCAACGATCTGCGTTCCCTGTTTGATCTTGAAGCTTATCGGATTGTCCGTTTCGTTCAGCGCTACCACAACGGTCGTTCCGTCTGTGTTCCTCACGGCGGTGATTTCGAGTCCGGGACCGTTGTAGGCGCAGCCGATCCTCACCGCCCCGGGCCGCAGATACCGGCTGAAATGCGTCATATAGTAGTAATTGCTGTTGTACTTGACAAGCGACGTCGCGGAATCCACCACAAGGGGGCCCACGCAACCGTTGTCGCGGTCGTGATACGGCCCGCCGGCAAGGTTGGTGAGCAGGTTCCAGGTGAGATACCCGCCGGAAAAATGGTTGAGGTCTCCAAGGATTTCGTGGGCCATGCGCTCGGCTTCCGCCCAGGTGTCGCGCACGCTGCATTCGGTGGCAACCATGGGAAATTGCGGGAACAGTTCGTGGGTGAGCAGCAGGCTGTCGAACAGGTCGCCCGCATACCGGTGATAGGCCGTGCCCCACGCATACTTTGCCGCCGCCGTGTCGCCCAGAATCACGCGCGCCCAGTTGACGATAAGGTCCTTGTTGTGGTCCCAGATCATGACGTTGACCTTGATGTTGTTCTGCGCGAGCGCGGGTCCGAGGTGGTTTTTCAGAAAGTCCCGTTCCTGCTCCGGCGTATACAAACATCCTTCCCAGGTGGGCGCGTAGGCGGGCTCGTTCTGCATGGTGATTCCCCACACGGGTATGCCGTTGGCCTGCATGGTGGTTATGTATTTGACAAAGTACAGCGCCCAGGCGTCGAAACTGTCGGATTTGAGCTGGCCGTTGCCGGTGCCGAGCATCGTGTTGGTCGTTTTCATCCACGCGGGCGGGGACCAGGGCGAGCCGAACACCTTGAAGCTGGCCCCGGGAACGGCGCGTGCCGCCTTCATCGCGGGAATCATCCATTGCTGGTCGTGATTCATGCTGAAATTGGCGAGCGTGTAGTCGCCGGGCGAATCGTCGTAGGAATAACTGGCCAGCGAAAAATCGCACGAGTTGATGGTCGCGCGGCACAGCGTGTACCCCGACCCGGTGTACGGATTGAAAAAGGCGTTCAGTATCTCGGACTGTTTTGCAGCGGACATCGTGCCCAGGTTGTAGGTCGCGGTTTCGGTGAACGCGGCGCCGAAGCCGACAATGGCCTGGTAGGTCGTGGAGGGCGTAACGGTCGCCGTGGGCAGGGCCGTCGCATCGTCGTTGACAAAAGCTAGCACCGGCTTGAGCGCCAGCACGTCTCCGGCCTCCGAAGTCTGGAGAACCTGTACCTGGCCGGCCCCCACGCTTTTCTGCAGGGTGAGATCGTACACGCCGGTGGTGCCGGGAATGCCGAGTCCGGTCACGTTGTAGCCCACGGCCCAGGCAACAAGCGAATCCGCGGATGCGGAAGCCTTGGCAAGCCCTTGGCCGCCGGGTGCGGCTGTCTGCCGCGCCGTGCCGGGGAACCCCGGCGACGCGTTGTTGATAAACGGCATTTTCAGAAAGGTCACCTCGGTGCCGAGCCGTAGCCGCACCACATACATCGTGTGCGCGAGGCTCCGGTCGAACGGGTCGATCCGGTAGGAACCGCCTGCGAGCGTCTTGTCGAATGCGACGCGAACGAGCCTGCCCGAACAATCGTATACCTCCGCCCGCACCCGCGCTTTTTGCCCCGCGACGCTGAATACAAGAGTATTGCCTGCAACGCGCGGGGCCCTGTAGTCCGACCTTGCCTCTTGCAAAGACGCGGCCTGCACAGCGCCGCCGAGAGAATACGCGCCGTTTGTGTCCGTTTCCGCGGTCAGTCCGGCCGCGCAAAGGCTCACGATAGCGCCCATGACGGGCGAGCCGTTCTGGTCCCTCACGGTTCCCGTTATGGCAACCGCGGCGTTAAGGGAAAAGAAGATGCAGGGCATGAACAGGATTGTTGAAAACAGCCTGGACTTCATGCACGCTCCTTTTTTTTGGATAGAATACGGGGATTCTTTCAATAATATAAGACGAAGTGGGGCAGGGGGAGGGGAAAATCATGGGATTGCTTTTTTCGTGCACCGACACTCGAGCCGGCCGGATGCGATTCCGGATTGCCGAATGGGTGCAGCAGTATTAATATCAAAAAAATAGTATGGATTGCTGAGCCGGTGCGGCGTGGATGTACCTGCTGCAAGCCCGAGTAACCTCACCCCGCCCTCTCCCACGGGGAGAGGGAGAAAATATGGAATAGATTAACACAAGCGCGCACCGTAGCGGCACCCGGTCAATAAATGCTCAACTGCACCATTGCGACAGCCATCGATTCAACTCTTCAACTTATCAACTCGTCAACACAGGCTTCATCGACCTTCTCAACTGCACCTCGTGGGTGCCGCACAGCAGAAGATTGAATTCTCGCAACTGAACTAACTTTGGGGTTGGCTATACCCCCGAAAACTTGCTCATTTGAGAAGGGAGTTTTCCGAGTTATTTTAAACTAACTAGGAGGACTCATGAAAGGCAAGCGCTACAGTGAAGAGCAGATTTTTCGGATCCTGCAAGAGGGCGACCGCGGAGCCAAAGTCGCTGATCTTTGTCGTCAATATGGTATTTCAGAGAACACGTACTTCCGTTGGAAGAGCAAATACAGCGGACTTGAGCTCTCTGATCTGAAAAGGATGAAGGAGATCGAGGGCGAAAACAGCCGGCTCAAGCGGATTGTTGCAGACTAGGCACTTCAGATCGATGCAATGAAGGAAGTGCTGCAAAGAAAATAGTGAAGCGTCCTCAGCGTAGGCTGACTGTGGACGCACTAATGCGGCAAGGCCTGAGTCAACGGAAAGCATGCGGACTTCTGGGTATGACACCGGCAGGGTACCGCTATCGACCGCAGGAATCGGCTTTGAACAGCGAGTTGAAAACAAAAATGCATGAAACCATTTCATCGTTCCGTTCATGGGGCTTTCCGACGCTTTATTGGTATCTCCGCAACCTTGGGTACATAGTAAATCACAAACGTGTGCATCGGCTCTACAAGGAAGAATCGCTTCAGAAAAGCAAGCGGAGGAGGCGTCAGAAACGCAATAGCCAACGGATGCCGTTGACGCTGCCGGATCGGCCAAGCCGTCGCTGGTCAATGGATTTCATATTCGACAGTACTTCCGACAAGCGCAAGCTGAAATGCCTGAATGTTGTCGATGACTGCACCCGTGAGGCTCTTGCAATCAAGGTAGCACGTTCTATTCCAGCACTAGGAGTCTGCCAAGTTCTAGACCACCTGGTGGCCAGGTACGGAAAGCCGGAAGCTCTGTTGACTGATAACGGCCCGGAATTCCGGAGCAAAGAACTCATGCTCTGGGCAATACGAAACCAGGTAAGGCAGGAATTCATTCAGCCCGGCAAGCCCAGCCAGAATGCTTTTGTAGAATCATTCAATTCGATATTCAGGGACCAATGCTTGAATGAAAACTGGTTCATCTCATTAGAGGACGCAGAAAGAATAATCGAACATTGGAAGAACATTTACAACCGGATACGGCCACACGGATCACTAAAGGGGAAAACACCTGAAGAATACAGAGGTCAATTCAAAGAGAAAACTCCCATTTCGACTGAGAAAGTAATTGGGGTATAGCCATAGATAATTCATGCTTTGCAAACCATTTTCCCAATATTTCAGCCTTTTTAGACTCCTTTGCACAAGAAAACTTTAAGGATTTTATGGGGGTTCCTTCGGTTGTGACTTCACGCGGATATATCTTTCCGTCCGTAGCATCCCACGCCAGCAAACCTTTTGAAATACCAATATCAATGGCTTCAAGGGTATATTTCCGCTTGTTCTTCACACGGTCTTGGATGTGTAGAAGCAAGTCTGTTTCCTTTGACCCTTCAAAACATTGAGCGTAAGATTGAAGGTTTTCCCGGTGGTTATTAATAGGTTTGTTCAGCTTTGCACTTGTCAAAATGGCAACCGCAATAAAGTGCAAGAGCGCAACCGGGGCATCACCGTGGGGGTGGTTGCTGCAATATCCTTTGGAAAAATGCCAAAGCAAACAAGCGCCGAGGGCTGGCGTATTCCATTGCTTTACTTCCCCAATTAACAATTCCAAAACAAACCCTCCTATGATGGTTTAAGGGGACCTCTAAAAATTCTGTAAAATAGTAGATTCCAAGATCATGTTGACAGATAGTATTATTTCGCGATGTCAGGGCGTCTATTTGTCTGATAGGTGCCCAAAACT
>CAVSQB010000040.1:0-39178 GCA_963729895.1 uncultured Fibrobacterota bacterium | reverse complement strand
ATCTTTTGTAATGTCCTTGAGAGTATGCTTTATCTTTGCAATGGCGTTATGACTTTCAATATCGGTTTTTACAGAACTTAGTCTGCCCAATAAACCCCCAGACTCCAGTCTGGGGATGGATGGGCTGTCA
Source organism: uncultured Fibrobacterota bacterium (assembly GCA_963729895.1). Classification (GTDB taxonomy): domain Bacteria; phylum Fibrobacterota; class Chitinivibrionia; order Chitinivibrionales; family FEN-1185; genus FEN-1185. Next base: position 39,048 of record CAVSQB010000040.1, on the reverse strand, counting down.
AGACGATGTGGACAACAACGTATTTTGAGTAAATGAGATTTCGGAAGGGCACCCATTGCGTATACAGAACAGAATACCACATCGTCTTGACTCCTCGATATCGTCGTCGGATATTCGTGACAGGGGTGAAAGAATATTTGGAAAAGGTACTGAAGCATCTTGATGGGATGGACGACGATATCGAGGTAATCCGGGCCAATGTCCAGCTGGACCATGTACACATGGTGGTAATGATTCCGCCGCGGATATCTGTCGCAAGCGTAGTGCAGTTCGTGAAATCGCGGACGGGGAAATTACTGCCGGAGCGATTTCCAAGCATAGGGAAGGCGATACGCGGCGGCGGAATCTGGTCGCGCGGGTACTGTGTTTCAACCATAGGACTTGACGAGAGAACGATCATAAGCTACGTTGAACACCAAGGACGTGAAGATTGTGGCGCTATCCAGCTGGATCTTGGCCTGGAATAATGCCGCCGACTCCTGTCGGCGGTCTTTTACTTCATCGACCAGACCATATTGGCCGCTTCGGTTACAAAATAATACAAATTGAGTTTTGCTTACGTTTAGATCGCCGTTCCTAATTGCGGCTATCCAGTTCGAGAATGTTTTCCATAAGTCAGTAGAACGGTCTGTCAGAGGGTTGTTCGCTACAGACGATTTATCTTCTTCGTCAATAACTGTACCATCGGGCTTTATCGTGGCAACATCACCAAGCACTTCCACACATACAGAGCCGCCAGGGCCGCTCCTAAGTAAATGAAGGAGTGCGCGCGGAAATTGAATCGTATATCCTAATAATTGCCCAGGCGCGTTTGATTTCATCTGTCCTCTTGCAATAACTTCAATGTCAACATCGGAATGTCCATTAATTCATTTACGCATCCGCCGCACGACGCGGCGTGTCTTGGGGCGCTGCATCTTCAAACAACTAAAATAGATTTTCCCAGTCTAACCTTGTCTTTTCTTCGGCGGCGGCTATTTGTCTTAATCGTTCCAATTTATTGACCACAACGTGTGCCGTGTTACGACGTGACCAGCGTTAGAAAACGTGATGGAGCTTTGCGACATGACACGTTTTATTCACACGCTGGACATGTGCGCATTTCGCGCGAACGTAACACGGCTGTTGGGTGCACGTAAACTGGCACGCTACCTTGATGTTGTTCTCTCGCCGCGTTCTTCCGTTTTCTGACTTCATGGCACGCATTTTATTGAGCGCATGGAAGCGCTACTCACGGAAAGATAACCTTCTTGATAAGAATATTATTCGAACCTATTCTTTCCGCACCAAAATATACACCAGCAGGCATAGTCTTTACATTTGCAAATGCGCGACCTTGAAGATTGAAAACCGTCTGATATGTTCGTTGCCGAGTAATTTGTTTTTGGGGTCCTACATTACGAATCGATTCAGGGGAACCGTTGATTACTGTTATTGTGCTATCGTAATCATTTACGAAGACATTGTTTGTGACGGGATTTGCGGTTATTGCCGCAGCGCCTAAGCCGGTTACCGCAGTGATAACGGAGGCCGTGTTCGTAATGCCATCGATTGCTGTTACGGCTGTTCCATTCTTCAAATAGATTTTATTCGTTGTTTCGTTCAGAGTTATTGCCCAGGAAGGAGGAAGCTTATTTGCTAAATTAATTAGGTGATTATAAAACATCTTGTGCCCGATCCCACTCAAAATGACCGTTTAATCCCACGTTAAATGACCGGTCAATCCCAGTTAATTTGACCGGCAAATCCCACTGAAAATGACCGCTGAATCCCAGGTTATTTGACCGGACGATTTTTTACGGAAGGCGTTGCGGATTGTGCCATATTCGGTCTTCTTTCAAACCATGAAAGGGGACCGTATGAGCAGGGAGCGAACGTCTATGCGTAAAATTCGACTGGTTCTGGAATACCGCTTATCGAAAAACATCAGTGCCGAACAGACAGCCCTGGCGCTGTCGTTATCCAAAGGCAGCGTGATAAACTACCTTGATCGGTTCGACCGGTCGAAGCTGCCGTGGCCATTACCGGACACGTTGACAGACACGGCTCTTGAACAAGCCTTGTTTCCGCCCGTGGCACCGTCTCCTTTGAAAGCCTCATCGCTATTGCCAGACATAGCCTACCTTGAGAAAGAACTTGCCCGACCGCACGTTACTCTGCAACGCCTTTGGGAAGAGTACCAGGACCAACATCCCGATAGTTTGAGCCGTTCGGCATTTTATCGTTTTGTCGCTCGCAATCGTCCGCATTCGGTAACCATGCACATGGTGCACAAAGGCGGCGACAAGGTATTCGTTGATTATTCCGGCGATGGCCTTGAATATATCGAACGATCAACCGGAGAAATTATCCCGCTTGAACTCTTTGTCTGTGCCTGGGGTGCCAGCAGTTACGCCTATGCGGAAGCCACCCGTACGCAACAGGTCTCTGATTTTGTGCAGTCGCATGTTCGGGGTCTTGCCTATTTCGGTGTTGCCCCGAACGCGTTTGTCCCCGACAACCTGAAGAGCGGCGTGAAGAAACCGGATCGATATGATCCGATTGCAAACCCGCTTTATGAGAAAATGGCCGATCATTACGGCGTGGCCATACTGCCTGCCCGCATACGAAAACCCCAGGACAAGGCTGTTGCGGAAAGCAGTGTGCTTCACATCCAGCGATTTATCCTTGCCCGTCTCCGCGACCGCCAGTTCTTCTCCATCGACGAGGTCAATGATGCGATCAGAGAAGAGCTCGACCTTTTTAACAACCGCCCCATGAAAGACTATGGCGGAAAAACACGCAGACAACGCTTTGATGAACTCGACCGGCCGAATGCAAAGGCGCTGCCCACCGAACGGTTTAAAATATCGCGTGTCGCTCTTGGTGTCCGCGTCGCGCCCAACTATCACGTCTGCTTCGAAAAACACTACTACAGCGTTCCGCACCATCTTGCCAGATGCTATGTCGATATCTATCAGGTCGGTCTCATCATCGAGGTCTACCACGATCATCAGCATATCTGCCGGCATCAGGTACAGCCGGCAAATTACGGATATACTACGGTCGCTGAACACATGCCGAAGACACATGCTTTTGTCAAAGGATGGTCCCAGGAGTGGTTTATCGGCAAGGCTTCCGAGATCGGCCCGGCCACGGCTGAAACCGTCAAACGGATCATGGTCGCACGGCAGCATGTCCAGCAGGGGTTCAATGCCGCGTTGGGCGTATTAAACCTGGCAAGAGTGTATACGCCGCAGCGATTGGAACAAGCGTGTCAAAGAGCTTTGTACTTCAATACCGCAACCTATCGAACGCTCAAATCCATCCTTGACCAGAATCTTGACAAACAACTGTTCTTGCCTCTTGCACAACCGCAGCAGCAGCCTGTAATCCACGAAAATATCCGCGGACCGAACTATTACACCACCCTATAACAAAGGAGCCCTATGCATATGGAATCAGTTATTGAACAGCTCAAGGCAATGCGTCTTGCAACCATGGCCCAGTCCCTGCAAACCCGTCTGGCCAACAACGACCACCACGATCTGTCCCACGAAGAGTTCGTCGCCCTGTTGGTCGAGGACGAATACAATGCCCGGAAGAACCGGAAGCTCTCCCGCCTGATCAGCAGGGCCAATTTCAAGCCCGAGCAGGCATCCATCGAGAACATCTCCTATAGCCAATCCCGCGGTTTTATGAAAAAAGATATCATGCCGTTTACCACCACAACCTGGATAACCAATGCGCAAAATCTCATTATAACCGGCCCTACCGGTTGCGGAAAAACCTACATCGCCGAAGCCATTGGCCTGCAGGCATGCAGCATGGGCTTCCCGGTGGTCAAAATACGGTACCCTTTGCTTTTTGAGGAAATCCATGCGGCAAAAGGCACCGGTATGTATCTCCGCTACCTGAAAAAACTGAGCAGAACAAAAATCCTTATCCTGGACGACTTCCTCATGCAGCCCATCGAAACCGCCGATGCCGGACCGCTTCTGGATGTCATAGAAGAAAAAGAACAGACAGGCTCCATCATCGTCACAACTCAGTTCCCGATCGACAAATGGCATCTAAAACTGCCGGACCCAACTGTTGCTGACGCAATATGCGACCGCTTAACACACACTGCTTTCAAACTGAACCTTAAAGGAGAATCAATGCGCAAAGAAAAATCCCAATCAAAATGACCGACCGTGTCCATAACTGATTTATATTACCGTTAATAGCTTTCTGTAAAGACATCGTCTCGGTCAAATTAAGTGGGATACATCGGTCAAATTACTGGGATCGGCTATCTTGCACAGGAATTATCTTGTGCATATGGGCTTTAGTCAATTAGAAACCTTTGAATTCATAGGGAAAACTGAAAACAGGGCAAAATTGTTCCTCAGAAAGTTCTGTTGGAAAAATGGCCATGTTTTCTGCATCAATTGTAACAGCCATAAAATCTATCGTTTAAAAGGTAAAAAGTTCAGGTGCAAACGATGCGGAAATACCTTTCATGACTTCTCGAATCGGTGGATTGGTCAGTGCCGCGTCCCTCTGAAAAAGCTGCTGTGGATCATTAAGCTCTTTGAACTGGAAGTCTCAGCACGCAGGATAGCAACTCAGATCGGTTTGAGCTATCCCACGGTCTTGCGGATGTGTAATCTCATCCGAAGGGCCTTGATGGTCGCTGAAAGCGATTTCTGGCTCTCTGGAGAGGTTGAGCTCGATGAATCCTACTTCGGCGGCAGGCGTAAAGGTAAACGTGGCCGGGGTGCTGCCGGAAAGGTTCCCGTCTTTGGTATCCTGGAGAGACACGGAAAAGTGAAGGTGACAGTAGTAAAAAACGTCACTGCCGAAAGCCTGTTGACTGAGACTGTGAAAATGGTCAGACGAGGCTCCATCATTTACACTGACAAATTCCGCGGCTATGACGCCCTGATGTTCTGCGGTTATCGGCATTTGAGAGTCGACCATGGGAAAAGATTTGCCACAGGCAAAGTTTATATTAACGGTTTGGAAGGCTTCTGGAGCTATGCTAAGGAACGTCTTGCAAAGTTCCATGGAGTCTCCAAAGAATACTTTCCAGGGTATCTGAACGAAATGGCTTTTCGGTACAATCATCGTCATGAAAATTTCTTTGAAAAACTTGTCAAAATGATCACTAATTTGGTGCAAGATCCTTTATAATTACCATTAATTATTGTATGCGTATTTGTGGCGCCGTCGATGACCACAATAACGTTATTAGCGTAATCTGCAACATAGATTTTGTTCGTAGTGCTATTTACTGCTATACCGGCTGCCTTAACAGCAGTTGCCGGCGCGATTTCAAGATCCATGACGATGATTGCGGTGTTCGTAGCGCCATCTACCACGGTCACTTTGCCTAAAGCATTGACACAGTAAATTCTGTTTGTTACGGTGTTAACCGCAATAGGGCCATAGCCTACCTGAATTGGCAGAATCGAAAACGTGTTGATAGAGCCATCGATGACGGTTAAGTTGCCGTCATTAGAACCGCCGGTCATACTGGCGTCATTTACTACGTAAATCTTATTTGTCACTTGGTTTAAGGCTAGTTCCCCGTAATTGGTTTCCATTATCATCGTTGTACTATTTGATATTCCGTCGATGATATCCACGTATTTGTAATGTACAAAGCCTCCGGAAATTGTTCCACCCGCTGTAACCCAGATTTTGTTGGTAATCGAGTTGACTCCCATCCCGCCGCCCGCATAACCGCTTATGAGTCCCTTTGAAGCCGTATCATATGATACTCCATCGATAACCTTTACCGCGCCAGTCATACTTATTGCGTAAATTTTGTTTGTTGCCGTATTGGCCCCTATTGCCTGGGCGTTAAACCCAATTTTCACAACATGGCTTACGAAATCGGCGAAAACACCAATCGGCGAGATCATCAAAATGAAGAGACTGGCCGATATTTTGCATTTGTTCCATGCTGGAGATACCCTGCTTTTGAACTTGGCGTAAGTGGTTCCCATTATAGCTCCCTTGTTATCTGTGCACATGGCCATTTTTACCAATGTACGGCTGTTCAATATTCGGTGAAACGTTATCAATCCGCTTTAGGCAAGTTAACCCATTCTATTTGCTTTCATATTGCTGTTTCTATGCATATAGATCCTATCAATCATAGACAAATGATCTGGGTCATTATGCATTCCTATCATTTGCTCAGATAGTGGGTACTTTTCAATGGCCTTCCGATTATTTAATGCGCCACATTTCGACTCTTTGGCATATTTTTCCAAACAATAACGAATGCTGTTAGAAATAATATCGGCTGCAATTGTCATTTCGTTATTGATTACTGTGATTCAGCCCTGTCCGGCTAAACCTCTTGACCAATGGCTAATAGAATGATAATTGCACTGGAGCGGAGCGCAAAGAACGTAACCGCTCGTAATTGACCCGTAGTAATTCAATCAAGCTTTCAAAACCAAGCAGCCTTTCTCGGATAACCCGCAGTAATTCCAGCATGGTGAAGGCATACCGTGCTTGGAATTTTATAAACGACAACAGGAGATACAAGATCATGGCTATCCACACCTGTGTCATTACCGCGTTTTCGCTGGTCCCGTAGAACGTCTTTATCTTCAAGTGCTGCTTGATCCACTTGAAAAATGTTTCTATCTCCCATCTTCCCTTGTACAGTGCAGCAATTGTCGTTGCCGACAACGTGAAATTGTTCGTCAGAAAGACCAGGTTCTTGTTTAACTCCTTGTTGTAATACTGTATCAGTCGCAGCTTCTCCGGATATGCCTTGCTTTCGTAAAAATTCGACATTTCGACTTCCTGATCACGGATAATTCCGCGTCTTACGTTCGGTTCTTTGTGCTGTCCGACAAGATGATATGCCATGTTGGATTTTGCCAGGATCACGAATGTAACACCAGTCGTATGCAGTGAATGAAGCCAGCCAAAATCTGTGTAGCCTCGATCAATGGTGAGGATGCTGTCCGGCGGAAGCGCAGGAAAATCATATTCGGCATCTTTCACCACCCGAATGTCATGGACTTTCCCGTCCGTCATCCGGATAAACGACGGTAGGTAACCGTCATGGTCCAGAAGCATATGAAGTTTCAATCCACCTTTGCGCCTGCGATACCGTGCCCATGGAAACGATGACAGACATACGCTGATCAAGGTTGAATCATGCGTAAATACCGGAACCTTTACCCGAAAGTCATGACGAGGTGCCAATCGCTGGCATTTATCCAGAAACTGATAGAAAAGATCTTCAAACATCTTGTATGGCCGGAGAGCGAGTGCATCTGCCAGTGTACTGCGGGCTACACTCGCAAGACCAATATGTTCCCACTTATCCGCATTGCTCTTCAGACACGCTTCTACATCCCGAAAGCTGACCAAATCCTTTACCAGCGAAAAGAGCAAAATCTGCATCTCCTGCCAGCAGGTCATGCTCTTTACGTACCTGTCTCCTTCGTACCGATTAACAATGCGCCAGAATCCCTTCCGATTCAACAGTTGCGTTATCTGATTGAATATTGTATTTCTTCTGTTCAAGGGCTGCCTCCTCTTTTTAATCGTCAAAAACTAAACCTTCAACGATAAAAATAGGTTGGTAGCCCTTCTCTTGTTGTCAATTTAACCGGACACTACTGACTGTGATTGACCATTCAATTCTATTGATAAAGTCCGCATTTGATAAAGTTGCCTTTAGTTCTATTGTAAATTGTCTTTTGGTAATTTGTTTGGAAGAATAATCGAATTCATTCCATTTCTTAACTTGACTCTTTGAATTGCCTGTTATTTTGGAAATCTTTTGTTCGTAATTAGCTTTTATCGTGTCGTCAATATGGTCCGTGATAATCTCGATCTGGTTAACCGCTAATTTATTCGATACAAAGAAATCTAATCCTTTTAGCAAGTAAAAATAGAATAGCTCAGTTTGCAATAGTGGAATTGGATAATTTTTAGTTATTCCGCGACCATTTTGTATTGCTGATTCAACTATCATCATATTTTTTTGTTTATCTTCTTCATATTTCCAATTAAATCCATCTACATAGACGGCACCGTAGGAAACTGGAATATTATATATCTTAAAAAGACTAAAAATGTCATTCCTGAGCTTTTGCTGATTATCCTTTGAAAGATTAGTAATGTGCAATTTGTCAACTGGCGATTCATTCAATTTGTTTATTGAATTAGATATCGCTTTGGTTATCTCAAGGTTGATTGAATTCTGTTCAATAATAAATCCAGCAACAACGCCAACTTCGCCCAAATATGATTCTTTTTGATCAGCATAGCCTTTGGCGCCTGATTCATCACATATGAAAATGAATTTCATAATATGCCATTATGCCGCCACGACGGCGGCTTGTCTTTCCTGCGTGTCATTCTTAATTACCTATTTGTTTACGCGGCGACTCTAATTTCATTCGTGCCAGTTTATTGCATCCCAACTAGGCGCAGGATAAACTTCAAAAACCATGAAATTCAAAAGAGTTTATCCTGCGCGCCCAAACGGCACGTATGATAAACTGTTTGCCTTTTCCAGTATATCATACGTTTTCAACTTTTTTAAGGTTTAAATGGGCAATCGGGCTTCTTATCCTGCTTATTACCGAAGAGCTTACATGGGTGTAAATTTCAGTTGTCTTACTGGAGGAGTGGCCTAATAATTCCTGGATATAACGCAGGTCTGTGCCATGTTCGAGAAGATGGGTGGCAAATGAATGGCGCAGGGTATGGATGCCACCCAGAGGTTCGATCCCCGCTTTTTTGCATGCATGCTTGTAGATTTTGGATATTGTCATCGCGGTGAGTGCCTTGCCGGGTTCGTAACCTTCGAAAAGAAAGGTTTTCCCTTTCCCGGTCCGGAGAAAGGCCGTGAGTTCCGGTTTTATGGCCGCATCAAGCATCACCCCGCGGTCTTTTGATCCTTTTCCGTGCCTTATCCATACGATGTTTCGCCCAAGGTCAAGGTCCCCGGGTTTTATGAACCGCAGTTCTGACAACCGCAGGCCGCATGCATACGCGAGCATGAGCATGAGCCTGTGCTTGTAATTGCCTTCGCTTAGAATGATTTTCTCAATATCAACCTGTGAATAAACCTTCGGCAGCGGCCTTCCTGTTTTCATGCGGGGCAGGGAAGTAGGCGCAATCGGAATTTCGAGGACCGCGTTATAGAGAAAAATGATTGCGGCCGTGACGAGGTTCACTGTCCTGGGCGCATAGTTTTTCTTTTCCTTCAGATAGAGCTGATATTGTTTGATGGCTCCGGCATCGTTCGCCGATGGTTCATCCTTGAGCCAGGTCAGATAGTTGTATGATATGGCGCGGTAGTTTTCAAAGGTACGCCGGCTGTAATTGCGGGCCCTGAGTTCCAGCTCAAGTCTTTTCAGGCTGGACGATATTCCGTTTTCGTTCTGCAGCGGCGTCGGTAAGGGTTCTGCGGTTTGTGAAGGGTCGCGCCCCGGCGTCAGTGCGGCAAGGTGAGTTTCCGATTTAGCAACTGTCTGATAGAAAAGCACAAGTGCCGGAACAACGTCGCCGTACTGTCCCTGCACGAATTCTCGTACCTTTTCGATGCCGATGTCACACGGATCGCCCGGGTGCACGGCCAGAAATTTCTTGATGATGGCGTACGGTTTCTTTGCCGTGTCGAATGGAAGGCCGAGTTTTTTCAACTCCAGCGAGAATTGATCGAGCAGAGTGAGGCTATACAACACTGGCGGGAGGGCGACTGCGACAGGCTTATCCATACTTACAGAATATTGATTCTGTCATTGCCGTGTGTCAAATTTCAACACTCCAACGCTCGAACTCTCCAACGCTCTAACGCTCCAACTCTCCAACGCATTCCCGCATCTACGCTTTGAGCCTCGCCGAACTCGTGACGCCGAGCGAATCGTAGATCTTGAGCGTGGCCTTCGATTTGTTAAGCGTGTAGAAGTGGACCCCTTTTACCCCGTTGTCAATGAGGTCGGCAACCTGCTCGGTCGCCCAGTGGATGCCCACTTTTTCAACGTGGTCGTCGTCTTCTGCGCGGGAGAGCGCCTTGAGCAGGCGTGCGGGAAAATGCGTGCCTGCGGAAAGGTCCGCCATGCGCGTCATTCCTTTGAGTGAGGTCACGGGCATGATGCCGGCCAGCACGGGAAGGGTGATTCCCGCCAGGGCGCACCGGTCGCGGAAATCGTAGAAGTCGTGATTGTCAAAAAAGAACTGCGTGCAGATGAAGTCCGCGCCTGCGTCGGCTTTTGCTTTAAGATAGTCTATCTCGCGCAGCCGGTTGGGCGTTTCTGGGTGGCCTTCGGGGTAGCCGGCAACGCCGATCCCCATGGCGGGGAAGTGCTTCTTGATGAACGCAACAAGTTCGTCCGCGTGCGAACAGCCGCCTTCGGCCGCCACAAAGGAAGCTTGTCCCTTGGGCGGGTCGCCCCGCAGGGCCATGATGTTTTCGATGCCCGAATCCCGGTAGGTTTCGAGGATGCCCCGGATCTCGTTTTGCGACGAGCCCACGCAGGTGAGGTGCGACACCACGGTGAGGCCGGTTTGCTTGCGTATGCGAACCACCAGGTCGTGCGTAAGGGTCCTGGTCGAGCCGCCCGATCCGTAGGTAACGCTCACGTAGGAAGGCCCCAGGGGCACGATTTCCTTGATAGTGTGGAACAACTGGTCCGAAGCGACAGCGTCCTTGGGAGGAAAAAATTCGAAGCTGAACGTTATCTTGTCGCGTTTGAAAATGTCGTTGATGTGCATGAGAATAAAAATACTGGTTGCCGGAGGGGATATTCACTTCTTACTAATCGGTTCACAAGCAGGGTCGCATAGTGATCCGGTCATTATAGTGGTGACAATAACGCTTGCCGGGTGCCGCTCGCCTCGATACGGCCCAAAGGGCCGCTCGGCGAGCGGTGTATCGAAGCAAGCGCCAAAGAAAAATTGGACAACCAAAACCCGCCGCCGGCGAAAACGCCTTGGCCTTCGCGCCCCGGCTACCGCCTTATTCCGATTGCGCCGACCAATCTCCTCTTCTCGGTTCCGGAGGAGAGGTCCAAAAAGACGCGGTATACGCCGGGCGACACCGTCATTCCCTTCTTGTTCGTACCGTTCCAATAGATGTCCAGGTCGTGAACGGTTGTCGCGCCTGTCTTCCAGTCTGCGGGCATGATGTCCGGGTTCGCGTCCTCGTTCACCATGTTCCCTATATTGTCGTAAATAAAGAGATGCGCCAGCAAGGACTGGTTCGCGTTTGCAAGCGGCATTACCTTGAACGTTATAAGCACGCCGGCCCGGTCGTTCCGCACCCAGGTGCGCGCAAGCGGGTTATTCGCGCAATGCAGGATGCCCGGCCCTTCCTCGCGCAAGGTGGGGATCGCCGGGTTGGTTGCTATCTGGATATACTCCGGGAACACGCTGTTGACGCTCACGGCCACGCGCTGGTTCCCCGGCACGGGCGGGTTGACCCATTGCGAGCCGTCGGCCACGGCCGGCGTGTCGGCGCGAAGGCTGAGCAGGTTCTTGTCGGTGAGGTCGGTGCCGTTTGTCATATAGAACTGGATTGTCCTGTTGTCGATTATCCTGTACAGGGTGGGAATGCCGTCCAGCGCCCCGGTCGCCAGCACCGTGTCGCCGGTTCCGGTTATGGTCCACACGTTGAAGATCTGAGACGGCGCCAGCGAGGCGGTCAGTGCATTGCCGTTCTTGGTCAGCACGGGTTCGGAAAATTCCACGGTAATAAGGTCCGATCTCCTGTCGGCGATGTTCGTGATCGACTTGACAACGCTCCACACCACCGGACCGGCGCCGTCGGCGCACAGCACGCTGTCGGCGCTGTCCGTACCCGGTATGCCGCTGATGCTCAGGTAGGGGCGCCATGCGCTTTGCGGATCGGTGGTCTTCTGCTCCGCCAGGTACAGCGTGACCACCGAGTCGGAATCGGCCGGCGACCTGTCCATGCCGGTCACGGTAAACACGGTGTTGTCGTAGGAGACGCTGAACGTCGCGGAGGCGGGAATGGCAACCTTCTTGCTGAACACGAGAACTATCTCGTCAAGATACCCGTCGCCGTTTGCGTCCCGGGTGCCGGCCGATACGAGCCGAGCGGCCGGTCCCTGTATCCGCACAAACACGCTGTCCGTGCGGATACCGCCCGTCGTGTCCGAAGCGACCACGAGTATCATGCCCTGCTCGTCGGAGCGCGCCCCGGCGGATTCGTAGTAGATCCATGATACATTGACGTTCAGGGATATCGGATGCAGCGTTCCTGTGGTGACCCACGTGCCGTTTTCCGGTCCGATCTTATTGCCGTACACATCAAAGCCGGTTGAGGAAATTATCCGGGAGTCGCCGGGGTATACAAGCGTGATGGAATCGCCCAGGTCGCGGCCGGAGTTGTCCTGCAGCGCAACGCTGTGCAGCGAGGCCGGCAGCAGCGTAAACGACTCGGTTGAGGCCGTGAGGCCCGCTGCGGAAACAAACAGTTGTTGCATGCTGTCTTTTGTGAACGGTGCGTTGTAGAGGACGATTTTCACCGTGTCAAGACCGTTTTCAAAGCATTCGCTGCTCGCAACGCCGGCGGCGGGGAAGGTGTTGAGCGGGTTCGTCGCCCCGTCCACCACGATGACGGGCGCGGGCTGGGAAGTGCTGCCCAGGAGGGTCTGGTACGCAGCCGCCCCGTTGGCCGAGCCGGGCGCAAAACAGTAGCGGCCCGCAATGGGCCCGGTCCTGTTCTCAATCTTTACAACAGCGAGGAGCGTGTCTCCCGCGATCCGGTTTTCGGCGGGCGTCAAAAGCTCAAACAGCAGGCTCAGGGGCGGGCCGTTTGCAAATACCACCCGGACCGTGTCGGGAATCGTCGTCGAATCGGCGCCCAGCGTCACGCGAATGCTTCCCGTTCCCGCCTGGGCGGGATAAAACGTCCACGAACCCGCAACGTCGGGCGCCGTGGGAGACATCACCAGCGTTCCCGACACTTTCCATTGCGCGTAGGTATATTCCCAGGTCTTTGTGTCCGACCTGAGCCCCATCACGCGCAGCGTGGTGTCGTCGTTGGTGGTAAGAAACAGCGAATCGATGTCGGTGGAGTCCCGCACCACGATGCGCAGCCGCTGGTAGTAGTAGCTGGCGAGGTCGACGACAACGGAATCGATGAGCAGAGGATTGTCAAGGTCCATTGCCGTGACGATGGTGCGCGTGCCCGACCCGCTTCCGCGGTTTATCACGCCCTGGCCGATTCCCGATATGCCGTTCTCAACCGTCACCACCAGCGAGTCTTTCGCCGTCCAGGCGGTATGGAGCGAATACCCCACAAAGTTGCCGTCCTTGTCCCGTATCACCGCGTACACCATCGCATTCTGCTGGTTGCTCAGGATGGTAACGCTGTCGGCAGGGTTGTCGTGATTGGGGCTTACCTGCCAATTGGAATTGGGCTCCAGCACAAGGTGGTTCGCCGCGCCGGGTTTTATGGAGATCTGCACGGTGTCGTACAGGTGCTCGGTGCCGAGGGTGAACCCGGCAATCACGTACACGCTGTTGTACGCGCGTGTCGAGGCAAACGCGCTCTTGTAGCCGGTGGTGGCCGACAAACTGTCGGTCGGCGGGAGGCCGAGCAACTGCTCCACCCTCCAGGCGATGGGCGCGGATTCCGAGGCATACTCCGACAGCCAGAGGCCGTTTGCGTCGAGCACCCGTGCGGTCATCATGAAGGTGTCTCCGGCCGCCACCTGCAAGGGAGTAAGCGGACCGGGCAGCGGCGTGAGCTGGTTGGGCTGGTTATCGCCGGGGAAGAGTACGAGGCTGAACGCCGTTCCGTGGACAAACGAGACATGAACGGTGTCGGGCGCGGAGGCGCCCAGCGCCACTACGATCGCGCCCGTGCCGGTGTCGGTCGGCGCAAACGTCCAGCTTATCGACGATTGCGGCGCGGGCGGGTTGGCCGTGATGCCGCCCAGCAGGCTCCAGCCAGCGGCAACATATTCCCACGTATGGGTGTCGGAGCGCTTGCCCTGTACCCACAGCGTGGTGTCCTGGTCGGTTCGCATCGCAAGTCGGGTGATGACCAGAGAGTCGCTCACCATAATGCGAAGCGAATCGTAGGTGATATTATTGAGGCTCACCTGCGCCGTGTCCTGCAGGGTGAAATCCGCGGAATGGACCACAATGCGCGTGTCGCCCGAATTGCCGCTTCTTGTGACGACCCCTTCGCCGTTGGCCGCGAATCCCGGTGCGGCCTTTACCAGCGACGTGTCGAGGCTTTGCCACAGCCCGTCGGTATAGCTCGACACGTAGTTGCCGTACGCGTCGCGCAGCACGGCATAGGCATAGCGCACCGTGTCGGCAGGGCCGAAAACGATGAGGCCGATCGGATCGTCGGCGTTGGGGCTCGCGGAGCCGCTCGGGCTTGCCTCAATAACCACGTGATTTGCAGGGGCCGGCTTCACGTAGATCTTTACCATATCGGAAATGACCCCGCCGTTTGTGCCCAGCTCTGCAATCACGTATGCCGTGTTGTAGGCCCTGGTCGGGGTAAAGGTGGTCGTGTATCCCTGGGTTGTCAGAAGGTTTCCCGTCGGCGGGTTTCCCGCGAGTTCCTGGATGCGCCAGGTGATGTTGCTTGGATTTTGTTCGTACGCGCTGAGCCATACGTTGTTCTGGTCGAAGATCTTGGCATACAACGGAAGGGGCGTGCCTGCCGCAACCGTATCGTTGACGGTGGGGTCCGGGTATTTGTCGGCGGCCACGGGAGCGCCCGCGTTGGAGTAGAGTTCGAGCTTCTGCGCAAGACCGGGCTGGAAGATAACGAACACCGAGTCGCGTATGACAACGCCGCCCGTGCCGGTCATGCTGATGGTTATTTTTCCGCTCGACGGCGACACGGGCGTAAAATGGAACACGCTCGCCGGATTGGGCGCCGCGGGATTCGTCACGACGCCGGTCGTCTGCCACGCGACGCTCACTTCCGTCCAGTTTTTGGTGTCGGAGCGCTCGCCGAGGGCGTACAAGGTGGTGTCCTGATCGGTGCGAAGCACCAGCGTGTCCACATCCTTGAGCCCGTTATTGTTCACCACGATGCGGAGGCCGTCGTAGGTGACGTCGGTAACGCGTACAATAATGGAATCGGCAAGCGCTCCCAGCCGCGCAACAACCCAGGTCTGGCTCGCAACCGACGCCACACGGGTTATCGTGGCCATGCCCAGGCCGGTTGCCGGACCGTTCTTCACCGAAACGACCTGCGTGTCCCGCGCCAGCCACGCGCTGGAATCGGCGTGGCCGATAAAATTTCCGTAGATGTCGCGGATTATCGCATACACGGCCTGGCTGGTCTGGGTCGACTGCAGTTCCAATTGGCCGATGGGATTGTTCGCGTTGGGACTCGACGCGCTGTCCGGGCTCGCTTCTATCACAAGATGCGCCGGCGTGCTTGCCGTAATGTTGAAGCGCACGGTGCATTGGAGCCTGATTGCGCCCTGGGCATAGGTGGCAGTCACCAGGTATGTCTTGAACGCCATGGTCGGCGTGAACACCGTCTTGTGCCCCGCGAGCGCGCTCAAGGTTCCCATTGCGGGAGTAAAGGTTCCGCTGGCCGAGTCCAGCACGCTCCACGTTATCTGGCCGGAAAGAACCGAATCGGTCTCAAATGCGCTGAGCCAGACATTGATCGCGTCGAACAATTTCGCATCCAGCGGGATGGCCGTTCCGGCGGCACAGCGGTAAGTCACGGTAGAAAGGTACGGCGCATTTCCGAATTGGGCGCCGGGCGGCCCTTCGTTCGGATAGATCGCGATGCTGTTGGCAACGCCCGGCTTCACCCAGACGGGAATGGAATAGGCGAGCGTTCCCCAGTGCACGGTTATGGTGCCGTGTCCGGTGTCGGTGGGAGCAAAATTCCACACGCTATCCGAGGCCGGCGGTGCGAGAAGAGTGTGGAGGCTGTCCGACATGGTCCACGTTCCGCCCACCGTCATCCACCCGTGATCGCCCAGCCCGTCAAGGCGGTGGCCTTCCACTTTGAGCAGGGTGTCCTGGCCCACGTCGATGGTGAGGCTGGCCAGCTTCACCTTTTGTCCGCCCACGCCGGTTACTATCCGTAAAGAATCATAGGCGATGTTCGACACCACCACATGGAGCGTGTCGCTGAACTGGGTCCCGGTGTAATCGGTGCTGGTCGCCACCACCACCGCGCTGCCGCTCGGTCCCAGTTTACTGATGATACCTGCGCCCAGGGTGGCGATCCCGTTTGTCACCGATACGATCGAATCGCCCGAGATCACCGACCATTGCGTGTGCTGCGACGGCGAGACAAAGTTGCCGTAGGCGTCCCGCAGCACCGCATAGACGGTGTCCAGGCTTGCCGTGGCGGGAATGGTGAGGTTCCTCAGCGGGTTGTCGTTGCGCGGGCTGGCGTTCACATACGGGCTGCTCTCAATGCGCAAGTGATTTGCCGACCCGTGTTGCACGCACAACTGGATCGAGTCGCGGATCACGTTGGTGGCGTCGGTCGGGTCGCGAAAGGTGAGCAGGATCTCGATGCAGCCGTACGCCTTGGTGACGCAAATCCGGTTTTCGCCGGCCACGGTGTCGAAGGTGATGACGTTTCCCATTGAGTCAAGTATCTGCCACTGGACCAGCGAATCGTATTCGGGCCGCAGCCCGAGCGTATCGTCCACCACGTGCAGCTGGAACCGCACGCACTGGCCCGCAGTGAGCGTGGTGTCTTTCAGGTTGATCGTGGTGTCGTGCGGGTTCACCGGCAGCGAGTCCGGCCGGACTATTATTTCCGCTGGCTGCGGCTTGAACAGGTCGGTGGTGATTTTGATGTCCGCCGCGCAGGTGTGGCGCTCGGTATAAAAGAAGTCGAAGGGATATTTCTGCCCCTTTTGAATGTTGAGTTGCGATGCCACATTATCGAGAATGATCGAATCGCTGAGTGCGCTGTGCACGCCGCCGATGTCCATGGCCAACTGGCCGTTGATAAACGCCCACACGTCGTCGTCCCCGGTAAAGCGGAACACCTCGCCGCCGCTGTAGGTAAAGAAGGTGTGAACTTCCATGGTAAAACTGAAATTTTCCAGGTCGCCGTTGCAGTCTTTATTTCCTTCGTTTCCATATCCTTTTCCGGTGAGCGGGAAGAACGTCTGGTTGTTGTATTGGTACATTCCGCGGACCGAATCGATGAGAATAAAGGGAAGGGAATCGTACATGATGATGTCCGTCATGGCGTAATTGTCGTTATGGTGGGGGCCAACCCATTCGGCCGGCCGCACAACGCCGCCCGGCGCATAGTTGACAAGTCCGGTCCATTTCCACACCTTCTGCACGGGATCGAACACGAATTGCGTGGCAGGCGTGTCGGGCCCTGCCTGGCCGCTTGCCATGAACCATTCTCCCACTCTATCGTTGCACGCCAGGTTTGCCTTGAAGACCGGTTTTCTCCACGAGCTAAGATAGTTCTGTATCATGCCCTTTTGAAGGCCGGAAATACAATGTTCGAAGTTAGGGTTGCTCCCGTTTGCTTTGAAATCGTAATAGTTGACTTCGACCCAAATCGTGTCCGGGAAATGTACGGCAAGGCATGGCGCGGTCATGGCTATGGAGAGCAGGAAGGCGACAACGGCGGATCGGGGAGAAATATGTTGGAGCTTTTCCATGATTCACCCTCTCATGACCGATTATTCACATGTATCTCTTTTGCTCTATTTATTAATCGCTTAAAATTAACGACGCTATTTTGCCCTCATCCTGATTCATTATACTCACCATGCAAGACTGTTTTCAACAAGAATCGTTGTTAATTTCTCGTCATTGCTCTTCAAGCTTTCCGGGCCCTCAATCATAGTTCCATCTACCGGTATAGTCGCTGTTGGTAATAGTGAAGTTCATTTGATACATGTTTGATTTGTTGTCCGCGTAAACCGGGAAACAACTCCTTGCGGCGCAACGAATTCGTGATTCCGGAGGTTTTCTTCAATTTATTCATCTATTATGATTTCAATATCTTATTTTTATGTTTATCATGGGTCTGCGAACAAGAATTCACTGTATCCCCGCATTGATGACGCTCCTTCTCGTGGCCCAAGGACCCTGCTTCGGGGTCGCAAAAATAGCGGTTTTCCCTTTGGTTAATAAAGCGCAGGACAAGACCCTCGACTGGCTCGGGTCGATCGTTCCCGAGTACTTTTCGCGGCATATGCAGGTGCATCCCGACGTGCAGGTGCTGGAGCCGACGTTTCTATTCCCCGTTGACTCCGCGGGATGGACCATGGAATCCGACAGCGCCCTCAGGATGAACCGGCTGCGGTGGGAATGGGACGCCGCGTGCGGGGGCGCCTATTCGGTTGTCAACGGCAGGATCGCCTGCGAACTCCGCACGCTGATTCTCCGCAACGGCGCGCCGGTAAAGAAAGTCATTGCCCTCGGCGCCTCCCTGGATTCCCTTGCCCAACTCTGCTTCTCCGCGTTCACGCAGTATGCGTCGCTGGCCGGCTGGTCATTGACAAAAGAAGACTACCAGTCGCTCAGGCGGCCTGTTTCCCGGAGTGCGCAGGCCTATGAAACGTATCTGGCCGGGTACGGCTACGAGATGCGCAACAATGCTCCCGCCGCGATTACCAGCTACGCGCGGGCCGTGGAACTCGACCCGTCTTTTGCGCAGGCGCTGTGCCGCATGGCCCGGCTGTTCAGCAGGTCCGGCGCCGTCGACAAGGCGAGGCCGCTGTTCGACCGGGCGGTCTCGGCCGCAAACGGCGACCCTCTCGTGGCGGCGGCCGCTGCCGACTTCTACGTTGCACACGACCTCCTCGCCAGGTCTTCCGACTTTGTCAAGAAGAACCGGGCGGTGCTCGAACAAACCGCCGCCGGCATGGCGGCAATGGGAAAGTCGCTGCTCGCCGCCGGCGAAGCGCAGCGCGCCGTTGCAATGCTCACGCGCGCCGTCGCGCGGGGCCCCTCGGACCTCGACGCCGACTTCGAGCTTGGGAAGGCCTGCATGGTAACGGGCCGGTTTTCGCAGGCCTGCGACGTGTTCAACCGGCTTGTCAAGTACCGGCCCGACTTCCCGCGGTTCTACGCGCTGCTCGGGGCATCGTACAGGAGATGCGGGCTCCTGATGGATGCGTCGCGCGTTCTCGAATACGGCGCCAGGAATTACCCCGATAATATCCCCGTCCTGGTGAATTTGGCGCAAACGTATATCGATCTGGCATGGTACGACAAGGCCCGTCAGGTGCTTGCACATGCGCAGGACCTCAACGCGGACCTTCCGGACATCTACGTGAATCTCGGCGTACTCGCCTGGCACCAAGGCAAACTGGATGACGCCAACAGGCTCCTCGAAAAAGCGGCGCGCATGGGCACAAACGTGCAGTCGGCCCTCAACAACGAAGGCAACATTCTCTACGTGAATGGAAATGTAGGGAAGGCACTTGACGAATACAAAAAAGCGGACCGGGCGGGCGCACGGAACGAATCGGTCCTTTCCAACCTTGCCAACGCCTATCTTTCCCTGGGCAGGTGGGGCGATGCGGAGGCCTCGCTCGAAGCCCTGCGCTTGCTGTCTCCCGGGCGGGCCGATGTGCTGGAAAACCTGGCTTCCCTGGCGGAAAAGAGAGGCAAAGACCAGGATGCCGTGACGTACTACCGGCGCCTGCTCGAACTTTCTCCGCACGATGCCGACGCTCTTGTCACGATGACGGCGCTGCTGATCAAACTCGGCGAGTTCAAGGACGCGGTGGACCCGCTCGAAGCGTTCCTTGCGGATCATCCTGCCGAAAAGAAGGTTCTCCTCGTGCAGGCGGACGTGTACCGGAGGATGGGCTGGTACGAAGTTGCCGTCATGAAGTACCAGGCCATCATCAACGATTATGCAAGCGACGCGGAAGGTTTTCTGGGCATGGGAAGAACCATGTACGATATGTTTCAATTCAAGGGCGGCGCCGGGTACGAGAGCGCGATCTCCTATTTGAAAAAAGCGCTGGAGCTGGGCCCGGCAAACCCGGAACCGGAATATTTGATGGGCCTCATCTATATGAACTGCGAACGGCGCCCCGAACTGGCGAGGGACCAGTGGCGGGCGGCGTTGTCAAAAGCGACAGATCCGGTCATGAAAACGAAGCTGAACCAACTCATGGAAAAGGCCGACCAGTGAAACCACGGCTGGCAATTCTGTTCTGCGCGGCGGCATTCACGGGGGTGTTTGCAAAGAGCGACACCATTCCTTCGTGGCTCGACACGCTGGCTCCGGTTGTCCGCATCCAGCCCCAGGAGACGTATCATCATTCCATTTTCCAGGTCATGTTCAAAGCGAACAAGCAGGCAACATTCTGGTACCGCGTGGTATCGCCGTCGGGCGGCGCGAAAGAAATGGCGCAATACCGGGACCCGGTTACGGTCATGGAAGAAGGAACGACGCGTGTGTACTTCTACGGCGAAGACCTTATGGGAAACAAATCCTCCATTGATTCCGCCGTATATATACTCGATTCGCGGCTGCCGCAGATCGTGGTGTCGCCCGAACCGGGACGGTATCGTTCCGCAATCACCGTACGCTGCAGCGCCGACAAACCCTGCACGTTCCTGTTCTATCCTTCCCTCATCGATACCGCGCACAAATCAAGGCCGGTTGCGGATTCCATCGTGGTGAAGGATTCCCTCAGCGGCTATTTCGCGGCCATCGACAAGGCGGGAAACACCACGTTCAGCAGGAAACTGACTTACGTGGTTGATTCCGCCACCGTTCGTGTCGATATCCGGCCCAGGGAAGGTATTTACGGCTCGCAACAAGAGGTTTCGTTTACGTCCAATCCGCCCGCCGACATCTTTTTTACCTTCGATCCCTCGGCTCCTCCCCGGTTATTCATGCGCTACGAGAAGCCGGTCGCGCTTCCCTACGGGAACACCATCGTTCGTTTCTACGGCAGGAATTCCACGGGGTGGGAATCCGAGATCATGAAGAGCACCTACGTGGTCGACACGGTGCCGCCCAAGATACGTTTTGAGCAGAACCAGGGCCCCGCGTTCGACACCCTTGTTCTTACCACCAGGAAGCCGACCAGCATCCGGTACACCCTCGACGGCACCTTTCCCACCGATGCAAGCCCCGTGTACATGCTGCCGGTTGTTGTGCCGAGAAAAGGCAAGTGCACGCTCAGGGCCGTGGCCAAAGACCTTGCCGGCAACCGTTCCGAATTGCTCGAATGGGAATACAAGTACGACAGAACGCCTCCGGTGCCGGCGCTTTCAAAACAGTCGGGCAGCTATCGGGGTGCTTTTCGGGTGTATGTCACCGCAAACAAGCCTGCTTCGGTTTTCTACACCCTCGACGGCACAGCGCCGCTGGAGACCTCCAATTTGTATAAGGACGGCATTCCGATCAGCAAAGAGGGAACCACGGTGCTTCGCGTCATTGCCGTTGACGATGCCGGCAACGTGAGCCCGGAGCTTCACGCCGACTACGTTATCGACACCAAACCGCCGTTTGTGACGGTGCGCGTCGAAGAAGACGCGCGCCAGAACCTGTTTCTTATCACGCTTACGCCCGACAAAGAGGCCGTGGTCCGGTACGAGATCGACGGCACGCCGGGCGAAACGTCCCCTGTGTTCAAAGATAAGATTCAGATGCGCATGGGACAGGTCCTGCGTTACTTTGCGGTTGACAAGGCGGGCAACCGGAGCGAAACAAAATTGATGGACGATCTCAAAAAGCCCATCGTCTCCGTGGTGCCCGAAGGCGGCGTGCACCGGAGTCCGGTAAAGGCCGCGTTCTGGTGCAATCCCGGGAGCGCGGTCTACTGGCGTCTGCTGCCGGATACGTCGTTCACCGTGTTCAAGGATTCCGTGTATCTCTCCAGGGAAGGGGTCTACACGCTGGAATATTATTCCATAGGCCAGAACGGGCTCGTGAGCCCGCTGCGGAGAAGCGAATTTACTCTCGATCTTACCCCGCCGTTCACCGACGTCATTGTCAAAAAGGGAAACAAGGATTCCGTGACGGTGTTTTTCGAAT
Organism: uncultured Fibrobacterota bacterium; assembly: GCA_963729895.1. Taxonomy (GTDB): domain Bacteria; phylum Fibrobacterota; class Chitinivibrionia; order Chitinivibrionales; family FEN-1185; genus FEN-1185. The sequence goes on along the minus strand of CAVSQB010000040.1, from coordinate 17,081 downwards.
GCTCAAAGAACGCCACCATCTACTATACGCTTGACGGCACCAATCCCGCTTCCTCAAGCACGGCAAAAACGGCAGGGGACAAGTTTCATGTGTCGAGCGGACGTATAAGCATACAGCGGAGAGATGATGTGCGGCTGGCCTTCTTCGCCGAGGATGCCGCGGGGAACCAGAGTCCCATCCGCGTGCTCGACGTGTTCAAACCGGCCGCCGTGCCGGACATACCGGCGGGGCCCGGCCGGGTCTACGACCGCGTACTTTCCATCAACCTCAACACGTTCGACGGCAAGGGCGTGGTCCATTATGCCAGGCATGGACGCGTTCCCACCATGGATTCCGCGGTATTCGCGCGTCCGATTACCCTCGTATCGTCCGATACGATCATGGCCTTTGCCGTCGATGCGTCCGGCTTTCGCGGTCCGGTGGATACGTTCGTCTACCTGATAGACCTGCCCCCGTCGCCGGCGTTCACCTGGTTGCCCGGCGACGTCAACCAGGGCGCCACGGTGGTATTCGATGCATCGGCGTCTCTCGACATGGAAACGCCCAAAGACAGGCTCAATTTCAGGTGGGATTTCAACGGCGACGGCGTCTTCGAGACCGGTTTCTCCACGTCACCCAGGGCCTCGCATACCTTCACGTCAAGCGGCAGGGCGCGGGTAACGCTCGAAGTGCGCGACGAGGCGCACCACACAGCTTCGTTGACAAAAGAGGTCCTTGTACGCCAGTTGTGCCCGCCGGGCATGGCATCCGTCGCGCTCGACCGCGGAACAACCTTCTGCATCGACACCTACGAATGGCCCAATATCGCCGGACAGAAACCGATGACCATGGTGTCATGGGTTCAGGCCAAGATCTCCTGCATGGATGCGGGGAAGCGCCTCTGCTCCCGGGAGGAATGGAGGGCCGCATGCCGTACAACCAGGAAGACCGCGTATCCTTACGGCCAGAAATACGCGCCGGGAAAATGTCCCGCCGAAGGCAGCGCCGAATATAAATCCGGGTCGTTCCCGCAGTGCGGCGAGCCCGGGGGCGCCCGCGACATGGTGGGAAACGTATGGGAATGGACCGAGGACAAGAAGGGCGATTATCCGCTCATGCTGGGCGGATCATTCAGGTTCGGCGAGGCTGCCGACTGCTTCCTCTCTTCCGAGGGCGGCGTCGGCCTTAAATCGCCCGAGGTCGGGTTCCGATGCTGCAAGTGATGCGACGCGTTCTTCTTTGTGTGCTGGCTGCGGCCGGGATCGCCGCCGCGGCAGACGTCGAATGGCTGTTCGACAACGAGCTTGACAAAGACTATGTCTTGCTGAGGCAGACGTCCGTTGTGCTGCCGCAGGACTACAAGAAGGCGTTCGACTATTACAAAGTCGGAAATTACCAGCTTGCGGTCCGCGTCCTCGAAAACCTCCGGGACCTGAATCTTCCCGACGGGCGCCTCGATTTCATCTACTTCGCCCTGGGGGAATGTTACCGCCAACTCAAGTTACGCGATCTCGCCGTGGAGTCGTACCGCCACATAACCAGGAAGTTCCCGGCAAGCGACAAAGTGGCGCCGAGCTACTTCAGATTGCTTCAGTACGCCTGCAACGAACGCGACACGCTCCTCGCGGATACCATCTGCACCTACTTTCAGCAGCGCTACCGCATGTCGCCGCTGTTTTCCCCGGTGCTGTACATAACGGCGAAGCTGCGGTACGGCCAGGAACGGTACGATGAGGCGATCCAGATGCTGTCGCAGATTTCTCCCCGGTCATCGCAGTACCTGCAGGCACAGTTCCTCATCGCCCTGTGCCACGTTCAGAGAAAAGAATGGGAAAAGTCCCTGCTCATTCTCGAATTCGTGAGGAAAAGCGCTTCGTCCCCGGATATCGCATACGAGGCCACCATTCTCATGGCCGACATCTACTTCAACAAAGGACAATACCAGACCGCGCTGCAGTTCTACGAGAAAGTGCCGCGAAAGGCAAAGCGGTACTTCTACGCCGTGGTCAAGATGTCGCGTTCCTACCTGGAAATGGGAAAATTCGACAAGGCGCGCGACGTCGCCAAAACATTCATCCAGAAAAACAAGACCAACGACTACTTCTTTGAAATGGTTTCGATCCTCGAACAGGCCTACACCAAACTCAAAGACAAAGCCAACGCGGAGCGGATGCAGGGGCTCATCTACCGGCAACTCAAGACCGCACGGCTTTCCTTCGAGATATACGACGAACTGAGTCGCGTGTCGGACATGGTTCGCATATGGCAAGTTATCGAATTCCGGGCGATCCAGCAGAAGAACGACCAGTTGCTCGCCACCGGCCGCCAGAACGTCGACAAACTCAACACGCTGGGCCAGAAGTACCGCGACTTGCTGTTCGACATAGGGGTCATCACCTCAAAGAAGGGCGGCGATGGAATACCGGGACTTGCCGAGCGGCGGTATCTCGACATCCTCAAGGACAAATCGGACAAGCTGCACGATACGCTGGGCCTTGCGGGCAAGCTGGTGGACAGCCTCAGGACAAAGACCGAGGCAACCCCCGGCGATTCGTCTCTGGCACGACTCCTGCGGCAGGCCTCAACCGATCTCGACACCGCAAAGACCCGCTACGGCAGCGTGGTGCGGGAAGAGCAGCTTGTCCTCAAGGAATGCCTCGGCGAAATCCAGGGCCGTCGCCAGGCCGACGAGAACCTCCAGGCGAAATTCGTCGACTGGGCTTTTTTGCGGTACCAGGACAAGAAGGTCGAACTGGCGAACATGAACAAGGAGATCATGGACAGGGCGCAGAAGAAGGCGCCCAAAGACACGGTGTCCCGGAAAAGCAGCTCCGTGGCGAAGCTGTTCACCGCCTCCGACATCGACAAACTGCAGCGCTCACTGGTTGAAGACCGCACGATGCTGATTTCCCACATCGCCTCCATGCAATATGTGTATCCGCAAAGCAAGTACATTCCCCAACTGCTGTTCCGGCTCGCCGAGCTGTATTTCGACCAATCGGCAGACGATTTCGACGTAAAGCTTCGCGCCTACGAGAAGAAAATGGCGGAAAGCAAGGACACCGCCCGTCTGGTGTTTCCGGAATACGATCTCAAGAAAGTGATAGAAACCTACGATAACACCGTCCGCCTGTATCCCCGCGATCCGCTCGCGCCGGCCGCGCTGTTTTACAAGGCGCTTTCCCTTCAGAAAATCGGCGAGTACGACAAGGCGAACGACGCGCTGATCGAGCTCACCAACAATTATCCGGAGAGCGAATACTACGTTGAGGCGAACATGAACATCGCCCGCTACTACTTCGAACACCCGAAAATCCAGGGCGGCAACGGCTATAAGCTCGCCGAAGAAACCTATCACAAGGTGCTCTACTACCGAGACCATCCCCAGTTTGTTTCCGCTTTGTATAGCCTGGGCTGGTGCTACTACATGCAGGACAAGTACGACGAGGCCATTGCGGTGTTCAAATACCTTGTTGAGGAAGTTGCCCTCGATTTCGACGTCACCAAGGTCGACGAAAAGAAGCAGGTTACCAACCCCCTCCTGCGGGACGAGGCCATCGACTACATCGCCATCAGCTTTGACGAAGAAAGCCGGATGGACGATGCGGTGAAGTTCCTGCAGCTCATCGGCAACGTCGATTATGCCGCCATGGTGCTCAAGCGCATCGCCGAACTCCGCACCGAAGACCTCGACTACCCCGCCGCCGTCCGCGCCTACAAACGTCTGCTGGCGGAATACCCGCAGAGTATCGCGGCTCCAGACGCGCAAGTCAATCTCATCAAGGTGTACGAGCTTATGAACAAGCCCGACAGCGCCCAGAAGGAGCGCGAAACGTTCTTTACCCAGTATGCCAAGGGGGGGCAGTGGCAGGAATTGGTGTGGAAGCGCGATTCGCTTCTTATTCCTCGGGTCGATTCGATCGCGGTGTCCATGGGTCTGTACTTGTCTGATGCGAGTTATCGGGGCGCCGACGCGAAGAAAGATCCGGCGGGCTACGCCTCCGCCGCCAAATACTACCGCGAGGTGGTGGAAAAGTATCCGCACGACAAGCGCGCCACCGATGCGCTCTGGAATCTTGCGGTGATTCTCGACACTAAACTTGACAAAGGCACTCAGGCCTACGACGAATACCTCAAGTTCAGCGCGATCACAACCGCCGACGCCGGGCGGCGCGAGCAGGCCGCGCTCAATGCCGTTGCCATCGCCCAGAAGCTGCTGCCGACCGACACCACGGCCGAGGAGGGAAAGCTCGAGGCGCCCGCCCTCAAAGTAATCGAGGCGGTCAACAACTACAAGACGCTGTTTCCTTCCGGCAAGTCCCTTGCAACCGTCCTCCTGTCCGCGGCGTCCGTGTATTTCAACCGGAAGATGTACGCGAACGCCGCGGAGTATTACGACCTGATCGTCAAGAAGGGCACCGTCAACGAGGACTACTACGAGGCGCTGTTTTTGCTCGGCCAATGCCACTTCGGGAAGGAGAACTGGGAACTCGCGGCGCAGTCGTTCGAAAAGGTGTGGAAAGGTTCGACGGACCTGGCGAGAAGAACCAAGGCCTACAAGCTGCTGCTCCAAGCGGAATTCTCAAATGCAAAACAGGCGTTCGCCTCCGGCGCCTTTACCAAGGCGGGCGAGGCGTTTCTCGCTATAGACGAGAAATATCCGGGGAGCGAATACGGCGATGTGGTGCTGTTCAAGGCCTCGGAGTCGTTCGAAAAAATGGAAAACTGGATCAAGGCCTGCGATTGTTATTACCGCCTCAAGAACAGTTACCCGCAGTCCAAGCTGGCGCCGAGCGCGCTGTTCAACGCCGCCACCGATTACGAAAAGGCCAACAAGTTCGACAAGGCTGCAGAAGCCTATGAGCTGATCGTGACCTCATACCAGGAATCCGACAGGGCAAAAGACGCATTGTTCAACCTGGGGCTGTGTTACGAAAAGCTCAACAAGCTCGACAAAATGGCCGAGGCGAACGAGCGTTACACGCAATTGTACCCTGCGGAAAAAGACGTGGAAGCCATGCTTCTGCGGTCCGCGCAATACTATTTCAAGGCGAACATGTTCGAAAAGGCGACCAATGCGTATCGCAGTTTTATCAGGCGTTATCCGCAAAGTCCCAAGGTGATCGAGGCGCTGTACATGATAGGGAAGGTGGATCTCGAAAAGGCCGACAGGGACAATGCCGCGCTCTCGTTTTCGCAGGCCGAGCAGCTCAACGCAAGGCTCGCGGCAGCCAAAATGGACCGGAACGACTATTTTGCATCGGAGGCCGCGTACAACCTTGCGAACATGAAGCGCGAAGACTTTGCGGCCGTCAAATTCGTTCAACCTGATGCAAAATTCAAGGCCGACCAGAAGCTCAAGGCCCAGCTCCTTGCCGAGGCGACCAAGGCGTACGAGAAGGTCATCCAGTATCAGAGCCAGCGGATGTTCGAGGCGGCGTACCGCATAGGCCAGATGTATGAAGATTTTGTCGACGCATGGAAGGGCCAGGAACGGCCGAAATTGCCTCCTGTAAAGCTTGCCGTCCTCGAGAAGGATGTGGCCCAGGCGTCCGCGCTTCTTATCCAGAAATCGTTTGTTCCGTACAAGAAGGTGCTCGAACTCGCCAAAGGATTCGATTCCCTTACCGTCGACCAGAAGCTGTGGATCTACAAGGCAAAGGTTTCCCTCGCAAAGGACTATCTTGCCTCCGGCCAGTACCTCATGGATTCATACCTCGCCATGCAAAACGCCCCGATACCGCCCGAAATCAAGGACAAGCCGCTGTTCTATTACCAGTATCTCAAACAGCTGCTCGAAACGCTGGATCCCATGAAGTCGCAGGCGCGGTCGTATTTTCTCGCCGCCGCAAAGCAGCTCGACTCTCTTGGTCTCAAAGGCGAGAACAGCGAGAAATGTCTCGCATTATTTCAACAGATAAACTTCCTCATCGGGAATGAATACGACAAACTTGCCGAAAAAATCCTGCGTGATCCCGAGATACCGGCCACCTTTACGGCGGCGGAGAAAGAGGAACTTTCGTTTCAACTCGAAGACATCGTCTACGAATTGCAGGACAAGGCGATCTTCGGATACGAAGAGTCGCTTTCCATTCTCAAGAAGGAAAACATGGTGCCGGGCGAATGGTCAGATAAGATCATGCTCGGGCTGGCGCGGCTTTCGCCGGAAAAGTACGGAAAGGCCGTGTTCCGCCGCGCGGTGGTGGCAACGTCGAAAGACTGGTCGATACGCGGAGACAGCATTGCAGGCTGGCGGAGCAACGATATCCCGCAGGCAGGGTGGCAGCAGGCGAAGGAGGTTGCCGGGCTCGTTCGCACCGTGGGAGGGATAACGGTTCCCTACATATGGCATCCCGACACGGGAGCCCGGAACGTTTACTCCTGGCAGCACTTGTTCCTTGCCGGACAGCCGCGGGACGCCATGTTTTACATCCTGGTGAGCGGAAAATACTGGCTGTACATCAACGGCACGCTCACCTCAAGCGACACCACGGGGAAGCGGAGCCCGCAGCAGCTTGACAGCATAACGGGAATACAATCTCTTGTCAAAGGCGGCGACAACGATATCTGCATTCACGTGATCAACGTCGATTCCACCTTCAAGGGGCTGTCCGTTGTGTTTGCCGCGCTGCTCGACACCACGCAGCATTTCAAGCCGTCCGGAAAATATCCGCAGAAGCAGGGGACCGTTGAAACCACGGCGGCTGCCGCCGCGCCTGTTTCGGCCGGCAAAGACACGGCGGAAAAGAAGGCATCCGCCGCTGCCCCGGCACAAGCGGGCCCGGCTTCGCCGGCCGGAAAAACCTCTGCGGTCTCTTACAAGAGCAGCACGGACGTGACAAAGGCGATTCTGGAATATCAGAAGAAAACGGAGCTCGCCGCGTCGGACATCAAGAAGGAACGGATCGACGTGCAAAAGCTGCGTATCAAGAGCGAAGACCTCGACGAGCAGATCCGCACCGTCAACGACGAAATTGCGCAACTCAGGAAGAAACTTGACGAAACGCACAAAGGTAAATAAGAACAACTCTTCCGGTACGTTCCCTTGTCGGGGGAGATCCTCGAGGGAACATACGCAAACGCGGTCCTTTAGGGCTTGAGTACCGAGAGGTACGGCTTTGTGGGATGGTAGTACACGGGAACTTCTTCACCAATTCGGTAGAGTTCCGCGGCCCTTCGCAGGAGCGTTGGGTTCTTTCGCAGCTCCGGATTGAAGCTTACCGTATTCCCTTCATATTCTTCGCTCCCCACGGAATAGGTGTACGTGATTTCGAAGGCACCTCCGGCCCTGCCGAGACGGAACGCGTAAGCCGGCTCATCGTCATTGTACGGTGTCGACGTGATGCGTCCCGCCGTGTGCGGCCACTTTCTGCAGGCCGCGGAGTACCGGAGGAGAACCAGGTGCCGGCGAAGCAGGAGTACAACGGCCATTGCAAGGATGGCGACAACTAGGATTATCTGCAGTACGCTAATCACTGCGCCAGTTTCTCCGTGCGAGGTTTTTGCCCGTCGTTGCGCGGTTCCATAAAACTACATTGACGCAGCGAAAAACGGCAACCGGCGCAGAAGCCCGGCCGTCGCAGAAAACCCTTTTCGAATCTCCCGGTTCATGGTAGTATATGAGAAGAATCCAGCACTGTCGGACCGCAAAAAGGAGGCTTGTGCGAATGTCGGTTGCTTCCCCGGGTTTGTTTACCAAAGAACATATCGAATCCCATACGTTCGCGGCGTCACCGGCGCTTGCCGAAACCGCCATCCACTGTCTGGAACTCGTGGCCGAACTTTCGTGGGCCGATCTTTCTTTCCAGTTCAAGGGAGGCAATTCCCTGCTTATCCTTCTGCCGGCGCCCCAACGATTTTCCATAGACGTCGACATAGCCACCAACGAGACGGTGGGCCGGATCGAGGAGGCTCTCGACAAGATCGTTCGGGAATGCGGCGTGTTTTCCTCCTGGACCAAACGGCAGCATAAAACAAAACCATGGCTGCCGCTGTCGAGTTACTACCTTTTCTTCAAATCCCAGTATGTGAAGGAACCGGGTTCGTTTGTCATGCTTGACGCGCAGCTCACGCGCAGTCCTTATGCAACCAAGGACGTTCCCATCGTGTGCGGAGATCTTTTTAAGACGGTTGTGAAGGCCGAGGTCCCGCTTGTGGCGAGCATCGTCGGCGACAAGCTGCTTACGCTCGGGCCACAGACCCTTGGAATCCCTCTGGGAAAGGGCAAGGAGGCCCAGCGCCTCAAGCATGTGTTCGATGTAAGCCTGCTGCTCGACGCCCATCCGCCCCTGTCCGGCATCCGGGAGAGTTTTATGGCGTGTGTCAACCATGAGAACAAGCTGCAGGAAAAGGCGATTACCGCCCCGCAGGTGCTGGCCGACACGCTTTCTTTTTGCAAATCCGTAGTGGCTGTTGAAGAACTGCCTGAGGTTTCGGACGATATGCAGCCGGTGCTCGTCGAAAACGTAAAAGGACTGCCGGATTTTGCGGCGCACTTGTTTGAAAAAGGTTACTCGTGGACTCGCCTCCGGCGGGACATGGCGCGTGCGGCACTGTGCATCGCCGCCGTCTGCAATCTCAAGGTGTCGGATGAGGAATTCGCTCAGGGATTGAACGCCGGCGGCAGTGACCCGAATCTGATCTGGGACAAGCTGACTGGTTGGTTGGAACAAGGGTAAACGCCGCGTGCGAGTCGAACCACCCCGAGAGCGGACAACGGCCGCATGCAGGCTGTGCGGATCGCCCCGCAGCGCCGAATACTGCAGGGACGCCGCGCGGCCGTATTTCCGCTGCGGCGAATGCGCCCTCATTTTTGTTCCCGAAGAATGCCACGTGACGCCCGAAGAAGAGAAAGTCCGATACAGCAAGCACACAAACGACAAGGGCGACAAAGCCTACGAAGCCTATCTGTCCGCAATCGCGAACGATGTGCTGGACCTGCGAAAGGAGTCGCCGCGCATAGTTGATTTCGGCTCGGGTCCTCATCATGTCCTCTCCGATATCCTCAATGAGAGGGGAGCGCACTGCATGCCGCACGACCCGCTGTACGGGCTTTTTGCCTTGCCATTGCAGGAACCATTCGACATTGTTGTCGCATGTGAAGCTGTGGAACACCTGCGGAACTTGCCGCAGGAACTCGGTCTTATCTCGAAGCTTCTGAAACCGGAGGGCATTGTTTACATCCACACGCGCCTGTATGATCCCGCGGAAGACTTTCTCGCCTGGTGGTACATAAAGGACGTCACGCACATCAATTTTTTCTGCGAAAAAACAATGAGGGTTGCTGCCGGCATGATCGGCAAACGAGTGGTGCGCACGAACGGGAAAGACACGGTGGTTCTGCAATGATGAAACAAGAAAGGGGTGTATTGATATAGTATTCACCTGACAGTTTCCAAACGCCTAAGGCTGAATCGATGCTGTCTCTCTACTTCACAACTGCCGCTTCAAGGGTGCGCGCAACGGGTATTCCGGTCTTGCCACAGGCCCCACTACGCCGCACCCCGCGAAGCTCCCAAAAACATTTTAATTTATTCATTTATTGTAAAAGGCAATTGTTAGGACAAAACCATATCAATACACATTTAACTTTAGGCTATTATTGCAATGAGTTGATTTTAGATATATTAGCAAAACACGTCTCGCGCCATGTCCCGTCAGGCGACATCTGCAGATAACTCCTGAAGTCTCTCTCCGCTTCAGCCTTTCTCCCCATTTGCATTTCACATTCGCCGCGGCGGAAAAAAGCGGCCGCACGGTACTTGCTGGCATGGAAGGAGTCGATAAGCCGCGAATACCAGCGCGCCGCTTTTTCATATTTGTTGAGGTCCTGCCCGAGAATACATGCGAGATTGAACATCGATTTGTCGATGTCGGGATCGTCGGGGAACGTGGCGATCTGTTTCGCGTAGGTTTCCGCCGCGACATCGTACTTGTTAAGATAATACTGGATTTCCGCAAGTTTCCCGTAGGCGCTGTGCGCCCACAGAGCGTTGGGCTGAAGAATGAGGAACTCCACCAGCGCCATTTCCGCCCCCTGATAGTCGCCCAGGCAGTTTGCCCGCATTGTGGCCATTTCCCACAGCAGTTGTCCTTTATCCTGCGGCGTAGAAACCTTCTGGTATCTGTCTTCAAGAGCTTCGGACGCCTTTTCGAAATCACCCAGCCTGGAGTAGCAGGCGTTCACCTTGTCCATGAGGCATGTCCGCGCCTTAATGTCCACGAGGCCGCTGTTCGAAAGCGAATCGAAGATTTCGAGCGCCTGCTGGTACTCGCCGCTCGAAATGTCCACGAGCGCCTCAACGTAGTCGGGCATAAGCTGCAGCTCCGCTTCGCACTGTTCCTGTCGGTCAAGGATGCGCGCGACCGGTGCGGACGGCCTGCGCATCCGTGATGCCGGCTTCCCCGCAGACGCAAGGCTGGACAAGTGGGCGTGCACCTCGCACACGAGGTCGGCGTCAAGAACGACGGTGGCGTTCCAGGGTGCATACCCCTCGGCGCAGACGACGACCGAATAGGCGCCTCTGGGTTTCTTGACAAGCAGCGGAGCTTTGCCCGCCATGGCGCCGTCGATCAGGACTTTCGCTCCCTCGGGTTGCGAGTCGATGTCAAGCAGGCCGTCGCCGGCCGCGGTTGGGTCCAGCAGCATGCCCAGCACCGAGATGTCATGGATCGGCGCCGCCGCCGGGGTGAGCCTGCGTGCGAAAGGCTGTGCCTTGGGCCCCACCGTAAGCTGACGGCCGGTTTCAACGAATGCTTCCGCGCCCTGTGCGCCGTGCAGCGGCGTGAGCTTCACCCTGCCCTGGTACACGGAAAGGGTCGTGAGTGAGTCGCCCAAGGCATCCACCCTGAAAATGGTGCCTATCACCCTGCACGAGGCGCAGTGAGTCCTTATTTCGAATTTCTGGCCATGCGTCCGTTTGTTCACCTTGAAAAGCGCGCTCCCCGTTGAGAGGAAACAAACCTGTTGCGACGGGCTTGATGACGTAATAACCAGCCGCGAACCGGGCAGGAGTTCCACGACACTGCCTTTGTCGAGGCGGACAATTGCGCTGCTGTTGTCGGGCGTCGAGATGGCTGTACCGGGGCCGGCGAATCTGGTGGGGGCTTTGGCAAGGTCGGTTATGGTCCGGGCCGAGCCTTTTCCTCGCCATGCCACTGCAACCGCGCCGCGGATGCTCACGATGCTGGCCGTTGGTGCGCCGGCCCCGTTTTTGACGAGAGAGATAGCGATGCCCGCGCCGGCAACGGAAAACACAAGCACGGCGACTGCAGCCCAGGCAAACCCGGGCCGAAGTGCGTCACGGGCGAACCTGAACCGGGGTGCGGGCCCAGGTGCATCAAGACGAAGCATGAGATCGTTTTCCAGCTTCTGCCACTCGTCATCCGTTTTCGAGGGCACCTGCACTTCTCTCAGAAGCTCACCCAGGCTTGTGCGCCGCGAATAGTTGTTGCCGGGTACGGTCGTCATAACCCTATTCCTGTTTTTCCAGATAACGGTTGAGAAGTTTTTCCAGCATTTTTCTCCCGTGGAACAGCCGCGATTTGACGGTTCCCAGCGGGATCTTTGCCGCTTGTGCAATCTCTTCCAGCGATCTGCCTTCCATTTCGTACATCACTACGGTCATCCTCTTTTCGGCATCCAGTTTGTCAAGTGCGCCGTATATCGCCGATTTGAGCTCCTTTTGTTCCATGCCGAGGGAGGGGTTTGCCGCTCTCACATCGACCTCAGCATCGGCCTGTTCGGAACCGAAAACGATCTGAGGCTGCCGTTTTCTGTATTTTTTTCTCAGTTGCGTCGTGCATACTTTCAGACTTATTCTGTACACCCACGTATCCAGCGAAGAATCGCCCTTAAAGCGCGACAGGCTCTTGAATACTTCAATGAACACCTGCTGAACCACGTCATCAACGTCAAACCTGGGGCCCAGCGACTTGTAGACGAGATCATGCACCTTGTGCTTGTAGCAATTGAAAAGGTCTCGCTGAGCCCTGCGATCGTTTCTCAAGCACTGTTGCAAAACCAGCGCCACGTCCTCATTCATCAGGCCCTCGCCGGATTTTCCGCTTCTGGCTCCACGAGTATAGTCGCTGGATCGGGGCATTTGTTTCACTGAAAATGAGATTCGATCTTTTGCCGCTTGGAATCGAAAAAACGCGGGCGTCACGTATCAATGAAGAATTGCATGATTTGCTGAGTAGGCCGACGCTAAGTAAGACGTTGGTACATAGCGTGATAGGGCCGCTCGCATAAAGTCAACCGATGCGTTCCGGGCGGCCCTGGAACCCTGGAAAATTCGTTTCGCTAGTCTGTAAATGTTCTCGCCCTCGAAGCGTATTTCTTAACCAGAAGATTCGCCGTGGCCGGCCTAGTGCCCTCTTCAAGCATCACCGTGGTATTCACATTGCCGCGCGGAAGAAAGTCGCCAACCATAAGGAGCCATTTCGGCCTCACCAACATCTTGACGGTTTCGAATAAATGGGCGCACACCGTTTCGTGAAACGTGCCTACCATGCGAAAAGAGTTCAGGTACAATTTCCACGACTTCAGCTCGATGCAGAGCCTGGCCGGCAGATAGTACAGATCGATTGAGGCGAAGTCCGGATATCCCGTCTTCGGGCAAAGGCAGGTAAATTCGGGGAAAATGATGCGAATCACGCCGTTTCGCCCCGCCTGTTTCTCAAACGGGCATTCGAATGTCTCGATGGAAGGGAACGCTTTCTTCCTAAGCGCGTCCTCCAGCAGTATCATTTTTTCTCTGAACATGGAGTATTTTATCCCTCAGCAGCAAGCATTTCTATTCTCAGCAAGAAAATAATTCAATTCTTGTCTGCCATGATCCAAAAAAATGATCTTCAAATTACCAAGAGGGAAAAACGGGCAGGCCTGCTTGGTTTCTCTTCGGCCTCGTTTCTCGTTCCCTTCATGACGCGTTCGTCCGCGGTTTCCATGTTCAGAAACCTGAAACCTCCACCCTTGTAATCTGGAGCCCGGGTTTTTATGTCACGCATCCTGGTCGCCATGAGCGGAGGGGTGGATTCGTCGGTTGCGGCGGCATTGCTTGCCCGTGACGGCCACGAGGTGGTCGGCATCACCATGAATATGCTTGACAAAAGCGCGGCCGACTGCGCGTCGGGCGCCTCGTGCTGCGGCTACGACGCGTCGCGGGACGCAAAGCTCGTTGCGGAGGCGATAGGAATTCCGCACTACACGGTGAACGCCGTGGAAGTCTTCAGGCAAACCGTTATTGCCGATTTTGTCCGGGAATACAAAGCCGGACGCACGCCGAATCCCTGCGTACGGTGCAACCAATTCGTGAAATTTGGTTTTCTCATGAATAAAGCGGATGAACTTGGGTGCGAGTTCGTGGCCACGGGCCATTATGCCGTTCGCCGGGGAAACCGGCTTTACCGCGGCATCGACCCGGCAAAGGACCAGGCCTATTTCCTGTATGTCATCTACGGCGCGGCCATCGAGCGCATCGTGTTTCCGGTCGGCGGCAGGACCAAAAGCGAAATCCGGGGTATCGCCGCAGAGCTGCGTCTTGTCACCGCGCACAAGCCGGAAAGCCAGGACATCTGTTTTGTCGAAGACGGCAATTATTCGGCGGTTTTTAAAAACGCCGCGCTCGCGGGAGAGGGCCCGATAGTCGATACGGGCGGAAAAGAAGTGGGACGCCATGCAGGCATCCACAACTACACGGTGGGGCAGAGAAAAGGCCTGGGCGCGCTTGGTAAGAAGATGTTTGTCAAGGAGATCAGGACTTCGGAAAACACTATTGTTGTTGGTATCGAAGACGACTTGTGGGCTGAAACTATTCTCGTGAATGACGCTATTCTTGCAAGTGACTATCGTATTGATAGCTCGGTAGATTACGACGTTCAGGTGAGGTACAGGAGCAAGCCGGTCAGGGCCAGGATTTCCCTGTCAGACTCCAAAACTTTTCACATAAAACTCTTGGAGCCTGTGCGTGCAATTGCGCCCGGCCAGTCCGCGGTTATTTATGACGGAACAATGGTGGTTGGCGGGGGAGTGATTGAGAGAGCGGGGTAAAATGGGAGGGATTTCGTTTCCTGTTTACAATTGCCTTGTACCTGCACATCATCCCGCGTAAACCGAATATTTGATACCATTCTTGTTTTCCCGCTTTACCGAGTACATCAAATCATCGGCTATTCCTATTATTTCGTCCGACGTGTGCGGCGCGTTGACGCACGTCAATACCCCGGCGGAAATAGTTATCGACCAGTTGCTCTGACGCATTCCTTCCAGAATCTCGTGTTGGATTTTTGAGACAACCACCTGTGCGGATTCCTGTCCGGTCTCCGGCAGCAACAACGCGAATTCATCGCCGCCGAGGCGGGCGACCACATCCGTCTTTCGCAGATATTTCCTCGCGTGTTTCACCACGGAACGGAGCACCCGGTCGCCCGCCATGTGTCCGAACCGGTCGTTCACCGTCTTGAAGTTGTCAATGTCGATATAGGCGAGCGTGAAAGGTCGTTTGTATCTCTGGGCACGGTTTATTTCCTTCTGCACCAGGTCAAAGAAGAAACGGGAATTCACCGCGGTCGTCAGATAGTCGGTATTGGCCAATGCTCTTTCGTGTTCCAGCGCCCTTCGTAACGCCGACAGGAGGAGTGTGACTGTAACAAAGAAACCGAGTTCGATGAGAAAATTCCAGACATAGAAGATCAGGCGCAGGTACGAATGTCCGGCGGCTACATCCGTAAAAAGCCAAACTGTGGCGCTGGCCAGAGAGGCCGCGATTCCGAGTCGCCGGCCCGCGACCCAGGTGACCAGCGATATCGGAATAAGATAGAACAAGGAAAATGCGAACTCATAGCCGGTCAGGTAGTCGGCGATGCCCACGCATACGATGAGCACGGACCCGACGACTACCCCAAAGAGTCTGCTCTTTTTTTCAAGCCTTGCGAGAAGGTTCACTGCGGTTTTCCTATCGGCCTGCGGGGTTGGTGAGGAGGCCCGGCTATCGGTCCCACTGATTTCACTCATACCATCTTGAAAATAATACTGCCATCCGAAAGGTGCGAATTAAAGACTTTTTTGGTGATCCTCCTTTCTCAGGAATCTATTTCTCCGGTGATTGTTGCGGATTTATATTGAAAATCAATCTTCTTTTCGATTGGAGCGGAAGTATGGGCAAACCGGCCGCACGGCTTGGCGACATGACTGCACATGGCGGCACAATTACCGGCCCCGGGTGCCCGACAGTCCTGATCGGCGGTATGCCTGCCGCCACAATGGGTGACATGCACGTGTGCCCGATGGCGACGCCCGGGACTCCACCCATTCCGCACGTCGGAGGACCAATCACCCTCGGCAGCACCGGCGTTCTCATCGGCGGCAAGCCTGCCGCGCGCATGGGTGACATGGCCGTGTGCGTCGGTCCGCCCAGTTCAATTGTACTCGGCTGTATGACCGTTCTCATTGGTGAAGCCGGCGGCGGCGGAGGAGGGGGTGGCGGCGGCGGCGGCGGTGGAGCCGGGGGAGGGTCGGGAACGGCCGGGGCGCTGGCGTCGGCGGCCCTTGCGGGACAGACGCCGCAGACCAACCAGGTCGGCGATCATTACCTGGACATGAGTTTTGTCGACGGCGGAAATCTGCCGGTGGGCGGCATCGGATATGTGCTCACGTATCCCGACAACTCGAAATCAAGCGGTGTGCTCGGCGGCCGGATCAAACGGCTGGGAGTGCCGCAGGGGAATTACACGGTGACGCTTCGGGGGATCGTGAATGCGCAGTGGTCGGTACAAAAGACGGACGTTGGAAAATCCGTTGATTTAACGGTTGATACCTTGGGCGTTGATGCCGGTGCGAAAGTAACCTTTACCATTTACAAACGATGTGGCTCGGCTCCCGATAAAGCTGTTACAACGCTTGATACCACTATCAACAATAACAGCGCAAAAGTCTCATGGACGTATCAGTATGAGAGTGATGATGAAGATCCCGCACTGGGCAAAGAAGGCGGTAAAAAGTACAGGCTGCCTCAGTTCTTCTTTTTGGCGACCGTGGAGGAATTGCAGGAACGTTCGGGCTTCTTGCTGTTGTCTGATGAAATCGACCTTTCTCTCGTTGATCACACCGGCAAACCCATAGCCAACGAGCCCTACCAAGTCTATTTGCCCAATGGCGCCGTGCGGAAGGGAAATCTTGACAATAATGGAAAAGCAACGGAAAAGAATATTCCTCTTGGAAAAACCAGGGTGGTATTTCTCAAAACGCCCAAAGCAAAAAAACTACCTTACTAAATTGGAAAAGGAGCACAACATTGGCAAAAAAGCTTGATGCGATTTTGGCTGATGTATTGTTCTGTTTCCAGACTGCGCCTGGAGTTAATAATTCAGTGAGAATTGATCCTGGTCCTGCGACCCTGGTTGGGCCCACACCGGCGGCGGTCCACCCGGTAAATAACGGATATTTTGGCTTCAAGATGGCTGAGGATAGCTCCGTTGATTTTATGGTGTTTGATACTACCTACAGAATTTTTCATCATAAGGAACCCGATTTGGAACCGCCATCGGGAAAAGGCATTATTCCTATCCACATTTGGACCTACTTGGGCCCCTGGAACTCAGTAAGTAGGATACAACGCCAA
Source organism: uncultured Fibrobacterota bacterium (assembly GCA_963729895.1). Lineage (GTDB taxonomy): Bacteria > Fibrobacterota > Chitinivibrionia > Chitinivibrionales > FEN-1185 > FEN-1185. The sequence continues at coordinate 480 of CAVSQB010000040.1, read as the reverse complement.
TTGCAGCTTTTGGGATATTATCTTGGAAAGGTAGATGACATTTACGGAGAAAAAACCGAACGAGCCATTCTTTGGTTTCAAGCCGATCTTGGTCTTCGAACTGACGGTGAATTTAATGCAGTGATTTCAACAAAGGTTGACGACTTCATAGACCACAACAATAGAACGACCGGCGGAATCTACATAGCGCGCCGAATGCTTATTCGATTTGCGCGGGCGCCCCTAGCAGGGTGTTGAAAAAGTCTCCCTTTTGTAAACATTTATCCTTATATTATAGGGGAACCCCAACCAAGGAGTATTGATGAGAGGTTCCCAGCCAGCCCAAGGCGGTATGTTCAGCTTCGTTTCTCCGGATTCCCGAGTGCCGGCAACGCACCCGCTTCGTCGTGTCAAACAGTTTACGGACATAGCGCTGCGCCGCCTTTCTCGTGACTTTGAGGCGATGTACAGCCGGATGGGACGCCCTTCGATACCGCCGGA
>CAVSQB010000039.1:0-31964 GCA_963729895.1 uncultured Fibrobacterota bacterium | reverse complement strand
CCGGCGGTATCGAAGGGCGTCCCATCCGGCTGTACATCGCCTCAAAGTCACGAGAAAGGCGGCGCAGCGCTATGTCCGTAAACTGTTTGACACGACGAAGCGGGTGTGTTGCCGGCACTCGGGAATCCGGAGAAACGAAGCTGAACATACCGCCTTGGGCTGGCTGGGAACCTCTCATCAATACTCCTTGGTTGGGGTTCCCCTATAATATAAGGATAAATGTTTACAAAAGGGAGACTTTTTCAACACCCTGTTAGGGAATTCGTACGCACAAAGAATTCTTTTCTGGAGGATCTCTCGCGAGTCTGTTTTAATATATTTGAACGCGTGACCTTACCATATGCTCACAAACCAGAAATAATCGGTACCATAGCGCTGGCACGCGTCAAACTAAAAACTCTATTGAATAATCTCAAAAAGGAACACACTGTAACAGGAGGTGCAGCATGACTGAACCTGACCCAGGACACGGCAACATCCCGGATTTCGTTGAAGTGCGGAATCGGTATGAAAAACTTTCGCGGGGGAATCAAGCGCAGCTTGGTAAGCGCATAGGATCACCAGAAGATCTGGCTATGGTGCCCGCATTCTATAAGCTGTTTCCAGGTCTCGCGCCATCCGAATGGCATTTTCGAGCAGCTTTTATTGTTCCGTTTATTCGTCATTCTGACGCCAAGCCTGCTTTAGGTGAATACATTGGCCAGCAGGAGCGTATTAAAAAGGCAGGTAATCTTGAGCGAAGAGTTTTGCAAATAGCGAGAGCAACGCCACATCAGGACATTATCTATCTGCGCAGATTGCTCATGCGTTTTGATGAACCGGCGATCAACTGGAATAAATCTGGTCTTGCGCAATTCTTCTCCATTGACGAAGAGAAAAACACCAAGGGCAAAAAGAAATTCATTGAACACTATTTTATCGCCCGCCACGCGGGGAAAGGGGAATAACAATGTCAGAGCAGAAAAACTTCATCAATATTCATGTCCTCATTTCGCACAGCCCCTCATGTTTAAACCGTGATGATCAGAACATGCAGAAACGAGCAGTCTTTGGTGGTGTGGAAAGGATAAGGATTTCAAGTCAGAGTTTGAAAAGAGAAATGCGAAAACCACCGGAAAATGCTTTTAACTATTGGAAAAGTGTATTCGGAGATCCTTCCGTCAGGACAAGAAACCCCGTAAAAGCAGCTGAATTATTCTCAAAAGAATTGGAAGCGGAGTTTCCGAAAGAAGTTGTTGAGCGAGCGGGACAATTGTTCTTAAAAGCAACTGCAGAAGATGAAGTTTCCGGCGAGGACGATGGGGACGAAATGAACTCAAGATCGGAGCACGATTCAATAAAGAAAATTGCAGTTGCACCTTGGGTACTCGCAGAAATAAGAGAGATATGCAGAATAGTAGCAACTGTCGAGCTTACCGAGGAAGAAAAGTCAAAAGCCAAAGAAAATTGTTTGAAACAAAAGGGTAAGAAGAAACAGCCAGAAGAAGTTTTTGTGGAAAAGGCCCTTATCACTAAAATCAAGAAGACATTGGAACCGCAAAAAGAAAACCTGATAAAAGCACTTGGTACCGCTGTTGATGTTGCCCTTTGGGGTCGCATGGCCACTTCCGGTCTCATGACATCAGTTGACGGTTCTCTCGCCGTCGCCCACGCTATCACGACCCATGCAGCTCAAGCCGATACAGATTGGTTTACCGCAGTTGATGATTTAGTACAGGATTCCGGCGAGGTCGGCGCCGGACATCTTGATACTCAAGAATTTTCATCCGGTGTTTTTTATCGCTACGCCAGCCTTAACATCGCACAATTGCAGAAGAATCTTGGCGGCGCAACCCGCGAACGCGCGCTTGAAATCGCCAAGCATGTTTTTCACATGTTCGCAACAGTAGTACCTTCAGCAAAGCAGCAGTCTTTTGCAGCCCACAACGCAGCTGATTTTGCAATTGTAAGTTTTGCGGACCAGCCTATTTCAATGGCGAATGCTTTTGAAAAACCAATAGAGAAAGCAAAAGCAGGTGGATATTATAAACCCTCGGTTGAAGATTTAATGAAATATTGGAAACAATCGAATGGCTTCTACAATCTACAAGAAACTGCTGCTTGTTGTTCGAAAGACCCGGAAGTAACCATAGCGGAAGGACTTATTAAAAAGAATTCGTTACTTGAAGTCGAAACTTGGATAGCAAACGACGGTAAAGCCGCTTAAAAAGGAGAAACACATGCCCCGATTTCTGATTTTAAAACTTGATGGGGTGATGCAGGGGTGGGGCGGCCATACCTATGAAGATTGGCGGCCCACCGAATTATTCCCCACGCGAAGCGGGTTATTGGGATTGCTCGGCGCTTGTCTTGGAATAGACCGACAGGATATTGAAAAGTTAAATGCCCTTGCCGCGAGTGTTAAATTTTCCATTTGCTCAGATTTCCGTTCGGATCAAGAAGGAAACCGTCTTGATTCGTTAAGATTATGCGATTATCACACGATTGAACATGCCCGGAAAGTGGATGGCAAACCGAATGAAAATCCTGTGCAGTCATATAGATGGTATCTCTTTGATGCTCCCTTTACCGTTGCCGTCGAGGAAATCCCCAACGCCCCTATTAGTCTTGACATGATTGCCAGTAAGGTCCGGAAGCCAATTTACACACCCTTTCTTGGAAGAAGAAGTTGTCCATTGTCACGTCCTCTTCTCGATCGGGAAGACAGCCCAATTGGTATGACCTTTGAAGCCATTTCCGCAATGGATGCGCTTGAAAAAAGCGGCTCTGGTGGAATGGTTACATATTCAGAATTACCATCTGACCAGAAATTGCGAATTCGCGATGTACCGCTTTACGGTCGAACAAGACGATTTGCAACCCGCGAAGTTTTTATTCATGCAGAAAAGGGGGTACAAAATGTACCTCAGTAGAATATTCCTTCCCTGGCGGCCAGGGCAGAATCCCTATAGCTGGCACCAGCAGTTATGGGACTTATTTCCTGAAGAAAGCGGCAGGCGCAATAAAATAAAAAAGGAGAAAGAAGCAAAAGCCGAAAGGGTCGAATTCCCGGCTTATTTCCTTTTTCGAGTTGAAGAAATTCAACCGGGACAAGGTGAACTTCTCCTTGTCCAATCACCTGTAAAACCAATTGAGTGTGGGACAATAAAGATTGTGAAAGGCCCAAACGAATTGACATACGTGAAACTTACGGACAATGCAATGGCTAGATTTATCCTTACGGCAAATCCTGTTAAAACGAAATCAGCAGACCGAAACAGGGTCCCGCATATTGGGGAAGAAAATCTTAAAAACTGGTTAAAAGGCAAGGTAAAAGCTTTTGGCAAGATAGTGGAGGATGTTCTCATAACGCCCGGTCATCCTATTTATTTCCGCAAAGAAAACACAGCCGGCAAGATTAATCCTGTTACGTTTGAAGGGAAAATGGAAATAACGGATATTGCCGCCTTCAGGAAAGCAGCATTCGCCGGCATCGGCCCCGCCAAATCCTTCGGCTGCGGCCTCATGCTCATCAAGCCGGTTTGAGAAAGGAATTTTCATAAATGCAAGAAAAGAAAGACGATATTTCTTTGCCCTCCGCCAGGATCGCGGTTTTCAAGAACCGCGAAATCCGCAGGACTTTACACAACAACGAGTGGTGGTTCTCGGTCGTGGATGTCGCTGGAGCGCTAACCGACAGCGTCGATCCAGGCGCCTACTGGCGAAAGCTGAAGGAACGATTGAAAGAAGAGGAAAGTGAACTCGTGACAATTTGTCACGGGTTGAAACTTCCTGCACCGGACGGCAAGCTCCATGAAACCGACTGCGCCAACACAGAAGGAATCTTCCGCATCATTCAATCCATTCCTTCACCCAAGGCCGAACCGTTCAAGCGCTGGCTTGCCAAAGTGGGATACGAACGGATTCAGGAAATCGAAAACCCTGAACTGGCGATAAAGCGTACTCGCGCCACCTACCAACTCAAAGGGTACAGCGACGAATGGATCGAGAAGCGAATTCGAGGTATCGAGGTTCGAAAAAACCTGACCGACGAATGGCAGAAAAGAGGCGTGAAAGGCGAAAACGAGTATTCCATTCTTACCTCGGAAATAAGCAAGGCCGCTTTCGGCATGACGCCAGAGGAATATAAGAACCACAAAGGTCTCGAAAGTCCTCACGAGAACTTGCGCGACCACATGACCGATCTGGAATTGATTTTCTCCATGCTCGGCGAGGCGGCGACAACGGAGATCGCGGAAAAAAGGGATGTCGTCGGTTTCGAACCGAACCGGACCGCAGCCAAAGACGGGGGTGCGGTTGCAGGAAACGCACGGAAGGACTTGGAAAAGCAGTCGGGCCGAAAAGTCGTCTCAGCGACCAACTACAAGCAAATACCTGAAAAACAGGTCAGGAAGCTGCTGGACAAATGAACGGTCTTCCCCCTCCCAAGCCTATTATGATGAAGGAACGCACCTCCATGGTGTTTCTTCAGTACGGCGAATTGGACGTGATCGACGGGGCGTTTGTCCTGGTTGACAAAAACGGTGTGCGCACGCACATCCCGGTGGGCAGCATCGCCTGCATCATGCTGGAAACCGGAACGCGGGTCACGCATGCGGCCGTAAAGCTTGCCGCGTACGTGGGGTGCCTGCTTATCTGGGTGGGCGACGGGGGCGTGCGCGTGTACGCCGCCGGGCAGCCGGGTGGAGCCCGGGCCGACAGGCTCCTGTATCAGGCGCGATTGGCGCTTGATGACGCGGCAAGGCTCAAGGTTGTGCGCAAGATGTACGAAATCAGGTTCGGAGAAAGACCGCCCGAGCGGCGCAGCATAGAACAGTTACGCGGTATCGAGGGCGCGCGAGTGCGGGCCATGTACAAAATGCTCGCGCAGAAATACCGGGTCGAGTGGACGCATCGTGATTACGATGTGGACAATTGGGAAGGCGGAGACAGGGCCAACCGTTGCCTGAGCGCGGCCACGTCATGCCTCTATGGCGTTTGTGAAGCGGCCATCCTGGCCGCCGGGTATGCGCCTGCCATTGGTTTTATTCACACCGGGAAGCCACAATCGTTTGTTTACGATCTCGCCGACATCCTGAAATTTGAGACGGTCGTTCCTGCAGCGTTCAAGATCGCGGCAAAAAAGCCTGATGGGGAAGTGGAGCGCGAGGTGCGGCTTGCATGCCGTGACATGTTCCGCGAAACCAAAATCCTTGAAAGGTTGATCCCGACAATTGAGGATGTCCTTGCGGCCGGAGAACTCCCCAAGCCTGAGCCGCACGAGGAAGCCGTTCCAATTGCCATCCCTAACGAAGAAAGCATTGGCGATGCTGGTCATCGTAGTTGAAAACGTGCCTCCGCGTTTACGCGGCAGGCTTGGAGTGTACCTGATTGAAGCTCGCACCGGCGTCTACGTGGGCGACGTGTCCAAGCGCGTGCGGGAGATGCTTTGGGAGCAGGTCGAGTTTTATACTCAAGACGGCAATGGCGTGATGATCTGGAGCACCAACACCGAATCGGGATTTGATTTCAAGACGGTCGGAAAGAATAGGCGCATGCCGGTGGATTTCGACGGCATCAAACTGGTCTCGTTCCACCCTGAAATGGAGAAAAACAACGGAAAAGAAAACAGTGAGGAAGCGTAAGCCGAAGACCATCGGGTTTTCCAGATTCGCGGCCATCGATTTCGAGACCGCAGACTACGGCCGCGACAGCGCGTGCGCGATGGCCGTAGTGGTTGCCGACAAAAACCTGATTCTCGATAAGGAATGCTTTCTTATTCGTCCGCCCAGGAAGGACTTTGTCTTCAGCTATCTGCATGGAATAACCTGGCGGCAGGTGAGGGACAAACCCTGCTTTGGAGATGTGTGGAAAAAAGTCCGAAAGCATTTTGAAGGTGTAGACTTTGTCGCCGCGCACAATGCGTCTTTCGACCGCGGCGTTCTCTACGAGTGCTGCGGCAATGCGTGCGTTGACGTACCGGATCTGGCGTTCCTGTGCACCGTGAAGCTGTCAAGAAGAGTATGGAATATCCGGCCGACAAAGTTGTCCGATGTTTGCAGGCACTTCAACATTCCGCTTAACCACCATGATGCAGCATCAGACGCACTGGCGTGCGCAAAAATTGTGTTGAAGGCTTCAGAAAAGGGAATTCCTGTTGGAGCGTTGCTGAAAAAGGTGAGAGAGATGTAAGGTTCCGTCCGGACGAGGATCACGCTCTCGTTCTTTGACATTTCGAAATATAGATGGGCACTTTGCCAATTGCTTCTCTGGCCTGCAGCGGGTTGGATTTCAGTTGGTGGGTTTTTTGGATTTTTGTATCTCGTTTGAAATCAAAGGGAAGAAAATTAGTATGTTCCCCGCGTACGCGGGGATGAACCGAGAATGGATTGACTCCAAGGTCCTTTCCATAAATGTTCCCCGCGTACGCGGGGATGAACCGCCTCTCCGCGCCGCTCACATACGCCAGCATCCATGTTCCCCGCGTACGCGGGGATGAACCGCCCTGAAAAATGAGAAAAAACCGTGAGCGCAAATGTTCCCCGCGTACGCGGGGATGAACCGCCTGTCAAGCGCATCTGCCATCGCTGCTTTCTATGTTCCCCGCGTACGCGGGGATGAACCGCATCACGGTCAACCCTGGTCTGGTGTACCTCTATGTTCCCCGCGTACGCGGGGATGAACCGGATTAGGCGAGTAGATGGTGGTTTTTTTGTTAATGTTCCCCGCGTACGCGGGGATGAACCGTATTTGCCGTCAATATCGACGATACTAAAAAAATGTTCCCCGCGTACGCGGGGATGAACCGCGGTCGCAACGGTTGAATGCGTCATTGCGCGCATGTTCCCCGCGTACGCGGGGATGAACCGAACAGGAATGTAACCGAGCGTGCCACCGACAAATGTTCCCCGCGTACGCGGGGATGAACCGATCACGAAAGCCGCCATTGTGGATCATGCTCTATGTTCCCCGCGTACGCGGGGATGAACCGTTGTTTCTGCATGATATCCTCCGGTTTTTTGTATGTTCCCCGCGTACGCGGGGATGAACCGAGATGATCGTTAAGATCAGAAAGACGATTTTTATGTTCCCCGCGTACGCGGGGATGAACCGATATCGAAATGGCATACGCTACGCAACTTCCGATGTTCCCCGCGTACGCGGGGATGAACCGTCGTCTTTGTCAAGGCCATACGCTTTTGTGTAATGTTCCCCGCGTACGCGGGGATGAACCGTTTTTCGACCAGATCCTCAAGCAGCAGAAAGAATGTTCCCCGCGTACGCGGGGATGAACCGACCACACAAAAACCAATCATGAGGAGTATTGGATGTTCCCCGCGTACGCGGGGATGAACCGATAATCCCCAGAAATCCATTCTCCGCTTATATATGTTCCCCGCGTACGCGGGGATGAACCGTCCACATTTTTCTTTCATGGTGCGTATTGCACATGTTCCCCGCGTACGCGGGGATGAACCGTGACACGTTCAACGACATGGCTGGGTGCGACGATGTTCCCCGCGTACGCGGGGATGAACCGAAAGTGGAACAATCCGCGACGCATTCCTTGCTATGTTCCCCGCGTACGCGGGGATGAACCGATGTCGCGGGTGAGCATCAATGGCACTACACGATGTTCCCCGCGTACGCGGGGATGAACCGAATCTTATTGTACTCCGCTTGGGCTTTCGATAATGTTCCCCGCGTACGCGGGGATGAACCGGCGTTAGGCGGAGTAGCGGGGAAAGTGAAAGGATGTTCCCCGCGTACGCGGGGATGAACCGACGGGGTGAGGAGGCGCAAGGTGTTTATCGCAATGTTCCCCGCGTACGCGGGGATGAACCGCTCCTTCATTGCCGCAGTTGCCTTATCCCCTGATGTTCCTCGCATACACGGGTTCTGCAATTTTTTGTCATCGGGTGTTTCTAGGGTGCGCGCAGCAGAGAGTTCGGGCTTGCCACGGGTACATCCACGCCGCACCCGCTCAGCACACAAAAATATTATCTTGATCTTGATATTCGCCGCACCGGCTCGGCAAACCATAATATTTTCTTGATCAACTCGCTATCTTGAAATCCAACTTGGCCTCCAAGTCAAATAAAAACCATCCCCGCACGAAATCCCAAGAATGGCCCAAATTATTTTCCTATAGTGAAACAACCGAACGGGCAAATCAGTCCAACATTCAAGGCAAAAAAGGATAAAAGAATACATGGTTAATGGAATGTTTACCGACAGAGTGAAGAAAGTCATGCAGATCGCGCGTGAGGAAGCGGTCCGGCTGGGCAACGATTACGTGGGGACCGAGCATCTGCTTCTGGGCCTCATCAAAGAGGGCGACGGCGTGGCCGTTGCGGTGTTGCGCAGCATGAGCGTCGACCTCGACGAACTCGCAGCGAACATCGAAAAGGCAATCACGTCCACCGGCGGCATGATGACCATTGGCCAGATGCTGCCGTTTACCCCCCGGGCGAAAAAGGTGCTCGAGATTGCCGCAAACGAAGCCCGGTCCATGTCGCACAAGTACATCGGCACCGAGCACCTGCTGCTGGCGCTCATGAAGGACACCGAGTCCACCGCGTCCAACGCGCTTGCATCCGCGGGGCTGGAATACGACCGCGTCAAGGAGGAGATAAGCAGGGTGCTGCGCGGCGGCGAAACCGTGGGCGCGCCGAAGGAAAAGAGCAAGACGCCGTTCCTCGATCATTTCGGCAGGGATCTCACGAGCCTTGCCCGGGAAGGCAAGCTTGACCCGGTCATCGGCAGGGAGAAGGAAATCGAGCGCGTGGTGCAGATCCTCAGCCGACGCAAGAAGAACAACCCGGTGCTCATCGGCGAACCCGGCATCGGCAAGACGGCGATTGTGGAAGGGCTCGCGCAGAAAATCGTTGAGAAAAACATCCCGCAGGTGCTCGAAAACAAGCGCGTGATAAACCTCGACATGGCCTCCATCGTCGCAGGCACAAAGTACCGCGGCCAGTTTGAAGAGCGGCTCAAGGCCCTCATGGTGGAATTGCAGAAGAACGAGAACATCATCATTTTCATAGACGAATTGCACACCATCGTGGGCGCGGGCGGCTCCGAAGGAAGCCTCGACGCCTCCAACATTTTCAAGCCCGCGCTGTCCCGGGGCGAGATCCAGTGCGTGGGCGCGACGACGCTTGACGAATACAGAAAGTACATAGAGAAAGACGGCGCGCTCGCCCGGCGATTTCAGACCATCATGGTGAACCCGCCGAGCACGGCCGAAACCGTCCAGATCCTCCTGGGCCTGCGCCACCGGTACGAAGACCACCACAAGGTGACGTATTCCGATAAAGCAATCGAAGTCGCCGTCAAGCTTGCCGAACGCTACATATCGGACCGCTTCCATCCCGACAAGGCCATCGACGTCATCGACGAGGCGGGCGCGCGCAAGCGGCTGTCGAGCATGGAGATCCCGCCCGAGATCCGCCAGATGGAGCTGGAGATCACCGACGTGGTGAAGGAGAAGGAAAAAGCGGTGGAGCACCAGGAATTCGAAAAGGCGGCAAAGCTGCGCGACAAACAGGAAAAGCTCAAGGAAACGCTTCTCGAAAAGAAAGCGCTCTGGCGGAAGTCGAAGTCGGAGGAACGCCTTCTGGTGGACGAGCCTACCATCATTGAGGTGATCGCCACCATGACCGGCATCCCGCTGTCGCGGCTTGAGGAGGAGGAGTCCAAGAAACTGCTCCACCTCGAAGACGAGCTGCGCAAGCGCGTGGTGGGCCAGGACAAGGCGCTCGAGGCCGTGGCCAAAAGCATCCGCCGCTCGCGCGCCGGCCTGCATAACGCGCGGCGGCCCATCGCGTCGTTCATCTTCCTGGGGCCCACGGGCGTGGGCAAGACCGAGCTTGCAAAGGCCCTCGCGGAAAACCTGTTCAACTCCGACGACGCGCTCGTTCGCATCGACATGTCGGAATACATGGAAAAGTTCGCGGTGTCGCGCCTCGTGGGTGCGCCTCCCGGCTACGTGGGCTACGAAGAGGGCGGCCAATTGAGCGAAAAGATCCGCAAGAAGCCCTACGCGGTGATCCTGCTTGACGAAATAGAGAAGGCGCATCCGGACGTGTTCAACATCCTGCTGCAGATCCTCGACGACGGCCTGCTCACCGATTCCTACGGCCGGCACGTCAATTTCAAGAACACCATCATCATCATGACCTCCAACGCCGGCACGCGCGACGTGCGCAAGACCGGCAGCCTGGGGTTCGGCAAAAGCACCGACGTGTCCGACTACGAATCGATGAAGTCGAAAGTGATGGATGAGCTCAAGCGGATCTTCAACCCCGAATTTCTCAACCGCGTCGACGACACCATCGTGTTCAATCCGCTTGGCAAAGAGGAAATAGCCAAGATCGTGGACATCCAGCTCGGCGAGGTGCAGGAGAAACTCAACGAACGCACCGTTGTACTCCGGGTGAGCGACGCCGCAAAGAGCTTCATTCTCGAACACGGCTTCGATCCCATACTCGGCGCGCGTCCCATGCGCCGTTCCATCCAGAAGCTCGTGGAAGACAGGCTGGCTGAGGAATTTCTCAACAACAGATTTACGGACGGTGACACGATTCTGATCGAGGCCGGCAACGACCAGCTGGAGTTCACCAAGGCCGTCCCGGAACATGAAACCACGTAAGTGGGTGATTGTCGTAAGCCTGTGCCTGCTCGCCGCCGCGGCAGGGATAGTTCTGGGCGTGCGTCGCCTGGAGAAAGGCAGAAACATCGAGCGCATCCTGGTCCAACGCCTGTCCGCATCGACAGGGGGCGAGTTTTCGGTGGGGCGCGTGCGGCTCGGGTTCTTCTCCGTCTACCTGCAGAACATTTCCGCTTCGCTTTCCATGCACTCCTTCAACATAGGCATCCGTGACATCCAAGTGGCCTTCTCCCTGTGGAAACTCATCCGGACCCATGGCGATTTCGGAAAGAGCATCAGTAAGATCATCCTGATCTCGCCGTTACTCGATATCCGCCTTGCGCAGAATGTTCCCGCGCAGCAACCGCAGCCGTCCACGGCGGAAAGCGGGAGGCTCTTCTCCCTGTTCAGGAATTTTCCCGTCGGGTACCTCCTGGTGCGCAGGGGCGCAGTGACGCTTACCACCCCCACGGGTGGCAGTGTGGTCCTGGGCGAGGAACTTGCCGGCAGGGTCTGGGACGAGGAGCGCGCTTTGATGATGGATTTGCGCGGAACCATGGCGTCCAACCGCAAGAACCTTTTTGTATCGGCATCGTTTTCCAAAACAGGCGGCCGGCACCGGGTGTCGCTGCGGCTCGACAAAGCGCAGATACAGCGTCCCCTGGCCTTTCGCGGGGCCACCGTTAGCGGCGGGCTGTTCGACGGCGTATTTGAGTTTTCGTTCCCCGATTCCCTCACGGCGGAAACGCTTGAATCCAACGGGTGGCTTCACGTGTCCCGCGGCACCTGCGGCATTGCCGGGTACAGCGTTCCTATTACGTCAATCGACATGTCCGTTGCGTTGTCGAATACCACCGTGCGTCTCGATTCTCTCAGGTGCGAAACCGGGGGAGGCATCGTTTCGGGGAAAGGCGTGTGGGACCTCGCGGATGTCGACAGCAACGAAAGCAGCGTTGTCGTGCACGCCGCGGGCATCCGGCCGGATGCGTTCACCGGCCTCTCTTCTTCCTTTGTAAAGAACGTCTCGGGCGCCGTCTGGGCGGAGGCAAAACTGTCAAAGCGCAGGCACGAGGCGGCCAAACGGTTCTCTATAACCGCGGGCGGGCCGTGCATATTCGGATTCACGCTGACCTCGGCCGGCTGTCAGGGCAGCTTCGACGCCGCGCAGGTGAACGTGGATTCGCTTACCGTGCGCGGACCCGCGCTCAAGGTCCAGGCATCCGGAATCGCTACGTTCGAGAAGGAGCCGGTCGCCTATTCCGTTTCATTCAAGGCCTCTCTTGATTCACTGAAAAATATTCCGGCGCTGCACGGCCAGCTTGCCGTGGAGGGCACGATTCGAGGGCTTGGCGGCACCTACTTGGTCGACGCTTCGGCACGCAGCCGGTCGCTTGCCTTCAACGGCATCAACCTCGGCGCTCCCGAGGTGCGGATCACCACGTCGGACGGCAAGGGACTTTCGTTTTCAAGCATGCCGGGCAACGGCGCCTATTTTTCCGTTACCGGCATCCTGGACAGTCTTACGGGCGCGTCGCCCATTGTGGCGTGCAATGCCGCCGCGGGCCCCCGGCTCATCACCGATTGCATTGCCCGGCTTCAGCCGGATCTTGCGCGAAACGTCGATTCCGCCCGGGCTGTGATGATGTTCAAGGGCACCGCAAAGGCGTTTCTGGCCCGGGGCCAAGCCGAAATTGCACTGCGTCCGGCCAGCGCAATTCCGCGCATTCACGGCGGCCTGGACGTGCAAATCGACAAGGCCGAACAAGACAGGTCCGTGCGGTGGCAGATATCCCAGCGCAACCTGGCAATGGCCGACAGCCTGATTCCCCTTCGCGGCCAGGGAAGCGTGTGCGGCGATTCGCTCCGCATCGATTCCCTCGTGGCGCTCACCGGCATCCGGGGCAGCGGCCTGGTGCGTTTCGGCAATGCCGCCCCTGGAATCGACATGACCGTTCGGTGCCAAAGCATGCCCATCGCAGCGCTCAACAGGCTTTTCTTTAATGGCAAGCTGCCGGTTTCGGCCGGGACCCTGTCCGGCGCCACGCGGATAACGGGCGGCCTGGACCGGGTTCGCACCGATTCCGAGCTGCACCTGCGCGGGGGCGCCTTCGGCGTTCTTACGGCCGTTGAAACCGACGCGGTTATCCAGACCCGCGACACGGTGTTCACCGTGTTCCCGTTCGTGGTACGCCAGAACGGCGCCCCGCTCGCGGCCGTGGACACCGTGACAAACAAGAACGGGCTGCGGTACTCCGGAACGCTGAGAGATGTTGGAGCGTGGACGCTGTTCGGCCCGGCGCTTCCCGAGGATTTCACGAAAGAAGACCACGATTTGCACGGGACCGTTTCCGGCGAATTCTCCTCGACGCGTTCGGGCGCGGCCGCGGCCGTCACACTGCATTCCGACGGGATAACGCTCGACGCCTGGCGGCTCAGCCGGATTCGGGCGTCGGCGACTGTCGACGGAAAGGGAATATTTGTCCATTCGTTTTCCGCCGAAGATTCGCTTCGGGTGAAGATCGCGGCAAGCGGTTTTGTTCCCTGGAGCGTTATCGCAAACGAAGAGGGCGAAAGCGATACGCTCGACGCGCAGGCGGTGATAAGCGGCGACCTGGTCGCGTCGGTGGAACACAATGCGGGCGTGCCGCTTGGCTTTCCCGTCTCAGGACACGGCGCCGGGACAATCGAGGCGGCCCTGCGGGGCACGCGCGAAAACATGCGGTTGACAAAGGCTTCCGTCCTAATCCCGCGCGGCGTCGTGCGCGTGATGCCCTATGTGCCCGAGGAGATCAAAGATTTTTCCCTGCGCATGACGCTCGACAACGCCGCGGCCGCCACCGCCGATTCCGGGGAAGACAATACGTTCACCACCGCCGGGATCACCACGGTGATGAGCGGCACCGTGGGCCGCCGGCCGGTGAGGATCCATTCCACGCACACGATCCCGCCGCGATTCGAGCCGATCACCCTCGGGTTCCTGGATTTGGGGGTCTTGCTGGTGAGCACGCCGAAGCGCGGGGTGGACGTTCATGTGCCCGGCCTCATGGAAATCGGCGCCGTGGCCGACGTCGAATTCGACGCCAAGGCGCCGTTTCCGGAATTCGCGCTGTCGGGCCCCCTCGACCGCCTCTGCATAACCGGCACCTGGCTCATGCGTTCGTCCGACATCACGTTCCCACTGCTCGACAATGTTGAAACCCACGTCAAATTCGATCCGTTCCCTTATATCACGTGGAACCTTGACATGCGCGTAGGCAACCGCAAAGTGATGTATTATTACGACACCGGGAAAAACAGAAAGCTGATGCGGTTCGTGGAATGTTACGTGGACCCGGTATCGGTGCTTTCCATGCGGGGCCGCGATCTCGACAAGACCTTTCAGATCCTCGGGGCGCTTCGATCGAACACGGGATCGGTATTTTTCGCGCGGACCTTCGACAGAAATGTCGACGTAGGTCTCGATTTTGTCCCCCAGCCGCTGGGCGCGGGCAAGGGCTACGACAACACGCCCATCATCTGGGGAAGCGCCCAGGCGATGTCCGACACCAGCAGGTTCGACCTCATCAGGCTCACGCTTCTCACGCGCGATTCGGCGACGGGCGCGTGGTCGGAGCGCGGCAGGCTCTACGATGTCCATTTCAGGGTTGGCGCCGACATCGAGACCATTCCCGGGGAATCGGAAAAGCAATTCGTCACCGACGAGGGAAAACAGTACGGCTCCATCGGCGGCGCGGGCCAGTTTGTTTCGACAATGGGCGAACAGTACTTGCACCGCATGCTGCTGCAGAACCTGCAGCGGCGCCTTGCCAAAACGCTCGGCCTCGACGTGATTAACGTTGAAACGTCCATTGCGTCGAATTATTTTACTAAGCTCTACGCGCACCAATTCGATTGGAGTAAATGGGATTACCTCACTTTTGCAAACGTCGGCGTCACGCTTGGACGGTACATACTATACGACAAGGTCTTCCTCAAATGGCGAACGGAACTGGTGCCCCTAGACACGGTCTTGCGGCCTCAGTACGATCTCGGGTTTGAAGTCCAACCCCTGCAACCGATTCTCCTTGACGTCAGTTACGGTATTTACAAAGGAGACAAGTCGCTGGAAGCCAACCCAACGGTGAATCTGTGGCTGCAATTACCGATAAAAGACCTGAGAAAACTCTTTGATTTCTAGGACACCCATGAAGCATTGTCATCGCGTGCTGCTCCTCACAATCGTTGCCTTTTCGCTTGCCGGGGCAAAAGTGCTCGACACGCTCATCATCCAGGGACTGGCGGTTCAACAGTCGTCGCTGATACGGAACAGCATCGGTCTGCGGGAAAACGCCGATTTTACCCCCCAGGACGTTCAGCAGGCCATCAAGAACCTGTACAAGCTGGGGTACTTCAAGACCATCAATTTCTATGTGACAAAGGAGAACGACTCGTCCGCATCCCTCCTGCTCACGGTGACCGAGAATCCCACGGTGGAGGTCATCGAATTCTCCGGAAACAAGAAGATTCCCAAGAAGGACCTCGAGGAGAAGATGACCATAAAAAAAGGCTCGTCGTGCAGCGACGCGCTCCTGTTCGAAAACGCGCTCATCTGCAAGAAGCTGTATTCGCAGAAGGGCTACCTGCTTGCGGATGTCAAGACCGAGACCATTCCCACCAAGATCCCGGGCAACGTGCTGGTCAAGTTCAAGTTCAGCGAAGGTCCCAAGGTGGTGATCAAAAAAATCATGTTCAAGGGGAACTCCGCCTTCAAGGAAGGCAAGCTCAAATGGACCTTCAAGACAAAAGAGCGGCAATTCTTCTGGGGAGGCGACTTCGACGAAGACAAATACAAGGACGACCTGGATTCCCTCATGCTGTTTTACAACGATCAGGGGTATATGGACGCCCGAGTGGTCCGCGACAGCCTCTGGTACGGCTCAAACAAGAAAGACCTGTATATTTTAGTGGAGGTTTCCGAAGGCAGGAAGTTCATGACGGGCGACTTTTTCTTTTCCGGCAACAAGGTGATCGAGACGAGCACGCTCACCAGCACGATCCTCATGAAGAAGGGCAAACCTTTTCAGAAAAGCAAGTTTGAGGCGACCAAGGAGTTCGTGGTCAATTCCTATCGCGAGGAAGGATATCTCTGGGTGCAGGTGCGCGACCGACAGTCGTTCCGCGGTGACACCGTGGATGTCACGTTCGACATCACCGAGGGGAAGCCGGCCATCGTGCGGAAGATCGACATCACGGGAAACATGAAGACCAAGGAAAAGGTGATACGCCGGGAAATGAAGATAATGCCCGGCCAGAAATATAAGCAGTCGCTCATGATGAGGAGCGTCCGAGACATATACCAGCTCAATTTCTTCAGCAACGTGAAACCGGACCTGCATCCCAACGAAGACGGCACGGTCGACCTCGAGTTCAACATTGCCGAAAAGGACAACATCGGCCAGTTGTCGCTCGGCGCATCCTACTCCGAGGCGGACGGTATGATGGGGACCTTCACCACGTCGATCCCCAACTTCCGCGGCGCCGGGCAGAAACTCGACCTGAACTTCGAGTACGGCCAGAACCGCCAGGACGTATCCATCGGGTTCACGGAACCTTGGGCGTTCAACACTCCCACATCGCTGAGCGGGAGCATCTATTACCAGAAAACAAACTATTACGGCGAGCAGACCCAGTACGGGTTTTCGGGAAGCGCGGGGCGCAGACTCAAATGGCCCGACGATTACTTTTCCGCGTCGGTGGCCTACGATCTCGCCTGGAAGCAGGAAAACGATACCACAAGCACTCTCTTCCCCAACGGCGTTCATCTCAGGCCCAAGGGCATCATGAGCAAGGTGACCCTTTCCCTGTTCCGCGACGACACCGACATGCCCAAATTTCCGAGCCAAGGATCGCGCCTCACGATTTCTCCCGGGATCTCCGGTCTTGGCGGCGACTACCGGTACCTCAAGTCCCAGCTCACCTACGATTGGTATTTTCCTCTGTTCTGGAAATTCGTGCTGTGCACGAAATCGAATTTCGGCCTCATCAGCTCGCTGGACGGGTCCGGCCAAATGGAAATGTCCCGCTTCGACGCGTGGAGCGCGGGCGGGTCGTGGCTCACCGACGGCGTTATCCGCGGCTACAAGGAGCGGACCTTCGGCTACGTGAACAACCCGCAGAACGGGGTCGCGCTTCTTGCGCTGTCAAGCGAGATACGGTTTCCGATTCTCGAACAGACGCTGTACCTGTCAATGTTCGGGGACGCGGGCAACACGTGGGGGAGCCTGTCGCAGGTTTCTCTTGAAGATTTGTATCCCGGCGTTGGATTCGGGCTCAGGCTCGACGTGCCCATGCTCGGGCTTTTGGGCTTCGATTTCGGCTGGGGACTCCGCGAACCGAGCCAGTACGAACATTTCGGGACAAGAATCCACGGTTTCGAATTCGGGTTCCAGTTGGGAAAAGGATTTTGACAAAGAGGATCATCATTCGCGGCGCCCTCTCGCAGATCCCGCAAGCGGGACTTGTGAGGTGTTGAATCCATCAAATGAACGCCTTTTCCAATAAGTCCCCCTCCGGGGGGGATGCAGGGGTAAACAAAGAATGGCGAAAAGAAATCCGGTCCTTAGAACTTTCTTCAGGACATATCGGCACAAACCTATTTACCTATAAATCCGGAGGTTGGTATGAGTTCTCTGTTGAGAATGGTCGGCGTGCTAGTGTGCGGGTGCGGGCTCGTTTTTCTGAGCAACGCCCAGATGATGAAAATCGGGTACATCAATTCCGAGGAGATCTTCCGCAATTACGCGGGTACCAAGGAGGCGCAGGATAAATTCGACAAAGAAGTTGCTAAATGGGAACAGGACGCTTCCACCCGCCAGAAGGAAATCAAGGACCTCAAGGACCAGCTCGACAAGCAGAGCCTGCTCCTCAGCGCGGAGCGCAGGACCGAAATCGAGGGGAAACTCAAGCAGAAGATGCAGGAATACCAGGATTTCCTGCAAACCAAGTTCGGGCAGAAGGGCGAGGCGCTCAGTAAAAATGAGGAGCTTACCAAACCGATCATCGAAAAGATCCAGAAGATTATCGACAAGATTGCGAAAGACGAAAGCTACGACTACATTTTTGACGCGCGCGCGGGAGGCGTCATATTCGCCAAAAAGACCTTCGACCTTACCGAGCGGGTGCTTAACATTCTCAACAAGGAATAAGACCTCGTGAAGCTCTCCCGCATCGCCCGTGAACTGGAATGCCGCCTCGACCCGGCGTTCGGAGACATCGAAATCCGCGGTCTTGCAGACCCGGGGGAAGCCGACGAGCATACGCTTACCTTCGTGTCGGACCCTGCTTACTTGTCACGCGTCGAACAATCCGGGGTGCGCGCGGTTATCGTCGAGAAGGGAAAACCGGCGGCGGGGAAGATATGCCTCGAAGTGGACGACCCCTATGTCGCATTTGCAAAGATTGCGCAGCAGTTTGAAAACAGGCTTCCGCTGTTTGACGGCCCGGCGCATCCCACCGCCTGGATCCATCCCTCGGCATCGGTCCATCCCGCCGCGTATGTCGGGCCGTGCTCCGTGGTCGGCGCAGAGTGCACGGTGGGCAGGGGAACGGTGATCGGCGCGCAGTGCGTCATCGAGAATGGCGCCACGGTGGGCGAGGACTGCCGCATCGACTCCGGCGCCATCGTCCGCCGGCGCTGCACCATCGGCAACCGGGTGATCATCCAGTCGGGCGCGGTCGTCGGAAGCGAAGGGTTCGGCAATGCACGGGAAGGAGAACGGTGGATACGCATTCCCTCTTTCGGCACGGTTATCGTCGAAGACGACGCCGAAATCGGGGCATGCACCACCATTGACCGCGGAACGTTCGTGGCGACGGTTGTCGGAAAAGGCGTGAAGCTCGACAATCTTGTCCATGTTGCGCACAACGTGAAGATCGGCGACAACTGCGCGATTGCGGCGCAAACCGGCATTTCGGGCAGCACGAACCTTGGCAAGCGGGTGGTGGTGGGCGGGCAGGCCGGGTTTGCGGGCCATCTCGAAATCGGCGACGACGTATTTGTCAATGCCCAATCTGGCGTCGGCAAAGACATAGAAAAAGGCGCAAGGATCTCCGGCTCGCCCACGCGCGACTTCATGACCCTGCGCAGGGCCGAAGCCGCACAAATGCAGCTTCCCGAGGCGCTCAAGGAACTAAAACGGCTGCGGCAGGAGCTCAACGAGCTGAAGGCGGCACTTGACAAGAAGAAATAAAGCGTTCCCTGGTTTCCTAGAGGGACCGGTACGCATTTCGCAGAATGATTATTTTTCTTGCAATTGATAGTTCATTGAGATTTGAGTTCATTTCTTCTGCAATCCTATCGCCTCACCTCATCTCCCCCACCCCTCTTCCCCTCTCCACTCGTGGAGAGGGGAAGAGGGGTGGCCGAAAGGCCGGGGTGATAGGGTGAGGCGAACGAAAAGGCAAATGTCGGTTCTTATCACACAATGAGTTGACCATTTAAAAGGACACTATCCAATGCCTCTCCAACATACCATCCAGAAGGCGGTTTCTCTGTCCGGCACCGGCCTGCACACCGGCGATACCACAAGGGTGACGCTTCATCCGGCACCCGAGAATTACGGCATCCGGTTTGTCCGCACCGATGTCAAGGGCTCGCCCGAGATAGAGGCCGACATCGACAATGTGGTTGATCTTGCACGCGGCACGGCAATAGGAAAAAACGGCATCAAGATTCACTCGGTGGAGCACCTCATGAGCGCTTGCGCCGGGCTCGAAATCGACAACTGCAGGGTGGAGATGGATGCGCAGGAAGTGCCGCTCATGGACGGCAGCGCGCTCCCGTTTGTCGAGCTTCTGCAGAAGGCCGGCATGGTGGAGCAGGCCGCGCAGCGGGACTACCTCACCATAGACGATTTCATGCTGGTGGAAATGAAGGACAATATCACCTTCGGCATCCTGCCCTCCAACACGTTTCGCGCCACCATCATGATCGATTACAATCACCCCGCGCTCGGCGCCCAGCACACCACGCTCTTCTCGCTCAGGGACTACGTGACCGACTTCGCCCCGTCGCGCACCTTCTGCTTCCTGTCGGAAATAGAAAAACTGCGCGAGGCCGGGCTCATCAAAGGCGGACGGCTCGACAACGCGGTGGTTGTGCAGGACGTGGATCTTACCGCGGACCACATCGGGTATATCCGGAAATTGTTCGACTGGAAAGGCCCCGTCGAAAAAGGCAGTAATGGATTTGTCAACGACACGAAGCTCAGGTTTCCCAACGAACTTGCCCGCCACAAAATGGTGGACATGCTGGGCGATTTCTACCTGCTCGGCAAACCCCTGCTCTGCCATATCCAGGCGGCGCGCACCGGTCATGCGGCCAACATCGAAATGGCACAGAGGATCCGTGAACATCTGAGGAAGAAGAAAAAGAAGAGGGAAGAGGGTGAACCGCCGCCGGTGAGTTTTGAGGAAATCCTCCAGATTCTTCCGCACCGCTACCCGTTCCTTCTCGTAGACCGGGTGCTGGAACTGGACCCGAGAAAGAAGATCGTGGCGATCAAGAACGTCACGGTCAACGAGCCGTTCTTCCAGGGGCATTTCCCTGGCGAGCCGGTCATGCCGGGCGTGCTGCAGATCGAGGCTATGGCCCAGGCGTGCGGGATCATCGGGCTGTACGGCAAAAAGTACGACAAGGGAAACGCCATCGCGTTCCTCGGCATCGACAAAGCTCGGTTCCGGGGATGGGTGCGGCCCGGCGACGTGCTGCAAATCGAAGTGGAGACCCTGCAGGACCGGCGCAGCACGATGCGGTTCGCCGGCAAGTGCTACGTAAACAACAAGGTGGTGTGCGAAGCCGAGCTTCTTGCCATGGTCGGCAAAAAGGGAGATGATCTCTAGTGGGAACGGTCATCCATCCGACGGCGATTGTCGACAAGGGAGCATTGCTGGGCGCCGATGTGGCCATCGGTCCCTACAGCGTTGTTGAGAACGACGCGACCATCGGCGACCGGTGCGAAATCGGGTCGCACGTGACTATTTTCAGCGGAACGCGGCTCGGCGCGGGGTGCAGGGTATTCAAGGGCGCGAGCCTCGGCGACAAGCCGCAGGACCTCAAGTTCGGCGGCGAAACTACCCTTCTCCGCATCGGCGACAATTGCACCATCAGGGAATTCTGCACGCTCAACCGCGGCACAAAAGCCACGGGCGAAACGGTTGTGGGCGCCAACTGCCTTCTCATGGCCTACTGCCACGTCGCGCACGATTGCCGCATCGGGGATTTTCTTGTCGCGGCGAACACGCTCAATCTTGCCGGGCATGTGGAGATCGGGCATCACGTCAATATCGGCGGCACGTGCGCCGTCACCCAGTTCCGCAAGATTGGCGATTACTGCCACCTTGCCGCGTATTCCCTTATTGTGAAAGACGTGGTTCCGTTCGCCATCACCGCGCCCGATCCGATGCGCGTGGTAGGCATCAACCGTGTCGGCCTTGCGCGGACAGGGTTCGGCGAAGCGCGGCGTCGCACCGTCAAACGGGCATACAAGATCCTGTTTCGCTCCGGCCTTACCGCGTCGGAGGCGTGCGCGCGGCTCGCCGCGGAGTTCACCGGCGACCCCGACGTCGAAACGATCATAGCGTTTGTGAAGAGCTCCATGCGGGGGCTTCTGCGTATGCGCGACGACGCCGATACAGACGGGGACGGCGCGGAGTAGCGGCCCCGTTGTCCCGCCTGTCATTCCTGCCGGTTTCTCCAGAAATGCTGCTGGATAGGTGTGCCGGGTGACCCACACGTGAGTTTATTTGCGAGAATCCAATCTTCGGCTGGGGTGCACCACGAGATATATAGATGCAATTCAAGTGCTGTTGGATGGCTGAGCCGGGTGACCCCAAAGTGGGAGTTTTGGCGAGAATCCAACCTTGTGTTGTGGGGCACCCGCGAGGTGCAGTTGTGAAGGCAAAGGAAGGAATCCCAGTTTGCACGTTGATGAGCAAACCCCTTCGCATGCATTGACAGGCAAATACTACGTCAATACAGTTGAAAGAGGGCAGATAATGGAACAACCGAAGGAACGATTATGCCGCTTGTGACCATCTCGATGTTGGAAGGAAATTCAGTTGAATTCAAAAACAAAATACACGCGGCAATTCATTCTGCCCTCGTGAGCGCGTTTCGGATTCCGGAATGGGACTATAACCAGAAGATCAATGAATACAGCAGGAATAATTGGAAAATACCCGATGGAAAAACCGGCAAATATATTTTGATGGAAGTGTTTGTTTATCCCGGAAGAAAAAAGGAAACAAAAAAGAAATTGTTTGAAGAAATTGTGACAAATCTCGAAGCCATAGGAATACATCGAAACGACGCCGTTATTCTACTGGTCGAACAACCGCTGGAAAACTGGGGAATAAGAGGCGGACTTCCCGCGAATGAAATTGATCTCGGATTCAAGATACATGTGTAAAGACTGGAAAAACAGGGCGAGGCCGCTGCCCCTGGAATCCCGAAGCGGTACATAAAACACTCAAGGAAGGGGTAGTCATGAAACCGCGCGGCCCGTTGATGATCGAACACCGGCTTATTGAGAAAATGATTGAAATAATCAAACGAAAGATACCCGAAATCAATAAAGCCGGCACGGTGGATCCCGTCTTTGTTGATACGGCTGTTGATTTTATTCGCATGTATGCCGACAGGACTCACCATGGAAAAGAAGAAGACATACTTTTTCGGGCATGCGTTAAAAAAGACATGTCTCCGGAAGATGCAACTATCATGAATGAATTGATTGAGGAACACAAATTCGGAAGGAAAACGGTGGCGAATATCGTTGAGGCGAAGAATAAGTACTTAAAAGGCGAAGATACTATAAACGCGATTCTTGAACAGTTTAATGTGCTGGTGGAGTTTTATCCCAAGCACATACGGAAAGAAGATGCTGTTTTCTTTCCAAATGTGGAAAAATATTTTACCGAGGCAGAACTTCAAGGAATGCTTGAGGAATTCTGGGAATTCGACAGACTAATGATCCACCACAAGTACAAACTGGTTGTTGAAGAACTCAGAAACAAGAATTGCTGACATAGGCAAAGGCGAACTCGCTTTGTCAACAGCCCGCTAATCCGCTCCTGCCGGAAACGTCGCCCGCACTTTCGTCCTCACCCAGTCATTGTCGTTGCCATAGGTGAACGCTTCCCGCACGAATTCCGGAACGTCAAATTTCGGCGTGACCGTCGCCCTGCACTCGACGCCTCCTTCGTCAACGAACCGGTACCAGAACGCGAGAACGGTGTTCTTCTTGAGCGCCTGTTTCGTAAACTCGCAGGTGTACGTTCCCGGCGCGGTCTTCCGGAGGGCGTGGGTGAGGCCGCGCTTGACAAAGTAATCGCCGCACGCAATCGGATAGGGCGACGAGATCGACAATTCGAATTTCGACGGCTCGTGCGCTCCCATGCCCGCCAGCTCCGCTCGAGTGCCCAGAAGCCGGTTGATGTCTGCAAGCCCCTTCGGGCTGCCGGCAAGGCGTGCCAGCATGTCAATGGCAGGCTGTTCCCACGCCAGCGTTATGATGTCGCTGCCGGTTATCCAGCACGGCGCGGCAAAATCCGATAAGAACGACCGCGCATAGCCCCGGTAAAAAGATATGCTTTCCGGACAAGCGGTCATGAGCGCGCGCGCGAGCGCGACGCAGACCACGTGCCGCGGCAGGCCGCGGCAGGAATCGCCTACGTCAACAAGAAACGAAACCTTTTCGGCGGATACCTGTGTCCGACGCATGCCGGCCTTGGACGCGCGTAAAGCGTGCGCCGCTCCGTGCCGGGGCGCGCACACCGTGCGTCGTGCGTCTTCGTCGCACACCCCGCAGCCCTTGCACTCGCCTGCCACGCCGACCGCGCCCAGGCAATAGCCGTTGTCGATCATCGCCTTCGCGCTTTCGTGCTGCCGGACCAGAAATTCCCTGGTGACGCCGGTTTCCACGTTCAGCCACGGGCTGCCGGCGGTTTTGTGTGACGGGCCCGCAAGGAGCGAATCGTGCGAGAGCCCCGATTCTTTGCACGATTCGATGAAAGCGTCGACGAACGCGGATGGCACAAAGCGGCGATAGACATAACCGGTGGCCCCGATTGCCGAAAGCAAGCCCCCGTACAGCGCCGGATGGGACGCGCGGGCCAGGATTTGCGACAGGTGGTAGTCGTTCAGGTCGCTTGACAAGCGGAATTCGAACCCGCGGCGCTCAATACCGGTGCGTATCGATGCGATAATGGGCTTGAGCGTTTCGGGCCGGGGTCCGTCTTCGAATTCGAGCGGGGTCCAGGGGAACCGGACCAGCGGCGTTGCGGAAAAGATGATGCGCGGAGCGTGGCGTTCGCCCTGCG
Organism: uncultured Fibrobacterota bacterium; assembly: GCA_963729895.1. Taxonomy (GTDB): domain Bacteria; phylum Fibrobacterota; class Chitinivibrionia; order Chitinivibrionales; family FEN-1185; genus FEN-1185. The sequence goes on along the minus strand of CAVSQB010000039.1, from coordinate 7,975 downwards.
CCTTCTCATCGATAAAACGCAGGAACGCGTCGAATTCCGCAAAATCTGCCTCCTCTTCTTTCCCGGTGACAATCAGGAAGATCTTGAGCTCGCGCATCTGCGACGAAAGAATGTTTGCTATGCTCGCGCAAACATCCTCTTCCGCAAGGCTTTTGTGCAGATACTTGCGCAGGCGGGGGGATATACCTTCCAATCCGCAGGTGAGGCTTGTTTTCCCTGCGGCCCGAAGAAGGCCGGTCATGAGCGGATCGCGGGCTAGCATGTCAAAGCGCTGGCTCTTGAGGCCGACTGCGGGAAACAAGCGGCGCAGCTGCTCCAGAATGATGCGGATTCCGGAATGCATGTTGAAGTTGAAACTGTACAGCTCAACTTTGTCAAGTCCCATGCCGGCCTTCATCAGGCCCGCCTGTATCACGATTTCGTCCGCCGGAACTTCTCGGTACGGCTTCCGGCAAAAGCTCTCGCTGCAAAAGCTGCAGAAGCACGGGCATCCTTCCGACAGTTGCAGGTTTCCGGTGCCGTACGCGTGTTCCAGGTTGGACACCGGCGCGTTGGAAAGCAAAACGTTGAGGTCAAGCGCGACGTCGTACACCCGGCGCGTCGGCCGCGGTTTGTCCGGCTGCACGAATCCCGGGACTTCCTCAAGCGCCCGGAGCGTTTCCCGTTTGGAAAGGCCTTTGCGTTTTGCGTCGGCGCACGCCAGGAATAGGCGCGAAATGCAGGCAGTGGATTCCCCGACAAAAATTCCGTCGATTGGCGGGTCGGGCGCGAAGAACACCGAGGCGTGCAGCGCATTGGACCCGCCCAGAACCACAAGCGGCGCCGACGGGTCTTCAAGCCGGGCGCTTTTTGCCAGTGGAATTCCGCTGCGCTCCAGCATCACCGGCACGTTGACCAATTCCTGGACAATGGCGTTTGAAAATGCGATAAGATCGAAACCGCCGGGACCTCGCTTGGTGCCCGTACCAAGGAGCCAGGGGATGGCGTCGCGCTCGAAAAGGGGAGCGTCGTTGACGGGCGGCAAGTACGCGAAATCGGGAAATAGAGCGCCGTCTTTTCGTGCGATCTGGTACAGCACCTTGTGCGAGAACGATTCCGCCGTGTCGTAGTAGGTGGACAGCCTGGCGATCAGCACGCGGAACGGCCGGTGGTGGTATTCCGACGCGGGCAGCGTGTTGATCTCGTTGCCGCGCAGCCACAGCCCATGGCCGGTGAGGTAGGGATAGGTGCGGTCGAACCAGCCGGCATAAGAGTTTTGAGGCGATGTTGGCATGTGAGCATCAAAATACAACGTGGTCTTCTAAACTATGAGAGGCGGTAGGCGCACATTAGATGCATTTGGATTGCTGAGCCGGGTGACCCCAAAGTGGAAGTTTGGGCGAGAATCCAATCACCTGCTGTGGGGCACCCATGAGGTGCAGTTGTGAAGACCGAGGAAAGGATTCCAGTTTGCGCATTGACAAGCAAACGCGTTTTCATGCATTTGCATCTTGCGTGGCGGAACCTGACACTTGTGGCAACTATCTTTTGTCCAGCGCCAGGCCGGACCGCCGGGCGCGCAAGTGCGCGGTGCCGGCCGAACCGGCCGAAGGCATAGGGCGGCCCGGCACAGAGGCCATAGGCCGAGCCCAATGTTGCAATCGTTATACCCAATTATGTATAATATAGGGGATGAAAGGAGTCTTCCCCTATGGATACTGTCCGAACCGCTTACAGCTACCTCCGATTTTCCACACCTGAGCAAAGCCAAGGGGCAAGCAAGGCCCGTCAATCAGACAGCGCAGTGGCGTATTGCAAAGCACACGGCCTTCACTTAGACACCACCTTGCACCTGAATGATGAGGGAATATCAGCGTTCCGTGGCAAGAACGTCAAAGTGGGAGCCTTGGGCAGATTTCTGGCAGCCGCCGAGGCCGGACGCATTCCGCACGGTTCCCTCCTCCTCATTGAAAACCTTGACAGGCTGTCCAGGGAAAATGTTGATGATGCGCTTGACCTATTCAGACGAATCTTAAAACTGGGGATCGACATAGCCACATTGTGCAATGACAGAACCTATACCCAAGAGACTCTGAAAAAAGACCCCTGGTCTCTAATGGAAGCTCTGACAATAATGTGGAGAGCAAACGAGGAATCCGAAACCAAAAGCAAACGAATTGCCGACGCCTGGGCACGGAAACGAAAAAATACCCATGATCATAAAGCGTTGTTGACTCATGTTATTCCCGCCTGGTTACGATATGATGACGCGAAGGAACAATTCTACCCTATCCCGGAACGGGTGAAAGTTCTCAAACAGATTTTCGATTTTGCATCGGATGGGCACGGGAAGGACTGGATATCGAGAGAGCTAAACAAGAGAAAAATTCCTGCATTTTGTGGACGCACTTGGAGTCAAATGTCCGTAGCGATAATCTTGCATAACCGTGCTCTGATCGGGGAGTTTCAGCCACGCAGGCGGGAAAACGACAAACGGGTTCCGGTCGGTGATCCCATACCAAGCTATTTTCCGACCGTGATTGACCCCACTGTATTCCACTATGTACAGAATCACCGCCGGTCACCTTTGAAAGGGCCCCGGGAGCACAACGGTATGGTGCATAATTTGTTTTCAGGTCGTTTGAGCTGCGGCTATTGCGGGGCATCTATGCATTATGTTGACAAGAGTAAACACCAATACCTGGTCTGTGCCGAGGCGAAAAAGGGTGTCCATCCATATCTAGCTCTACGCTATGATGAATTTCAGGAGTCCTTCCTCGGATTGTGCCGTGATGAAGTCAATATTCCTCGGCTTTTCAATGACAAGGCGTCCCAGGCCCTTGCTAAGAATATTGCTGATTTGCAGAAATCAATCACAGGGGCTGAAGCCACGATTGCCGATAATCGTGCCAGAACCCGACGATTAATGAGTCAGTTTGCAGATACGGCCAACAGGGAATTGCGAAAAAACTATGACGACCTGATGACGGAGCTGACCGCCGAGACAGAGGCCCTGTCGAAATCAGTCGTGGAAAAGAAAGAGGAATTGACAAGACTGAAAACAACCCAAGGCACCATCAATGAAATGGTCAAAACGGTTGCCGACGCATATGGTGAGGACGACCGGATCAAGCATGACCATGAACTCCGGGCACGAATACGAAACGTCATCAGTGACATTGTCGACGAGATTGCTGTATTCGCGGGCGGGGCGAACCGGTCTGACACGGTTGACCGATTGTTCGCATTCCTGAAAAAAAAGCCCCTGTCGGGGTCTGTCCCGGCTGAGACTGACAAATCGATTCGATGCTATGCCGTGAGATTCAAAAATGGTGCAACAACGCGGATGTCACTTATGGCGCCTGACAAGAGAGGGGCCAAAGCATGAAGTGGACCCTTGAGCTCTGAGACTGACCTATAGGCGCTGCCGCACCCGCTGGAACGGACCCGAGTAGTTAAGCATTTTTGAGGTTGACAGTTTGCGAATAAACCCTACCAAAGAATCTGCTCGTATCGTTCCTTTGGGGGGTCTAATGCTTCCGGATGCGCTTTTTGCCTTTCGCTGTCAAGGTCCTATAGATCGGCGTATTGACATCGTTGACCACTTTCCCCGCCTGCCTTGCGAGCTCGGATAACTTCGAGCAGGAATCCTCCTTCTCTATTCCCTCGATACGTGAATCCCCGTTGGGGGAAATTATTATAACTGTTGTCGGGAAAGCCATTGCGGTCTCCTTTCGTTCGGTGAGGTGGTGAGCTGATTTCGTGCTCCATAATTATCTCTTAAGAAGATTTTTGATTCTTGCTTTTTAACCGAATTGCGCAAGACATTGAAAAATATGTGGCTATACCCCCGAAAACTTGCTCATTTGAGAAGGGAGTTTTCCGAGTTATTTTAAACTAACTAGGAGGACTCATGAAAGGCAAGCGCTACAGTGAAGAGCAGATTTTTCGGATCCTGCAAGAGGGCGACCGCGGAGCCAAAGTCGCTGATCTTTGTCGTCAATATGGTATTTCAGAGAACACGTACTTCCGTTGGAAGAGCAAATACAGCGGACTTGAGCTCTCTGATCTGAAAAGGATGAAGGAGATCGAGGGCGAAAACAGCCGGCTCAAGCGGATTGTTGCAGACCAGGCACTTCAGATCGATGCAATGAAGGAAGTGCTGCAAAGAAAATAGTGAAGCGTCCTCAGCGTAGGCTGACTGTGGACGCACTAATGCGGCAAGGCCTGAGTCAACGGAAAGCATGCGGACTTCTGGGTATGACACCGGCAGGGTACCGCTATCGACCGCAGGAATCGGCTTTGAACAGCGAGTTGAAAACAAAAATGCATGAAACCATTTCATCGTTCCGTTCATGGGGCTTTCCGACGCTTTATTGGTATCTCCGCAACCTTGGGTACATAGTAAATCACAAACGTGTGCATCGGCTCTACAAGGAAGAATCGCTTCAGAAAAGCAAGCGGAGGAGGCGTCAGAAACGCAATAGCCAACGGATGCCGTTGACGCTGCCGGATCGGCCAAGCCGTCGCTGGTCAATGGATTTCATATTCGACAGTACTTCCGACAAGCGCAAGCTGAAATGCCTGAATGTTGTCGATGACTGCACCCGTGAGGCTCTTGCAATCAAGGTAGCACGTTCTATTCCAGCACTAGGAGTCTGCCAAGTTCTAGACCACCTGGTGGCCAGGTACGGAAAGCCGGAAGCTCTGTTGACTGATAACGGCCCGGAATTCCGGAGCAAAGAACTCATGCTCTGGGCAATACGAAACCAGGTAAGGCAGGAATTCATTCAGCCCGGCAAGCCCAGCCAGAATGCTTTTGTAGAATCATTCAATTCGATATTCAGGGACCAATGCTTGAATGAAAACTGGTTCATCTCATTAGAGGACGCAGAAAGAATAATCGAACATTGGAAGAACATTTACAACCGGATACGGCCACACGGATCACTAAAGGGGAAAACACCTGAAGAATACAGAGGTCAATTCAAAGAGAAAACTCCCATTTCGACTGAGAAAGTAATTGGGGTATAGCCACTAGGCCGTATTCTCATGAATGATGAATGGCAATTTTTCATTCGGAGAATCTTCCAGAGACATAAGAAATAAGAATCCGTGTTGAAGGGGTGGACATTCCCCTTCGGCGCTGCCCACAATCTTTAAATTGAAACGGAGGTTAGTATGACATCGAGAACGATTGTCGGAATCGGGGCGGTCCTTGCAATCCTGGCCGGCGTTCCCCTCATTGCCTTTGCCGGCGAAGAGATGTTTGAAGGGCTCAAGATCACCGTGGATAACAGCGGTCACATTACTTCGATGGCGGTCAGCAATCCGGGCACGTCTCTAAACATCGAATCGGAGTTTCTCTTTTCGCTCTCCCCGGAGGGAAATCCCACAAGCGGCAAAATAACCTTTAGGGACAACGTCCAGCGTCCTATGAAGGAAGGCGAACTGACATTCTATTTTCAACAATATGGCGCCCAAACCGCTGTGTGGGACTACTATTCACAACATGGGAAAGCAACTTCGTTCGTGATTGGAACCGACAAGGTTCCGGATGAAGCCTATGGAAAGATATCCAGGCTCACTCTTACTAGTGGAAAACAGTTCATCGGAAGGCTTGGCAAACTCAGCGACAAACCTGACGGCTTTTCGCTTGCCATAGATGGAGCAAGCGGAGGTCCGATCCAATTTTACAACGGCGTCGTCAAAGAGATACAGCAGATGAAGTGACAATGACCGGACGTCCTGGCCCTTCTAGCGGTTTTCTTTGGTGAGAGCCATAAATTCTTTGTCGTTCCACAAAATGGAAAGTGACTTGTCCCGTTTCCAGGCCGCAAAATCTTTGAATCCGTTTTGCACCGCCCTTCCAAGCCAGGCAACAGCGTCTTCCCTGTCCTGCTTGAGTGAAAAACATTCGGCAATCCGCCAACAGGACTTGGCCGCAAGCGGCGGGAACACCAATGCATTCTTGTAATCAGCGATGGCCTCATCATATTTCTTTTGGATCATGAGGGCATTTCCCCGGTGCAGGTATGCGTAACGGTCGTCCGGCCTCAGCCGTAGTGCCTGATTGAAATCCTTAAGCGCCGAATCAACTTGATTTGTCAGATTGTACATCAGGCCCCTGCCGAAATAAGCATGCTCCTGGGCTCCGTTATATTCCATCGGGGACAGCAAGGCGATTGCCTTTGTGTACCACACAATGGCGCTGTCGTACCGCCTTGCATCGCCGAGGGTGATCGCTTTGTTCAGAATCGCCAATGAATGGTTGGGAGAAAGAATGAGGGTACTGTCGAAATCCGTGATGGCCCTCTCAAGATCTCCCATCTTGTAGTACACAATACCACGGCCAAAGTATGCATTTGCAAAACGGAGAGTGGGATCGAATGTGTATGAGCTGCTGTCGAGCTTGATTGCTGCGGTATAGTCGTTGATGGCATCTTTGTAGGCGCCTAAAGTCTTGTACGTCGCTGCTCTCTTGGCGTAGGCGTCGGCCCACGAAGGATTGATTCTAAGGGCAAGGGTATAGTCTTTGAGCGCCCCCTGGTAGTCATCGCGGATGTCGCGAAGGACTCCGCGGTTGGTCAACGCATCAACGCAGGAGCTGTCGAGCGAAATTGCGTTGGTATATTCGGCTATTGCGCTGTCGTACTGGGATTTGACATATTGTTCCGGATTGACAATCTTCCTGCGCGCCGCAAAGTGCGGGTTGGCGCCAAAAGTCGAAATATAATAACGTGCGGAGCCGAGCCCGTCGTGATACGCTGCAACGCGCGGGTTCACCGCAATGGCGGCTTTATAAAAGTCTATCGCTGAGTCAAGAAGTCCGGTGTAAAGGAACAAATCGCCGATGCCGGCAAGGGCGGCAGTGTTGTGCGGATCCTTGCCGAGTACACGCCTGAATGCCGCAAACGCGTCGGCGCGGTTTCCCTTTGTCTTGTTTGCATTCCCGAAGCTTATGAGATTCGTTTCATCTTCGGTCTTTTTTGGATTCTCCCGGCGCGCGAGGCTGTCGTTTCCCTTGGCCGTGCTTTCCACCGGAGACCGTACACCTCGAACCTTTGCAAGAGTCGGGAGGACAGCACTTCTGTGGCTCGCCCTGGCATACTCCGTTATCGAAACAGTTTTGGATTGCGTTCCACGGGAAGTCCCCGCGCCGATTTCTTCGTTCGGGGAGATCCCTTTTGTCAATAATTGATTCGGACCGCGCCAGAGCCTCGCAATTCGCTCTTTCTGACTATTCCGATAGAAGCCGGGAGCGACATTCCTCCTCATGGGCATGGTGCACAGCACTATGCCGAAGATCACGCCGATCACCAGCGATAAAGCTTCAACGGCGTGCAGCCTGGTGGCGGATTCGATGAAAAAAATGTCCGCCCGATTCTCCAAAACCGCCAGGAACTCTGCGTTGCTCCGGATTTTTCCCTCATCATCATCGTCTTCGGGAGGCGGGGAATACATACATCTCCTTTGTCCGTTTCTCGCGTACCTTATTAGAGCAGGAATACGGGGGAAAGGTTCTCAAATAATGGGTTATTTGCTTGATTCACCTCGCGGTGTCGGACGGCATCCGGACTTTGCACGGCCAGCCGGCATAAAGGATATTCTATGAACCGGAATTCCGGTCACTAGCATTTTTTCGAAGGGGGCATTTTTGATGAAGACGGTCCGGATTGTCCTGAGTTGGATCGGCGGCCTTTTGGCGTTGCAGTCATCCTGTTTGTCGTCCTGAACCTTGGCATGGGAGAAATCCGGAGACTCGTGATCGGCAACGTAGACCTTGCAAGAGTCGCGGATGGCGTTTACAACGGGAAATACCACAAGGGCCGCTGGACGTACGATGTCCGGGTTACGGTCAAAGACAGGAGAATTGTGGGAATCGAGAACACCAACCGAAGAATGGAAATGTTCAAAGAACTGAATGCCAAGGCCGCGGAAATCATCAGGAAACAGTCGCCGCAGATAGACATCGTTTCCGGCGCAACCATTACCA
>CAVSQB010000038.1:0-12453 GCA_963729895.1 uncultured Fibrobacterota bacterium | reverse complement strand
CACCTCAATCCGGTACGTCGGATATGAATGCAATAGTGGATTCCGCAGCAGCAATAATTGTCCGGACCTTTCCGGGAGCAACCATAGTTTCAACGCAAACGGTGGTAATAAGTAACCATACGGTCGGAGAATGTGTTTACGATGTCACCATGAATGGTTACTCTCTAACCGGAAAACAGGTGTACATGATCAATAACAACAACGATATTATCCTGACATTTACAGATCTGAATAGTAATTATGCAAATTCGCTGCCGGACTTCAATAGTATTGAGAATTCAATCCAATTCAATTGAATAACACAGCCCGCGCATTCCCACGGGAATGGCGTCGAACCTAAGCAGTGACAGAGGGCGGGGTTTTCTTGTCCTCACGGATTCCGGACGCATCGCACGCTTAAACCGTACAGATTATTATAGTTCTCGCGGCCGACATTAGACGCGCCGTAATAGCTCATGCCACGGTACCACGAATCCGCCGTATCGTACGAGGTTGACGACCACCAGTACCCGTTATGTCCAAGGTAGAAAAATGCGCCATTGGTGTAGCGATAACCCCCGGGAAGCGCTGTAAATCCGGAAGCATTTGTGGCGCCGGAATTAGGAAAAGCCCAATGCGTCGTACCCATTTCTTTCAAAGGTCCGCCTGCTACACTCGCTCCGCCCACGTAGTTGGTGAGCACTGTCCATTCGGAATCTGTGGGTATGTGCCAGCCTGCAGGCGCAAGTTTACCGGAGTTCACGGCAAACCAGTTATAAAGTGCGCCGTAAACTTCCTTATTAGAGGCGGAATCGTTGCCGTACCAGCAATACCCCGGCGTTGCAAGAGCAGACCAAGCAACGGAGTCGGTTACCAGGGGTATGGCGGTACCGTCGTTAAATCGAGTTGTTTTCAGGTTCTCCACCATCCAGACCTGCGTTCCTATGGCAACTGCGTGATACACGTTACCGTCGGTGTCGCTGAAGGTGCCGCTCACCGGCTGCGGCGCTTCCGGATTTTTGGTACAACCCCAAAAAGACAAAAGACAAATCGCAACAGCAACTGAAAGTTTTGACGCGGGACGGAATGGTGACATAATCCTGCCTTTTGGAACATGAGGTGACGTTTGTGACCGTGCTGGTTTGACTGCGAGCAGCAGCGAACTGTTACCCACGTGGAAATATACCGTACCGTCCGCTTCCGTGTCAACGACCGCGGAACCGGCGCCCCAGTTGACAAAGAATCCGCTACACCGTATTTTCTCAAGTGAATCCGGCCTTCATCGGGTGACCGAAACCGCAAAGCGAATGCCGCCTGCAAAGCGGAGTATGGGCTGGTCCGGAAACAATAATGACATACATATACTTCTTATACGGGTTGTCTTTTTTTACCCTGGGCATTTCCGTCATTTGTTTTCCAAGAAAGGGAAGCGAATTCCTGATTGCAAAGACAATAGTACTTATTGCTTTATTCGGAATACTCCACGGACTGCATGAATGGGCGGAGATGTTCGGCCTCATGCAGAATTCCTCCGGCGCCGCGGCCCTCAAGTACCTGGGCCTTTTCCTGCTGCCCGCATCGTTTTATTTTCTTGTCGCCTTCGGCATGAAAAGTATCCTGAGAGAAGATGCCCCGGTTCTTGCGGTTCATGCGGCGCCCGCGGCGCTTCTCATCCTCTGGATCGTCCTGACTGCCGCAGCCGGGCGACATTTCTTAATGGGAAATGTGTGGGCGCGGTATTTGTTGGGCGTGCCCGGAACGGCATTGACGGGGTACGCTTTGCTCAAGCAGTTGCCCCGCATGAGGCGCGTGAGTGCGTATGTGTACAGGAATACTGCGATTGCGGCAAGCATGTTTTTGCTCTACGGAATCTTTTCCGGACTTGTCGTGCCGGACTCCGGATTTTTCCCCGCGTCCTTCATCAACGACACGTTCTTTGCAAAAACGACGGGAATTCCGGTTCAAATTTGCCGAACTGTGTGCGCCGTCGTGATCTCATACAACATCATCTCTATCTTGAACCTGTTTGCCCAGGAAACGCTGGAGCGGCTTCGCGGCCTGTCGCTCAAGGACGAGCTTACCGGTCTGTTGAACCGGCGAGGATTTTTTACCTTGGCGGAGCAGCAGGTCAAAATTGCAAAGCGGCAAAAACACAACATGCTCCTTCTTGTCGGAGACATGAATAATCTCAAGCAGATCAATGATGCCTCCGGCCACGCGGAAGGTGATGCGGCTATCATCGAAACAGCCGAGATTCTCCGGAAAAGTTTCCGGGAATCCGATATTATCGCCCGCATCGGAGGAGATGAATTTGCGATCCTTCAAGTGGACGGCATCGGGGGCAACGCAACCGTGTCTGTCGACCGCCTGCAAACCAATTTTGTTCTTCACAATAAGCACAGGAAGAGGAACTACCTCTTATCAATGAGCGTCGGCGCGGCCCTCTGTGATGCCGCCGGCGCCTATTCAATCAATGAGGTCATACAGAAGGCCGACGAAATCATGTACGAACAAAAAAGAAACAGAAACACTGGGGCCGAGTGATGCGGCGGCTGCGATTGATAAATCCTCCTGCGTTCCTCCCCGCACGACGCCATCCCGGCACTGCGCCCGCTCCTTCTTTTCCCCGTTCCCGCTTTGCGGGAACGGGGAACGCCCGCGCGATGGTTGTATGACCGCCGCACTTTGCAAGGGGCCCTTCGCATGAGAACGATCATCCGCACGCTTTGTGTCTTGCCTGCAATTACGCTTGTGCTCGTGTCCGCATGCTCGTCCGGCGGAAAACAAAAGCTTTACATCTACAACTGGACCTATTACATGCCCGATGATGTCCTCCGCGATTTCGAAAAGAAGTATAACGCGGAAATCATATACGACATGTACGCGTCGAACGAAGACATGTTCACCAAGCTCAGGTCCGGCGCCAGTGGGTACGACATCGTGTTCCCTTCCGAAGACTACGTGGCGATCATGATCCACGAACACATGCTGGCGCCGCTCGACAAGGCAAAGCTGCCGAATTTCGCGAACATCGCCCCTGCCGTTCTTGCGCGGGTGAACTTTGACCCGGGCAACGCGTACAGCGTTCCCTATATGATGGGCGCGAGCGGCATTGCCGTCAATAAAACCAAGGTTGCATCCTACGAGAAATCATGGATGCTGTTTTCACGATCCGACCTTGCAAACCGGATGACCATGCTCGACGACATGCGCGAGGTGCTGGGTGCGGCGCTCAAGGTCCTCGGGTATTCCGTGAATTCAAAGGACTCGGGCCAGTTGCACCGGGCAAAGGACCTCGTGATGCAGTGGAAGAAGAATATCGTCAAATTCGACGCCGAGTCGTTTGCCAAGGGCTTTGCATCCGGGGAATTCTGGGCGGTGCATGCCTATGCGGAGAACGTATTCCGCGAATACGATTCGACCAGGATGTCGGAAGTGGAATTCTTCATCCCGCGCGAGGGCGGCCCCCTGTATATGGACAACATGGTGATCCTCAAAGACGCCAGGCACAAGGATCTCGCTCATGCCTTTATCAATTACATCCACGACCCCATGGTGTTCGCCCGCATCGTCGACTATCTCGGATACCCCAGTATCAATGCAGCCGCCCAGAAATACCGTACCAGGAAGCCGAACTACGAGTTGAAAGACTTGTCCCGTTGCGAACTCAAGGAGGACCTGGGGCCGGCGCTCGATATGTACAACAAAGTATGGGAGCAGATCAGGATAGGGAATTAGGAAGACGATTCTTGGGGATGAATATCTAAAATCAAGTTCCTCCGGATTGCTGAGCGTGTGCGGCAATTTCAAATTAGTATTATGGTTTGCTGAGCCGGTGCGGCGTGGATGTACCCGGTGCAAGCCCGTACCCTCAGTTGCGCGCACCGTACGAACACCCGGCTAACAAAATCCAAAACCAAATACAGTGCCCCTGGTCTTCCGGCCGCAGCTACGTCACTGATGGGAAAACCTAAAATACCTTTGTGTTCTTGTTTCTTGCGTTAGGCACGACCGTAAGGTGTGCAGAAGCACAGTGCCGGTCGGCCCCGCCGAAGGCATAGGGGCGATCCGGCACCGAGGCTAAAAAGCCGAGCCCGGAGGGAGGGCCGACCCGAGCGTGGCGAGGGGAACGCCCACATTTTGCTCTTGATTTCTGGGTGCCCCCCAACCGAAGATCGGATTCTTGCAAGTGAACTTTCTTGGGGGTCACCCGGCACAGCTATCCAAAAGCATTTTATTATTCACATTTCCGGCACAGCTATCCAAAAGTATTTGATTTATATTTTGCAATTACAAGATTTTTACCACAAGTACCGTAATGTCGTCCGCCTGCGGCACGGGGCCGGTAAAGGCCCTCAGGGAGTCAATAATCGCCATGCCTGTCGCCTCTGCCGGCTTCTCTCCGGCCGCCAGGATGATATCTTCCATCGCCTTCATGGGGTAACGCTCGTCCGACCCGTTGACGCTTTCCATAAGCCCGTCCGTGTAAAAGACGATGGTGTCGCCCGACGCCACCGCGGCGAGAGACTCTTCGAACTGGCTGTCGGTGAAACAGCCGATAAGCGGCGCCCCTGTTGACAAATAGTCCACGGTGCGGCGCAGCCTGCTCGCGTGCGCAGGCGGGGGATGGCCGGCGCGCGAAAACGACAATTCCTTTTTCTCCAGGTCCAGAATTGCCAGAAACGCCGTCACGTACCTGCCCTCGGGCATAAACCGGCAGAGCTCCGCGTTCACCTGCGCAAAAATCGACTTTGGCGAATCGTTCTTGAGTATCGCGCGGGTAAACGACACCTTCGCCATGGCGGTGATCAGCGCGGCCGGCACGCCGTGGCCGCACACGTCGAGCACCAGAAAGGCGACGTGTGTTTCGTCGATCTTGACGACATCGTACATGTCGCCGCCGATCACCCCGCTCGGCAGATACACGGCCGAGAACTCGATGCCGGCCGGCGCATCCACGTTCTGCGGCAGAAGCGATTTCTGCACGCGTTTGGCGGTTTCGAGCTCGTCGTTGATGCTGCGCAGGGCCTTTTCGAGCTCCTGCGTGGTGGTACGAAGCGAGTCGCGTGAGCTGCGGAGCTGCTCCAGCGTAGCGTAACGGTCCATGGAGTAACGAATCGACCGTTCGAGCTGCGCCGCGTCGATTCTTCCCTTTACCAGATAATCGGCCGCGCCCGCTTTCATTGCCTCTATGTCAATTTCGCGGTCGCCCTGGCCGGTGAGCATGATCACCGGGGTGCGGACGTTCCGGGCAATCACCTCCCGAAGCAGGTCGATTCCGTTCTTCGGTCCCAGGCGGTAGTCGAACACCAATATGTCGAACGTGGAGCGTGCCGTTTCGTCAAGGGCTTTTTCGTAGGTGTCGATCCAGGTGATCTCAAATGAAAACGACGATATCTCCGAGAGGAGGTCTTTGGTGATGACGTAATAGTCTTCGTCGTCGTCGACGAGGCACATGCGGACAATCGGCGTCGGTGGCATGGGGATTACGCCTGGTGCGGAAGTTCCACGATCTCAAACCAGTATTTCGTGAGCGTCTTCATGATGTCCACGAGCTGGTCGAAGGTTACGGGCTTGACAATAAAAGAATTCACCCCGAGATCGTAGGAGCGCAGAACGTCCTCCTCGGCCTTCGAGGTGGTGAGCACCACTATCGGAATGTGGCGCAAGAGCGGATCGGCCTTGATCTCCGCAAGGGCCTGGCGACCGTCCTTTTTGGGCATGTTGAGGTCCAAAAGGATGAGGCCTGGCTTGGGAGAGACCGCCGGATCGGCATACGTTCCGCGGCGCGTGAGGTAGTTCATCAGTTCTTCGCCGTTTTCAACGGTGTAGAAATGATTTATCAGTTTTACCTCGCTAAAGGCCTCTTTCGCCATGAGCCGGTCATCTTCATCATCGTCGGCCATGAGAATGACAACGGATCTTTTCTTGTCGTCCATACAAGACTCCTGGAAATCCCGGCCCCGCCGGGAAAACAATATACGTTACTTCCCGCCGGGCGAGGAATTGCGATTGTCGGATTGAACGTGTTTGACCGGAAGCTCAACCGTAAACGTCGCGCCCTTTCCGGGCTCGGCCCGGGCCCCAATGGTTCCGCCATGGCGGTCCACGATCTTCCTGCATACCGAAAGTCCGATGCCCGACCCCTCGTATTCGCTGCTGCGGCCGTGAAGCCGCGTAAACACGCCGAAAATCTGCTCCGCGTATTGCTGTTCGAAGCCGATGCCGTTGTCGACGACGGTAATCCTGCATGTTTCCGCGCCGGTCTCCGCCCGGACATTCACCTCCGGCGCAACGCCCGGCGCATGGTACTTGAGCGCGTTGCCGATGAGGTTCTGAAACAGCTGCCGCATCTGCAAAGGATCGGCCTCAATCGCGGCGCAGACGTCGCAGCGGACGATCGCGGCCGTGTCTTTGATTTTCGTTTCGAGATCCACAAGGACCTCGCTTACAATTATGGAAAGATCAACGGTTGAAAAGGGCTGCGCCTTTGTGGTGACGCGTGAATAGGCGAGCAGGCCCTCAATGAGGCTCTGCATCCGCAAGGCGGCGTTTTGCATGCGCGTGAGATAGTCCTGGCCCTGCGCATCGAGCACGCTCGCGTACTTGGACGACAGCCTGGAGCCGAACGCGGAAATCTTCCGGAGCGGCTCCTGCAGGTCGTGCGACGCGATATAGGCGAACTGTTCGAGTTCCTTGTTGGACCGGGCGAGCTGCTGGGTGCGCGCTTCAAGGGCCAGCTCGGCGATTTTTCTCGCCTCAAGCTCTTGACGAAGAAGCCGGTTCAACTGCTCCACCCTGCCGATGGCGATCCCGATGAGGGAGAAAATAGCGATGGAGCCGCCCCCGACCGCAATGTCGATCCATGCATCGAGCCCAAGAGAAATGATCTTGACGAGGACGAAGTACGCGCAGATGCATCCGCCCGCGATGGCGGCCCACCACGGCCCCATGAACCATCCGGAAAACAAGACGGGGACAACCGAAATGGAAAGCGTGGAATCGTCGCCGGTCACAAAAAGGAGAATGGTCTGGACCGGAAGATACAGCCCCAGTATGCCCACAAAGACAATCAGGGGCTTGTATTTCCTTTTGACAATTGACTGAAAGAGATTCATGGACATCCGTCCTCACTGCACTGCGCGGTGCCGGCCTTGAACGCCCGTATGGCGCACTGGTATATTATACACTACCTGCACAAACTATTTCAAAAGACTTGTATATGACGCCCAAAACATCACAACGCAACATAGCGCGCCGCGGCAGCGCCGTTCCCCCGGAACATCCGGTTCCGTTGCGCGCAGGACGCCTCACGCTTTCCTACTGCGACGGCGCCCTACGTTCGGTGATGGCCGGCGATGTCGAGATCGTACGGCGTATCTACGTTGCCGTGCGGGACAAATTCTGGAACACGGTGCGGCCCGTCGTGTCGGATTTCCGGATTCAAAGAGCAGCGTCATCGTTTTGCATCGAATTCGATTGCCGCCACGTCCGCCCCGGAATCGATTTTATCTGGCACGGAAGGATTGACGGAACAGAAAGCGGCGCGCTGCTGTTTTCAATGCAGGGTGAGTCCCGGTCGGGCTTCGAGGCAAACAGGATCGGGTTCTGCGTGCTGCATCCCCTCAACGAGTGCGCGGGAAAACCGTGCACGGTTGAGTTCACAAACGGCAAACGGGCGCACGCCGCCTTTCCGGACGCGATAAGCCCCGGTCAGCCGATTGGAAACATGCGGGCGCTTTTTATGCGGTTCGGCGCCGCGCTCAGGTCCGAACTTCGCTTTGAGGGCGAAACGTTTGAAATGGAAGACCAGAGGAACTGGACAGATGCGTCATTCAAGACCTATTGCCCTCCGCTGCTTCCCACCATACCCCGCCGTGTGGAAAAGGGCGAGTCATTTTCCCAGGGGATCGTGGTGCGGGTGACGGGCGCTCATGACAGAGCGAAGAATACCCGCAACGGGCGACCGGCGCCCTTGGAGTTTGCGGGCGCGTCCGTGCCTCTTCCCGCCATCGGCATCTCGATGGCCGACTCGGCGCGACATCCGGGAACACGCGAGGCCGAATTGCTCAAGGCCTGCCGGTTCTCTCATGTCCGGGCCGATGTGTCGCTTGACAATCAGAACTGGCCAACCGCCCTCAAGCGCGCGGCCGACGGCGCCGCGCGCACCAATGCGCCCCTGGAAGTTGCCCTTCACTTTCGGAAGCAAAGCCGGTTCCTCAGGAAGGACGCTCGCGCGGTGTGCATGGTGCTCGACGCCCGCCGGGCGCGCGTGGAGCGGTTCCTCGTCTTCAGGGACGGCGAAAAGGTAACGTTCCGCGAAACCCTTTCGGTTGTAAGGAAAACTCTCGGCACGGCCGCGCCGGCCGGCGGCATCGTCACCGGGACCAACGGTTATTTCGTGGAAATCAACCGCCACCCGCCATCGCTGCAGGGCGCCGCCGGCATTTGCTATTCCGCCACTCCGCAGGTGCACACCTTCGACGACGCCATCGTCCTGGAGAACCTGGACGGCCTTGCGCCTACGGTTGCCGCCGCCCGAAAGCGGTTTCCCCGCGCCCGTATCTTCCTAACGCCCGTCACGCTGAGGCCCCGGCTGAACCCTCAATCACCGCACAAGGATCACGGCCCCGACCCGCGCCAAAAATCGCTTCTCGGCGCGGTCTGGACCCTGGGCAGCATCGTGCGGCTTGCCCGGGCCGGCGCTTCCGGAATGACGTATTTCGAAACAACGGGCGACTGCGGCATCATGGTCCGGGGCGGCAGGCGCGTTTTTCCGATGTACCACGTGTTTGCGGATGTGGGAGAATTTTCCGGAGGCCGCATGAGGTTCCCGAAAAATGTTGTTGCACGGGGGCTGCTTGCATGCGCGCTTGAGCGTGACCGAAAGAAAAGATACCTGGTCGCGAACTTGACGCCCGCGTCAAGGAAGGTCTTCCTGCGCGGCCTTCCTCCGGTTGTTCTCCGGGTCCGGCTCAACGAAACGACCTTCGGGCAGGCGTGCCGCAGGCCCCTCGAATTCAGAAAAGGCAAAAGGGCCGTGGTAAAAACCGTCCGCGGGACAATGCGGATCAGGACGCTGCCGTATGAGATCGTCACGCTGGATGCGGACGGGTAACGGAGCGGTCCGAGACGCCTCTTAGTGGCGCCGGGTCTTACGTCGAAGCGGCGGGCGCTTGCCTTGAAAAGCGCAAGCGGTAAGAACAGTGCCTGCAAAGGGGTTCCGCAACCTGGCGCCTGGAAAAGCCGTGGTGAATGCGGCGGGCGCGATCGGACAGAATGATCCGGTCCATCGTTTCCACCCGGATATTGCCGAGCGGCATTGCTCCGTCCCTGTCAAGGCAGCACGGGACCGCAGTGCCGTCAACAAGGATGGCAATTTGTTCCCTGAGCGCCAGGCAGTAGCCTGTTTTCCCGCAGTCCGGGCCGTTTGGGTCCGGCCAGGAAAAACGCGCAACGGAATTCAGAAATATGTTTTTGTCAAGACGCAGGTCCATAGTTCCTCCCGGTTTCCGTCGCACGGGGAGCCACGAGGGGAATTCCCTTTTAATGATTCCAAGCAAGGCCGCGCGCACTCCTGTGACGTCGGGCTCGTCCGCGTTCCACAGCCTGAGGCTCACGAGGCGCCGTGCGCTTGCCGTGCGGGCGAAGTCGATGACAGGGCCGACATAGCCGTCAACCGATCCTTTGCCGGCGGCCGCAAAGCTGTGCAGGGAAAACGTCACCTGCCGCACTGCTGGTTTTTCCAGGAGCGCCGCACCGGCGTTTCCGATAAGCGTACCGTTGGTAGTAAGATTCACGAGTTTACACCGCCTGTGCGCTATGTCGAGAAACTCCGGGAGCGCCGGATGGAGAAGCGGCTCTCCCAGCACATGAAAATAGAGATGCGTGGAGCGCGCCCCCAGCTTTGCCAGGATGCTTTCAAAGAGGCCCGTGTCCATGAATTCCACGCGCCTGGACGTGCCCGGGCAAAACGCGCACGAGAGATTGCACGCGTTGGTGATCTCGATGTAGGTTCGCTTGAAAGGCTTCACGCGATGGACCCCGGTGAATGCGTGTATCGGTTTGCGTGCGAAACGAACTGCAGCATCGTGCAGTGATGCGTTCGCATTCCCGCTCCCTGCAAAATACTAGAACGCGGAACCGAAGCAAATGCGCCCGGGATTCTCAAGACTTGTCAAAGCGTAAGAGACATTCTATTTTAGGATACAAAGGACAAATGCCTCTCGCGCGATAGTGCTCGAGGGCCATTTTCCGGGGAGGTCCCTTGGACTTCGGATCGATGACAAAGGAAGAACTCATAAAGAAAGTGCAAGACCTCACCGCCGCTCAACAGGATGTGGAGCGGATGCGCGAGGCCGTGCGCACGCAGGAGGAGCAGTACAATGCGGCCCTCGAGTACACCGGGACGGCAATGCTGATCCTCGAAGACGACATGACCATTTCGGCCGGGAACCACAAAACGGAGATCATTACCGGGTACAGCCAGGAAGAAATAAAGAGCAGGAAGCCCTTCACCCAGTACATTGCGCCCGACGACAGGGAACGGATGACCGGCTACTTTCGCAGCCGGCGCGATGCGTCCGGCGCCGCGCCCGCAGAGTACGAGTTCAAACTCTTGCAGAAAAACGGCGGCATTCGCAACATACTCGTGAGCGTCGGCATGATTCCGGGGACAAGGCGCAGCCTTATATCACTCATCGACATCACCGATCGTGTCCGCGCCGAGGCCGAGCTGCGGGCAAGCGAACACCGGTTCCGCGACACCGCCCAACTGCTCCCCGGCGTCATCTGCGAATGGGACAATTCGATGAAATTAACATACACGAACATGAAGGGGCTCGACACGTTCCTTCTCACCCAGGAAGATTTCAAGCGCGGGGTCTATTTGTTCGACATGATTTCGCCGGACGACCACGAACGTGTCAAGAAAGACCTTCACAATATTTACCACGGCGACTTTGGCAACCCGGGCGTCTACTCGGTAACGCGAAAGGACGGCGTCTCCCTGCATCTGCTTGTCAATTCATCCCCCGTTGTTGCAGGCAGGGAAATCACCGGCATGCGGATGTGCATCATCGACATCACCGGCCGCGTCATCGCCGAGCAGAAGCTGAAAGAGAGCGAAAAGCTTTTCAAAAGCATCGTGTCCTGGTCCCCCATCGGGATCGCATTGTGCAACGACGCGGGCGCGCTCACCGAGACGAACAGGGCGTTCTGCGACTTGTTCGGCATTCCGGATCACGCAGTGCCCGCCGATATTCCGTTTTCCGTGTTCACCCTGCTGCAGTTGCCCGAAGAAGAGCAGAACAAGCTGTGCGCGGGAGAAAGCGTTGAGCACGAAACAAAAATGTCCTTTGCAGTTAATGCGGGCGAACACAAAGGAGACCGGTATTTTATCTGGAACATAACCCCGCTGGAAAAATCACCGGGGTCCCAGGCGCTCTATCTTGTCCAGGTTCAGGATGTAACGGAAAAGAAAAGGGCCGACGAGGCGCGAATCAAACAGGCGAAGAAGGAGACCGAAGAGGCCCGGCGCGAGATCGCCAATCTTCGAAAAGAAATTGTGGACCGGGCCAGCTTTCACCACATGGTGAGCCGGAGTCCGCTCATGAAGGAAATATTCGATATTCTTCCCGAAGTTGCTCACACGCCCGCCACGGTGCTCATCACCGGCGAAAGCGGCACGGGAAAGGAGCTCGTGGCGCGATCCCTGCACGGGATGAGCGGTCGCAAAAACAAACCGTTTGTCGCCATCAACTGCTCGGCGCTGCCCGACAACCTCCTGGAAAGCGAACTGTTCGGTTACAAGGCCGGGGCATTTACAGATGCAAAAAAGGACAAGCCCGGCACCTTCATGCGTGCAAACGGGGGAACCATTTTTCTCGACGAAATCGGCGATATATCCACCGCCATGCAGGTAAAACTGCTTCGCGTGCTGCAGGAAAAGACGTTTGAGCCTCTCGGCGCCACCGAGCAGGCAAAAGTTGACGTGCGGATCATTGCCGCCACAAACAAAGACCTTTCTGCCATGGTGAAAGAGGGCGAACTCCGCGAGGACCTGTTTTACCGCATCAATGTTCTTGTGGTAAAACTGCCGCCGCTGAGAGACCGGAGGTGCGATATTCCGCTGCTGTGCGACCATTTTATCGAGCATCTCAATACGAGGTATAACAAAGAAATCAAAGCCGTCTCGCAGGAGGCGCTCAACGCGATCATGTCCCACAATTTTCCGGGCAACATCCGCGAGCTCGAAAATGCACTCGAACATGCCTTTGTCTTTTGCAAGGATTCGGCGATAGGCCTTGCGCACCTGCCCCAGCAGTTACGCGGCGGCACTCCGCCCGCCGGCCTGCAGGCAATCTCACATGTCAAGGATTTCGATGAGTTGGAAAAATTGTATCTGGCCAGCGTGCTCGCGGATATGGGCGGCAGCAAGATAAAAACGGCGCGCCGGCTCGGGATTCACAAGGC
>CAVSQB010000037.1:0-44601 GCA_963729895.1 uncultured Fibrobacterota bacterium | reverse complement strand
TCCGGCGGTATCGAAGGGCGCCCCATCCGGCTGTACATCGCCTCAAAGTCACGAGAAAGGCGGCGCAGCGCTATGTCCGTAAACTGTTTGACACGACGAAGCGGGTGCGTTGCCGGCACTCGGGAATCCGGAGAAACGAAGCTGAACATACCGCCTTGGGCTGGCTGGGAACCTCTCATCAATACTCCTTGGTTGGGGTTCCCCTATAATATAAGGATAAATGTTTACAAAAGGGAGACTTTTTCAACACCCTGCTAGATATATTGCCCCTACTCAATCGTCGAATTCACAATTTCCCTCTTCGTGCTTGCCTCCATCGAAATCCCTGGCAGCGCATACCACGACCCCCCGATATTGTTCCGGATCACGGAATTCTGGATAATGATATTGCCGGTGAGGTCGTCGGTTACAAAGAATATCGCGGAGCCGTATGCGTTCACCTGGTTCGAATCGATGAGGCACCCGCACAGGGAAAGCGTCATGGTGTTGCCGTCGTTGTAGATCCCGCCGCCGCTGCCGCCGCCGGGCGTGCCCGACTGCGCCGGGTTGCCGCCGTTGCCGACGGCCCTGTTGTACGAGAACAGGCAATTGATGAGCGTCCACGAAACGCCGATGCTGCTGATCCCTCCGCCGTTTGCGCCCACATTGCCGTATCCGGGGGCACCGCCGAACGTGGTGTTGACAACGTACACCGGCAGGTTGTTGTACTGGCTGAAGACCCTGATTGCCGCGCCGCCCACGTCCGGCCCGCTGTCCGCGCAGACATTGCTGAAGAACCGGCAATTGACGACCTTGAACCTGCCGCCCCTCACCCATATCGCGCCGCCGCCGTCATACACTGTTTCGTTCTTGGAATTGCCGTTTATAAAGGTAAGGTTCTGCACCGCGAGGTGCGGGCTGTCCTGGTTCTGGCAATGCGATGTTGTCCAGTGCTGGTTGGAATCGCAGGTGTTCATGTACACAATGCGCGTGGTGTTGCCGCCTGAGAGCGTTACCAGCCCTCCTCCGTCGATAACGATGTCCGGGTTCGAATCGTTGAACACCTTTGCCGGCCGGGGGAGCGTGATGGTGAACGGAGCTGTGCCGCCGTTGAAAACGATCTTCCCGCCCGAAGCAACCGCACTGATAAATGCGTCCGGCGTGCAGCTTTCCGGCGTGCCTGTGCCTATCACATGGTCAGGACTTGAAACATCCTCCGGCCCTGCCTCACTGGGGATTTGGCACGCGCCGCTCGGATTTCCGGCCGGCGGGCCGGAAAGAGGATTTGCCAGTGGGTTGGTGACCGTGACGTAAATGACGGAGTTGTTGGGAGATTGACAGGTGGAGAGAAAAAGAGCGACAACAAGTACGAAAAGAATTCGGGTAACATGACGCAGATGCATTGTGTGTTGCTCCCTGAAAGATTCAACGCTCCTATTGTTTTCCAAGTCCGTGTCCATGGAAAAAGTCAACAGATGTACTTGTCAGATCCATTATTTCGTAAGCCCCCTAAATCCCCCGCAGGGGGACTTATTCGGAATTGGAATAGTATGATCAAGGCATTTGGCCACCAAAATTTGCAAATGCGCATTGTCCCGTTACCGCGCGTTAGGCAGGACTGAAGGCCGCGCCAAAGCCGCGGTGCCGCCCGGACCCGGCCGCTTCTGCGGCATAAGGCCGAGGCGGCCCGAGGCATAAGGCCGAGACCGGAAGGACGGGCCGACCCCTTGAAGGGACATGCCATACCGTGTCCCTCCAAGGGGGAACGCCCAACTTTCTTATCGTATCAAAAGAAATGACTTGCTCTACCTTGCCATTCTCTCATAAAACGTCCTCAAATCCGTCACCACATGCTCCATGGATTGGTACCGCTCCCTGATGCTGCCCATGCATTTCATAATGATCTCGTTGAGCTCCTCGAACCCTTTAGGCGGCGTTCTCACAACGGGTTTCTCGCGCGCGAGTTTGGACAGCACGTTCGTGGTGCTTCTGCTGATGCTTTTCGGGTGCGCGCCGTACAGGAGCTCGTAGCACACGATCCCGAACGAGTAGATATCGGTGCGTTGGTCCAGGTTCTCCGGATTGTGAATCTGTTCCGGCGACATGTAGAACTGCGACCCGATGATGACGCCGTCTAATTTCGACCCGTAGGATTTCACCCAGCGCACGGTGCCGAAATCCGCGAGCTTTGCTTCTATTTTTTTCGCGCTGCTCCTGCGTCCCGGGTCGCCGGCGCTGAGGTCAGGCAGCGTGAAAGTTCTTGGAAACAGGATGTTCTCAGGCTTTATGTCCCTGTGGAAAATGCCTTCGGTGTGTACGTTGCTGATCATCTCCGCGATGGTGAGCATGAGCCTCGTCTTGAACAGGAGCATGTCCGGTGCATCGACCATGTACCTCTTGTCGCTCAGAAATCCCCGGAGCGTGGAGCCCATCTGCTCCATGAGGATGAACCGGAAGCTATTCGTGTGATCGAATTCCCCGAAGTCAAACACTTTCACTACGCTGCGCGACACGGTGTCCGACAGGCTTTTGCTCAGGTCCCACTGAACGTACGATTCGTTGGTAAACCGTTTCTTCACCTCCTTGACGCGCATCTCATCTTCCTGCGGGTCGTTGCCGTTCCTCTTTCCGATGGTGAGCAGGTCGCTGCGAAGGATTTTGATTGCGAAGTCGGTAACGCCGTCGTAACTCGACGTTGCCTTGAACACGTCCGCGAACCCGCCGGAACCGATGTGGTCGCCGACCACAATGGACGGCGTGTGCTTCTTGAACGTGGCCCGTATGCGGTCGAAATGCCTGGTAGGCGTTTTGGGATCATGCGGCCGGGAAAATACCTTCATGGTGAGCCGGAACGGAATATGGCCGATTCTTTCAACGAGTGAGTCCATGAGGGGGAGCCTGTTCTCACGTTGAGGTTTGCGGGACGGCGTGAGGATCTATGACAATTCGACACTGCATCGCCATGGGCATGCCGTGAGAAGACAACAACAGATGTCCGGCGGCCAGTCCTTAGTGCGAAGCTCACCGTCATCATTCTATAT
Source organism: uncultured Fibrobacterota bacterium (assembly GCA_963729895.1). Taxonomy (GTDB): domain Bacteria; phylum Fibrobacterota; class Chitinivibrionia; order Chitinivibrionales; family FEN-1185; genus FEN-1185. The sequence goes on along the minus strand of CAVSQB010000037.1, from coordinate 41,581 downwards.
ATAATTATTGCTTTTCGATAAAGCAACAGACCTCAGGTTTCATGCGGCCGGCGAAACGTGGGATCTTGGTTGTGGAAATTTTACCGCAGGCGAGCCGGGATTACAATTCCGCCATAAGCTGTTTGAGCTTTGTTTCCGCCGCCTTGAGATTGTATTCTATATTGATGATGCGGGTTCGCGAATCCTCGTAACTTTCCTGCGCCTGCCGCAGCTCCAGCGACGTGGATTGTCCAAGCCGCAGGCGCTCCATCGAAATGTCCAGGTTCTCTTTTGCAAGCGAGTCGTTGCCTTTTTCGAGCTGCAGCAGGGACCGCTGGATTTCAAATTCGTCCAGCGCGTTCTGAAGCTGACCCGCAACGCTCAGCTTGATGCTGTTCAAATCGTATTCCGTCGAAGAAAGCTGCAGTTTTGCCGCCGCGATTTGGCGCGCGACATTTCCTGCCTGGTACAAGGGAATGGTGATAGCCCCGCCGGCTTGCGGGCCAAAGGTGCGGTCCAGAAAATATGAACTTGCCGGGTTGTCGATTTGTGAAGCGGCAAATCCGCCGCTCACGGTTATCCTCGGCAGAGCGAGCGATCGCACTTCCTGCAAACTGAGCCTGGCGACCTCCACTTGTTTCTGAAACGACAGAATGTCCACATTGCTCGCGTACAACTTCCCCACCATTTGCGTTTTGTCCGGCGCATAGGCAAACGGGATGGAATCCGAGACCTCGAATTCAACGTCTGAATCCCGGCATAAGAACAGGTTGAGTGTCCTCTTGGCAATCTTGATGACGACTTCCTGGGCAAGTGCGTTTTCCTTGTTCACGTTCAGGTCTATCTGCGCCTGCAACAGCGTTGTCTTGGGAGAAAGCCCGGCGCCGAAACTTGTCTGCAGAATGGTCACCTGCTCTTGATTATAGGTAATCACTTCCCGGATGGACGCCAGCTGCTGCTTCTGCCGCACCACGTCGTAATACGCGGCGGTGACATCGTAGGCGGTTTGCAGTACCTTGTCTTTGAATTGCAGCATTCCGAGCGTTTCCAACTCGCCCAGCTTCCTCTTGGTGACAAACATCTTGCCGCCGTCGAACAGGGTCCAGGAAAGAACCGCTCCTGCGGCAAACACGCTCGCTCCAACGTTGCTGTATTTTATCTGGGGCGGAGGCGGGGTTACGAGCTTCTCATAGCCGGTGTTGAGTGAATAGTTGTCGGACCCGGAAACGGCAACGGACGGCAGCATGCCGGCACCGCCGGGGGTGTTGTTGATTTTTGCTATTTCCGCGTCGTTGTGAGCCACCAGGATGTCGTAGTTGTTCTTGAGCGCAATGCTCACCGCCTCGTCGGCGGTGAGCAGGGGCTGTGCACCTACGGCAACAGTGCACCATGCAGCCAGGAAAAACGGGGTGAGAAGTCGGTTCTTCATCGTCAACATTTATGCGGGCTGTTTCGGTTGAGGAGCCGCGGCCCCGGCCGCAGGTTTCCGGTCTTTCGCCATCATCGTATACATAACGGGAATAACGAACAGGGTGAGGATGAGCGCGAACAGCAATCCTCCATCAACCACGACGCCAAGGGGCATGCGGCTTTCCGCGCCGGCGCCCAAGCCAAGCGTGATCGGCAGCGCGCCGAATACGGTTGCCAGCGATGTCATCAGAATCGGCCGGAGCCGCGCGGCCGCGGCTTCAAACGCCGCCTCGGTTTTGCCCAGGCCAGCCTTTCTCTTCTGATTTGCAAACTCGACGATAAGGATTCCGTTCTTGGTGACAAGGCCGATAAGCATAATCATGCCGATTTCCGAGAAGATATTCAATGTCATGTGAAACAGCCACAGAGACAGCATTGCGCCTGCAATGGCAAGCGGGACGGTAAGCATGATGATGAACGGCTCGCGGAAACTCTCGAACTGGAACGCCAGAATGAGATAGATGAACAGGAGCGCGAGAACGAGCGCGAACGACGTGTTGGAACTGCTCTCGGCAAAATCCCGGGAAGGACCGGAAAGCTCCGTGTTAAACGTTCCGTCGAGGACCTTTCTTGCTATTTTCCGCATTTCCACTATACCCTCGCCCAGCGCCTTTCCCTGCGCGAGCGTCGCCGAGACCGTCGCCGACTTATACCGGTTATAATGATACAGGGTGGGCGGGCTGCTGTTTTCGGTCATGGTAACAAGGTTGTCAAGTTGGATGAGGTTGCCGGCGTTGTTGCGGACATAAAGCGCTGTAATATCGGCAGGCTTGTCGCGGTCCGACCGTTCAACCTGACCGATCACCTCGTACTGTTTTCCGTTACGCAAATAATACTCGTAGAGGCGTCCGCTTAAGGCGTAATCGAGGGTCGTGGAAATGTCGATAACGTTGACGCCAAGGTCGGTGGCCTTGAGCCTGTTGACGGTGAGATCCACTTCAGGCTTGTTGAATTTCAGGTCAACGTCGATACTTCCGAAAACCGGATCGTTACGCGCCTCGTCCAAGAATTTCGGCAGCGCCTCCTGCAGTTTGCTGAAGTCAAGATTCTGCACCACGAATTGCACGGGTAACTGCCGTCCGGCGGAAAGCGACGTGGATATTGTCTGCTCCTGGATCGGAATCACACGAGCGGCCGGGAACCGTTTGTACATTTTTGAGAGCCTGTCGTAAATCTGCTGCTGGGTGGCGATCCGCTGGTTGGGTTCCACAAGGAATGTCTGGACGGCGCCGGTATTCGTCCCGTTCGCGCCCAGACCGGCACCCGCAAAAAGCAATCGGGCCTCGGATATGCTGTCCATTTCAAGTTGAGCCACACGATCGACGAGATTTTGCGTGTAGTCGAAGCTCGTGCCTTCGGGAAGGGTGATGTTCGCGCGGATAAGGCTGTGGTCTTCCAGCGGCGCAAGCTCCGACTTGAGCGTTTTGCCGAAAAACAGGATGAGCGCAATGCAGACCCCGAGTATCACGAACGACAGCCATTTTCGACTCATGAATCCGCCAAGGATTCTCCGGTAGTTTGAATCAAGGCCGGTAAAGAACGGTTCGGTAGACCTGTAGAACCTCGAATGCTGCGCGTTGATTCTTCCGAGCTTGAGATTGAGCACCGGCGTCAGCGTGAGCGCCACGAACGCGGACACGAGAACCGCGCCGGCAAGCACGATGCCGAATTCGCGAAACAGCCTTCCGGTGAAACCCTGCAGAAAAATGACGGGGATAAAGACGACCGCAAGGGTCATTGAGGTAGCGATGACCACAAAAAACACTTCGCGCGTTCCGAGTATGCAGGCATCCCAGATTCCCATGCCGCGTTCTATCTTCTTGTAAATATTTTCGGTAACCACGATGCCGTCGTCAACCACGAGGCCGGTGGCGAGCACTATGGCGAGCAGCGTGAGCACGTTGATTGAGAACCCGAACACATACATGATGAAAAATGCGCTGACAAGCGATACGGGAATGTCCAGCAGCGGCCGCAGAGCGAGTATCCAGTTTCTGAAAAACAGGAACACGATCAGGATCACAAGAAAAAGGGCGATGCCGATCGTCATCCGCACGTCACTCACCGAGGCCCGCACGAACTTCGACTTATCGTATCCGATATCAAGTTTGAGGCCCGGCGGAAGATTACTTTGTAACTGGTCAAACCGTTTATAAAACTCATTCGCGATCTGTATAGTATTGGCGCCAGGCAACGGCAGAAGCGCAACGAAAATTCCATCAGCGCCATTGAACTTGATGCCGGTCTCGGGATTTTCCGGACCGAGCACTGCTTCGCCGATATCTTTGAGCTTTATCACCTGGTCGTTGGTCTGCCGAATGATGAGATTGTTGAAATCCTCTTCGGTTACGAGCAGGCCGAATGTCTTGACAATCATTTCCGTGGACCTGCCGGTAAGCTTTCCGCTGGGAAGTTCGACGTTCTCCTTTGCCAATACCGCGTTGACGTCCTGGGGAGTGATGTTGTACGCGGCCATCTTGTCCGGGTTGAGCCACAATCGCATGGCCGGCCGCTTTTGGCCGAAGAGCTGGACGGAACTCAAACCCGGTATGGTTTGGAGTTTTTCCTGCAGGATGTTTTCCGCATAATCGCTAAGCTGGAGCGCGTTCATGGTGGTGCTCTGCACCGAGACAACGATGATCGGATCACTGTTGGCGTCCGCCTTGGTTACCACGGGCGGCGCGTCGATATCAACGGGAAGGTTGCGCGCCGCCTGAGCGACCTTGTCGCGAACGTCGTTTGCCGCTTTTTCCAAATCGGCGCCGACATTGAACTCAACGACGATGTTGCTGCTGCCTGTTGCCGAAGACGAGGAAATCGACTTGATCCCCTCGATGCCGTTGATCGCCTTTTCGAGTGGCTCGGTGACCTGTGATTCTATGATGTCGGAATTGGCGCCCGTGTATTTTGTTTGAACGTTGATGGTGGGCGGGTCGATTGCAGGGTAGAGCCGCACGCCCAGAAAATTGAAGCCGACCGCTCCGAGCAGCACAATCACCAGGCTCATGACGATCGAGGCTACGGGACGATGGAGAGAAAATTCTGAGAGTGTCATATCGCGCTACTGAACTACCTTTGAAAATTTCAGGTCCGCGCCCGGTTTCAGGAAGAGCAAACCGGTTGTGACAACAGTGTCTCCGGCCTGGATGCCGTCGAGAACTTCAACGTTCGAATCCTGGCGCACGCCTGTTGTCACCGTGACAAATTTTGCCTTGCCGTTCTTTGCGATAATCAATTGTTTGGTCCGCTCCTGGGGAATGATGGCCTGCGTGGGAACCATCAGGGCGTGTGCATTATGGCCCAGTTCCAATTCCACATTTGCAAATGCGCCTGGCTTCAAAGCAGCGTCCTTGTTCTTAACCACGGCCCGCGCCTTGAGGTTGCGTGTCGTCACGTCGATACCCTCTTCCGTCGCCATGACGGTTGCGTCGTGCGCTGCGTCATCACCCTGCACGGTAAACTTCACCTTCATCCCCGCCTTGACGCCCGAGCCGTATTTTTCGGGAACGCTGAAATCCAGTTTCAATTGCTGCACGGAGCGGATCGTGGCAAGCGGAGTCCCGGGTGTCACCTCGGCGCCCACGCTTACGCTGCGAAGGCCAATTACACCGTCGAACGGCGCGCGCACTTCGGTCTTGCGTATTTGCACCTTGAGGATGTCGATATCCGCGTTGATCGAGCTTACCTGGAGGACCGCCTGATCGTAATCCGACTGGCTGATACCGTTGACCTTTATCAGTTCGCTCTGCCTCTTCTGCGTTTGCACCGCGATTTCCAATTCCGTCTGTGATTTCTTCAGGCTTGCCTGGAGATCCTCGTCGAACAGTTTGACGACCAACGTTCCCTGTTTGACAAGCTTTCCTTCCGGCAGATTGATCGCCACCACCCTGCCCGCAACATCGGGCATGAGCACGGTCTCTTCAAAGGCCATGAGCGTCCCCGAAACCGAAATGGCTTCTGTGATTTCTGTCGGTTTCACCACAAACCCTTCGACCACCGGGGTTGTATTGAATTTGTTCCCCGCGGCGTTTGGCGGAACCCTTGAATGGCAGGAGCAAAGTATGCATACGATCAACGGCAAGCTGAGTGAGACGGATAGGTTTCTTATCATAGTGGATAACTTCTAGGTGAAAGTGTGCCCGCGTCACCCAACGCAAGCCTGGACCGGACTTTGCCAAAAAGGGGTTTCATAAAACTAATTCGTGTTTGTTAGGCAAGGGTCCGTTCTCGACGATCTTGTTTGACTCCGGATGAAATGACCTTGTTACTGCCGGCCGGGAATTTTGCAGTCTCCCGTCAAAGGTGAAGAGGCTCGCTTCGTTCCGCTGCCGATTACTTCGCATCCGCAGCTCTCGACAATTCCGTGAAATTGAACCCGGTCGTCAGCATAAGCGCGTAGCGGCTGAGGGTATACCGGAATTCGTTTTGCACCTGCGAGAACTTTGCCTGGGTGTACTTGTCCTCGGCATCGAGCAGGTCGAGGTTCGGGATCGCACCGGCCTCATACTGCAGCTTCGCGATGCGCCGCGACTCGCGGGCCAGCCGTACGTTTTCGGCCGCCGCAGACACGTTCTGGTGCGCACTCTTGACATCCGAAATGGCTTTGAGCACGTCGGTGCGCAGGCGACGTTGCAGGTCGGCGAGCATGGTGCGCAGACTGTCCAGCCGGGACTCCAGCTCCTTCACGTGAAAATGGCTTCGCCGTCCGTCGAAAATGGGCGCCGTGATTTGAGCGCCGGCCACCCAGTTAAATTGCAGTGGGTCAAGATTGGGGAGATACCCGTTCTTCCCGCCTGCAGCGAAATGCGCGGCAAGTTCAGGCGCAACCTCTGCACGCGCCAGTGATAGTTGCGTCTGCGCAGCCTTGATGCCGAGGTTGAGCAAGTCGATTTCGGTCCGTTGTTTGAGCGCCGCGTCCGCCAGCGAATCAACCGGCGGATCCCGGAAACTCGAATCGAATGCACCCGCGCACCGGACCGGTGCGAATTCGGACAAGCCGAGCAAGAACCGGAAATCAATATCCTGTTTGGTCAGATCATTTTCGAGATTCGTGAGCTCGGTCCTCGAATTGGTAAGCTGTACCTCGGAGCGCAGCACGTCGAATTCCGTTGCGCTTCCGGTTGAAAGTCTCTTCTTGACATAATCGAGGTGCTGGCTAAGGTTGGCGATGTTTTCGTCTTTCGCTGAAATCAACTGCACGCTGCTGAGAAGCGTCTCGAACATGATAATGGCCTGGTAGGCGACGGCCTTGGCCGCGAGATCGGTCCCGGTTTGCAAACCCTGCTCTCCAATATGCGAAAGCTGTATTGCCTTTTCCCTTTTGCCGAAATCGAACAGAACATAGTCCGCTCCGACATGAAGGTCCCAGTTGTTGGCGGGATAAAGTTGAAAGACCATCGTCCCGAATGGAATTTTCTCAAGCGGGTAAAGATACGCGTAAGAACCCGTTCCGGCAACCTGGGGAAAATACGCGCTTTTCGCCTGGCTTGTTCTTGCCTTTGCCGCCTCAAGCCCCTGTTTCGCCGCGCTAAGGGCGGCGCTGTTCTTTATCGCAAGGCCAATGGCAAAGGGCAACGTGATGGAATCGCCGGTTTGGCAGGGTGCCGGCCCTGCTGATGCGGCAAGGATAACGAGCGCAGGCATGACCGCGACCGGCGATAGCAGGCGATACAGACGGCTCAGGCAAACAATCATTGAAAAACCCTCTTTTTTGTCTTGAGAATTATGATCGGAATGACGCACGCGGCCGTGCATGCCGCGGAGAAAAGAAAACAGTCATTGATGCCCCAGACAAACATCTGCTGGGAGAAATGCGACAAAATAACCATCGAACTCTGGGCAGCGGCATTCTGAATCGTTGAGCCTGCGTCGTGGATTGCATGCGCCTGCAGCATCTGAAGACTGCGGCGGAAAACGGGCGACGAACGGTCAAGCGCGGTTCCCGCGGCCGCCGTATGGAAAACGATGCGTTGCGTCAAGAGTGTCTGCAGGATCGCCACGCCGAAGCTGCCGCCCACCTGGCGAATGACATTTAGCAATCCCGAAGCCTGCGCCATTTCGGTCCTGGAGATTTCGGTCAATGCAAGCGCGGACAGCGGCGAAAAAAGCAAGCCCATGGCGATCCCGCGCAAATACATGGGCAACATGATTTGCGCATGTTCGGAAAAAACGGAAAGCATGGAATTGAGGTAGAAGCTGAGTGTAAAGAGGGCAATTCCGGTGATCATCGGAATTTTTGCATTCACCTTGTCGGAAAAATATCCGGCAATAGGCCCGGTGGCTGCCTGAATAATTCCGATGGGCAACAGCACCAGTCCCGATTGCAGAGCGGTGTAGCCCAAGATATTCTGCAGGTACACGGGAATAAGGAATACGCTGCCGAACATGCCCACGCCGAAAATGAACATCACCACGTTGGTGAGCCCGAAGTTGTATTTTGCAAGCAGCCCAAGCCTCACCAGCGGGTTCTTGACGTTAAGCTCGGTCACCATGAACACCACGAACCCGACGGCCGCCAGGGCGAAGCACAGCATCATGGTATCGGAGGTCCAGCCGCCCGTATTCCATTGGGCGTTGCCGCTCGCGAGGGCGAAAAGCAGGAAACCCAGGAATACCGAGAGTGACAGAAAGCCGGTAATATCGAACGACCTCGCCTGCTGCGTCTTGTATTCGCGCTGAATCACCCACGTGGCGAAAAAGCAGATAATGCCCACCGGCACGTTGATATTGAAGATAAGATGCCAGTCGAAATTGTCTGCTATGTATCCGCCGAACATTGGTCCGAGGGACACCGATGCGGCAGCGGCAATCGACCAGAACCCCATGGCAAGGCCGCGCTTTTCCGGCGGGAATTCCCGCATGATTATGGCCATGCCGATGGGCTGCAAAAAGCCGCCGCCCATGCCTTGACCGATGCGCATAACGATAAGGGATTTTTCGTTCCACGATATGCCGCAGAGAAACGAGAACAGTGTGAACGCGGCAAGGCCCACGGCGTAGGGGCGCTTGTAGCCGAAGCGGTCGGCGATCCAGCCCGAGGTTGGCAGCATCACCGCAAATGCCAGCATGTAAGCGGTAAGGATCCACTGGGCAACGTCGACCGAAATGCCGAACGATGCCATAATTTTTGGCAGGGCGGTATTGACGATGGTGGAGTCGAGCACCACCATGAACGTGCTGATCATGATGTTGACGAGCACCCACCATTTGTACGAATCGTGTTCGTGGTGGAGCGAAGGGACGTTATTGACAAATCGCTGGCGAAGCATGAGAGCCTATTTCGAAAAAATACGTGTGTAGGCCGACAGGCCGGGCAGCAGCGACACCGCAGCCGGGCTTGACTCGACGGCGATTTTCACCGGCACGCGCTGGGTCACCTTGGTAAAATTGCCCGACGCGTTGCTTGCGGGTATCAGGGAGAACTCCGAGGCAGTAGACCGTCCGATGCTTTCCACTTTGCCCGGGATCCTCAGCCCGGGAAACGCATCTATGGAAATCTCCACCCGCATGCCGGGCCGGATGTCGCGGAGCTTGGTTTCTTCGTAATTCGCCGTGACCCACACGTGCTTGTGGTCGAACATGGAATAAATTGCCTGGCCCGGCGACACGACATCGCCCGACAGCACCCAGCGCCTCGCAATGATGCCGGAGAAGGGCGCAACGATCACCGTATTGGCGAGCTGTGTGTTGACAATTGCAAGATCGGCCTTGGCGCCCGCGACCTGCGCCTCGTCCCGGTCGATCTGCGCCTCCGCAAACTTGCGGGCGTTTTCGGCGTGGTTGAACTGCTCCTGCGACACGATCTGGCTCTTGAACTGTTTTTCGATGCGGTCATAGTCGTCGAGGGCCTTCGCTTTATTGACTGATGATATTTCCACGTTGCGCGTGATGATTCTCAGCGACGCTTCGGCCTTTGCAAGCTGCGCGCGCAGGTCCGCGTCATCAAGCTTCACGATCGTGTCGCCGGCGCGGACCGTATCGCCCTCGTCGTACTTGAGCAGCGTGATGCGCCCGAGGATTTTGGAGCTGATCGTGGCGCGATACGCTTCCACGAAAGCGTCGTCGGTGGCAACAGAGCTGAACCGGGCCACGTACCAGACGCTGACGCCGGCGACAAGGCCCACAACGAGGAGAAACAAAGGGATAATGACACGCTTGCGTTTGAACATGGGCACGTCGTCGACGGACTGGTCCCCGTTGGCGGCTCCGGGGCCTGCGCCGGCGGTTTGGGGCTGCTGGGGCCGGTCGGGCTTCTGCGGCTTTGAGGATGATTCATTCATGGTGGCAAATCTCCATTATGTTAATGCGATATTCCTTGTATGAATATTTTGGAAAAGTACAATATTTCGTTTTTGTAGACCCTGATGTCAGCCTTGCCGAACTCACGGTCCCGTATTGACTTGATGAACCGGATGCGCAGACCGACGAGCACGTGCTGAACGAAAAGTGCGGTCTTTGCCGGAAAATCCAATCTGAATTCTTTTCTTTTCCTGCCTTCCCGGAGTATGATCCCCAGCAGCAACGTCTCTCTTCGATTGAATTCCTTGAACAGGGCTCTCATGATGGGGTGGATCGCGTCGCCGGCCTGATTGCTGAGGATCCTGAGGTCAAGCAGCGTGCCCAGCAGAGTCAAGTGTTCCGCAAAATACGCGCCAAGTTTTTTCGAGGCGGCGCATTGGTGGGCAATGATGGATTCGATGCGGCGGACGAAATCCTGCTGCTCCTGCGCGATCACCTGTCTGAAAATTTCCTCCTTGGTGGCGAAATAGTAATACAACGCGGCCTTGCTCATGCCGAGGTCGGCGGCGATTTCGTCCATGGTGACCTTGGAAAGGCCATAACGGGAAAAGCGCGTCCTCGCGGCATTGAGAATTGCGGACCGCTTGTCCGGATTAGTGCACAGATTGGTGCGGCGCATTCGTTCCTGACTATTTTACTAAAAAAGTTGAATGTTAAAATATGTGGTGCGCGGACAAAATGCAACGCGATCGAAAAACGTCGTCAGTATAACGAACGAAAAGGTTTGACGCGTCTGTCGAAATGGTTTGTCGCGTTTCGTTAAATGAAATAAGAGGGAAAAACTATTTAATGATGGCGCGAAGTATCTAAAAAGCAAGCACCATAAAAGAACACAAATAGGCGCAACGAGGTAATGGAAGCGATTGATTAAAACGGCACATACAACGAGCGCGACAAAACAAGAAAGGTGTCGCGCACACTTGGCGCGATGTGTCGCGTTGTATCTAAAAAGCAATTATAAAAAGATACACCACATCACAGCGGGTCGAGGCCACAAAATTAAAGCGCTTTTATCATCTCTTTGATACAGGTTTAATGTGACCTTGCAAGGCGTGAACCCTTGCGGTCAATTCGCCTTTTTTGAGAGTTAACGCGTCCGCTTCAACAGTCTTGTCGTGTAGCATTCCCCGAAGCAAGTCGATCTGGCCTTGGAGGTAGCGAGTCTTTTCGTCCACCTGACGCTTGTTTTTCCTCTTTAGAAAGGAAAGTATTTTTTCAACCAGCAGGGGAAAACCAAACATCATTTCCCGCAGCTCGCGCCACGCTTCAAACAGTCCGGCTTCGGACAAGGCCTCCTCAAAGGCGTACATCCGCTCAACCTCATAGTCGGCCCCATCACTTCTCAAGCTGGGCAACGCGGGCAACATGGGGTTGGTTCCCGCAAGAAGCTCGTATTTGTTAAGGCCAAAAGCGCCAGATAATAGGCTTATAAAGGCCTCGGACGGGGCAAGACGGCCATCTTCCATCGACCGAAGGTAGCCCCTTGTCACGCCGAGCCGCTGCGAGACCTCACCAATCTTTCCAAAACGCATTCGGGTGGCGTGTATCTTTTCACATACCTTCCTGTCAACCTTGCCCTCTATGAGCCACGCGACCGTGGTGCAACCGGCCGACGCAAGCTTTTCGAGCGCAAGCTTGTCCGGTCTCCTGGAGCCGCTCTCGTACCGCGCAAACGATGTGTATTTCGATATCCCTAATAAATTCGCCATCTCGGTTTGGCTTTTACCCAGGCATTCCCGCAAGAACTTTATTCGAGCGCCGAGCGACTCCAATGGCCTTGTTTCATCCATGAAAGATTTTGCTTGCGTAAGCCACTCCAAAGGTGTTATATTGATAGAGAACTAAACAACATTAATGATTTTATTTCTCAAACATCGAGGCGGAAAAGTGACAAAACACGGACTCCAAAAAAAGATAGATTTCAGGGTCGCTTGTATCCTCACGGGAATTACCCTGAAGGAGTTCGGCCGGGGCCTCTGTCCTCCGGTGTCGGGTGGCGCTGTCACCCTTTATCTCAACCAACAAGCGCGGTCGCGCCGAATCGGAGCGGCTGTTCGAGACTTCATACTCGAATGCAAAGCAGTGACAGGGCTGCGCGTTTCTTATTGCCTCGATGATCTGCAGGCAGTCTCCAAAATACGATCATACCGACTGAAAATAGATCGCTCCCGTTCCGCTTCCCAACAAAAAAGGAGGAGCTAAATGCTTCCTGCATCGACCCGGTTCGAACAACTGGCCGCTCAGATTCAAAGAAAAAATCCTGAGCTCACGCCTTTAAAAGTGCTCGCCCTGATCCGCGCCGACAATCCGTCCCTCTGGGCGGATTTCGCGGAGGAATTGCCCAAGCCGTTGCCCTCCAAGCCCAAGAAGGCGCAACAGCAACCAGTAAAGGCCGCGCCGACGATAAGTGCGGCGCGCAGGTTTCAAATAGGGATGGCCGAGCAGATGCAAAAGCACGCGGCGTCCGCTCATGAGGCGTTTCATCTTGTCAAGGAGGCTGACCCTGCCCTTTACAAGGACTATTGCGATCAGCTTGGGTACTCAGACGAGACGCAGAATTCGGCTGCCTAATAACTTTTAGCCACGCCGGAGTCTGCTCATGTTTGAGTTTCTTTCCGTCAAGAAGGCACACCAGCTTGCGCCTGAGCTTTCTTGCCGCTCCCTCGAAAGGCGATGCAAACGCGAGGGCGTGCCCATGGCAAGGGACCCAGGGACGGGTCGCCTCGGCTACAACGTGCCGCTTTCTTTTCTACCACCCCGAGCGAGTCTCGGGCCTACATCGACGGTTCCCCTCTTCACCCATGACCCAAGCATCAATTCTGAAATTTACTCTAACGCTCCTGTGTACAACAAGGCGAAGGTTATGAAGTACCTCCCGATAATCCAGGCCTGGTGCGATGTGCGGGGGACGCTCACAAAACGCGAGTTCATCGGGGAATACAACTCGAAACACCCCGGCTTAACAATCAGCATCAGGAGCCTGGAGAGGGCAATCGCCAACAAGGAAAACAGTGGCGCTGCGGGACTGCTTGGACAATACGGAAAGAACAAGGGACGGTTCTCCTCAAATAGGTTCGAGGACGCTTATCAGATTTACAAGAGCAGACGCCTGATACAGGGAGGCCCCTCGAAAAAAACCGCCTGGCTGGAGGCGCTCGGGGCGTGGAAGATTGCGAACGCCGACGGAGAAATTTCGTCGTTTCCTTTTGCCAGTTCTTTTGAGAACAGATTGATTAACGAAATTGGACCCGACAGGCTATTCTACGCTCGCCGCGGGAGAGAAGCCTGGAACCGAAGATACGGTTACTCCATTCAACGGGATCTCTCTAACGTTCCCGTCGGGGCTTGTTACGTTGGGGACCAGGCCGTTTGGGACATCCTTGTTCTATGGCCCGACGGAACAATAGGTCGGCCTTACTTTACTGGATGGTTTGATCTCCGCTCACAAAAATGCGTTGGATTTTTAAACCATCGGGAGAACCCAAGCTCTCACGAGGTCATGTTGTCGTTAGGCTATGCCCTGCGCGACTTTGGCCTTTGCGACCACATAATGATTGACAACGGATTGACTTATAAAAATAAAAATCTTGCAGGACCGCGTCCACACACGAAGGCTGTTCTTGACGAAGCAAAGACGACCGCAATAGTTTCCGCCCTGGGAATAACGCCACACTTCTGTATCGTAAGGAACGCACAGGCAAAAATCAACGAGCGGAGACACCTTATTCAAAAGGAAGTTGGGTCTAAAAATTTTCCCTGTTACACCGGCGGCAACGTCCGCGAAAAACCCGACACCTTGAATCAGCACAGAAAGGAAGGCCGCGCCCTGCCCTGGGAAGAAGCCAAGGAATATCTCGACAGGATCATCGTAAACGTCGCCAACAAATTGCCATCCCAAGGGGCACTCGGCGGAAAGTGCCCGGACGAAGCTTGGGAAAAAGGCATTTCTGAAACGCAACGACGCGGGGTTTCACCACCGGCTCTCAAACTGTTTTTTACGCCATTCGGTGACGTTCGGACAATAGGGAGAAACGGGATCGTGGAGGGCGGCTATCGCTGGTACTCTGACGCCCTCTTGGAATATTCTGGCGAGAAAATTTACATGCGGCGTGACCCCCAAGCGTTCCAGACCGCCTATGTCTTTCGCGCTTCCGATGACGAATATTTGTGCATGGCGGAACTCACCGCTAAGGTGCCAGGGCTCGTCTCGGGAGACATCGAAAAGGCTGCATTGAAAGAAGCGATGCGTCAGAAGCGCCGGGTCGAGTCAGTTACAAAGGCATATATAAAATGTCAAGAGGTCCCGACTGCGGATGCTATTGCAATGTTGGAGCGCGGGGTTGAGGCGGTCAATAAAGCACGCGGGTACGTTCCGTCGAGCGAACCGTCCAAATTGCTGCCGATGCCGGAAACAAAGATGGACCAGGTTATCCGGAAAAAGAAAAAACTCGACGCTATCGGTGCTGTGGACTTGACGGGCTTCGCGCCGCCTCCGCTGCCGCCCGACAAAATTCCAATTTTCGACCTATATGAGCAGTGGAAGCGGGATTCGTGGCTCGCAATGTCGGCCCAAAATCGCTCTACGTGGATTGACGAACGCGGTGAGCTTCCTTCTGACTACACGGGGCCGCGCGAGTCCATTTCTGTGGCTGGATAAGGGGGAAAACATGTTTTCGGACAAGGCTGCTGTGACCCAAAAGGCGAATAAGTTAATGGAGACGGGGCGCTTTACGATAGCAGAAATAGCCGACAAACTTGATACAACAGAGGGCGAGGTTAAACGGTTTCTCGGCGGCTTTCGAATGCCGAACGGCGCGCGATACCTCGAAAAGATGGAGGCCTTCCTGGATGAACTTGGGGAGGGAACAAACGCAAATGATTTTCGATTTTTCGAGACGGCACCCTCCCGGACATTAAATAGCATCATAGACATCGCACAGAAATTTAAGGAAATCGTGCTCGCCGTTGGCTCCTCTGGTTTAGGAAAAACATGCTGTTTGCTTGAGCGAGGAAAAAGAGATCGGAACGTCGTGCTTCTTCAAGCCGAGATCGGCTGGTCACCTCACGTTCTGGTCCGGCAAATCTTTGCAAAACTTCTCCACGAAACTGCCGGAACGGCCAACATGGCCAGCATGAACGAACGGGTGAAGGACGCATTGAAGGAAGACCACCTGACCATCGTGGTGGACGAGGTTGACTTATTAGAATTTCGCGCCATCGAGGTTCTTCGAAGATACCACGATATCTGCAAAATCGGCGTTGTGTTGTGCGGTTTGCCGCGCGTCATTTCAACAATCCGTAGCCGTGGTCACGGTGAATATGAGCAACTTTTGAGTCGCATTTCATGCGTGGCCGAAATCAAGGGTCTCGCCGACGAGGATTTTGAAACCTTTGTCAAGGCGGCGCTCCCAACGAGCGACGGCCTATGGCGTTGTTTCAAAGAAAATGCGCGGGGAAATGCCCGACGGCTTGATTTTCTAATAAAGAGATCGCTTCGAATCGCCGAAATCAACCACTGCGAGGTAACCAGAGCAGTTGTGGAAAACGCGGCCAAGATGCTGCTTGACTGATTTTTATGCATGCGAATTTACCTATGAACCTTTTTCAAATCGACGGCCGGCGGTCATTTGCCCGGCCCTCGGCGGGCGCGGAGGCGAAAGATGGAACCTCCTTTCGGCCTTCCGCGCGCTGCCTTTTATCAAGTGCGGGAAGGGCCGCGTTCACGGAGGCCCCCACGTCGGGGCTGTTGGCCCTTCTCGCGTCCATCTGTCAATTTTCCGGCCGGGATTTGGCCCCCGCGTCCGGGAATCGGCCGCGTATTAGCCGTTCGCGGCCTTGTACCCGCTCCGGCGCAAGGCGTTTTCGGGTTCCGAAAGGACCCGACACCAAAATCCATGAGGTGCTTCTGCGCCCTCGTGTCGGGGCGGTTTTTTATCGAACGATCACGGCGGGGGACTCCGGAGCGGGTGCAGAGAGTACGCTTCGGCGGCAAGAGATTGCTCGTTGGCGAGTCCCTTGCCTGTTTCTTAAACCTTAACAAATTGGAGGGGGAAATGTCAAAAGTGAAGGAACTCGAAAAGGCAAAGCGTGAAAAGGCGAGAGAGAGATCGTGCCTCTATCGAACGGTTGGAAGGGCCATAATGGGAGCTGGCTATTCGTTGCCTGTTCGCCGCGTCTGTGCTATGATGCACATTGTGCGGCTGGTGCTTGCGGGAAAGATCAGTAAGAAGGAGGCTCGCGCCAGATGGAACTTGGTTGAAAAAGGCGAAACAACGGCGGCGTACCGTTGACCGACTTTCACATTTAGCATGGACGGGGAAGCATGACAAAGGATAAGGGAATCAAACCGAAGACGGGAAATCAGGTTATCCTCGACGCCCTGGCCGCGGCCGTGCGGGACGCGTACGACTCGGGAGCGCTTAACGAGCGCTCCGTGATTGTGGCGGCGCAGATGGGAGAAGGCGGCGAAGTGGCACGCGGCAATACGCACCAGGTCTTCGGGGCGACGGACTCGGCGGTCTTCTATGGCAACGGTTCGACGCTTCACAAGATGGCCTCGGCCGCTCTCGACGCTGATCCGGGGATAAGCCTGTTTTGCGTGGGAGTGTAGGAATTGTCTCACGGCGGCGGAAGCACTGTTATCGAGTCACTTTTTCAGAGGGGGAATATCATGAGTAAAGGAAAAACAGCGCACAGAGACCCGGACACGATTGCCGATATAGACGAACTCCTTGCGGATTTCTACATTATGGACGCATGCATAGATAGTGCAGTGGACCTGTGTAACGACCATGACCATACGGTCGGAAATGGTCTCCATTATCAGTGGCAGCGCTTCTTGCTTTCGGTGGACAAGGCGATGAAGCCGAAGATGGACGGCGTAAGGGTAAGTTTGACGAGGACCGCGTCCGGCAATCTCGATTGAACGGTCGGTATAACGCTTGATTTAAGGAATCTTCAATAATGTTTAAAAGTCAGCCCTTTTTGAGAAAAACAGGTCCGCGAATCCGGACAGCGGCCGATTCCTTCAAAATCGACCGGCACTGGAACGCGGTAAACGGCCTTAGAATCGACGATCTCGACCTCCGGCGAGCAAAGGGGCGCAAAATTTGAGATCGTTGAAATTGAACGCGATTAAACGGGGTTTGAACGAGCTGGAAGGGTCGGGTGACCGGCAAAAGCCGGGTTTTGAAAGAAAGTAGCGAAAAAGGGGCCGTTTTGGGCACCTGTTTGGATGAAATCAACCGGCCTGCGGGCCGCAAACGGAAAGGCGGAGACGATGGACACTGAAATCAAGAAAAACCCATTTGGGCCGGACTGCCCGATTCTGGAGGCGGTAATTTGTCACACGGCGGCGGTGCTTGCCGAAGTGAAAAAGGACTTCGCGGCAGAGGCGCTTTTTGAACAGTGGTGACGCGGGCGCGGGAGCTTCGTGCAATGACCGTGCGCACGACAACAGACAGACGAGCCTAATACTGGGCGAAGGAGAGAACATGGCTTTGACCCTCAACGCACTGGTCGCGAGCGCTTGCGCGGACTATTCGAGTGTGCATCCGAGCATCAGTGTTGCGCCGGGATCGCCTCAATACCAAGCCATTGCAAGTCAGGAATTGGCCCTTTTCGGGCTTTACAACATGCAACAATACGTGTCGGACATTGGAAGCGCAGGACAAGGGCTCGCCAGCTACGCTGCGCGATTCGGAATCGCTCCTGCACCAGGAGAATCTGCAAGCGACTTCTTCAACCGTTTTCTATCCATTCTTCGAAGCCCGCGCGATATCACACAGGACTTCAAGAGATGGGCAAATGCGGTGAGCGTTTCGAATTGGCAAGCATGGCAGCCGCAGACCGTTTGCGTCGCGGGACAAGTCTGCATGCCCCTTATCCCAGGCGGTAACAAGGCAATCATTGGCTACAGCAATGGCTACACGCGGAATTCAGCAGGTCTCCTGTGCAACGTTCTGGTTCCAATTTACGCCTCTCCGTCAATGTCCCCTTCCACTTCCAACGGGCATTTGTATATTTGCACCGTAGGAGGAACTTCGGGCGCCCTTGCCCCGGCGTGGACGGTTGAACCCGGCAGTTCAGTGATTGACAATAACGTAACGTGGCGCGAATGGAATCTGACCTCCTATGTTGAGCACGTGAACCTTGTCTTCTGCGCGGCCAATCCGCGTGGCCTGGGAACGATAGACGTTGCCATCACTTCGGACAGCCCTTGCAGCTGGATGGAAAACGAACCGAGCGCGGCGCTCATTGCTGCGGTCTCTTCCGACGCGGAGAGCCTTTGTCAAATAATGGGGTACGATCTTTCGGTCAGCGCAGCGGCAAAGTTGATTGAACCCATATCGCTTACCGTTCCCGCCGGGACACTACAGGCAACAGAGGACGCCTTCTCGGCCGCCGTCTGCGCCTACATCCAGAGTCTTGGAATTGGCGTTGTGCTGGACCCGACGCAGTTCGCACAAATTTCATTTAACAACGGGCTCCTTGGTGGCGATTGCACCTCTCCGGTAGGAATTGTCACCTGCGATCCTGCGGGGAATCCGCCGACTTACCGGCATTTTTGGGCGGATGAAAGCGACATTACGGTTACAGAGGTTTGATGACGAAAACAGGCCCTCCACTTTGAGGGCTTTTGCTCAACGAAAGGGAAAAGGGGACGTGAGCGACAACCTGAAAGCGGAATTCGAGACGGCGGTCGCCGGAATGACGGCCGCCGAAATGCCGAACAACGATCTTGCGGACGTTTCGGCTTCATGCGGAAACGATGTCGCCGTTGCTCTTGTGAAACAATGCGCGGGCATGAACATAATTGTCCCGAAGCGAGCAACGTACAAGGTCGCAGAGAGGTTTATCGTTGACAGGTTTAACGGTTCAAACGCGAAAGCCCTTGCCCGCGCCTGTAATGTTTCGCTACGTCATGTCTATGAAATCGTGGAGCATGAGGACGCGCGGCGCAAGAATAAAGGCGCGGTACCGCCTCGTCAAACACCTTTTAAAGATGGAGAAAAGCACCAATGAACAATGAGCGCAGAAACGCACAAAAGAGCAAGGAAGTCGTTAAAGGGCCGTCATGGACCCAAGTTGATAGTGACCAGTTCCAAAAGCTCCTCTTCGAGGTATTACATCTATACAACAACGGTCCGGCCCTCCTCGCAGGAATCAAAAAACTTAACGACGCGGGAGAATGGGACATTGAGAAAATGAGAGCCCTTGTCAGGTCGACGGGGGACAAAAAAACCGGGGACGCCCTGGTTGAAGGAAATCGACGTGCGGCGGGAATCAAGTTCTCGGAAGGCCCCTTTTACTCCCCCGCGAACGACGCCGAAAAGGCTGCGCTGGAGAGACTACTCTCAGGTATTCCGTCTGTGACTGAGGTGTCATAATAACGCCGAATGGAAGGCTTTAAAACATTCCACAAAGGAAAGGAAGCTGTCTATGAAAGAATTAAAGTTCAGGGACACAATGGCCTCGGCCGCCAAGTTCGCCGAGGAGGTCAAGGCCGCAGAGAGCAAAGCGCAGAAGCTTGCGCAGGAAATTGGCAGGCTGAAAAATGAGCTGCCCGGCGTCGAGGCAAAGGTTTCCGAGTTGACAACGGCTCTTGAAAGTTCAAAGCGCGAGCGCCAGCGCCTCACGGCCCTCGGGGAAAACACCGCTACAGTCGAGAAACAGGTTGAGAAGCTCCAGCGCGAACTTGACGCGGCCGGAGATAAGGCGGCGGGAATGAACGCTCTCCTGATTGAAAAGACAGAGGAGATGGAAAAGGTCGCTCCCTACGTCAAGGAGAAAAACGACGAGCTGGCGACCTTGC
The DNA here is from genome assembly GCA_963729895.1 of uncultured Fibrobacterota bacterium. Lineage (GTDB taxonomy): Bacteria > Fibrobacterota > Chitinivibrionia > Chitinivibrionales > FEN-1185 > FEN-1185. The sequence goes on along the minus strand of CAVSQB010000037.1, from coordinate 22,020 downwards.
AGATGTTTGCTATCATGGATAAATACAACGAGCAGGCCGCAATTCTCGGGGGGATCGTGGAACGGTTGATTAAGAAGCGTATTTCAATGGGGATGTCGCGGCCATATTCGTTTGCAGAATGCGTTGCGGAGACTGGCGCGTTGCAAATGATTCCAAGGTTTGTGCAGGGAGGAATCTACCGCGACGAAACGTGCTCTGGGCACAAAGAAAACGAGGAGTTGTATTTTTGGAGTGCGGAGAAGTTTCAATACGCGACAGAGAGATGGCTTCACCCGTTTGGGTCAAAGGTGCCGGCAGGCGCGCAGTAGTTTCGCGCGCAACTGGACACTGTTTTCTACAGCGCCGGGCCTTCCCGGCGCTGCTTCAATTCGAGAGGAAATGTTCTTCACAAGCAGCAAAAACGATAAGAAGGTTTGTTCACGGCAGCCGCTCCGGTACCGTGAACGCAGAAAGGTGTCTGGTATGGAAGAAGAAAAGAACAAGTTATGGGTGTCTCCAGCTTTGTTCTCGGCGCTCACCCTTCTTAAGCGGGAGACTGTGGCTGATTTGATGCGTCGCGGGTTTCTTCCTGTGGAGCGCGTTCCAGGAAAGCGCGGCAAATGCCGGATACATGTGACAGATTTCTTTGTTCCCGGTCAGGAGGAGTATTTCCAAAGAGCAGGAAATCAATCGTTTCGTGACAGTAATTTGTTAGAATTTCAGAATAATCGTGTTTACAATACATTAAATCCCTCTCAGCGAAAAGACGTTGACCGTTGGGTTCCGATATTGCTTCGCGCTCGTGATCTCTCATGCCGTGAGTTGGAAAATTTTTGTAAAATCAGCGGACTTGCCTATGGGACAGTCCTTCATCATCGTATTTTATGGCGCAAATCAAACGGCAATATTCTCTCCCTTGCCCGTAATTATCACAACGCCTTTTCATTTGGCAACCACTCTCCCTTTCTGTCGGTGTATGAGACGGCTACCACTCTAAAGGTCAGTAAAGAGTGTGTGAGGTATCTTTGTCAGAGGGGGAAAATGAAGGGTGCTTTTAAGGATTTTGTTGCGCATAAATATGTCAAGATCGTTTGGTTTATTCCAAGGGCGTCTGTAGAGGAGGCATTGAAGCGGATGAACGATACCGTTAGTGCTCGCCGGCTGGATCGCCCGCGCTCCTCCGCGTCCGTTTCTATATTATAAAGCGTTCACCCCTCATTGAAGCGGCCTTAAAGAATCGTTCAAAAGCCGGTAATTTCCGGCAAAAAGTGCGACAAACCATTCCGTTATTTGGTCATTTTCTGGTACTTCAGGCATTTTTGCGCCAAACCGTTTTTACAACCAAAAACACCTGAACCTCATTAAATATATAGTCTTACAAACTGTGGCGGAATGACCTCATGCGACAAACCATTACCGCTTTAATAGTCAGTCGCTGCGGCTGAAACTGAACGCGGCGAGCACCACCAGGACAAGCCCGGCGAGCGCGATGAAGGCGGCCTCGTGAACCGCGGTAACGGGACGGCCGAGCACCGAAAGATTGAGGCCCATGGCTTTCTGCAGCACCGGATCCATGGTGGCGCTTTGCAGCACGATTTTCTTCAACAGATCGACCGCGTACGTCAAAGGGTTCAACTTCACGAGAATGCCAAGCCACAACGGCATGCCGGTAAGCGGAAAGAACACGCCCGACAGGAACAACATCGGGAAAATGAGCACCTGGACAACAACCTGGAACCCTTCGGCGGTCTTAAGCAGGGTCGCAATGATCAGTCCCAGCGACGAAAGCGTGAATGCAACCAGAAACATCGCCGGGATAAGCTGCGCAATAACCGCCGGGGAAAGCCGTGCTCCCACAAACGGGGCGAACACAAGCATGAGCAGGCCCTGGATGACGGCCACCGTGGACCCGCCCAGGATCTTTCCGATCGCTATTGACACACGCGACACTGGCGACACCAGGATCTCCTTGAGGTAGCCGAACTCGCGGTCCTGCACGACGGAAAGTGCCGAAAACAGCGATGTGGTGAACACGGTCATGCCGATGATGCCGGGGAACATGAATTCCACGAAATTGAAATGGGAGAGGGGCCCGGCCATGCGCGCGCCGCCCATGAGCGATCGTATCGCGCCGCCCATACCGCTTCCGAACAGCACAAGAAACATGAACGGCATGGCAAACGATCCGAAGAGGCGGCCCCGGTTGCGCACGAACCGCAGAATGTCCCTGTACCACAGCGCGAAAATCGCTTCCATGTTGTTTCCCTCAGTGAAATCCGCGCCTCATGCGCATATGCGCAGCCGCGTTTCTCGGCGCTTCTTCTTCGCGGATCTGCCGTCCCGTGAGGGCCAGAAAGACGTCGTTGAGCGTGGGCCGCCGCAGGTTGATACTCGTGATGGGAACGGCAAGCTCCTTTACCAACCGGACAAGGAATTCGCCGCCGCCGCTTGACTTGAGCGACAGCACCGCGCCCGAAAGCGACGGATCGGCGCCGTAGCGGGCCGCAATCTCGGCGCGCGCCGCGGCGTTGTCTGCTGTCGAAAGCTCGATGATGTCGCCGCCGATGCCGGCCTTGAGCACATCCGGCGTGTCAAGGGCGATGAGCTTTCCATGGTCGATAATGGCAATGCGGTCGCAGATCTCGGCTTCATCCATGTAATGCGTGGTGAGGAAGATCGTGATGCCCGCCTTCTTTTTCAAGCGTATCACGTAGTCCCATATATGGGCCCTCGTCTGCGGGTCGAGGCCGATGGTGGGTTCGTCGAGAAACAGCACCGCCGGATAATGCAGAAGTCCGCGCGCGATCTCCAGGCGGCGCTTCATGCCGCCGGAAAACGTTTCAACGATCTGCCGGCCCTTGTCTCCCAGTTCCACAATGTCCAGCACTTCCGCTATGCGGTTTTTCCTTTGCGCCGCCGGAACGCCGTAGAACCTGCAATGAAGCATGAGGTTTTCGTATGCGGTAAGCTTGAGGTCGAGCGTTGTGTCTTGAAACACCACGCCGATGCTCTTTCGAACATGGTCTTTCTGGCGAGCCACGTCGTACCCGTTGAGATGTGCTGTTCCGGAACTCGGCTTGAGCATGGTGCACAGCATGCTTATGGTGGTTGTCTTTCCCGCGCCGTTCGGTCCCAGAAAGCCGAATACCTCGCCCTCGTTCACGTCGAAGCTCACCCCTTTTACTGCCTCGGCTTTTCCAAAGGAGCGCTTGAGTTCTTTTAATTCGATAATTGGTCTGTTCATGAAGACGATGACGGCTTTCGAACGATTTTAGGGAACGCTCAGTTCGTCGGCATTTGGTTCATTAAGACGCGAAAGGCGGAAATATATTGCATCGCCCTCGCGATGCCCTGCCTGCGCAGGATCGGCACAACGTCCAACGCGAACTTTTCCTGGGGCTCCGCGTGAGGCCGGCCGGAAAAATACTCTGTGGGCGCGCAGGGGCGGATACTCGCAATCACTTTGGGGGGGCAGGCATCGTCTGCTGGCGCGCGTTCCTGATTGTCTTGAGAAAGGCGGCGTCCACCATACGGGTGATGAATGCCGTAAAAACAAACACGAGCCACAGGCCCAGCCTCTTCATGCCCGCGCCGAACCCGTATATCCGCATGATAGTGAAGGACTTCCGGAACGTGTAGAACCGCCGGAGCGCGTTGTAAAATTCCATTTGCAGTTCTCGCACGCTCATCTTTTTCGGGTGGAACGTGGCATGCATGAGATCGAAATACTGCCAGTCCTTTGTCACCATGCGCTGTTCTTCCTGGTACTGTTTGTAAACCGGCGTCCTGGGAAACGGCGTGAGAACCGCGGGCTGCAGCGTGAACGCGTTGATGTCCCTGCAAAACTCAATCGCCTTCCGGATGTCGGCGATGCCGTCGGTGTCGATGCCGAGCACCAGGCTTGCCAGAAGCTTGATCTTGTACTTGCCCAGGTTGGGAATGCTCGCAAGCAGGGGCTCGAGCTTGATCTTCTTCCCGATGTGTTCGAGTGAAACCGGATTGAGGCTTTCGATCCCGATGAGCACGCTTCGCAGGTGCGCCCGGCTCAAGAGCGAGAGCAACTCCTCGTCGAGCACCATGTCGGCCCGGCCGAAGAAGAAAACGTCCCTGAATACGAGCTTGTCGTCTATCATTTTCGCAAGGAGCTGCTTGGCGCGCTTCCTGTTGCCCGTGAAGTTGTCGTCCTGAAAATTGACATACTTGAATCCGCAGTTTTTGTAATACGCCAGTTCCGCAATGACGCTCTCCACGCTTCGCTCTCGGTACGGCATGAACATGCGCGACGTGCTGCAGTAGCTGCATGAGTAGTGGCAGCCGCGCGTGGTCATGATGTTTGCCTCCCTGCAGGGCGTCTTGAGCAGGGAATAGTCGGGAAAGACCACCGTGTCGAGGTCGCCGGTGCAGGGAGCGTCCACCACTTTGTCTTTGACGCGGTTTTCCATAACGTCGACAATGACGCTTTCGGCCTCGCCCGTGACCACCGTGTCGCAGTGCGCAAGGGTCTCTTCGGGGGCAACGGTGGCATGCATGCCGCCGATCACCACGCGTTTCCCCCTGGCGCGGAAGAAGTCGGCTATCTGGAACGCCCGCGGCGCGGTGGATGTCATAGTGGAAATGCCGATCACATCCGCGTCGAGCAGTTTTTCGAGATCGACACGCGTGTACAGCTCTTCGTACACCGCCGCTTTGTGGCCGCGGTTGCGCAGCATTGTCGCCAAAATCAACGGCCCGGTGATCGCGTTGGGCCGCGTATAGATGCTGTTGCCCAGCCGGTACGGAAGCGTCTTTCTGATGTCTGCTGCGGGTGTGACGAAGGCGATGTTCATGGGGTGAGGTCCTAGCTCAGGTGTATTGTTTCGCTGCCATCACGAGCATCTGCAGCCTGTTTTCGAGGTTGGCCATGGAAACGTCGTAGTCGTAGTCGAGGGCGAGAATATTGATATGGGGGAACCTTTCCTTGAGCGGCTTTACGATCCCGCGGCCCGTGATCTGGTTGGGAAGGCACCCGAACGGCTGGATGATGACGAACGAGGTGACGCCCTTTTTCGCATAGTGCATGATTTCCGCCGGGATAAGCCATCCTTCGCCCGCGACAATGGCGTGGTCGATAAAACCGTTTATGCATCCGGCAAGCTCGGTTATGCTCGGCCGCGGCTCGTACGATCTGAACTGTTTGTAAATCGATTCAACCCTGCCCACCGCGTGCCGGTACGCGAGGTCGGATACGGCGGCCGCCACGCGTTTTGCCACGGGCCACTTGGTGAGCCCGCGCCCGGCCATGTTTTTGTCGACAACCACCTGGCGCCAGAAAAACGAAACGATATCGGGCAGAATGACCTCCATGCCGTTCTTTTCCAGGTACTGCACCAAGCGCCTGTTGGCCGTCTCGTGGTAGTTCATGAGGATTTCGCCGATAACGAGCGCCCGCGGCCGTTTGCGGCCCCGGTCGGCCGGCACCTCGTTGAATGCCTTGACAGCATCGGAAAGCGCGGCCAGCCCCTTTGCGACGCCCCGCTCCAAGGCCCTGCTTATCAGGCCCAGGTGTTCTTCGTACAGCAGGTCAACGCTCCCTTCCGTGTGCTCATACGGGCGCGTCGCGCGCACCATGGCGTCGAGTGCGTCGGTAATCGCGATGCCCCAGAGCATTCGCAGCTTGTACCGGATGCCGGACGCGAATCCCGGATGGATGCGCTTTGTGTCGGTGCCCGTGGTAACAATGGCGACATCCCGATATCCCGCGTCGTCGAGCGCCTTGCGTGTAAGCGCAAAATACTGGCCGGCACGGCAGTCTTCGCAGTTCTTGGCAAGCGCGACCGCCACCTGGCTGGGCTGCGCGGCGCCCGACGAGAGGAATCTGAGGAATTCTCCCACGTTAATCTGGGCTGGAAAGCAGGCGTCGTTGTGCACGAACCGCTTGCCCAGGTGCTGGGCCTCGTGGTCGGCAAGGGGAAGCGTTACCGAACGGTATCCGAGGCTCCTGAAGACCGCGCTCGACATGGTGGAAAACGAACGCGATAGGTTGGGGACCACAATGAGGCGCCTGCGCTTGTCGGTGCGGGAGAACACGGGGGAAAACGGCCGGGGAAGCGCGGCCGCGGCGCGCGCGGCGGCCTTCACGCCCGCCGCCTGCGAACGGTCTCGACAAAAGACCTGATGCGGATGCCCAGGGCGCCCAGTGCTTCTCCTTCGTCAATTTTGAGGACGAGCGGCTGTTTGCCGGACGTCGCCAGCATGATCCGCGCAAGCTCATCCGCTATGATGGCGTCGTGGCCGCAGCCGAAGCTCACGAGCTGCACCACCTCCAGACATGGATGCGCGGCCGCAAACAGGCCTGTGGCATAGATCTCCGAATGGAACGGGTTGTACAACTCGGGCCGCACTTTCGAAAGGTCAAGGGCGGAGAGATCCGGCAAGGAATCCATGGTGAACAAGGGTATGCCGAGCGACGAAAATATCTCGGGTATTCCGTGGTTGATATAGGGATCGTAATGGTAGGGCCGTCCGGCGAGTACAACGCCCATGGCGCCGGACGATTCAACCGAGGCAAGCACGCGGCGGCCTTCGTCACGCATTGCCCGCGCGAATACGGCCTGCGCCTTTTCCGCCTGGCCGATTGCCCTGTCGACATCGCGCCTGTCAAGACCATATTCCGAGCACAGGAAGCGCGCTACCTGCCGGTCGCGCATTCGCTCGTCGTGCCAGTTGAAGGCCGGGCAGTCCATCACCGTTGTCCCGCGCGCATGCGGCTTGTTCATGCCGGAAAGAACGATGGGATATCCCTGTAATACCGGGCACATATGGACCGCGCGTTTGTCGGACAGGGTGGACGGCACCGCAATCATCATCGGCGCAAAGATGCGGTCCACTTTTTTTTCGAGCAGGTACTCGATGTGGCCGTGCGCGATTTTCGCCGGGAAGCATATGTTGTCGGATGCGACATACCGCATGCCCTTTTCGTGCAGCCCGTGGTTGCTCCTGGGCGACAGCTCCACGCCGAACCCAAGCGACGTGAACAGCGTCTTCCAGAACGGAAGGCTGTTGTAGAACTCAAGCACACGCGGAATGCCCACGGTCCTTTCACGCGAAACCACCGCAGCACCCGCGCCGTAATTCCTGAGCATCGCGGTCTCGCGAAACCGCACCAGAGACGGGGCATGCGTTGGCACGGTCCGCACGCGCCGCGGAGAGGCGTCGCGCGACTCGATGTTTCCCTTTTCGCAACGGTTGCCCGCACAGTACACGGCACCGCTGTTGAACCGGACAATGGTCCGTTTGCAGGCGTTGGTGCAGCCGTCGCATTTGTCATGCGTCACGCCCGAGCATTCAAACGACGCAAGCGCGTCGAACCCGATGAACGACGAGCGGCCTTCGCCGGCGCAAACACCTTCCTTGGTGAGCAGCGCAATGCCGAGTGCGCCCATTTCGCCGGTGTGGCGGGGCCGGATCACGTGCGCGCTGGTGTGCTGTTCAAACGCGCGCAGCACCGCGTCGTTCTTGAATGTGCCGCCCTGCACAACAATCTTGTTCCCCAGGTACGAGACATTGCGGTCGCGAATCACCTTCATGAACAGGTTGTCTATCACCGAGCGGCACAGCCCGGCGATGATGTCTTCGATGGATTTCCCGTTTTTTTGTTCCGTGGTGATGGACGAATTCATGAATACCGTGCACCGCGATCCGAGCTGGGACGGGCTCAGGGCGCAAAACGCGCGTTCCGCTACTTGCTCAATAGGAATATTGAGCGACGAGGAGAGCGTCTCTATGAACGATCCGCACCCGGCGGAGCATGCCTCGTTCAGATACAGATCGCAGATCACGCCGTTCTGGATCCTCATTGCCTTCATGTCCTGGCCGCCCAGGTCCAGAACGAATGTTGCATCCGGCACCTCGTGCAAGGCTGCATGCGCATGCGCGATGGTTTCTACGGTATGGAAATCCGCGCCAAAGGCCTTGGCAACAAGCGCCTCGCCGTAGCCGGTGGTGCCCAAACCTTTTACGATAAGCTCGACGCCGTTGCCGCGATACTCACCGTGAATGTCAAGCAGCGCCTTCTTCACGACTCCCAGCGGATCGCCGGAATTCGAGGCATAGAATTTATTGATGATGGCGCCGTCTTCACCTAGGAGGACAAACTTGATGGTGGTAGAACCGGCGTCGATCCCGATATACACGTCCTGCCGGCTGCCAGCTACGAGTGGTGCGGGAGCAAACGGCTCGGCGGCATGCCGCAGGCGAAACGCATCCAGCTCCGCCCGGCTCTTGAAAAACGGGACCCCGGGCGCCGAGTCGACCGCAATAACGCGGCCTGCGCCCGAGAGCCTGTGTAAAGACTTCTTGCCCAGGTACAGGACGTGTGAATCAACCGGCAGGACGCCAATGGCAAGCGCGGCCCCGATTGCCACGGTCACCTGCGGAAAAGGCGGGATCAGTATTTCTTCTCTGGCAAGCCCGAGGTGTTTTGCAAACACATTCACCAGCTGGCGGTTGAATTTGAACGGCCCTCCCAGAAACACCACGGGCGCGGCAAGCTGCGTACCGTGCCCGAGCCCGGTTATGGTCTGCTTTGCAACCGCATGGAACACCGACAGCACGACGTCTTCCTTGCACACGCCCATGTTGAGAAGCGGCTGCAAATCGGTCTTCGCAAACACGCCGCAGCGGCCTGAAATATCGAATACGTTTCTGCCCTTCTTTGCAGCTTCGTCGAATTGCTCTATGGGAAGATCGAGAAGCCCTGCAATCTGGTCGATAAACGCGCCCGTGCCGCCGGCGCAGCAGCCGTTCATCCGCATATCGGAGAGCTTGGGCTTTCTCGTGATTTCGTCTTCGCGGAAAAACAGGATCTTGGCGTCCTGGCCGCCCAGTTCGATGGATGTCTTTGCAAAAGGAAAAAGCTCCGATACCGCAATGCTGTTGGCTATCACTTCCTGAACAAAACAACCGCCGATGATCCCTGCAAGCGGCTCGGCGCCGCTGCCGCAGATGCACGCTTTGAACTGGGCCAGGGGAAATGCCTCATGCACTTCGGAAAGAAGTCCGGCCACCGTTTCGGCCTGCCTGGAAAAATGGCGCCGGTATTTCCAGAACAGGAGCTTCTTTGCCGCAGGCTCCAGCACGGCTATTTTCGCGGTTGTGGATCCAACGTCGATGCCCACCCAGAGCACGGTGGTGATATCGCTCGAAACCTTCGCCGCTCCCTGCAAGTCGTCTGAGCCAATGGCGTTTTCCTGCTCATCGTAAACAAGAGCAGCGGCAGAACACACAAGGGCTGCGGTTGAAGGCTGGGACTGCGTACCTTCCAAATCTGTTGATCCGGATTGCGCAGCGGGTACCGTATGTTCGTTCATAAGAGCAGTGGCTTTGAAATAAGAAAGAATGGGGTTGGCAAGATGGCCATCTGCAACACTTTTATTGCGGATAACCGTATGTCGGAAAGACGGCTATGCACAGGTGGGGTGTGATCAGATGTAGTCCGGAGAGCCAACCGGCCCGGATTCCTGAAAATGCAAGGTGGCAGGAGGAAAAAGCAATTTCTTTATCCTGATTCCTTCCCAGGGCACCCGCAGCATACCTCCTCCACCAGGCGCCCTTTGCGGGATCAGCCTCGGAAGATCCGAGGAACCAATTCCATTTGCCTGGTTGTTATCCCGGCTCCAGCAGGACCATTACCTCGATATTCGGGGTTCCGGGAAACATGTCGAGCGGAAGGATGCGTCTGGCGAAATAACCCACTCGCTCCCATCGGGCGAGCTCTTCCGGAACAATATCCACGTTGCAGAAGATATGGAGGATTTTGTGGGGCCGTCGGTTGGCAATCGCGCCCGTCACGCCATTTTCCGTGCCGCGTCGCGGAGGATCGAGCACAACGATTTCGTGCTTGTCCCCGCCGGTCGGAAGCATTTCTTCCAAGGCGCGGCTCGTTATTTGACCTGCCGCAAACCGCACCTTGGTTGTTTTCGGCAGGTCTTTGCAATGCGCAATGGACTCCCGTGCGCGGCGTATCGACGAGGCCTCGTAATCGATTCCCCAGGCCTCGGAAAAATGCTTTCCCAAATAGAGCGTGAACAGGCCGTAACCGCAGTACAGGTCCAGAAGCCGCATAGTTGCACACTCGGGGCTTGCGGCGTCCAGAAGCACGCCCGCCTTCTTGAGCAGAAGCGGCACCATCGACTGATTGACTTGAGAGAATGACAACGGGTCGAACACGTAAGTCCGGTCGGCCGCGGTAAAGCGCAGCGTGTCCGGCCCGAACAGTTTCTTGACGCCAAAGCGGCTTTCGGTTTCGCGCTTGTCTAAATAATACTTTGAGCGCGTCGTGTCGAGGAAGACGAACGAAGAAACCACCGGGACGCCCTGCTTTGCAAGGTGCTTGCCGAGGATCTTGAGTTTGCGGACAGTTGGGCCGTCAAGCTTGCTCATGTTGAAGATGACGCAGAATTCCTTGTACGACCCCCGGATGATCAGGTAATTGCAGCGCTTGGCAACAAGGGAAAACAGGGGCTCGTTGAGCTTCTTTAGAAGAAACTCGTACAATGCGGTGTGCTGGCGCGGCTCGAGCCGCGCTTCGTCCCGGATCTCGTCAGGACGCTCCCGGGAACCTTCACCCATGGCGAGCATGAATCTTCCGAACGCAAACACCACCCTGCGCTTCGTAGTTGTCCTGTACAACCGCGAAAACGGCGACGCAACGAGTGCATCCCAATCGCCGGCCGCCCGATTCTTCCTGAAGAATTCCGTGAACGTTTTCTGCTTGAGCGCCATTTCGTCGCCGTAGGACAGATTGGCCAGCGGCGCCGCGCCCGTTATGTACGCCCTTGTCCCGGCAATGGATTGCATGGTTTCGATGAACGGAGAAGGCGGCGGGAGGCGGTGGGGGTTAGAAAAAGGCATTGGGTTGTCCTGAATTTTGGAGGGCAGGAAGATCGGTGATGATAATATATTTCAGGAGCAGGCGTGGTTGAATGTTCTATGTCGGTATTTTTGCCCCGGATAACTATCCGATTTATGGCATTGGTGATTCTTTTACCGCATTCTTGTAACCTCACACGGACGCTCAGCGTCCACTCTCTCCCAAGGGGAGAGGGTGATTGCAGGAGCAATGTCTATTCTCCCCTTCTCCTGTGGGAGAAGGGGCCGGGGGATGAGGTCAAGACGGAATAACACGATAACTCCCCCGCCGGGGTCACGATCCTCCCCCTGAACAGAATGCTGCCAGTCGCTTTTTCCCAGATGAGGAAGCGGGGGGCTGGCAGCAAACAAATATATCGGTAAGCGGGATCACCATCATGCATCCTATTGCACGATTCCCTTTTCCGCCCAGAGCCCCTGGGGGCGTTCGAATCGAGCACCTATGTCGTTATCATGCGGAACGGGGCTCGACTCGTGATAGAGGTGATACTGAATGGCAGAGCGCGCAACCGTGCGCACGCGTACGCCGGCGAGTTTGAAGCGGTCCCCAAGGCCGATGTCTTCAAGCCCCCGGCCGGTAGTTGATTCTTCATATCCGTTGACACGGTAGAAATCACCCTTGAAAACCGAGAAATTGCTCCCGAGGATGCCGCAGTTCCTGCCTCGCGCGCCGAGCCACCCGTGTTTCAGTGCGGAAACGATCGGCGCGCGTATCCCCTGCGTGTCACTGCCGGCGTCTGCACGCGTGAGCCGGAACGACATCCGTTCCAGGCGGCCGCTTCTTATGTCGTCAAGCGACAAGGCCCGGGTAAGTTCCTTGTCGAGCATGACGCACCTGCCCGAAATCACGGTTTTTATCCGGCGGGCCGCCGTGTGGCTGTGCACGAACAGGTGGTGCGGGATAGAATCGCCGTCGATGAAACACAGGTAGTCGCTGCGCGACTGCACCGCGGCCTTGTTCACAACGACGGTCTTCCTGAACCCGCGGTGCTCCTGCCACACGTGCGCTATGGGATAGCGGAAGCGGCCTTGCCATTCCGCAATGAGCGCGGCAACGGCGGGGCCGGACCCGTCGTCGGCCACCACGACTTCAAAATCCTTGAATGTCTGGTTGTGTAAACCGGCAAACACTCTTTCGAGAAAATCGGGCCTCTCGTACACCGCGACGACAACGGAAGCTGAAGGCCTGTTCAGGTACGCAAGGTCTTTGGCGCCGTAATAGGCTGTTATTTCGACGAGGGGATGATCGCAGCCCCGCGGACTTGGCTTTGCACGGGCTGTAGTGCGAATGAAATGGTGAACAAACACCTCGCCGGCAATCATACACTGCTTTGGCCGGCCGAGTTCGGTCTGGGCCTTTACAAGACGGAGCTGCAGGTCCCAGTCGGTCGCTGCAACGGCGGTGCTCCATGGCCCGATGGCCTCAAACAGGTTCCGTCTTGCCACGACGGCATTGCCGGATATGCCGGGATACAAGAACCCGCTGAACGCCGACCGCCTGTTTTTGGTAAACGTGTCCCAATCTCCGTACATTCTATATACGAGCCTGCGCAGGTGATGCGCCGTATACCGCACACCCGTTGCCGCGCGCATCCTTTGCACCGCGTTTATCCTTCGCCATTTCCGCATCATGCGCCGCGTTTCCTTGGGCGACTCCATGGTCTCGATACCGCACGGCGATATCGCGTCGAGATCATATCGCTCCAGGTACTCGATAAGCGCCTTGTCCCAGCCGCCCGATAGGCACAGGTCGTTGTTGAGAAACGCCACGTACTCACCCGTCGCCTGTGCAAGTCCCTGGTTCTGCGAGCATCCGTAGCACAGGTTCTTCTCGTTGCGCACCACGGTTGCGCCGCTTTGTTCAAAAAGGTCGGTGGAACCATCGTGCGAGGCGTTGTCGATGATGATGAGTTCGTAGGGATGGTGAGTATGCCGCCGGAGCGACTCAATAAAGAGCCGGTTGTACTCGATCTGGTTGTGCACGGCGGTTATGATGGTGAGTTTCTTCATGAGCCACGGCGGATCACGCGCCTGCGAACTGGATCTGGTGCAGATACTTATACCGCTTGTTAAGCTTTATCAGTTCGTCGTGGGTCCCCTGTTCGGTAAGCCGGCCTTCTTCCAGAACAAGAATCATGTCTGCATGAGCAATGGTAGACAAACGGTGCGCCACCACGAGCGCGGTGCGGTTTCTCATGAGGTTGTTGATGGCGCTCTGCACGAGGCGCTCCGACTCGGTGTCGAGCGCCGACGTTGCCTCGTCGAGTATGAGTATGGCAGGGTTTTTGAGCAATGCGCGCGCTATGGAAATCCGCTGGCGCTGGCCGCCCGACAGCATCACCCCGCGTTCGCCGATAACCGTAGAAAAGCCTTGCGGCATCTTTTCAACGAATTCCAATGCCTGCGCAGCTCGCGCCGCCTCGATCACCATGTCGCGCGTGGCTGTCGTCATGCCGTAGGCGATGTTGTGTTCTATCGTGTCGTTGAACAGCACGGTTTCTTGCGATACGATACCGAACAGGCTCCGCAGGCCCACCAAGTCGAACTCTCTTGTGTCAACTCCGTCGACCCCAATGGAACCGCCCGAGATTTCGTAAAACCGCGGCAGCAAATCGAGGATGGTGGTCTTTCCGCTGCCGCTTGATCCCACAAGGGCAACCACCTGGCCTTTCTTAATGGTAAAGGTCATGTCGCGGATCACCTCATCGGAGCACCCCGGATACGAGAACCGGACATGGGAAAACCGAATATCGTTTTCGAAACGCGGAACCGTGCTCGCCGCCCTGCTCGGCAGCTTCTCGGGCGGCGTGTCTATGATGGCAAAGACCCGGTCCGAAGCCGCGAGTCCTGTCTGGATCATGTTGTTCACCTGCGAGAGCGACTTGAGCGGCTGGAACATAATGAAAAGGAAGGCCAGGAACCGTATGAAATCTTGGGCCGTGAAGCTCTTTCCCATAAGCACGTCCCTGCCGCCGAACCAGAGAAGCCCGGCAACCATGAGGATGCCGAGCGTTTCGGTGAGGGGGCTCGATATGGCATTGAAGACTTGCGCCCGGAAGCAGGTTTTTGTGTAATGCTGATTTTCAGCCCTGAACCTTTTTTCCTCGGCCTCGTTCATGTTGAACATCTTGACAACCCGGATGCAATTCACCGTTTCGTTCATGATGGAGGAGAGGCCGGAAATGCTTTCGAGCGAACGCCTGCTCCTCCTGCGCACGGTCTTGCCGATCTGCGCCACGAGAAAGCCGAGAACGGGATAGATGCAGAATACGAACAGCGTGAGTTTGGGACTTATAATGATAAGGACCGATATGAAGAAAACCAGCCGCAGCGGATCCGAAACAATCTTTTCAAACGTGCCTGTCAAGGAACCGTTAATCGCCGCAATATCGTTGAACATGAGCGAGATGATGTTTCCAGAGCGGTTGCGGTCGTAATAGGTGACCGGCAGCACAAGAGCATGGCCGTACAGGTGGTTACGCATGTCGCGCGTGATGAAATAGTTAAGATTGCCGGTGACGAGACCCTTGATATACGCAAAAACGTTTTTTGCAAGAAAAAACAGGACCAGGCATATGCAAACGATCTTGAGCGTGTCGAAAACATTATCCCGCTTTACGACAAGATATGTCCAGTATTTGAGCACCTCGTTGATGTTGTTGATTGTGAACGCCGGTCTTGCCATACTCAGGGATTCCGGCTTAAAAATCGCACTGACCAGGGGGCCGAAAAACCAGAGGGACAGAGACTCGAACGTCACCACCAGCAGTGACAGAACAACCGTGAGCACAAGCATGGGAACGTAGGGCTTGAGGTAGCCCATCATGCGAAAATAGCCTTTGAATTGGTTCATCACACTCACGTACTCCAAGATAACAATGCGCCTGTGGTAAAAGGAAAATACCTCAACGGTGCAATTTCATCAACTGTTTCCATCGTGGTGCGCCTAAAGTTTTGGCAAAGGCCCGCCGGGACCAATACTATATTATTTGCATTATCTGAAGCGCGGCGGCCGCGATCCCTGCATGCACAGTTAATTCACAGAGAGTAACGAGTGAATTTCCCAGTGAAGAACCTCGTCCCGCGGGACGAGGCATCTTCCATCCCTCAGGAAGAAAAATCTTGTAGTCGCTTGCTAACCCCGAAGCACCACGACTACCACTGCATACGACGCTACAGGAGTGGCCGCGCAAGCGAACCTTCGGGGATTGCGCAAATTTTGGGATTGAAGAACCCCGCAGCAAGCTGCGGGGAATCTTCCATCCCTATGGAAATAAAACATACTTATAGTCGCTCGCTAACCCCGGAGCAAGCTCCGGGGAATGCGCTCGCTGTGGGATTCACGATTCCTTTCATCCTGTTTCTTCTGTGGTGCCAGGTTTCGGCGGCGAGTGATTCATCGGGCCTCGGTTTCTCGTCCATGCAAGTGTTCGCCGGTCCGTTTCTCACCTACAACACCCGCGCTGGGTATATCGATTTTGAAAACCTGCAAAGCAGCGTCAATGTTTCCAAGCCGGACCTGCTCACGGTCGGCCTTGCCGGCGGGATCCGTTTTCCGCTTGTTAAAATGCTGCGCTTGCAAATCTCTCTTGCCCTCGACGCAGGGAGCGCGACCGACGATACGCTGTTTACCGCTCAGCCGTCGTTTGACAAATACTTTTACTATCATGCGGCGCTGGAGCCGTCACTCCACTGCGCGCTTGCACCGCAGTCCTGGCGGATTGTGCCTTATGCAGTTCTTGGCGGAGGGCTCAACGTGGTATGGGTGAACGAGCACACGTTTTTCATGAGTGATCCCAGCCAGGAGGTGATTTATACCGACCGCTATTACGTCAATGCCGTATCTTGGTCCGTGAGTGCGTTCGCGGGCCTGGGTTTGGACGTTGCAATAAGCCGTACAATCGGTCTCAGTCTGATTTCGACATTTCGGTACCTCTATCCCGTTTTCTATAATATGGAAGAAGATTTTCCGTTGTATGCCATGCATTACACCGAAACGTTGTACGGTAATGTTACATGGCTGGGTATGATCATTAAACTTTAGGTTTGAATGCCTCAGCCGCGCAATCCCCGCGAGTTCGCTTGCGCGGCTACTCCTGTAGTTTGTATGCAGGCGTAGTCGGGGTGGCGCGGGGTTAGCGGGCGAATTACAAATATTTTTTCCTAGCAGGTTGTTGAAATAGTCCTAACAGAAGCGCTCTTGTTGATTTTTTATGAACCTAACTTCAACTTTACATATGTCAGAGAGGTTTTACCTGCCTCGTTCCGAGGCATTTCCCCGGATTCCCAGGCCATTCTCATGCTGCCCCCACCGTTTGCGGCATCAACTTAACCATGCGTATCAAGTTGTACGCTGCGGCAACCACGTAGGCAACAGTCTGGTTGATTCGTATTCCTCTTACCCGAGTTTTCCGCAGGCCACCGACGCTCTTGATCCACCCAAATATCTCTTCAACCCGTTTTCGTTTCCGTTGACTTACGCTGTATCCCTTATGCCGAGTCGTTCTTCCATCCAACCCTTTAAGCGAAGTGTTGGCCTTCTCGGCAATGTGAGGCTTCACGTGCAGGCGTCGCAGGCTCTTGATAAATTCGGTTGCATGATACCCTTTGTCTGCACCCACCGTCTTCATCCGGCGTTTTCCGCGCCTGCGTTCATGCTTTATCAGCTCAAGCGCCATATCCCGTTCCGCTGTCCCCGTCGCTGGCGCAATGGCGATATCAACACACAACCCATTTCGGTTTTCCATCAGCACGTGACCGGAATACGCCAGCTGCGCTCCCGTTCTCTTGTTCTTCCGAGCCAACAGCGCCTCTGGATCGGTCGAACTCTGATGTGTCTCATTGCTTCGCTTCTCATGGTGGAAATCAACCGACGGATTACTCCGATCATCGTCAGTCTTGTTCGCCGATTCCGCGTCTTTTCGCTTGAAGCTCTTCATCGATGCCCAGGCTTCAATCAACGTGCCGTCAACCGTGAAATGCTCATCGGACAACAACTCTTCGGAACGAGCAAGACGCACGATTTCCTGCATCAGCCGGTGCGCAATCTCCTGTTCCATAAGTCGATCTCGGTTCTTCGAAAACACACTATGATCAAACGATGCCGCATCCAGATCCATGTCAAGAAACCATCGGAACAGAATGTTATAGTCCAGCATCTCGCAAAACAACCGGTCCGACCGTATCGAAAACAAAGCCATCAATATCTGTGCTTTCAAAAGCCATTCCGGCGGTATCGAAGGGCGTCCCATCCGGCTGTACATCGCCTCAAAGTCACGAGAAAGGCGGCGCAGCGCTATGTCCGTAAACTGTTTGACACGACGAAGCGGGTGCGTTGCCGGCACTCGGGAATCCGGAGAAACGAAGCTGAACATACCGCCTTGGGCTGGCTGGGAACCTCTCATCAATACTCCTTGGTTGGGGTTCCCCTATAATATAAGGATAAATGTTTACAAAAGGGAGACTTTTTCAACACCCTGCTAGGGAAAGGAAGACCACGCAGTAGCGGCCGCAAACCTTCGACTGCATGGCCAATCCCCGCCACATGGGGCGGGGTTCTTCAATCCGGGCGGTTTGAAATCACCTGTGCACGATCCGAACAACACCATTGGCTTTCTTCTCACAACCTCCGGGTGGGGCGGCCTCGAACTTAACGTGCTCAAACTCATGGGCTGGCTCGGGCAACGCGGACGGGGCGCGGTATTGTATACCTGTGAAGATCTCCGTGTGTGCGCGGAGGCGAGGCGACGGGACCTATCGGTATGCCCAATCCCGCACCACGGCAAGTATTTCGATTTCTTTGCAGCCTTTCACTTCTCACGCAATCTCAAAACGCAGGGCATCTCCCGGATTATTGTCTGCGACAACCGCGACATCGACTTTGCTGCATGGACAAAGCGGTTCCTGTTCAATCACCTCCTCGTGGCTTTCTTGCAGCAGATGCAGGTTGGCGTTGGCAAAACGGATATCCTGCATACCATCAGGTTCTCTGCGCTCAATTATTGGATTGCGCCGCTTTCGTGGCTCAGAGACGAGGCATTCCGCAAAACAAGGATCGCTCGCGACAAAGTGAAAGTCATCCCGCTTCCAATCGACTTCGCAACATTTTCGCCGCTCCGCTTTACAAAAGAAAGCGCACGCGCCTCGCTGGGCATAGGCCCGGTCTTCCCGCTGCTGGGAATCCTGGGGCGGATTGATCCACAAAAAGGACAGCTCCTGGCGGTCACTGCGGTCACCGCGTTGCGGTCGCGCGGCATTGCGGCCCAGTTGCTGATCGCAGGCGACCCGACGCCCAATCAACCCGCTTCGCAGCGCTATCACGACGCCATCAAGAGAAAAGTGGCCGCCGACAAGTTGGAAGAGGCGGTTCATTTCCGGCCGTTCATGGAAGATCCGTCCTTGTTTTATGCCGCTATCGATGTCTTTATCATGGCCTCGGAGGGCGAAACGTACGGTATGGTTACACTTGAGGCCATGGCCGCGGGAATTCCGGTGATCGGGACCAACGCATCGGGTACCCCGGAATTGCTTGGCAATGGTGAATTTGGAAAGTTATTTGACAAGGGTGATTGTGAAGGACTTGTCTCGCGGGTCGTCGAGGTCTGCGCCGACTATGGTTCCGCCCTCCTCACGGCAAAACGCGCGCAGCAGCGCGTCAAGGAAACGTTTTCGCATCACACCGTGTGCGCACAGATCGAGCGACTCCTAAACCTTCCCTAGCGTAATGCTATAAGGCCGGGATGGCGGGCGAAGGCCGGCCGGCTTCCGCACCGTCGGACTTCTTAATTCCGTACGGAGTCCATGCGCCGGCAGGACTGCGGAATTGTTGCAGTGCTTCCGCACGATGGGCAACAGGATCGAAATGATGGTACAGATGATATTGGATTGCCTCACCCGATACGCTGCAGCCCGCACAGCCGTGGAGAATAAGCCGTTCGTTCAAGTTGCTGTCTTCCATTCCCCTGCCGATTATTCTCTCGTCGTACCCGTTGACTGCGCAGAAATCGCTTTTGAAAAGTGAAAAATTGCTGCCCAAGATTCGGTAGTTCCTGCCTGACAAGCGACGAAAATGGAAAAGATAGGGTACATACAGTCCGCGGCGCCGCGTGTGTGTTCCTGAGCCGTTCCACCAGAAAAGGGGGCTTTCATTACGGCGCGATTGAACGTCTCTGAGGGTAACTCTCGACGTAAGGTCGGACGATAGCTCGACCCTTCTGCCGGAAAGTATAACACCAGGAGAACAGCGCACAAAATGGCGCTCAAGAAAACGGTGGTGCAGGATGCAATCGCCGTCAATAAAGACAAGGTACAAAGAGGTCGCGCGATCTGCCGCCTTGTTGACAATAACCGTCTTGCGAAACCCCCGGTGTTCTTGGCGTATATGCCGAATGGGGTGCAGAAAAGCCGGCTGGTAGCGCCCGATTATTTCTTCGAATGGTTCATCGGAACCATCGTCCGCGATGAGTACCTCAAAGTCCCTGAACGTCTGATTCGCCAGGCTCGCAAAAATCATCTCAAGGGCTTGAGCGCGATTGTAAACGGCAATAATCAGCGACAAGCCGGGAACTTTTTGTGAATGCAAAGGTGTGTTCATGGCAGTCAGGTATTGCGCACAAGGACATAGTTTCGGTATCCGCCCAGACGACGTCCGCCTAAGAGCCGTTGCTCGATATAGGTAAGCACGCGGTATTTTATACGTTCCCGCCTGCCGTCAACCGTTGGCGGGCCGTCATAGCGCAGCTCGTCGCGCCAGTCCATGGCATGTATGCGCGGCAGCATAACGCGCGGATGGGTTCCTTTATATTCCGGAAACAGCGATAAGTTGCCGAAATCGTAGGTTGGCGCCCGAAGCTTGAACTTCTCCGCTGCTCCCGCCGCACCGTGATAGGTTGTCTCGGTGTTGAGATTGCGCTCTTGCATTAGTCGCGGATGACGCACGTGTCCGTAGTGAAAGACTTCGGCATCGACACGCGCAACACGCAGTTTCCGGCCGCCTATGCGAAAGGACTGTGCATCGCCTATCGATTGCACACCGATGCGATTACGAACGATACGAATCTCGGCAGGATACCAGCGATGGCCGTTTTGGTAATGATCATAGTCACCCCAGAAATGCTTGTAGCCGATCAGAAGTCCTTCGACATCTTTATTGTCAAGCACTTCTTCACAACGCGTTCGAATGGCGGTCAGATACTGTTCGTGGACCACCTCGTCGCATTGGATATAAAAGCACCAGTCTCCGCAGCACGCATCAAGAGCGATATTTGTTTGCTGGCTGTAAATCCTTCCGCCAAGAGTTTCCGCATTGTTCCACACCGTGTCAATGATGCGTATTTTGGGATCGCCGATGGCTTCGACGATATGGCGGGTCGGGTCGTCGGCATCGCCGTTTCCTACGGCAATAATGAATTCGTCGCATAGGGGCAGAATCGACGTGATTGCCTCGGCCACCGGGTAGCCGTATTTTGCACCGTTGCGGACAAACGAAAAACCGCTAATCTTCACGTATGCTCCCTCACAGCCGCCCCGCTGCGCAACGTTTCCTTATGTTTGCAATCTTGCCCAAGGTTGGTTGTATTGATAAATAAAAGCATTGCACTTTCTGCATACTTCCAATTTGTCATATTCCAGTTTGAGCATTTCTTGAGGCAAAGTCGTCTCCCGAAAAAAAACCGCTCTTTGTGTCAATTTCAGCACGCTGGGGCGCTACCACACGTTGACGCTTCACCTTCGCTTCACAGTTTCGAAAAAAGTGGATGGTATAGCGGATAGGACGATAATATACAATAAAATGCCTCTAAGTGCCATCTCATCTCAAAACAAAATTGCTTAACGCATTGCCTCAAATTAAATGTAACCGAAGGCTTAATCGAAACACGCACCAATTGATTCGTTGCCTCATAATTAAGGTAACCCAAGAAAAAAGGGGGTTACCACTATGGGGCACAAAGAAAAAGAAGCATATCGGGAAGCGATACGACAACGATATGCCCATTCCAACAGAGCCGGCAAAAAGCAGATTCTCGATGAGTTTTGTGCGATTTGCCGATACAATCGCAAGTACGCTATCCGGCTACTTGGAAAACGCAAACAGAAACAAAAAGCCAAGCGTGGAAGAAGACCCTTATATGCTGAACCGCTTTTTATTAAGGCGTTACAGTACATCTGGAAAGCCTCTGATTTCATGTGCTCTCGCCGCCTTAAGGTTGTCATTCCAGTATGGCTGCCATTCTACGAACAATCCTTTGAACTGCTTTCCGAGGAAGTCCGTGCGCGGCTCCTCTCTGTCAGCCGCTCCACGCTTGACCGCGTCCTATGCCCTTTACGTACGCGTATGGGCAAGGGATTGTGCGGCACCAAGCCCGGCTCCATGCTGCGCAATCAAATCCCCATCCGTACCGACAACTGGGATATTACCCAGCCTGGATTCATGGAGGCGGATACGGTTGCCCATTGCGGCACCAGCCTTGCCGGAGAATTTGTGTGGAGCCTTATCATGACTGACATCCATACTGCTTGGACCGAAGGCCGTGCTGTGTGGAATAAGGGCTCCCAGGGTGTCATTGAGCAGGTTAAAGACATCGAACGACGAATACCTTTTGCCCTGCGTGGCTTTGACTGTGATAACGGGTCCGAGTTCCTCAACTATCATCTCGAACGCTACTTCGCCGTGCGACAAGACCCTGTAAAGTTCACCCGGTCACGTCCCTACAAGAAAAACGACAACGCCCATGTCGAACAGAAAAACTGGGCGCAGGCCAAGCACATGCTTGGTTATGATCGGATCGAAAACCCCGACACGCTTCCCCTCATTAACGACCTCTATGCCAACGAGTGGTCTCTCTATCAAAACCACTTCTGTCCATCGCTGAAACTCAAATCTAAAATCCGGATAGGATCTCGATACCGCAAGACCTATGAAGAACCGAAAACTCCCTATCAAAGAATCGTTGAATCACCTTACATAGCTTCAGAAGTCAAGCAAAGCCTTGAACTGACCCACCGTGCTCTCAATCCATTCCAATTAAAAAAGACTATCGAAAGAAAACTCAAAACCATTTTCAACCTTGTTACGGTTACCTCATTTGTGAGGCATCGAATCTGACCCTTCGGTTACCTTTTATTATGAGGCAA
>CAVSQB010000036.1:0-95226 GCA_963729895.1 uncultured Fibrobacterota bacterium | reverse complement strand
AAAATGTGACGAGCGTCACCACGGTTTTGCGACCATGAAGGGATTATCGGAAAAATCTGGACGGACCCATCCTCCGAAGCGTATCTTATTGGCAAGAGACAAGAAAAGAAAACAAAAAATACGAAGACATGCCTAACAACAACTTCAAGCCATGACCGGCTACTGCGGTATGCAGTCTTACCGGCGGCTTAAGTTGGCGTTAATTTCGATTTTTCGAAAGGGTGGAATGCACTGATAGGCATTTCGATTTTTCGAAAGGGTGGAATGCGGCAAGGGTCTTACCTTGACAGTTGACGACATTCCCGACCCGTTCACCGTTTCGCCCGTCTTATTCACCGGCAAGCTTAAGCATAATATAGGGGCATTTGCTGACAAAAAGCAAGAAAAAACGTAGCTTGCGCAAAGCGCTTTGGAAGGGCTTATTCGCAGATACAACTATTTCGGTGGATTCAGCACACTGCTCTCTCGAAGAACCCGTAATCGAGCGTAGACTCTTCGACCTTAGGCGGCGGCTTCTCTTCCGGCGGCGGGCGCGGCGCCTGTTCCTTCCACAAACCGCAATGCCTCAGAATCTTCTCGATCACCATATCTTCCTCGATGAACGAGATGATCTTCATTTGGCCCCCGCACTTCGGACACTTCAGCGGATCAACCTCGTACACGCATTTAATCAGCGCCGCCCAGGTCATGCGGCATTTCCGTCTGAAAGCCGTGTCCGGTTCGTTGTGTCCGGGCGCGGCAACGCTCTTCCCCTTCTTCTCCTGCATTCCCCGCTTCTTATTTGAGTACCACCCGTAATACCGTATCTGATGCTCACCCTTATTGGGAATATGCTGAGTCACTTCAGCCAGAAAGTCAAGTGGCTCAAAGACCTCAAAGTTCCGAGGAATGCCTTCCATGAGCGTCTGGATTGGCGCGGCGCAGCGCTCCGGCGCAACAGGCTCGCCCGTTTGTGGGAACGGGAAGCACTTCCCCTTTGAGGCGCGATACACTATCCTTCCGTCGGCGTTGAGCGTGACCATGCGGGCGAGGCTGAGCGGGCAACGCGAAATGTACTCCACTAATCGCTGCATTCCGGCGTTGTCTCCCGCCTCGATCCGGACAGAGTTGTCAACGTTGAACCCGGAATGCCTCCAGCCTCGCATGTTTGCCGCAACATCCGGATCGATCTTACAGGCGTCAAGAAGCAAATCGAAAACCTTTTCCTGCCAGATGTCCGCCGCTCGGTGACGCCATATGTCGGGAATATGCACGAAGTGTCCAGTGTCCGTGAACACGCCCTCGGGCACAATTGCGTGTATATGCGAATGCCAGTGGATGAGGTCGCCGAACGTCTGCACCGCGCCGATCATGGCGGGAACACCGCAGTCACCGTCGATTTCCAGCGCGTAGACATCGCAGACCGTATCGTAGGCCGCCCGGCAGAGCTTGCCAAGCAATTTCCGGTCGTAGCGAAAGTAAACCCGCAGCCGCTTTGGTATGGTAAAAACCCATTGGAGATGCGGAACCTCGGCCAGCACCTCTTCCTTGAGCCGATGGCCCAGCAACAGCGCCCGCTTCTGGTCGCATGATGGGCAACACGAGCGTTGTCTGCAGGAGAACGCGACGAAGAACTCTTCCCCGCAGTCCTTGCACTTGACGCGAGCGAAACCTTCCTTCAAATCCCCGCACCTCAAAAACTTGTCAATCGACGAGCGGATTACCGGTCGCCAGTAGCCGTAGCGCTGCTGATAACGTTCCGGGTACACGCGCTCGAAATCGTCAAAGCGGTCACGGACAATCTTGAAGAACGGCGAAGTCTCATGGTCGCGCGGGCGGTAGAACTTCCGGGGTGGGGCTGCCTTGCGTCCAGGCGCAGCGGAAGTTCGGCAGGCAATTGCAGCTTGCGGCATGACATGTTCTCCGGAGGGTGAAACCGGAGAAACGAATCAAGCGCCGTGCCGAAAAAATTATACCCGGCCCACCTTTGGACATAATCAAGAACTTACAGAATATCAGGGGAACTTGCCGTATCGACAGGATGGTTGCAGTAATGCTACTGCCGGACTTGCGGGAGTCGCAATTTCATTATTTACAATAAATATTGATCGTCAAACACTTCTTTCTTCTCCCCATCGTTTACCTTCTTAACCGGTTCCGGGGTCTCTAAAGGCGGCCGGAGTGGGGACGCTTCGGATGTATCAACCTTAAGCCGAATATCCTCCCGTGCCATATACGCCGCGCTCTTATCCGGGAGTGACACGATATCCAATCCGACCGGTGTCACATCGTATTCCGGAAATTTCAACAGAAATGTCATGTTGGGCATGTTCATTATCTGAGATGCCAGAGTCACCTGCACATTTAATTTCGGTTGTGGGCGTTGTTCGGACGGATTTCGATCTGAGGATATTGTTACGGTAATCATCTTTGGAGCCTCCAATATGTTAAATATCCATTCCCTTTTCATAAACTGGTTTTGGTTCATTGCCTTTTAATGTTTTCACGGGCTCCCTTTCGGAAACCGATGGCGTTTTTGTGGCTGAAATTGCTAAGACCTCGCTAATCTTTTCCTTAACAGCAAGAGAAACGACATACTGTTCTACTCTTACTTTAAGAGGTTGCAATTCAGGTTCGGTACCAAGATATTTTTGATTTGATGAATCAATGATTCGATACGCTTCAAATCCTGGATTCTCAGAGTTCTCAAGTCCTCGCTTAATCAAAAAATCGCCGGAAGAAAGCTTCCCAGGGACCTTACTGAACGCCTCCTGGGCGATTTCGCCGGCAACCTGATTCCAGGAATACCCATGTTCCTTAGTATCAACCACGGTTCTTTCAATGGATTTTAGAGTGTCATTCAGGGTTAGATTACCTTGCTTAAAACCGGATTCGATTGTGGAAATAATTGATGGAGAAATATCAACCCGGTAGTTCTGCAAAATGTAGGAATGAATGTCGGATGCCGATTTAACTTCCGGAGGTTCCTTAATCGGTTCTTCTTCAATTTTCTGAATGGAATTTTGGGACAGGAAAGCTGAAATCGTCTCCCGTACATTGTCCGGGGACATTGATTTGAGTTTTTCCCAATCAATATCGTTCTGAACAACAGGGGCTGCTGCTTTACCCTCAGATTCCTTTTTCAATGCCTCCATGACTTCGGTGTATCGTTTTTCTTTTACAGAGAGTTCTTCTGCCTTTGGAAACGATGCTACAGCAAGTTTTTCCAGTTCCGGGATTCTTGCTTTGAGTTCTTTTTCATGCAAAACAGTTTCCGAGAGCAATTTATCCGGGCCATTGTACACCTGCGAGTGAAACGAGCGCAGAAGCCCGACGGGGTCTGAGTCTCCTCGCACTTCAACACCATATCGGAAGTGAGCGGCGGTTGCGTAAAGATTTGTATCAGAGAACAGTGAACCGGCTGAAGCCCTGGCGACAAGTTTGTACCCGGAATATTCGCCGATAGTCTTGGTAACCTCTGTCTTGGTCGCCTTTGACTTTCTCATCAAGAGTTCGGCTTCCTGCTTGATGAGATTACCCGCCGTTTTCCGATCTGTGATTGTATTACCGTCAATGACTATGCTGAAGGCCTCGCCCTTGGCTTCCGGTTTTCGCATGGAAATGTCTTCACTGATCCATCGGATGTTTTGTTCTTTGAGGGAGATTTCACCGGGTAGCAATTTTAATTTTCGAGTTGCATGCGCGGTTTCTCCATTGTGCGCTCTTTCGAGCGACCGAAGTTTCCTGATTGAATGGTCCAGCTCAACGGATTCTTTCATCAAGGGATTGTCAATTGATAATTCCTTAACTGAACCATAGTAGTTTTCTTCAATCTGCCTGGTTGCCTTATCGCTTCCATCCATGACCTGGCGTATCGATGTCGCCTTTGTATCGAGAACATGCCATAATCCGGTATCGAGGGAGCCTTTCGTAACCTCGTTATAGATTTCAAGCTCACCGGTCTTGTTGCCCGGCCGATAGCCCCGGCCGTTCTGCTGCTCGATGTCTCGAGGCCTCCACGGTGCATCGACGTGGATAATTGCCTTCAGGTATTGCTGAAAATTCGTGCCGGCACCCATTGTCTCGGTGCTGCCGAATATGACTCTAACTTTCCCCTCATTGACCGCTTTGAAAAGCTCCTGCCGGGCCTCAAAGGTTTTGCATTGCCGCACGTCACCGAGTTCACTCGGTTTGACTCCCATGGAGAGGAGTTTTTCCTTCATATCCCTTACGCCGTCAAAAAGAAGCGTATCTCCTGAAAAACTTCTCGATTTGTCAAAGAATACCGCGCATGTGTATCCTTCTGCCTTGGTCCGATCATAGATTTCGTAGATTCTGTTGACGGCAATATTGAGTTTGGAATTGGGATCATCTGGAAGATGGGGATTAATCAAGCGCATATCGACCGCGGCTTTCCTGCCGTCGGTCATGATTGACAAGACATTGTCTTTTCCCTGCTCCGGCTTTCCGTGAAGATTCTTTTCACGATATTCGAGATGACGGAGATAGGACTGCAGAAGGGGAGTCGCCGGCGCAGCCTCGTTGATGATTTTCTTATTCGGGAGATTGATTCCCGGAACGAGGATACCGTTTTTCTCAAGCGTATTGGCGGTCTGGATGTCCCAGGTCTGGCGAAGACTCGAAACAAGCTCTGGAACGTTGACGATTTTGGAAAATCTCGTTACCGGGGTATACCCTGTTCCGGTATTGTTAAGCTCCATCTGTGTGACGGTTTCCGCATACTGCCGAGCCCATTCGTCAAAGGCCTCAAGGCCGTTTGCCTTGAGCGCCTCGGGCTGCAGGAAGCGCTGCATAGTATAGGCTTCAACGAGCGTGTTGGAAATGGGCGTTCCGGTTGCAAAGGTCACACCGCCGTCATTTTCCTGAATGTGGCGGACCTTCATGAGCATGTCGATCGCACGTTCACTACCTGTTGGCGTACCAAGTCCCCGGACATTTTGAAGCTGCGTGTAATACTCAAGATTCTTAAATAGATCTGCCTCATCAATAAAGACGTGGTCTACTCCGAGTTTATCAAAAGGCAATACACCTTCATCCTTGTGCATGTCCCCGAGTTCTTTGATTTTGTTTTCGTACTTTTCAACCGTTTTCTCCAACTCCTTGACGGACCGGGACTTCTTGTTCAAGGAGTCCGTGTTTTCGAGAATGGTCTTGTATTCGGCAATTTTGTCCTGAAAAAAACTCGTCTGGTATTCAATGCTCATGGGAATCATTTTGAATGATTCGTTTCGAATCAAGACTGCATCCCAATCACCGGTGGCAATCCTATTGATGAATGTTCTTCGATTCGACTTATCCCAATTATCATCATCCGCAACGAGTAGCTTTGCGTTCGGATATGCTGAGCGGAATTCTCCGGCCCACTGATTGATCAAATGATCCGGGCACACAATCATGGGCTTTGCGCGTAAACCGAGCCTGCGGAGTTCCATTGAGGAACACGCCATTTCTAAGGTTTTTCCGGCGCCTACGCTATGCGACAGCATGACGTTGTTTTCTTGAATATTGCGCCAGACTGCATCAGCCTGGTGCGGCCGCATGGGGTAGGGGAAATTGCAGCCATGAAAGAATATTTTGGCATCGGGATTGATGAGGCGTTCCGGATGAGTGAATTTTCTTTCTACATGCGAATTGTAAACTTCATTGTACCTGTTTACGATGTCGTTGGTTCGGGCCGGATCGCGCCATACCCAGGCGTGAAAGGCATTATTGATCGCTTCGGCTTTCATTTCGGCCAGAACTGTTTTTTCCGTGTTCAGTACCAGTTTGTCGTCATCCGTCTTATCGTAAACCTTGACAGGCTTCCCGTTCATGATGTGGTTGATGATTTTCACAGCATCCATATCCGGGGTGCCGTATGTTTCCCTGTTCTGTGTGGTCCAGGATCTGCCGGATATTTCCCATTTTCCATTAATTGAAAGATGTTGGACCTCGATTCTCTGAGAATCAAGAAGCTCGGAAATGAAATCCTCTATGTGTTTTTCACCGATAATCGGGGAATTCATTCGTACTGAGATGTCCTCGGCAGAGAGGTCTTTGGGCATTATTTCTTGAAGGGAAGAAACATGTCTGGAAAATGAGGTTGGCTCCAGCTCGGCCGCCGTTTTTGCTTCAATAAGTTTTTCCCTAATATTGCCGGACAGATATTCGTCGGATGTCAAGTAAGCAGTGCGTTTATTGGTTAAGAACTCATGAGGGTCTTGGAAAATGTATCCTGATGACGTGAGTTGCGAAACAAGATTGTCCTTGTCCAGATTTGAAAGGGATTCCATATATTGAAAGTTCAAATTTCCATAGCGGGACAAGGAGAGGACCATTGCATCGGCGGGAGTTTCAACGGAAGTTACATGAGGTTTTCTGACAAAGGAAATGCCTTGGAAAATGTCTGCTTTAGTGGCTGTCTTGGCCTTCGTGTCCCAATTTTCGAGAGAGCAAAGAAGGGAGACCTCGGGATCTGGAGAAAGCAGGGAGTAATTTTTCCGGGAATTCAAAAACCCGCTATTCTGGATGAAATTGTCATACAGGGAATTCAGCCTTGATAATTCCCTATGAACTTCCAAATTCTGATTGTTATAGTAATGGTCTATTGCACCCTTGAGGCAATCCTTGATGGTGACCATTTGCATGATTCTATTGATGTCATCTTTATTGGTGTCTTCTTTATTGTAAAGAGAAGATAGCTCTATTTTCCCGGTTTCAGTGGATTTCTGATACAGTCGGTCATCCTGTCCAATGACAAAGGACCCGGATACAAGTTTTTCCTGGTCAACATGAGACAGGGGAGAGGATGGGGCTTCAATTTCAAAGGTCCGGTTGTCAACCATGACGGACATGATATTTTCCGGTAAATTCTGAACTGCTTTCGATAGGAGAGGCTCAAGGTCCTGGTCAGGCAGAGAGACGGTATATTCATTGCCCCGGTACATGGTGCCGGCGAGTTCGTTTTTGCCAAGAACCATTTCAGGGTGATCAGCGAAATACTTGTTAATCGGTGTGGAAACCGGATCTGAGCCGTCAGAAGGTTGTAGGGTAAGCTCCGATGTATTGATAAAGGACTTTGTAAGCTCGGACATCGGCTGGTTTTCGAGACGTTTTTGGAGAAAAACAATGTCCGTAACCACCTCGGTATCGGCTATTTGACGGAAGGTATTGTTCGGAAGGCGGATTGCTCCTACGAAATCGGCTGATTCCGCTATTTTGGAGCGTACTTCGGTATTTTCCTTGTCAAGGGTGTATCGACTCGTAATGAAAGCGACGAGCCCTCCTGGTCGGGTCCCGTGCAAGGATTTGAGGAAGTAGAAATCATGCAGCGAATACCTGTTATCAATGCCGGGGGTCTGGTTTTTCTTTTCCTCGTACGGCTTAACATCGGCAAACGGGACATTCGAAATGAAGAGATTGTACCGGCCTTTTTCCATCCGGAGATTTTCATAGCCGTTGATTTTGATGTCCGCGGACTGGTAAAGGTGTTGAGCGATCCTGCCGGAGATGGAATCAAGCTCAATGCCATGCATTTCGACCGGTAGGTGAGAGGGCCGCATACCAAAAAAATGGCCTATTCCTAAGGCCGGCTCCATGGTTGGGCCTCCGGAGTATCCAAGCCGGCAGGCCCCGTCCCAGACCGCTCTGGTAACTTCTGGTGAGGTATAATGAGCGTTTATCGTTGATCTGGAGGCAGAACGGTATTCTTCGTCGCTCAAGGCCGTTTTGAGGCGGATCTGGCGTTCCTGCCATGTTCCTTCAAGGTTCTGCTTAAAGACCTCGGAAAGGCCTCCCCAGCCGGTATAGCGGACCAGAATTGATTGTTCTTGGGGGTTTGCATTGCGTTTTTCGGATTCGAGGGTTTTCAGAAGGAGAATTGCAGCTAAATTATCATCAAATTTTGCAACCTTGCCGCCTTTGCCGATATGGTCATCGGCGGTTATATGATAGTTTCCTTTGTCGTCGGTGTGTCTGTTTCTGAGAGTTCCGGCTGGTCTGATTCCGGGGTCAGGTAAATTATTTGCGGCAGTACGATCTCTTGCACTTCGTTCGGCCTGAGGCCCTGTTCCACCAATTCTCCCATCATGTCCGCTGCTTTCTGGCCTGCCTTCTCCAGCTCCTGGTCCAAGATTCCCTGGTCCTGGTATTTCTGGTACATCTTTGGAAGATATTTCTTCCAATGGATCTTTGCGACTTCCGCCCAATAGTTCATTGTTTTGCTCCTCGATTAAAGGATCTGCTTCCGGTTCGTTAAGTATATCGCCGAAAAGATTAAGCTGTATTGAATCTGACATAGGTTTCTCCTGGTGGATGAAAGGCGAGGTAGTCGCTAATCAACGATGATCGAGTCTTTTTCAGTCACACCTATGATGGAGTCTATGTCTACTTGTTCGCCCGCAACCTCCTCGGTGTATTGATTTTCATTGATAATTTTAACAAGGTTCTCTGCATTGGTCAATCTTCTGCGCTTATAAGCATTTTGGATGTCGACATTCTGGATTGTGCCGTCCTGCAGAACCCTGAACTCTATAAACTTAGAGGACGTTTCGTTTTCAGGAATAAGGTCAACGATTTTCTGAATTGTATATGCGCTAATATAATCGCTGAACCCTGTGCCGAACCAGAAATTCGGATATTGAGGATCGCGGGAATTCATCATGTCCAAATGGAGTTTCTCAGTACCTTTATGTTTCTTAAGATTGCCCTTGACCGTGAAGATATTGATAGGGACGAGTTCGGATGGATCGATTATGGCGCAGGAAACAATGACATTTGCTATGATGTCGAATTCAGGGAGCTTCTGGAAAGCCCTGAAAACTGTGATTCGGACGGTCCCGCCAGCAGCGCTGAGCGCTTGAAGTGCATTCATGGAAGGTTCCTTTTTTCGCTTTAATTTTGAGTGACAGAAATGGGTCAGGGTTTAATAATCAAAGCCGGTGCCAGAAAGGAAATGGCGTTTCTGAGCGAAGAAGAGGGGAGAAGTGGGGGTTTGAGCGAAAAGCAGTATCAATTTGATGACGACATGGTATCAAATTGATCTCAAAAGAAGCCGGTTTTGTTCTTTCTTTATGACCAAAGTGGCTTGTATATTCAGAGAAAGCGTTTGCAGAGCAGAAAGGCAAGGAATAGCTCATGATTCGTTTCCTTCATACCAGCGACTGGCAATTAGGCATGACCCGACGCTTCCTTTCGGAAGAGGCCCAAGCGCGCTATACCCAGGCGCGGTTTGATGCCATTCGAACAATGGGCCGCATTGCCAAGGAAAAAGAATGCCAATTCATGCTGGTGTGCGGCGATTCCTTCGAGTCTAACCAGGTGGATCGAAAAACGGTCGCGCGGGCAATCGAAGCATTCAAAGACGTGACCGTTCCCGCTTACCTCCTACCAGGTAACCATGACCCTTTAAATGCGGCGTCAGTTTACCGCTCCAGCACTTTCATTGAAAAGAAACCCGCATACGTCCATATAATCGAGAACGCTGAGCCTATAAAGATTTCTGATGTATGCGAGCTGGTGGGAGCTCCTTGGCTGTCTAAGCGACCGAACGGAAACCCAATCGTTGAGTTACTCAATGCGCTTCCTCCGGCGGGGAGCATGAAGCGTATCTGCATGGGGCATGGTATTGTTGACCTGTTTACTCCTGATAGAGAAGCGCAAAATGTGATCGCAGTTGCCAAACTTGAAGCTTCAATTTCGGAAGGTAAAGTTCATTTTATTGCTTTGGGAGATCGGCATTCCCTTACAAAAGTGGGTTCCAGCGACAGAATCTGGTATTCCGGGACCCCCGAAGCTACCGATTTTCGCGAAGACCATTCTGGATTTTGTAGCGTTGTCAATCTTGAAGGTGACAGTGTTATTACCGAAGAAGTGAAAATTGGTCATTGGAATTTTATCGAAAACCTGGTCGACCTGAATACCGAAGCCGATATAGAATCGCTCCGGAAAAGTCTCGAAGACATCCCGAATAGGGAACGGTCAATTGTAAAACTGGATCTCAAAGGTTCCATTACGCTTTCTATGTATGAGGTACTTCAAAATATCCTTCTTGCCGCCAAGGAAGTATTGGCGGGTTCCGTGATCAATGAAGATAACATCCTCGTAATTCCCAATGATACGGATTTTACAACACTTGGATTATCCGGTTTTGCAGATACAACAGTACAAAGACTACGGCAAATGATAAACCAGGGAGGGCCTCAAAGCGCTGTTGCTCGCGATGCGTTTATGCTCCTTCTCCGCCTTATTAAGGAGGCCGCATGAAACTCCTTCGACTTAAGCTTGTCAATTACCGGGGCATCAATACATGCGAGATAAAGTTCAGTTCATCAGGAATTACCCGTATCGAAGGCCCTAATGAGTCGGGAAAGTCCAGTCTCCGCGAAGCGATAAACATGATTTTTGAGAATCAGGACAACAGCAAGAAGCAGTGTGTTGAAGCTATCCAGCCGGTTAATCAAGACGTGGGCCCAGAAATTGAATTGGAAATGGAGAGTGGCAAATACAAATTTGCTTATTTCAAGCGATTCTTAAAGAAACCCGAAACTAGGCTTACGATCTCAAGCCCGAATCCCGAAAACTTCACGGGCCGCCCGGCGCATGACCGAGCGAATGAGATTCTCAAAGAAACACTCGATGTCGAGTTATGGAAGGCCTTGTCCATCATGCAGTGTGATGCGATTTGCCAACCGGATCTCAAAGACAAACAAGCCTTATCCGCGGCGCTTGATAAAGCTGCGGGGGCACAACCGGCGGCATCGCAAGAGCTGAGCTTGTTCAACAGGGTTTTGCAGGAATATGAACGCTACTATTCAATTGGTCGTGGAACTGAGAGAAAAGAACTCCAAGAACTGCGGAACAGCCTCGTTGAAAAAAAGGCTGAGGTAGGTTTGATTGAACAATCCGTCCGGGACCTAGAAACCGATATCGACCGCGTCCCTGTATTGCAAACGGAATTGGCTCTGCTCAAGAAGCAGGAAGAAGAGTTGTCTCAACAGATAGTCGATCACACCGTTGCGATTGAGAGAATTAACTCTCTTGAAAACGCTGTTTCTGAGGCCACGTTAAAACGGGAATCCGCTCAAAAAACGCTGCAGGCAGCACGGCATGCCAAAGAAATCCGGCAGGAAATGGTAAGTGCGGCAGAGAGAGCTGCCAAAGTCCACAACGAACTTCAAGAAAATATCGCGATGACGCTTCCGGCTTTGTCACAGGCCAAGGAGGCGCTGGATAAGGCAAAGGCTGCGGCTGATGAAGCCGAAACCAAGAAAAGGAAAGGGGAGTCTTTTCTCTCGCTGAAGAGAGCAGATTTCGAATATTACCGTGACAAGCTCGATCTTGATCAGTTATTTGAACGCAAACAAAGGATTGACCAAGCTCGCAAAGATGCGGAAGTGGCAGAAACCGTATTAGCGAAAAACAAGGTTGATGCTCGTGTCCTTGACAAGATAAAGGATGCAGAATTAGCTTATAAAACTGCCTGTGCTAAAATGGAAATAGGTTCGCCTACGGTTGTCCTTCGTTCCATTTCAAAATGTCATTTGTCTATTGATGGTGCTGAGGTTATTCTCGACACAAACGAGGTCCGCAAGATATCAGTCCCGGACAAAACCACCGTGTCCATTCCGGGGTCTCTTGATGTCGAAATAACAGCAGGATCCAGCATGGAGGGACTTGCCCGGAAGGTAGAAGATTCTCGGCGGGCTCTCGAAGTCGCCTGTGCCGCCGTTACGGTCACAAATGCGGACGAAGCGAGAATCGCTTATGATGAGCGCGAGGAAGCATTGCGCGGTGTGGATAACAAGGTCCGGGTTGAGAAGGAAAACCTCAGGGATATTAGTTACGAGAGCCTTGAAATCAGGCTTAACAATCTTCAGCATAGCGTGCCGAACTACCTTGTCAACCGAAATAAGGACCCAGCGATTTGTCCAGATTTAGACACTGCAAAAAAGGGCCGGACTAGCGCCGAAGCAAATCTTGAGGCCGCGAGTAGCGAATTGGAAAATGCTCGAAAGATCCTCGAATCTGCCCGCGACTTTTATAACACTGTAAATATCAAGTACAGGGAAGCCGAAGCAAAACTTCAGCAGTTAGCTGCAGATGTCAAACAGAGTCAAGAAAACCTTGACAGGGCACGTAAAAAAGAATCTGATGAGACATTGGACGTCAACCTGGCCGATGCTGAAAAGGCCGTGTTATTGGAAGATGCTGCATACAGTTCGGCTGCAGAATCCCTAAGAGTTTCCAACCCTGACCAGGTCAGAGCCCTGGCCGAGTCAACCAAGGGATCTTTGAAAACGGTGAAAAGCAGCTATGACACAAAAAATACGGCACTGACAGTGGTCCAGACGCGTCTTAAAATGATGGGCGAAGAAGGACTTTACGAAAAACTGAACGCGGCAAAGAATCAACTACATCAATTGGACTATAAGAATCGGGCAACAACCCTCAGAGCCGAAGCAGCGAAATGCCTTTTTGATACAATGTCTGAAGAGCGGGACAAGGCAAGTCGAGCCTATGTTGCTCCTCTTAAAGAAAGAATTGAAAGACTCGGTCGTTTGGTTTTTGATCCTTCTTTTCAGGTGACAATTGACGAAGAATTGAAAATACAAAGCAGAACAATGGCTGGTGCTACGGTTCCTTTTGATTCCCTTAGCGGGGGCACAAAAGAACAACTTTGTCTTATTTTCCGCTTGTCTTGTTCCATGATAGTGGCAAAGGAAGGCGGAACGCCGGTTATTTTGGATGATGCCCTGGGGTACACCGATCCGGAACGACTGAAATTGATGGGCGCCGTCCTGTCAGTAGCTGCGAAAGAATGTCAAATCGTAATTTTCACTTGCGTTCCTGAGAGATATGCGTTTATTGGAGAAGCTGCGGTTGTTGCGATGTAAAGGTGCTATCTAACTCAAACATTCAAATTAAAGGTTACGAATGAGTACAGATAATGTAAATCGAGATGCCTGCGCAACGATACAGGGTTTCCTTTATCAGTTGTAAGCAATAAATTTGCACCAATGAATTGATAGCCGCCGCCAAAGAAAAGTTAGGGTAAATCTATATACTTTGTTGATTTTGTGCCCGAAGAATCACCCGCCGTCCTAGCGGGTGAAAAGAGAATTCGAAACAGGAAAGGAACCTGAAATGAAACAAGACCATGCAAATGATGTCTATGCCTGTTATTTGAGATTTGTTGAAAACCTCATTCTTAAAAGTAAAAGTTCAATAACCAATGAAAAAGAGGATAAGGATATTCTCACCAAAGCCGCTATAGATGAGGCACTTCAACGGTATGTTGAGAATTATGATGAAACAAAGGGTAAATCATTCAGTGATAAAATTATCGGGCAATTCAATGGGGCATCTTATGAATCAAAACTTCTTTTTGCGCATGCTGAATGGCTTTGGGCAATGGCAGTTACAGATATCGGCTCAGAATCAAAGACCAGGGTGATTGAGAGAACTATTGGCTCTGAATTCAAATCAATAATCAAGGACGATATTTCCCCTTGGGGTTTTGGATCGGCAGGAACTTACCATAAAAACAATAAGTATTTTGAAGTTCGATTTGTTCTCCTTCTTCTCAAATATTTGCTCTCAAAAAGATTGGATGGCGAAGTAAAAACGGTAGCCGATGTAAACAGGCTCATTGAACAAGTCTGTAATGTTGCCCATTACGATGAAGAATCACTCAAGGATTTGCTACCAGCTGACATTTTTAAAATGTTTCCGGATAGAACTTGCGCAATGTTCAATATTCTTACATATCTTGCGTTTCCTGACCGCTACGAAAGAATAGCTTCCGATGGCCACAAATGGCGAATAGTAAACGGTTTTTCTGTTCTTTGTGATACCAATGATAGCACCTGGCAGAACGCCAATACAGACGATAAAATCGGTATAGTCCGCAAAAGGCTCTCAGCACTTACACATGAACCCACTTTTGATTTTTACGATGATAAATATCGTCAAGTCTGGAATTTCGGCATTACAGACAACCAATTTGATGAAATCCAAGCCCTTAATTACAAACAGGCAATTATCCTTTACGGCCCTCCCGGCACTAGCAAAACCCACACTGCAAAGGAATTGGCCCGGGTGCTCGTTACGCAACATTATCTGAAGAAAAGCGATAATGTTAAGCGATACTTTGAGCAAGATGAAGACTTCCTCAGCTCTCGTATCCATAGACTCCAACTTCACCCCAATTATTCCTTTGAGGAATTTATCGCAGGGGTTCAGTTTAAAAACAATCAGACGGTCGTTGAAAAAGGCTACTTTCTTCAGAAAATCGCAGAGATCGAGAAAGATGAATACCCACATGTGATCATTTTAGACGAAATCAACAGGGTTGATCTGAGCCGTCTTTTCGGCGAGCTTTTCTCGGCCCTTGAGAACAGAAATGAAGAAATCGATTTATCTATCGGGAACCTAAAAATCAAGGTTCCCAAGAATCTTTATGTCATTGGGACAATGAACGAAATCGACTTCTCACTTGAGAGGGTAGACTTTGCACTTAGGAGAAGGTTCGTGTGGTATTTCTACGGTTACGACAGGGATATACTTCGTGAAATGCTTATCGATAAGAACACAGAATTGAATGCAAAATTGAGAGAAAACGAATTTGATGATTTCATACTGAGATGTGATAGGGTTAATGAATACATTGCGAACGAGGTTGAAGAACTTGGCAAACAATATGAAATTGGCCATACATTTTTTGCTGAGATTGTCAAGATTCATAAATCATTTATGGAATTGAATAGCATGAGCCGAAGAATGAGTCTTTTTAGAAAGCCTGGGGCATTGCATGTTCTGTGGTCAATCTCTATTGACCCTATCCTTGAAGCCTATTTTGGGAATATGGACCTAAACATGCGGAAGCAATCTATTTCTAAAATCGAGAGCATTTTCTTGAAAGGCGAATAATCCATAATTGGCAAAGAGGTTATTGTGAGTGTCGATAATAAAGTCGCTTCCGTAAAAGAGGAAACTCTTGAGGATCAAATAGGTGATCTCATTTGCAATTTGCTTTGGGAACGAAAATTCACTGATGAGGATATTTCTGATAAAGTCGGCAATAAATTTGGCGAAAAATATATGGGAGTCAAGCGTGTCCGTTCCGCTAGAAAATGGATGAATAAACACGGAGAAGAGTGGTTCAAAGGAATCACAAATAATCCAGTTATTGAAATCTCATATGGGAATATTTCACCAAAACATGAATCGGAAACGCCGATAGAAATAATTGCCAAAGATTGTTGCCCCTTTGAGAAACAGAATTTTGAACCAATTGTTGAGTTCATTTCACTTCACAATTCCGGTGTAAAGTCTTTTTTCACTGACAGACTGAATAATGACAGTCCCATTGCGTTATTTGACAATCAACAAAAAGCTTGGGTTGCTGGTCGGTATGTAGGAGAATCCGTTTTCCAATCTCAAGGTAAAACATATAGAGTTATTATTCAGCCAAGATTCGGCAATCATTTCCTTTTTTCCCTGCTTGAGGAAGTATTCAATATCCGCATTAGCGAAAGTCTCTACACCCAATCTGAACTAAATTCAGCTCTTTTTATAAAACGTATTATTGCATTTATTTGGCTTCAAAAGTTGGCGAAGGCAAATCAGTACGGTTTCCCACGGCGTAATATTTCTCGTCAAGAAACAGGTTCGGTTTTAAAGGGCAAGCTCTCCTTGTCAAGATCGATAATTTCTTTAAAAACAAAAGGGAAACTGGTTTCTGTGCGATTAGAGAAGGAATATGACCATACAATTCTAAGTATTCTATTTCAGGCTTATTTAATACTCAAGAGGGAATATTTTCTCGGAACATTTAATATTCCGGAGAATGTTTCTGATATTTTAAGCCACCTTGAAATAAATCAGGACGACTTGGGGCGGCCTCTAACTGATCATGATTTTAAAGCTATACGTTACAAGGATATTTACCGGAAATTCAAAGAAATTGTGGACTTTTCTTGGGCAATCCTTAAGAGCAAAGCGAATCCTTTGCAAGGCAACACTATTGGAAAGGGACATAGCTTCTTTATCGATATGGCAGAATTGTGGGAAATGTATATACGTTCAATTCTCAAAAAGCACTTTACTACTAAGGGTTGGCAAATACAGCCCGAAGAAATAATTAGTTATAAAGGCAAATATTTTGAACGAAAATTGATTCCAGATATTGTAATGATCTATCAGAATGAAATTGTAATTCTTGATGCAAAATACAAGAGAATGGGCTTTGCTTATAATGACTTTGACCGTGAGGACTTTTTCCAAATTCACACATATGCTGGTGCTGTCGAAAAGAACCAGAAACTTAATTCTATAGGCCTTGTTTATCCACTTATACGTGAGATTTCCGATGATATCGCTTCAAAATTAATTCAAAAAGGTCTTTATTTCAGTTCTGAAGGTGGCTCGCGCTTCTTTTGCGATGGCATCTATTTTGACAAAGAAAACAACTCAAGGGATTCTTTGAAGAAATTTGAACACGAATTCTGTATTCGGATTGAGAAAGCCATTCGCGGATGAAGGGAATCGCCTTCACAC
Organism: uncultured Fibrobacterota bacterium; assembly: GCA_963729895.1. Lineage (GTDB taxonomy): Bacteria > Fibrobacterota > Chitinivibrionia > Chitinivibrionales > FEN-1185 > FEN-1185. Next base: position 78,690 of record CAVSQB010000036.1, on the reverse strand, counting down.
GTCATGTGTGCCGGCGAAAGAATCGGGCACAAATTGGGAAAGCAAGACAGAAAGACGGCGGAGGAAAAGAATTGAGGTGACCTGTTTTTAAAGTTTGTTTTATGCCCGAGTAATCGCCAGCATCCCTGCTGGTGAGATTCTAATTCAAGCATTGAATGAACTTCCTTAGCACCATAGGAGAATAGGCATAATAAGATTAGCGTGTGCAATAGAAACCATAGAATGTTTTTACAATTTCATCAGAATCGCGAGAATTGGAATGCCAAAAAAAACTTATTCAGCGAGAATAATTGCAGAAATTAATAATTTTAAAGAAGCTCGAAAGAAACTATCGACTCTCTCAAAAAAGAACTACAAACCGACATATTTTCCAAACTCAGGTGTTGAATTTGAGTACCTCATTATCCGTCTTTTTGAGCTGAGTTCGATGAAGGTATCATATTCATCTGTGCGTTTTGCAACTGTCCCATGCCCTTACTGCAATAAAAAGAGGAAACAGATAGTCGAGCAAATCGATGGAGTGGTATATCTAGCAGGGTGTTGAAAAAGTCTCCCTTTTGTAAACATTTATCCTTATATTATAGGGGAACCCCAACCAAGGAGTATTGATGAGAGGTTCCCAGCCAGCCCAAGGCGGTATGTTCAGCTTCGTTTCTCCGGATTCCCGAGTGCCGGCAACGCACCCGCTTCGTCGTGTCAAACAGTTTACGGACATAGCGCTGCGCCGCCTTTCTCGTGACTTTGAGGCGATGTACAGCCGGATGGGACGCCCTTCGATACCGCCGGAATGGCTTTTGAAAGCACAGATATTGATGGCTTTGTTTTCGATACGGTCGGACCGGTTGTTTTGCGAGATGCTGGACTATAACATTCTGTTCCGATGGTTTCTTGACATGGATCTGGATGCGGCATCGTTTGATCATAGTGTGTTTTCGAAGAACCGAGATCGACTTATGGAACAGGAGATTGCGCACCGGCTGATGCAGGAAATCGTGCGTCTTGCTCGTTCCGAAGAGTTGTTGTCCGATGAGCATTTCACGGTTGACGGCACGTTGATTGAAGCCTGGGCATCGATGAAGAGCTTCAAGCGAAAAGACGCGGAATCGGCGAACAAGACTGACGATGATCGGAGTAATCCGTCGGTTGATTTCCACCATGAGAAGCGAAGCAATGAGACACATCAGAGTTCGACCGATCCAGAGGCGCTGTTGGCTCGGAAGAACAAGAGAACGGGAGCGCAGCTGGCGTATTCCGGTCACGTGCTGATGGAAAACCGAAATGGGTTGTGTGTTGATATCGCCATTGCGCCAGCGACGGGGACAGCGGAACGGGATATGGCGCTTGAGCTGATAAAGCATGAACGCAGGCGCGGAAAACGCCGGATGAAGACGGTGGGTGCAGACAAAGGGTATCATGCAACCGAATTTATCAAGAGCCTGCGACGCCTGCACGTGAAGCCTCACATTGCCGAGAAGGCCAACACTTCGCTTAAAGGGTTGGATGGAAGAACGACTCGGCATAAGGGATACAGCGTAAGTCAAAGGAAACGAAAACGGGTTGAAGAGATATTTGGGTGGATCAAGAGCGTCGGTGGCCTGCGGAAAACTCGGGTAAGAGGAATACGAATCAACCAGACTGTTGCCTACGTGGTTGCCGCAGCGTACAACTTGATACGCATGGTTAAGTTGATGCCGCAAACGGTGGGGGCAGCATGAGAATGGCCTGGGAATCCGGGGAAATGCCTCGGAACGAGGCAGGTAAAACCTCTCTGACATATGTAAAGTTGAAGTTAGGTTCATAAAAAATCAACAAGAGCGCTTCTGTTAGGACTATTTCAACAACCTGCTAGGTGATATTCCTTTCATTGTCGAATCGAAGTTCTACGAGGATTCAAACCTCAATTGTCGGCGGGCGCCTAAACTGGGCCAGTTAATGGGCACTTTGTAGCAGTCAAAATAGGCCACTTCAAAACACCAACCGCATAATGCATATCTCATTTCCTAACAAGGAAAGGGGAAATGCATGGGTAACGTTTTGAAGATGGACAAAGTGTATCCGTTCGGCGGTCCCATGTCGCCCGTTTGTTAGCTCTTTGACATTTTCCAGTTGATCGGCGAGAGGTCGGCGATGTTTTTGTTCGAGTACGACGCCGCTTTTGGCAGGATATCGAGGAAGTATTCGTACGGGTTTACGCCGTTGAGCTTGCAGGTTGCAACGAGCGAATAAATAATCGCCATACGTTTTGCGCCTTCGTGTGATCCGGCGAACAGCCAGTTTTTTCTCCCCAACGCAACAGGTCTGATCGTGTTTTCGCAGAGATTGTTGTCGATGGGTAATCTGCCGTCTTCAAGGAACCTCGTCAGTTGTGCCCAGTGATTGAGAGTGTAGTCGATGGCTTCGTTGATTTTGTTTCTTGGTACAATGATCTTGCCGGGATTTTCAAGAAGACTTTTGATTTTATCCAACGCCGGCACGGTCTTTTGTTTACGAAGCTCATAGCGCGATTGATGGTTCAGCTTACCCGTTGTCGCTTCCAGCTCGATTTTGTAAAGTTCTTTGATATGTTCAAGCACGGATTCTGCGAACTCAGGATCAAGGTCTTTTGACTCGAAGAACTTTCGCCGTGCATGCGCCCAACACATCAGATGCGATAATCGGTTCTTCCGTATGACATCATTATACCCAGCGTATCCGTCGGACAAAAGATACCGGTCCGTGAACTTTTCCAGAAAATCGGTTGGGCCGTCATGGTGTCGGGAGTCGCGGAACTCGAATACGGCAAGCTTTCCATCGCCAACATACGGCCACAGATAACCCAGTAGGCATTTACCCTTTACCGTATCGTCAAGAACCTTGAGCGTTGTCTCGTCCGCCTGGATTAAAAATGACGACAGCAATGTCTCTTTCATCGTTCGGTAAATCGCTTCCAGCGGATTGCAGAGTTCGGCGATCCAGCCCGCCATGGTTGAGCGGTTGATATGGATGTTGTACCGCATGAACATCTGTTGCAATCGATACAGCGGCAAATGATCGACGTACTTGCTGACCAGAATATAAGAAAGCAGCCCCGGACCTGCGATACCCTTGTCGATGGGACGAGGAGGCATCGGCGCTGCCGTGATTCCATTGTCCGGGCACTTTGGACAAGCGTATTTCGGCCTTACGTACTGGTTGACGAAAAATACGGCAGGCTTGTATTCCAGTTCTTCGGTGACATCATCGCCGATATGTTTCTTCTGGGTGCCGCAGCATGAACAAACTTTGTCGGATTCGGGGACGTCCAGAACATGCTTTTCACGATGAAGATCATCCGGAATGGGATTTCTGCCGTGACCTTTTTTGGGCTTGCGGCGTTCGTAGGAGATCTTTTCTTTCGATTCGGCAAAGCCGGGCATCTTCGCTCCGGCGGTCTCAAGCAGGGCATCGAGCGACATCTGCTCTTCGGGAACCGACGGAACGAATCGCTCCCGCTTCTGGCCGAAGATCATACGCTTGAGATACGCGAGCTGGCGTTTGAGGTCGAGATTTTCCGCAAGGAGTTCGTGGTATGTCGCAGGATTTGAGGAATCAGTTGCCATTTACAAATAATATAAAGAATGTCTTTCTGTTTTGCCAAGAAATCATGCGGAAGGTAGAACAAATCTTTTCCTGCGCCGCGAACCGGACAGGTCGATGCCTTCCAGCACAAGCGTGAGTTCGGGAAGCGACATCGTTGTGGATGTCCCGGCATCATCCTGCAAGGGTAACACAAACGTTCCGGCTTCGAGTCGCTTGTAGTAAAGACAGTAGCCGGTACGGTCCCAGAACAAAACTTTCATCCGGTCGCGCGAGCGGTTGAGGAACACAAACAGATGGCCGGATAGCGGACTCTGCCGGATGACGGATTCGGTTAACGCCGCCAAACTGTCGAAGCTTTTGCGAAGGTCGGTCGGCAGCAAACAGACGAACACTGTAACCGCCGAGGGCAGCGTGAACATAGGCGATTACTTCAATGCGCGGAAAAGGGAACGCAGTGACTCCGTCTCGAACCGAGATGGGATACGAACCGTGACCTTGTTGTCAAAAACGACTTCAAATCCTTGCATTGGAATGAAGGGCATAACGCCAACCCGAGCAAACGGCGCCGAGGTGGCCGAGGGAAGTGTCTTGGTACCGTATCGCTTGCGCCAGTTCCAGAATGTCGAAACGGCAATATTCTCTTGGTTGCAATATCGGTCGACGCCCAACCCGCTCGTCCCTTGTTTGGTCAGGTGTGCTCGAATCTCCGATGGGGAATGAGAATGCTGTCGTCGTTTCATGATGCGCCTCCTTTACGCGATAATAATATCGCTCAGGAACCAATCATGAAAAAGATGGGTTCGCGGAACGGATACGACAAAGTGCACCTGATACAAGGCTTTTTGCGCCTCAATCTCTCAGATCGAGCCATAAAGCGCCAGACAGGTATCCACCGGGATACGATTTCCAAGTACCGTAAACAGTTTCAAAATGGGCCACAAGTGCCCGCCGACCTCGACTCTGTTGCTTCCACGGGTTTCCAAAATGGGCCGAAAGTGCCCACCGACTTTTTGCCTGTTATCCCTTCGACTCACAGCGCCGCGATTCAGCCTCATGCGGCAGGTATCCGAGAAAAAGTGCTGCGAGGTCTTACCGCTCAACGGATTTATCAAGACCTTGTCGAAGATCTCAGTTTCAGCGGCAGCTACGACAGCGTGAAACGCTATGTGCGCAAGCTGCGCAAACGGCACCCTCAATATTTTGAACGCCTTCCGACATATCCCGGCAGAGAAGTCCAGGTTGATTTCACCAAGAGTCCCAGCCTTGTGCTTGTCAATGGCCGTTGGCTTCACCCGTGGCTGTTTAAAATGACCCTGTCGCATAGTCGCCACTCCTACGAAGAGCACGTGTTGCATCAGGACATAGAGACTTTTATCCGCTGCCACGAGCACGGTTTTAAATCTTTCGGCGGCGTTGCGGAGAGCGTGAAGCTTGACAATATCAAGGCCGCCGTGTTGCTGGCCTGTCTTTACGATCCGCAACTTAATCCCACGTACGCCGCTTTTGCGGAACACTGGGGTTTTGTCGCCAATCCTTGCGCACCGTACAAGCCAAACCACAAAGGCCGCGTAGAACGTGATATCCAATATACCCAGTCCAATGCTCTTGCGGATCGACGCTTCCAAAGCCTTGAAGAAAGTAATGTCTTTCTGAAGCACTGGAACAAGCGCTGGGCGCGTACACGCATCCACGGAACGGTCAAATGTCAGGTCTGGAAAATGTTCGTAGAGACCGAGCAGCGAGCTTTGCGTCCTCTTGCAGACCGCGACTTTCCTTTTTTCCATGTCGCACAACGTAAAGTTGACGTGACCGGCTTGGTCTGTGTCGGCAACAACTTCTATGCAGCGCCTCATCGGTTCATCGGTACATGGGTGAGCGTGCATTACAATAGCGACTATGTCAAAATCCTCGACAACACGCAGCAACTGCTGATTACTCACAAGACGCTTACCGGAAAGGGAAAGTTCGTACAACCACACTCGTGTCTTCCACCCTACAAACATCCCACACTCGAACATCAGGAGTTCTACTATTGCAAAGAAGCCCGGATCATCGGCCCGGCCTGCCTCGGGGTTGTCGAATCGCTCCTGCATCAAAACCATCCGCTCTCCATCCGCCGCGTTCGCGGCGTACTCTCCCTGGCAAAACGGTTCCCGCATCCGGTGCTGGACGCCGCCTGTACCCTTGCATTGCAACAACATCTTTTGCATTACCACAATCTGGTCGCTCTCTGTCAACTTCAAGCTGCGAAAGGACCGTCACAAAACGTGCCGGAGTCCAGTACGCTCACGCAAAATCACGACCTCATACGTCCGATATCCGAATATCAAACCCTTGTTGAAGAAAGGACCCTTTGATCCATGGAACAGTTGCAACTCACTCTTAAAAACCTTCGCCTGAGCGGCATGGCCGCCATCCTGCCGGTGCGTTACCAGGAGGCCAAAGCCAACGAGCTCGATTACATCGACTTCCTTGACCGGCTGGTCACCGACGAAGTACAGAGGAGAAAAGACAATCTCCTCAAACGCCGAATCAAAATCGCCGGGTTCCCGGCAGCATTAACATTGGAGAACTTCGACTTTACCTTTAATCCCGCTATCCCGAAAAAGGACGTACTCGGCCTTATGAACTCGTCTTTCGTCTCGCATGCCAACAATGTTCTTTTCATCGGCCCGCCCGGTGTCGGCAAGACGCATCTGGCGTTGGCTATAGGCCTAGCCGCGGTCCAGAACGGGTATCCTACTTATTACCGTTCCGCCTTCGATCTGGTCTCCGACATGGCGGACGCAGCACGAAACGACTCTCGAAAACATCTCGTCGAACAACTCTCTCGTTACAGCCTGCTTATCCTTGACGAGTTCGGCATGAAAAAAATGCCTGCAACCGCAGCCGATGATCTCTTGGAAATCGTGCACCGTCGGTATCAAAACACAGCCACCATCATCGCCTCAAACAGGCCCATAACCGACTGGGCCTCGATCCTGGGAGATACCGCCGCCACCTCGGCGATACTTGACAGGTTCCTGGACAACGCAACAATCTTTAACATCAAAGGGAAAAGCTATCGGCTCTCTAAGAACAAAAGCGCTTGACGTAAACTATTTTAACTAAATCGAAGTGGCCTGTTTTGAAAGTGCCCACAAGTGGCCCATTTTAAAGTGCCCGATGACACCTCAATATAGAACCTATTGCAAAGCTTTATGCGCGTCTACAAACACGGCCAACATCGACAATGGGACTCATAGTTACACGAACGGGCTTGACTCCTGCCGCGCAGGAGTATATGAAGTATCTTCAACCCAAAAACATATTGATCTGGCAGGGCAATGAAATTGATAATTCAATTAAAGCATGCGAGACGGGTCAGTGGGATTTCAAGAAACTTATTGTCATCAAAATGCAGAAGCTTATTGAACAAGGAATCTATGATTACCATGTAGGAGGCATCATTTGAAAACCGCTACCAAATACATTATAACTGAGGGCGCTTCTGATACCTATTACATTCGCGCCATTTTCCCTGAAATAAAGGAGCATGGTTGGATGATGAGTCCGATAGGTGGAGGAACATCTGAAGCAGTTGCCCTTGCAGAATCGTTGGCAATTCGACATCGAAATGGCCGGATAATCCTTGCGCTTGATTTGGATGAAGAAGAAATGAAGCTTAACTCGTTAAAGATGCAAATAGAAGAACGCCTTTCTTCTTACAACAACATTCAGATTATTTACGCTATTCCAGACATTGAAACTGAGATTATGCGAATGATTAAACCAGATGAAAGAATATATCAACGTCTTTTTTATTCTCGCATTCAAAAGAAAAATATTGTTAAACAAGAGTTCGTTTCATTTATAAAGAAACATCAATCCGATTTTCATAAGACAAAATATTACAAGACATTCTTAGAGGCTATTTCGGCTTAGGAAAAGATCAAATGAATGTCGCGCCAAAGAAGAGGTAAAGAATAAAATGCCTACAATTGCCGAAATTCTCATTGATAAATTTACTCGGGAAAAGGACGAAGGCCGTTTTCAACTTTTTGCTGACCGATTTGCTGAAGTTTATTTACCAGAAGTATTTGAAAACATTAATTACTTTAGCGGAATGAATGAGCGTCACCACAGCACGACTGGCCATCCCGATGCATGGAAGAGATATCGAAATGGAATAGCATGTCTTGAAGCAAGCACAATCAATGATTCCGGTTTAAGGTCAAAAGTCGAAAAAGATATTACGACACTTTCAGAAAAGTTAATGAAATCTAATTTACATGCAACATTTGCTTTAATTGTATTAACAGCATTACATGATAAGAAACCAACGGACTCTTCGGAAATTGATGCTAACTTGCGATCATTCATACAAACTTCTCTAGGATTAAAGGATAATGAAATTGAAATCATTTTTGGGTATCAATTAGTTAGCATACTTGAAAAACCTCAATACGCACCACTACTTAGAAGGCACTATGGCATTCAGAACAGTTACGGACCCCTGCATCTGATAACAGACGATATACGCTTCAAACATCCAAGCTACCAATTTCCTGAAATAGAGGCTTTTGAAAACAGCAAAGTCTATGTATCTTCGGATTTATCGGACAATTGTGTGCGAATCCTTGATGAAGATTCGGCTCTTCTCTTAAAAGGCCTATCGGGTAGCGGCAAAACAGTTTTTTCTTTCATTCTTGCATTCCATTTTAAGAACAGAAATTATGATTGTCTTTATCTGGACTTGCGCGAACAAAATAGTTTCCAATTAAAAGATTTCATCGATTTTGTTCAGACAAACGGGCATAAAAGGATGTTTGTTCTCATTGATAATGCCCAGCTATGCCCGGCGCTTATTCAGGATTATCACCAGATAAGATCTGCACAAAAGATAAACGGTTTTAAGACTCTTTTTATAACCCCTGTATTTCCAAAAAAAACAGATTTTAATTCAGAGCCGAATTTTGAGGATATCTTTGTAAAAGACGGCGGCAAAGCAATTTTTTTTACGCCGTCAAAAGAATCCGTCAAATCTCTAATTAGTTATTTTGACCCTCAAACTTCAGAAATCACCATAAATGATTCGGAACTCTTGGATATCTTCGACAGGTTTGGACACGACCTCTATTTGCTTGCATTTGCACTGAAATCCTTTGGTGGCAAGAAGCTGCTCGAAAATAAGTTGACCTTGGAATCGACCGATTTTGCAGATGTTATTCGCCAAAGGTTCATTCTACCATCTATTTCTGCCGAAAAAGGAATAGAGAATCTTGCAATACTAGCATCTTTTTCAACTTTGGATTTAGCTGCACCGCGTGCGGCATTTCTTGCAGATAATAGTTTCATCCCTATCTTTAAGGCTGAAGTAAAGATTGGGCATATCAGAAAAACATCCAATGGTTCATTCATCTTTATCCATTCAGCTATTGGTTTTGCAGTAATAACCGAATATTGCCGGCACGAAAAAAAGAATCTTTTGGATGTTTTACAGGTAAATCTTTCCCGTGCGCCTGCGCTTATTAGAGAAATGGCAGATGCAGTCTTTGAACAAGAAAGAATACCAGCCGGAGGTCTAGTTAGGACACTATTCGCCAGAAAAGAATTTCTTAATAACGCTTTTTTGGAAGGAGCCATTCTTTCAACCCGCCAGATTTCCCTTATGCAACGTTATTACTCCGGTTTCACAAAGCTATATGATGAGATAATTCGAAAAGATACCAAAACATTTGCAAAAGTGCTAGCCTCCTCAGATTTAATAAGCCTTATCAATTTTCTGTTCGATAGTTTCCGCGATAATCCCGATGAATTTACCAAACTAATTCCCGAATTAATAATCAATATTGACGCTATTCTAAAACAGGCTGGTAAAACCCCTCCACACACAATAAAAGACGTCCTTGATAGGCTTGATCGAATTGCCTCTCATAAAACTGTTGAATTTTCTTGTGCTGAAAATGTTAGAAAGCTTCGAAAACTTATTGTGGATGAGATTACTAAGACTGAAGAACATTCCAGGTTTTTTGCGCTTTGTTCACGCAGCAGGTTCTCTTTGGGCTATTTAAAGGGGCTTTTACAATATCTCGCAACGGAAAAGCCTCAATTTCATGATTCTGTTCTGAAGTTCGTTTTATCATCAGAGAATACTGTTAGGTTAGTTGAGAGAGGCTTAGGTGCGCCATTAGAACATTTCGCTAATTTCCTCATATATGTCCAGAACAAAGTCGGCTTCAATGTTTTGTCGCTTTTGTCCGAACTTGAGAAAGAGGCTCGAATAAATGTTGTTACTGAGAGTTTTTACAATTCACCATTTGACATGACATTTCCTTATATCGAATTTTGGCGCAAAACCGACAACCCATCAGCCAATAAATATGCAGATAAATTACTAAATTCAATCTTTTCCAAATCTAATAGGTCTAAGCTTTTCGATAAGCTAAAACATAGCTCTCTTCCCCATATTTGTACCTTTTTTAGCAAAGTTTCTGATATCGGAATAAAAGATGATCTCGATTTAGATTCAATGGCAATAGCTGATTTTGCTTCAAGTATTCTGGAAAATTCTCGCAAGATTCCAGCTCCCCAATTCGAAGCATTTGCGGAAAAGCTCAAAGGATATGGTTCTACTGCTCAACGACTCGCAAGTGAACTATTAATACGCAATAGTAGGAATATTAATAAGAAATCTACGCAAATAAATTACCAAAGTGTTGGTGAATTAGTCTCACACCTGACCCGCCTTCGTGATGGTGCGAAAGGAGGTCAAATAGCTTTTCGACAGGATTTTAGCTATTTAAATAATAAAGGCGTTTTCTTCAGGTCAGTTTCTTATTTACTGAGACGCGCTAGTCAACGCCCCTATTCTACTTCTCACCGGATAGGTAACTGTCATTTACGTCAAATATTAAAAATTCTATCCCTTTACCAAGGTTCGGATGACAAATTATTAAATCCATTAATAGAATTGATAAATAACAACCCTGAATCATTTCTTGCGGAACCAATCGATCACTTGAATGACTTTCTTCAAAAGATTGACAGTTCAGGAAATGCTCTATTGGTTTCTTCAGGTGTACATATACGGTCCTGTCTAGTATCAGAAAAGTTTCTTGCGAAATTCGTTAATCACTGTTTATCCGCTGGTGTTAGCTATATGTCAAACTTTTTTTGGCACAATTTCAAAGAACACCGTGAATTTGTTCTTGCCATCGTCCACAAGATTGAAACTGATTATTTCCAGGAATTGCTTAAATGTTGTGCAAATTCAAAACCTAGTGAACTTGTTGCATTCTTAAAATTTATAGATCTTAGGAAAAAGAATGAGATCTGGCTTTCTGGAAGTATAATACTGGCTGAACTTTTTGGAAAATATAATGAAATCTTCAAAAGCAGCATCTTGGGCGCAAAACCCGATCAAAACAATGGTTTTATGAATTTTCTTGAACTTCGATATCCTAGATTTATAGATGCTTTTAAAGCTCTTTCAATAAACTGATTGGTTTACCAATGTTGCCTCCTTACGCATTTATTCCGGCGCGATAGTACTGGATAAACTAAATGAAATATGCATTAATCAATGGCGAAAGATCTGAAGCGACAAAAGGACCCAAGGGTTTATGTCCTCTTTGTAAGTCAGAAGTAATTGCCAAGTGTGGAGAGGTTTATGTTAATTATTGGTCACATAGAGGAAAACGTAACTGTGATCCATGGTTGGAAAATGAAACCGACTGGCATCGATCTTGGAAAGATAGTTTTCCAAGAGAATGGCAGGAAATAGTTCATTTTGCTGAAAACGGTGAGAAACACATAGCAGACGTAAAAACAGAAACCGGTTGGATACTCGAGTTCCAACATTCCTTTCTTAAACCTGATGAGCGCCGTTCACGAAATGCATTTTATCCAAAACTTGCGTGGGTTGTGAACGGGTCTAGGCGGCCAACGGATAAAATTCAGTTTGAAAAAGCAGTTAAAGAAAGCTCGGCCATAATTAATAATCCACCTATTCTACGAGTGCTCTTTCCAGAAGAATGCAGGGTATTGAAAGAATGGCATGATAGCAATGCACTTGTATTTTTTGATTTTCAAGAAATGATGGGAACAAATCAGTCAATGTTATGGTTCCTGTTTCCTAAGATAGCCGATACCGAAGCCTACCTATCGCCTTTCTTAAGGCTAAAATTTATCGAATTGCATAAAGCAAATAAATTCGACGAAATGGTCAGCAGTACAATTTTGCCGATTCAGAAGGAATTATCGAACGGTTTTCTTAATAGACGCAAAATGATTGAATATGGCCCCCAAAACATGGCATATAATTTTCAACATGATTTGGCAATAATGCGAATGAAGCAACGGCGTTTCCGTTTTTAGGTCAAATGCAAATAAAATTGACAATATCGCCTCCACACGTCATGTGTTCCGGCGAAAGAATCGGGCACAAATTAAGAATTCAAGACGACCAGACGGCGGCGGAAAAGAATTTGAAATATGGTAGGGTGCAAATTTAAAGCTTACAACAAACAAAGCAAGCATCGGGCGCAAAGCCGCCCTCGGCCTTCGGCAAATTGCAGCTTTGATGGCTTCGTCGGCGTCTTCGCTTCGCTCGCAGCCGTCATGTCGCCAATGCTGCAACTTCTTGCGTTTGTCACACGTTTGATGCCACTATACTTTCAATTCTTGAATTAAAAGACGATGAACGCCTTACCGTTGAGGGAATTGAGGATTTTGATGTATCCAGCAAAGATATGTCCGAACTATTCCAATGCAAATACTATGAGGCAACGAAACTTACGCAAGCCACGATGTCACGATCCGAGATGCGATTCTTCCAATGCTCAAGGGGTTTTTACAAATAAACAAAAAGGAGAGAGCTAAAAGAAAGTTCCATCTTTACGGATATTTCAAAGATTCTGTCTCCGAGGAAAAAATACTGACAGGAGATGAAATCAAAAAATTACTTATCCGCCAAGAGCGATCTACTCAGCCGGGTACACACTTGGTTGTTATCAACATTCAAAAAGAAATAGGTGCGTCCGATCAGGATATTCTTGACTTCTCGTCAAAGTTGAACATTCACGTCACAGAAGAATATAAAGACCACAAGCAAAGGGTTATTGAAGCCCTAAAGATGAGTTGCAAAACAACCGATTTTGAGGCTGAGAGTTTCCTTTACCCGTCTGCACGGACTATCGTTTCGAGTATTGCGGCGACAAAAGACCCAGTCGTGCGGCAACTCTCAAAAGCAGAATTTATCTCGCGAGTTTCTCCATCACATGCTTTATACAACACGTGGTCTCTTCGTGAGCTTGGAGAAAAGACATACAGCTCATCATTAAAAGCCAGTTATTTTAGCCATCGGAATATTGACGCCGATCACAGAATATTTGCGATTGACTCAGCACTAGTGAGTACGGATAACGAACTTCTTTCGATTTGTCATGCATTACGTCGAAATTGGAGTAGCCATGGTTCCCGTAGGAAACCCAACGCAGAACGGTACGCCCCATTTGTCTTTTTTAAGGGACTGAATGCCAATAAACTTGTGGCATTAAAGACATTGCTGCACGAAGAGAATGTTCAATTTGTTGACGGATATGTTTTTTTGGGGTCATCATTTAGCGTTGATCAGCTGTGTCTTCCGCAAACTAAAACAAATCAGTTGTCCCTTCGAATAATTTCGTCGGATGAGGATTTCACTAAAACATTGACAAGCATTAAGGGAAGGTGCCGATTCCTTTATGATTTTTTTAAGGATAAGCCAGTAAATGATTCGGGCAAATATGCACAGATATCTATTCCTGTTACATCGGTTAAAATGATTGAAAACATAATATAGGAGGGAAGTGTAATGCCTAACACACCAGAGCCTGTCAATGCTGAAGTAATTTCAGTATATCCCAACAAAGTGCGCATCTCCGTCGACGATCTCACTTCTTTCAGACACGCAGAAGAAAGCCTTCGTGTAGGTTCTTACCTAAAGGTGTCAGATAACGAAAATGTTGCTTTAATGTGTATAATTGAAAGTTTTGCAATCGAGGTTCGGGAGGACAAAGAGGGCAACACACAGCGGATTTACGTAATCGACGCATTTCCTTTAGGTACACTAAAAGCGAGCAAATTTCGACGTGGCGGGGATGAACTGGCAATTCCGCCTAAGAAAGTCGTTCCCGCTACTGCCAAAGAAGTCAGTTCAATCTTCGGAGATGCATTCGAAAAAGAGCATCAGTTCACGTTCTCTGCACTCACACGACATAGAGACATTCACGTTCCTGTTCACGGAGACAAGTTTTTCAATAAGCACATCGCTGTCGTTGGTGCAACCGGATCGGGAAAATCACATACTATCGCCTCGATATTACTGCGAGCTGACTAGACCACGGCCTTGGCGGATTAAAGATGCCGTTCCAGTCGTCGTAATGGTATCCGGACGTTCCCACAAACACTCCGGATTTGGTAACCTCGGGCGGAACGTCGAGGGGTTGCCAAGGCTTTTTATTGGTCATTTTTTGCTGTCCTGAAAACGTGTATAATATACACGTCCTAAAAAATAAAAGTCAACTGGATTCTTTAACCCCAAAAGAACGTTGTCCGCATATCGGAGAACGATTTGAAAGGGTTTACATAATTAATAAGGTATTTTAATGGACATCATGAGCCATGCTTTGAAACTAATTATATTGATTTTTGCGATTGTTTTGGATTTGGGAATGACTGTTTCCGCCCAAGCCAGCGTCTCCCTCAAAGGTTCTCCGATTTTGGACTACGACCCTGACGCAGGAATGGGGTTTGGCGCTTATGGGGAGGCGGCGATCCTGCCCAAGGACACGCTGCAACAGGACACATGCAGGATAAAATGCAGGTTGTATGCGACCACAGCTTCGATTCTGGCGCCATTCATTGAAACGGATTATACAAAATCATCGCTCTGGAAGCTGTGTTTGAGAGTTTCGTACGACCGGACGCCCTATAATAACTATTTCGGGTTCGGGAACTCCGATGCTGCGATGGGATACACCATGCAAAAGGCCGCGGACTATGAGTATTACTACGGGAAATCAAATCCGGCAGTCACAGCGTTATTCGGGATTTTTCTCAACGACAAAGTACCGCTGATTCTCAGTCATTCGGAATTTACCTTTGGTATCCGGGCGGAGGATTACGGAATATTTGAATCTCACAAGGTCCCTGCGAATGGGGTGGAACCGCTTTTGTTTGCGCAAAGGCCCTTTGGGATCGATGGGGGATTCATTCATGAGGAAATTATCGGATATATAATTGATAAAAGAGATGATATTTACAATCCCTCGTCCGGAGTCTATTGGGAAACGTATGTCTCTCTCAGCAATAAGAACCTGTTAAGTTCCTATTCATACGTTCAAGGGACGTCCACGCTTGCGCTATATGCCACGCCATTTAGGAAATTGAATGGATTAACCCTCGCTTCAAGACTCCTGGTTAATTATTTGTACGGTGACGCTCCATTTTTCAAGTATGAGAAGACCCTGGCAATTGATCCCAAAGATATTTTCGGCGGGCAGGGGAGTATGCGGGGTATTCAGCAATACAGGTACAGGGATCCTTTCTGCTATGTCTTCACGCCGGAATGCCGGATGAAAATTTTCAGGCTTCATGCCTTTGGAGACGACTGGTCGTTGGGGTCGGTCCTTTTTTCAGATATCGGAAATACGTTTTCTTCGCCTTTGAAAATGGAACCTGAAGCGTACTTGACATACGGCTGCGGGCTTCGCTTCGGGTGGGGTAATGATTTTGTTCTATCATTGGATTTAGGATTTCTTAAATCAACCTTAAACGGAATTTATGTTTACTTTGGACAGCAATTTTAGTAAATTAAGGTAGGCCGGCCATCATACGGCCGATTGGGGTGCCTAAAGGAGAGCAGGTGCCCCTTTTTGATTCTGTTAAGCTTTGGCGGAACCATTCTGCAAATTCAAATGTTCACCAAGAATTCCATGTTCTGCATGGCATTTCGGATTGCCTTTGCCTGGATGGAAATGATTATTGAACGCGACGGCCGCCATGGCCGTCTTGGTGTGCAGCACGAGCTGGCCTTTAACTCGCTGCAGCAGTTCCTCGTCCGAATACTCATGGAGCACCGCCGAAATAGGTCGGCGGCCCTGACAAATCTCTTCGGCTTTTCGAGCCGAAGACTATTATGCGACATCCCGTAACAAAAAGCCCCAGACAAAGCCGGGGGCCCTCTGTGGAGTGGATAATCATACCGCGCGTTGCGCTGCGCCAGGCGTTCCTTTTGCGAGGCGAGCTTTTGCGTAGGATACCAATCCTCCGCGTTGAGGCCACTGTAGCGGATGTAGCCCTTGTCCGTGGTCGCGTGGCCTTAAGAGGGAACCTGTGCTCCAAGCGCGGAATTTCCGTGTTGCAGACGACGACGCCGGCGTTTTTGAGGGCTGTAAGGACCGGTTCGGCATGCATCGAGGAGCTGTCACACGCGAGAACGGATAATGGCGAGAGTGTGGGCTATGAGTTCCCGATAGAAATTCGTCGATTTGTCGAAGATCCGGTACCGGTGGGGCGATTCCATGGCGGCTGAAATATCTCCGGTGACGACAACACCGTCAATTTCCGGGTGGAGTTTGTCGATTTCATCAAGAAGCTGCACGCCGGTAAGACCTGGCATGTTGAAATCGGTAATGACGATTGCCGGGCGGATGTTGTCGATGATGATCTTCTTTAGGGCTTCGCGCGGGTCCTTATAGACAGCAATGTTTTTAAAACCGGCTAAACGCAGCCGCTCAGCAATGGTATCGGCGATTTCGGGCATATCGTCGACGATGATGATGAGGTCTGAAACTTTCTGAACCAATAGAACCTCCTTCGCTGTTGGAATGACGAAAAAGCGAAGGTACGCCGATACGAAGGATGATTCGAAAAGCAGGCAGGGCGTGCCTTATGTGGAAGCCTGTGCAGGAGCGGCCGCAAGGAAACGGAACGGACGGGAGGAATGCGGCAGTTTACGTTTAATATTTGCTTGTTTGCTTTGGATAATTGTGGATTTACTTCTAAGAAGCGGGGGGGGGGGGGGGTAAGAAGTGCCTGCTCAATTACCCGAAGTAGTGCTTCTGTCAAGTAGGGCTTCGCGAGCTTCCCCTTGAACCCGTATTTGTGAGGTTCTGCGAGAATGGGATCATCGGGATATCCGCTGGACGCAATAACTTTTACCGAGGGATCGATCTTCAACAATTCCTGCATGGTTTGCCTGCCGTCCATAGCGCCGGGAATCGTCAAATCTACAATCACGAGATCAAAAGGCTTTTGCTCTGACAATGCTTTTTGGTACAAATCAATAGCTGCCGTGCCGTGGGTTGCGACGGTGACGACATATCCATTGTGGGACAGGATTGCTTGAGAGATGTCGAGGATGGCTTCCTGATCGTCCATAACCAGAAGTTTTCCATGACACGCATGAGATGTAAGTGATGGAATTGATGATTCAGTGCAAACAGAGGATTGAGTCGCCGGGAGAAAAATGGAAAAGGTAGCTCCCTTGAGCTCTTCGGAATCAACCTGTATATGGCCACCATGTTTTTTGATTACCGAGTAAGCTGTTGCAAGCCCGAGGCCGCTGCCTTGCTGCTTGGTTGTGAAAAACGGGTCGAAGATACGGGGAAGAATGTCCTTTGGAATTCCCATGCCCTGGTCACTGATTGAGATTCTGACGTAGGGACATGGATGTAACGAGGGCGGAAGGGGTTCGCCATCGGGAACATTGCGTGCGGATATAACGATGTTACCCCCGTGAGGCATAGCCTGGCGGGCGTTGATGAGAATGTTGTGAAGGACTTGTTCTATCTGGTACTTGTCGGCATCACAATTCCAGAGGTCATGAGGGATGTCAAATTCAGATGATACGTTAGACCCGCTCAAAGCGAGTTGTGAGGCTTCCTTAAGAAGGGATGAGAGAGAGATTATTGTTTTGGCCGTGCTCCCGCCTTTAACACAAGTCAACAACTGTCGCGTGAGGGATTGGGCCGAATTGAAGGTCGAAATCGCGCTATCAAGATAGTGCGCCGCATCCGATTCTCTTTCAATGTTTTCTTTTGCCAAGCTGATATAACCGAAGATGCCCGTAAGAAGGTTGTTCAGGTCATGGGCAATGCCGCCGGCAAGAACGCCAAGACCTTCAAGCCGTTGGGCTCTTTGAAGCATTTCTTCCGGACTCATGCGCTCGGTAATGAGCGCGTAATCATCTTCCCGCTGAGAGAGAAGGCGATGTTCTTGGTCTGACGCCATGCAAGACTCCATAGAGAAGCCACGATACGGGATCGGGCTTTGATGCCGTAATAAAAGAGCCTAATAGGAGAACCATTAGTATATCACGTCGGATGGTAGCTTGTAAAGATTTTTGTGGAAAAATCGGGGAACACGGACTGGAAAATCACTCGTCCGGTCAATTTCTAGCGGATTTATCGGTCATTTTGGAGCGGACCGGTAAACTTAATTTCAATTATTCCATATGAATTATTTTTTTGCCAATTTTAATTGACTAATAAAAGAGATTGTCTTTGATTGAGCAAATAATAATCTATTTGCATAAAACCGCCCAAAATGATATATTATTGATGTTTCTGTATCTCTTTTAGTCTCAATGTCTTATGTCGCATAATAGGCATTATGTAACCCTGGCCGGAAATAACCCTCTTTTTGCCCTTGTTTGAGCACTTTCGGTATTTTTCGTCAAACACATTTCTTACGAGTTAATCACACGGTTCTAAATTCCGGAACGTATTATATACCTCATTATTATGTCTGAATACCGGTCAGCAAAACGAATCTATCTTGTCAACTATCTCCTGGTCTTTGATCGGAAAACCGATCAGCAGGCCGGCCATGTGTTCGATATATCCATAAGCGGCATGAAACTTATGAGTAAGGACTTTATTGCTCCGGGACAATCCTTCCAGCTTGGCATGACCTTGCCAGCAGTCATGGAGACAAGCAGGGAAATTACCCTTAATGCCAAAAGCGTTTGGTCAAAAAGTAATTTGTATTCGGACTTCTTCGGCACGGGCTTTTCCTTTGAGAAAATCTCCGCCGATGATATCAAAATCGTTCATGAACTGATTGCCAGATTTGGATGTTAAAAGGAGGATTATCTTATGCAACCAAGGGGTCCTTTAATGATCGAGCATCGTCTTATCTTGCGCATGATTTCATTGATTGATGCAGAGGTTAGGAGAATTGAGAAGGACAATACTGTAGATCAATCATTCATTGAAACGGCAGTGGATTTCATTCGCACATATGCAGATCGGACGCACCACGGAAAGGAAGAACAAATTCTGTTCAGGGACTTGGCAAAAAAGAAGCTTTCTGATGCTGACAACAATCTTATGAATGAATTGATTCAAGATCATGCCTTCGGCCGCGCAACGACCGCCGAACTTGTCAAATCGGCAGAGGCATACCGTAACGGAGATAAAGTAGCGGCATCTTTCATTGTTCAAAACCTGAAAAAGTTCGTTAATTTTTACCCAAAACACATTGAAAAGGAAGACAAGGTGTTTTTCCCTTCATCTATGAGGTATTTCTCAGAATCAGAGCAGCAAGCTATGCTTGGCGAATTCTGGGAATTTGACAGAAAAATGATTCATGATAAATACAAATCCGTCATTAAGGCTCTTGAGAAGTAAAGCTTATCGGACTTTACCAATCACAACCGACGAATTGTATTATAGCCCTTTTTGCTTATTCCCGGAAAGGGTAAAAGCAACAGGCCCCAAATCCGTGACCTTACTATTTCCTTGAAAAGGAGTAGGCCAGGAACCATATTCCTTTTGCCTCCCAGATTCTTGCATGATACGTTTACCTTTGCAAATGCTGGTTAAGATGAAAAAATCCCCCCCCCCCCCCCCCGCTCGCAGATGTCAATATATCTGATTCTCTGCTCCGCAAGATGGCCAATGAGACCTTGGCCAAGAATCCCCCGGCGAACCCCGATCTAAAGACCGTAGACCTCCAGAAACTCGTTCACGAACTGCAGGTCCACCAGGTCGAGCTGGAGATGCAAAATGAAGAGCTTCGTGCTGCTCACATGGAGTTGTCCGCATCACGCGACCAATTTGCGGAGCTGTACGACTTTGCTCCAGTTGGATATCTCACCATAGACACGGGCACCTGCATTGTTGGCGCAAACAACGCTGCCATGAAGATGCTCGGCTTAGAACGTTCAGCGATTAATGCCGGCAAGCTCAAATTCTCTCGCTTCGTGTCTCGCGAAAGTCAGGATAAATGGTTCATATTCAGCCGCACCATTTTTAATAGCGAAGAGAAGCTGCGTTGCGAGTTGACGTTGCATTCAGACGAAAACACGACGTTTAACGTTTTTGCGGAGAGCATTGCCGTCCGGGGCGATTCCGGCGTCCTTGACCGCTGCATGGTTGCCCTTATTGATGTCACCGAACGAAACAAGATGGAAGCGGAACTCGAAACCTACATCACTGAACACAAAAAGGTGGAAGAGGTATTGAGTGCTTCGGAACTCAAATACAGAAGACTCTTTGAATCGGCAAAGGATGGAATTCTCATACTTGATTCAGAGACGGGAAAAATCGAAGATGTGAACCCATTCTTGGTAAAGTTGCTGGGGTACTCGCGCGATCAGTTTATCAGCAAGGCAATCTGGGATATAGGATTCTTCAAGGACATTATCGCAAATCAAACGAATTTTTTGGAGTTGCAAGAAAAAAAGTACGTTCGTTATGAAAACCTCCCCTTGGAAACAACCGATGGACGAAAAATTGATGTTGAATTCGTAAGTAACGTTTATCAAGAGGATCATCATAACGTAATCCAGTGCAACATTAGAGACATCACTGAGCGCAAACGGATTGAGGATCGGTTGCGCCAAAGCGAGGAGCGTTTTCGAAACCTGTTCACTTCCATGGACGAAGGGTTTGCCCTCTGTGAGATGATCTATGACCAGGCGGGCAAGCCGGTTGACTTCCGCCATATTGAAGTGAACCCGTCGTTTGGCCGGATCACCGGCCTGCCCCTGGAACGAGTGGTTGGCCGAACGGCCAAGGAGATCTTTCCGGGATTAGAGCCGTTCTGGATCGAGACCTACGGACGCATTGTGGCATGCGGCTGTCCCGAGCGGATCGACAACCCAATAGCTGATCTTGGAAAGCATATTGAAGTGCATGCCTGGCGCTCCGCTCCCGGACGATTTGCAGCCGTATTCAACGATATCACGGATCGGATAAAAGCGGAGAATTTGCTTCGAATTCATTCTAATGGTTTGGTTCTTGCGAACAAGGAGCTGGAGGCATTCAGCTATTCCGTTTCTCACGACCTGCGCAATCCACTTAATTCCATTGTCACCTGCGTGGCGGTCCTGAAAAAGGATCTTGAAACCATGGGAAAGGATTCGAAAGAGGCGATCGGACATATTGAGAATACCACCCAGCGGATGTCGCACGTCATTACCGACCTGCTCTCCCTTTCCGGCATTGCCCGGCAGGAGGTTCATCGGGAAACAGTCAATCTCAGCGATCTGGTGCAATCTTTTTGCACGGAATTAAAGTCATCAACAAATCCTCATCGTGAAATTGATTTTGTCATCACGCCTGATTGTATCGTTAATGCGGACGCCGGGCTTGTCAAGATACTCATAGAAAACCTTGTCCGCAACGCATGGAAATACACTTCCAAAACGAATCAAGCTCATATTGAATTCGGTTTGCAAAGAGACAACAGCCAAACAATTTATTTCATAAAAGACAATGGGGTGGGTTTTGACATGATAGATGTTGAGAAAATATTCAATCCATTCATTCGATTGCACTCTCAAAAGGATTTCAAAGGAACGGGGATCGGCCTTGCTATTGCAAAGAGAATTATCGAAAAGCATCATGGGGCGATCTGGGCGGAGGCGGAAAAGGACAAAGGAGCGACATTCTATTTCCGCTTAGAGTAAACCACGTTGACGGTTTTTGCCCAATCCCTGAAAAGGTAAGAGTTTTTTTAAAGCAGTCGAAAAAAGAGGCATCAGATATTGCAGAATTGGAAAATTCTGGCGGATTCATCTGTCATTTTGAGGCGGATAAGTCAATTGGAATCTGTTGGAGAGACAACCATGGTCAATGAGGCATCTCGGGTCATTCGTAAACTTATCGATATTGAAGAAAATGTAGGTAAACTCTACCGTTTCTTTGGTTCCATACATCTTACTGATTTTGAGTTTTGGATGCAGCTCGCCAACGAAGAGGATCGGCACGCAAGCCTATTGCGAACCCATCAGGAGTACATCGTAGATTCTCCAGCCTTGGATGATCGGCTTCTTGAATCTGTGTAGAAACCCTTTACGAGATCAATTCCAGGATCGAGGAAATCCTGTTATCCCGTGTTAACCAGATCCCGACTCGCCTGGATTGTTTCACCATTGCAATTCAAATCGAGCAATCAGCCGGCGAGATACATTTCCAAAATACGGTTACAACAACTGATGATGATATTGCATTTCAGGTTTTGCAGACCCTCTATGCTGATGACCATGCTGATCGGATCAATGCCTACATGACCCGTAGAATTCCACGCTCACGTTCTTGATCTGGGAGCGCGGCGCGAAGGACTCGGGCTTGTGCTTCATTTGTTTTTCTTCAGGTCGTGGACGCGTTTTTCATTTCTTCCTCAGCATCGAGGCGAACACAGAATTCTATTCCGCAGTGAACTGTCTCGTTGTCGACATTGCATTCGCATTATCAATGAACACCTTTGCTTCAGCCTTTTGGCAGTCTATTAAAGATTCTTTGATATCCATTCGTCAATAAGCGCATCCTCTATTTTACCCTTCATAATTTCTTCATATTTCGCGTGAATGTCATCATCAGATATACAAAATGTTTTTCTGAAATTGCCATAAACCAGATTTTTTTGTTCATAAGGTGTTCGATTTAAAAGAGAGACAATGGATCTAAGATCTGATTTATCTAACATGGTGTAAAAGAATTCAAGCGCGTTCTGCATATAATCGCCATCATAATTAAGAAAATCCATCGTTGTTAGCTTGAATCTTTTCAAGGGGTCAATTTTCATATTTGTATCCAGGTGTCCTTGATTGTAGGGGATTGCTAAAGCACTCACTTGTTTTGACTTCCCTTCTGAGGACAGAGTTTTCAGCCTGTAATTCAAGAAGGATATCCGAGCCGTGGACTGTTTATTCTTTACGGCAATTGCCAACGCCTTTGGCTGCCCAACGATTACCACCAGCTTTTTCCCGCGAGTTATGCCGGTGTAAATCAAATTACGCTCAAGCATCATGTAGTGCTGCGTCGCAAGTGGAATCACGACCGCAGGGTATTCCGATCCTTGCGATTTGTGAATAGAGGTGGCATACGCAAGGAAGACTTCGTCAAGCTCATTAATCTCATATTCCACTCCCCTGCCATCAAAATCAATGGTCAACATTCCATCTTCCAGATCGATTGTTGAAATTGTTCCGATGTCCCCGTTGAAAACTTCTTTGTCATAGTTGTTGACGGTCTGAATGACTTTATCTCCGACACCATAGGTTGAACCGAATTTTTCAATCTTATCGCCTGTACTTTTGTTCAGACGCTTTTGCAGCTCAACATTTAAGGCTCTGGCGCCCAGCCCTCCCCGATTCATGGGAGTGAGAACCTGGACATCACGAACGGGATCAAGCCCAAACCGCTTGGGGATGCGCTCGCACACGACTTCCATCAGGTTTTCCGCTATTTCTTCCGCTGTTTCGCTCGGAATAAAGTAGAAGTCCGAAAGCACGTCTTCGTTTTCATTATGCAAGGGCATCAGGCCTTCATTGATTCGGTGAGCATTTACTATGATCTTGGATGTTGCCGCCTGCCGGAAAATCTCCGTCAGCCGCACCGTCGGAACTGTTTCCGAATCAATTATGTCCGACAGGCAGGATCCCGGACCGACAGACGGCAACTGGTCAACATCGCCGACAAGCAAAAGACCGCTCGAATCCGGAATTGCGCGGAGAAGTTGGTGCATCAGCACGACGTCGATCATTGAGGCTTCATCGACAACTACCAATTCCGCAGACAGCGGATTTTCTTTGGTCCGCTTGAATCCTCCCATTTTTCCGTCGAATTCCAACAGCCGATGAATTGTTTTGGCCTCAAGACCTGTTGATTCGGACAGTCTCTTGGCCGCTCGTCCGGTCGGCGCACAAAGAAGGACCTCGAGTTTCTTCGCTCGCAATATCTTCAGAATGCTGTTTACGAGCGTGGTCTTCCCCACTCCGGGACCACCTGTAATTACCAGGACCTTGCTCGACAGCGCCTGTATTACGGCGTTCTTCTGTGAACCGGAAAGCTGGATATGATTTTGTTCTTCCACCCAAGGGATGGCCTTGTTTGCATCAATAGACCCCCAAGGGCATTTGCCCTGAGCTAACTGAAGCAGTTTTGTGGCTATGCCTGTTTCGGATTTGTGAAGTCCGGCCAAGTAAATGATCGCTTTCCCTTCGATTTCCTCCTGGATCAAGTTCCCGTTTTCTATTTCGGCGTTCAACCCACTGGTCGAAAGGACATCGGGAATCTCAAGGAGTTTGCTGGTAAGGATAACGAGCTCATCCAAGGGGTACGCGCAATGGCCCTCTGCGGACAGCTCCTGGAGGGCATGCCTGACGCCCGCCTGAGCCCGAATGAGCGATGTTGGAGGTATGCCAAGCCTCTGCGCTATGGTATCCGCTGTCTTGAAGCCTATGCCGGCTATATCCAACGCCAAGCGGTACGGGTTCTCAGAGACTTTTGATATCGACTCACTTCCATATGTCTTGAAAATCCTGACTGCTCGTGAGGTGCCTACGCCATAGGACTGAAGAAAGACCATAATTTCCCGGATAACTTTCTGTTCAGCCCATGCTTTAACCACGCAATTCTTCCGCTTTTCACCAATGCCGGGTAACTCCCGCATCTTCTCAGGAGTCTCCTCAATGACATCAAAGACTTTTTCGCCGAATGCTTTTACCAGTTTTTCGGCAAAATGAGGTCCGATACCTTTGATCATTCCTGAACCAAGGTACTTTTCTATTCCTTCCAGTGTACTTGGAGGAACGACGGTGAGCCGGGAAGATTTGAATTGAAGACCATAGGTGTGGTCATTCACCCAGATTCCCTGTGAGTCAATATATTCGCCGGGAGAAACAGATGCGGTGGTTCCTGTTACCGCGACAAAATCTTTGTGGCCTTTTACCTTGACCCGCAGAACGCAGAAACCCGAATCCTCGCTATGGAAAGTTACTCTTTCAACAGCGCCGGAGAGCTGTTCTTGCTTGTCTGAATTGTCGCTTCCTAATTTGGCTGGATCATTCTGCATTCATTCTCTCTGTCTTTGTTCCTGGTGCCTAGAAGTTCTTGAGAGGCTTTTTAAGGAAAAACACCGTCAACTAGGAAATTCAAGTGTAAACGTCGTTCCTTTGCCAAGAGCAGATTCACAGTGGATCAACACGTTCAATTT
Source organism: uncultured Fibrobacterota bacterium (assembly GCA_963729895.1). GTDB lineage: Bacteria > Fibrobacterota > Chitinivibrionia > Chitinivibrionales > FEN-1185 > FEN-1185. Next base: position 53,661 of record CAVSQB010000036.1, on the reverse strand, counting down.
AGAACACAACTGATTGACAATATATAATCCAAACCCCGTTCCATTTAGATTCGCTTTTTTGCTGAATCCCAAATCATAAATACTTTTTTGGTGCTTTGGGTCGATTCCAGATCCCGTGTCGGATACAAGTAGAATGTTGTGGGTATCGTTTTTGCCGCTGGAGATGGTGATTGTGCCTTGATCATGAATTGAATCTATAGCATTTGACAATAAATTAGTAATAATTTGGATTAATGCATTAGGATTGGTATGTATAGTCAACTCTTCAGGAATGTCCAACACTATCTTGATGCGTGTTCTTAGTTTGTCAGCATACAGAACGACAAGAGGTTGCAATAGCTTGTACGGAAATATATCCTCTGGTTTTATTCGTTCCCCATGGAAAAGCGCCCGCATCATTAAGACAATGTCGGTAATTCGGGTAGCGCTATTTCTAATAATATTGATATTCTCGGAAAGTTCCTGATTTGATTGAGACTTTGCTTCTTGATCCATTACGCCTAGAAGACCCGTTATGGAGGAAAGCGGGTTTAGTATTTCATGAGAGATGCTGGCAGTCAATATGCCTAAGGAATGAAATTTGTCCTTAAGAAAAAACATGTTTTTTGTGTTTGTGAAATCAATTAATGACTTAACTTTTGCTTGCAAGACATTCATCGAAAACGGCTTATAAATATAATCAATTGCACCGTTTGTCAAGGCTTCAACATTGCCAGCCTCCAATGATTTTGCGGTCAAAAATATGACTGGTATTTGCTTGAACTCTTCTTTTTGATGAAAAGTAGCGTAAAATTCGTTTCCATCCATTTTGTCCATCATGATGTCGGATATTACAAGATCTGGTTTTCGGTCTGTGTACTTCTTGAGTTTTTCGAGAGCCTCTTCCCCATTCAGGGCACAGATTACATCATATTCCTTAATGAAGGTTTCTCGCAATGAGTGTAGGAGGCCTTGGTTGTCTTCTACCAATAACAGGGTGTGCGTGTTGGCGTCAGAGAAGAAGTCTGAACAGTCGTATTGCGGTGGATCGTTGATTGGCTCTGATATTGATGCTGCGGAAAGGGGCTTCTCCCCTTCTTTGAGAGTGTATTGGTTAAGTATGATGTCAAATCTTGACCATGAATTGATGCGACTAGAAAGGGAAATTGAACCGCCAACGGATTTGATGATTTGGGCAACTATATAAAGGCCCATTCCAATTCCTTGGACGTTTCGTTTTGCATGTGAAGCTTGGTAATATGGGTCAAATATCGCTTTTTGGTCTTCTTCAGAAATTCCGATTCCGGTATCTTCGACCACAAAATGAATTTTGTGGTCTTCGTTTGGAACGCTTAGCAAAACGGTTATTGAGCCAAAAGCGCGATTATATTTGATCGCGTTGTCGAGAAGATTATTGACTATCCTGTCAAAGGCATACTGATCAATCTGAGAAAAAAGGTGGGGGTCAATATGGTAATGGATAGTTATTTGTTTCTTTTCTGCAAGGCGCTGGAATGACTGAATTTTTCGTGTAAGCATGTCGGACAAGTTAAGGGGCTTATCATTATCATAGAAGATTTGTCCACGTTCTAATTTTTCTGAGTCAAGAAAATTGACAGCATCTCTCAATAGGCGTCCAACATTGTACTTAATTTCAACTATCTCGTCAATCTCCCCTGTTTTATTTGCCAGCGTTTTGACGGTATTATTGATAAGGGTAAGAGGCGTTTTGATTTCGTGAGCAAGATTAATAAATGCATTCGTTTTCTGCGAATTTGCAATCTCCAACTCTTTTGTTCTGGCCTTGACCTTTTCTTCCAATTGATCCGTGAGCAATTTTAAATCCAAATGTTCCTTATTGAATTGGGAAGCCAAGCTAAGTGCAGATCCTGTACACAGAAATAATGCGCCTATGTTGACGATAAAAGCTTGAAGATGATCAGGCAAATCAAAAGCAACAAGGACAACAGCTGTCATAAATGCGACGGCATAGACAATTGTACCGGCAAATATTATCAATCTCCATTTTTCCCTATATAGCTTAGTTTCCCGCGAAAAGAAATGAACGATTATTCTCACCGCAAGAAATGTCGCAAAAGGTGCACAAACAATGACCACGAGGATTGATGGAGGAAGATAGTTTCCGGAGAGCAAAAACCACATTATGCATACTATTGTGGCGCTTGTGCCTGAAATAAGAAACCAATAAATAGGTCGGATGAATTTCCTTGAACCTAAGGTACTATTTGTGAAAAGCAAGAGGAAAGAGCCGGACAATAAGTTAGCTATGAAATCAAAAGCAACTTCGAGGTTAAAACTTTTATTTGGTAAAGAAGGGTAAATTCCTTTGCTGAAAAGCAAAAAGGACATTGATATGAGTAGTAAGGAAAAGAACAAGTTGCTTTGATCGTGTTTTCTTCCTAAATACACGACAAAATGGTAAAGGGAGAGAGAGAGATAATATCCAATTGAAACAAAAAGGGTTATTTCCAATAAATTCATAATTATGATTCGGTAAATGACGCGATTACAACTTTGGTGAAAATGTAATGTCTTTCTGATAAGAATTCAAAAGGTCTATTACTAAATGAGCCGGGTGTCGACCTGGTGGTATGTCTTTTTTTTCCATAACGACAGTGACAAAAGCAATTAAGTCATTAATCACTAATTCAAAAAAAGATTTAACAGGCTCTGAACTGATCATTGTCATATCGTCCTTATACTTCTGCTTCTCTTCTGCGGATTCAGAAGATTTGCAGGGAAAAGGGCAAATAAGAATCTGTTTCATTTCTTCAGGTTTAACAAGATCCCTTTGATAATCAAGAATCGCGTGTCTAGTAAATTCTAAGGGGTGTTTGCCGTGCCAAGTAGAAAATCGATTTATTAAGTCTTGCTCATCAATATTAAGTTGGGCATATCCTTTAATATCGGAAACTACCCTCTGGAAAAATGAAGCAATCGGCTCTGAATTCAAGTCGAATCTCTTAGACTCTGAAATGTTCATCATGATGCCTTGGTGGGAGTAAAGGTAATATCCTTTCGATATGAATCCAGGAATTCTATTAGGAGAAACGCCGGATGGCGCCCGATTGCAATATTTTCCTGCTCCATAAGGAAGTTTATAAATCCAGTAATGTCATTAATTACCAATTGGAAAAAAGGCTTTATAGGGTCGGAATTTATCATTGTCATTTCATCTTTATACTTTTGTTTCTGCTCTTGAGATTCGGGAGATTTGCATGGAAATGGGAATATAACTATTTGTCTTACTTCCTCAGGTGTAAGCAGGTCCTTATGGTAGACATCAATAAATTGTTTGATGAATTCCAAGGGGTGTTTGCCGCGAAAAGGTGGGCGATCATTGATTGTTTCTTGCTCATCAATGTTAACCTGTGCGTATCCCTTAATGTCGGAAAGTGCCCTCTGAAAAAATGAAGCAAGCGGCTCTGAATTCAAGTCGAATTTCTTAGACTCTGAAATGTTCATATTCATCCTTTGGTAAGATTCGTTACAAGCAGAAACCTTTTGGACCCATTAAAAGGAAGATCGTTTTGCGCAACTAATGAGAAGCCAAATTTTTGATAAGAATTTAGCCTTCTTTCGGTGCATGTAATAAAGATTGTATTTACATTCCGCAAAGCTATTTTATTTAAAGCAAAATCTCCAAGGGTTTCAATAACAGGTTTTCCGTTCATCAGGTCAATATTGCTAAACAGATGAAGGACTTCACAAATGTGAGGCTGGTCTTTGTTGATTGAAAAGCCCCTCAGCTCAAGCTGAAGTGTGTTGTTCATGTCGTAATTGATTGCCATGGCAGCAACGATCTTATCTTTCAACCTTACTATAAACACGTCTTGGGCTTGGTATGGTATTTTAGTTTGCGTTCTGTGCAACTTATGGTCAACAATCCTTACGGGATCAAGAAAATCTCGACTAGAAAAAGCTTTGTAGAGCGAATGCTCATATGAAGAAATTGCCTCATTGGATTTGGTATCCAGTAGATCAAAAGCAAAACTTCCTCTCGGATCCAATGAGCCTCCCTTTAAACAAATAAAATAATAAAAATATCTACGTAAAAAGACTATTAGTTGGGATATTAACTTTTGCCTTTTTCCTCGGGTTCTGTATCCATTTTGTATTTGTCGATAACTCCTAAGCCCTTGTACTCGGCTATTTTGGATTTTATTGTGCTTAGAATTGCTTTCGAAAGACCAGGATATGTTTTCAGTAGCTTATTCACTTCCTTGGCTTCCTTGTTTTGGTTTGGCCCTTTGGCCTGAGTTTCGGTCTTCTTTGATTTTAGTGCAACTATTGCTTCAACAAATCCCGGCTTGTCGGCCGACTCAAGGATAGAATCCACTACGTTGTTGAGTTGGGCAACCTGTGTAACCAGTTTTTCGACCGGGTTTCTGGCTTTGCGTGTTCCCTTAGGCATAAGACCTCCTTGAAAAGTGAATGAACTAAATATCCATCTCGACGCTCTGCTTAGGTTTCGCAGGGTCCATTATTCTCTGTTTCTTGAATGGAAAATACGACTTAAACTGTGAATATATCTCCTGCATACTTTTTAGATATGCCTTGACAACGGGGCTTATTTCCGGTGCTGGCGGCTTGTTAACTGGAATGTCCTGTTTGCGATTTTCATGTTCATGTGGCATGGTGAATTCAAGGACAGATTCTTTTTGTTGATCCTGTTTCACCATTTCCCGCAACTTGTCAACATCGTCGGTGTACACACCGACCTCTTCTTTACATCTTGTTATCGCGACATAAAAGGTGTTGCTGGACATGCGCCCTGCGGTTGTTGGAGCGAACCAAAGAAGACGGCCTGTCGTGGCACCTTGGGATTTGTAATCCGTAATCGCGTAGGCGTGACTGACGTAATTGTATGCCTTTGGTCCCTTATTGTTGATGTTGAAGGTTACTTCCTTCTTGTCCTCCGTGCTCTCAAGCCTGGCCTTTACGTTCCCATCCGAATCAATAGAAAGGATTCTGGCGGTATCACCGTTGTTGACTCCTACAGTCTTCTTATCGTTCTTAAGAAATAGGACAAGGTCCCCTACCCCGAATTCTTTTCTTTGTTGATCATATGTGCTGAATTTCTTGCAGTTTTTTCTTACGTCAATATCGGATTTTGCGTACTGTTTTGTGTCTTTGTCCCAATATCGAACGGTAATTACATTCCTTGTTAGATCAATAGTTTGAATCTCAGCCTGGGTTCCTCTGGGTATGGGACCACACTTACTATTCGTTATAATGACCTGGCCTTGCTTATAGGAATCCGCCGCCATAGCCGCGGTTCCAGCCAAACTCTTGGTCTGAAAGACATTAAACTCTTTTGAATCGGTCACCAGACCTTTCTTAATCAATTCCGGACGAATGATATCATTAAGCGCGTCTTTGTCCTTATTGGTTCCGGTAATAAGCAGAACATCCTTACGAGCTGCAATTGATTCAAGGTAGTCCTGGGCCGCAAGATTCAAGCATTTTTCATGATCGGATTCGACAGTGATCATGTTCTCATACTGGTCTTTGCCGCTTACCAGCTTTTCGTTTCCTGATATGGATCGATGCACAACGTTATCGGGGTTAATGGTTGGGTTGAAGTCGGCTTTTCGCTGCTCCCCCGTCTGTTGGTCCATATAAGTAACAGAGAGGCCCGTTTCAGAAACAGCATTGACTTGAAAGGTCGTCGCGGCTAGCAGACCCTGATCTGGGATGGAAATTGTGAGTTGATCGCCGATATTGAATTTAGCAAGTGGATGATGATTGATCGGGGATCTGAAAAGATCGAAGTCGGCAGAATCAATTTCTTTTGGTTTAAAGTCAAACTGCTTGAATGTACGGGAGTCTTCGTCGAAATACTCCAATGATAGAGACTCCCCCACGGATTTGACCTTGCACTGAGTGTCCGTAGAAAGGCCGTGGTAGCCTGCGGTGAATTGTATTGTAGAATCAATCGAATAATTTGAAAGGTCTCTTTTGTCTATGGAATCCGGTACCTTCTTATAACCCCGCATGACGTTGAAGGCAAAATCCATATCCTTCAGCGCTATTGCCTTGACGATTTCCTTTGTTTGAGCCGTCTTTTGCCGCATAACATCAGGCATGATTACCATGTCGATTCCTGACCGGTCTTGCAGTTCGCTGAACATCTTCCCTGCCTCGATGCTCTGGAACTGTTTGCGGTCGCCGATGAATACCACTTTTGCATCCGCTTCCCGTGCCACGGTCATAAGCTCAAGAAATTTTCTGCTTCCGCACATTCCCGCTTCGTCAACGATCCAAACTTCTTTGCCTTTCCTGAACATTTCCTGTTGCTTCTCGGGAGAGGAGTTTTTGTATTTGAGAAGAAAGGATTCTATGGTGGAATAATTGCCTTCTGGGATTACCGCCGCACTTGCCAACCCGGTAGTTGCTTTTCCCGTGGGAGCAAACCCCTTAACAATGAAACCGTGTTGTTCAAGAAGCTGGCGAGCATAGAGGCACGAAAAGCTTTTACCCGTCCCAGCGTCACCCTGGATTGTTGAAAAAATGTCCTTGGTACTGGTGATGAGGCGAAGTGCGTCTTTTTGGCCGGGAGTAAAACCGTATCCGTGTTTTTCAAAGTGCTGATGAAGTTCGGGATAGTTTACGGCATCGACTTTGGGCAGAGAAGGATCCGCTTTGGCCTTAATTGCCTGCTCTCGAAGATGAATGAACTTTCCCTTAATAGCTGGATCCTCAATTTTTGAGAGAACAGCCTTAAATTTGTAATCAGCCTTAACAGGGTCTGCTTCCCCAAGCTCAAGAGCGGATTTCATTTTGAGATTGATGTCAGTGTCAGCAATAAACTTGTCTGTTACGGTTTTGTCAATATTAATGGTTGAAGCTCCCTTAGCCTCCTTGCACATTTTAATGACAGTATTTTCCACCTCGATCATCTCTTTGGAAGAAAAAACTTCTTTCGTGCCGGCTTTGGTTTCAACGGAGCCGAGATGCGAGATTCGCCCATCTTTGAGCATTCTGTTGAATTCGTTCTCAAAATCCCGACACGATAAACTGCCGATTCCAATTTTCATGGCTTCGGTAATGAGATTGTAGCGGGTGAAAGTAGATTGACCTTCAGTAACTCCCTTGAGCGCATCCTTCAGGATGTCGTCAGGCTTGTTGTTTTGGATTTTCACGGACGGTTGTTTTAGCGCTTGCTCTTGAATTGCCGCTAAAGATGTGCCAAGCGCCCTGCATGTCGCGTCCATGGTTTCTTTTACTTGTTCCCGCGAAACATCCCTCTTAGCTACTCTGCTGTTGGTTGTTGCAATTGCGGCCAATTTTGCATCCGGAAAGGATGCATACACTTTTTCCTCGCTATGCATAAGCCGTTCCGTCTCTTGACTTACACGAATCTCATAGTCCGGCGATTCTGCATAATCTTTCTGGCGCTCTTCGGCCCATTCGACAAGATGTTCTCGCGAAAGATCCTTATACTCGAGGTCCCGGAGGGCCTTCATTTCTTCTCGGACTTGTTGGCTTCGCTTTGAGAAGGCCTGAAGTACGTCATCCCCTACCCCATGGATCTCAAAGAAACCTTTCTTGCGGTCCGAAACTTCAATTGAATAACCCAGTTTCTTAATTTCTCCTGCAAGCTGACTTCGGAAATGCTGCCCAAGGTACATTTTGTTTTTGTACATCGGATCGTTTTGTAAGGTCTTGAACTTCCCCTGAGAATCCTGCGTCAAGTTCATGAGAACACAGTGACAGTGCAGCTGTGGATCTAGCTCCCGGCTCGTATCATGGACAAAGGTACTCCATAAAAGCTTATCTGTTTTCTCGGCATGAACTTTCCCGGAACGGTCCTTTGTTTGAGTGTGAGCGAACTCCTGCTCGGCGTGGTCAAGCGTTGATTTGAGGGCATTTTTAAAAGCACCGTTGATTCTTGCATCATGATAAGAAAGGATGGAAACGCTTTTCGGTGCACTGAAAGTAAGGTCAATTCCTGATCGATGACCATGCTTTTTGATATTGCCCTGGTCGTCCTTGATATCTTTCGCGCCGGCAGACGCGACAAGAGCATCCCCGTTCTTGTCGTATCCTTCCAGTAGCTTTAGAAAATCATCTCGTTGCACGGGGCCGGAAAGTTCTAACTCCTCGGTTATTTTCCCGTACCACTCCCCTTGTTCAGCCAGGTAATAATTATCGCGTTCAAAATACCAAGCAGCTCTTTCCGGGGTCAGTGGTTTTGATATTGAGAGCATAGCAGCTTCTTTTAGCGGCCAAGCCAAGAGTGTTGATTGGATGCCGCCGGGTCAGATTGGTCCTGATTGGATGTTTCTGGAACAGATTCAGGTATTTGATTTGTCGAAGGGTCTGTTTCTTCAGATTTGCTTTCCTGTGGTTTCGCTACCTGAGGTGAAGCTTGTCCAAGGTCTCCGAACTCTTTCCTTTGCGCCTCAAGTTTTGCGAGAGAACCCTTGGTTTCAGAAAATCCCGGCTCTTCCTTTTTTTGTATTTCTTTTTGTTGGGGAACCTCCTCCGTCTTCGCCTGACCCGGTGTCGGGACCAAGGCTGGCCCAGCCTGGGAGTTCTGGGACGGTGGTGTTGCCTTTGGTTTGAAGAGAAGATCTTCCCTGCCGATATACGAAAGAAATCTTTTAGGAAAATTTACAATATCGAGTTTGTCTTTGCTTACCGGATAGTCTGTGAGTTGGATAAAAAAGCCGAGCGTCGGAATGCTGGTTACCTCACTTGGCATGACCAGGCACTTCTCAACGGTCTGCTTGGAAATGCTGATTGAATCACTGACGTCATCGACTCCCATGGACTTGCTTTCTTGAAGCGTGTCTGAAGAGCAATGCGGATAAGTGGGAACATATTGGTCTTGCGAGTGTAGCCCGCAGTACACTGGCAGATGCACTCGCTCTCCGGCCATACAAGATGTTTGAAGATCTTTTCTATCAGTTTCTGGATAAATGCCAGCGATTGGCACCTCGTCATGACTTTCGGGTAAAGGTTCCGGTATTTACGCATGATTCAACCTTGATCAGCGTATGTCTGTCATCGTTTCCATGGGCACGGTATCGCAGGCGCAAAGGTGGATTGAAACTTCATATGCTTCTGGACCATGACGGTTACCTACCGTCGTTTATCCGGATGACGGACGGGAAAGTCCATGACATTCGGGTGGTGAAAGATGCCGAATATGATTTTCCTGCGCTTCCGCCGGACAGCATCCTCACCATTGATCGAGGCTACACAGATTTTGGCTGGCTTCATTCACTGCATACGACTGGTGTTACATTCGTGATCCTGGCAAAATCCAACATGGCATATCATCTTGTCGGACAGCACAAAGAACCGAACGTAAGACGCGGAATTATCCGTGATCAGGAAGTCGAAATGTCGAATTTTTACGAAAGCAAGGCATATCCGGAGAAGCTGCGACTGATACAGTATTACAACAAGGAGTTAAACAAGAACCTGGTCTTTCTGACGAACAATTTCACGTTGTCGGCAACGACAATTGCTGCACTGTACAAGGGAAGATGGGAGATAGAAACATTTTTCAAGTGGATCAAGCAGCACTTGAAGATAAAGACGTTCTACGGGACCAGCGAAAACGCGGTAATGACACAGGTGTGGATAGCCATGATCTTGTATCTCCTGTTGTCGTTTATAAAATTCCAAGCACGGTATGCCTTCACCATGCTGGAATTACTGCGGGTTATCCGAGAAAGGCTGCTTGGTTTTGAAAGCTTGATTGAATTACTACGGGTCAATTACGAGCGGTTACGTTCTTTGCGCTCCGCTCCAGTGCAATTATCATTCTATTAGCCATTGGTCAAGAGGTTTAGCCGGACAGGGCTGAATCTTTAGAATTGTATAAGGGCATAGGTTTTCTCAACAGCAAACCTGCATCCTGAAGTCAGGATGCCTTGGCCTATCGCAATTCAATCTCCGACATCACCTGTTTGAACGCCCCGACCACTGCTGGGTCAAACTGCGTACCGGAGCATCGCTCAAGCTCCAGAAGCGCCTCGCGCGTGGTCCGGCCTTTCCGGTAGGGACGGTCGCTCAGCATGGCATCGAAAGAATCGGCAACGGCAAGAATACGGGCGCCCAGCGGGATTTCTTTCCCTTCTTTGTCCGACTTCTCGATAAAATGACGGTGGTGGAAAAGAACAATCTTGATCGCGTCCTTCAGGACCCCGCCGACCGAAGCAAGTATCTTGGCGCTCTTTTCCGCGTGCTGGCTCATGATGTACTTCTCTTCATCTGTCAAATCCGCGGCCTTGGTTATGAGTTCCGAGGATATCTCGATCTTCCCGATGTCATGCAAAAGCCCGGCAACGCGGATGTTCTCCACTTCCGATGCGGGCAGATTCATGGCGCGGGCGATATCAGCAGAGTAATCGGCGACCCGCACCGAATGTCCCTTGGTGTAGCGGTCGGAGGCATCAAGATATTTCGAAAGGATCTCCACCACGCCGATGTAAGCGCGTTTTAGGTCGGCAATCTTCTTCTGCTTCTGTTCGTAAAGCGTGCCCACCGTGTAGGCCGCCAGAATAAGGAACCCGGCCCATATCACGATGTCCAAAATCACCTGCAATTGCTGTGATTCGTTGAAAAAGGCTTGAGGATTGAAGATAATGAAGAAGCTGATGAGGACGACTATGAAGAAGCTTGTCGAAAGCGTATGCCGCCGACCCAGGAAATACCCTGAGATAAGGACGGGCAGGTAGTAGAAATTGAGAAACATCAGCTTCTGGTCCACAAAGTAGTTGATAGCAAGCAATGCCAGCGTAATGACAAGTATGAGAATCGCTTCAAAGTGCTTAAGCACCCATTGTTTTATTATGTCCACAAAGTTCCCCCTCGGTTCGGATAACCCCAGAGACCGAAACAGAGAATAATTCTACCACGGTTTTCGGCGAAAAGCAAGGTGTTTAATCCGCATCCGTTGTTTACAACGGAAAAGGCGGGAAAGCCTGCAAGAAGAGATGTAAAGTAATTGGCTCAGGGTTGCGACGTATATATTTTATCAAGGAGCAACAGGTTGCCTGCTTTGTCCATCGTAAATGGCACACAATTTAGTCAAAAGGAGTTATCTATGAAGTTGTTTGCAATCCGCAAAGCGATGAACGCATGGGCGTGCGCCGTAATGGCGATCATGACAATCTGGTGTGGCACGACCTGTGCCCAATCAAACACGTGGACACCGATGCCCACGACCACGGCGTGGGGCACGCGCGGCCTTTCGCAGACCTCGTCGGCCGAAGCGCTCGGCGCGGGCCGTCTCAACGTGAACCTGCAGGGAACGTGGTACCGGCAGCAAGATGCTTACCCGGGCACTCCCAATGCCGGGGCAAACATCGCAACCGGCCTAGGCGCCCTGGCGTTCGGGGTCAGCAACCACCTGGATGTTTTCGGAAGCGTAAATTTCTTCAATTCGACGAAATACAGCACAAGCAACAAGTCGGGCCTGGGCACGGTAATGGGAGGATTGCAGGCATCATTGCCGCTTCCTCAGGGAGTGCCTCTCTTTCTGGGCGCTCAGGGCACCGTGCTCGGAGGCCTTTCGAAGAACCAGATCAATACGAATTATACCGACGGGTATAACTATTTCGAAACCCGTACCAACTTCGATTTCATGGGAAAGCTGCTGGAGTCGCTGGTGTTTGGCAATGACGGCCGGGGATTTGCACTCCACCTCAACGAGGGCGCGGTGAAATCAACCCAAGCCGGGAAAGACCTTCTCTTGGTTCTCGCGGGCGGTATTCAGGGCAACATCATTCCTTATTTGTCAGTAGGAGTTGAAGGGAACTCGCGAACGTCTTTTAAGAACAGCGCCTTTACCACTGATCCTGTCTGGGTGACGCCGACGGTCACTATCCGAACGCCTGCCTTCCTCGCTCTTACGCTTGGGTGCGACGTGGCGGGATCCAAGAAGCGAAGCGACGATCCCGCTCAGCGATCGCTGGAAAGGTACCGCCTTTTCGGCGACCTGCTTTTTTCCATCGACTGCCTAGCGGGAAAAAGGCGCGCCGACTTCGAGAAAGCAAAGGCCGATTCCGCGGAGCGGGTCCAATTCCAGACATGCCAGACGGATGTCAATCGCCTTGCCGCTTCCCGGGACAGCCTGACACAGCGGGTGGAATCCGACTCGCTCGCGGAGGTGCAGTGCAAGCGTACCAGCGACTCGATTGCGGCCGTCGCAAGCGTACTGTTGCGCAAGTCGCAGAGCGACTCAATGGCGCTCATCCTGGCGCTGGCGGAAGGCAAGCGCCTGCTTGCGATAGAAAAGGACCGACGCTCCGAGATAGAGAAGAAACTACTTTCCACCGGCATGTTGATCCTCGACGCTGTCTACTTCGAGTCGGGCAAGGCCGAGATATCTATGAATTCAAAACCGTATCTCCAGATAATCGGCAAAATGCTGGAACGGTATCCCAAGCTTGAACTTGAGGTCGGCGGCCATACGGACAATGTGGGATCGCCTGCCAAGAACCTGCAGCTCAGCCAACTGCGGTCGGAGGCAGTGCGCGACTACCTTCTTCAGGTAGCTCCCGGGTTGATGGGCAGGCTTTCTGCAATGGGCTACGGGTCGTCGGTACCAAAGGCGGACAATAGAAAAGCGGCAGGACGGAAGATCAATCGTCGCGTCGAACTCAAAGTGCTTAATCCGGATGTTTTGAAGGAATATAATTGACACATCAGATTCTTCGCGGGTAAGCGGGTGCGTCGGGGATCGTTTCCTGACGCATACCTAATTTTCGTAGGGTTGTTCCCGTTGCTGATGTTGACGTAATGATAATTTCATACGGCCATCGTAGATTGGGAGACGGGGCGGGGCAACAAAAAAGCGGAATCGCTGACTTTCTTCTGTGCTTCTGCCGAGGGCTTTTTGCCGCCGGAGTGCGCTGAGGCGGCTGGTTCCCGGCCGCCTGCCACTGTTCCCCTGCCTGGGATGCCGGGCAGTCGTGTTTTTATCCAGGCCTTCATCCGGATAGTGTATTTTGATCCGCTCGGATCGCACGCCGGCGCATGCGACCGTTACCACTTCGCATTGGCGAATCCTATGCTGGGAACTATTGCCCATCTCGTCACCACGTTCGGTTACGCCATTGTCGCGGCTTTCATTCTGTTCGAGTGCGCCGGATTTCCAATCCCAGGCGAAACGGCGCTTCTTGTCGCATCGGGATTTGCCGGTGCTGGCAAACTGTCAATTGCCGCGGTGATCATCATTGCCTCCGCCGCGGCGATCCTGGGAGGCACGGGTGGCTACTGGCTCGGCCGTCTCTTGGGTCAGGGTTTTGTGGAGCGCTGGGGCAGATACATCGGGCTCAACCCAGAGAAAATCCAGCGGCTCACCGATTTCTTCGTTCGTCACGGTTCGTCCACCGTTTTCTTTGGACGCTTCATAGGCATTGTGCGGACCTATCTGTCGCTCTTCGCAGGCGTCAGCAAGATGCCGTATCTCACGTTTACGGTATTCAACGCGCTGGGCGCCATCGTGTGGGCGTCAATTTTCGGAACCATCGGGTACGTGTTCGGTCAGAATCTTGACGAAGTGGAACACCTCATCCGGATTTTCGGGTGGGGCGCGCTGCTCGGCCTTGCAATGATTGCGGCCACATGGTACCTGCGGCGCTGGATTTACACCACCGTGCCGCCCCCCGAACACGGCGCCGCCGCCACCGGGCTTCGGCTTACCATGAGGCGCCTGTTGTACGGCTCCGCGCTCATTTCGGTACGCAACGGCTCGCCCAGGCTCTCGCGGCTCTCAGTTACGGTGATCTTTGCCGTGGGGCTCGTAATCACGACATGCCTGGTACTCTTCGTCTCGATTACCACGCGCGGATTGGCCGAGTACGATCCGTTTGTACGGTTTGAGGAGGTTCTGTCAACGGCCATCGACAGCTGGCTAACGGAGCGGCAGAGCCTCATTGTGTTGGCAATAGCAAAATTCGGGTCTGCATTGTCTGTATGCGCGGGCATTGCGGCGGCAATCGTTTCCCTTTTGTCCAAGCAGCGGCTGTACATGTTTACCATGCTGTTTGCGCTCGCCGGCGGGGAAACGCTCAATGCGCTCCTCGCCTACCTCAACAGGGGCTCCCAGGTGTTCCTGTCGTCGCATTTCTCGGTGAGGCTTTCCTACCTTCTCGCATACGACAACATAATCGTGCCGATCGTGGTGTTCGGCATGCTCGCCTATATTGCCGTGGCGTCCACGAAACAAATGCTGTCTGCGGTCACCATTATCATCGCGTTCGGCCTGTCGTTGCTCGCTATTGTGGCGAGCAATTTCCTCTCCGGACTGCACGGCGGCATCGCGTTTTTCGAAGAATTGCTGTGCGCCATCGTGTGGCTGTGGTTCTGCATCGGCCTCACCGGGTTCATTCAACTGAGGCGCCGGCAGCACGCGGCACTGCGCAACATTTCCGAAGACCCGTTATAGCCTGGTTTTCGCCTTGTTGCGGCCTTGGCGGATCCTTCTTTTTTTGAAACGTATGGTACGCTGACAACGTAATTTTGTCGGTGCCCATACTCCAACAAGAATGGGGAGCGTCCATGAACGAACCTGGGGGATTTACTCTTCGCGACGATGTGTCCATTGTACTTGCGGGGCCCGCCGGCCAGGGAATCCACACCATTGAACAACTTCTTCCGCGTATCCTGCGCAAGGCAGGGTACAACGTGTTTTGCACCAGCGAATTCATGTCGCGCATCCGGGGCGGCAGCAATTCAACCGAGATTCGCGTTTCCGCACTCAAAATCGCCACACACGTAGACAAGATCGACGTTCTTGTTCCGCTCGACGGTCCGGCGCTGCAACATAGCGAAAAGAGGATATCCGCACACACGCTTATCCTGGGCGAGAGGGCCGTTCTTCCGGCCGCTTTCCCTGTAGTTGATGTTCCTTTCACGCAGACCGCGATTGGTGTGGGCGGCACGATGTACGCGAGCTCTGTCGCGGTCGGAGCCGTGTGCGCGCTGCTGAATGTCCCGATCGACCTGGCAGCCGGTTACGCCAAGGAATATTTCGGCGCCAGAAAACCTGAAATCTCGGAGAAAAACGCGGAAGCGGCCCGCCGAGGTTTTCATCTTGGCGATGCGCTGGTTTCACGCGGGGTGCTGACCGCCACGATCGCCAGAGACCCATCTGTCAAGGATGAGCTTTTCCTCACCGGCGCGCAGGCCATCGGACTCGGCGCCTTGGCCGGGGGCTGCGATTTCGTGTCATCGTATCCTATGTCCCCGTCCACCGGCGTTCTGACGTTTCTCGCCCGGCACAAGAAAGAGTTCGGCATGGTGGTGGAACAGGCGGAAGACGAAATCGCGGCGGTCAACATGGCGCTCGGGGCATGGTACGCGGGCGGCAGGGCGCTCGCCACCACATCGGGGGGCGGATTTGCTCTGATGTGCGAAGGCATAAGCCTCAGCGGCATGCTTGAGACGCCAGTGGTTATTCATGTGGGCCAAAGGCCCGGCCCCGCAACGGGTTTGCCCACCCGCACCGAGCAGGCAGACCTTGAACTCGTCCTGTACGCGGGCCACGGTGAATTCCCCAGGGTCGTGTTTGCACCCGGGACCCTGGCAGGCGCCGTCGACATCATGCACAAAGCCTTCACCATAGCCGACAAATATCAAGTACCGGTGTTTGTCCTCACCGACCAGTACTTCCTTGACTCCAGCGCCGGCATGCAGCCGGTTGACTTTTCGAAGTACGACGTGAAGAAGAACGTCATCAAAACAGCGGAGGGGTATAAACGGTTTGCTATCACCAAGAGCGGCATTTCTCCCAGAGGCATTCCGGGGTTGGGAGCAGGAATCGTCTGTGTTGACAGCGACGAACATACCGAAGAAGGATACATTACCGAGGATTTGGACCTGCGGACCCGGATGGTGGATAAGCGGCTCAAGAAAGCCGATTTTGACCCGGAAGACATGGTGCCGCCACGGTTTGTTGGGCCGGACACGTTCCATAACCTGGTTGTGTGCTGGGGCTCCAACTACTATTCGGTGCGCGAGGCGCTTATCAGAATCGGGTGGAAGAATACCGCCATGCTGCACATTCCCCAGGTGTACCCACTGCATGAAATGGTCGACGTCGCGCTCACAAAGACAAAGAAGCTGATCGTGGTGGAGAACAACGCAACAGGACAGCTTGCCAAGCTTCTCAAACTTACATTTGGATACGGAGCGCACGAAAAAATCCTCAAGTACAACGGGATGCCGTTTTCTGTGGAGGAACTGGTAGAAAAGATCGGCAAGGTAATTTAGAAGAGCTTCTCGCAAAGTTTGCCCTCGCGGAACCGGGGGATCGCAAAGGACGTTAAGAAACAAAATCACCACAGAGGTACAGAGAGCACAGAGAAGAAGGAGAAGGTTGAAAGTAGTGGTGTATTCTACTGTCAACTTTTCGTTTGCTCCAAAAGGATTCTAAATGGACACTTCAGTCTACGACAAGCCCGACATCGACATCGCCTGGTGCCCCGGGTGCGGCAATTTCTCAATTCTCGACGCCATTAAACAGGCAATCGCGGAACTCTCCATAGCTCCGCAAAACCTCGTGGTCGCCTGCGGCATCGGCCAGGCGCCCAAGACGCCCCATTATTTCAATACCAACATGTTTAACGGGCTGCACGGCAGAGCGCTTCCCGCCGCCACCGCGATTAAGGCGTCCAACCCGCAGCTTACCGTCATTGCCGAAGGCGGCGACGGCGACATGTACGGCGAGGGCGGCAATCATTTTATCCACACCGTGCGAAGGAACCCGGACATAACGCACATCGTACACGACAACATGGTCTACGGGCTTACCAAGGGCCAGGCCTCTCCCACGTCCAAGCGCGGGTTCGTGACCCCGGTGCAGGTCGACGGCGTGATACTCGAGCCGTTCAATCCGCTGGCTGTCGCACTTGCGCTCGACGCCTCCTTTATTGCGCGCGCCTTTGCCGGCGACATCCCGCAAACCAAAGAAATCGTGAAGAAAGCAATTCTCCACAAAGGCTACGCCCTCGTTGACATATTCCAGCCCTGCGTCACCTACAATAAAGTGAACACGCTCAAGTGGTTCAAGGACAACACCTATTATCTCGAGGAAACGCACGATACGACCAACAGGGTTCATGCCTTCGAGCTTGCCATCAGGACCGACAAGTATCCGCTCGGCGTCTTTTATGTCAATAACGGCAAGGTTCCGTTCGAAGAAGCGTGCGGCGTATACCGGGAAGACAAACGGCCGCTGTATGAGAGAGAGACGGACATGAAGAAGGTGGCGGAACTGATGAAGGAGATTGGGAGAGACTAGTACGATTGACAAAAATACATATGGGTTGCTGAGCGTGTGCGGCGTGGAAGCGCCAATGGCAAGCCCGAACCTTCAGTTGCGTGTACCAATATCAAGATAAGAATCTGGGCGCCCCGCTGCTTCCCAGCGGCGGCCCTCCCTCTAGGCTCGGCCGGTCGGCCTCGGTGCCGCCTGCCGCAATGGCCTGTGGCCGCGGTCAGGTGGTTGTCAAGATTGGCAATCGCAAAAGACTTCAGAGATTCCCACCGTGGGTGCCCGCTGTCGGCGACTCACCCGGGGCCGGCTACATAGGCGCATTCGCTTTTCAACCCGTCACCTCGGGCTCCCAATATTGGCCATGCCGACTGCACCGCGTGGGTACTCCACAGCCAAGGATTGGGTAGGTATTTTGGTGAAAAGAGGGGCAGGACATCGCCCAATTCTAGTAACTCAGTTCTTTAAAAAAAGCTGTCGTGTATATCATCACGGCCCTTGTCCTATCTGAGTCTGCCTACCTTTTCGCTCGTTACTCCATCGTGTGCTCTATCACGACCAGTAGCTCCTTATCATCCGTTGCAGCCAACTCTCCCAAGGCATCGGCCAAGATGATTCCACCTGCCAGCCACCAGCCGTTATGCGGCTGGCGACCATGCTGACGTGGCGGATAGTCGCGGACGGAACGACCGTGATAGCCCTGGCCAGTACGTAACTGGCCAGTTCTGCTTTTGAGTCCATAAAATCACCCTCTTGTTAAGGCCGGAAGTTCTCTTAACCCAACCTCACTATCAAGGCAGCTGGCGCAAACAAATGCGGCAACGGTCCCCTGCCCGCGCGCCAGTGTGGACTGGAGCGGTGCTCCAGAGAGTGCAGTGCCGGTCGACCCCGCCGAAGGCATTGGGGCGATCCGGCACCGAGGCCTAACCGGCCGAGCCCGGAAGGAGACACGGTGCCGTACTCGGCAGGCGCCCAAGGTTTCTTTCTTCCCGACATCCCTCTTTCTCCGGGCTAAATCTCTATCTACTATTCTTGGCTTGTTTCCCCGTAATAAGATATTTTTCTCAAGCCCGCAGAGCTTCGTTTCATCAAAAACCGTCATTCTCATCAGAATATCCGGGAGCACTCAATGCACACCAAGAAACACGACACCTTTTTCGACGAAGAAACCTCGGAAACAAGAGCTGAAAAGGAATTGCTCACCATGCTCGGCACCTACGACAAGCCTGTCGCGGTCAACCTTGAGAAAGGTGCTAAAGTCTCAGGGAAGATCATCAAGATTTCCGATAAATACGCGTTCGTGGAAATAGGCGGCAAGAACGAAGCTGTCGTGGAATTGTCCGAGCTCAGGAAAGAAGACGGCACACTTTCCGTGAGCACGGGCGACACTTTTGAGGGATATGTTGTCTCCCTTTCCGGCGGCATCACGCTCTCCAAGAAATTATCCTCCAAGACCGCCGCGGCGGACAATTCCCTCAGCGACATTGTCGACGCCATGAAGGCAAAATTGCCTGTTGACGGGAAGGTCACCGGCATCAACAAGGGCGGCTTCAACGTGAAAATCATGGGCCAAAGGGCGTTCTGCCCCATTTCACAAATAGACCTGAAACGCGTTGAAGATCCGAACGTTTTTCTCAACAAGTCGCTACCGTTTGTGATCGTACGCGTCACGGAGGGCGGCCGCAACATCGTGGTATCGCGGCTTCCCCTTCTCGAAGCGGACATGGGACAGGTTCTCGACAACCTTGCCGCCTGCATCGAACCAAAAACCCTTGTTTCCGGCACGATCACCCGGATCATGCCGTTCGGGCTGTTCGTGGACCTAGGCGGATTTGAAGGGCTCATTCACATATCGGAAGTGTCGTGGGAGCGCTCGGAGGACCTTTCGAAGAGCTTTGAGCCGGGCCAGAAGGTTGACTGTCTTGTTCTGGCCGTCGAGCGGAAGGAGCAATTGCGGCAATCCAAGATATCGCTGTCGCTCAAACAAGTGTACGCAAATCCGTGGACCACCGTGGGGACCGCGTTTGCGCCGGGAATGACGGTGCAGGGGAAAATCACCAGGCTCGCGACCTTCGGCGCATTTGTCCAGCTCATTCCCGGTGTGGAAGGACTCATCCACATCTCCGAAATGAGCTGGGAAAAAAAGATCCGCCATCCGGGCGACGTGGTTTCGGAAGGCCAGCTGGTGCAGGTGACAATCCTTTCCGTCAATCAGGACAAACACGAGATCTCGTGCAGCCTCAAGGACGCGGCAAGCGACCCGTGGAACAACATCGAGGCCAGATTCTCCGCCGGATCAATCGTGCAGGGCACGGTGGCGCAGAACACGCGCTTCGGGTTCTTTATCGACCTCGCCGAGGGAATTACCGGGCTCCTCCCGTTCGGCAACATTGCGCAGGAGAAGAAGGACGCCATCAAAGCGGGCGCGCAGCTTCAGGTGACCATCGAGTCCATAGACATCGAGCGACGCAGGATTTCGCTGTCGTTGGGTATTGCCGGCGAACGCACCCAGGCGGCCGAGGTAAAGCAGTTCCTGTCCGGACAGAAGCAACAGGCCGGGCCGCCCGCGGACACCGAATTCGGCGCCGCGCTCAAGCTGGCGCTTCAGAAAAAGCACTCGTAGCCGGGGACCGCATGGGCAGGATTCTCGTCATCGGCGGCGCGGGCTACATCGGCAGCCACGTTGTGCGTGCATTTCTTGATAGAGGCGATTCGGTCACCGTGTACGACAACATGTCTTCCGGGTGCCGTGAAAACCTCTTTCCCGGCGCGGCGTTCGTGCAGGGCGACATCCTCGACTACCCGCTTTTACTTGACACTATGCGGCGAGGGTTCGACGCCCTTGTCCACCTGGCCGCGCTCAAGGCGGCGGACGAATCCATGATTGCACCGGAAAAATATTCCACAAACAACATATGCGGCACGGTCAACATTCTCAACGCAGCCAGCGTCGCCGGCATTCCGCGCATCGTCTTTTCCTCGTCGGCGGCGGTCTACGGCGCGCCGTCCCGCATTCCCGTTGACGAATTACATCCTACCGAGCCGATCAATTACTATGGATTCACAAAACTGGAAATCGAGCGGCTCCTCGCATGGTACGAAAGACTCCGGGGCATTCGCTTCGCGGCCCTCCGGTACTTCAATGCGGCCGGCTACGACGTTGCGGGCCGGATTACGGGGATTGAAAAAAATCCGCAAAATCTGCTCCCCATTGTCATGGAGGTGGCGGCCGGGATTCGGAAATCATTATTCATTTTCGGGAACGACTACGGCACAAGCGACGGCACGGGCGTGCGCGACTACATACACGTGAGCGATTTGGCCGAAGCCCACCTCCGGGCCTGCGACTACATTGCGCAACACGACTCGAGTATCACGTTGAATCTCGGCAGTGAGGCCGGCATCAGCGTCCTGTCGATGATTAGCATGGCGCGCCGCATCACGGGTAGGTCCATCCCGGCGGAGATCACGGCAAGAAGGCCCGGCGATTCGGCGGTGATGATCGCATCGTCACGAAAGGCGTCCGACCTCCTTGGATGGCATTCGCGCTACAGTGACTGCGAAACGCTTGTTGCAAGCACCTGGAAAGTGTACCAACTTCATTGAAGAACCCCGCGCCACCACGACTACACCTGCGTACAACCCTACAGGAGTAGCCGCGCAAGCGAACTCGCGGGGAATGCGCAGGCTGTGTTATTCAATCTGAAGGCACGGCAATCTTATTCGATTGGGGCCGCCACAAACGAATTCCTGATTCGCGAGTCTAATATATTTGGGTGTTCTTCCCGCGGGGCTTCATGATACCAAAACGCTTCATATCCCTTAGTTACAGGGCAAAACTGCTGCTGGCGCTCCTTGTTGTCAATATTCCCATGTTCATCATCCTGTCGGCCAACGAAATCGTGGCAGTACGCGACATTGCCATTCATCGGGAGCTCGACGCCCTCGGTTCCGAGGGACAGTTCTTGGCATCCGACGTAACCGACGCGCTTTTGGATCACGACAGCACCAGACTCGCCGAAATTCTCAATTTCGCCGTTTTGCAGCCCCAAATCAAGGAAGTTTCCATCCTCGACAGCGCGGCAATGGTGCTGGCATCAACCAACCGCTTTATCATCGGAAAGCAGCATCCGTCAACCGAGCCCGTTTCCAGGTCAAAACCTGTGGGGAGGTTTTTTCTCAAGTCGTTTGCGATACACGGCAGGCCCCTGGGCGGGATAGCACCGCAGTTCCTTCAAATCAACTATTCACTCGCACCGGCCTTCGGTGATATCGCTTCAACCGTATACTGGGAAATAGCCATCGATTCCGTCGAAATCCTCATTATCCTGTTCGTGGCCTGGCTTATTTCGGGCATTCTGCTGAAGCCGCTCGAGGAAATGAGGGAAATTTCCGACAAGATGGCAACCGGCGACTTTTCAAGCAGGGTTTCCGTTTCTTCCGACGACGTTGTGGGCCGGCTTTCCCGCGCCTTCAATACCATGGCGCAGCGCCTGCAGGTGCTCACCACTTCCATGAAGCAGGAAATAGACCGCGCTACCAATGAATTGACTAATCGCAACAGGGATCTCCGCGAAAAGCACCTGCAGCTCGAAGACTCCAACAGAAAACTTCGCGAACTCGACATGCTCAAGTCGGATTTTGTTTCGATGGTTTCGCACGAATTGCGAACTCCGCTCACCTCCATTATTGGATTCGCAAAGACGCTCCGGACCCTTCCGCTCTCAAAGGACCAGCAGGGCCAGTATCTGGACATCATTGAATCGGAAGGGAAACGGCTGTCCTCGCTCGTTGAGGAATATCTGGACATCTCCAAAATCGAATCGGGAAATATTTCGTTACAGCGGAAGCCGGTAAACGTTGCGACCCTCGTCCGCACCGCAGTTGATTCGTTTTCCATTTCCCTGCGCAAGGGAATTATCGTGGACATCCCTCCTGCAATGCCCGATGTAATGGCCGACGCCGACCGTATCGTGCGGGTTTTGTACAACCTTATCGACAACGCCATCAAATACTCCGGCGATTCACAAGAAATCATCGTCACCGCATACGTGAAAGAGGACGGCATCGCGGTAAGCGTGAGGGACTTCGGGGCCGGAATAGACCCCGAGGACGTGGACAAAGTTTTTGGAAAGTTCTACCGGGGAAAAAACCCTGCAACACTCAGGCACCACGGCTCCGGACTTGGCCTGGCAATTGCGAAGGGTATTATTGAGGCGCACAATGGCAAAATCTGGTGCGAGTCACACCCGGGGAAAGGCTCGAAATTCGGCTTCTTTCTTCCCTTGAGGCACGAAGGGGATTAAAAATGCGGAAGCGCCGTGATCTGTCTTATATTACAAAGGAACCATCAACTGATAAACATGTGCGGTCAACCGCTGTTATCCCCGCCGGAAAACCCGGAAGGGGTTTCTGCTAAACCTGTGCGCAGGCAATGAATGGATCGACACACCATTCTCATAGTCGACGACGACTCAAACGTGCTTGAATTGCTGCGCGTCAATTGTGTGGCCCGGGGCTTCGATGTCATCACGGCCGGCGACGGCCTTGAAGCCTTGCGGTTGGTTGAGCAGCGCATGCCGGAATTGATCATACTCGACGTGATGATGCCGGAAATGGACGGCTGGGAAGTATGCAAGCAGGTCCGCGACAGGTACCAGGATTCCATTCGGATCGTGATGCTCACGGCAAAAGACACGGCGCGGGACAAAATTATAGGCAAGAACATACTCAAGGCCGATGAATACCTTACTAAACCATTTGACATAGACGAATTGCTTGCAACCGTAGCACGGCTTGTTCCGTAGGAAGGCGCATGGGCCCCGTTTCGACTCTATCAACCGATCTCGAGATTGCGGGAACCGCGGTTTCTTCCGGAATTGCTATTGGCAAAGCGTATCATTTCTCGCAGATCGATCTCAGGTCCCTTGAAGAAAACCGTCTCCCTGTGGAGGATATCGAATCGGAACTCATGCGGCTCGAATCGGCGCTCACAAAGAGCCTCGAACAACTGCGTGGCCTCCAGACCGGCGCCAGGGAAGATGCGAGCGCAGACATCTCCGATATTTTTCAGGTCCAGATCCAAATTCTGTCCGACGCATCGTTTCTCACCAATATCAAACACGGCATTTCCGAAGGCAAGGCGAACATAGAGTACGTCATTGCAAATCACATCCGCGAACTTGAAAAGAAGTTTCTGTCGATGAAAACCGAGGTTTTCAAGTCGAAACTTCTCGACGTGCAGGACGTCTACCACCGGCTCCTTCGGAACATCCTCGACATAGAGCATGTACGCGTTACGCCTTTGCGGAAAATGCCTGCAGGAGTCATCATTGTTGCGGAACAACTTTTGCCCTCCGATATAGCGCTGTTGGACCTCAAGAAAATCATCGGC
Organism: uncultured Fibrobacterota bacterium; assembly: GCA_963729895.1. Lineage (GTDB taxonomy): Bacteria > Fibrobacterota > Chitinivibrionia > Chitinivibrionales > FEN-1185 > FEN-1185. The sequence continues at coordinate 30,025 of CAVSQB010000036.1, read as the reverse complement.
ATCATCATTGAAAACGGCAGCACGGTTTCCCATGTGTCAATAATCGCGAAATCGCTTGGTGTTCCCGCCCTTATCAATGTGCCGGGCATTGTGTCGCTTGCCCGGCCGGGATCGCCGCTCATCCTCGACTGCCACGAATGCAAAGTGATTGTCCGGCCGTCACCGGCCACCGAGGCCCGCTACCAAAAGAGACTTGCCGCCTCGCCTCAGTCTCCCGGCCGTGCCGGCAAAACAAGGAAATGCATTACCAAAGACGGCATTTCGGTGCGGCTCGAGGCCAATGCGGGCTCGCTGCTCGAGGTGAAAGAGGCCCTGCATTCCGGTGCGGAAGGCATCGGCCTCCTGCGCACCGAACTGTTCTACCTTTCGCTCAACAGACTCCCGTCCGTAGAGGAGGAAATGGCCTATTATGAATCGGTGCTTGCTCTTTGCAAAGAGAGACCCGTCACCATTCGCCTGCTTGACACGGGCGCCGACAAGACCTTGCCGTACCTGAGCGCGCCTCGCGAGGAAAACCCTTACCTGGGCGTGCGCGGAGTGCGGTTTCTTCTTCAGAACCCCGCGATCCTCAATAACCACCTGACCAGCATTGTGCGCGCATGCGAGCGCTTCGGCACTGCCAGGATTTTGGTTCCCTTCGTGTCCCTTCCCCAGGAGGTGGATGCCATTGTCCGGACGCTGCATGCCATCGAAAAGAAAGAGGGAATCCACCGCTCCAAATACTCGCTCGGTATCATGGTTGAGGTGCCGGCCGTTGTGGTGTCGCTGGGTTCGTTTCTGGACAAAGTTGATTTTCTGAGTATCGGCACCAACGATCTTGTCCAATACGCTTTTGCCGCCAGCCGTGAAGATGGAAGGCTCGAAGAGTACCGTACCGGTTCGTTCGGGGTGCTTTTGCGGCTCATCAAGCTTGTCGTTGACGCAAACAAGAAGCATGCCCGCGACATAACCGTGTGCGGCGAAGTCGCGTCCGACCCGTCTCTGGCGCCCTACCTTATCGGTCTCGGCATTCGCACGCTGTCGATGCAAACGTCGTCGCTCCAAAGCGTGTGCAGAGAGATCGAAAGAAGATCGCACAGCGAGCTTGTGACAATGGCAAGGGAAGAGCTTGAGAAATAAGGGGCACCGGGGAAAAACACCGGAACTCATGCATCACCCGGCATCCCCCTTATTGTACACTCCCCTGCAAACTCCGCCATAATATCCCTAAACACCAAAATTTCCTCCTGGGGAATCATTTCCTGTTTCATTATTTCCGGGTCCAGCAAATTCCACTTTTTCTGCATAGGCTGCAAAAACACCTTTTTCACCCCGTTCACCAGCTCGCCGATCTCCCGAATTATCTCTCTGTCAACAATCCCCGGAGCCGCCGTTACCCTGACCTCTGCATTTTCGCCCATCCCCAGCACCATGCCGACCGACTGTTCGAGGCGCCGCCGCGTATCCACGTAGGGCGACCGAAGCAGTTCTTGGTATAGCCGCGGCGCGGTCTTCACGTCGAGCGCAAGGTAATCGGGCGACAGGGCTTTCACCACAGAGGGGAGCATTCCGTTTGTGTCAAGTTTCACGCGGTAGCCGATGGCTCGCAGGGCCAGCACGACCTGCGGCAGGTCCGCGTGCAAGGTGGGTTCGCCGCCCGACAGCACCACACCTTCCACGAGGCCTTTCCGCTTTTCCAGAAAGCTCCACAGTTCCTGTGAAGGGATGTTCGCGCCCGGTTCGGCCCGCACGATGCCGGAATTGTGGCAGTAGGGACACGCGAGATTACACCCCGAAAAGAAAAGGACGGTTGAAACCGTCCTCGGAAAATCGATGAAGGAGTTCTTCTGCCAGCCCGCTACGCCTGTAATGCTGATTCGCATTTGACCACATTCTCGTTCGCGGCCTGCGGCACGCCGGTTGCCGCCGGCTGCGCCAGCTTGAAAATCTTCCTGTCCCGGTATTCGGACTTCTTCCCGCAGTTCCAGTTCTGGACGGGCCGGTAGTATCCCACGATGCGCGAATACACCTCGGTCTCCTCGCCGCAGCTTGGACAGGCGAACTGTTCGCCCTTGAGGTATCCGTGAGTGTGGCACACCGAAAACGTGGGCGTGATCGTAAAATACGGTATTTCGTAGGTGGAGGCGATTTTCTGTACGAGCCGTTTGCATGTTTCCACATCGTCAATCGACTCGCCGATGAACGCATGGAACACGGTGCCGCCGGTGTAGAGGCGTTGAATGTCGTTCTGCATGTCGAGCGCCTCGAACACGTCGTCGGTGGTGTTTACGGGCAGAGCCGTCGAGTTGGTGTAGTAGGGGCTGTCGTTGCCCGGAATTACCATGCGGGAGAACTTCTGGCGGTCTATTTTCGCAAGCCGGTAGCTTGTTCCTTCGCCGGGGGTGGCCTCCAGGTTGTACAGGTGTCCCGTTTCCTCTTGGAACAGCACCAGCTTTTCGCGCATGTGAATAAGCACTTCCTTGGCAAACTCGCGCGCCTCGGGGTGGGTCATATCTTTCCCGATAAAATTAAGGGTCGATTCATTCATGCCGATAAGGCCGATGGTGGAGAAGTGGTTGTTCCAGTGGCGCAGGTACCGCTGCGTATAAGGAAACAGTCCCTGGTCCATGAGCCGTGTAATGACGCGACGCTTGATTTCGAGGCTGTCTCGCGCCACGCACATGAAATGGTCGAGCTGGGAAAAATAGTCCTCCTTCGACGAAGACAAGTATCCGATGCGCGGCAGGTTGAGGGTCACCACGCCGATGGAACCGGTGAATTCGTCGGAGCCGAACAGGCCGCCGCCGCGGTTACGCAGCTCCCTTTTGTCGAGTTGGAGCCTGCAGCACATCGAACGGACGTCGCCGGGATTGAGGTGCGAATTGATGAAATTCTGGAAATACGGCGTGCCGTATTTCCCCGTCATCTTGAACAGGAGCCCCGCATTTTCGCTGTCCCAGTTGAAATTCCTGGTGAGGTTGATGGTGGGAATAGGGTACGAAAATCCCCGGCCGTTCGAATCGCCCTCGATCAACACCTCGAGAAACGCCTTGTTCACCATGTCCATTTCTTTCTGGAATTCACCGTAGGTGGCATCAATGGTGGTGCCTCCCACAATGGCCGGCTGTTCCCTCAGGTCTTCGGGCACGACCCAGTCGAGTGTGATATTGGTGAAGGGCGCCTGCGATCCCCAGCGCGATGGGGTATTCACTCCGAAGACAAACGATTGGACGCACTGCTTTACTTCGGCAAACGACATCTTGTTGTAGCCTACGAACGGCGCCAAATAAGTGTCGAACGACGAAAACGCCTGAGCGCCGGCCCATTCGTTCTGGAGAACGCCGAGGAAATTCACCATCTGTTGCACAAGGGTGGAAAGATGCTTGGGGGGCTTTGACGAGATCTTTCCCTTTATGCCGCCGAGCCCTTCGGCAATAAGCTGTCGCAGAGACCATCCGGCGCAGTAGCCCGAAAACATCGAAAGATCATGAAGATGTATCTCGCCGTTCCGGTGTGCTTCGGCAATTTCGTGCGGATAGATGTTTTCGAGCCAGTAGTTGGCGGTGATGGCGCCGCTGTTGTAGAGAATAAGCCCGCCGAGCGAATAGCTTACATTGGAATTCTCGTTGACACGCCAGTCCTCCTGCTTTAGGTAACCGTCCATGGTGTTTACTATGTCAAGGAGGATGTCCTTTGTCGTGCGCGCGCGCCTGTGCTGCTCCCGGTAGAGGATAAATGCCTTTGCCACCCGCGCATGGCCGTTTTCGATGAGAACTTTTTCAACCAAGTCCTGAATTTCCTCGACAGCGGGAATGGAATTCGAATGAAACTTCGCTCCGATGGCTTGCTCAACCTGTTTTGCAAGGTTGAGCGCAAGGCCGAAGTCTTTCCCGCCAACAGCCTCCGCCGCCTTGAACACGGCGTTTGCGATTTTGTAATTGTCGTAGGGAACAAGTTTGCCGTCGCGCTTTCTGATCGTTGAGATCATGATTTTCCAAACCTCCTGAAAGTCTTGACGTGTGGTCCGAGGAAGACCGCGCCCTCGGGGCCGTGCTTGGCATTATGAATGCTCTCAAGCTGGTGGCGGCGCAAGGCGCGCATACTCGAGGAGCGCGCGACGCACCTCGGTGACAAGGGGCAAGAAGCTTTCCTGAACAATTGAGGAAATCCTAGTTAAACGAGGGAACCACAATATGTGCTGCTTTTTCGATAATGAGTATACAATATATTCGGCAGGGGTGTCAATAGCGCGGACGCAAAAAAAAGCAACTATCCCCGGACGGTAAGAAAAAATCGTTTGCTTTTTTCACAAAGGAGAAAAGTTCCGGCGAAGGTTGAGATCCGGCAGCCTTAGGCTGGGCCAACGGAATCAGGGGCGAAGAGCCCGGAGTCGCCACGACTCTTTTCAGGCGACTCACCAGGAACGAAATCTTCCCGAGTTTCATTTCATCGCAGGAGAAGCAGAAACTCCCGACACCGCCTCCACCTTTTTTGCGATGATATGCGGGGTGACAAAAATCATCAGATCATCTTTGTTAACGGTCTTTTTCGTGTGTTTGAACAAATTGCCAATGAGCGGGATGTCCTTGAGAACAGGAATGCCCTCGTCAACGGTCTGGGTTTCATTATTAGTCAGCCCGGCGATCACCACTGTTTCTCCATCAGAAACTACGACATTGGTCTGTGCGCTTTGCTTGTTGATAATCGGGTTGGTCCCTGTTCCCGTGAGCGTATACGAACTTTTGGTGGAGCTGAGCGCCAGCATGATGCGCTTGTCGCTCGTGACGTGCGGGGTAACGATCAGGTTGGTGCCCGCATCAACCATGGTGATAGTCGGCGCAACCCCCACAAACTGCGTGGTGGGGCTGCTCCCCGCAGTCGTCATCGTCTGGATCGGGATCTGGCTCCCGAGGAAAACGGTTGCTTCCTTATTGTCAAGTGTGGTGATCTGCGGCTGGGCCACCACCTCGGCCCCGGTATTTTGGAATAACAGGCTGAGGGTCGCCGAAAGTTTGTCCGCACCGAGAATCCCAAAAGTCAGCCGGTCCAGCTCGCCCGGAACGGTAAAGCCCGGCATGTGGGTCGCGCTGACAGCACTGCCGCCGAGGTTGTCGAAATAGCCCCACCCGATGCCGAGATCTTTGGCAACGCCCGAACTCACTTCGATGATCTTGCAGGAGATGAACACCTGGTCGGTCTCGACATCGAGCTCCCTAATGGTTTTCTTGATCTGGTCGATGTTTTGTTGCGTATCGAATATGATGAGTGCGTTATTCCTGTCGACAACGGTGATCTTGCCACGCGCGGAAAGCAACGACTGAATGGAGCCGTTTATTTCCTTTGCATTGACATTATCAAGCTTCACCACTTCTCGTTTGAGCTCCTCCAGCGATTCTGTCACCTGGTTGTTGGTCGCCTCAGCCACCTGCTGCTTGCGGTAGTCCTCGGCTGGAACAACGTACAGGTAGGTGGGCTCTTTAATGACGGTGAGGCCCGTAATCTTGCATACAATGCTGAGAATTTCCCGCCATGTCTTGTTCGTAACCGAAAGCGACACGTTTCCCGCCACCTTGTCGCCGAGCACGATATCGTTGCCGGAGTAGTCGGACAATTGCTTGAAAACGGAACGCACATCGGCGTTGTTAACGGCAAATTTTTCTATCGGCCTTTCGTGAAAAGATTTCCGCGGTGCCTGAACCGGCGGCGCGGCTTCCATTGAGGTGTCGGCCCGCTGACACCATGCGCGCGGGACAAGCGAAAGCGCGGATGCAATCTGAAGGACGGCGACGCACAAAATCGACAGCGGTTTGAGTGTTGTGTTCATACGCACCCTCATTTTTCTTTTTCTCTGGTAAGTTTCATTGCATAGGTTCTCGAAATGCCAAGGTCATTCAGGAGAAACAGGACTTTGTCCGGTTGAATCCGCAGTATGTAGCCATTCCTAACCGGATCGTTCTCCCGCAACGCATAGGCCTTTGAATTTGCGTTGGCCTTCGAAGATTCAAACAAGGCAATGCGGTCGGCCTGATCGTACAGAATGCCCACCAGCGTCAAATTCTCCACGTTGGGCACCGGGCCTTCTTCATCGTTGGAAATCGGAAGAAACGGATCCCTTCCGAACACGTGGTATTCCACCATTTTTCTCGAGCGGAAGCTCTTTGCGGCCTGTACGCTGTCCTGCTCCGCCGCTGCCGCCTGGCGGACCGCAGAATCGCGTGCTGCCGCCTGGCGGACCACAGAATCGCGCGCTGCCGCCTGCGCTGCGACCACAGCCTTTTTCTGGACCTCGCGGTCTTTGGAAAGTTTTTCCTTTGCGAGCTTCTCCTGTTCAGCCTTTTCCGCGGCTACCCGTTTACGCGCGGCTTCTTCCTCAACAGCCTTCTGCTGCGCCAGCCGGTGTCGGCCTATTTTTTCGATGGCATCGAACACGGCCCTGGACGCATGGGCGCTGTCCGCCACCGCGGATGAGGAAACCCATCCCGTTGCCGCGTCTGTTTGCACCTTTACCCACTCCCGTTTCTTTTCAATTTGCGTTCCAACCGTCCCCGCCGGCAGCCTGGCCGTTACGTTGTTTCCGGCAACCGGATCCGAGCGGAGTTTCGCGCTGTCCTTTGTCACGATCAGGCGCACAATCACGGGCGCCTTCTTGACAGGAGGAGCGGCGGCGGCCGGGAGAGTGGCGGTGGCCTGGGGCTTTTCTGGCACAGAGGAGGGTGGCGCAGGTGCGCCCTCCGTTTGTTTTTTCGCCGTCTCCTCGTGAATGGCAAAGGTCTTTCCCTTGGGCAGGTCGCCCGACATATCCGAAAACACCTTCTTCTTCATTCCTTCGATGTCAACCTCAAAACGCGGAAGCTTTGCAAAATCGTACGACACGCTTTGCCCGGAGGCCGCCGACCAGAGTGAAAAACCCTGCATCGAATCGCGCACGGTGTAAATCACCAGCTTGCCGGGAAATTCCTGCATAAGAGCGCTCGCCATGGCCTGCTTGCTCATGAAAACGGAAGCGCCGAGCCACATGGTCCCCCCGTGCGCCATTTGCTTGAGCTCGATGGCGCTCTGGGGATCATTGGACGGCGAGAGGCGGGTGGCGGGCAGCCCGCTGGTTGTATTGACAAATAAAACAACTATCCCGTCGCGGTCCCGCCTGAACCGCACGGTGGTGGAGCCGTCGAATGCAAAAGTCAACAGCTCAACGTTATCCCGCACTAGCACCGAAATATCCGTGAGGCGCGACATGCCCGATTGCTGCACCGGAGCCTTGGGCTTTTCCACGGCAGGCGCGGGCCTGGCCTGCTGGGGCGACGCACTCCAGGAAAAGTTCGGCGTTGACTCGTGAGACAGCAGGATAATCCACCGGGAGTCCTTCTGTTTCGAAACAACCTGTTTGTCAAGGCTTCCCGCAATGACAAACACCATGTCTATGGAATTGCCTGCAGGACTCTCGCTCACCGCGATTCGTTGCACCGGGCATCCCGGGGGAAAAGAAGCAAACTCGAAGTCCTCGAGCCCGTAGATAACATTGGAACAGTGCACCGCAAGAAGCACCTGCCGAGGATTTCGTGCCGACGTTTTTTCCTCCATTTTGATGGGGAACGGAGCATCGGCCTTGAGCGCAAGCGCCACACCCTTTGCGCTCCCCACGAGGTCAAGTCCGGACAGCACTGCTGATGCCGCATGCAGCGTCCCCGCGCAGCACACGAGCGCGATTGCGACGCAAGGAATCAGCGACCTCCAACGGCATGCGGTCATGGCCACATCCTATTTCTTTGAAGAAAATGTCGTCATCTGAAACGACGTGGTTATGCTGGTGATCGGCGTTCCGTGCTCTTCCGCATCCTTCTTTGACTGCTCGAGCGAAGGGTTCGCCCGTATCGACACATTACTCAGGTTGATAATGAGCGGCATGTTGGCCAGGAAACTGAAGAACTGGGCAAGCTGATGGTATCCGCCGGTAACCGCAAGATCGTATCGGTTCTCCACATAATATTCACGCTGAATGTCCGGCAGTGGATTGAACCTCGTGGTGTAGATGGCGGAGGCCCGTGCGACGCCGGTGATTTCCCGGATGAGTTTTGGAATTTCCTTCTGGTCCGGGAACATTGACTTAAGTGAATCAAGCCGGGCGCTCGCCGCAGCGATGTCTTTTTCGAGAGTCTTGAGCTGCGGCTTGAGAATAAGGATATTGTTCAACTCGTTCTGTTTCTTCTTGAGTTCGCTTTCAAGCCTGCTTTTCTCCTCGTTTATTCCCGTGTACACGAACTGAAACCACAAAAATCCCAGCAGGACGCCCACGGCCGAAATAATGGCTACGTTGCGCACTTGAGGGTTTTTGAGATCGACCTTGAAATTCATTGCAATCCTCTATCGTGTCGTCTTGGCCGAAGCAGTGTCCTTGCCCGCCTGCTCCAATTGAGCATCTGGATTGATGGTGCACGAAATCCTAAACCGGAACATCTTCACCGCCTCATTGGTTTCTTCGATCCCCGACAAATCGACGCCGCGGATGTAGTTGCTTTCGGAGAGTTGCGACATGAAATTGGCAACCTCCGGAAACGACAGGGTCCTGCCCTCAACATCGAGCACCGGCGGGGTGAGGGACTTTTCGTCAATCGAAACAATCCAGGTGAAGTCGGGAAGCCGCTGGCACATGATTTCCATGAGGCGTACCCATTTTTCCCTGTTAACATTGATGCGTTCCAGCGCGACGATTTTCTGTTGCACCCCGGCCCTGTCCGCCTTGAGCTTGCCGATTTGGTCCTTGATATAGCTGTTGGCTTTTATCATGCCGTCAACGTTGGCGATATCGTTCTTGCGCTGTTGAATTTGCGCGGTGAGCCCGAACGTAAAAGCCATGACCCCGGCTGCGATGACAAAAAGGGCGAAAAGAGGATAGAATATGTCTCGCGAGACTCGCACACCTTTCGTGTGAACGCGATATTCCGCGGGGAGAAGGTTAATTTCTACACGTTCTATCATCAGTCTGCCACTTTCCGGAGAGCAAGGCCGACGGCCACCGTAAACAGCGCGGAGAATTTTCTCGGGTCAACCGCACCGAACATGGCAGGATCGTATTCGAGAAACCCCATGGGATTGGAAATCTGCACGGTGGTCTGATGCCGCTTTTCGAGCACCGACGAAATATTGGGGATGTATGCGCCGCCGCCGCTTAATACTACTTTGTCGATAGCGTCGTTCTTCTCCGAGCTTTTAAAATACGAAAAAGCAAGGTCGATGCCCGTGGAAAGCTCCTCCGAGGCATAATCGAGACTCTGGCGCAGAGAATTCGCGTCGAGCGACTGATTGGTTCGACCCTTGAGAATATTGATCGCATCTTCGGCGCCGACGCCAAGGTTCCGCTGGAGCGTCTTTGCGTAAAAGTCGCATGCCGTGGAGATGTCTCGGGAGGAGTGGTACACGCCGTCTTTGATAAAGGTGACGTTGGTGAGGTTGTGCCCGATGTTTACGAGGGCTGTCACACCGCCCTCCTGGCCTCCGCCGCTTTCAAGAGAATAGCAGTTGGTCATCGCGAACGAGACGACATCCACGATAATCGGTTTGAGGCCCGCCTCGTACAACAAATCGATATAGTTCTGCATGATCTGGTTCTTGGCAGCCACCAAAAGTACTTCGGCCTCGCCGGTTTCCGCCTTGCGATGGAGGATCTTGTAATCGAGAGTGATATCGTCCACATCAAAGGGGCTTCTCTGGCCGGCCTCCCACAGAATCATTTCTTCGGCATTTTCATTCGGATCTATCTTGAACGTTACCTTGTCGGAAATGATGCCGTGCCCCGACATGGAAATCGCGACTTCGACGATGGACGGATCACATTGGTTTATGAGCGTGGTGATGTTGTCGATAAGAGCATCTCGGTTCTTTATCTCGCTGCCCTCAATTGTTCCGGGTGGAAGCTCCCGGATTCCCGCGGCTTGGAGATGGTACCCGTTTTTCTGATGCAGGAGCTTTACAAGCTTGAGAGAATGGTTGCCGAGATCCAATCCCGTCGTGCTATTTTCGCCCCTAAGTTTTTGAAGTAAGTTCATTTTGTTAGTGCCTTAAAAATATATTATTACACCAAATCACTTAAGAACTAAAATGAAGCAATCTTCCTAACTACCATCATTTTTCAGAGTTACCTCTATAATATTTAACAAGTTCTCAAAAAATTGTCAAGGAAAAAAAACATAAAAAATCAAAAAAGATTGCCTACACCATATATCATAAATGTCAAATCGTCGGCCACAACAGGTTGTGCATGACATTCTGCCGGTTTCCAAAAAAAACACGAAGCCCGGCCGTTTCTTTACAAAAAGGGAATTGCGAAGGGGGGAAATAGTGCGGCTGCAAAAGTGTTGAAAAGAACTCTACGTCGGACCTGCATGACGGCTATCGTATGCTTTGCCGGACCCAACCTGAATCGGTGAGACGCAGCATACAGCCCTGCTTCCTGGACACAGAGCCTATGTGCCCTGTCGATTCGACATCAAGATAAGAAGTGTCTGCGCTCCGTCTGATTTTCGCTGAGGAGGTGTACCAACCGCCCTCGTAGTCGGCGCGCGGGAGTTTTCCGGCCCATGAAGGGTGCTCCTTCAAATGCGCAAGCGTCTGCAGAAGCCCGTACTCGCATATTTCCGAGGCTTTTCGATTGAGGACCTCCTGATCCGATTGCCCCCTTACCAGAAACACCGAAATGGCTGCCGCTACAACCGCCAGTGACACGACGATCATGACGATCCGGAGACCGAGGCCGCCCTCTTGTCTATTGGGAAATCGCTGTTGTGAGAGTGCAAACATCCTGGCCGCTTCCCTTATTTATGGTAAGAGTGAATACTGCAGTAAATGCCTTTACGTTTGTTCGGCGAGAACAGCGCGTACGCGACACGCGCCATTCTAAAGAGTTCTCGTTGTCATCCTATCTTCCGTTGTTCCAAGCCATCCAAATATGCTTTGCCGGGAAGTTCTATCTCGTCGGTTGAAGTCCGTTCAATTCCGTTGGGGCCCCGGGAAATCATGGTATGTGCGATGGGACTCCGAAGGGTTAGCGCGCCTTCCCGCTCGAGTCTCCGGAAAACCGTCTGAATTATTCCAAGAGCCATGCGAGATAGTTCGCTCACGGGCCTGTTCCTGTGGCACCGGGTTCCCATGTCCACCTGGACAAACTTCGAGAGTCCGAACGTACGGCTGATGTCGAAAATCATTCCTATTTCCACGCCATAGCCGGAAGAAAATGGAATCTGCTCAACGGGTTTTCGCCTAAACGCGTACTCGCCCGACAGGGGTTGATAGATCTCCGCGAGCTCCGGGGCGAACGCACACAGCAAGGGCCTGACGAGTATTTCGGTCACTCTGGCCCCGTAATTTTCGAAGACACGGTTTTCAAGCACGAGAGGCCGGTTGTAGAAAGCCTTTGCAAAGATGATGTCTCGGTCCAGAAGGAACGGGCCTATGAGCCCGTAAATAAAATGGGATTGAAAATTGCTGATGTCCGCGTCCACGCAAACAATGATATCACCTGCCGCGACAAATTGCGCTTTCCACAGTGCACTTCCCTTGCCCGGCGGGGTTGGATGTTGTGGAGCGACATCCGGAACATTGTAAACGGCGGCCCCTGCCTTTCCGGCAATTTCGGCGGTTGCGTCCGAGGAACTGCTGTCCATGACAATGATTTCGTCGAGCAAACGCACATCCTCAATAAGTTCTTTTCTTGCTTTTTCAATAATATAACGTACGGTTTTCGCTTCGTTGAGCGTAGGGATTACAAGGCTAACGGTGGTGTTGGAGGATCGCTTTTTTTGGGCCAGCAACGCAAGAGGCAGGAAATCTTGGTGATGGAATTCTCGGATCATGAGCGCCGCCCGGAGCCCCTTTTCATGAGTCAAAACAATGGGTAGTAATATACATATTGACACATAATTCATTTATGTTATATATTACGGGGCACTATACGGAACCAAAAACGGGATTCTTCGATGGAGTAAGGGAAGAAATGAAAACAATTGTTGTGAACACGGACGAAATTGCCCACGACTGGTACGTCGTTGATGCCGCCAACAAGGTAGTTGGCCGGCTCGCGTCAACGCTTGCGCAGATTCTTATCGGAAAAGGCAAGGTCGCTTATTCACCCAATCAGGATCATGGCGACCATATCATTGTCATTAATGCGGACAAGGTAAAATTTACCGGCAGGAAGCCTGAACTCAAGACCTACTTCCGCCATTCAACGTATCCGGGCGGCAAAAGGCAGCGGCCTCTTAAGCAGCAGATGGCCGTCGATGCGACTCAGGTCATTATCCACGCAGTGCGCGGCATGGTCCCAAAAAACAAGCTCGGCAGATCAATCATGAAGAAGCTGCACGTTTACAAGACAGCCTCGCATCCCCACGTGTCGCAGAAGCCCAAGGAACTCTCGATCTAGTGCTATTTTTTCAACCTTTCATAAGGAGCCCATTACTTTGGAAAATGTGTTTTCGGCAACCGGGAAAAGAAAGACCGCGATTGCAAGTGTAATTCTGAAGCCGGGAAAAGGCGAAAGGGTTATCAACGGCGTTCCCATCAAAGAATATCTTAAGAGCGAAGTGCTGATGCTCGACGTTGAGCAGCCCTTCGAATTGCTCGCAGTGGGAAGCTCCTACGATGTGGTCGCGCATGTGCAGGGCGGCGGACTGAGCGGCCAGGCGGGTGCGATCCGGCTAGGCATTTCTCGCGCTCTTGCCAAAATAAGCGAGGAATACCGAAAGCAGCTGCGCAAGAAGGGACTGGTTACCCGTGATTCCCGCGTTGTCGAACGGAAAAAGTATGGTCAGGCAGGAGCCCGCAGGCGGTTCCAGTTCTCAAAACGTTGATTTCTTTTTCCTTCACATATTCACTACACACACGCTGCGAGCAAGAGACGGGTGCCCTTCCCCCTATTGGGGAAGGGTCATCTTTTGCGTTTGGATGCAGTGTGGTGGCTTAACCCATTAGAAGGAGTTCCTCATGTCCTCTCTCACTCTGCAAGACCTGCTTGAAGCAGGGACCCACTTCGGCCATCAGACAAAACGCTGGAACCCGAAAATGCAGCGTTTTATTCTGTGCCCGAGAAACGGCATTTACATCATCGACCTCAACAAAACGCTTCATGGTCTCGATGCGTACCTCGACCGCGTGCGCGAAGAGGTAAAGCGCGGCGGCCGCGTGCTCTTTGTGGGCACCAAGAAACAGATCAAGGACTGCATCCGCGAAGAGGCCACGCGCTGCAATATGCCCTACGTTACCGAACGCTGGTTGGGCGGCATGCTCACTAATTTTCAGACTATCCGCCAAAGCATTTCCAAACTTGACAAAATTGAGTCGATGGAAAAAGACGGCACCATGGAAGCGCTTCCCAAGAAGGAAGTTCAGTCACTCGCGAAGAAGAAGGGAAAACTTCTGGTCATTCTCAGCGGCGTGCGAACCCTTACCAAGCTTCCCCGCGTTGTTTTTGTCGTGGACACCATAAAAGAACAGATTGCCATTGCGGAAGCCCGCCGTCTCAAGATTCCTATCGGGGCCATTGTTGACACCAACTGCGATCCCGATGAAATAGATTATCCCATTCCAGGAAACGACGACGCGATAAAGTCCGTGCAGCTCATCACAAAGACCGTTGCCGACGCCGTCATCGAAGCCGGCGGTCCAGTTCTTGCTTCAGAGGAATCCGAGAAGCCGGCAAAACCGGAACTTGCAACTGCGGAAGCCACCGAGGAAATTGCAGACCTGCTCGAAGTGCCCGTTGTGGGAGAAACCCTCAAGGGAGACGAGGCCGAAGGCGCCGGAGCCAAGAAGCATCGCGTTGTCCGCAAGAGAATCACCAAATTCGTTGAAGAAGAGTAAAAGGAGAAACTCATGGAGATAGCAGCAGCAGTTGTTAAAGAACTGCGGGAAAAGACCGGTCTGGGTATGATGCTGTGCAAGAAGGCGCTTATGGAAACGAACGGTGACATGGCTCTTGCCATAGAGTCGCTCCGCAAGCAGGGCCAGGTTACTGCCGCAAAGCGCGCCGGCAAAACCGCGAAACAGGGAAAAGTCGCCATTGTTTCAGACGCCACCGACACCATTGTTTACGAAGTAAACTCAGAAACGGATTTTGTCGCAAAGAACGACGATTTCCTGGCGTTTATCGCGAACCTCGGCGCGGTACTGCTCGCCAAAAAGCCTGCCGACATTACCGCAGCAAAGGCGCTCACATCCGAATTGTTCGGCGGTATTACGGCGGACGCTCGCGTGTTGGAGCTGGTGGCCAAGATCGGTGAGAACATCTCTTTCCGGAGATACAGGAAGGAGACCGTTTCCGGTCCTTCTGAGAAAATATTCTCGTATGTTCACGGCGAGGGCAGAATCGGCGTGTTGATAAAGGTGTCATGCGCCGATGCGGCGGCGGCATCGTCCGCGGCAACGGCGGAACTGGGCAAAGACCTTGCAATGCAGGTGGCCGCCTCGAACCCGATTGCCATTGACCGCGACGCCATCAACAAGAACTTTGCAACGCTTGTTGAAAAGGAAAAGGAAATTTATTTTACCCAGGCGCAGAATTCCGGCAAGCCGGAAAAGGTGTGGCCGAAAATCGTGGAAGGAAAACTTGACAAGTTTTACAAAGATTCCACGCTGCTCGATCAGGCCTACATCCGCGATCCGGACCACCCGGTTTCCGACCGCATAAAAGATGCGGAAAAAGCTGCCAATTCGCCGATTCGGGTGATGTCATTCGTGCGTTTTGAATTGGGTGCAGAGGAATAGCAACCAAGCTGCCGTGTCAAGGTGACAACTTCCGGCAGCATAGGTAGTGGTTTTGTAGCTCGAACAAGCCTGTCGATGATACGATCATGCTGAAACCCGTTTACAAGAGAATCCTTCTCAAGCTGTCGGGAGAGGTTTTTGCCGGTAGTAAGGGTTTTGGTCTGGATAACCGGATTGCGGCCCGCGTTGCCGACGAGATCAAAGAAGTGAGCGATGCGGGCGTGCAAATCGGCATTGTCGTCGGAGCGGGCAACATTTTTCGCGGCGGTGCCGCCCATGATCTCGACAGGACTGCGGCAGACACCATCGGCATGATCGCCACTCTCATAAATTCCCTTTTTCTCAAACAGTACCTTGAGAAAAAGGGATGCTCCGCTTGCGTCATGAGCGCCATCCCCGTTCCCAAAGCAGCGGAATACTTCGTGGCCGAGCCTGCCCTGCGCCACCTTGAACAAGGGACCATCGTTATTGTTGCAGGCGGTACGGGCAATCCGTTCTTCACTACAGATACCGCCGCCGCATTGCGGTGTGCGGAAATCAAGGCAGACCTTCTTATCAAGGCCACCAAGGTGGACGGCGTGTACGACAGCGACCCGGAGAAAAACCCGGCTGCAAAGAAGTTCACCTCCATTACCCACGCGGATGCACTTGCCAAGAACCTGAAAGTCATGGACGCGACCGCGTTGTCCCTGTGCATGGAAAACAACATTCCAATTATGGTTCTCAAGTTGCTCGAACGCGGCAACCTTCGGAAGTGCATAGAAGGCTCGCCGGTCGGCACTATTGTCAAGAGGGGAGAATGACTATGGGCTTTGCCAGCACCGTGCATGCGGAATCCGATCAGCGGATGAAGAAAACCATAGAAAACCTCAAGAAGGACTTTTCTCGTGTGCGCACGGGACGGGCGAGCACTTCTTTGCTCGAAGGCATCACGGTGGACTACTACGGTTCGCCTATGCCGGTGAGCCAAACCGCGGCCATTTCCATACCCGACGCGCGAATGATCATGATCCAGCCATGGGAAAAAAACATGCTCGGCCCTATCGAAAAGGCTATCCAAGCTTCCGATCTCGGCCTGAACCCGCTCAACGACGGCAACGTGATCCGCCTTCCCATTCCTCCGCTGTCGGAGGAACGGAGAGGCGAGCTTTTCAAGCATTGCAAGAAGATAAGCGAAGACTGCAAGGTTGCCGTTCGCAACATTCGCCGGGACTCGAACGAAAAGCTTAAAAAAGGCGAGAAAGACAAGCAGGTGACCCAGGACGAAGGCAAAAAGGGGCAGGACGAGATTCAGAAATTGACGGATAAGTATATCAAGTCGATTGACGAACTGCTTGCCGTTAAGGAAAAAGAAATCATGGAATTGTAGGAACGATGTAAGCTGGTGGCAATTCATGAGAGGTTCGCTGGAGCGATCCTCTCGCTGTTTAGAAAGCGATAGTGCGTTCTGTCATTCCCTCCACTTTACGATCCTCACGAACTCATCATGTATCTTCCCGTTCGATGCAACCACGCTCTTGCTGGACAACTCCAGCTCCCGCCCTTCCCTGTCGCAGCACCTTCCCCCCGCTTCCCTCACCAGAAGCATTCCCGCTGCAAAATCCCATGGCGAGAGCCGGTACTCGAAATACCCGTCGAACCGGCCGCATGCTACCCAGCATAAGTCAAGGGCCGCGCTGCCAAGCCTTCGAATGCCCCGGATATCCGCCTTGAAAAGAGAATGGATTGACTCCAAGGTCCTTTCCATAAGCTTGCCACGGTCGTAATAGAACCCGGTGGTGATGATGGACTCGGAAACGTTCTTTGTACGGGACACCTCGATCCTTTTTCCATTCAGAAACGCGCCCTTTCCCTTTATCGAAGAGAAAAGCTCGTTGCGAACAGGGTCGTACACGACGCCTGCCAGGGGTTTTCCGGCCTCGGCATACGCAATGGAAACGCAAAAATGCGGGATGGCGTGGGCATAGTTGTTGGTGCCGTCCAGAGGATCGATGATCCAAAGATGATCGGAAAGGACGTCGGCGCCGGTGTGGCGTTCCTCGGCAAGAATCAAGTGCCGTGGAAAATTTTTTCGCACGGCTTCGACAATGGCTTCCTCGCATTCCAAGTCCGCTTCGGTAACGAGGTTGTTCTTTGTTTTCTCAACGGCATGCACGGTTTCGAATTTGTTCAAGAGCATCTTCCCCGCCGCACGCGCTGCGCCAATAGCGCATTCGAGAATCTCCTGCATGATGCCTGCTTCTCTACCGGAAGGACACGTGGACGGAACGGAATATCGGGGAGGTACCACCGCGGCCTATTCGGAGTGCCGCGATCTCGCATCGTGCCCCGTCAATGAGGCACTCACATCCATTCGTGCTGAGCCTGTCGAGACAGAAATGAGACTTGCGCGGCCCAGACTTGCGCGGCCCAGAAAATCTTGCTCCCGTATTGGTTCCCTGTCTTATATTAATAGAAGATGAGCGCCGTTCGAAATCCGATCGACATCACACCAAGGATTATCGCATCATGAAAATAGTAATTCCTGTTGCGGGAATGGGCACCCGGCTGCAACCCCATACCTTTTCGACGCCCAAGTCGCTGATGCACGTGGCGGGGAAACCGATTCTGGGCCACATTCTCGAGTGCGTAAAGGACATCGACATAGAAGAAGCCATTTTCGTAACAGGTCCGATGGGAGACAAGATACGAGCATACGTCAAGTCTAACTTCGTCTTTAAGACCCGGTTCGTGGACCAGAAAGAACCGCTCGGCCTTGGGCACGCGATCAGTTGCGCGGCTCCCTATTTTGGAAACTCTCCGATCCTCATTATTCTCGGCGACACGATCCTTGATTTCGACCTCAAAAAATTCGTTGCCTCGAAAACATCCGTGCTCGGGGTGAAACGAATCGAAACCAATGCACGCCAGTTCGGCATCGTGTTTACCGGCAAGAACGGCACGGTAAAGAAACTGGTAGAAAAGCCGGATGTAGAATCCGGGCTTGCTGCCGTGGGCCTGTACCTCGTTCGCGATGGGGCGATGCTTGCGACCACACTCATCTCCATGATATCCAATGGCACGAAGAGCGCCCACGAATACCAGCTTACCGATGCGCTTCAGCAGATGATCGACAAAGGCCATGTCTTTACCACATCCATGATCGACGGCTGGTTCGACTGCGGCGGCATGAAAGCGCTTTTGGCAACCAACAAGTACATGCTGCCCCGAAACTCGAATTCCCACTGTCCAAAACGGGTGCTGAACGATAACATCGTAATTCAGCCTGTCAATATTCACGAGTCATGCGAGATCGTTCGGTCTATCATCGGTCCATACGTTACCATCGCCGAGGGTGCGCGAATCACCAGGTGCCAGGTTGCCGACAGCATTGTCGAAAGCAATGCATCGGTGAGCGAGTGCATCCTGGAGAACTCGATTATCGGTGCAAACGCCGTCCTCAAGGGAAAAAAGATCAACCTCAACCTTGGCGACTCTTCCATTGTCGATTTCAGCTGAGAACGCCTCCGGCCCGGCTTGCCGCTCGGGAGCCATTTTTCCCAACCCGTCCGCTTGTGCATTCATTCACTTCACTCAGTACATTGCCGGACATGAGGAATGACAAGTATATTTACCTCTGTGTGGAGAAACCCGGACAGGCGCATCATTCTCGCTTCGCAATCTCCGAGGCGTCGGGACATTCTCTCTTTAATGGGTTTCGTCTTTGAAGTAATCGCGCCGGTGGTGGAAAGCGAGGGCGCTTTTTTTTCGGGATCCGCACTTGATGCTGCGTTACAGAGACTTGCCGGTGCCAAAGCGTACTCGGTGGCTGCGTCGCAGCCGGAGGCGCTGGCGCTCGGCGCCGACACCATCGTGTCGATTGACGGAGCGATACTGGGCAAACCAAGAACCGCCGGAGATGCCGCGGCCATGCTCGCGCGCCTTTCCGGCCGAACGCATGCAGTGCTGACCTCGGTTGCTCTTGTATGCCCGGAGTGCGGTTTTGCAGCCTTCGCAACGGAAAAGACCTCGGTGTTGTTCCGCTCTCTTGCGCAATGGGAAATTGACGACTACCTGGAGGGCGGGGAGTATCGCGACAAGGCCGGCGCGTACGCCATTCAGGGCAGAGCGATGGCGTTTGTCGACAGAATAGAGGGCTGCTACTACAACGTGGTGGGGCTGCCGGTAAAAAAAACCATCGACCTTTTTTCGGCGTATGCGAATCGAAAGGACGCAGGGAATGTCTGAAGAAAACGTACCCAACGACCAAGCTAAAACCGAGCCACAAAGCACGCGAGTGGGGGACATGCTTCGCAACGAGCGTATCGCGAGGCGCATCGCCCTTGAGACCATTGCCAAAGACCTCAAACTCAACGTCAGGTATGTGCGATCGCTTGAAGCCAACGACTTTAACGACTTGCCGGCCGACCCGTATGTGCGGGTGTATCTGCGCTCACTCGCCAAGTATTTATCGCTCGATCCCGAAGCGATCCTCAAAAAGTTCTACGAAGAACGCGGCATCCACGATGAGAAGTTCCGCAAGGGCAGTGACACACGAATCGCAATTACGATGGTTGAAAAAGAAAAGAAGAAGGACATCAAGCCCTGGATGATCATTCTCGGAGTTATTGTTGCCTTGGCACTCGTCAGTTTTCTTGCAAATAAGAGAATTGGCGCCGGTTCCGATATGCCAAAATCCAAACCCGGTACCGCAGGGCGTGCAGACACAGCCCTGGTTGCAGGCCGCAAAGCTGCCCCGACGGATGCAAGCGAGGACAGCCTTATCGGGAAAATGGTCCGTCACGACAGCGCGAACGCTCCCGCGGATACCGCAAAGCATGCCGCCGTTGCGGCAAAGGACACCGTGACGCCGTTCTCGTCGGGATCGCTTTCCATAGAGATACGCGCAAAAAAGGACTCGGTGTGGGTGCAGGTATTTGCCGACGGCGTGTCATGGAAGAACTGGCTCAAGCCGAACCAGGTGAGGCGCAGCTTTGCCCGGGACAGTTTCAATATCCATGTAGGAAACAACAGCCTTCTGGAATACACCTTTAACGGCAAGCCGCTCAAAATCGACGCGCCGGATGTGGCCATTTTCAAACTCGACCGGTTCACGAAAAACCCGGAAATATGGACACTGGCGAAATGGAATTCCGTCTTCAAGGGCCGGAATTGACGCCGGCTGGTCATGAGCCACTGGACCGACTCCCACGCCCATCTTGATAGCTGCGACGACGCCGCGCTGAGCTCGGTGGTCGCCGGCGCGCAGGCAAACGGCGTACACCGCATCCTCAACGTCGCAACATCACTTTCGTCAAGCAAAACCGTTGCCGGACAATGCGCGGCGACCCCCTGCCTTCTGGGCGCGGCGGGTATTTCGCCGTTCGACGTTTCAGACGTGCCGCCTTTCTGGGAGGACGAGCTTTCGGCCATACTGGCCGATCCCCGCGTGATCGCCGTGGGCGAGACCGGCGTGGATGCAACGAATCCCTCCTACCCTGTTTTGGGCCTGCAGATCGAGTTTTTCAAAAAGCACCTCGCTCTTGCCGCACGTCTCGACAAACCCGTAATCGTACATTCGCGAGGATGCGAACAACAAACGCTTGACCTGTGCGTCTCGTCCCACGTCAGACGCGCCGTGTTCCACTGCTATACGGGCGATGAGACGACAATGAAGGCAATTGCCGATGCCGGATATTTCGTGTCGTTTTCCGGCATCGTCACCTTTGCAAAATCGCCGCTGGTTTCCCTCGCGACGCGCGCTCAGCTTGACTCGCTCCTCATAGAGACCGACACGCCCTATCTTGCGCCTGTGCCTCATCGGGGGAAACCGAATCAGCCGGCGTGGGTTGTTCTCGTGGGGAGGAGAATCGCGGAACTCAGGAAGATGGACGAAGAGGAATTTGCCGACGCTGTGGAGAGGAATTTTGACAGGGCGTTTGAACTGGGGTGAGGAACAAATAGTATTTTCTGCGATCTCACATCAGGTCGTCTTCCATCAAAAAAGTGTCAATCTCCTAAGACCTCTGGATAGCTGTGCCGGGTGCGCCCAGGCACCACCCTTACTATGATCCAATCACCCGCTGGGGGCACCCTTGGAGAGTGGCTGAACGGTCGAGAACGTGGGGAAATGTCAATGATAATTGGCCGTGATTATCATCGCCACACTTTTCCAAAATCCTCGTCCCATTAGCCGCCCTCACCCGTACTAATTTATATTGTAAATGAATGATATCAAGCCCGGGACCGGCGCTGTGTGATGGAATGTTCCCGCGCACGACCGCCGCCATCGCATCGGTAATCGGAAAACGCCATGAAACTAAGCGAGTCACTCCTTCTTGTCAATGAGCGGGTCCGCGCCCTCGCACGGTACCACCTCGAGCCTGAGGCCGCGGACATCAAACTCAACCAGAACGAAAACCCGTACGACCTGCCGGCCGGCATCAAGGACGAGATCGCGGAGTTCTGCCGGAAGCGGCCGTTCAACCGGTACCCGAACTTTGTCCCGGAGGCGCTCACGGCAAAACTGTCGGGCTACAGCGGTGTGCCCGCCGGCGGAATCATCGTGGGTAACGGCTCGAACGAGATGCTGCTGGTCCTGCTGCTTTCGCTGGCGGGGCAGGGAAAGGATGTTATACTTTGTCAACCAACCTTCACCGTGTACCGGCTGCTCGCCGGCGGCCTCGGCTCCCTTGAGCGCACCGTATTTCTCACAAATAACCTTTCGTTTGACGTGAAGAAAATCTGCGAGGCCGCATCGCAGTACCCGCGCTCGCTCATGGTGTTGTGCTCGCCCAATAATCCAACCGGGTGCTCGTTGACCGAATCCGACATCCGGGCGATCCTCAAGGCGCACACCGGTTTTCTGGTCCTTGACCAGGCGTATGTGGAATTCGGCGGGTACAGCGCCGTCCCGTTGCTTCAGGACAATCCCAACCTGATTATTACACGAACCTTCTCCAAGGCGTTTTCGGGCGCGGGCCTTCGCCTCGGCTATATGCTGGGAACGCCTGATGTCGTGCAGGAAATCAGCAAGATAAAGCTCCCGTACAACATTAACTTCTTTTCCGAACATGTGGCCCAGGTGCTTCTGGACAATGCAAACATGCTTGCGACGCGCGTCCAGGAGCTGGCTGCCCGGCGCGATTTGCTGTGCAGGTTTCTGCGCTCCATGCCGTTTGACGCGGTGTACCCGAGTGCAGCGAATTTCATCCTGCTGCGGGCAAAGCGCAAAGACGAGCTCTTTTCGTTTTTAAAGACAAAAAGTATTCTTGTCCGCGACGTCTCGGCTTATCCGATGCTCGATAACTGCCTCCGCGTCAACGTAGGATCGGAAGAGGAGACGGGCGCGTTTGAATCTGCGGTGAAAGAATTCTTTAACGCCGGTGCAGCGTAACGCTCGCGTGCGTGCAAGGGCAGAAAGGACCGGTTATGGCTAGGAAAGCCTTGATACAAAGAAAGACCAAAGAAACCGACATCCGTTGCGACCTGTCTCTCGACGGTTTTGGCAGTTCGAGCATTGCAAGCGGTAATGCTTTCATGGACCACATGCTGACGCTCTTCGTCAAGCACGGCCTCTTCGACTGCTCCCTTGCCTGCACGGGCGACATCGGGGTCGACTTTCACCACAGCGCCGAGGACATAGGCATCTGCCTCGGCCAGGCGCTGCACGAGGCGCTGGGCGACCATGCCGGTATCGTGCGCTTCGGAACTTCGTACGTTCCCATGGACGAATCGCTTGCACGCGTGTGCATCGACCTGAGCGGGAGGCCGAATCTTGTATATAACGTGGATTTGACCACCTCGCATGTCAACGATTTCGAATGCGACCTGGCTCACGATTTCTTCAAGGCATTTACCGATCACGGACGGTTCACCCTGCACATCGACTTGTTGCGCGGGCGGAACAGCCACCATTCCCTCGAGGCGGTGTTCAAGTCCTTCGGACGCGCGCTTTCACAGTCGTGCTCCATCAATCCCAGGGTTCCACAAGCCATTCCGTCGTCCAAGGGAATTCTATAGTGAATCCACGTTTCATAAGAAACGGCCGGTCATGCCGCGGTTGGCTGCTGGCCATGATCTGGCTGGGGCTCGCGTGGAGCCCTACGCCGGGCAAAAAGCCGCCGCTTCCCGATGCGTTTGTGAAGCTCCGCAACGTGCAGTCGCCCGACCAGCTCGTGTTTTCACGCCTTCCGCCGCAGTATACCGTGCCCATCACCCTGTCCGGGGATATTGCCGACGAAATGGAACAGACGATGCGGACCATCAACCTCGAGGCGCCGAAGTATATGGAGGTCCTTGACAAGAAGCATTTGTTCCATTTGCTTTTGGCAAACAGGAATTACTCGCTTGAAACGCGCGACCTTCTTTCGGGCGTGCTCAATCCGGCCGAGATGATGGATATTGTGGTTTCGTCCGTCCTCAAATACCGGCAGGAAGACCAGTTCCGGGCGATTGCCGACGAAACAAACATCATGTGCACGCCGGGCATTCTTGGGGACAAGAAAATTCTCACATTTGCGCTTGTTCCCAAAGGCAAGTACTTCGCCTATTCATACGAGGACATGGGCGCTTATGTGCGCGAATCGTGGCTGACCTCCCTCGTGTGCGTTGTTGACTCCGCGTCCCGCTGCGTATACGGGCTCACCCTGCATAAGAACAACCGCACTTTCGCCGCCAACCAGACTCAAAAGCCCCCCGTAGACAGTTCCGTGTTGCAGTACGCCTTTACCTACGGGGTTTTTGATGCGGTTTTTCTTCCGGCCGGTCTCACCCTTTCAATCAACGGTTGTCCATCCCTCACCCTGACTGCCACGTATCGCTGGGACGGAAGCTACATGGTATTTGACACCAGAAAAATCTGTTATGTCAATCCTGCAAAACCTTCTGCGCCGCCCAGGTGCCTTATGATGACCTACGGCATTTACGAACTCAATGCCGTGCCGCCGTCGCTTGGCCAGGCGCTCCAGCCCGGTCGGTATGCACAGAATCTGGAAAAGGCAGCGAGGCTCGCGCGCACCGCGCTTGAACGCATCAGAAGCGGCAACATCGACGCCGCCGTCGGGGTCCTCAGAAGAGTGGTTTCCGATTTTCCGGAAACGCCCCAGGCGGTTGAAGCGAGGGAACTTTTGTCGAGCCTGCCCGGTGGCGCCGACGCGCACTAGCCGGGCTCCAACAAAAATGTATGGATTTTTCGGCAACAGTATAGTAGTTTCTATTATAGTATTGTAAACAGACGCATGTTGTAAACCTATGCGCCTGTGTCAAAGCGTTTTTTACTTTGCAGCGGTGCCGATCGTGCGCCAGCGCAGGCGCCGCGTGAACAAAAGCCCAAAGCACAAAACCAGTTTTTCCACCAAGGAGGAACTATGCACGGCAGGACGTTTCTGGGCATAACAACCGCTCTTGTCCTTTTTGTCGCTCTTTCGGTTTCGGTCTCCGGGTGCGGGAAACCAAAGCAGTCCGAGGGAAAATCAAACGCGCAGACGCCCAAGCTTTCAAAGGGATCTTCGGCCGCCGACACCGGCGACATTTTCAAGGAATTCTATTCGGAAGACTCGACTGCAAAGAAACAGGGAAAAGCCGGTTCCAAGAAGACGGGCACCCAACAAGCCTCTTCGGCAGCACAAAAAGCAACGCCATCATCGTTTTCCGGCGATTTTGCGCCAAACGGCAGGTACACGGTCCAGGTCTCCTGTGTAAAATCTCAGTCGTTTGCAAACAGCATGGTGTCGAAACTCAAAGACAAGGGCTACCCTGCGTATGTCGCAGAAGTCCAGAACCCTACGCCCAACCTGAGCGGCACCTTCTACCGCGTCCGGATTGGCGGATTCGCCGCCTTGTCTTCGGCAAAATCGTTTGGTGAGAATACGCTTGTGGCGAACGGTTACGAATTCTGGGTTGACAAGAAATCGAACGATAACGTCGGGATGGAAGGATACGGCCTGGGCTCGGGATCGGCGGGGAGCACTGCGGCCGGAAGCTACGAAAGCGCGCCCGCGCCTTCAACTTCTCAATCGTCAACGCCATCGTCGTCGTCATTCTCCGGTTCTTCGGGCAGTTCCTTTTCGACAACACCATCTTCCGGATCGAGTTCCGGCAGCAGCACGACGTCCGGCTCTACGTCTTCTTCCGCGGCAACGCCTACCGAAAGCGGCAGTTTTTCGGCATCATCGCCGTCAACCGGAGCCTCGGCCTCTCCTTCAACGACAACCGGCACGGGAACCGAGAGCGGCTCGGCTTTCGGCTCCTCTTCTTCTGCAACCTCCCCGGACAAAACACCGTCTTCGTCGGGCAGCGCGGCAACCACGAGTACGGCTCCGGCCAGCGGAACTGCCGGCAGTTCGGGCTCCACCGCGACCGGCAGTGAAAACAGCACAACCGGCACGAGCGGAACAAGCGGTACCACCAACTCGAGCTGGGGCAAGGACTCCACTTCGGGCGGCTGGTAGCATCCCCCGGCATCAAGGCTCGCAGGGGCCGGCGCGTGCCGGCCTTTTTTTGTTTGTGCCGGAAGTATTTTGCAGCTTCACGATTACCTTTTCTTGAAAGACCTTGCCAGTGCCCCGTGTGGCCCTTCTGAATCTCGGCTGCAGCAAGAACCAGATTGACGGCGAGCGAATGCTTGGCCTGCTTGCCGGATCCGGCTTTTCCCTTGCGTCAGATTTTGCAAAGGCAGACGCGATCATCGTCAACACATGCGCATTTATCAATGAAGCCAAACAGGAAGCGATCCAGGCAATCCTGGAAATGGCTCGGTTAAAGAAATTTGGGGCCTGTACAACGCTTGCGGTTGCCGGTTGTTTTTCACAACGGTTCAGGGATGAAGCCCGGGTGCATTTTCCCGAGGTTGATGCATGGCTGGGGACGCGGGATTGGCCATCGGTGCTTGCGTCCTTGCTACACGCGCGCCGGGCGTCGTTGCCGGGCCGCGTCCTGTTCCCCCCTCGTGCAACTCAGTATCTTAAGATCGCCGAGGGCTGTTCCCGGCTATGCAGCTTCTGCGCAATACCGGGAATCCGCGGACCGCTTACGAGCCGGCCGGAGGGAGAAATCCTGCGTGAGGCGCAGTGGCTGTACTCCCGTGGCGTGCGTGAATGCATCCTGGTTTCCCAAGACACGTCAGCCTACGGAACAGACAGGTGCAGTTCGCTTGTCCACCTGCTTGAGCTCCTGCTCGCGCGCACGAAATTCCCCTGGATCCGGCTCATGTATCTGCACCCGCAGCGTGTCAACGACGATTTTCTCAGGCTCTTTGCGCAGGAAAAACGGCTCTTGCCCTATTTCGACATTCCCCTGCAGCATATCAACGACGATCTGTTGCGCTCCATGAAAAGGCGGCCGCTGTCCGCTGGCATCCGGCTCCTCATCGAACGCATACGAACCATCGTCCCCGATGCCGCGATCCGGACCACCTTTATTGTTGGGTATCCCGGCGAAACCGGCAGGCATTTTTGCGAACTGCTTGATTTTGTGGAGGAGACGCGATTCGACCATCTGGGCGTGTTCCCGTACTCGCCCGAAGAAGGGACTGCGGCATATTCGTTCAGAAAACGGCCCGCCAATGCCACAGCAAGCCGCCGGTGCGAGCAACTCATGGCTTTGCAACGCCGAATAAACGCCGCTCGCTGTGCCTTGTTTGTAGGAAAGACTCTTCCTGTTATTGTTGACGGGCCCGCCGACGGTTCCGATCCAGAGGCTTTATTCGGAAACGCGCGGCATCCATCGCCCAAGAAACCCGCGCTGGCGGCCAGGACCAGGTGGGACGCGCCGGAGGTGGACGGCACGGTACTCTTGCCCCGCGGCAGCGCTCGCGTGGGTGCCATTGTGCCGGCCCTCATCGTGTCCGCTTCCGATTACGACCTCGTTGGCACCCCGGTGCGGCGTTGACCGGTTTCTCCTGCATGATGTATCTTCTATAATTCACAAGCGCGGTTACCGATTCAGAGAGCGTTTTTTGCATGCCAACCTACGAATATGAATGCGAGAAATGCGGCCTCACCTTCGAGGAATACCAAAGGATCACGGAGCCGCCGCTCACCAAATGCAGGAAGCCGGAGTGCGGCGGGCGGGTGAAACGACTCATTTCCCCGGGAGCGGGATTTCTGTTCAAGGGAAGTGGCTTTTACAGCACAGACTATCGGTCCGATTCCTACAAGAAGCAGGCGAAAAACGATTCCCCGCCGGCCTCTTCAGCATCGACCGGTTCCTCCGCGTCGTCATCGGGTTCTTCCACATCATCATCGTCCGAGTCGTCGAAGAAAACCTAACCATAGATTTATTATGGGGGAAGTTTCCCCCTAGCAGGTTGTTGAAATAGTCCTAACAGAAGCGCTCTTGTTGATTTTTTATGAACCTAACTTCAACTTTACATATGTCAGAGAGGTTTTACCTGCCTCGTTCCGAGGCATTTCCCCGGATTCCCAGGCCATTCTCATGCTGCCCCCACCGTTTGCGGCATCAACTTAACCATGCGTATCAAGTTGTACGCTGCGGCAACCACGTAGGCAACAGTCTGGTTGATTCGTATTCCTCTTACCCGAGTTTTCCGCAGGCCACCGACGCTCTTGATCCACCCAAATATCTCTTCAACCCGTTTTCGTTTCCTTTGACTTACGCTGTATCCCTTATGCCGAGTCGTTCTTCCATCCAACCCTTTAAGCGAAGTGTTGGCCTTCTCGGCAATGTGAGGCTTCACGTGCAGGCGTCGCAGGCTCTTGATAAATTCGGTTGCATGATACCCTTTGTCTGCACCCACCGTCTTCATCCGGCGTTTTCCGCGCCTGCGTTCATGCTTTATCAGCTCAAGCGCCATATCCCGTTCCGCTGTCCCCGTCGCTGGCGCAATGGCGATATCAACACACAACCCATTTCGGTTTTCCATCAGCACGTGACCGGAATACGCCAGCTGCGCTCCCGTTCTCTTGTTCTTCCGAGCCAACAGCGCCTCTGGATCGGTCGAACTCTGATGTGTCTCATTGCTTCGCTTCTCATGGTGGAAATCAACCGACGGATTACTCCGATCATCGTCAGTCTTGTTCGCCGATTCCGCGTCTTTTCGCTTGAAGCTCTTCATCGATGCCCAGGCTTCAATCAACGTGCCGTCAACCGTGAAATGCTCATCGGACAACAACTCTTCGGAACGAGCAAGACGCACGATTTCCTGCATCAGCCGGTGCGCAATCTCCTGTTCCATAAGTCGATCTCGGTTCTTCGAAAACACACTATGATCAAACGATGCCGCATCCAGATCCATGTCAAGAAACCATCGGAACAGAATGTTATAGTCCAGCATCTCGCAAAACAACCGGTCCGACCGTATCGAAAACAAAGCCATCAATATCTGTGCTTTCAAAAGCCATTCCGGCGGTATCGAAGGGCGTCCCATCCGGCTGTACATCGCCTCAAAGTCACGAGAAAGGCGGCGCAGCGCTATGTCCGTAAACTGTTTGACACGACGAAGCGGGTGTGTTGCCGGCACTCGGGAATCCGGAGAAACGAAGCTGAACATACCGCCTTGGGCTGGCTGGGAACCTCTCATCAATACTCCTTGGTTGGGGTTCCCCTATAATATAAGGATAAATGTTTACAAAAGGGAGACTTTTTCAACACCCTGCTAGGGTGCAGCCTCCTCGGAAAGGCTTGGAGTTGTCCATTTTGTGAACCTTTCCTTCGGGGTCTGCACCCATACCCCCTCTGCAGGTGGCCCCAAAGTAGGACCTGATGCAAGCGTCACCATCCGTGTTGGGGCACCTAGAAACATAGTTGACAGATGGCCAATCTGTTTCTTGGTTTTGCGTTAGGTGGACCGGAGGGTGTGCTGGTGCACATTGCCGGCCGACCCGGGCAAAAAGAGCCATAGGGGCGGATCGGCAACGAGGCCATTTGGCCGAGCCCGCAGGGAGACCGGCCCGAGCGAAGCGAGGGAAACGCCCAACTAGTTTGCAAGAGCGAATTGACAATTCAACCTTTGAAACCCGAAAAGCAATTATGTTCATAGACGAAACAACCATCGTGGTAAAAGCCGGCAGCGGCGGCAACGGCTGTTTCGCCTATCTGCGCGAAAAGTACAGGCCGAAAGGCGGCCCGAGCGGCGGCACCGGCGGCAAGGGCGGGAGCATTCACATCTGCGGATCGCACCACCTTCGTACCCTACAGGACCTTCACTATCGCAGGCATTACAAGGCGGACCACGGGGCAAACGGCAAGGGCGGCAACAAAGACGGCAAGGACGCCGACGACATTACCCTGCTGGTGCCGCTCGGCACCGTGGTGTTCGACGCCGACACCGGTGACCTCCTGTTCGACACTCTTGACGATAAGGAAACATTCTGCGCGGCGCGAGGCGGGGCCGGCGGCCGCGGGAACGCCGCGCTCAAAACGCGCTCCAACCCCCTTCCGGACCATGCGGAAGAAGGCAGACCGGGGCAGGAACGGCGGCTGCGGCTCGAACTCAAGGTGCTGGCCGACGTCGGCCTCGTGGGCCGGCCCAATGCGGGAAAATCCACGTTTCTCTCCAGGATCTCTTCCGCAAAGCCGAAGATCGCCGAGTATCCCTTTACCACCACGCGGCCGTACCTCGGTATTGTCAAATGCGAAGGATATCAATCGTTTGTGGTTGCCGATATCCCCGGCCTCATCGAAGGCTCCCACCTAGGCAAGGGGCTGGGCATACGGTTTCTGCGCCACATTGAACGCACGCGCGTTCTCGCCATCCTCGTGCCGGCTGATTCGCCGGATCCGGAGGCGGAGGCGGCGCTCCTTCTTGGCGAACTTTCCGCGTACAGTCCGCATCTCTCCCGGAAGCCCGCATGTTTCATTCTGTCGAAAAGCGACCTTACACCCGCAGATTCCCGTCCTTCCCTGCCGAGCGGCTGGTTATCGATGTCGTCGGTGACGGGCAAGGGCGTTGACGCGGTGCTTCTCAAGCTCAAGCAGATACTCGATGTAAACGTCGAAACCGACCGGAGTTCTGACGTCCCGGACGAGAACCCATGAGTTTGCGGCCCGTGAATATCAGGCCGGCGGTCCGGGCCGACCTTTCGGTTATTCTCGACATAGAGAAATTGTGCCGCACGGTGACCTGGAGCGCCACGTCGTTTGCAACAGAACTTTCCTGCCCCGGTAACATCAATTTGGTTGCGCAAACCGGCGATGGCACGGTGCGCGGCTTCGTGTTCTCCGTTATTGCAGCAGACGAACTTGAAATCCATACCATCGCGGTCCGGCCCGCTTTCCAAAGGCAGGGAATCGCCGGGCACCTTCTTACGGCAGCCGCCCAGGCAGCGTTTGGCCGAGGCGCGGCCATCGTCCA
>CAVSQB010000035.1:0-61802 GCA_963729895.1 uncultured Fibrobacterota bacterium | reverse complement strand
AAATGAGCAGGCGAAATCCTTAGGGGTCTCCCTTGCAGGACTAAAAGTAGTTGATCACGGCAGCTCTAATCGCCCGATGCGCTATTGGAAATCCTCACTATGAGGAAGCGGAATCTGGATAAACCTTGACAAGTTGAAGGACGATGCCCCTGAAAAAGGCGTTAATCACGATGACTCATTTGAGACGATATTAACAGAAGATATTGCAAGAAGTTCGGGCGAATAAATTAGCCGATTCTTAGCCACAAATCCAACATTTATCAAAACAGGAGGTGGTGTATGTTCTCTATCAGGAAATTGCTTTGTCTAGCTGTGATGGTAGCAGTAGTAGCTGGATGTCAACAGAAAAAGGAAACAAGAGCCGAATCGAATTCGCCAGCAAAGGATGCCCAAAGTCAGATCGCCCAAACGCCTCCTCCGCCACCGGCACCAAGTGCGGCGGGTCCCAAATACGATTATACGGATGCTCGGGATATAAAGATGGACGGAGCTAAGGCAATTGGTAAGACTGCAAAATTAAAAATCTTGATGGACTATTCTGGAGCAGAAGAGAATCATTTTAGAGCTGCACCCTGCGATCGTGATAACAATGTTACGGAGGGTGCCTTTTTCACAATGTACTTTGGCAAAGAACTTAGGACAGATGTTCGAAATTTAAAACAATTTGAATGTCGTTCTGCTGTTTTTAAGATTACAGGCAGAGGACGCCTGACGGATTTCAATGCAAAGTTGATAGAATTGTCTTCGTATTAACGATACAAAGAATACGAAAAAGTAAATTTACCCGTTCTCCGTAGCAAAATGGGGCTTTATGTTCCTTGTCAAGAAATTCCTATTGTTTTCAATACTGGTAGTGGCGTTGACTGGGTGCGAGCAGAAAAAAGGTGCTAGAACGGATTTTCTACCAGAAAACAATACCCAAATCCAGGTTTCCCACCCCCCTGCTTCGTCACCGGCACCATCGCCCAAATCGGCAGAATCCCAGGGGTATTCCGGGAGCGATTTGGAAGAATGCATTAGCGGGCTTGTGGCGGGCGGAATGAGCCGAGATCAAGCAGAACAGATATGTAAGAGTTCGGAAGGCAAGAGCACCATGGAACATGGGCGACAACTTTTGGGGCAATAGGCAAGAAAAGCCTTGAGCAAAGCAATCATAAGGTTCCTTTCGCATGGAAGAGTCCTATAGAATTTTAGTACAAGACGCTCTTAATCATTCGGAGGCTTAGATGCAAGTAACTCTAAAAAACAAACAAACAGGACTCACCCGTCAAGCAAAGGTCGGCTTTTCATGGACGACACTCTTCTTCGGGTTCCTTCCGACATTGTTCCGCGAGGATTGGAAGTGGTGCATTATCGAGATCGTTCTTGCGATAGTTACCTTCGGTATTTCGTGGCTCGCATTCCCATTTATCTATAACAAACTTTATATAAAAGGCCTGCTGAGTAAGGGATACGAGCCAGTGGATGAAGAGTCCCAAAAGATTCTGCAATCCAAAGGCATGATTGCGTAATAGTCTAGGAAGAAGGCCTGCAATATCCCGAATAAATGTTCCCTACTTAAAAAGGTGGCTCTCGATGAAAAAGTATCTTGATAAGATTGGATATGGATTGATGGCAGCTGGATGCCTCTGCTTTATTTTTAACAACTATATCGGCTTGCTTTTTGATCTCGATAATAATCCCGTGTGGGGTTCTGGCATAAGCGAACCTGCGCAACAGTCAACAAATGGCTTAGGCATCCTTCTGCTAGTTATCGGCAGCATACTTGTTGTGAAAACTTATCTGGACAAAAGGCCCAAAGAATAATGTCGACGTGGCCCAAAAGAAATGTCCATATAAGGACCCTGGTTATCCAACTCGGGATTTCTCCTTTGTACACCCCGCAATAACTTCATGAATCTGCGAGCGCCTTATCTTCGACCCCTTAGAAGCTAACGCCGACATGCAGCACCTGGTGGAGTACACGCGGTTCGGGCTGGTTGTCAGGGCATCTACATATCCATGTTCGATGAATTCAATGAAGGAAATCAAATTGCCAAGACGGCCCCGGACGCGACGGCCATACCCGCCGGTACCACGTTTATCGGTTTGAGCGATGAGGACGGCACTGCGTGTTCGTCCGATTATTACCTGCGCCTTACCGGAGACGGAGGCAGGATGCGCAAGGGCCAAATCGCGTTGACAGCGGTTCGTCCGACCCAACCGATGGCTGCTGCCAGTGTTTCATCCCCCGAGAACCCATCCGATATTGGGGACGCCTACAGATTCAGAGTATTGTCATTGCGGAATGGCGCCCGAATCGAGTATTCGGCGCCGTTTGATAATAGCGGTGTCGAGGTGAACATCATAACGCGTGCCGGCCGCGTCGTCTAGCGTTTCCATGACGCGTGCATCGGCGCCGTACTGCAGTCGATAGACTGGAATGCCGGCCCGCAATCTCCCGGAGCGTATGTCGTCAAAATGACGTTTACGGGAAGAAATGTCGGCGATTATGCCTCACGAAGCGAGAAATGCATTCTGTTCTCACGGTAACCTACCGCTCCACCGCCAGCGTTTACCCGGGGCCGCAAACTGAGGCTCAACGTTTGCTGATAAGAAAAATGATGTAGGACAGTTAGGGCTTGGCCAAGAAGGGGCTTAAGAAGTCCGTTCCCCGATATCTATTAGTGCCCAAGGTTCACATAATTCCTCGGTCTTGATTTCAGGCATTTGTCCCAAGTATTCGTCGTACTTTGCTTTTGTCAATCGTCGGCCATTCAGATACCATTCCCGAGGCCCATTTGCATGTTCTATAGCCGGGCCGTCAGTCCTGTGAAGCCGGCCGTTCAAATACCATTCCTTTGTCCCGCTCATACATTCAATTGCTGGGCCATCAATTCTGTGGCGCAGCCCTTCCCGAAACCATTGTAGTGATTCATCGGTCACTACGGCCGGGCCATCCAGCCTGTGCAGTTGACCATCCTGGTACCAATATTCATCTCCGTCGTCCCATTCCACGGCCGGACCGTTCGTTCGGTGCAGGAGCCCATTCAGATACCAGCGCTTTGCCCCGTCATCCACGATTTCACCATTTAGAAACCATTCTCCGGGCTCATCTTTGACTTCTTTGCCTAGGGCTATGTCATATCTGTTCATTCTACCGCCTCCTCGACATCGAGCCATTGGGTTCTGCCGCCAAAAAAATCTGCGGACCTATTATTCTATAATATTCCAAATCGGGAATAACATAAAGAAGAGATTTTCAAACTTCAAGACCAATGAGGCGACCGGGGAAAAAACTCGGGATCGCAAGGCAGGGCAGCACGGCAGATGCAGAGAAAATCCGGAATAGATTAGATATCGGAAGCATAATCCAGCCCTGTAACTACAATTTTACCAAGAACATACCACCTTTACATTCCAGAATAGGCTCTGCTCTCTCGTTCCAATTATCTATCAATACTCCATATAGAGGTATAATCGGCCTTTATAATCAAGAATGAGAGGAGCAAACATATGATCGACAGACTTTCCGATGGGCTGGGTGATTTGCCGGCAGATGTTGTTGGAGGCAATCCGCACTATTTGAAAATAGGAATTGATGACATTGCTCAGGAGACAACCGATCTTGATCGGGTTCTTGCTGCTAGCTTATCCGACAAGTGTGAGGGCAAGACAACCCTGATTTTTAATTCGGAATATCGAACCAGCGCACAAGGGCCCAAGAAGGAACCGGCTGATATCCAAAAACAAAAAGACGAGGTGATCCAATCAGCAAGGTGGATGAATATGCAAAATGAGTCAGGCCTGAAGGTGGAGCAATACCTTGAAAGATTCGCTGATGAGGGCGTGTTAAGCCATGCTGAGGCTTCATCTATCCTCGCCGAGAGGCCGCTTCATGGCCAATTATACCTCGACAGAAATGCCACGGGGAAATGTGTTGACATTCGGCATGCCTCGCAGAAATCTGTGGCTCGTCAGGCCCTCTGGGTTGTGATGGCACCAGGGTGCGAGCTTTGCAATTCACGCTATGGGTTCTGCCCGGAGAGTGGAAAAAAGCTTATCGCCAATGTCCCAGCAACAAAAGAGGAATTGAGAGAAGCCAGCCGACATCTGATGGAATCGGGTCGCATCCTGTCCGACGCCAGGATTGCAGACTGGGATGATCTGAAACGGGCAATGTCGCCCCCCAAATCAGAAATAGGGGATCGTGTGTATCCGCATGCCTCACCCGTCGTGGAGGCAGCACCTCCCAAAATGGACGCTCGAGCTCAAGATGATATCCTGAGGAAGGTCGGATCTCAGAAGGAGAAGGATAATGCCACGATTGGTGAGACCATTAACGCACGGGAAATCCTTCCAATCGCCCGGGCCATAGGAGAGCTACTTTTGAAGGGTACAGACCTCGAAATTGTCAGGAAAGAGGTAGAAAGGAAATTTCCGGACAAGATGAGGATTAAATCTGCCATCGATTTTTTGCACAGGAACGCCAGTTCAGAACTGTTGTTGACACATATGGCCGCCGTGCCGGCGCTTTATGGCGGGAATTGCGAGAAATGTCGGCAGTTCTTGCATGAGAACGGAATTAGGGTCGCGGCAGTTCTTCCAATAAATCAGTGTGTCGATTGCCAGCGCCGAAAGAACCTTACACATTCCTGCTCGCTCATTGGAGCTCGAATCCTGGAAGACGGAGTCAGGGATGCAGACGTCAACCAGGCAATAGATGAATTGAGGGTAGAAGGCAGATTGAGTTCAAGGCAGGCCCAGGAATTGAAAGACAACAGAGATGCCGGTAAGCGCCTTAATGAGGCTGTCCGGCTTTCATATAATGGAGAAAAGAAAAACAGGATCACAGAATCAGCATCGGAATCAGGGAAACCCAATGCTCTGGTCTTGTCCGCGCAGAACTTTGCCATTAGGGAGAATGCCGTTTTATGGGCCGTTGGCGCTCTGGCGAAAACCGCAACGGTTACCCAAATACGAAAAGAATTAAGCAAAGTTCGGGCTGATGCCGACCAGATTATCTGTGATGCGATGGCGACGACAAAGACTGTTCATGCGGAGTCGCTTGACACCTGCACGACAGACCATTACGCCTTCTCGAATTCCGGTGTTATTCGATCAGTGAAATGTGACTCATGCCCATATGCTGATGAGCTGCAATGCCGACGGCATGGCTTGATTTTCTCACAGGTGAGCATGGGGGATCTGGACAACGGCGAAACATCGGAAGCTAAGGAAGTCCTGGATTACTTCAAAGACACTGCTGTTGTTGCTGAAATTGATCCAAACAGTACTAACAAGACGATCGATATAAAATTTCCGAACGAGGGCGCATCAATGGTAGTAGACCTTGGCCCATCTAATGCGATTACAAATTACCAACAGATTTATGACCTCTTGCCACAGGATATTGAAATAGGCTCAAAAAAAGGTGGGGTGCCGCCGCTTGAGGTCCAAGGTCTTGGAGCTGCGGAAGGGTTTGATCTTTCCGGGATGTTTTAGAATAAGAAACGCGTTATACTTATTTCAAGGAACAGGACCCAGAAAAGACGTGGGAAGCAGTAGAGAAAAGTTTAAAAGTTGAAGTAAGGAGGATTCCATTTCGGCGGATGGGAAAGCCTGAATAACTCCGGCAAGATCAGTGGCTCGACAGGGGATGAATAGGCGGCCGCATCGTCATGCCCGAAGGCAGTGCATTGCGCGTGCCGCCCACTCCTGGCCGGCGAACTTCTTCTCTTATCGGCGTGGAAGATCAGGCGCTTGGCGGACATGTGGCAACCTGGGGCCAAACATGTGCAATCACCTGCATAGTGCTGGTCAACTCAGTCTCTGATAACAACGTTTTGTCATCTTCGTAAACCCGACACCCCCATGCACATTCCCTGGCCAATGTGTCGTATGCGATAATTTCAACTTGCCGAGACCCGAACCGCCAGGTGTATACGCGCGAGTTCACGGGGATAGCTGTGTCAAGCGTTGGGGCGTCGTCACCCACATAATGAGGATAATCCGCCTCCCCTGAGAATTCTGCGCCCGCGTCGGCGAAAACTTTTTTGATTAGGTCGATGTTGATTTTTTCACTCATGACGCTACCTCCGTTTTGGATTGATATGCGTTACCATTTCGATGTGATGTGGCGGCGTCGGACTAAACATCCGGGGCCTATATATAGTACTCCAATACGGCGACCATCCCCGAAAGAATGTTTGGTTTTTTTTCAAAAACAGTGAGGGGAACTTTAGGGTTCAATCAATGGGGAAACATGCGAGCCGCCGGATCAACCACCGAAGAATAATTCAGGGGAATGCATGTCTGCGCCATACGAGGAACTGGTCCGCAAGCCGCCAGCCAGCACGTGAGCGATGCCGCACCCTGCCGCCATGTCCCGGGCTAATCCGGGCGAGCGGCGATTCGAGCCACCGTTTCAGCGGTGGGCCGCGCGCGGAATCATGGCGCTGTCGTCGGCAGCAATGTATTCAGAGAGCGCGGTTGTTGTGTGCCCAGCCAGCAGTGGCAATCAGGGGTTTCCCGGACATTACTGTTATGCGCGCGCGAACAACGTGCAACCGTTGGCGGGCGCACCTTGTCCGGCTCATCCACACCGTGCTCGAAGACTCTCCGTATGTGGGCGGTCATCGTCTGGCCGTGTTGCCTATCGGCGGCAAGCCGTATAGTCCCATCATCACGAAGTCGGCATCTATGGCCAGCGCGATTTTTTACTGGATCGTAATTGTCGATGGGTTTTTCGATGATTGCTATGCCGTCGCATGCTCAGTGTCAGACAGCTCGGCGAGGCACTGCATTGTTTCAGGTGACGGCGTGTTTGATGTCTGCTGTCGCCTAGGTGATTGCCCCAATCGTTTCCTGCCCACGTTTTACATGGAGGATGTCTAATAGAGTAGGGTTGGGCTGAATCATCCGTACGGACTTCCTCCACGGAAGATTTTCCAAGGCATTGCACCAGGCGAATGGAAACGGGGGTAGAATCGAGGCCTCGGTGATACGGTATTGGATGGTCGGGGAACATGTCGATTGTGGCTTTTAAGGTGTCCTGCGCGCTCGGATTCTCTCATGTCAATTATATTCTTCCAATAGACTTCTCACAACGGAGATTTGCACACAATCTGTAGGGTGGAGGTATCGCGCCCGCGGTCCGGCCCGTATGCCGGACACGGCGCCGGTCGGCAAGCTTGAGAGCGGGAATTCGGTCCGTGCAGGGCGCGGCCAGTTTTTGTTCCAACTGCACTTCCGCTACCCATTCAACGGCAACTGGCGGCAAGCCGTTTTGGAGTCGGTAAAAAGCCGGTTCAAGGGTTACTGCCAATGGCTTGCCTGTATTTTCATCATTATGGGTAGGCCAGCTTTTCACTGCCCCGTCCCACCCTCCGTGTCGCTCGCTGTATCAGGTTGGACGAAGCATTGCCGGGCCAGTGGCCGGCCCCGCGCGGGTTCATGACGGAAATCGTGTCAGCGGCCTGCCGCGGCGGCCGGACGGACGCTTCTTTCCATCAATCCAGCCCGGGAAGTTGTTCGACGGGTTCTGTGATCTCACCGGATTCCACTTCGTCTTCAAAAAGGTTGTAGGAGATCAGGATGGAATCCTTGGTGTTCGGATGCTCAGCCCTTGCAGCCTGCAGGATTCTCCAAACGAGCTGAGTATCAGGTGCACAGCCATTATTTGTACGGTCCCAATGCCCTGGAATGACCGAAAGGGCGAAATTCACGTGAATTTCGCCGTTGACCGAACATACCGGAACTATAGTTGATTAAGGGACAAGAACAATGCAAAAGAGCGGTAGCGAACGAAGGACTGGGACCTATCATGTTGAATTAGCGCCGCTTAGAGGGGGCGAAATCGATTTCGTTGCATTTTGGGTTGGCGGGATAGATAATAAAGGGTTGGCGCGAGGACGTTTTCTGGTTGGCAACAGTTTCGTGATTACTGGGAAGGGCCAGGAAATGTTGCTTGTGAAAGATTTTATTGCAAGGTGAGAGGCCGGGGGCGTAGAATAACGCGCAAACCGTGTTTGAAATTGGGCGCATCGAAGGCCGGTTCCAAAACAAAAGAATGGGGAGCGTGCGAAGAAGAAGTAAAATGTAATGAAATTCCAATTTGCAGACACTAATAGATAAGATTGGTGAAACCAAATATGCTTGGTTCTAAACCCATGTCAGACAACATTGCCACTTTCCTTTTACGCAATACATTAGGCTGCAACCCCATACTCCACCTAGCATCGTTGCTTTCCAAGCACCTTGAGATGCAATCTGAAAATGACCACCACAAAATCATTCTGGCCTTGTTGAATAAAGACCCCGTCGAATTCTTATGTGGCTTATTTCCGAATCTCGATGCGAATACGAAAACTTATAGAATTGAAACTGATTGCGCCGACGACGACTATCGCAGTTCCAATAAACTGACAATCATGGCAAGAGCAGATGTACCACACTATTGTCGTATCCTTGAAGCTTCACTCATTGAATTCGGGATCTTTGAAGGACGCGAATTGTCTTCTTCGGTTAATGATAGCGAAATAGTTCTCGAAATACTTCAGGTTAACTCCTTTGAAAGCTCGATCATGCTCAAGGGATACTTGAAGGGCGACCATATCGATTATGAGATTGCCGAGGGCCGCGGTTTGGCGGCCAAAATGTACGTAAAAGGAATCAGAAAAGATAGCTCGCTACCCTTATGGCTTCGCTGCATTGTCGACGCGGCACTATATGC
The DNA here is from genome assembly GCA_963729895.1 of uncultured Fibrobacterota bacterium. Taxonomy (GTDB): domain Bacteria; phylum Fibrobacterota; class Chitinivibrionia; order Chitinivibrionales; family FEN-1185; genus FEN-1185. The sequence goes on along the minus strand of CAVSQB010000035.1, from coordinate 53,089 downwards.
GAAATACAATGACGAAAGATCAGCAGTTCTCTTCAGTTTCATTTCACTTGAATCCTTTGTATCATATCTTCACGATGACTTGATATTCAGAAGGGTGTTAGACGGCGACAAGAGTGGTCCGCTCTTTGTTGAGGATGTGCGATCCTTCGCAACCAGACAAGCGTCGGTGATGAACAAATTAGGCCCTGTTCTAAAGTATCTCGACATGTCCAAAGGGAATGATCGCTTTCGATCATTCAATGACCTGTGTGAGGGTTTTGTGCCCAAACTCGCTAGGATGCGAAACGGCATCGCTCACGGCAGCTCAGACCCACATGACGCTAATACTAGCCAAATAATCTACAATGTATTGACCATAGAACTTTCGATTTGCCTTCACGAGGATCTTGCATCAAATAGCTGGGAAACGCTGTTTCAAGATTAAAGAAGAGAAAGTCAGGAAAATTCCCATGCGTACCATTTTTACTAAAGGGTGCAGGCCGTGTCCCAAATGCCAGACAGAAGAGACCGTGTATCTGACGGAAGGTTTCAAGACTGCTTGGGACTGCAAAGTCTGCAAGTCTCGATACTACCTGGACGAGAAGCCCAAAGCTTGCCAGTGTGGTGAGAACGATCTCATAAAGAGGTCGATAAAATTCGGGCCTATTTGTGCATGCCCAAAATGCAACAATGTTTTTGCCCCAGAAATAGGAGATTTCCAAATTCCCGATGATGCAATGCTTAAATTGCTATTTTAATGATGTAGGAAAGGGAGAGTATGAATGGACAGCATCAAAGTGAAAGAAGAGGTAGCGACTCTCACTGAGGACAAGGGACACGCTTCTCATGAAGCTTTCAAAAACGAGTATGAAAGAAAATTGGCTTTGTAGGCAAAAATACAGGCGGTCAAAATGGCAAAGAAGAAGTTCGAGGGATCCTAAGTCATCCGTTAGGATATAACTTTCTACCGCGCCGTTGCCAATGCATGGTCAACTATGCTCGGCAGGGAATCGTCGTGGATGAATTTGTTGATAATGCACGGCAACAATTGAAATCATGATGGCTACAAAATGAGGACGTCCAAAGTTCAGAATGAAGCAGTGGTGGCTTTTGGAATGCGGTTCAAGACGACGAAGAACGAAAACGAATTTAAATAGGCGTGGAGATGTATTTAGTATGGCACTAATCACAAACGCGGCACCATTCGAATTCCTAAATGAGCAGATACCAGTAAGACGCTTGCCCTTTTCTGATGAACTGTTGCTCGAATTACGAGCAAATCACAATACTACCCATTCTTTTCCAAGAATCGGGAATTGGATTTACCACTCGCCAATGATGCCGGGCGTGGAACCGCTGAATGGTGAGGCCGTAAACATTGCCCTTGACAAAGATATAGAAGTTGTCTCTGCATTTGTAAGGCATACACTCTTTCGAAAGATTATTTCCTGGAAGGGAATAGTTCCGTCATCATTCCAACCGATTGAGTTTTTCTCACGAAGAATTGAGGATGACCTCATCTGCAACATGGTACCAGAGAAGTATAGAGACCAAATTGCCTACCGAAAAGGCATTGCTCTTGAAACAAGAGTGCTATACCCGGACGGCAAACCAATCTACTTAATCATGTTTAAAATCTTCTACCAGTGGGACATGCAACTTACCTGTAGTTACCTCATCGACAAGAATATCGATCTCAGAGGCAGGCTTGCCTGTTGTAGTGAAAAACTGAATGATGTTCTTGCACCTCAAAGGAATCTTGTTGGCCAAATAAAGGAAGTCATAGATTCTGCGACTCTAATCATTGAGCGTGGTAATGAAACTCACACCTACCGAGCAGATGAGCTCTTCCTTGAAAACAACAGGGAAAACCGCAGAATGGTTCTTTCCCAAATTCTTGGAGGGGAGACTGCTACAAAAATAATGAATCAGCTTTTTAGCACAGCGCATATGCGAAAGTCCCACAAGTACCTCTTTGAGGAAATTCGTCGGATCCATAGCGTTTTTTGCAAAGACCAAATCTCAAATGGAAATGGGGTCGAATTTCGAGTCGGCTCGCTATTTAAGGAGGGTGACAATTTCTGGAATGGCAAGAAATTCTCAAAGCCAACATACATCTTTAGCACCGATTCAACAAAGACCAATGCCAATGCAAATTACGGCATAAAACTATACGGGCCTTGGGATAAAGATGTCTACACTCCTAAGAAGCCATTAATATGCGCTTTTTGCCGAAAAGTGAACAGGGCTGCGGTGGCTTCTTTTCTGGCAAAATTTAGGAATGGAATTCCTTCAAATAGACAACATGGCCGAAAGTACGGTGGGATAGAACCATATAATGATGGGTTTGTTAAGAGGTATCACCTGTCTGGATTGGATTTCGCTATTTATGACGTTGATGAGCCTACACCCGAAAAGTTCAGCGAAGCAATAAGCAAAGCCATTGGCGAGAAAGGGCAAATTCATTTAGCCATAGTTGAGACCTCGGAATCTTTCAGAGATTTGCCACCGACAGAAGATCCGTACTACCTAACCAAGTCTAAGTTACTTCAGAATCAAATTCCATCACAAGAAATAAAGATTGAAAACATAAGGGCGCCAGAATGGCAACTCGGCTGGATATTAAACAGCATGAGCCTGGCAATATATGCAAAATTGGGCGGCACTCCTTGGGTCACGCCAGTCAACCAGTCCATTGATCACGAGCTGGTTATTGGCCTTGGGTACTCTAACATTAGGGCAGATCGGTTTGCTGAAGCGTATCGTGTTGTCGGCTTTACAACCATTTTTTCTGGCGACGGAACGTACTTAGTAGGCAATCGATCACGAGTTGTTGAATACAACGATTATTTGCAAGCTCTGATAGATAACCTAAAGTTGACAATTGATGAAGTCAGGAAGAAGTACAACTGGCAGAAGGGGTCGTCCGTTAGGCTTGTTTTCCATGTCTTTAAGCCTTTCCGACACGATGAGATCGATGCCATACAGGAAGTGGCCACCCATTTTGGGGGTGAACACGAAGTGAGTTTTGCCTACCTGACGGTTTCCCAAGAGCAACCGTTCCTCCTTGTTGATTTGGATCAGGGTGGGGAACCGGATCGAATGAGCAGGAATGAAATGAAAGGAGTTTGGTCAGCAAGCAGAGGCGAAGGTTTGCGACTTGATGATCTTAACAGCCTGATTCAACTCACTGGACCGAGGGAAATCAAAAAATATACACAAGGTGGTTCCTATCCTGTTCTTGTGAAGTTACATGAAAGATCGACTTTCCGCGATATCGACTATGAGATGGTCGACTTTTCTTGACAGGAATTTCTGATTGCTTAGTTGGCCTTGCCTGTCTTGCTCGTCAAGCTGCCTTTGATAGCACTACCTCACCAATATACACTTCCATTGGATAGTTGTAAAGGAGGGACGAGTGCTCCCTCCGGTTGTTGTACCGTTCAAAGAACTCCGCAAGGCCGGTGCGGCACTCGGCAACGGAGCTGTACCCCCGTATGTAGATGTCGTCGTACTTGACCGTTCGCCACAGCCTCTCGACAAACACGTTATCCAGCGCCCGCCCTCGTCCGTCCATGCTGATCCGGATACCGCGTTCAAGGAGCACCGAGGTGAACTCCTCGCTGGTGAACTGACATCCCTGATCCGAGTTGAAGATTTCCGGTTCTCCGTACTTCGCCAGTGCCTCCTTGAGAACTTCGATGCAGAAGCCGCTGTCCAGCGAGGTCGACAGACGCCATGCAAGGACGCACCGACTGTACCAGTCGATAACGGCGCAGAGGTAAGCGAAGCCGCCGTTGAGGCGGATGTAGGTGATATCGGTGCTCCACACCTGGTTGGGGTGGTTGACCACTACGCCACGAAGCAGATACGGGTACTTCTTGTGTGCCTTATTGGGCTTCGAGGTGTTCAGGGCCCGGTAGATCGCGTGGAGGCCCATACGGGCCATCAGCCTGCGAATCTTGCTGCGCCCAACCTCCAGCCCAAACTGACGCCTCATGGCCGCCCGGAGCCTTCTGGTGCCCCGCGTGGGGTCATCGGTGAATAGCTCATCGATACGATCCATGAGCAACTTGTTCATCGGACTAGTCTGCGGCGTATAGTAAATCGAGGTCCGACAAATGGAAAGCAGCGAACACTGCCTCTTCAAAGTCAAGTCCTCGCTTGTAGAATCGGCCATCTTTGCTCTCATAGCATGCCCAGCTTCCGCAAGTTTTTTTTTAGGAACTCGACATCCATGGTCAGCTCCCCGACCTTGCGTGCATACTCATCGCGATCACCGCGAACGCGCTCAAGCTCTTGCTCGGCGTTCTTGTCTCCCGAAAAAGCCATCTGCGCGTTGCCAAGAAACTGCCTGCGCCACTGAGCTATCTGGTTGGGATGGACTTCGTACCGACTTGCCAAAACGGACAGCGGTTCGGCCTCCTTCAAGGCTTCCAGAACCACCTTCGTCTTCAGAGCGTCGTCGATCTTGCGGCGGGTCCGCTTGGCGGGGTTGCCATCGCTGTTCGGGGACATCGCGGCGGCCTTCGCTTGCTGCTTCCGGTTCATGTTGGACTCCTTTGATAATGAAAAAATACCCTCGGAATCCAACTAAGAAACCATTATTTCCTGTTCAAAAATCCCGGACCATCTCACTACCTTAGCCAGCAGGTCTTCACTTTTTCCTGCATTTCTTGGAGAGGATTCTTCTATTCGCCGGCACCAGTCACACTCGAATATTCCGCTTTGATTGCCAAGCTTCTTGGGAAAATGGAAAAATGCCCTGGGTTTGATCCTGACGTTGTCTGTGGGAACCTTAGATTCAGTAAGTGGTTCCTATGAAAGAATTACAAGTAGAAGATTACTTTACTCAAATTGTACAGGATAAACCTGAGGTTGTCAGGGCTTTTGCGGCATTTTTTCTGCCAGAATTAATCAAGCCATCTTTCACAAATGCTGTCGATACCAAGAACTACAAGTCTACTGCTTCCCTTGGTTTTGTTCGCAACAAAGGAGTTGAGGACCTCAAAGCATTTTGTGACGGCATCGAGGTTCTGATGGGAAGACAGATTGAAAACCGTGAATCGTTACTAGCCGATAATATTTCGATGCTCGGTATGGCCCTTGGGATTCGAGACGCAGGAATCCAAGAACACTCAGTTTGGTTTCAACGAATGATGAGACAGAAATCTAGTCTTTCCTCAGAACAGGCAATACATGCGGATTTCCTGGTAGCTATAGTCGAGAAGGATATTGTGAAATTTGCAGGAAATAGCTTTGAGGAGGAATTATTAACAATTGTATCAGCAATTACCGCGGAAGGCAGCAATAACCAGGGTTGGCGCAAACACGCACTGGAGTTCTATACCAAGCTCCACCAAAAGAAATTCCCGTATTCCGATGAATTCTATCTAAATGTGCTTGCACAAAATGTCTATTCTTGCATACTGACTACCTACTGCCTGGATGACCTTACGATGTGTGTAAGAAAGGCCGACCAATATGACAAAGCGTTCAATAGGGTTTTTCGAATTGCAGATCTTCTTGCTGTTGTCTGGCTTGTAGCATTATCCTTGGGTTCGTTTGCATTTGCCGTTCTCATTATTAGGGATCATGGACTATGGAATGCTGCACAACCCTTCATATCCATTTCGGGGCTTGGGGGGTTGCCGTTCGGGTTCGCAGGTTTATTCATTCTTTTCTTCAAACGCACCAAGGTTTGTACGAGCCCTGTCCATAAATTCATGGTCAAGCTGCTGCGATTGAACCTGAATGTCTGAGCCGCTAGCCATATGGTACCTATGCTTTCATTAGCAACCCCAAAAACAATGGCACGTCCTACAGTGGAAGAAAGCGCCGAGACCTAGGAAGAAAATGTATCTGAAAAGAGGAGACGCCCCCAAAGACGCGAATTGTTTCCCAATTTAACCGGGAATGGACGATCGTGGCGAAACGAGATCCAAACAAGACGGCAAGAAACAAAATGATTTCCGAAATGCAGGACCGACTGAGAACTGTTTTACCAGACGTACTGGATGAACTAAAAAACGCAGGTCCTGATTATGATTATCCCAATGAGCTTTCTCTGAATGCTTTCATTGGTTCGAAAACTGACGATTATATCGACTTACAACATAAGGTTATAAAGACACCAATAGAATTTGTGAGCGAGTGGCTAAAAGGCTTAAGAACGTCCCTCAAACTCCCCTTTTGTGAGCCACGCCATAGGGTAATGATCAAGTTGTTAAAAGGCAAGTACCCTCATTTCAAATCCTATTGGAACATCTTCCTACAGCGCTCATTTCTAAAACACTATGACGAACTTTACAAGAACCGCCCGAAGGTTGATGAATCTGAATACTGGTTTGGTGAAACGAGTGATGCGTTTGGCCTTCTTGTTACACCACGTTATGCAAAAGGTAAATGGGAAAATGACAAGTCAGAAATAAGGCATTTCAAATGGCCATACTGGACAATATCCCACGTTTTGGGAGCCGGGTTATGTTACATGGGGGAGAACAAACGACGCACTTTCAGTAACATAGATGACTATCTTCAGTTCTTTAGGGATATGGTTAGGAGAACTTCGTCAAAATATCAATTGCAGATTGCCGATGAATACATTTCATACGTCCACGACCGGGCTAATCCGGAAAGCACGCCACTCCTTGTTCCGGAACTACAGTACGATCCTGACAAAGTCAAACACGAACATCGATTGGATTTCCTTATAATAAATCCTTACGATATGAGCAAATTTGGTTGCGAGATATCCCCTTGGTCAACTCATGGAAAGCTGTCCGGTAGAGATAAAAAACTGTCCGAATTGAACGAAGACGCCAAGAAACATTTCGAGAGAGAAATGGAAAAACATAAAAAATACTGGCGAAAATATGGGATAAATTTTGTAACTTATACGGATAAGGACCTTGTTGATATTAGCTCTATTTGGAAAGAGATAAGAAATCATCTAGACATTATGCCACCTAATGATCAGTTAGAGCTATCATTGATAACCGAAATATTATCGCAATAAATGGCTAGACTATGCCTTCCTCCTCGACTCTGAAAAGCACGAAATCCTCCGTCTCATCGAAGCGGACAAATACCGTTTTCTGCTGTTCGACGACAAGCGTGAGGTTGAGTTTATGTGGAATGGCAAGACCAACGAAATCACGAACATAGTCCTGCCGTTCCAGGTTATTGAGCTGGTCGACGAGCCCGCGCCGAAAAGCCGAGCGACAAGAACGCGCGGGTGTACTTGTTCGATTTCCGGAGCAGGCAACGGTTTTGCTCTAAATATTTGTTCGAAGCCGGTACTGGTCGTGCTCCTTAATTCCCACAACCATGTTAGTGGTCACCAGTTGATTTCCCTCGTGCTTACAGAGTACCAGTTTCCTACTGGAAACGTTGTTGGCAACATAGACTAGACTGGGGTCCATTTCCCATTCTATATCAACGGCGGCTCCCCATCTTCCAAAAAAAATGACCATGAATTGCTTCGCCGTAAAAAGCACTATGTGAAATTCACGTGCTTTCTCAATGTCTGTTTCATCAACGAAGAAATTGAGCGGTTTTCCTTCAAGTCCTCCGACTAATGCATGCTTTTTAATGACCCCCATATTCGCTATACCATCAGCTATTCCAAAAAGGTGAGCGAATTCTGCACATGCCTTGGCAATAAAGCGGTGAGGTGTCTTTGCATTCATTATTGTCTGTTTCACTCGGGTCGATTCAACAATCTCTACATTAGCATTTGTTAAAAACCTTTCACGATAGATGTCGCCATCCTTCGCATTTGAACGAAAGATCCGATAGGGTTGGAGGTGGTTTTCAATGAATTGCGGAGATATGTCGTATTTACGCCCAATTTTTCTAATCAGTGAAATGAAAGTGTCCTTCGATTCATCGACATCTAATGGACCGATGAATTGGCCCTCCGCGATTTTCGTTGGGATCATTTCGTTTCTGTCGCTTTTGGGAACGAAAGGAAGCTTGGTGCCATTTTCGTCAATAGCAAATGCTTCCATGAAATGAAATTTTAGTGCTGGTCGCTTCTCGGTTGATATTTCCTTGTATGCGTCGTAAATGAAACGTTGGCGATTTAGTTCGGCGTCTATTTCGCTGAAGACATCTGTGTTGCACTTGTTGCAGACGTGGTAAGTTACAACTGTGCCGCCGATATTGCGCGGAATTACGTGTTCTGCATGGACTGCCATCATGTCGTATTCGTTGCCACAAAAAATACAGTTTCTCAAAAGCATTTTGTTTCTCTCGCGCTCCAGAGAAAGAATTGCCAAAATTGGCCGGCGGTGTCCGGATAAATTAACAGCAAGGGAGCGGCCGCCAACCTGTTCTAGTCGTTAAGGGCTTTGCTCTGACCATCAAGAAGAGGAGGCAACCCTTGAATTAAAGAAATACAATATTCAATGAGCCAGCGCAACCTAGGAGATCATCTTCATTCAACAATAGGTAACACGACTTCGCATCCTCGCCGCAGAAATCCCCCAAACCGTCGCTCGCAATTCCTATTTTTCTAAGGTGCCCGTCGACTACCAGAAACGCAAAGCTTCCCAATCCAGATGCCCAGAGGCATCCCAAAGTCCTTAGGATTCGATTTAACTGATTTGCCACATTCACCAAGTTCAGAATTAAAAGGACTCGCGCGCCATGAGAACAACTTCAGACGGCTGGCCTTTGGTCTCACATGATTCCTCTCTTGGAAGACTACTTGGAATTCTTTCGGACAAATTTACATACCCCTATTTTCAAGGAAATGAGGATAGCTATGCTAGTGCGGTAAAACGAAACGTTAGCCTATTCATAAGAACTGTCGAGGACGTCTCTGAATCGGATGCGTTCACGAAAAGGTTAAAATCGAATCTGCCTGAATATGTTACAATCGGCAGTAACTTGGTTGAAATTGTAAGTAAATACCTCAAAGGGGATGCCTCTGAGGCTTACGAATTGCTGGACAAGACTATTACCTTGCCCTTTGTACATGAATATTGGGGCAAATTGCGGTTGCAAATAGATGACATTTACCACATATATCGTGCAAGAGAAGCAAGTGAGCCCTTGGAAACCCGTGAGGAGATATTTCATATTCCTTTTGACGAAAGACATAAAGTTGAAGCTCGAAGATATTCAATAGCTGGAGTTCCTTGCCTGTATCTGGGATCAAGCATTTTTGTCTGCTGGCTTGAAATGCATAGGCCTGATCTTAACAAATTGTACATCTCATGTTTCATGCCGACTTCTGAGCCGCCACTAAGGGTGCTTGACCTTACAACTTCATTTGCGTTGCTGCTTTCTCAAAACAAACTGGGTGAGCATTTGGAAGACAAGAATCGTGGCGAAATCATTGATTACGTTCAGGCAGTTGTCGCAACGTGGGTAATTACACAGGCATGTTCTTTCAAAAGGATGCATCAGGATGCGCGATTTAATGTCGAGTACATCCTCCCGAATCTCTTGCTTCAATGGGTGAGAAATAACAAGGACGTGGAAGGCATTCGTTACTCGTCTACACATTATGATTTCCGCCAAGCTCCAAACTTGGGATACAATTACGTGTTTCCTCCAAAGAATATAGATGGTAGGTTCTGCTCTTACTTGTGTGGTGCGTTCAAGCTCACAAAGCCAGCACCATGGCAAATACTCCAGTCCCTTGTAAGCAAGAGAATTTTAGGAGCACATGTTGGCCCACACAACTCTATCACTTTTGAGGATCAACTTCTTGGCGAGTACATAAACACATCATTTGGAACAATAGAGCATTTGCTTTCGGAGGACCCTAACAAGATGCGGTCGATCGGTGGATAATTAAATCCGCACGGGTGCCCGGTGCATAGTGTGAAGAAAGACAAAGAAGGAACTGTGTAGCATTTGCATTCTTGATCGCGAAGTAGCCATTGCAAGTCCCCAACACCGGCGCCGGACAGGCCAGGAAACGCCTCAATCGACTGGACCATCAAGGAAAGTGTAAAGGCAAAGCTGAAAGTGATCGTTAAAAGAATCCTCCGTCAATTCGGCTACCCGCCCGACATGCAAATGTTAGCAACCGAGACGGTCTTGAAGCAGGCGGAATTGATAGCGGGAGAGATTGCAGCGGGGAAGTAGGTTGGCGTCAATTTCTTCAGGCAAGTGTCCGGCGGAGTACCAGTGCTGCACGAGCAGCAATTCGCAGCGAAAATAAATCTTTTATGCCTATGCGGCGGAAGACCCAGACCAGGATTCGCTTGAACATGGTATTTTAAAAAAATGCGCAGGTTGAGTTTATGGGTCTATTATGACACAACAGCACATTATTTAGAAAATTAAAGAAGCTGGGCATTGATAAAGAGAATTCTGCGGAAGAGTGAAGGAAAAACCAACGACCGCCCCCTGGGGAAATGCGTTATCGCCGATCAAAGGTGTCTATCCCCTTGCCTCCCGTTTACGTCCCCCTACAGCCAATGCCAAAATGGGCAGGGCTGCAAAAGAACCAAGTAACTCGTGAAATTCGGCGATTATGGAGTATATTATTATGATGTCAAGAATGGGGTTGGACCTGGTTTTGTAACCACTTTCGGGAAGGGGGGGTATGCAAAGCGGAGTTCGAATCCAAGCCGTGCATTGAACGCTCAATGGTCTTTAAAAAGCATTTTTGGGGGAGGAAATAAAAATGAAAGGTAAAATTCTTAGATGGGCACTGGTTGTTACGATGTTGGCGGCTATCTCCGGTTATGCAGACACCTACACAGGCGAGGCAAGCAACAGGGTGGACATCAATATGGGTGCAACACCGTGGTTGTTTGCGAAATCGGATCCCACGGGCGCGCAGGCCCCTGCGTACAACGATGCCGCGTGGAAACAGATTGGTGTTCCGCACACCTATAACGATACCGACACGTTCATCAACCAGCAGAGCGGCGGCGGCGACGGTTCAATGTTCGGGGGAAATGTCTGGTACAGGAAACATTTTACCCTCGACAATACCTACGCCACCAGAAAGATTTTCGTTGAATTCCAGGGCGTGCATGTTGGCTGTCAGGTATACATCAACGGTACTTTTCTCCCGGGCAACAGCGCGGTAACCGCGGATGCGCAAGCCACACACGTCATTGGTTTTATGGGATTCGTGGTGGATGTCACTCCCTACGTTACCTTCGGCGGCGCGGACAATGTGCTGGCCGTGCGGGTGGGCAGGGGCGGGGGGTTCTATGAGGACCCCGGTTTTTCGGAAGGTTTCCGTTTCGGGTCTTCGGACGGCGGCATATTCCGTCCTGTATATATGCACATTACCGACGATGTCCATGTTCCCCAGAACCTGTATTCCACTCTCAAGCAATGGGGTACCTATGTCGCCACCACGGCCCTCGCATCCGACGGGTCGCAGGCGACGCTGCGATTGTTGACCAACGTGAGGAATGACGGCGCCAACGCTCAGAGCGTCACGGTGACCACCAAGGTGGTGGATGCGGCCAACACCGTGGTTTTGTCTCTCACGAGCGCCGCGCAGTCCGTGGCAGCCGGGCAAAGCTCCGTGTTCAACCAGTCAGGCACTGTGGCCAACCCGCACCTGTGGTATTCCAACAACTGCACCTTTGGCGGTCCCTACATGTATACCGTGTACCACATCGTGAAGGTGGGCGCGACGACGGTCGACGTCTTTACAAGTCCCCTGGGAATACGCATCATCACGTGGGACATCAATTATCCGTATATCAACGGTCACATGATGTATATGGACGGTGCTTCGGGCAGGTACGACTATCCTGCGCTTGGAACCGCCCTGTCGCCGGAAATCGAATACCGTGATGCGATGCTTCTCGCGAGAGCCGGCGGCAACTTGTGGAGGCCGGGGCATTCCGCGTGCAGCCCGGGATTCGTGTACGCCTGTGACAACACGGGCGTGATGCTCATGCAGCCCAGCGGCGACGGCGAGGGAGGGTTCGCCACGTACGCTAATACGACCGCGGACTGCCTCACACTCAAGAAGGAAATGCAGCGCGACGGAGTCGTACGCGACAGAAACGATCCGTCCATTCTTGCTTGGGAGGTCTGCAACGGCGATATCGATCCTGTCATTTGCGACACCTTGCGGGCGATCTGCAACACGTGGGACTCCCTTGCCCCGCGCGTGATATCGGTGAGGGGAACCGGACACGGGCCCAACGATCTTGTCTCGTGCACGGGCAACGGGTGCGAGATAGGATACAAGTGGGGAGCGCCCGATAATCCCTGTTGGGGCGCCGAAGCGTGGGGTAGGGCTTCGGAGAGGACCGCGTACGACTACGAAATCCAGTTCGCCGAGGAATACCTGATGAACTGGAAGGACGGCCGGCTGAATAACTGTTTTGGCATGTGTCAATGGTACCTCTCCGAAACGCCCGGCGAGTGCCAGGCCTATCTGGATGGCAGCCCGTCCACCGGCGTGAGATCGTTCGGCTGTTCCATGATGGATTACAGTCGCATACCGAAGATGCTTTACAAAATGTATGCCGCGTGCTGGACTCCCTATTCCATCAAGCCCGTGGCTTATCTTTGCCACCACTGGAACCGGTCCGGCGCGGTTCGGGTCAACGTGTTTAGTAACTGTCCCAGCGTGGAGCTTTTCGTCAATGGCGCCAGTCAGGGGGTCAAGACGCCCAATCCCTGGCAGGGTACGAGCGATAGCAAGACTATCGGGGAAACCAACACCACGCTGCCCTTCCAGTGCTATTGGGACAACGTGACCTGGGCGGCCGGAACGCTTCTTGCAAACGGCCTCGATGCCAATAATACTATTGTGTGTTCCGATCAGAAGCAAACCGCCGGCAATGCCGACCACATCGTTCTGGTTGTGGATACGCCTGTGGTGAAGCTTGACGGAGACACATTTCAGATCACGGCCAACGGCACCGATGCCGCCCTCATTCTGGCAAAGGTCGTTGATGCAAACGGCATAACGAATCCATTGGCCAGCAATATTGTCACGTTCAGCGTGAGCGGGCCCGGCAACTATCGCGGCGGCGCGGATCAGATGGTCACTGCCGGCCAGCCCTATGGCTATCATGCTCCGCTCGACCCGAACCTGAACGCGGAGGGAGGCTTGTGTAAGGTTGCAGTCCGGTCCACGTTCACGCCCGGCGTTGTGACCGTGACCGCCACATCGCCCGGCCTTGGGTCGGGCAGTGCATCGTTTACCGTAGTTCCGGTGCCCACGGTACCGGTGTCGGTGCAGCGCCCCGCGTTGCATCCGGCGGCGTTGTCCGCCATGCCGACGTTTGACGTCAGGGCGACAAACGGCGTGGTCCGCTATTACATCAGCAATCCTTCATTTGTTTCCGTGGAGATTCTTGACGCAAGCGGAAGGATTCTGACACGCGTACCGAGTTCCAGAACCGAGCCAGGATGGCATCCGATCCCGATGAACGGATCAACGGGCAACGGTGAGTTTAAGGGGAGCGGTATTTGCTTTGTCCGCCTTAATGTGGGTGGCGGAAACTTTGTCAAACAGGTTCTCCTTGTGCGGTAATTCCGCTCGGCACGGTTTATCCAGTAGGAGGAGCGCCGTAAGGCGCTCCAACCTCTCACCTCACCGTACCATCGATTTCACCACGGCGCCTTATCAGGCAACGCGCTGCCAGCCACCTGAGGCAACTCGGCGGTCCTTTGGAATTGTGCAAGGATGGTTGCCCGCGGGACGGTAAATTTGTATCCGAAATCCCGCCTTTTGGATGCGTCCTGTGAGCGTTCTCCGGCTCATAGTGGTATCGTCGGGAACAACTCGTCCTTTCAGCCAATCCAATGCAAGAGGAGGAACCTATGAAAAAGCGCAGACTTGGGGAAAGTAACCTGGAAGTTTCGGCAATCGGGCTCGGATGTATGGGCATGAGCTTTGCCTACGGTCCAGCCCCCGATAAGAAAGAAATGATCTTGCTCATTCGGAAGGCCGTCGAACGCGGCGTCACATTCTTCGACACCGCTGAAGCCTACGGTCCATTCGCAAACGAGGAGCTTGTGGGCGAAGCGCTCGCCCCTTTCCGCGGGCATGTGGTGATTGCCACCAAATTCGGTTTCAAATTTAGCCCCCAGGGAGGGCGATCGGGCCAGGACAGCCGGCCGGAGCATATCAGGGAAGTGGCTGAAGCCTCGCTGAAGCGGCTTAAGGTTGATGCCATCGACCTTTTCTATCAGCATCGCGTTGATGCCAGTGTGCCGATAGAAGACGTGGCAGGAACCGTGAAGGATCTGATACGGCAAGGCAAAGTGAAGCACTTTGGCCTTTCCGAAGCAGGAGTGAAGACCATACGTCGCGCGCATGCGATACAGCCGCTCACCGCGCTTCAGAGCGAATACTCGCTGTGGTGGAGACGCCCCGAAGAGGAAGTGTTGCGCACGCTCGAAGAGCTTGGAATCGGGTTCGTTCCCTTCAGCCCTCTTGGAAAAGGTTTTCTCACGGGAAAGATCAATGAGAACACGACGTTTGCCAAGTCCGACTTCCGTAACATCGTGCCTCGCTTTACGCCGGAGAATAGAAAGGCGAATCAATCTCTTGTTGATCTGCTCGGGACGATTGCAGAACGGAAAAAGGCGACGTCCGCTCAACTAGCCCTCGCCTGGCTCCTTGCGCGGAAGCCGTGGATCGTTCCGATTCCGGGAACAACCAAGCCCAACCGCCTCGACGAGAATATCAATGCAACAGATGTAGAGCTAACGTCCGGCGATCTCAAGGAGATTGAGGACGCAGCAGCAAAGATCGAGGTGAAGGGAGCGCGATACCCTGAAGAGTTGGAGCGAAGAACAGGCCTTTGAACGAATGAGGTTGTTCTTTGAACTTTTCGTCGATTATATGCGTAATCTTGGTTCGGTGCAACGGGAAGACTAATGCCGGAAGAAAAACAGTAAAGGAGTGAAAGGGGAACGCACATGAGTGAATCAATCAGTCGCCGTTCGTTCATGAAAAGCAGCGCGTTGTTCGGCGCATCAGCGATCCTGGGAAGCGGCATAAGGGGCTCGGTGTTCGCTGATGTCAATGTCGACATCGCGGCGGTGAAGGGTGCGGATTATTTCAAGAACACGATCAAAGCAGTGGAAATCCTCGGCGGCATGCCCAGGTTCGTGCCGAAACAATCGAAGGTGGGCCTGCTGATCAATTCTCCCTGGCAGTATGCGGGAAGTTACGTGAATCCGGATATCACGCTGGCCGTGCTGCGCATGTGCCTGGATGCCGGCGCCAGGGAAATCGGGGTTTTCAAAAACCTCGATGCCTCCTACTGGAGTCGCAGCGCTCTCTCCGAAAAATTCCCCGATGAGGTGAAGGCCGTCCGGTTTCTTGGAAACGAATTTGTGAATGTGTCCATCCCGCATGGCCGGTCGCTCAAGAATGCGGAAATCGCGAAAGGATTGCTGGATTGCGATGTGCTCATTAACGTACCTATAGCAAAAAATCATAACGGGGTACGGTTTACCGGCACCATGAAGAACATGATGGGTGCAACGTCTCGCAGCACCAACCGCTTTTTCCACGCCGGATCCGGGGCAAAGGGCTTCTACGACGATGTCGAGTTCCTCTCGCAATGTATCGCAGATGTTAATCTTCTGCGGAAGCCGGATCTGTGTATCTTCGACGGCACGCAAATGATCACGACGAATGGACCGCAAGGTCCCGGAAAAGTGACCACACCGCAGAAAGTGTTTGCCGGTGTGGACCGGGTCGCTATGGATGTGTACGGCGCCAACCTGCTCGGCATCAAAGGTGAAGAGGTTCGAACGACCAGAATGGCGTATGAGTTTGGACTGGGAAAGATCAATCTATCATCGCTTCAGATTCGGGAGATATAAAGAATTCCGCAATTTAAGAGCGACATTCACCAGCCCAATCATTACCGGCACTTCGATGAGGGGACCGATTACGGCCGCAAACGCCTCCTGCGAAGCGATACCGAACACGCCCACGGCAACCGCTATGGCGAGTTCGAAATTGTTGCTCGCGGCCGTGAAGGACAGGCTGACGGATTCTCCGTAATCGATTCCCACGCGGCGGGTCAGGAACATTGATCCGAAAAACATGATAAGAAAGTAGATTCCCAAGGGAATCGCAACCCGGACAACGTCGAGGGGCAGCGCAACGATTGTTTTGCCCTTGTAAATAAACATAACAAGTATGGTGAAGAGAAGCGCGATCAAGGCCACGGGACCGATTTTCGGCATGAATTGCCGGGTATACCATTGGGTTCCCTTGACCGGTTCCACAATCATGCGTGTGGCAAATCCCGCCACAAAGGGAATCCCCAGATAAATGCCGACCGAAATGGCCACGTCCTTCATCGATACATGGACTTCGTGACCGGCAAGGCCGAAGACGGGTGGCAACACGGTGACAAAGATCCATGCATACAATGCGAAAAACAAAACCTGGAACACGGAGTTGAATGCGACCAGGGCTGCGGCATATTCACTGTTGCCCTTGGCTAGGCTGTTCCATACGATCACCATGGCGATGCACCGCGCCAGGCCGATAATGATGACGCCGGTCATGAGGTGCGGCTGGTCGCGCAGAAAGAGGATTGCCAGGAGGAACATCAGCGCCGGGCCCACAATCCAGTTCTGAACGAGCGAGAGGGCCAGTGCTTTCTTGTCTGTAAATACGCCGCCGATCCGCCTGTAGTTTACCTTGGCGAGCGGCGGATACATCATGATAATCAGGCCGAGGGCAATGGGAATCGAGGTGGTACCTGCGCTCATGCGTGACAATCCGACCGACACCGCAGGAAACAACCAGCCGATGCCTACGCCAAGCGCCATTGCGAGGAAGATCCACAGGGTAAGGTAACGGTCGAGGAATGAAAGCGATTTTGTCTCTTTTTCTGCCATTTGGAGTCCCCTGTTTTGCAAAGATTTATTCATTACCCAAATATTTTTCAAATAATTCTTTGCTCCAATTAAGTTGCGTTCCTGCCGACTGTAACGAGGCAAGAAGCAAGGCTTCCGAAATTTCTTCTTTTGTGGCCCCAACGGCGAGCGCATCTTTAATATGATGCTCCGTGCAATGATTACATCTGAACACCGACGCTATGGCTAATCTGATCAATTCTTTTGTTTTATCGTCCAGTACGGTTTTCTGTTTGGCAACGCTGGAAAAATGTTGATACGCTGCGCCCAGAGGCGACTTTCTCAAGTACCATGGTGATTCGCCATTCATCGGATTCCTCCTTGAAGAAAATGTGGTATATCCCTTATTCTTCCCGTGCTCCCGGGCTTCAACAGCAGCTTCCGGAACCACCGCCGCAGTCGCAGGTGCCTTGATCCGGATCGCCCTTGGTCATCATGCCGTTGATCATTGCGACAGCGCATCCGACGCCGTTCTTTACGGATAGTGCGCCAAAGGAACAGTTCCGAGAGCAAGCTCCGCATTCTATGCAATTGTCAAGCGCAATGATGCGGGCGCGATGGTCGAGCATTTCAAAAACACCGTGAGGACAGACTTCCACGCAACGTCCGCAACCGGTGCATTTCTCCACGGTAAGTTTCAAGGTCGACACGCCGGATATATACAAATGTTTCATGCAATCCTCCAGAAGCGAATAAGTACCATGATGAGCAGTACCGCGGATATTCCGGCGCTCGCAAGGTAGAGCGGCCACGCTATTTTCAACTCTGTTTTTACGCCTGAAGGCGATGTATAGGTGGTACTGCCCGTGAACAGAAACGACAGGTATGAGCTGAACGCGGGCACAGAAACCAAGGTGAATGCCGCTAAGAATGGCGTGCTTCGACTGATTGGCAACAAAGAAATAATTGCGATTGCCCCAATCAGGCCGGTAACGAATCCCTTGATCGAAAATGCCCGGCCCGGAATGAAAGGCAACAACAGCGGCGAAAGGATCGTACCGGTGAAAAGAGCGGTCAGCCCTGATAGTACGAGAGGCACAACGCCCGACAGCGCTTGTCTGTAAATAATGCCGTTGCGTGTCATGCCGAATAGAATAGCGGTAATGAGCAAAAAGAGCCCCACTTTTTTGAATGCGGGGATCGTCTCCATAGGAACAAGTTTTGCGCGATCAATAAAGGAAAATTGCACACGCCGCATTGCAGGACTTACCGTGCAGTTATTGTCAAGATATGCCGGTATATCTGATGCACGCACAGGGCCGAATTTTACGGAAAAGCCGCTTGCCTTTTGAAGCTTTGATGCGGAAACTCCGGATGCGCTCAGTTGCGGCAGAATGAGCGTGTGGTGCGAGATGCGTGATTTTAGATCACATGACGACAGCTGTTTGACAATCTCATTTGTACAGAATGTACCTTTTCCGGCGGCGCACCACACATTGATTCCTTTGGTGTCGATTACCAGTATCCAGATGTTTCTTCCGGCAAGAAACCTGCGCAGCGCATTCAGGCTCAACCGGTAATTGGCGGTCACGAGCACCAGGGAGTTCTGGTCGGGTTTGCCTAAAGCATAAAGCCCTGGAGCAACAGTGAATTTCATTCTGAACGTGTTACTGATGCGACACATAACGGAGCCGTAGCCGTCGGCAAATGTCATGGTCGATGATAGATATAATGCGTGTTTGTCAGGAATTTCTCCTTCCGAAATCTTGGCAGATGAAGAATTGTTACTTGTCATAGTTTGATATGCCTTGTGTGAGCGGTTTGTGCCCCAGGGTTCAATAAGAATAAAAAAGATACAGCGCTGCCGCGATCAGCAGAATCCCGGCAGAGATCCTGATAATTTTCTCCGCTTTTTCCAGCCGGATCACGCTTTTGCCGAAAGAGAGTCCGAAAACGAGCGCTGAAAGCGGCGCACTGAACCCAATGGCATAGGCGAAAAGATTCGTCACGGCCCAGAGAGTGTGTTTCTCAAGAACGGCAGCCCCTAGAATCACGAAAATACCTGGGTTGCAACACAGGGAAGTTATGGCAATCGCGCCGCCGAATGTCACACCTGAAAACCCCGAAAGAACGGCGCCCGGTTTTTTCGCTCGATTCATAACGGAGAATTTTGGTAATGGGAAAGGGAATAACTGGAGCGAGCTGACACCGAATAAGAGCGCAATGACCCCTGCCGCAATTTTCCAGTAACCGCCGGAGACCCTTATTGCCGATTGCCCGAAAAAGATAATTATCCAGCCGATAGCCAGTAGTGCAGCAACCACGCCGGCCATGAACAGCAAAGCAGACTGCAAGGCTCTTTGCCGGTTTTCTTCCCGAGAAATGGAATAGCCGGCAACCGCGCCCATGAGGGGTAAGGTGCAGCACGCGCTTGCGATTGCGCTGAGAGTGCCCAATACCAGCGAAAATGTCATGGACACGGGACCGTACCCTGCGCTGTTGAGCATCGATTTGATCGTGGCAATAACTTCCTGCATTTTACATGTCTCCTTTAAAGCTATTTCTTACAACAGCTGCCATTCCCGCCTGCCGAGCAGCATGAGGAAGGCTGCATTGCAGCGATACATGCCTGAAGCAGGTTTGTCCGGGTGATGTTTGTCCCGGCCACAGCACGCATGCCACGACCCTTGACAACAACAATGACGCCAGGTGATGGAACCTGGGCGCTCAAGGACGCGAATTCGGGCGTCCCGGCTGAAAGTTGGAACGCACCCATGCGCATGCCCTTTGCCGTTATTGTGGTCGTTGCACACCCGATTTCCTGAGCTATGGCTTTTGTTTTCTCCGCCTCGCTCTTCACCATTAGGATGAAAACCCCATCAAAATTTGCCGCTAGGGTGTCGAGTGACGCCAAAGACGGCAGCATAGCGAATGAAATCGCCTTTGCGGTATCTCCGGCTCCCGATGTCGAATCTGCTCTTGCCGGTGCTGCAGATGATTTAAGGGAGAGCGCCGATGCATAGCTGGAGGCTGTTGGTGCCTGTGCCTGACTCGACTTGCGTACAATTGCGCTGGTTAGCGCAGCACCGGCGCAAAGGATGATGGCGGCAAGGAGGATTATCTTTGTCCTCTTTGAAAGTCCTTTTTCATCCTTGCATGCGCAATCAGGACCGCATTGCTGCGATTCCGGTTTTTCCATATTGTTTTCCACAAATGCCCGCCCTTTCTATTGATGTTTATCCATGATATTATCCGGTAACTCTTCCACAAATTTTCTGATTTCATCCCGCACTCGCCGGTAATATGGTAATGCCTCCTCTTCGGACTTAGCATTCTTGGCAAGCTTGGGCGGATCGTCAAAACCGGCATGCACGTGCTTCACTTTCCCCGGGAAAATCGGGCATGATTGATTTGCCTGGTCACAGAGGGTTATTACGAAATCGAAAGGAACATCCATCAATTCACGAACATGCTTTGACCGCTGTTTCGATATGTCAACACCAGCTTCCGCCATGGCCTTTACGGCAAGCGGATTCATGCCGTGAACTTCAACGCCCGCCGAATAGGGTTCTATCACATCACTCTTGAGCCCACGCGCCCATCCTTCGGCCATCTGGCTGCGGCATGAGTTGCCGGTACAGAGAAAAAGGATTTTAGATTTCCCCATTAGATTGCTTCCCGGGATCGATCATGAGCACCCGCAGGCTGATGCGTGGGTTGGTGTCTTTTCTTCGACCGGCGGGATCTCGCTTTTAAGATATTTTTCCGCAAGGTCCGCAATAGATTTTGCCGGGGAATTCTTCACCATAATTGCCGTCTCGGCCGCAGCAAGCATGTCTTCGCGTGACACACCGAGTTTTCCGGCCTTGTCATAGTGAAACTTGAAACAGAACTCGCAGTTTGCCGCTATGGCTGCGCCGATTGCCACGAGTTCCTTGACGGACGGATTCATGATAGATTCCATTTTAAAAACTCCTTTACATCAGTAATCAGCTTTCAAGCTGTGGCGCGGGCCATTTGTTTTTCCGCACTTTCCTTCACTACGGACTCGATGCAGGAGATAAACTTCGGAATGCAGGAACAGCTCAGGGTATAGTAAACCATCTGTCCCCGTTTATCATCCTCGATAAGCCCGGCGTTCTTCAGCACAAGAAGATGTTTCGATACCGTTGATGTGTCGGCGCCAACCATCTCCGTCAGTTCGCCGACGCACCGCTCTTCCTTTGCCAACTCATCGATAATAAGCAATCTGGTGGGGTGTGCCATTGCTTTGATGATCTCGGCACGTGCTTCATATTTTTGCTGTTTTGCGCTTTTCATCGGACCTCCATTATTGGTTAATTGGTAATATAACCAAATAACCAAAAGAAGGCAACAAGAAATGGAATTGAAGAACCTCGCAGCAATAGCTGCGAGAAGGGGGAAAGGCTGCAAAAGAACCAAGTATTTAGTTGAAATTAGCGAATGTTAGTTATATTATAAGGAAATCGGGTTAAAACCAGTTTTGTGACCACTTTTTGAGGGGAGGGGGGCGTGCAAAGCGGAGTTCGAGTTTAAACCATGTATTGAATGTCTTAGCCCGCGCAATCCCCGCGACTTGGCGCGGGGTTAGCGGGCGAATCACAAGTATCTTTTCCTTGGGCATGGAAGACCACGCAGTAGCGGCCGCAAACTTGCTTCGACTGCATGGCCAATCCCCGCCACTTGGGGCGGGGTTCTTCAATGCTAAAATGGTCTGTGAAAAAAGAATCTACTCAGGGGGGCAAATACAATGAAAGGTAAAATTCTTGGATGGGCGCTGGTTGTCACGATGCTGGCTGCCGTGTCCGGCTTCGCGGATACTTACACAGGGGAAACGAGCAACAGGGTGACAATCAACATGGGTGTAACACCCTGGAAATTCACAAAATCCGATCCGGCCGGCGCTCAGGCGCCAACATTCAACGAGGCCGGATGGATAAGCGTGGGGATTCCGCATTGTTGGAACGACACCGACACCTTTATCAACCAGGCGAGCGGCGGTGGCGACGGGTCCATGTACGGCGGTACAAACTGGTATCGCAAACACTTCACTCTGGATAATGCCTATGCCGGAAGAAAAATCTTTGTAGAGTTTGAAGGAGCCCATGTCGGCGCTTCGGTCTATGTAAACGGCACGTTTATTCCCGGCAACAGCGCATACAATCCTCAATGCACCCACGTGATCGGGTTTATAGGATTCGTTATAGACGCAACTCCGTACGTGCAATTCGGCGGCGCGGACAACGTTCTCGCCGTGCGTCTCAGCAAGAATGGAGCAACCTATGCAGACCCCGGTTTTTCCCTCGGGTTCCGCTTCGGTCAGGCAGACGGCGGTGTGTTTCGACCGGTATGGATGCATATTACCGATAATGTCCATATACCGATGAACGTCTATTCCGTTCTTCAAAAATGGGGAACCTACGTGGCCACCACGGCGGCATCCGACGCTTCCGCCACGGTGCGCATCCTCACAAACGTTGAGAACGACGGCACCGGTGCGGCTGCCGTCACGCTTACCACCAAGATCGTGGACGCCGCCAACAACGTGGTCTGGACCCAGGACCAGACCCAGTCCATCACTGCAGGCTCCAATTACATTTTCAACCAGACCAGCACCATCGCCAACCCGCACCTGTGGTATCCGAACGCCAGCACCTTTGGCACGCCGTACATGTACACGGTGTACCACATAGTCAAGGTCGGCGGCACAACGCTCGACGTTGCCCAAACGCCTTTGGGAATACGCACGATCACGTGGGACTCCGATTTCCCCTATATCAACGGACACAAGCATTTGCTGTGGGGCGCTGCCTCGCGCTACGACTATCCCGCACTCGGCACGGCATTGCCTCCTGAGGTCGAATACCGCGACGCGAAAATACTGGCGGACGCCGGCGGCAGGCTCTGGAGGCCCGGGCATTCATCGTGCAGCCCGGGATTTGTTGCGGCCTGCGACGCTTATGGAGTCATGCTCATCCAGCCCAGCGGCGAAGGCGAGGGTGCATTCTCCACCGGTGCGAACGCCTCAGCTTACACGAAAGGCCTCAAGCTGGAGTTGCATAGGGACATGGTCGTACGGGACAGGAACAATCCTTCCATTCTTGCCTGGGAAGCAAGCAACGGGGACATTGATCCTGCCTTTGCCGATTTAACAAGGGCGGTTTCCACTACATGGGACTCTCTTGCTCCAAGGGCCCAGTCTTGCAGGGGCGGTCCGGGATATGTGGTCGGCGATTTGATCGCATGCACTTTGACCGGCTGTGACGCGCAACAGAAACCGTTTCATCCGCAGTGCCCCTGGTGGGGCGCGGAATCATGGGGCAGGCAGTCTTCGAGGTTTGCGTATGACTGGGAGATATATTTTTCCGCGGAATTCCTGCGAAACTGGTCGGCGGACATAACAAACACCACTCACCCGTTTGGTCTATGTCAGTGGTATCTGGCTGAGACACCTGGTGAAGAGGGGACTTTCTCGGAGGGCGGCACCCCACGGTCGTTCGGATCTTCGATGATGGATTTCAACCGTATTCCAAAGATGCTATACAAAATATATTCGGCGGCCTGGTTGCCTTTTTCAGTCAAACCCGTGGTCTTTATTGCCCATCATTGGAACCGTACAGGCACCGCGCGGGTCAATGTGTTCAGCAATTGTCCCATGGTTAAACTCAGGCTCAACGGCACGGATCTTGGAAACCAGAAGCCCAACTCGGATTCCGGCGTGTCTGGTCAGAACGACTTTACGACCCAACCTCCTAACTATCCGACCGAGATGCCGTTCCAATGCCATTGGGACGTGGCATGGGCTGCAGGAACGCTGCTCGCCCAAGGCCTTGATTCTGCCGGAAATGTGGTCTGTTCTGACGAGAAAATAACGGCGGGCGCTCCGGACCACGTCGTTTTGGTTGCAGACACGCCCATTGTGAAGCCGAACGGTGAAGTATTCAACATTACTGCCAATGCCACTGACGCCGCTTTGATCCTGGCCAAGGTTGTTGACGCCAACGGCAACCTGTGTCCTACCGCGAATAACATTGTAACGTTCGCCGTTTCCGGCCCCGGCAATTATCGCGGAGGCTCTGACCAGTTCGTGACCACCGGCCAACCTCTGGGATATCATTCGCCCCTTGACCCGAATCTTTTAGCGGAAGGCGGCATGTGCAAGGTTGCGGTGCGCTCGACGTTCACGCCCGGCGTGGTGACTGTCACGGCAACCTCGCCCGGACTCGGCAACGGCACAGCATCGTTCACCGTGGTTCCGGTGCCGAACAACGGAATAGTAGGCACGGTTAAACCGACGTTGCGCACGACGGCGGCTTCCCTCATGCCTGCGCTCGACATTCGGACAATCAACGGCGTGGTGCGGTAT
This sequence comes from uncultured Fibrobacterota bacterium, assembly GCA_963729895.1. GTDB lineage: Bacteria > Fibrobacterota > Chitinivibrionia > Chitinivibrionales > FEN-1185 > FEN-1185. The sequence continues at coordinate 28,941 of CAVSQB010000035.1, read as the reverse complement.
TACATAAGCAATCCTTCAGTGGTTTCCATGGAGATTCTTGACGCAAGAGGAAGAATCCTGGAACGGACGGCCAATGCGAGGGTCGAGGCCGGTTGGCATCCGATCGCGATCAACGGAACCCTCGGCAACCGCGATACCAAGAGCGACGGAATTTTGTTTGTCCGTCTTGACGTGAATGGCGGACATTTTGTCAGGCAGGTTCTTCTGGTACGGTAGTTCCGCTCCGCACGGATCGAACAGACAAGGCATCCCAAAGGATGCCTTGTCTGTTTTTTGCTTCAGGGGTTGCAGATCAATTTCCGCGAAACACCGGCTGCTGTGGTGATTTCGGCGACATACGTTCTGCCTCTGGCCATCATTGACAAAGGAATCCGCCCGGCCGCCGGGGCGGTTTTCCCGGAACTTGAATAAACAATTCTTCCGGCAACATCGTAGAGTACCACTTTGGTCACGACGGTGCCGGCGGCCGGGGATGCCAATCCTGCGATGGACCGGCGAACAGCGGTCGAAGAAAGAAGGCTGACCGACACATCCGTAATGCTTTTACTGATCACTCCCACCTCAGGTGCAACCGGACCATAGCCACTCGCCGAAACCGACAAAGTGTAATAATAATAGGAGGTTGGAATTACGGCTGACTTCTTAGTCAAGACGATCGGCACAGTTAAAGCTTCTTCATTAGCAAGCGTGAATTTCCCGGAGGCGTCGCTTACGGTGGAGTCCACACGAACCGGCAGTACGGGAAGGCAAACGGACCCGCAATGATAGTTTTTGATGAGCACGATAGTTGCGCCCGCAACTGCGTTCTTTGAGATGCTGTCGATCACGGTGCCTTCAATCGCGCCGCCTGTGGGAGCCAACAGTGTGTCCTTTTCAGTCAGGCTGGCCGCAGTAACTGAGAAAAAGGGCGTTACCGTTGTATCGTAACGGTCTCCGGTTGCTACTATCTGATAGGAACCCGCAGCGATAGTGGTGAACTCGTATTTGCCATAGGCGTTTGTCCGTGTCGAATCGAGGGTGTCAATGATCACGGCAGATGTTTTCGCCAATCCGTTTGTCGGATTGATGATGATTATTGTCTTCTCACCGATCAATTTGATCATTGCCTGATTGACGGGCGTAAGCGTCAGGCTGTCGAAGATCGTTCCGGCGATTGTGGTGGTGGCAACGCTTGTTGTAAGAAGCCTGAGGTTTACGGTGGTTGTAGTATGGATGGCAACGCCGAACGGATTGCTGGTCGCGCTGTCGTACGTCGCGGCCGTGGCCATGATTGAATAGTAGGGAGCCGTGGCGGACGTCGACTGCGTCAGCGTGTCGACATTCGGAAAGGAGTAATTGCCGTTTGCATCCGACAGTGCGCTATCGACAGGGGTCGCAGTCCAATGGCCGAGGATGATTATCGAAGAAGCCGCGGATTTCGCCAGAGCCGTCCATTGATTATGCAGCAGCATTACTTTGGCGCCTTGGATTGGCGCTCCGGTCAAGCTGTCGGATATGGTACCTGCAACCGAGCCATCCGGCAGTATGATGATCGGCGGCAGGATAATTTGGGATGATGAAACGGAAAACATTGCCAAGATGGAAAACAGTGTTACAGAACAAAGTTTCTTGACCATAAAGGGTTCCTCTCCTGAAAAGGTTTTGTGATGATAGTAGGAAAAAATGTCTTTCGGGCCTTCATCATAAAAATGTACTTGCGAGACCTCCGTCTTCCGGGTTTCGCAATCCGCAGCTTGACCTTTTTCGGGGACTAATATAGATAGTGGTCTTCAACATCGGCAAATCCGAGAATATCGGTCTTGCCCGCAGATGCAAAATAAAACTACCCATACGAAGCACGCGGTTCCGAAACCTCAAGAAGCTCGTAGTCGACAAGAGCGGCGACGGGGAATAGGGGCAGGCTTCCGCCTACTCTTTTTCCCATTCCTCATTAATCAAGTATTTCGCAACAACGGCCTCCAGCGGGCACGCCGATTTCCGGCCTTGGCAAAGCAACCGCAGCGTGTCGAGATCCGATTTCCAGGCGATATCGCCCGGCGCGAGCAAACAGGCGCTGCCCGGTTCATGGGTGGTAAAGAGCTTGCCGGCCTTGTAATAATAATGCTCGTCGCTTTCGCTCGTGGCATAGGGCTGCATGGCCGGCGGAACGTCGTTGGGCTTAAACCATAGTTTTATTTCGCGCTCGGCGTCGGCTTCGTTCGCCGAAGCATGGATGAGGTTGTCCATGCGCTCGCCGATCACCTGCCCCGATTCGTCTTTGATGGGGGCCATGGTTCCAAGAGACCGGATGCAGCCCGGCTTCTTCTCGCGTGCGCTCAACGGGTTGGTGGGCCCGGCGATTTCGCGTATTTTTCGAATGGCATCTGCGCCCTGGTACACGAGCGCAATCACCCGTCGTTTCCACCCATCTTCGGAATAGTGAAGGCGGCCGGTTATGTACTCTATGAGCGAGGGATAGAACACCTTGCCCCGGTGCTCTGCATAATGTTCTTCCGCGAGCATCCGGTTGACGTGCACAACCTTCACACCGGCGAAGCGCAGGCCGGTATGGAACTCCGACAGAAGGGACAAGACATAACCCGTGAGAGAATTTTTGAGTGCGTCGGGCTTGATGAGCACCAGCGTCTGATCTTTGGGATTGTGTTCCATGACAAAGGGTCCTTTTCTAGTTTGCCCGTATGGGGTTAGCGGATGCATAAAATAGATATTTTCGGGCTGGCTGGAAGCCAAAGGATCGAAATGCAAGCTAGGACCGTTGAAACAGACTTCCCTTCAGTTCCGGCGCGACCTCGAGAACCAATTCCCTCAAAAAGTCCCTTTCAACCACGTCGTGGTCCACAATTTCGCCGTTGAATACTGCTATGTCAAGATCGATGGTCCGCGGACCGTACTTGTTTGGGCCCCGGACCCTGCCGAGCCGGTCCTCAACACCCCTTAAAAACGATTTGAGCGACGCCGCGTCGAGATCCGTTTCCGCGAGAAACGCGGTATTGACAAAATCCGGTTGGTCCAAGAATCCTAGGGGACCGGTAGTAAGGCGTTTTGCACACGCGAGAATGCGCAGTTGTTCCTTCAAGAGATCCTCCGCCTTGTCGAGATTTGCAAGGGGATCCATGTTCGATCCTGCGCTTATGACAACCGTGTTCATGGCGAAGCGCCGTCAATCTTCGGGACTGTTTTCCCCGCCCCGGCGTTCATTGAAAAAAGAAATAATGCGCCCGACCGTACGCGCCGCAGAAATGCAAAAGAGAGGGCCAATGGTATCAAACAGGGGCCGGTACAAATTTCCCCCAATTTTTGCGTACGCGCCGCAGAGGACAGCCACCACGCCCATTGCAAGTGATCCGTAGAGAAACCAGCCGGGCATCCTGAAAGCATGGCGCAGCCCGGCCGGAAGCAGGAAAATGAACGTGTAGAGCATTGTTCCCGCGGTAAAGATGATGGCCAGATTAGGAAAAAGGTAATGCAGTTGCTCACCATTGAACGTGTGAACGGCATACGGTTCGCCGCCCACCAGGGCCCTGATCAGGGGAACGGAAATCGCCGCCGCAAGAATGGACAACCCTATGAACGGTACAGGACGGTAATCCTTGTTTTTTGCGGCGGCAAAGTCTGCCAGCCAGGATACAAAGAGAAACGTTGATCCGAAGAGAACCGTGGTCTCTTTGGCCAGTGAGGAGACCAGTATGATACCCGGACAATACAGCCACTTTCGTTTTGCAACACACGCGATGAGCGCCATGATGAAGAACGCTTCGCCCGCATCAACAAGTCCCGAAAGATGTCCATTGGCAATAGGGAATCCCGTCAGGAAGAGAAAGGGAGCAAGGATGCTCGCGGTTGTTCCGAGTTTCAAATGCAAGGCGAGAAACAAAAGAAAAAGAGCCGTGGAGGACAAGAACAATGCATTCACAAAGAGCAAGGAGAGGAACATCGGGTTCCACGAGTGGGGACAGAGCCGCGAAACCACGGGAAAAACAAGGCCGGCAAGGGTCGGTATGAGTACACGGAACCTGAACGGGGCGTCTGCTTCAGTATATTTGAATTCCGCCATCTTGTAATATTCCGTTGCATCACACCCGACCCCTTCAATCGTTCTGGGATCATACCGGTTCAATACCGGATAGCCCAGCGAAAAACACATGGTCATGAACATGAGAAAAAGCACGCCTAAAAACAGCGGGGAATTTCCGAATTTCTTTGCAGGTGCTTCCATACCAAAATGCACTATCTCTTTTTGACATGAAAACGATCGGAGACGCAATAGATGCTGTAAGCAAAATAATCACGGATCATGATCACGCCGGAATCCGTGACCGAGCTCGTTTCCACATTGTTTCCAACCAAGACCGAGTCCGGAATCTTCCATGAAATTGTCTTAATGTTTCCAGCGCCGGTAAGAGTAAACGTATCTGCCACAAAAGCGAATGGGAAATATCCGGCCGAATCAGGCGAAAATTCAAACTCAAGCCCGGAGATGGCGGTATCGATTGTCCATTGTATCTTCATGCTGTCGCCGACATAGAAGGTGGCGCCGCCTTGAGGCGCCACCAGAGTCAAGCCGTGCGTCGGAGTTTGATGAGGAACCACCGGATTGCCGCAGCAGGAAATAAGGCACAATGCAGCCCCAAGCCATTTCATAATTTATTTGGCCCTTCACCGTTGGCCATCCAACCATCGCCGACAAGTTTTCTAAATCTTTTGTCCATATCGGTTATCCTGACCCACGTTATCGCGGTAAGATCCTGATTGAATCCGCCGAAACAGAATTCTCCCGATGCTCCGGGGGCAAGGGTCTTTGGATCCGGAAGTGGAGGGTTGTAGAAGTATGCCGTAACATAAGGATATCCTCCGGTCAAATACCGGCTGTTGTTTGTCCATCGGGGGCAGCAGCAGTCCCAAGATTTTGAGTTGCCGGGCATGTTAATAAGGCTTGTAACGTTCAGAAATGTTGTAAACCGGTAAAGATGGGCATTGCTGTGATCAAACATCAAATTGAAAAAAAGGTAACTGGTATCCGGTGCGATTTGGGAGTGGCAGTTGGCCACGGTGCTGTCGCCAAGGACATACATTGTTCCATCGGGAAGAGCTTCAATACAAGCCTTTGGCCAGTCAATATCTCCGCCCGCGTACTTTCCATCGCCGCTTACCGTCCAGGGCGTAGTGTATGCTTTGCTGGACATCAACTCTCGTTTTCCGACATCCAGATTCTCGCCATCGAACGGATACCTGTAAATAGTGTCACCCTCAGGCATGTGATTTCCGAATGAGGTAAGATTTGAAACATAGAGCCACTCGGTCTTGGAAACATTGTCCCATTGAGTGCAGACAATCAAGTAGAAATTCCCTTGCAGCAGGATTTTCCTGCCGGTGCCGTCCCAGTTTATTTTGTAGAGAGCTTGTTGTTCGAGATCGCTCCAAAGAACTTGTGCTCCGTCTCTGGAAATAAGAGGAGTTCCCCGCGAGGTAAAAGAGGAGTCAAGCACTCGGCCTGCTCCGCTGTCCGTATCGAATTTAACAAGCTGTGACCCCGGGAAATTGAACAGATAATTCTCAACATTTTCAACGTAACTTGTTGTGTCATCACTGATTAGTTGGGATTGCAGCCAAACCAGTTTCACTCTAACATTACCGGTTAGGTTCAGTAACTGTTGGGTAAGATTGCTGTCGTTTAGATGAGGTGAGATACTTTGATTGAAAACTTGCGGAGGATTGGAAATTTTTGCGTTGTTGCAGCTTAATGATAGAATTCCCATGCTGAGTGACGCAGCTACTATGAGATTCTTTAGGATGATTGTGGGCATTAATTTTGTGCAATGCAAAGGAGCATTGGAAAGCCTTCGGCGTTTGCTCCAAAATATACTGCGCACGTTGAACCGCTACAGGAAAAATATAGGTGTTACGCTCACCATTGTCAACTCTGAAAATTGGGGTTTTGGAGAGATAAGATCTTCATTTTCCATGAATCCCACAGCCAGTGCGCTCCTCGGAGCTTTGTTCCAGGTTAGTGTCGTTGGCCTTTTCCTGCAACTATTGCTGCAAGGAATCTTCAATTTCAATGGCTTAGCATGAGTTTCAAAATCTCTGTCCTACCATGCCGACGGTTTTGACCGCAGTCCTGTTTTTCGTTATATCCGGAAAAGGATTCAGGACTATACCTCGTATTTGGAACAAGCATCAGCGAAACGAAATACTGTGGCACGAAGTTTGATCTTTATAGTAGTTGATTGCTGAGAAGTTGCTCACGACCAATTAAAGAAAGGGGTGCATTATGAAGAAGTTACTGTGTGCTGCAGCTGCAACCCTGATAGTTGCCGGGGTCTTTCTGCCGGGAGCGTTTACGGTTCATCAGGTAAAATATGATTCCGCCGCCTCGCAAACCCTTGAAGGCCTCTCCTTCCCCTCCGGCCGTGTGACGGAGGAACGTCAATTGCCTTATGTCAAGGCTGTCGACACGAGGTACGCGTGGTTGCAATCGGCGGGCAGTGAGGCGGGCGATCTTGGACGGGTGAATCCTGAGCGGTAAGGAAATGAGCAGGTTTCACCGTTTGAGAAGTAGCATGGTTTCAAGGTGATGGGTTTGGGGATAGAAATCGAAAAGCGCCGCTCTCTCTATCCTGTAGCCGCAGGAGGCGACGAGGAATCCTGCGTCACGGGCCTGCGTAGCCGGATCACACGAAACTGAGAGTATGGTGGGCGGCTTGATATCCGCAAGAGCCGAACGGACACTCTTATCCAACCCGCTCCGCGGAGGATCAACGACCACACAGTCCGCATTTCTGGAGTTCCGTTTGGCCGCCAGGAGAAACCCAGCAGCTGTCTGGGCCAGGGGCAGCACCGTTTTTATGCCGTTTGCGGCAAGATTCACGGACGCTGCCGACACAGAGGATTGTTCGTCGTCAACCGTCGTCCCAGACTCAAAATGCGGCGCCAGGAACACTGAGAAGAATCCTGCTCCGCCGAAAAGATCCCACAAGGTCTGTCCGCTTATCCATTCCGATGCGCAAAGGCCGATTTCCCCGCACAAAAAAAGGTTCGACTGGAAAAATCCGTCGCCGCGTACAAGAAATCTCCGGGAGGCAACGTCGATAATCGTTTCCTTTCCCGTGACACCGGCAAGAACGGGAGCGGTGGCGACAAGAGGAACTTCACGTTTTTCCAAATCGACCGTAGCATACGTTCCGGAAATTGCCTTGATTTCCCGTGCGCCCGTGGGCAACTTTTCCGGTCGCAGGTAAAGCAGCGCCAGCAAAGCATTGAGTTCGTCGCTTAAAAGGGGGCAGTGTGAGACGGGAACTACTTCGGCGGATCTTCTCTTGAAGAACCCCGCCGTCGCTCTGGAGGGGTCCACCTTGATCTGCACCCTTCTGCGGTACCCGAATTCGGGTGAAGGGTGGATGGCGATCTCCGGAAATTCTCCGATCTTTCCGACTCTGCGAAGGCATTCCTCAAAGATCTCCCTCTTTATTGATAATTGCGCATCGTAGCGGATGTGAAGCCAGTCGCATCCCCCGCAGATACCGGCCAGCGCGCACGCCGGCTTTTGCCGGTACATTGAAGGTTCCAGCACTTCGACGCTCGTTGCATGGAACTGGCCGCCATGCCCGGAAGTCAAGACAGCGCGCACGGTCTCGCCGGGGAGTGCACCGGAAACAAAAACCACGCCTTCGCCGGAGCGGCTGAGTCCGAATCCGCCGTGAACGAGTTTCTCGATTCTCAGGATTTTTTCCATGGAACACCTCGTGCCCCTGAGTGCGCCGATAGGATCGCTTCCCGCCACAGGCGGACAGAATTGACAACATAGATTTTCGATGCGGCCGCGAGATCGTTTCTTGTAACGATTCCCTCTGCAATGTCCCGACGTTGCAAAAGAAGTTCTCTCAATGTCCCGGCAAGAAGGCCGCATTCCAGGGATGGCGTTACCAGTCTTGAACCGAGCTTAACCACTACATTCGCAATGCATGTCTCCGTGATCTGCCCTCGTTCGTTCCACAAGACAACATCGTCACTTTCGGCAGTACCGTGGGCGGCTCGTTCGTACACGGCGCGATTTGTAGTCTTGTGAAAGAGAAAACAGTCCGAGGAATCAACAGGTCGACGGGCTAAGGAAAGCCTGACGGGCCTGTGATTACCACGTAAGTCAAGCTTCACCGCGGTGCAGACAATGCCGCCGCCCGCATTCACCACCACGCGCACCTTGTGCGGACGCAGCGCAAGCGAACCGGCCATTGCCCCAAGCCGCTTCCGCAGGAGCAACGCATCGGCCCTGAACCCGAAATACGCCGCCGAGTCCGTAAGCCGCTTGATGTGTTTGTCAAGAAGAAAAAATCCGTTGCGAGGAGTCCACAGGATTGATTCGAGCAGGGAAAATGGGTTCGTCTCGCGGGTAACGTTGAGCGCCTTGACACGGCATTCCTCGAATTCTTCTTGTGCGCTCGATGGCCAGACAATACCGCCGCCCGCCCCGTATTCGGCTTGTTTGCGTTTCTTATCGATGAGCACGGTCCTGATCGCCACGCTGAACACGGCTTTGCGCCGGGGGGCGATATAGCCGATGCAGCCCGTGTAGATCCGGCGGGGAGAGGTTTCCAAGCGGGAAATTATGTTTGCCGTGCTCACCTTTGGCGCGCCTGTAATTGATGCGCAAGGGAATAATGCCTGCATGATTTGAGTAACGGACGCATGAGTTTGCGAAGTCACCGTGGAGGTCATTTGCCAAACGGTCGGGAACCGCTCGCATGCAAAGAGGTTTTCTACCGCTACGGTTCCTTTGTTTGCAACGCGGCCCATATCATTGCGAACCATGTCCACGATCATGATGTTTTCTGCCTTGTTCTTTTCCGACCTTTCCAGCCATCGGCGCCTGCCCAGGTCCTCCGTGGTAAAACGGCCGCGCGGTGCAGTGCCTTTCATGGGCCTGGAGATAAGTGATGTGCCCTTGAGGCGAAAGAATAATTCGGGGGACAGCGAGCATATCGCAAACCGGCCGGTGTTGATATATGCGGCATGCGGAGCCCCGGCTGCCGACGCGAGGTTGGTGAAATAGGACCATTCGTTGCCGGAAAAAAGGGCGCGCAACCGGTAGGTGTAGTTGACTTGGTATGTTTCGCCCCGTGCAATACAACGCTTGATACGGGCGATATTCCGTTTGTAAACCTTGAAGCCGATATTTGATTTCCACGGCCCGACACTGAAATCCGACGCAGGAGACAATACGGTGGACGGCGAAAGCCGCCTCGGCTTGTCGAACAAACCCAGCCATAACAGGGGGAATGCGCCGTTCTTTCTTACCCGTAAAGCCTTGTCGAATCCCGGGGCCGCCTCGTAGCTGATACATCCGGCCGCGTACAACCCCGTTGCCTTTGTCAGGTACTCCGCGCGGGCGAGTGCGGAGGCAACATCACAGGTTCTGGCTGCGGTTATCACCAGCTTTGGTGATTCAAACCAGAGCCATGCGGCGAATTCCTGGTCGTAAAGGACAACCGTATCGGTGCCGGGTGGGTTCATGGAAAGCTCAAAATAGTTGTTGACGCGGTGACAGGGGTCACGATTGAAGAAAGCCTGCGAGGCATTGCGAGAAGAGGCGACCCAACCTCCCCGGGATTGAGCGCCCTGTTTCTGTTGGAGTGAAACTGTTGACATGCGCATCCCAAGCCCGACTCCGCTACCCACTCTCATCAACTATATTCATTCCATACTCCCATCGTCCAAAATCACGGTCCAAAGGATTCCCCGTGTTCTCCTCCAGACTTTCACGGTTTATAAACAGCAAGTTCCTCGGCTACCCCTCCTCCATCGTTCTTCAGACCATTTCCGGGTGCAATCTCAAGTGCCGCCACTGTTTTTTGAGCTTGTTCGGCACCGACATCCCGGACGGCCCTCGCGGCTCCATCGACTTTGACGAATTTGTGGTGCGGGCGCGGAAGATTTCCGGCTTTATCAGGCGCGCGACCAACTTTTACTTTTCCGGGTTCGAAGCGCTTCTTCAAAAAGACATTTTTCGGATGATGGATTTCACGCTTTCCCTGAACCCCGCCATCAATTTTCCGATCTATACCAACGGCAACAGCTTACGCGACGACACCATCGCCATGCTGTCGAAATTTCCCGTGCCCGAAGTGGTGGTGTCTCTTGACGGAGTCAAAAAGGAAACCGTGGAGATGTTCAAGACCGGGTCGTCCTTCGACCGCACCGTGCAGGCCATCAAGGATCTCCGGGCCGGACTTCCCCGCAGCGAAGTGAAAACGGTCTTCGTTTTGCACCGGGACAATGCCGGGGAGTTCCCCGAATATGTAGATTTTGTCAACTCCCTTGGGATCAAAACGGTGTTCGTCACCAACCTTCTGTGTTTTTCCAAGGGCCTCGTGGAATTGGCCCTCTATCGCAAGGACGGCAATCCGGAAGCGGAAGCCATACTGCAGACGGCAATCAGCAAGGCGGTCCGCAACGGCCAGCAACTCCATGTGCCGCGAATGCGACCCGAGCCGCTGGGTTGCCAGCAGTGCCTCGATCTGTTCATCGACATAAAGGGCAACGTGTGCCCGTGCGATTACCTTTCCGTCAAGACTTCGTTCTTTCTGTTTGGCGCAGACAACCACCCGGACCCGGTTGTGTTCGGCAATATCCTCGGGGAAGACCCTAAAAAGATTTGGTTTGGCAAAGAGTTTGCCGCGTTCAGGACCATGCACAAAAAGGCCCGGATACCCGGGCAATGCGCCTGCTGTACCGACTGCTACGGGATGTTGTGCAGTAAGAGAAGAGTGTTCCGTTAAACGGGCAATGGTCCGCCCGGGCGCCCGTTACCCTCTATTCACACTTCTTGCTTTCCTCAACATCCGCAACGTATCTTTCTGTCATTGATGTTTTCCGGGAAGGCCGCTTAAAGTACTTTCTCATAGGGATCAGTACGGAAATTGTAAGGATCAATTGATTGTTGGACTTCCTTCTTCTCGAACCAGTCTTCCCTTTGGAACAAGATCTGCCGATGGCCAAGAGAGCGGCGCGTTGCGATTTGTAATCAAGAATTGCGATGAATCTCCTGGAGCGCTCCAGGAATGAGTAGGTAAGAATCGCGGGCACGCGCGCCCACCATTCTGTTTTCAGGCTCTTTGACATTTCAGCCGACGCGGCATGAAAGACAATGCCCTATTTGCTATGCAAAGAAAGGAGGTGTTTTGAGTACAAACAAGAGACACCTTGAACATGGCACCGATTGCAATCACAACGTGTGCTGAGACAACGCGCTTTCCCATTTTCTGAATCAAGAGAGTTATGGTCAAAACGTATTACAAATGGGGAGCAGACAAGAATATCATCCGGTTATCAAGAGAAAGCAGCGCGGGTTATGCAACATCGAGATGACACCAAACAATTATCAAACCTATATGGAGTGTTTTTATTATGGATCTAGCAACGATAGTCATTACAGCGTCAGCCGTCATCATCATTCTACAGACCGTCCTGATAGTCCTTTTCGTCACGAGCAGGAGAATCGCCCCAAAACCGGAAGCGCCGGGAGTTGCTCCGGTGACTCTGGACAACAGGGACTTCAGGAAGAAACGCGACGACAATCGGTTCAACAGAAGGCCTCCGGTTGATCAAAGGCAGAAGCCCGTTGCAGCGCCTGCCGTCCCATCAACTCAGCCGGTCGATCACATGGAGAAGTCGCTGAGGGATATCAACCTGCGGCTCAAGAACGCGGAGCGCGACCAGGAGAATGCCCGCAAGAAGATCAGAGACGTCATCCAGACGCCTCAGAATCCTCAGAGGCGATTCGACCAGAGCGCCGGTAGACCGAACAGGGGAAGAGATGACGATTTCAGGAGGCACGACAGGGAAAGAGACAGGAACAACCGGCCGCAGTTCAGAGACAGGGACCAAAACCGCAGCTCCGAAATCGAACGGTCACCTGCTGAGCAGCCTATTTCGCCCGCCGTTCAGCCTGCAGGCGGACCTGTTCCGGAGCGTGTTTCGCCGGCGCCCCGCCCCCCGAGCACGGTGGTGAGTCAACCGCCGGCCGCCAAAGAGCCTGTCGCGATTGTCCCGGAGAATACGGAAATTCTTCACGGCAGGAAGGTCCTTGTCAGAAGAAGAATCCTCACCGCCGAGGAGCAGGCGCAGGCCGCCAAAGCAGCGCCGGGGAGCCCAGGATCCGTTGCGGGCCAATCGGTGATTGGTGAGGTCGCTGCACAGACGTCGCGCATCGAAAGCGGCCCTGAAACTCCGGCCGAAGAGAATCCGGCGCCTTCCGGAAGTTCCGCCGGGGATTCCGAACCACAGAACATCCATTTCGGGAGATAGGACGGAACTTCACAAAGAGGAACCAGTTGAACGCGGGGCCAAACCGGGGTATGGTTTGGCCTTCTTTGTTTTGCCGGCGGCAGGTCGGGTTGACGGAAGACTCCGTTGAGCAGAAAAATGTATATTTGTCCTTAAGAGAGATGTAATGGTCGAAAAAAAACATCCCCGCACCGTCACGCCCGGCGGACCAGCCGCCATAAAAATCTGTTTCTTTACCTCAGTCGCTTCATTTGACACCGGCATGCCGATTTGCACCTACAAGCTTATCAAACATTTCTCGGAACAAGCCGGATACGACGTACATGCGGTATTCCCGGAGCGGGGGGAATTCGTGGACAGGCTCATGGGCGCTGCCGTGGCCGTTTCCATTATCCCGTTTTCGAGGATGCGCTCTTTGAAACGAGGGGCGGATTTCTTCAGGTTCTGCATCGGGTTGCCGGTTGCAATGCTGCGCATGGTTCGATTCATGAGAAGCGAAAGGTTCGCTATTGTTCATTTTTCCGATCTTATCGACGCACCGTTTTACCTCTGCGCCGCAGTTACGGGCGCGCGCGTGGTAGCTCACGTGAGGCAGAACCTCGATGGCCGGGCACAGAGGATGTTGTTCGGCTGGTGGAGCGCGCTCTTCGTCGACACTGCCGTTTGTATTTCACGTGCGGTAAGGCGTTCCGTCCGTCTTTCCGAGGCGCACGTCGCGGTCGTCTACGACCCGGGTCCCGATCGAAGCCTGTTTGATCCGCTTCGGTCGTATCCGGCGTTCCCGGCACTTGACAAAAACAAGCTTCTGGTGGTCAGCATCGCCAAATTCCTCCAGGTAAAGGGACACGAGCACTTTGTCCGTACGGCTGCGGCCGCCGAGCACAAACTTCCCGGCAGACTCCTGTATGTGATCGTGGGTGGCAGGGAGCCGGGACACGAACGGTACTATGAGGACGTAACCGGCCTCATAGGGCGCTTGGGCCTCAAAGGGCTGGTGGTGGCAGTAGGTCAACTGCCGCACGAACAGATTCCGGCCCTGCTGTCACACACCGCAATATTTGCGCATCTTCCAAATTATCAAGAGGGATTGGGCGGAGTGATTCTCGAAGCCATGACCATGGCGGTGCCCGTTGTCGTTTTCGATTCCGGCGGCGCAGGGGAATGCTTTGTCGACGGCGAACACGGATTTCTTGTGAAGCACCATGACGACAACGAGGCCGCACGTAAGGTGGTTCTGCTTGCCTCCGACGCGGCGCTCAGGACCAAAATGGGTCTGGCCGCTCAAAAGCATGTGGGGCTGGCGTTTTCGTACGAGAAACATTTTGCAGGCATAGAAACCGTTTACCGGTCGCTCGTGCCGGGCGCGTTAACCGCATGATAGTATCCAGACCCATATCGCGGATACGCTATGACGTTTGCATTATCCACTTGGCGGACGCGCGTTTTTACCCATTTTTCCACAGGCAGGCTTCGGCGCTGGCGGAAAAGGGGTACCGGGTCGCGCTCGTCTCATGGGAAAGCGAGCCGGGTCAGGGCGATCCCCGATGGCCCGGGATAGATACCTATCCGATTACCCTTCGCGCGAACTCGATCCGGGGGAAGCGTTTCTTTATTCGCTATTTCTTTTCCCTCGTTTTTGTCTTGTTCCGTCTGAAATCGCGGCTGTACGAGGCCGTTGACCCGCCCGCGCTTGTGCCGGCGCGCATCGCTTCATGGTTCAACCGGGCGCGATACAACTACTTTTCGCTGGAATACTTTCAAGGTGTGGACCAGCTTGTTGCAAAACCCGTGATGCGCCGGGTCTGGTACCTCCTCGAACGTTTCGGGGTGAGGGGCGCCCAAAACGTCGCAGCGGTGTGCAACACGACGGAGCGGTTCCTTAAGAGAGATTTCAATATTGTACATACCACCACCATTCTCAATGTGCCTAGCAAAGCCGAATACGCGGCAGCGGGAGACGGCCGGTTGAGAAAACGGTTCGGCATTCCCGTGGAGGCGCCTCTTATAATTTACAAAGGCGAAATTGCGGCAAATCGCGGCCTTGTGCCCCTTGTCCGCGCCATGGCGCCGTTTGCGGCCCTGCATCTGGCGCTGGTGGGAAGCGGCGATCTCGCCGGAGCGCTGCGCGCCGAGGCGGCAGGCCTCGCTCTTGACAAGAGAGTACATTTTGCGGACCCGGTGCAGAGCGGCGAGTTTGTGCATTACCTGAAAGACGCCAATCTCGGCCAGGTGATTCATGAGACGCGCGGGATCAACATGACCGTCACCCTTCCCAGCAAGCTGTTCGATTATATCAACGCGGGAATTCCCGTGATCGCAAGCGACGGCCCGGAAATAGCGCGCGTGGTGCGGGATTGGAAGCTTGGCTGGGTGGTCTCGCCGTCAAGCGTGGAGAGTATCCGTGAAGCGCTTGCCGGATTCCTCTCGGTGTTTCCGGACCTTGCCGCGTATAAAAAAAACTGCCTCGCCGCGGCGGAAAGGTTCTGCTGGGAAAAGGAGAAGATGGTGTATATTGATTTTATGGAAGGCGCCATGACGGGGCGGCTGCCGTGAAAAGCCTGCACTTCTCCTACTTCAATACGGTCAACGTTCCGTTGACATTCTGTAAGGTGTACGAGGCCATGGGCCATTCCGGCCGGCTCCTTACCCTCTACAGACATCGCGGCAATATTCCGGAAGATATTTGCCTTAACAAAAGGCTGTTTGACCCGCGCTGGCTGCGCCCGCTTCGCGCGCGGCGCACCGCAGAAGCGGAGCGCCTGGTTGCGGCCGCAGCGGGCCGGGGCGCTCTCCACGAATATAGACCGGAAGGCGCTCTGGAATCTTTCTACGTTGCCCTTCGGGACGAGTGGCGGAGCATAGAGTTCGGCCGGCTTGCCAGAGAGTACGACCTGTACGGATTCGACATCTACCATTTTCACGGCGGTATCGATTTCTTCCGCGATTCGCGCTGGGTAAAGAAGCTCCGGGCGATGGGGAAGCCGATTGTCTGCCACTACCACGGTCCGGACATCCGCAGCCGCGGCATCGTAAAGGAAGTCGACGAAGCAAGCAACCTCAACCTCACCAGCGAATTCGACCTTCTTGCACTGCATCCTAAATTGCGGTATCTGCCGATACCCTACGACTGTTCGGCCCTGCCCGAGAAAGCGACGCCCGGCGGGAAAATCCGCATCATTCACGCACCGTCGAACCCGGCCGCGAAGGGCACGCACCTCATTGAACCGGTACTCGCACGGCTTTCAACGGAGCGGGAGATCGAGTATGCCATCATGACCGGCGCGCCGCGCAGCAGGGTGATCGAGGAGAAGTCTCGTTCGCATATAGCAATCGAGCAGATAGGCAATTTCGGCGGCACCGGCTACGGCGTCAATTCACTGGAAACTCTCGCCATGAATATCCCCACGGTTACCGAATTTACGCCCGGGTACGCGTCGTTCCTTACCGACCACCCCTTTGTTCTCGCGAACCGCGAGACCCTGCACGACGTGCTGCTCAGGCTGATTGACGATGAGGAATACAGACGGACTGCCGGCATACGGGGAAGGGCGTGGGTGACGGAACATCACTCGTACGGCGTCGTGTGGAAAACAATGCTCGGCTCTATGGAAGATACGCTCCCGGACTTGGCCCGCAGGTTGAAAAGCCCGCCTGCTACGGAATAACGAAGATTTTACCCCTGCAACTTTTTCCGTTTGCGGAATTCGCCTGGTAAAAATAGACCCCCGGAATCACGATGTTCCCCGCATTATTGGCGCCGTTCCAGTTGATAATACTGGTGTTCTGATCCGTAAGCACACGCACCAGCGTGCCCGACGCATCGTAAATGCGGACGTGCGGGCTCAGCGCGTTAAGCCTGGTGAACCGCATCGGATGGTTGTTCCTGAGGTAGGCCCGCGACGCCGGATTGGGATACACGTCGATGGAGCCTGCCGCCGCATTGGTTTGCACCACGCCGGTGTCCCCGGTGACGAACCGGTAAAGGCCCGAGTTGCTCGCGATCCAGTAGGCGCTGTTTTTTTTGTCAACAGTAATCCAGTTTACCGGCGTACCGAGCGTTCCGCATTTGGTGAGATTGGTAAGCGAGGAGTCGGCATCGTTGTACGAATACAGGTCTTTGTCCTTGCAGAAGACCGGATTTCCGTTCATTCCCACGGCGATGGCATCGAACGTTCCGCTCGATGTTATCGTCGTTATCTTGGTCATGGTTGTCGCGTTGTTATTTGTCACCTTGTAAATGCCGTCTTCCGCGGAAATCCACACGAGCGTGTCGTTGACCGCGGCAAACCCCGTCACCACCGCCTTCGGGTTGACAAGATAGCCGATCGCGGTTTGAGAGTCGAGCGGGTTTGCGGAAGAATAACTCAGAATGGCCATACCGCCGCCGGTCAGGTCCGGTTTCGGCATGAATCCAAGATAAATATATTGAGTAAGAGTTCCCTTGTTTTCATTTGCAGCAATGGGACCGATGAACTTGGGATTATCTTGCCATTGCAACAAGTTCATGTTGATTGACCGCCACAGTGTATTGTCGCGCGGCTTTCTCACATCGAGAAAATTGCCGTTGTAGGCCTGGGCATTCGCCACCCAGATGAACCCCAGGGAATCCTCGCAGGTAGAGGAAACAAAGGTCCACCAAGCGGCCGTATTGCTGTCGTACCGGACTATGGGCGACACAGCGGAGTAAATTTGCGAATGGGGGTCTTCATACGCCGACCATACTCCGGTTTCCCGATTGAGCCATAAGGCGCCATCAGCCCACGTGGAAACCCAGACGTCATTTTTTGAGGTGACCATTATGGCGTTTTTGCAGTTGAAAGGCACTCCGGTATTCATGGGCGGAAGACTGGGAGTATTATTATAAGTCAAGCTTGTCCACTGTCTTTCATCGAACTGGCCGATACCGTTTATCGGGTCGTAAGGGATAAACCAGAGCATGCCGCTCTGGTCAATTGCGCATCCTTTGACGTAGGAATCCGCCGGACCGTTGATGATCTGCTGCTGGAACGATTTTGTGCCGGGATTGTACATATACCAGAAGGACGACCTGGTCCCGAGAGCGAACCAGGAGTCGTTGAGAGGCAGTACACAGGTAACGGGTGACGGGAAAGTATTCAGAAGGCTGCCATTGAGCCAGAGCCCGGTTCCCCCGGCGTCCGATCCTCCGTATTGCCAAATGGTTGACCCGTATTGCTGGCATATCCTCGGGCTCGGCGCGAGCGTGTCGGCCTGCTGAACGATGCCGACGACGCCGGGCGACGGAATGACATTCCATATGCCGGGATCGGAGAAAATGGTGTTCTGAAATGTGTCGACAACGGTGTAGGCGATTCCATCCGGAACGACAACCGCAATGGTGTTTCCAAAGACGCGGATCGCGGAGACGTTTACCGTGGTCAACGTGCCGAATTGTTTGACATTCTGGAAAGAAGACCGTGCGATGTCGAAAACACTCAGGCCGTTGCTGGTGCCTATGAGGAGAAATCCGGCATCCCAGACCATGCAATCGATCAGCCAGCCTGCTGCGGCAAGGGAGTTGTAGGAAGTGAAGGTTTCGGTCTGCGGATGGCACCGTATCAAATACCCGGCGGTATCGCCGAACCACAGGTCTCCTGAGGCGTCAATCGCTCCTGCGGTGACATTGAGATCAGGAATGTCGGACATCTCGGTGTATGTCTTTGTTGCGCCGGTCGTTCTGTCGTACCGGACAACGCCGCCCGACGTTGCGAGCCACAATTGGTTTCCCGCAGGAATAATGGAGCTTACGTGCTTGAAAGAACCGAATTGCTTGAGAATGGTCCCGGCGTGAACAGTGGACATGACTCCTGCGACAAGGAGCAAAGCCGCACACAACGACGATACCGCGGTTCCACAGGATTTTTTCATGAGGGAAGATTTCTCTGGGAAACCAGAACCCAAAAGCAATACATGCCGCAGGGGACCAAAGACGATAATTTAATTTCCGCGGCGACAGAACATGGACTCTATGTTCCGCTTCTTATCCTCGCTCGCACTTGAGACAATACGATTAAGAAACTCGATTTGATGTTCCTTTTTGGCGCACCCTTGGCCGGATTCATCGAAGAGTGCGTGCTCACAAAGGACGCAGGCTTGCCAGCCTAAATTGTAAGGAGTATATTCTCCAGCGGCCACCTTTCCGCTCGCCTCAACAAACCCGGAAATGAACGGGTCACAGCGAACGTACTCTCACTATGGCTCATTCTTCCCATAGCCGAACACCTCCGAACATGGTCTGGCTTGTGGCGATCGCGACGGTGGTTTCTATCTCTTCCTGCTCGTTCGATCCCTTTTCTCCGCCCAAGACCCCCTCTGTGACAATCACCGCAACCGCCGATTCCAACGGCACGGTTTCCGTTTTCCCTCAGGACCCAAAGGTTCCCGTGGGAAGTGAGGTGATCATAACGGCCAATGCAAACCCGGGATTTGTCTTTATCGGATTTTTTGGAGGCGCCCAGTCCACGGAAAACCCATTGCGTATCATCGCCTCAAAAAACCTTTCCGTCGTCTGCCGTTTTGCAAAAAAGCCTTCACAAGCGCTCATGGCGCAGATCAACCCGAAAGGTGTGCCGTTTCTCATGGGATCGAAGAGCGCTTTGGCCAACAGCGACGAGAAGCCCCCGCATCCGGTTTCGCTCACCTACGGCTTTTTCATGGACAAATGCGAAGTCACGCAGGGCATGTTCCAGGCGATCACGGGGTCCAACCCTTCGGTCAACAATGCCACGCAGGGCACCTTCGGCGTGGGCGACAGCTTCCCGGTGTACTACGTGAGCTGGTATGACGCGGCCCTCTTTTGCAACAAACGCAGCAAACTTGACGGATACGATACTGTGTATACTTATGACGCGGTGTGCCCGAGCGCGGGCTCCTGCCCATACATACTTGAAAATCTTGTGATCCATTACGAACGGATGGGCTACCGGCTTCCAACCGAGGCGGAATGGGAATACGCGTGCCGCGCGGGAACGACGTCGGATTATTTCTGGGGCGACAGCGCGGACACCGCGGTGGCGAACCGGTATTCGTGGAATGTTGAGAATTCGAATACCACCCATCCGGTTGGGCGGAAGATTCCGAATTCCTACGGGCTGTACGACATGGCGGGCAATGTATCCGAGTTCGTGGACGACTGGCTTGCGCCGTACCCCGATTCGTTTATTGTGAACCCGGTAGGCCCCACGAACCTGACGCTCGAACAATTCGAGGCGACCTTTGACCGGCCGGTGCGGGGCGGCTGCTTTCAGCTCGGTACGTCGTTCCTGCGCTCGAGCAGCCGCGCAGAACCGTATCATATGACCGCGTACACGCTGAGCCCTCATGTCGGGTTCCGCACCGTGCTCGGCGTTTTCTTCCCCGATACCCAGGCCTATGCCACTCCTCATGCCGGGGATTCCCTCGGCATAACCATAACCGCCGAAAAGAGCGACCTCATTTCGCTCATGGGAACGGCTGCCGTTAAAATTGTTTTTGTCAAACAAGACAACGGCCGCCGCAGGCTGTGCTACCTCGATTTCACGTCATCGTCGGTCTATGTACACGTGATTGCGGATTCGGTTCCCGCCTACGGGCCGACCCTCTCACCCAATGGCTCTTATGTTGCGTACGGATCCCAGGATTTCGGATTTACTGCGCCGTCGCAAACCAGCCTGCGGCGCCTGAGCGACACCGTGGTCGCTTGCAGCCGCACGCCGCCGGGCGCATCCGCATATCTGCCTGCATGGTGGGTGGATACCGCTGCCACGGGTGATACCTGCATTGTGGCAGCCGAGGAAGCCACAATGGACAACTCCCTTGCGCCGGCCTGGATTACCCAGCGCACCATGCTCTGGCACCTTGCCGGTCCCAACTTTTCCGGCGCTTCCCAGGCCATAGATACAAAGGGATCCTTCTACGGCGGCATGTCGAAAAACGGGATATATCTTGCCACCGGGTATCCAAACGCATACCTCTATGATATAAGGGCAAACTTCCTGACCCGATATTTTCTCCCTCCCTATTCGGGCACCAATACCGACACGGTTCAGGTGTGTAACGTGTCGATATCACCAAGTCTTGCAAATCCCGACGACCTTATGTTCCTGGATTTTGGGTATCCGCTCAAGAAAAGCACCGTCGTGGGAAAACCCTACGGCTTCCATTCCATCATCTTCATATGCAATTCCTGCGTGCAGTGTCCAACCCATGTACAGAAGTGGTACGAGGTTCCGTCGGGATATCAGGAATGGGATAATGTCAAGTGGTCGAACCACCCCGATTTTGCGGCTGCGATCGCGAAACCGACCGGGTCGGGGAGCGCCTCGTCGCTGTATCTTATCAGCCTTAAGGATTCATCGTACCGGAAGGTCGCGGACGGAAACGACTTAAGCGATCCCTACTGCTGGATCGATCCGAGCCAGGTGTCCGAGTTGCCGGACCCGTATGTCAATTTTGCCAAGTACGATATACCCATGGAAGCAAACTACGGGTCGCAGCTCCAGCTTACCGAAAAACTGAAACTGTTCTGGAAATGGCGGGCCTCGTTCGACGTGGCCGCGGTAGGAAGCTCGCCCACGTATTTTGGCGTTGATCCGAAAGCCATGCATTCATTCACTGCTGTAAACATGGGCGTATTCATGGGCGAAACAGACCTCTCCACGGTGCTGTCCATCGACTATTTCCTGGTACAATCGTCCAAATTCAAGGCGGTTATAATGGGGCTTGACCCCGGCTTCTTAAACACCGACTACTACTGGAGCGATCCGTTTCTCAACGGCCTGTACGATTCACAGGGGTTTCAATTTGACAAGAGCAACAATTTCTGGAAAGCGGGCGTTCCGCCCCAGGTGCAGACAAAGATTGCGGCATTCGGCCCGCCGTCATGGCCCGACTTCGATTCCACAGGCTACCCGCCGGGGTGCACTGCATCGGAGCGCGGCACAGGGTGGGGCGACGCATTAATTGACAAAGGCGACTACCCGTTTTCCGATTCGAATCTCCAGACCAACCTGCAGCACGTTGCGGCAGCGTGCGATACGCTGGCCGCCGCCCATGTTCAAATCGTCATTGTTGAGTATCCAGAGAACCCTTTGTACAAGAACACGACGTCCATCGGCAGGTACGGTCCGTCTCGGGCGACTTACGCTCTTATTTGCCAATGGCTCGACAGCCTTTCCGCTGCAAATCCTTACGTGCATTTCTACGACGCCAACAACGGCGGGAACCACGACTATGCCGACAGCGAAGCTTTGGACCCCAATCACCTCAATTGCGTCGGCGCGCAGAAGATGAGCAGAAGGCTGGACAGTTTGTTGAATTTGTATGTGGGGAAGTAAACGGAGAGTTTTACGAATCCGGACTGCAATCCATCTCGCCCTTTCTTGACCCGGATCAAGGTTTTTCTTCCATCCAGCGCCATAGTTAAGGGTGGAAGCGCGAAATAACTCTCAGGCTGGAGGCTAAAATGAAGCGTACCATCATTCACATCGACGAGCAAAAATGCACCGGGTGCGGAGCGTGCATTCCAAACTGTCCGGAAGGCGCCATGCAGATCGTGGACGGCAAGGCGCGGCTGGTAAGCGACCTTTTCTGCGACGGACTCGGCGCGTGCATCGGCCATTGCCCCGAAGCGGCGATTACCACCGAAGATCGTGAGGCAGAGCCATACGATGAAAGGGGAGTAATGGCCAATATCGTCAAACAAGGTGAGAACGTAGTTGTCGCACACCTCAACCATCTCAAATCGCACAACCAGACGGTGTACTACAACCAGGCGCTCGAATTCCTGAAATCGCAAAACATTGCTTTGCCGGAAATGGGAAACCGGCATTCCGGGCAGCATTCAGGATGCCCCGGCAGTGCATACCGGAGCCTGGAAAGGCGCGGCACGGTTGTTGAAGGGATTAATAACAATACATCGGCAAGGCAGTCGCAGCTCACACACTGGCCCGTGCAACTTCACCTCATGTCGCCGATGTCGTCCGCCTATGCAGGGGCGGACGTAGTGCTTTCCGCCGATTGCGTGGCGTACGCCTATGGCGATTTCCACAAAGACTGGCTGAAAGGGAGGGCGCTCGGCATCGCCTGTCCAAAACTCGACGAAGGGCAGGAGCTATACATTGACAAAATTGCAGCGCTCATTGATGACGCAAAAATCAATTCGCTCACGGTTCTCACCATGGAAGTCCCTTGTTGCAGGGGCTTGTTAAAGATCGCGAAACGGGCAGGGGAAAAGGCAAAGCGGAAGATTCGGGTGAAGAGCGTTGTGATAGGAATTGACGGGACAAAACAAAGTGAGGAATGGGTCTAATATGCGTGGTCGGTGCCCCGGATCTGACAGCATGCGTACGCCGACGCTTGCGGTAAGGCAATGTCCCGTCTGCGGCAGCGGCGTCGAGGTCTTTTCGACGGACGCATTTGTCCGTTGCACGGCATGCGGATGGAGTTCGGAAAACTCGATGCAAACCTGCTTTACGTGGTGCAAATACGCGAAGCAATGCATGGAGGACGCAAAGGACGGGAATTATTTTAGGAAAAGCGACAATCGGGGAGGCCCTACATGAAAGCGATTGTAAAAAAAGACCTGTGCATCGGGTGCGGCTTGTGCGTCGATACCTGTCCGGAAGTATTCGCCATGGACGACGAGTTCAACATCGCAAAAACCATTCTCGACCGGGTGCCCGCGGAACTCAAGGAAAAATGCCGCGATGCTGCCGCAAACTGCCCGGTTGATGCGATTGCAGTTGAAGAATAACCCTTTCATCGGCGGCGCCATGACACACACGGACCATTTTCTCTTCTATTGCCCGCACGTCGACCATGGCGTGGCATTCCTCGACAAAGAAGAATCGCGCCACGTGTTTTCTGCGCTGCGCGGCGCACCGGGGCGCACCATCCGGATTACCGACGGCAAGGGTACGGTGTACGAATGCCGCATCAGTCACCGCTCTACAACAGGGGCGCAAGCGCAAGTGGAACAAACCACGGTTTTCCCCAAATCGACACCTGAGCTGCGCGTGAGCGTAGGTCTGCCGGACAAAGATGAGTTTGAAGAGCTTTCGGCCAACCTGGCCGCGCTGGGCGCTTCCGTCATTGTTCCCATGACCTGCGACTACTGCCAGAAGCCATGGTGGCAGGAATGGGAAAAACAAGAGGCGCGGCTGCACCACAAGATGGTTGCGGGTATCAAGCAGGCGCGCTCGGCTTGGCTGCCGCTTCTGCGCCGCCCGCAATCATTCACCGATGCCCTTGCCGAAAGCGCAGGATGCCCCGTGCTCGCGGCCGATCAAACCGGGACGCCGCTGCCGCCCGGTGCCGGCCACCACCTGCAACGGGCATCGATCATATCCTGTTTCGTGGGCCCGCCGGGCGCGTTTTCTCCGGAGGAAATCAGGGCGCTCAAGTCCGTCGGCGCGGGCTTTGTTTCTCTTTCCGAAAACCGGTTGCGCACCGAACTGGCGGCCCTCCTGCTGTGCGGGTTGGTCAAAAACGCCATACGGGGGAAGGCGTAGCAGGATTCCTCTATAGTCAATCTGATTCCTTTTCTTCTGTTTTGCAAAAGGAGCGAAAAACGAGTATATTCTTTTCAGAGGTTGTGTACCCGAAAGTTGCGTCTGAGGAAAAGCAGATTGACAAATATGCACCTCCCCGATTCGCTCATCCGCTTGGAAAAAGCAAGAATTCTCATCGGCTGACCAACAACACTTAAACCGACAACAATGGCTTATGCCCGACATTTCGGTGGTCGTCATCACATTCAACGAAGAAGAGAACATCGAACGGTGCCTTCATTCGGTTGAGGGCATTGCAGATGATATCGTTGTGGTCGATTCCTTTTCTGCCGACAAGACTGTTGAAATATGCGAAAGAATCGGTGTGCGGGTGGTGCGGCACGCCTTTGAAGGTTACACGGAACAAAAGAACTGGGCAATCGCGCAAGCTCGTTTCCCTATCATCCTGTCCCTTGATGCCGACGAAGCGGTGTCTCCCGAACTCAAGCAATCGATTTGTTCGGTTAAGGGGCTCTGGGCGCGCGACGGGTATGAATTCAACCGCCTTACCAATTACTGCGGCACGTGGATCAAGCACACCGACTGGTATCCGGACCGCAGGCTTCGTCTTTGGGACCGCAGAAAAGGTGAGTGGCAGGGCGAAACTATTCATGAATCCGTACACCTGAATAAAGGTTGCTCAAAAGGATTCTTGAAAGGAGACCTGCACCACTATTCTTATTATTCCATCAGGCAGCATATCGAACAGCTCAATCGTTTCACGGACATGATGGCCCTTGAAGCCCGAAAGAAAGGAAGAACGGCCCGATATCCGGATCTCGTCATGCGGCCCGCCTGGAAGTTCGTCAAGAGCTATTTTCTGAGATTAGGTTTCCTGGACGGCTGCCACGGATTCGTTGTGTGTCTTATTTCTGCATTCGCCACTTTTGTCAAATATGCAAAAGTCCGTCAGCTTGCGCGTGAGCGGAAAGCGTAGCCGGGCGATGCATCCGCCGAGCCGGGTTCTTATCAGTCGTACCGACGGAATCGGCGATGTCGTTCTCACGTTGCCGGTTGCCGCGTTTATCAAGAAGAAATATCCGGGCTGCGCGGTGTTATTTTTGGGAAATTCCTACACGAAACCGGTCGTTGACGCGTGCTGCCATGTCGATCAATTTGTCGACTGGGATTCCATCGGCGGTTTGGACAAAGCGTCCCGGAGAAAGGCCTTCGCGGACCTGAACGTTGATGCCATAATCCATGTGTTCCCGAATAAGGAAATAGCCCGGCTTGCAAAAAGGGCCGACATTCCCGTTCGCATCGGGACGCGCAGCAGGTTTTATCACCTGTTCTCCTGCAACAGGCTCGTTCCGCTCAGCCGCCAAAACTCGCCTCTTCACGAAGCGCAGCTCAATCTCAAGCTCCTTGCTCCGCTGGACATCCATGAATCCCCCGGGCTCGACGAGCTCAACGGTTCCTTTGGCTTGACAAAAATCAAACAACTTCCGCGCGGGCTGAAAAATCTTATCAAGCCGGATTTGCAGGCCGTGATTTTGCATCCCTGCTCGAAAGGAAGCGCTCGGGAATGGGGACTCGATCGTTTCTCGGAGCTTGTTTCTCTTCTACCGGACGATCGGTTTCAGATCTTTGTGACGGGCAGTTCAGCCGAAGGCGAAGCCATGAGGGGCTTTCTTTCGCAGAACCGTGCACGAATAACGGACGTAACGGGGAAACTTTCGCTGGCGGAATTGGTGGCATTTATCGGTTCGTGCCATGCCTTGGTTGCCGCCAGCACCGGCCCTTTGCATATCGCAGCTGTGCTGGACAAAATCGCTATTGGCATCTATGCTCCCATGAAGCCGATCTGGCCGCGGCGATGGGCGCCCATTGGCCGCAAAGCTCATGCGATGGTTGCGGACCGAATCTGCAGTGACTGCCGCCGCGGCGGCCCCTGCGATTGCATGAGGAGCATTCCAGCCGGGAATGTTGCAGACATTCTTCTGATGCATCTGAGATAAGGTTTTACACAAACGTTAAACAGGTAATCTTCAATGTTGTCAGAAAACAGAAAGAAAAATTTCCGGGACTAATATCCATTGAATCCCAAAGTTTGCGCGTTCCCGAAGCTTGCTTCGGGGTCGGCGAGCGACTATAGATATGTTTTTTTCCAAAGGGATGGGCTTGCTGCGAGGTTCTTCCTTATCAATGGCTCGCGTCGATTGCAGCCTGCTTGACATGACCTTGGAGAATGTCCGGATATAGGTGAGGTGGATAATGCACAAAGAACGGCGGCAATAGTAAGCTTCATAGATTTTTACACTGGCGCCGTGATGGGCCAACATCCGGAAGTTACGGGCCTTTTCTCAACTGCTTCTTGATCTGGTTCCTCAATTTCTTGATGGAGATTCTGATTTCCTGCATCACGAGAAGTATTCTATCCAGCATCGACAAATCGAAGACGTCTTTTCTTACGAAGACGGTATCGCTCTTGTTTTTGTACCATACCCGGTAATTCTCTTCTTTGATCCATTTTGAGATCTCGTTAATGAATGGATTTGTGTACGCTTTGAAATGTGTTTCGATCGAAATGATCTTCGGACGGCTCGTCATGTGCTTGATGACGTACCATTCACCCCCTTCAATGTCCACGCTCAGAAGGTCAATGCAACCGTCGTCCAGTTCAGAAAACTTCCTGCACTCCACCTCAATCACGGAATCTTTTGAAGCCTCGTACCCGTCATTTACGATTGCCGGACTTGAGCTGAGGTCGGAAACGAATGTTGATGCCTTTGCTTTTGCCAGCTTTATTTTGCCGTTCCAGTCCCACACCGCGTAAGGATATATGCGTGCGTTGCATCCTTTGAAGTAGGTCTCGATTTTTTCAACCAATTCCGGGTTGGCTTCCACCAGGGTCGCCCTGGTTCGGTCCTTTATGAAGTCGGCGATGTTTGAAGTTTCCGGGAGATACACGCCCACTTCGCACACATGATCGAGGGTCACACTTTTTCCAGCCAGTTTCTTGAATATCTGTTTCATTCAGAGCCTTCCGGTTTGCCGAAGGTGGTGAAAATCCCGTTGAGTCGCCTTAAGTTTCCCGCCAATCGCTTCGCCTGTTCCCCGTGGCTCTTGCAGCTTGACCAGTTCAGTCTGGCTGACCACAGCCTGTATGGTCTCCAAAAAGTTGTAGACAAGATCTATTTAGCAGGTTGTTGAAATAGTCCTAACAGAAGCGCTCTTGTTGATTTTTTATGAACCTAACTTCAACTTTACATATGTCAGAGAGGTTTTACCTGCCTCGTTCCGAGGCATTTCCCCGGATTCCCAGGCCATTCTCATGCTGCCCCCACCGTTTGCGGCATCAACTTAACCATGCGTATCAAGTTGTACGCTGCGGCAACCACGTAGGCAACAGTCTGGTTGATTCGTATTCCTCTTACCCGAGTTTTCCGCAGGCCACCGACGCTCTTGATCCACCCAAATATCTCTTCAACCCGTTTTCGTTTCCTTTGACTTACGCTGTATCCCTTATGCCGAGTCGTTCTTCCATCCAACCCTTTAAGCGAAGTGTTGGCCTTCTCGGCAATGTGAGGCTTCACGTGCAGGCGTCGCAGGCTCTTGATAAATTCGGTTGCATGATACCCTTTGTCTGCACCCACCGTCTTCATCCGGCGTTTTCCGCGCCTGCGTTCATGCTTTATCAGCTCAAGCGCCATATCCCGTTCCGCTGTCCCCGTCGCTGGCGCAATGGCGATATCAACACACAACCCATTTCGGTTTTCCATCAGCACGTGACCGGAATACGCCAGCTGCGCTCCCGTTCTCTTGTTCTTCCGAGCCAACAGCGCCTCTGGATCGGTCGAACTCTGATGTGTCTCATTGCTTCGCTTCTCATGGTGGAAATCAACCGACGGATTACTCCGATCATCGTCAGTCTTGTTCGCCGATTCCGCGTCTTTTCGCTTGAAGCTCTTCATCGATGCCCAGGCTTCAATCAACGTGCCGTCAACCGTGAAATGCTCATCGGACAACAACTCTTCGGAACGAGCAAGACGCACGATTTCCTGCATCAGCCGGTGCGCAATCTCCTGTTCCATAAGTCGATCTCGGTTCTTCGAAAACACACTATGATCAAACGATGCCGCATCCAGATCCATGTCAAGAAACCATCGGAACAGAATGTTATAGTCCAGCATCTCGCAAAACAACCGGTCCGACCGTATCGAAAACAAAGCCATCAATATCTGTGCTTTCAAAAGCCATTCCGGCGGTATCGAAGGGCGTCCCATCCGGCTGTACATCGCCTCAAAGTCACGAGAAAGGCGGCGCAGCGCTATGTCCGTAAACTGTTTGACACGACGAAGCGGGTGCGTTGCCGGCACTCGGGAATCCGGAGAAACGAAGCTGAACATACCGCCTTGGGCTGGCTGGGAACCTCTCATCAATACTCCTTGGTTGGGGTTCCCCTATAATATAAGGATAAATGTTTACAAAAGGGAGACTTTTTCAACACCCTGTTAGAGCTAAGAGATGGTTTGCTTTTGAACAGTAATATATGCTTGCTTGCTTAAAGTGTCAATAACATCTTCAAAACTCCTGACGTCCGATTTGTATTGCTTCCCCTTTTGTCGCTTCCTCTGATCTAAAATTTGTCTGCCGACCATGAAAGACATCAGCCTTAACAACGTCTCCAGTGATTCAGGCTGGCGATAATTATGATAATGAGCGATAAATAATCCGATCCGGCTTTTCAGTTCCTCCGGCATATCATAATTATCAAGTGTAACAACATTTCTTAATGATCGATCATTTATTGACAAAAACAACGAAACCTGTTTCGGTCTTTGCTTGATTTGCGCGGATAATGGATTACCTTTAAGCGTGTTGCCTCATAATAAAAGGTAACCGAAGGGTCAGATTCGATGCCTCACAAATGAGGTAACCGTAACAAGGTTGAAAATGGTTTTGAGTTTTCTTTCGATAGTCTTTTTTAATTGGAATGGATTGAGAGCACGGTGGGTCAGTTCAAGGCTTTGCTTGACTTCTGAAGCTATGTAAGGTGATTCAACGATTCTTTGATAGGGAGTTTTCGGTTCTTCATAGGTCTTGCGGTATCGAGATCCTATCCGGATTTTAGATTTGAGTTTCAGCGATGGACAGAAGTGGTTTTGATAGAGAG
>CAVSQB010000034.1:0-43388 GCA_963729895.1 uncultured Fibrobacterota bacterium | reverse complement strand
CGTATACATGCATTTATTCGGGTTCACCGAAAATATCGAACAGTAAACATTCAACAGAGATTCGCAGCGATTGGCACTCGGTAAAACGATAAACCCTACATGAGCCGTAGCCGCCAACGCCAAACCAACGGCAGAAATTCCGGTTGCCCCCGCGACATCGGCCGGGGTTATCTCCCCCTTGTGCTGGACAATGGAATATCCATAAAAGGCCACGACATACTTCATTTTCAGGCTGTCTGCCAAATCCCGTGCATTACTCGGCAAAGAATCCATGACACCCGCCACTTTCCCTGCCAATCCTTCCATCATCCTCAGATTAAATTCATCATCGCCCCGTACCCATGGATATTTCTTCTTCACCGATCCCGAATCGATGCAATCGCTCAATAATCGATGATCATCATTTTCGTTAGCCATCTTTATCACATCACCTTGCGTTAACTTCAAATTCGGAACGCAATAATACACAGACCCGTCTTGAGGCGGTTTCACAATAAAGACACGATCTTCATTCTTAGGATCAAAGTCCTTTTCGCAGAGCGTATACGGTGTGTGTCGAATGTCAAAAAGAAACGTGACGTCGTATTTCTGCAAGTAGCCGTGCACGTGCGATTCGACGGAACAAACGTTGACCATCTGGGTGGCGGTAGCATCGTAATCCATGCCGATCCTGCCGTACGATGTGTCGTTTTTTACCTCAATGATGGCTGGGGATAAGACGGACAATTTTCTGGAATTGACGACAGTGTCACCCAGAGGCGGCGTTTTGCCCAAAGGTTTCTTATTCAGGTAAATCCCGTACTCGCCGGGAGGAATGGTCTTGATATGGATGTAGTATTGTGTGCAGCCCGTCACGAATGGAATCAGGCACAGGCCGATACAAAGGAATCTCTTCATAAGGCCACATTCGCTCAGGGATATGGTCAGCCGTAACCCCAAGTATTACTAATGGACAAAATAGATTCTTAAAGAGCTTTTTGTCAAACGGGAACAGGAGTGCCACCGTCGGAATCCGGTGTTACCAAAATTTCAAAGTCCCGTGTCAGGTTCGCACGGCAGCCCTGTCCACAATCATCATCGCGCCCCGTAACCCCACGTGCCACGATCATCCTTGATCGTGCCGTCTGTCCCTTAATCCCCCACCGCGATAATCGTGTGCCATCTGTCGTCCTCGACTGTGCTCTTAGCAGTCAAGTAAAGGATTGCTGTCCTAAGGTCGTCAGTGCGGCCCGCAAATAAGTACCGTTGTGGCTTCACTGACCGGGTGCCGGTACGGTGCGCGCAACCGGAGGCACGGGCTTGCAGCTACGCCCTCCACGCCGCACCGGCTCGGCAATCCAAAATGGGATTCAATTCATTTAGTTTTCCCAGGTCTCTTCTTCTTTAGAATTTTGCTTTATCCGGCTGGCGATGTATTTTAGGAAAACCCTGACAAAACAAGGAGCGCCCCCATGGTCGACAAAGAACTGCTCGATATCCTCTGCTGTCCCGAAACAAAGCAGGACGTGGCCCTTGTCGAAGGCGACGTCATCAAGAGAATCAATGCAAAAATCAAGGAAGGCACGCTCAAGAACCGGGGCGGCGAAGTGATCAAGGAAGCCATCGACTCGGGGCTGCTCCGCCAAGACAAAAAATACCTCTATCCCATCCGCGAAGATATTCCTATCATGCTCATCGACGAGGCGATTCCCTTCGAGGAATTCGGTAAGTAATCCGCGTTCACGATATCCAAATGTGAATCAAATGAACCTGGTTGGCTGAGCCGGAAACTACAATAAATAAGTGCCTTTGGATAGCAGTGCCGGGTGACCCCATAGGTGGAGTAAATGGGTGAAGACTTGGGCGCCCCGTCCCCACCGGGACGGCGGCCCTCCTTTCGGGCTCGGCCGTTCGGCCTCAGTGCTGCCTGCCGCCAAGGCGCGTTGTCTCGATACGCCGCTCCCCGAGTGTCCCGCAGGGATGTATCGAGGGGGAGCGGCACTCGACAACCGCGCCGCGGTCAGGCAGCACCGCGCTCCAGCGCGCTCTCCAGTCCGGCCTGGCGCTTGGCAGAAGGCAATATCAACAATTGTCAATATAGATCGAATTAAACGGTTGAAAAGTTTACAAGTTAGTTCGGTTGAGAATTTTGTAACCGGGTGCCGTTACGGTGCGCGCAACTGAAGGTACGGGCTTGCAGCTACACCCTCCACGCCGCACCGGCTCAGCAATCCATGATATTATCTTGATATTGCCGCACCCGCTTAGCAAACAAAAATATTATCTTGATCTTGATATTCGCCTAATACGCTCTGTAAATAAGAATATTGTCTTGACATCGCCGCACCCGCCCGGCATTCCAAAATCTTAATCAATCCCCCAGCTTCGCATAGTATTTTCACCTAACCGGAGTTGTCATCGAATCTGATCCCCGGGCTTCCACCGGAAAGACTTCTTCAACGCGAGGATGCTTTGATGAAAAAGAATCTCTGTCTGGCGTTCGCGCTGATTCTTCCCCTTTCACTGTTCGCAGAATCCGGTAACGCGCCAACCGCAAGCAAAGATACGCTTGTTCCGAAAAAGGCAGCCGCTGCCGTGCCCGGTACAGCCGCCCGCAAACACCTCGGGCGATTGTCAATTGTTTCAACTCCGCCTCAGGCCGACGTAAACGTGGACAGCATTCCAAAGGGCGCAAGCCCGGTAGTTGTCGACAGTCTCCTGCCCGGGACGCACGTGATTATCGTAAAGGCAAAAGGCTACTTCGGCAAGAAGGTGATCGTCGACGTTCCTGCCGACACCACCGTTGATCTGGCCGTCACGCTGGTGGCGCCGGCGCATCTGGTGGTCACCAGTGACCCGCCCGGCGCAACTGCGCTCATGGACGGTAAAGAAATGGGCGCAACGCCGTACGACAACCCCGGGATCAAACCGGGCACTCATGCTCTCAAGTTGAGCAAGGCAGGTTTTGTTCCTCTTGAAAAGCAAGTTACTTTGACGGAGGGAAAAACCGATACCGTAGCGGTGATGTTGCAACCTGTCCCCAAAACCGGCGCCGCCCCCAAGCAGCCGGTTGCTCCGCCAAGAAAAACAGGGTTCGATCGCGTGGCCGCTCTGGCCGCCGCAGGCGCATTTGTTGTCTTTGCCGCCATTCTCCTGGGCGTGGAATTGCATGAAGCGGGGAAGTAGATGCTCAAAACGGCGAACGCGGGAGCGTTCCGCATCCGGCTTCCCGGCCTTGGACAACGCATGATTGTTGCGCCGCACCGTTTCTTCTGGATCATTGCCGCGCAGGCATCTTTGCTTATGGCCCAAATGGCCTCCCTGGCCGGCGGGACCTTCACCATGGGCGGCGATACGGGCGGGCAGAACGAAGCGCCCGCCCACCGGGTGACGCTGTCCCCGTTCTTAATTGACAAAACAGAGGTCACGTTCGCGGCATACGATTCGTGCGTTGCCGCGGGCCGGTGCACGCCCGCCCACTACGACGACGGCGCCTGCGTGATCTGGACAAATGACGGCTTTCGCAACGTGCGCGTGCCGGGGGAGCTTCGCAACGCGCGGTATCCTGTTGTGTGCGTCACCTGGTTTCAGGCCCAGGCGTACTGCCAGGCTAAAGGAAAAAGGCTTCCCACCGAGGCCCAGTGGGAATACGCGGCCGGGGCCGGGCAAGGCGCCACGTATTCCTGGGGAGATTCTCCGCCGTCGGCCGCGCGCTGCACGCAGCCGCCCGCAACGCGGCCCGACAAGGTCGCATCGTTTGAGCCCAATCACTGGGGCCTGTACGACATGACCGGCAACGTGTGGGAATGGACGGCCGATCATTACTCGCCCGACTACTATACGGTGTCCCCGCAATCGGACCCGCCCGGAGCGGAGGTGGGCCAGTACCGCGCCATACGCGGCGGCGGATGGTACAGCACGCCTTCCCAGCTGCGAATAAAGAACCGCCACTGGTTTGAGCCCAATTTCGGGGAAGTGAGCATAGGATTCAGATGCGCACGTTGACAAAAGGAATTATTCTGCTCTGGCTGGCGCTGCATGCCGCCGCCTCGACGGCGGCAGCCGTGCAGGTGCACGGCGTTACCCGCGACGGCAGGTCCATTCAGCTCGACGGCTTTCTGCTCGAATGGACCAGGGCAAACGCCTTCCCTCTCGACAAAGATTCGCTCTGGCTCTGCGACGTGCTTAACACGCGCGACGGCCTCACCGGCTATTTCGCCTCCGGCAAACCCGCGGGGTGCGGATTGTGGAAATTCCGCTTCCTTCCCCACCGGCTTTCTCCGTATTCTTTTATGGAACTGCATGCCTCACTCGATTCGACGCGTTTCTTCTACAAGACCGCGCCGCTGGCCGGCGCACCCGGAAAGGGCATCGCCGCAGAATGGGTGATTCCCTGGGACAGCATCTGGCACGATTCGGCGGGCGCGTACCAGGTGGGGCTCCTCGCGTTTGACACGTGCGGCGACACCATGCAGCCTCTCATCTTTACCGGCCGCGTGTATTATCCCAAACCGCCGATGTGGGGCGGCGTGTACCTCAAGGGCATTCTGCTCGGAGCGATGATGATCGTCCTGTTCTATTTGCAGCGGCGCGTGCGAAGCAGGAAGAAGTCGGCGCGAAGGCGGGGCAAAGGCGGCGTTGCGATTGACGGTTGAGAACAAATCTTTGAAGGCCGTGCCGCGGGGCGCATCTTGACTTTTGCCCGTCGCCCGGCCCGGCGGCTTTACAACGGCGGACGCATCATCTCCGTAATAACCCGGGAATGCACCTATTCCTCATGACGTTGCTCTGCTCTAAAGTATTTTACCCGGCAAAGGAATCCACGTTCGAGCCATCATGCCTGAACCATTCCATTATTCCAACCGTGCGCTTTTCTGCGCCTGCCTCTGTGCGGCTTTGTTCGCGGCGCCGTGCACGGCGCAACCTTCCGCACCCGGCATCGCCGCCAAAGGCGGGATCGCGCCGCCCGCAGATTCCGCACGAATCAATGCCCCCCTCGACACCGCCGCAAAAACCGGGATCGCGGCTTCCGCAGATACGTCGCGGAAGAATGCCTCCCCGCCGCTCGCACCTCTAAAGACGGGGAAAGCCGGCACGGCCAAGGATACGGCCAAAGGGTCCAGGTCAAAAGGCATGACCGACACCGTGTACTACAGCGCCGACGGCGGGTACATCGATTACGACGTGGCGAACAAGATGCTTAAACTCATCCACAACGCGGTGGTGAAATACCAGGACATCACGCTCAACGCAGACTCGATCACCTATTACCTCGATGACGGCATTCTCGTCGCCACGGGCCAGCCCCAGCTCGTGGAGAAGAAAGACACCACGGTGGGCGAATCCATGGTATACAACATAAAGACCAAACGGGGCAGGGTGAAATATGCGAGCGCCCACATGGACGACGCCTATTTCAACGGCGACAAGATTGTCAAAGCGGAAAACAACGATCTGTACATCGAGGAA
Source organism: uncultured Fibrobacterota bacterium (assembly GCA_963729895.1). Lineage (GTDB taxonomy): Bacteria > Fibrobacterota > Chitinivibrionia > Chitinivibrionales > FEN-1185 > FEN-1185. The sequence goes on along the minus strand of CAVSQB010000034.1, from coordinate 37,940 downwards.
GGCAACTACACCACGTGCGCTTTTGTCGACACGCCCGACTACTACTTTTACGGCAAAACCGTCAAGGTGATACCCGACAACCAGGTCATCAGCCGGCCTGTGGTGTTCGCGCTCGGCGATGCGCCCGTGGCATGGCTTCCCTATTTTATTTTTCCCCTGGAGCGCAACCGCAAGAGCGGTTTCCTCACCCCCATCTGGGGTGGGCAGCCGGAATCCGGCGGCTACCTTGACAATATAGGATACTACTTCGTGCCCAACGAGTACATGGACTTCTCCGCGTGGGCCAAGATCCAGGAATTCAACAATTACGTCTTTAACGGCTCCGCCCGGTACGCGCTCAAGTACTGGCTCAACGGCGCGATTACCGGTCAGTACGCCGACAACGGCACCTTTCTCAGCAGAAGCGACCAGTGGTCGATCGACTACTCGCACAGCCAGAACATCACGCCCGACGGCAACACCACGCTCGCCGGCCGCGGCAGCATGCTCGGCACCAAGTCGTTCTGGACCACCTATTCCGAGGATTCTTCGCAGATCCTCAACCAGACCATCAACGCCAACCTGTCGCTGACGCAAAGATTCCCGTCTATCAACGCAAGCGGCAGCGTGACCTGGAACAGGGACCAGAACCTGTCCGACGGCCAGGTCGTGGAAGACCTTCCGAACGTGACCTTCAGCCTGCCGTCGCGTCCCATCATCCCCTTTACACCAAAGGAAGACGTTCCCGACAAAGACAAGCAGGAGCAAGCCTGGTACAACAAGATCTTCTATTCCTATTCGGCAAACGGCCTCCTGCGAAATTATTTCGCTGCCGGAGACACGGGCCAGAACTACCAGAGAAAGGCGCTGTCCCAGTCGTTTACCCTGTCGTCGCCGCAGACTTTTTTCAAGTATATCACCATTACGCCCAATTTCAACGCCCAGGCGTCGACGTTCGACATGTATATGGACACGTCCGCCGACGACACCATGTATCTTGCGGACACCGTGTACGATACATTGACAAAAGCGCAATTGTTCCTAAAATCCCCGCAGCCGTATATCGCAACCACCTTCGACACCCTCAACAACATCACGAAGGTGTACGATACCCTGTACAGAGCGGTCGACAGCGTGGGAACAATCAAGAGGCCGCATTACAAGGCTTACAACCGGTGGAAAAGCGACTATTCCTGGAACGCGGGCGTGAGCGCGAGCACCATCCTCTACGGCGTGTTTCCCATCCACCTGTTCAACTTTGCCGGGTTAAGGCATACCTTTACGCCCACGCTCAGCTACACCTACACGCCCAAGCACGACCTTGACGTGCAGTTCACGCCTCTTGAGCCGTACGCGCCCGCAAAGGCCATACCAAGCCAGAGTCTCGGCATCAGCCTCGCCAACGAATTCCAGGGAAAATTGCTTGACAAGCCGGCTACCCCGGACGGAAAGCCCGTGGAGAAGAAGATCCAGCTCCTCACCGCAAACCTCTCAACCTCCTACGATTTCGAGGCGCCCACCAGGAAATTCAGCGACCTTACCCTCTCGGCAAGCACCGGGTACGACATCGTGAACGTCTCGTACAGCTCGGACTTCTGGATGTACGATCAGAACAACCGGCTCTCGCTCCCGCTGCTGCGCCAGTACAGCGTCAACATCTCACCCTCCAAATCCCTCGGCCTCCACGGCACGCTCTGGGAAGGGGACAAGATCGCGGCCGACAGCCTGCAGCCGAAGTTCGACCTTCACTACCTGCACGCCGGCCCCCAGCAGTGGCAGGTGGGCATCAGCCCGGCGTACACGTTTTCGCAGACGCGCTCTGAGCCCACCGACCCCTTCGTCACCGCCAAACAATACAGCCTGGGCACGTCGGCATCCGTCAACTTCACACGCAACTGGTCGGTTTCGTGGAGCAGCACGTACAATTTTGTCACCAACCAGCTCGTCGACCACAATCTCCATTTTCATTACGACCAGGAATGCTGGGACATGAGCTTCGACTGGCGGCCTGCCGGGTATAATCCGGGGTATTATTTTCTTATCAACATAAAGAAGATACCGGAAATCAAGTGGGAGCAACGAAATAATTAGTGTTTTCTCCCGGGGAACTATACATAATCAAATGCATTTGGATGGCTGAGCCGGGTGACCCCCAAGTGAGTTTATTTGCGAGAATTCAATCTTTGGTTGGGGGGCACCCACGAGGGGTAGCTGTGATGGCCGAGGAAAAGATTCCAGTTTGCGCGTTAATAAGCAAACGACTCCTCATGCATTTGCATCTTGCATAGAGGAACTTGACAATGGTGGCAACTATCTTTTGTCCAGCGTTAGGTGGAACGCAGGGTGCGCGAGAGCGCAGGGCTGCCTGACCCGGGCCGCAGGCCATAGGGCAGGCGGCACCGAGGCAACCTGCCGAGCCCACAAGGACGACCCTTGGAAGCACCCGAAGGGGTGGACCGACCCGAGCGCAGCGAGGGTAACGCCTAACTCGTTATCTTGATATTCGCTGCACCGGCTCGGCAATCCATAATCAAACTTTGATTTTGCAAATCTTGAGAATGGGGCGGACCGGCGCCGAAACACTGGAAGCGCCCCAAGGATACGGACTATGATCGAGAATCAGTGTCAAAAAAAACGCCAGGGTCTGCAGGAATTATGAAGCACCCTCAACCTTCTTCCCTTGATATCAACACCTATTCCCCGGGCCGGTTCGCCTACCTTATGGAAACGCCTTTTGCCAAAAATCTGTGGGCGTTTCTCACCGATGCGCGCAACCTCAGGCTCATGCTTTCCGCCGCGGAATCGGGCAAGCCGGCCATTTTCCACCTGCACCGGGAAATCGAATCCCGGTTTGGACACGACCTTGCGTCAACCGATTACCGTGACGACGATGCCGTCGTCTTGGTCAACAACATGATCAAGCAGATCATGATAAAGTGCGGTTACGAGCACATCGCATGCGGGATTCTTAAGGACGGGAAATTCATAAAGAGCTCGGGGGTGTACGCGAAGCGGAACGATGAAGGCGAACCGCGCTGGCAGAGTCGGGTCTCGGAAGCATGAATTTGTCAAGAGCAGCGGGTCCGGCTTGGTGAACGATATGAAAACTCCAATTCATTCATCCGTTCTCCTCAGCCGCTTCCAGGCATCCGATCTCACGCGGGCCCGGAAAGACGGGGAATCCGCCGCGGTTTCCTCCGCCGACCTCGGCCTGACACCGGCCGCGGTAAAAATAAGCCGTGCAGGCGTCTCCTTTCCAGATGGGACAGCGGTTTCGTGGGATCACCTGCAAGAGATCGCTTCAAATGAAAATGCCTGTTTTCGCATTGTCGACAATGCGCCGCTGCCGATCAGGGGATACTCAGCTCTCACCGGCCGTTCGTTCAGCCTCATGCCCACGAAAACCGCACCGGCGCTGATCGTTGCAGGGTTTCCCATGCATCGTGTCAAGAACACCGACCCGCTGGAGGCCGCCCGTGAAATGATTCGAAGCGTTGCTCCCGTGTACGGCCGGGTGCTGGACACGGCAACCGGACTGGGATACACCGCGGTCGAAGCGGCACAAACGGCCACGGCGGTCGTCACCATCGAGCTGGAACCTGTTGCCGGAGAAATTGCACGTGTCAACCCGTGGTCGAGGGAATTGTTCGACAATCCGAAGATAGAGCGACTTTTCGGCGACAGCAGCCAAAAAATCGAGGCATTCGCGGATGAGTCATTCGACCGCATCATCCACGACCCTCCGGCAGTGTGCCTCGCCGGAGATTTGTTCTCGGGAGCATTTTACCAACAGCTTTTCCGGGTCTTGAGGCGCGGCGGCCGCGTCTTTCATTATGTGGGGGACCCGGGCAGTCAAAGCGGCGGGCGAACGACCAAGGGAGTGGTGCGAAGGCTCAAGGAGGCGGGCTTTGCAAATGTCATATCGAGACCGAGGGCGTTCGGGGTGACCGCCTGCAAGTGAAGCCGGTTCCTCCAGTGAAAAGATTTACCCCGCCCATGTCCGACATCACGCATTTTCTTTTTCGCACCTGTGTCATTGACGTGGCACAACGGCACCGGCCGCCGTCGATCGTCCCTAAAAGGTTGCTCCCTTCCATGATACATCCATTACGATCCGCAACATGTATCATAGTTGCCTCCTGCGCCGTGCTGCTCAACGGCTGCTACCTCTGGAAGCAGGGCGCGCGCATGTTCTCCTACACCCTGGAAGCCAGGCCCGTTTCAAAGCTTTCGCAGCGTCCGGAAACACCGGATTCCCTTAAACGGTTCTTTTCTCTTGTCAACGAGATCCGGGCATTCGCTTTTGATTCCGTCGGCCTCAGGCGCACCGCGAATTACACCACGTATGTGTCCATCAACAAGGGATATCTCATCAACGTGGTGTCGGCCTCGGGCAAGGCCGACTTTACTCCGTACACCTGGTGCTACCCGCTGTTCGGGTGCTGGCCGCTGCGGGGCTATTTCAACAAGGCCGACGCCGATTCCGAGGCCGCACGGCTTTCCAGAAAGGGCTACGACGTGTATGTGGGCCGGGTCGACGCGTTCTCCACGCTCGGGTTTCTTTCCGATCCCCTTTATTCCTTCATGAAGAATTTTCCCGTTTACGAACTTGCCAACCTGATCATCCACGAACAGACGCACGCCACCGTGTATGTAAAGAACCAGGTCGACTTCAACGAGGAACTCGCCTGCTTTACAGGATCGGAAGGCGCGCTCCGGTTCATCAGGGCCAGATACGGCGACACCTCGGCGGCGTACACGGCATCCGTGAAAACGGCGCAGGACATCAACACCTATTACCGGCTCATGAGGTCTTTGTACAACCGGCTCTCCTCGGTGTACAAAAGCGGCGTTTCGGTTGACGACAAGCTCCGGCAGAAGCAGGCGATCATCGCGCATTTCAAGGATTCGCTTGCCGCCGGCTACGACTCCCTGTTTCTTACACCTTCGTTTCGGGGGCTCGAAAAGGCGAACATCAACAACGCCTTCATCAGCGCGGACATGACCTACACCCTCGACCTCGACCTGTTCTACCGGCTGTACGAAAAGAAGAACCGCGATTTGCGCGCGGTACTATCAAGCATCAAGGTTTTGTCCAAGGAAAAGGGAGATTGCAAGGAGCATTTGAGGGAGTTGCTCGATAGACCGTGAGAAGAAGATTCACCACGGAGACGCGGAGAACACCCGAATCTCCCGTTGCTATTTCGGGAAAAAAAGGCTCTCGCAAAGAATGCCAAGGCGCGACGTTTGGCCTAGGCCACCCGGCTTTCCATCAGAAAATGTGTTATATTGTCAACAACCGGCCATGCTGCGCTGAATCTGAACGCAGGGCAGGCAAGCCGGCAGCAGGCTGACGCAAGAAGGAGCGTGCACAATGCATCCAACAGCAAAAATAACAGCATTCGTTCTGATGTCTGCCGTGGTGGCAGGTTTGGCATTCGGTCAACCGACGATGACGTATCCTTACCTCATTGTCACTCCTTCCTGGCCTGCAGCGCAAAAGGACTCGGTTGAAGTGCAGGAGGTGCTCGGGACGGCGGACAATTCATGCCTGGTTCCGGACAGGTTCACCAACGCATCGGCCATCATCACCGTTGGCCCGGCTATCTCGAACACGCCGGTTTACAACGTTACTGTTTCGTACATCACGGTCCCCATTCCTGCAAGGCCGTGCTCTTTTATTTACCTCCCGGTGGTCTACGGTCCGGTTTTCAAACTCGGCAGGCTTGACGCAGGGGTTTACAACGTTATAGATCAATCAACCACGGCTGGTGCGTTCGATGTGAGTACCGTTGCGTTTGCAAATGCGGGAAGCGTTGTGTACCACAACGCAACCTTCACCATCGCAACCGAGAAGTCCGTCTACTATCTTGCCGACAGCATCTCCGTCCATTACACCGTTACGAACAACGCCATGGCCCTTCAGACCTACGGGCCCTTCGGCGGGAACTGCGAATACGACCTCATCGTTGCGCTCAAGGGTGGGCCGGAGCTATACCGGTTGTCAACGAACGCCCTATGCGACAAGGTAGCGGTATCGCTGGCGGTGGACCCCGGCGCCACCATCGCAAACGATTTCCCGAAATTTGTATATCCCTCCGCCGTCGACACCATTGTCGTCGCCCTAGATTCGGTGGTCCTCACCGTGTCCGCTCAACTCTGGGGCGCCGTGTACGATTCCACAACAGCAAGCGTCGACATTACGGTCAAACGGGCCCCGAGTGCCGTTGCCCCGGCGCGGGTGGGCCGCACCCCGGCGTTTTCGTGCTTCGTGTCGCACGGCGTTCTTTGCATGCGCGTCCCGACTGCCCAACTCGTGACCGTCAGGACATTCACGTTTGACGGCCGCATGGTGCCGGGAGCGTCGGTCAGCCGGGTTCCGGGAGAAGGAAGCGCGACGATTCCCCTGGGCGAAGGTATTCGGGCCGGAGGTGTGTTTATCGTGCAGGTCAAGGGCGAGACGTTTGGGGAAAATGTGAGGGTGGTGGCGGGGATGGGAAGATGATAAGATCGGCGAAACCCATGTCCGGCGTTGGGGGTGAAGAATCTGGTTTGGAGAAGAAAATTGACCTGGGGTTTCAGGGTTATAAAAATTCAAGGACAAATGCACATTCAAGAGATGGAAGGGCCTGGCCGGCCCTTAGACCCGCCAAGGAAAATGCCTGTTATATCGCCCACCAACCTCCCCCGGGAGGTTAGTAGAGGTATTGTGATGTTTCTTATTAAAAGGCCAAGCAGTGGATTTATTGTCATAATTTCAACCCCTCAGAGGCGGCCCTGAGGCCGGAGGATCAGTCGCTCGCGCTGTTTGAGCCCGGCACACCTTTTGACGTTTTACCCCTTGTCATGCCGGGCGAGTTTGCGAGCGACCCGCCGGCCGAAGGATAAGCCGACGCTGCGGGGCGGCGTCTTTTGCCTACTTTTCTTCGCTGCAGAAGAAAAGCAGGGCGTCGCGCGGGGGCGCAACCCCGCCATAGTCCCCTGCATACGACAATGGGCGAAAAACGAAGGACAGCCGGAAAAATTGAATGCCACAAACGAAAGGTCATTCATTGACCCGTATCGGCCAACAAATGACCTTTATAGAGAACTTTTCTAAAGACTGCTTATCGGAATGACAAACTCGCCGCGTTCCCTCCTACCTGACAATCTTCGCCATCGTCACAATCCCCTGCTTGTCCCTTATCCTCACAAGATACGCCCCGTGCGCCAGCCCCAGCGTGCTGACCACCCTGTTCCCGGCAGACACGTCGATGTTCCTGACAACGGTCTTTCCGTTCACGGAAACCAGCGCGACCTCTGCGATCTGGTTGACGTTCTTCAAAACGATCTGGTTACCGGTCACGTACAGGATTCCCGGCCGGTTGGCTGCCGATTTGTTCTCGGAAACAACCGTGGCGACGGGACCCGACACAAACGGCTCAATGGTGATGGTAAGAGACGTAAGTGGCTGCGAACTGCCTACAATCAGCACCGAACTCTGGTTATTGTTATCATCATAGCCAAACCCGTACGCCTTATTGTGAATGCTGATCCCGTGCAAGACCTGTGAAAACTCATTCTTGTAGGTACTCACTTTATAATACGTCGTCGGGTCGTAAAAGTCGGCGCCAATTCTCGCCACGCCGCGGTTCATGGCTGCGGAAAGTGCGGCCCCAACATACCCGGGAAAGCCGGCGCAGGCCCACACTTCTTGTGTGGTGGGTTCCGGCATGGATCCGGTCTCGGCGCCGGTAAACTGCAGCACTCCGTTGGCGTCGACGGTGCCGATATAATGCTGCGTTCCGTTATAGAAACTGAGCGGGGTGACCTTCCATAGGGCCCAAAGCGAATCGAGATAGGGCTTCAAGTAATTCACGTAGGTTCCGCCGGTGCCGAACTGGCTCGACGAACGCGGCGCCACTACGCGGCATGGCCTTATGCAACCCTGAAAAGGCGCCGACATGCTGTCCTGGAAATCTTTGATTATCTGGTCCCTTGGAATATTAACGCCGCAGCTGTCAAGAAAACTTGTTGCAACGCCGTTTCCGGCATCCTGTCTGACCGTCGCGACATAGGGGAAGCCGAAGAGGTCCACCTGGGTCGTGTTGCCGCCGAATTGAAGCTGATTGTAAATGTACGTATACTCGAACCAGTCGTAGTATATGGAGTCGTTGGGATCGCCGGGGTTGTTGGGGTCCGGTAACTGAACTCCGCCGGCGTCACCGGTCATATACAGAGGTGACCCGACGCTCATGTAAAGCCGCCCGCCCCCGACGGACGGAGGTATCCTGAAATTTTGGGCATCGGAAAGACGAAAAGGGTAATTGGGGTAATTCTTGCCGTTCTTTGTCAAGTGTCCGGCCGCATTCGCATCCGCGGCATTCATCGGCAGCATGGTGCCGTCTTTGGTCATGTAGCACCAATTCCCGCCGGTCATTCCGATGGAGTAAATGTAAATCTGACTGTCGGCATAGGTGTTCTTGGCCAGGTTATTGAAGATAACGGGGAATGATCCGACCGCTGCTTGAGCGTACAGGGTTGAAAATGCGGCGCACACTAGAATGACGACGGCACAAACTGCTTTTTTCACGTGTCCCTCCCTTTTGAGCGTTTCTGAACCCGCCACGCGGCAATAACGTCATTTTCCCGTGGCGGTCTTCACACATAAGTATAACTCTCAGTGATGAATTTTGGGGGGGAATTAGAAGGGTGAATTGATTATCCGTTACATCTTCGGGTAACGGAGCGTTGAAGCATAAATTGTAAATTTGGGCGCCTTCCGGGCGGCACCGGTTCTTTTCGTTGTAGATTGTAGATTGACGATTGAAAAGCGAAGGCAGAGCAAACCGTAATTCTGCTCAATCCCCAATCCACAATCTGCAATCTACAATTAGACAAGCCCCACCCGGGCGCTTTGAAAAGGCGCCTGGAACGGGAAGAGGTTTGCGGGTGAGGGTAACAAGTGCGCAAAGCAGGCTGGCCGGCCGGGAAAACCTCACCCGGGCTTACCCGGGTTGTGCCCGGTAAGTCTTAAAGGGAGGGAGAAACGGGTGAGGTTTTCTTATGCCGGCTCAAGAGAAAAACAGGCGCCAGACGTCAGGTCTTCCTGCAAACTTCCCCCTACAATACCCGTGAGTCTGCGTTGAAAAAACCACTGAGTAACGGCACGACGCCTGTTGTATCGTCCATACCACGGTTCCCGCGGTCTTGCTTCCTGCATCCGTCCTACCGCGGCGAAACCAGTATCCTTTTGCTCGCGGCCAGAGCCCCGTTTCTGCCGTAGAGCGCAAGGAAATACACACCCTGCGAAAGCCTCGCCGAAAGCGCCCGGCTCACCTCTTCCATCGAGGTGGCGACGCCGGTCCGTATGGTTTTCCCGTTGGGCGCGATGATCGCGTACCGCATGAACTTTTCGTTTTGCAAACGCAGTATGGGCGTGAAATTCCCCTGCGTCGCGGTTGGCCCCTCGCACGGACACCACGTGATGTCCAGCTCGCCGCTATTCGGGCAGGCCTGGAAGCCGCTTTGGTTCTGATGGTCGTCGTTGGCAAAGGCGTAAACCTCGGCGTCAAGGGTTTTGTGGACCCATTTGGCATACGTGTTATACGGTTTTGTCCAAACGCCATTGACTTGTTCCGGGCCAAGATAGTAATCGGCGGAATCCGCGTCTCCGGCAAACGTTCCCCTTTCCCAGCCGGCCACCGAGTCGTAGAACGACTGCGGTGCGCCCCCGAACGAACCGCCGTAGAGTGCCAGGCCGTCGTAACCATAGGCGTCTTTCATCTTGTAACAGTACGAACTATCGGCATCGAAACCCGGCTGGACGCAGTAGTCGTAGGAACCCAGGCACCTGCCGATTCCCAAGCTGTCAATATAATCGTCAAGCTGTGTGGGGCACCCGTTTTTGAGCTGGTACTTCCAGTCGGCAAAACTGACGGGCACAATTGTCGGAATGCAATTTCCTGCCCCTACTACCTTCACGGGCAGGGTGGCATAGTCGACAAAGGAAATATTGTAATTCTGCACGCCCTTGGGGCCGCCGCTCACGGTCATTTCCACAAACCCGTTTTGCGATATGAGAGGTGCGTACTGATTGGACGCGTTGCCCGGGTCTTTATAATAAGCCCAGCACCTTCCGGAGCCGAAATCCGGCAGCGAATCATACACCAGGGTGTCGTTGGGCAGCAATTTCTGGGCCTTGCCGCCGTTGATAGGCGCGGTATATGGCGTTTCGGTAAAATGGATCCACAGCGTAATGGGGCAATCGTTGGCTACCACGATCCGTTCCGACCCGCCTGCGGCCACGCTGCTTCCCGAGAGTGCCAACACAAGGATCGCTGCCACCGCGAACCGTTTGTCGGCCGATCGCCTTGACATTCTCATAAAGCCTTCATCCCCTCAACCACGCATGTACGCTCGTCAGTAATATAAACGCACGAACCCGCCCCCGGGCTGAAAATGGTGCCGCCAAAACCATTATCCGTTACACGAACTTGTAACGGATAATTCCACCGGCCGCACAATTTCGGATTGTTGAGAAGCCTCTTCCGTTATGTTATAGGTATGCGGTCGGCAGGCGGAATACGACATCGCACCTGTCAATACCATGGTCCACAGCGGCAAAGGAGGGATTGCACATGAGGAAACAGGTTTGGACATCGGTTTTCATCGTCATCCTGTGTACGGCGGCGGCATGCCTTGCCGAGACCTACGCACCGGAACCAAGCAACCGCGTCACCATCAATCTCGGAGCGACTCCGTGGAAATTTTTGCGTTCCGACCCGGCCAATGCCCAGAATCCGACCTTCAACGATGCCGCGTGGAAAAATGTGGGAATTCCTCACACATGGAACGACACCGACACCTACGAAAACCAGAACAGCGGCGGCGGCGACGGCTCGATGTACGAAGGCACGTGCTGGTACAGGAAGCACTTTACTTTGGACAATGCCTATGCCAACAGAAAGGTATTCGTCGAATTCGAAGGTGTGCACGTGGGTTGTCAAGTGTACTGCAACGGCACGTTCATTCCCGGGAACAGCGCCTATAATCCCCAGGCCACGCATGTGCTCGGGTTCATCGGCTTCATCGTGGATCTCACCAACTATAATTTGAACTTCGGCGGCGCGGACAACGTCCTGGCCGTGCGGGTGGGCCAGGGCGGGTTCCTCACCTGGCCGGGTTTCTCTCTTGTATTCCGGTTCGGTTCAGCCGATCAGGGCATATACCGGCCCGTGTGGATGCACATCACCGACAAGGTTCACGTTCCGGCAAATGTCTATTCCGTTGTCAACGAATGGGGAACCTATGCGGCTACCCTTGCGACAAACGGTTCCACCGCCACGGTGAGAATCCTCACCAACGTGATGAATGAAAGCTCCGCGAGCCAGGCCGTTTCTCTTACAACGAAAGTAGTCGATCCGTCGGATAACAGCGTGGTCCTGTCGATGGACCAGACGCAGACGATTGCCGCGGGCGCGAGCTTCGTTTTCGACCAGAAGGGCGATGCGTCTCCCGTCCAGCTGTGGTATCCCAACAACAGCACGTTCGGATCACCGCATATGTATACGGTGTATCATATCGTCAAAGCCGGGGGAACCACGCTCGACCTTTTCCAAACCCCGCTGGGCATGAGAACCATCACCTGGGACCAGAACTTCCCCTACTTCAACGGCCATAAGCAGATTCTCTGGGGCGCTTCCGGCAGATACGATTATCCGGCTCTCGGCAGCGCGATACCCACCGAACAGGTGTGGCGTGACATCAAACTGACGGCGGCCAGCGGCGGAAACCTGTGGCGGCCGGGGCATTCCGCGGAAGGCCCTGTTTTTGTTGCGGCATGCGACGCGTACGGCGTCATGATTGTGCAGCCGAGCGGTGACGGCGAAAACAATTGGGCCACAGACATGCTTGCCGGCAATGCAAGCGCGGCGTATCAAGAAGGACTCAAGATGGAGATCCACAGGGACATGGTGATCCGGGACAGGAACAATCCGTCAATTCTTGCCTGGGAGGCGTCCAACGGCGCCTGCGATCCGACGTTGTGCGACCAGTTGCGCGCCATCGGCACAACATGGGACTCTCTTGCCCCCCGCAAGCAGAATGTGCGCGGGGCCCCGTGGTCGCCCCTCGACATCGGCTCATGCACCGTCACCGGATGTGAAATAGGAGTAAAAACCAGCGAGCCGCAGTGCCCGGCCTTCGGAGCCGAGGATTGGGGCCGAGCGTCGGAGCGGGCGGCCTACGATTGGGAAATCTATCATGTCGCGGAATTCCTTCAGAACTGGCGGAAGAGCATTCAGGCGAATTGTTTCGGGGCCTGTCAATGGTACCTGTCCGAAGAGCCCGGAGAAGACAGGGCGTTTGCGGACGGCAAGTCGCCTACGCGCTCATTCGGATCCGCCATGTTGGATTTCAGCCGTATCCCCAAGTTCCTGTACTATGCCTACAAGGCATGCTGGAGACCGTATTCGATTGAGCCGGTTGTTGCGCTCTCGCACCATTGGAACCGCTCGGGCTCGGTGCGGGAGTATGCGTTCAGCAACTGTCCCAGCGTAAACCTGCTGGTTAATGGCGTCAGTCAAGGGATCAAAACGCCCAACCCGTGGACCGGCACCGGGGACGGCACCGACGCGGCCACCACGCAGCTTCCGTTCCAATGCTATTGGGACGTTACCTGGGCCGCGGGCACGGTGAAGGCCGAAGGGTTGGACGCAAACGGAAACGTGGTGTGCACCGACCAGAAAGTCACTGCGGGAAATCCGGACCACATCGTGTTGAGCGTTGAGCCGCCTCTTGTCAAGCCTGACGGCAGCACGTTTCTCATTGAGGCCAACGGTTCCGACGCGGCTTTTGTTCTGGCAACGGTGGTGGACGCCAACGGGAACTGGTGTCCCACCGACAGTCACTTTATCACTTTCAGCGTTTCAGGTCCGGGCAGTTATCGCGGCGGGTCGGACGAGTTCGTTACCACGGGACAGCCGCTCACGTATCATTCGCCCATGGACCCGGAACTCTCTGCCGAAGGCGGTATGTGCAAGGTGGCGGTGCGCTCGACGTTTACACCCGGCATTGTGACCGTGAACGCCGCGTCGCCGGGACTGGGAGCGGGTTCGGCAACGTTCACCGTGTATCCTTACAGCGACTCCGTGGCAACACACGCCCTGATTCGCCCGGTTGCGTCCCTGTCGATGCCGAAGCTCGCCATCGCCCTAAGCGGCGGCACGGTAAGGTACCGGGTGGAATCGCAGGCATTTGTCAGCGTCGACATCATTGACGCAAGCGGAAGAATCGTACGACGTGTCCCTAATTCGCTGCAGCAAAGCGGGTGGCATTCCGTTCCTCTTGCAGCGGGCGGCAGCGACAGGGGCAACGGCGTGTATATTGTCCGGTGCGTCGTCAACGGCCAGGATACTTACGTGAAGCGGGTCATGGTGGTGAGATGAAAGAAGAAGTTGAATAGTTGAATAGTTGGATAGTTGAGGAGTTGAGAAGAAGCAAGAAAGACGCCGGTTGATATTTTGAGTATTCCGATTGGCGCGAGACAATGTAGTTGATTGATGATAATAACAATTTACGCGCGTTAGACCGGACTGGAGTGGTGCGCACGAGCGCAGTGCCGGTCGACCCCGCCGACAGGCATCGGGGCGATCCGGCACCGAGGCCGAACGGCCGAGCCCGTAAGGAGGGCCGACCCCATGTAGAGCCGCACGGTCGTGCGGTTCTACATGGGGGAACGCTCAAATCTCTTGATCGTAGAACTGTTAATTGTTTCGGATAACCTCAAATCCTAAATCAAGGACCCCACATGCCACACAAACCGTTCGCCCTCATTCTTATAACTCTGATGTCGACGGCATGCCTTGCCGAAATCTACACCGGCGAACCGAGCAACCGCGCAGAAATCAACCTTGGCATCACTCCCTGGAAATTCATCCAATCCGATCCGGTGAACGCCCAGGACACCATTTTCAACGACGCGTCGTGGAGCGCGGTGGGGGTCCCGCATACCTGGAACGACATGAACACCTTCCTGAACATGGATGCAGGCGGGAACGCAGGCGCACTCCAGGGACAAACCGGCTGGTACCGGAAGCATTTTACTTTAGATAACGGGTATTCGGGGCGAAAGATCTTTGTCGAGTTCGAGGGCGCGCACATCGGCGCGCAGGTGTATATCAACCAGACGTTCATTCCCGGCAACAGCGCGGTGAACCCGCAGGCCACGCACGTCAACGGGTTCCTGCCGTTCGTGGTGGACATCACACCCTATGTAAAATTCGGCGGAAGCGATAATGTTCTGGCCGTCCGGGTATCCACCGGCTCGGGCTGGTTCAACTTTCCGAGTTTTTCGAATGATTTCCGGTTCGGCCAGGGAGACGGCGGGCTGTTTCGGCCCGTGTGGATGCACATCACCGACAAGGTCCACGTGCCGCTCAACGTATTCTCTGTTGTCAATAACTGGGGCACGTGCGTGGCAACCATGTCGGCTTCGGATGCGTCGGCAACGGTGCGAATCCTCACCAACGTCCAGAATGAAAACGGCGCGGCGGTCACAGTTTCCCTCACCACCAACGTGGTGGACTCGGCCGGCAACGTGGTGATGTCCAACAACGATTCTCACGCCGTTAATGCGGGCGCCTGTTACGTGTTCGACCAGACGGGAACGGTGAGCAATCCGCATTTGTGGTATCCCAATGCGAGCATCTACGGCAAACCGTACCTGTACAAGGTGTACCACATAGTGAAGGTCGGCGGGACAACGGTGGATGTGTTCACCAGTCCTCTCGGCATCAGGACCCTCACCTGGGACACCGATTTTCCTATTTTCAACAGCCACCCTCATTATCTCTGGGGCGCGGCAGGACGGTACGACTATCCGGCCCTGGGGACCGCGGTTCCGGAAGAGCAGAATTGGCGCGATGTCAAGATACTCGCCGACTGCGGCGGACGATTGTGGCGGCCCGGCCATTCCACCTGCTCGCACGAATTCGTGGAAGCGTGCGACGCGTTCGGCGTCATGATCGCCCAGCCAAGCGGCGACGACGAAGGTTCGTTCATGACCGCAAACCTGGCGCTCGGTACGCCGCATGCCGATTCGCTCAACGAGGCGCTCAAGAGCGAATGCCATCGCGACATGATCGTGCGCGACCGGAACGACCCGAGTATCCTCCTCTGGGAATCCGCCAACGCGCCCATCGACCATGCGTTCGACGTAACGCTCAGGGACACGGTGGTCAAGTGGGACACGCTTATGCCCCGCGCGCAGGAGGACCGGGGCAACGACCAGTCCGACATGGTGGTGGACCAGGTGATAGCGTGCTCTCTTGACGGATGCGAGGGAGGCCTCCATTGCTGCATCGCACCCACCAAGCCGGCCTTCGGGGCCGAAGGGTTCTACACCAAAGGAGTCCGGTTCGATTACGACGGGGAGCTCAATTTCGCCCAGATCTACATGCAGAACTGGAAATACGGCAAATACGTGAAGGCGTTCGGCATGTGCCAGTGGTATATGGCCGAGTCGCCCGGAGAAAGCGGCACAGGCAGGAATTTCGCCTGTTCCATGATGGACTGGAACCGGATCCCGAAAATGCTTTACAAAATGTACCAGGCGTGTTGGGTACCGTATTCGGTGCGACCGGTGGTGTCCCTCGCACACCACTGGAACCGTTCGGGCGCGATCACGGTCAACGCGTTTTCCAACTGCCCCTCGGTGCGGCTGCTCATCAACGGGGTCAAGCAGGGCACCGATCAAACACCCTATCCGGACACGGGCAACGCCAACGCGCTTTTTGCCGATCAATGTTCGTGGAACGTAACGTGGCAGACGGGCACGGTTACGGCCGAAGGCCTGGACGCGAACGGAAACGTGGTGTGTACGGACCAGAAAGTCACGGCCGGAAATCCCGACCACATCGCGCTCTCCGTGGCCGCGCCAGTCGTGAATCCGGCCACCGGGGACTCGTTCCAGATTACTGCCAACGCCACGGACGCGGCATTCATTCTCGCCACGATCGTGGACGCAAACGGCAACTGGTGTCCCACCGACAGCCACATTGTTACTTTCAGCGTTTCCGGTCCTGGAAATTACCGGGGAGGGGCGGACCAGATGATCGGCCCCGGCGGCGCGAATTATCATGCGCCCGGTGACCCCAACCTTTCGGCCGAAGGCGGCATGTGCAAGGTGGCTGTCCGCTCGACATTCACCCCGGGCGTGGTGACCGTTACCGCAACATCGCCGGGACTCGGCCAGGGAACCGCATCATTTACCGCGTATCCGGCGCCGGCGCCGCCGGCTGTGTCCGTCCTGCCATCGGTTGCATTACACGCAAATCGCGCCGCACTCGATTTACGGTTCAAACAGGCCGGCGCGATGCTACAATATTATCTGAGCGGAGCGGCAAGAGTTTCGGTTGATGTTGTTGATGCAGGCGGAAAAATTGTTTCGCGAGTCCCACGGTCGCTGCAAACACAGGGATGGCATCCTGTTCTCGGCTTGACGGCCGCGCTTGCAGACGGCGTTTACATGATCCGCTGTATTGTTGACGGAAATAGTATCATAAAGCGGGTGGTGGTGGCGAGATGAGCTTGCATCGTTATTTGGCATATCTTTGTTGGGGGAAGTATCCCCCTCGCTCCGGCTTCCTCGGCCTTCGGCCTGCGGTGTCCTGCGCTTCCCCCTCCTGGGTAGCCCCCAAGTGGAAACAGTTGCAAGAATCAATCACCTGTGCGGGGGCACCCACGAAGAATAGTTGATAAGTTGAGGGGTTGAAAGGAAAAGCGTTGAAAAGTTGAATGGTTGATACGTGAAAAGTAATAAATACAAAGAGGAATCCCGTCGGATTCATTGCTGATGCAGGTTGGCGCGAGTAGAGCTTGTTGACCGATGATAATTGCGGTTTGCGCGCGTGAGGCGGACCGGAGGGTCGCGGCAAAACGGGATTGCCGCCTGATCCCTAGCCGAAGGCGGTAGGGACAGGTGGCAACGAGGCGAACGGCCGACGACCCTTGGAAGCACCCGAAGGGGTGGCCAGCAGGGAGACCGGCCCGAGCGCAGCGAGGGGAGCGCCCGGATTCTCTTATCGTAAATCAATTATTGTTTCGGATAACCTTAAATCAAGGACCCCTCATGCCAAACAAAACGTCTGCTTTCATCCTTGCAACTCTCATTTCAACGGCATGTTTTGCCGACACCTACACCGGCGAGCCGAGCAACCGGGTGACCATCAACCTCGGCGAAACACCCTGGAAATTCATCAAATCGGACCCCACGGGCGCGCAAGCGCCGTCGTACAACGACGCGGCAGGAAAAGACGTCGGCATCCCGCACACCTACGACGACACCGGAACATTTCTCAACATGTCGATGGGCGGCAATGACGGCACGGTCTGGCCCGGCACGGTCTGGTACAGGAAGCATTTCACGCTCGATGCCGCGTACGCCCCAAGAAGAATTCTTGTTGAATTCGAAGGCGTGCACGTGGGCTGTCAGGTGTACATCAACGGCACGTTTATTCCCGGAAACAGCGCGGAAAACCCGCAGGCAACGCACGTGATCGGGTTCATCGGTTTTGTGGTCGACCTTACGCCTTACGTGCAATTCGGCGGAGCGGACAACGTTCTGGCCGTTCGTGTGGGCAAGAGCCAGGGCTTTTACACCGACCCCGGTTTTGCCGAGGGCTTCCGGTTCGGCCAGTCGGACGGAGGATTGTTTAGGCCGGTATGGATGCACATCACCGACAATGTCCATGTGCCGCTCAACGTGTATTCGGTGCTCAGTGAGTGGGGGACCTATGTTGCGGCCGTGAGCGCTTCCGATGCATCCGCAACGGTCAACATCCAGACGAACGTTCGCAACGACGGCGCGTCTTCCCAAACTGCGTCACTTGACGTAAAGGTGGTGGACGCAGCCGACAACGTGGTGCTCGACCTGCCGGGGACCCCGCAAACCATTGCCGCCGGACAGTCGTATGTGTTCAATCAGACCGGCGACATTACCAATCCGCACCTGTGGTATCCGAATAACAGCACCTTCGGATCGCCGTACATGTATAAAGTGTACCATATTGTAAAGGTGGCCGGAACAACGGTCGATGTTTTTGAGAGCCCGCTGGGCATCCGCGTCCTCACCTGGGACAATAATTTTCCGTATTTCAACGCCCACCAGCACTATCTGTGGGGCGCCAGCTCGCGGTACGATTATCCGGCCCTCGGCACCGCGGTTCCCGAGGAACAGCAATGGCGCGACGCAAAGCTGTGCGCCGCCATGGGTGGCAACCTGTGGCGTCCCGGACACTCCACCTGCAGCAGCGAATTCGTTCACGCATGCGACGCCTACGGCATCATGATAGTCCAGCCGACCGGCGACGCCGAAGGCGCCTTTACCGGCGTCGCCCCGACAGACCCTAAAGGAATTCTGAAAGCGGAAATACACCGCGATATGGTGATCAGAGACAGAAACGATCCCTCGATCCTCGCCTACGAGGTCGACAACGGCGGCATAGGCGCAGCCCTTGCCCAGACGCTCAAGGCGCTTTCGGCGCAATGGGACCCGGTCCACACCAGGGCGCAGGCCGACCGCACGGCCGACTGCGCCAACGGCGACATACATTCCTGCACCGCAAGCGGCTGCGAAATGGGAGTCAAGAGCGCGTGTCCAACCATGCCCGCGTTCGGCGCAGAGGCCTGGAACGCCACCGGCATGTCGGCCCGCTGGGCCTACGACTACCAGATCGCCTATGTGGCGGCGTATCTTCCCAATTGGACAAAAAGCCGGCAGGCCAACTGTTTTGGACTTTGTCAATGGTATTTCGCCGAGACCGTGGGAGAAGCGGGGGTGTATCTCGAAAGGCCCGCCGGCGACTACAACGTCAGATCGTTCGGCTGCTCCCTCACCGACTTCAGCCGGATTCCCAAACTTCTCTATTATGCCTACCAGGCCGCCTGGGTCCCGTTTGCCGCCAAGCCCGTGGTTGCGCTCGCCCACCACTGGAACAGGTCGGGCGCGGTCCGGGTGAACGCGTTCAGCAATTGTCCGAGCGTGAACCTGCTGATCAACGGCGTCAGTCAGGGAACCAAGACGCCCAACCCCTGGGCCGGAACCGGCACCGATGCCACCCAAACCACCACGCAATTGCCGTTTCAATGCTCCTGGGACGTCACCTGGGCGGCAGGGACCCTCGTCGCCGAAGGACTGGATGCAAACGGAACCGTGGTGTGCACCGACCAGAGGGTCACCGCAGGAAGTCCGGACCACATCGTGCTCAGCGTCGAACCTCCTCTTGTCAAGCCGGACGGCAGTACGTTCCTCATTGAGGCCAACGGCTCGGACGCCGGCTTCGTCCTGGCAACCGTGGTGGATTCGGTCGGCACCTGGTGCCCTCTTGACAGCCACAATATCACCTTCGCTGTTTCCGGCCCGGGCAATTACCGCGGCGGTGCAGACAACTATGTCACCGCGGGCCAGCCTCTCACGTATCATTCGCCCCTGGACCCGGAACTGCGGGCCGAAGGCGGCATGTGTAAGGTGGCTGTCCGCTCGATGTTTACCCCGGGCACGGTGACGATCACCGCAACCTCGCCGGGACTCGGCCAGGGGACCGCCTCCTTCGTGGTCCATGCTCTTAATGAATCCACGTCGGTATACAGGCCCGTTCAGGCGGCGGCGCGTCAGGCGGAACCGGCGTTCAGAATGGATTTCGCCGGCGGCATGATCCGGTATTATGTCGCCGGGTCGTGTCGTGTCGCACTCGATGTGCTTGACGCAACAGGAAGGATCGTGGAGCGGACGGCCGCGGCGCAGGTGTCCGGCGGCTGGCATTCCGTCGGGCTGTACGGTCCGTCAATCTCCCGCGCCGGCACGGGTAACGGCGTTTACCTGGTCCGGTTTGCGGTGGATGGGCAGTATGCGGCTGTGAAAAGAGTTGTCCTTATTAAGTAAGAAGATGGGCGCCTGCCCGTAGGCACCGGTTCTTCATTTAATTATGGTTTGCTGAGCCGGTGCGGCGTGGATGTACCCGTAGCAAGCCCGTACCTTCAGTTGCGCGCACCGTAGCGGCACCCGGTTAATAAATACTTAACTGCACACAGCCACGGCCATCGATTCAACTCTTCAACTTCTCAACTCGTCAACATAGGATTGCTCTATTGGCCTTCACAACTGCGTCTCGCGGGTGCCCCCCAGCCGAAGATTAGATTCTCGCAAATAAACTTTCTTGGGGTGCACCCAGGAGGGGGTAGCGGAAGACGCCGCGGCTGCAGGGCGCGCAGTCTCTTTCGCGAGGGGGACGACCCTTGGAAGTACCCGACGGGGTAAACTTCCCCCCTTTGACAATCTGAACTTGGCGGATTAATCAATATTTACATAGCGCATCCTGCGCCTGCTGGTTCATGTAGCAGAGTTTGATCCACGCGGCGGACAGCGGGCCGTTCGACAACCGAATTTCATCCAGGCGTCCGTTCCATTTCTGTTCGGTATTGCCGACATTGGAACCGAACACGAGATCGTTTGTCGTCGAAAATGCGTTAATAAGCGGCGCGTCCACGAAATTCCCGTCAACGTAGATTGCGCACGTACCGGCGTTCCACACCAGCGTAATGTAGTGCCAGCCGTGCGACGTCCAGCCGCCGCTTATCACATGCAGCGGTCCGTTGCCGATGGAGTCTTCCGAGCGCACGTCAATGGCGCTGTCGTTGCCGCTGATGGTGAGAAGTTCGAACCCGGCCGAATCGTTCCAGGCGCGCTTGTTCGATATGATTCGGTTATAGCCGGGAACCTGGCCGCCCAGCCATTGCGCCCACACCGAAATCGAAAAACGGTTGTTGCCGTCGATGCCCGGTGCATAGGGAACACTCCAGAAATCGCCGACCCCGTCGAACCGCATTGCTCCGCCGAGGAGCCCCGTGTCGGGCGCCGGAGTAGTTGCATTCGACAAGGTAACGAGCGAATGGCCCTGGCCCGTGGCGTCCGATTGGTCGTTCATGTGCCACACGCCAAGATAGCCGTAGGCGTTGCTGAATACGGAACTGCCCTGCGAAAAATTCGCCCCGTTTTTGTGGCCCCAGTACATGACGATGTCGGTGGTGGCGTTGCCATACAGCGTGTCGACTTTCACCCACACTGCGGCGGCATGGCCCGCAGCGTCCCATTGTTCTATTTCGTAATTCAAATGGACCCCGTTGGGCCGTGCAAACCTTATATCGCTGCCGTCGGAAGCCGCCTGGCTGAAGGCGATGGTCGTCTGGTCGAGGCGAACGAGCACGGGAAAATGGAACACCGTATCCGCAACATTCGCGCCGAGCGGGGTTGTTACCAGATGGATGGTGCGCGAATAAGACCACTGGCTGTAGTCCTCCTCGTCGAATGTCTGAAGCGTCACCGGGTCAACCGTCGTCGGAAAACCCGATTCAACCGTCACATTTGCGACACTCACGGGCGGCACCGTTGCGACGAATGCCGAAACCTGCAGAGAAAATGTTCCCGCAGGCACGCGGCCGATGCTGTAATCGCCCAGCGAATCGATACGGATGGCGCGCAGAAGTCCGTAGGTGCGCACGTACACCGTGCCCAGACCCGTGTATTGAACCTTGCCCGTGATGGCGCCGAAAGGCGCGAGCGGCTGCTCGGGCAAGGTGACCAGTCGTCTTTCGCGTGAGGAAAGCGTGCACCGGACTACCGCTCCAATAGTATCCCCGCTGATCTCAATCGTGTAAGCGCCGTTGGCGAGCGAATCGAGATAATACCTGCCGCTTGAATCGGTCCTGGCATCCGGAACCGGCACTGCGCCGCTTGTGTCTGCGAGAAAATCGCTCGGCCGCACGAACACGGAGGCGCCTGCGACCGGATTACCGCCCGCGTCCCTTACCATGCCGTTCACCGCGTTCGGAAAATCGTCAGCCGGCGCATCGGCGATGCGGGGCGTGGATGAGCAATACAGGCCGAAGCCGGCGGCGAGCGCGACGAGTACGATGGTTAACGGTGATTTACTCATGACCGTTCCCCAGCACTGCGCTGCGCGGAAACAGCTGGAAATTGAATTGAAATATCTGCATGTCCTTTTTCGGGTCTTTTTCACGCTCTTCGGCGGCGGCGAGCACATATTCCTTGAGCTCTTCAAATTTCTTGGTGAGCTCCGGAACAATTGCCGCCGGAAGGCCGACCATGAGCGAACTGATGTACCGCTGCTCCGGTTCTATTGCGTCAATGGCCTTGATGCTGTGCTCTATCCACCTCCGGTGAAGGTTCTTTATCACCTCGCGGAGCTCCGTCACATTGGGCCTCAACTTCATGAGCGTGACGCGAAATCCTTTGTCCTTGTCTTTTTGGATGATGCCCAGCGCCAGCAGCACGCTTACCGATTCCTTCACCTGGGCGACATTCACGCGGGGGAATATCTTGTCCGCGAGCTTCTTGTAATCGCCGTCGAACCCTTCGACCGCGATTATTTCCCGTACTACGGGATTGTACCATTTAAGATAGTAATTCGCGTATTTGAGCGATATGTTGTTGAACAGCGTCTTTGATTTGAGTTCCAGAAGCTTCTTGAGAAGCAGTTCCTTTTCTTCGCCGTCCTTTGCCTGGTCGTATTTGACAAGGTACTTGAAATACCTGGCCCTGTCTTCGGCAAGGTCCATGCCCCTGATCATTTTTTTCGTCGCATTGTCGGAGAGCTTCTTGCGGCGTTTCACGACGTCGATGAAGAACCCCTGGTTGTTGAATCCCGCCTTTCGGGCAAACACCCGGTAGGAATACAGCGGGTTCAACCGCTTCTTTGCATCATAGAAGTCGGTGAGGAATTTGCGGTAGTCAAGATAGTCGAACAGCTCGGGGAGCGCGTTTGTCATACCCTAATTATAACCCATTTTGCGGTAGAAAACAAGGCTTTTGTTGACATTTTTGTGTAACAGGGAATCTACACGTAACATATTGATATTGCAACATATCTGTTTTCACAGTATCTATTGATTATGGCATAATCTGGTAACACCAGACTGTCCGTTGAATCCCACAACGAGCGCATTGTCACTCCGTTCCCTAGGGTGCGGTAATTGCGCTTCGCGCAGTTACTTATGTCGCTTGCCCTTCCCAAAAGGTTCGCTTGCGCGGCTCGTCGCATCCAGTCGTAATCGCGGTCCTCGCATCTTCACTCTTCTTTTGGACGGCCTTCCGGCCCCGCCGATTCTATTTCCCCGCGTCTCGCGGCTCCGCATCATTTTTCCATTGACACTGCACCCCCAAAGAAGTATAATTGAAAATGAATATCATTTTCAACATTGGCAGGCGGCGGGCATGAAGGAGAACTCGGTCTTCCAGGATTTCCTCAAGAACAAGGGGCTCAAACACAGCAGACCGCGAGAGTGGATTCTTGAGGAATTCCTGGGCATGGAAAAGCACGTCACGATTGACGAACTGTGGTCGTCGGTGAGGGCCAAACACACCTCGGTGGGGTATGCAACGGTCTACCGCACGCTCAAATTGCTGTGCGAAAGCGGACTGTGCAGCGAGATAAGCTTTGAAGACGGGACCTCGCGCTACGAGCACCTGTACGGCCACGGCCACCACGACCACTTGATATGCACCCGATGCGGCCGTTTTGTCGAGGTATTGGACGGAGAAATAGAGAAGCTGCAGGAGAGGCTTGTAAAGCGATACGGGTTCCTGCTTCAATATCACCGGATGAACCTGTACGGCACATGCAGGGACTGCAGAAGAAGCGGGCTGCACGACACGTCGCGCATTCGCGCGGTGCGGAAATGCAAGGGGGAACAATGACAATGATTCAGATGCTTAAGCGCTGCGCCGGTTGCGCCGCGCGCGCGTGCAGACCCGGGGCCAGGCCGGGAAGTTCGCAGCGTTGCCAGGAATCGGTGAGCATCACCCGTCTCAGCAACGGGAGCAGCGCGCGGGTCGTATGCGTCCAGGGCGACGGCAAGGCGGCAAAAAGGCTTGCGGAAATGGGGGTCGTGCCGGGCGCAATAATCGTCAAAAAGGGCGCATCGCCGCTGAGAGGACCCGTTGTTTTGAGAAAAGGAGCTACGCAATTCGCAATCGGGTACGCAATGGCGCTCCGGTTGCTTGTGGATAGTATTGATAAACAGTAACACCTACCGGGACTCCGTGATAAAAGTCGCAATTGTCGGAAACCCGAATGTCGGAAAAAGCCTCGTGTTCTCCCGCATCACCGGCGTAGGCGTTATTTCGTCAAATTACCCCGGTACAACGGTTGACATCAAGACAGGCAGGCTGGTTCACGGCGGTGACGAATTCGAGCTTGTCGACGTCCCGGGCATCTACTCGCTCGAGGCGCTGTCGCGCGCCGACGAGGCCGCCATCGGCATACTAGACACATGCGACATGATTCTCAACGTTGTCGACGCCACCAACCTCGAACGCAACCTCAACCTCACCCTGGGCCTTCTTGCAAAAGCGAAGCCCATGGCGGTGTGCCTCAACCTGTGGGACGACACCGCGCACAATGGTATTTCGATAGACCTGCCGGCCCTTGAGGAAATCCTGGGTGTGCAGGTCGTTGCCGCAAGCGCCCTGCGCGGAGACGGCATTTCCCGGGTTGTGGACTCTCTGCACCGCGCACGACCAGGGCACTCCCTCTGCGATCCGGCCGGCACGTGGTCGCGCATCGGGGCGATTGTCGGCAGGGTGCAGAAACTGTCGCACCGGCACCACACCCCGCTGGAAACGCTTGCGGATTTCACCCTTCATCCGGCGGGCGGTCTGTTCTTTGCCGCACTGGTGCTTGTCGCCGTCTTCGCCGTTGTCCGCTTTATGGGCGAATCGCTGGCGAGCGGGGTGTGCGGACCGCTGTTTTCGCGCGTGTACAATCCTTTTGTGGTGCAGTTGTGCGGGCATATTCCGATAACGTTTGTAAAGGAGGTTCTGGCAGGCCGGGGCTCCGACCCGCTTGCGTCGTTCGGCATTCTTACCACGGGCGTGTACATCGCCACGGTGCTGGTGTTCCCCTACTTCGTATCGTTTTACCTGTTGTTCGGGCTCCTGGAAGACGTGGGATATCTTCCGCGCATCGCCGTGGTGCTCGACACGTTCTTTCACCGTCTCGGATTGCACGGCTATTCGTCGATTCCCGTCATGCTTGGCCTTGGTTGCAAAGTACCCGCGTTTCTGGCTACGCGGGTACTCACCACCAAACGCGAGAAGATACTCACCATGTCGCTGATCCTCATGAGTGCGCCATGCCTTCCCCAAAGCGCAATGATCGTGTCGCTCGGCATGAAATATGGGGTCTTGGTCGTGTGCTCGGTGTTTGCGATACTGTTCTTTCTGGCAATCGGCATGAACGCGGCACTAAACAAGGCGACAAAAGGAGAAACACCGGAACTCTTCATGGAAATCCCGGCCTACCGGCTGCCCTCACTCCGTCTTATGGCGCGTAAGCTGTGGATACGGGTCGCCGAGTACTTTGCAGAAGTGTTTCCGATGATTGCCGCGGGCGTACTCGTCATCAATATCCTCGATTCGTTGTCCGTCATCCGCTTTGTGACCAACCTCGCGGGGAAGCCGCTGTCGTTTCTGCTCGGCCTGCCGGGCGACATAGCGCCCGTGCTCATTCTCGGATTTTTGCGCAAGGACGTGTCGATCGCTCTTCTGGCGCCGTTCGGCCTTTCGGCCGGTCAGTTCATTGTTGCATGCGTATTCATGGTGCTGTATGTGCCCTGCATTGCCTCGTTCTTCACTCTTGTGAAGGAGCTGGGAATGGCGTCGGCGCTCAAGGTGATCGGCACGGTTTTTGGCGCGGCCATCGTCGTGACCTCGCTGTTGCACGGGATCTTCGTGGTGATGCGTCTGGCGGGAATTTCAATTTGACAATAAATATCTTGGATTGCTGATCGGGTGCGGCCTGGATATTGCATTCTGCAAAGCGTCAGGCCGGACTGGAGAGCGCGCCAAAGCGCGGTTGAAATCTGACGTTAAGGCAGCCATACGACACGGCTTGAAGCCGCCTGACCCTCCGTTTGAACACGAAGTAGGTAGACGCCCCGGGTGTGGGCTTGCCGCTGCATATCACGCAACACCGATTCCGTGCTATTGCCTTGCATGAGCACCTGCCCTTTCATGTTGTAAAGAACAACAAGCTGCCTGCCCCTAACCGGCGCCTCAACCGCTGCATTTAATCTGCTACGGCTGATGGACGCAGCGGTCTGATTTTCAAGCAGAATCGGCTTGATTCCGATGGTAACCGTCGTTCCACTTATGCTGTGGAGGTTGCCCGCAAGATCTCGGTATTGGACATAACCATTGGGAACAGTGAATGTCGAGGCCGAAGCCGTACTGGTATCCCACACCGCCAGCGCTTGATAGCCGCCCGGCCGGGTGAAACCGCAGGTGCCAACCGAACCCTTGGCCGTATACGGCTGGCTCATCGTGGCGCCGACCATCCAATTGTATAATTGCTGGTAGGCAATTCCCGCAGCATTGAGGCCGCCGGACGGGGCCCATAGCTGCCCCCATTGCCAAGCGCCGTTATTATTGTCCCAGGCATACCAAGCATACACCGATACTCCCAACGACCATTGGAGAAGGTAGTGACGGGCCAGGAAAGCCACACAATCATCCGTCGTGGAATTATTCGAATTACTCCCCTCGGTTCCCCAGTCTCCTTCGGTGCAAAAGATAGGTTTCGAGCCCTGACCGTAAGCGTTCATCGCGGCCTTCAGATTCCCGACGATGCCCAGTATCTCTTCCGGATAAATAATCTGATTCGCGCCGGCCATGGAGCAATAGCCGTGAAAAGCGATAGCGTCCGCATACGCGCCTCCGCCGGCGGCAAAGTAATCGCCATAGAATTGCGTCATGTTTTCCTTGCCGCCGGTCGCATCCGGCGTCAGAACGGTGACGCTCGAATCGATGGATTTTGTGATGGTATAGAGATTCTGGCCAAGCTGCGCGAGTTGAGCGATGGTCCCGGTATAAAAACCCTCCTGCGCCATGGCCTCATTCCAGACTTCCAGATATTTAATGCTCGTGTGGTAACGGTTGACAAATGCCGTAATGAAGTCATCCCAATACTTAATGCTATCCGGGGGATCGGTGTGGGCAGCGGCCGCCCACGACGGCGTCCCGCCAAAGCAGTAGAGAATATCGACGTTCTTTCCGGTGAGCGAATCCACGGTCGCATCCAGGGCTCTCCAGCTGAAATTTCCCTTTGACGGCTCAAGCCCGGCCCAGCTGATATCGCCGTTTCCCCAGTGGTCCCACGTTCTGAATAAGCCGTAGGGCTTGGCTGGCGACGGTACCCCATTGGCCCCATAACACAGCCCATGCAGGCCGAAGAAGCGCGATGGAATGGTATCAGCCGAGGCTTCATGAATGCACAAGGGCAAACAAAAAGCCATCAGGGCGGAAGCTGCCACTGCCATAGAGAACACCGAAGACCTGGCTTTTTGCGACATACGAAACCTCCTACGTTTACTGAGATCTTCCCCGGACACGACTGGATTGAAGAACCCCGCCCCAAGTGGCGGGGATTCTTCCTTGCCCTAGGAAAAAAATATTTGTAATTCGCCCGCTAACCCCGCGCCAAGTCGCGGGGATTGCGCGGGCTTAGGCATTCAAAGAATTAATCTCATTCGAGGTTTGATGCATTATCTGGTAACCATCACGGCAGTGTGCGCGACACCGTTTGCGTCGATCGTGCGACTAATGACGATCAGGTTCTTCATCACGCCTGGGGCGCCGTTCTTGAATTCCAGACGCTTGCCGGAGAGCGAATAATATTCGTTTTTGACAAATGGCGATTTTGCAACGACGGAAGGGCCCGTTTTCTTTATTACCCCGGCCTGGCTGCCGGTGGTAATTGAGAAATCGGTAAATTGGAAAGTTGCGTTTGTGTTGTTCGTTGACACGATTTCAACGCCGAAGTCGAGCTGGCCGAGCGTGGAGTTGGCCGGGAGCCAGCCCTTTGCTATCGTCCAATTGAAAATTTCAAGCACATCCAGAGTGCCTGAGGTGAAGACCGCGGTCGGTACGAAAGCGATGTAACCGTTGGTGGAAGTCTTATACACGTTGTAGGTCCGGCCGCCCAGAGTCGCCGTGGCCGCCAAGCTGCCGCCCGGCACCTGGTTGTAGTTCTCATTCCAGATCATGAATTCGGTGCTGCCGCTGGCGGCAACGCCGTTAGTCCAGATATCATACGCGACGTCGTAGATGCCGACATGTGGACTGGTCTCGGAAAAAGTGCTCGTAATGGTATTGTACGAGCTGATCGGCACGTTGGAATAATCAATATGGACATTGGGATACGTTTTGACGGCGCCGTCACCGGTACTATTATTCATGCTTGCAACGACGTACCAGTTGTGGTACGAGCAAGCGTAGAGGGTTTCCGAACACGGATACGACGCGCTGTTCCACATGTTGTTATGGACATAGTAACCGCTGTCACTCCAGCCCCCATTCGGATCCGAGGTTACAAATACGGGATTCGTGCATTCCATCGCGGCCGCTACGGTGGAATTGCCGACTGACGTGATCGAAGGCAGGATGAGCGCAGAAACCACGAGCATTTTTACAATCCGGCAATTGCGAGAATCGGACTTAATGGGTTGCATATAACCCTTCTGTATGATTAGTTGTTCCTACCGCCTTCGGCTAGAGATCAGGAAGTTCCGTGCTCCGGCACGCGTTACGGTTCGGCCTGGCCCTTGGCAGAAGGCAATATCCACAATTGTCAAGACGGATCGAATTAGATGGTTGAAAAGTGTACAAATTAGTTCGGTTGAGAACTTCATAATCGGGTGCCGTTACGGTGCGCGCAGCGGGCGGTTCGGGCTCGCAACGGGCACACTCACGCCGCAGGGGCTCAGCGAACCAAAATCGTATTTGATATTCGCCGCTCCGGCCCAGCCAGCCACATGCATTTGATTATTCATAGTTCCGGTTCATTCGAACGAAGCCTTGACCTTCTCCAATTCATCCGGAATCCGGATGTGCTGCGGACACTTGGGAACGCATGCGTTGCAGCGTGTGCACAGCGACGCCCGTCCCCGGTTCGGTTTCGACGCAAGCCCTTTCTTGTTTTTCGCAAGTTTGCGGTAATTGCGGCCTATCATCCACTGGACAATTCTACCCTGAAACGCGCCCGATCTTCCAATTGATTTATTGTTGAGCAGCGCGAAATTCTGCGGAATGTCGACGCCGGACGGGCATGGCATACAGTACCCGCACGCGGTGCACGGCACCACGATCTTCCGTCGGTAGACATCCGCGAGTTCCTCGATTACCCTGTTTTCCTCCGCAGACAGAGCCCCGATTCCGGAAGCGTCAGCGCTCGCGCAGTTCTCTTCAACCATTTTCCTGCTTCCCATGCCGCTGAGCACGCAGGCGATTTCGGGCCGGTTCCAGAGGAACTGCAGCGCCCAGTCAACCGGCGTGCGCGACGCCGCCGCACCCGAAATCACGGCCATCGCCTCCTTGGGCGGATGCGCAAGCTGGCCGCCCTTGACCGGTTCCATTATTACCGCCGCTATTCCCTTGCCGTGCGCATAGCGAAGACCGTCGGTTGTGGCCTGAATTCCCGTATCCATGTAGTTGTATTGAATCTGCACCATATCCCACGTGAAAGCATCGACGATCTCCTTGAACGTGGGAAGCGTATCGTGGAAGGAAAACCCAACGTGCCGGATCTTGCCCCGGCTGCGCGCGCGCTCCATTTTGTCCAGAAGATCGAACCGTTTGACCTTGGCAAACTGGCCCTGGTCGAGCATGTGGAACAGATACAGGTCGATGCAGTCCGTCTGCAGGCGAACCAATTGCTGGTTGAGGTACTTGTCGAAAGCGTCTTCGCTTCTGACAAGAATCATGGGCAGTTTCGTGGCAATGTGGACCTTGTCGCGGTAGCCGTCCTTGAGCGCCAGCCCGAGCACGCGTTCGCTGTGTCCCATGTGGTACAGCCAGGCCGTGTCCACGTAATTGATGCCGCGGTCTATGCCGTACCTCAGGATGCCGATGGCGGTTTTTTCGTCAACGCGCTTGAGCACGCCCCGGGTCGGCAGGCGCATGCACCCGAACCCGAGCGCGGACACCTGCCACGGCAACGATCCCATGTTCCGGTATTTCACGAATACTCCCTTTTGTCTATTTTGACAATCTGCTCCAAACGGGTGGTCCAGGTCAGCATACAACCACGCCGGCCCCGAAAAGATACTTCAGAATTCAGGGAAACCGGTATTGTTGTAGATGATGATACGGTGATGTTAGGGAAATTAGGAGCGAGAATTCACGCAGAAATGATAACTCATTGCTGTTAAGAGTGTGCTGGATTGCTGAACGTGTTTGGCTAATATCAAGATAATATCTTTGTGTGCTGAGCGTGTGCGGCGAATTTCAAAATAGAAATTTGGGCGCCCCGCCTTTGTAGAGACGCGCGGCCGTGCGTCTCTACAAAGGCGGCGGCTCTCCCTCTGGGCTCGACCTGTGGCCTCGGTGCCGGACCGCCCTGTACGCCTGCGGCGAGAGTCGGCCGGCACCGCGCTCTCGCGCGTCCGGCGGTCCAGCCTGGCGCTGGACAAAAGATAGTTGCCACATTGTCAACTTCCGCTATGCAAGATGCAAATGCATGAAAACGGGCTTATCAACTCGCAAACCGGAATCTTTTTTTCGGCCTTCTCAACTGCACCCCGTGGGTGCCCCCAGCAGGTGTTTGGGGTTGTTCAAGGGAGGTGCCCGGGCGCACCCGGCACTGCTATCCGGAGGTATAGTAATTTCTAATGATCCGGATCAGCCGTCCAAATGCATTTGACTATTGATATTTCGTATATTACAAACCGTCTCAATCCTGGAATCTGCGCCACATGACCCCTTCAAAAGCCGTCTATTTCATCATTGAACTGCTCAATTGCTACGCAGCGGTTTATTATTCGAATTTTCTGTTCTTCTACATGAGGAACCGCTTCGGGTTCGGCGAGATGGAAAACCTCCTGCTGGCCGCCTTTAACGGGCTGGTGTACACGGTTGCTGCCTGGAAAGGCGGTGAGTTTGCCCAGCGCCACGGGTGCGTCCGGTCGCTGTATGTAGGATTCTGCGGCATGGGCTTGTCGATGATCACCGGCCTCGTCCTGCGTTCCGCGCCTGGACAGGTGGTTGCGTTCGGAGGGTGGACGGTTTCCGTTTGCTTTGTGTGGCCCGCGCTGGAAGCGCTCGTAAGCGAAGGCGCGTCTGTCAACTTGTCGGACATGGTCGGCCTCTACAATATCACCTGGGCGTTCGGCGGAGCGGCTGCGTACTTTTCTGCAGGCATGCTCCTGGAACGTCTCGGAATGCAAAGCCTGTTTGTGCTCCCTCTTTGCATCGTGGCGCTGCAACTGCCGCTCACACCCCTGGCCGTGCGGCTGGCGCGCCGGGAAAGCGGGCATCCCGAAACGCCGTTGCCGGCGACGGTGCACACGGTTCCCGCCGGGGCCCGCGAATTCCTGCACATGGCGTGGCTTTCGAATCCTCTATCGTACGTAGCGATCAACACGGTGATTCCTCTCATTCCGTCTCTATCCGGCAAGCTCGGACTTTCCACGGGCGAGGCAGGCATTGCGTGTTCCGCATGGATGTTCGCTCGCCTTGCCGCGTTCGTTCTTCTGTGGCGCTTTACGTGGTGGCATTACCGGTTCCGGTTTCTCGCCGCATCGTTTGCCCTCATGGCGGCAAGTTTTGTGGGGATCGTCCTTGCGCCGTCGGTGCGGATGCTCCTGGCGGCACAGGTCGGGTTCGGGCTGTCGGTAGGACTCATCTATTACTCGTCACTCTATTATTCCATGAATGTTTCCGAAGAGCGCGGTGCGCACGGCGGGTTGCACGAGGCAATGATCGGTGCAGGGTTGTTTCTGGGGCCCGCATGCGGCGCGTGTTCCCTCTTCCTGCTGCCTTCCGCGGCAAATGCGGGCGTAATGTCCGTGGGCGGGCTGCTGGCCGTCGGATTTTCGGGGCTGCTGGCCGTACGACGTTTACAGAAGAAAAAGCCGCGGAACCTTTGACGTGTTCGCGTAAATTTTGTGTTCTCCAAATACCGTAAATTTTAAGTTATTGTATATCATGCTATTACATATGACGGCGTTCGCAGTTTCTTTCAATCACCTCAAACAAAACACCCATTCCCCTATTTTTTATCCTTATATTGATCATCTGAAAGTCATTCCAAGAGAACTGTTGTCCTGAGCCGCAACCGATTCTTTATATCAGTTATCCGTGTGACGCAGGACATGCCAAGTGGTTCTTGCCGAATAGACGCTTATTCGCTTAATGGAAACAGAAAGAGCGAAAGATCAGCCTCGCCGCGGCAGCGCGGCATTGCATGATAGAGCGAAACAACATTCTTTCCGGAGGCCCCCCCCCCTCATGAAAATGAATCTGCTGGTTCTGATGTGCGCGGTTTCGTTCATTTCCGCCCAGACCGTTTCGATTTCCGGCACGGTTTCCAACAGCAGCGGACAGCCACTGCAAGGCGTGATTGTCAGGCTCATCGCTTCCCAGATGGCGGACACTTCCGATGCAAACGGAGCCTATTCGTTGTCCGGAGTCGACCCCACAATAGTGGCGGTTGCAAACCGTGCGGCACCCGACGCCATACGGTACGCAAACGGCGTGTTTACCTTCCACACTTCTTCGCCCGCAACGGTTTCCGTGAAACTCTTTGATCTGCGCGGCGCAACGGTCGCCACGGTTTTTAGCGGCCGCCTGGCCCTTGGCATCAACGAGGTCCCGTTTACGTTCAGGAATCATGGAACTGCGATGTACGTGATGAAGATCAGCTGCGGGAAAACGGTTTCGACGTATAAAATCATCCCCTCGAGCACAAGCGCGTCTCTCATTTTCGGCGATTCCTTTACCGGCAGCCGCACCTTATCTGCAAAGACTGCGGCATTCTCCGACTGGCTCCAGGCGACCAAACTCGGGTATGCATCGCATCTGGAGCAGTTGACGGTCTCAACCGGAGTGGTGAACATCACCATGGCCGCAGCAGGCGCCGCACCGGATTTCGGCCCCAACGTTCTTGTCTTCGATCCCTCGACGAGCACCTCGACTATGCAAAGTCAACTTGACGCAATATCGGGCCCCCAACAAGGCGCGCAGTTCGGTTCAGGCAGATATGCATGGCTGTTCAAACCCGGATCGTACAGCCTTGACGTCAACGTAGGTTTTTACACCGAGGCGCTGGGACTCGGCCTGACGCCGGACAGCGTCCGGATTGCGGGGCAGGTGGAATCGTCGGCCGCATGGATGGGGGATAATGCCACCTGCACGTTCTGGAAGGCGTGCGCCGGCATCTGCGTGACCCCCTCGGGCGGCACCAACACGTGGGCCGCTTCCCAGGCCGCGCCGATCCGTCGCATGCATATTCAGGGAAATCTGGCGCTCTCCGACGGCGGCTGGTCAAGCGGCGGCTTCATCGCAGACAGCAAGGTAGACGGCACGGTGAACCCGGGCTCGCAACAGCAGTACTTTTCGAGAAACGACGATTTCAACGGTTGGGGCGGCGGCGGCTGGAACTACACATTTGTCGGGTGCCCGGGAGGGCCAACGTCATCGACGCAGGTGAGCCGCACCGTGGTGTCAAAAACTCCCGTCATCGCGGAGAAGCCGTTCCTTGCAATTGACAAGAACGGTAACTACTTCGTTCTGGTCCCCGATCTGCGCCGGGACAGCACGGCGGGAGTTTCCTGGGACAACGGCGCAACGGTCGGAACCCAGCTGCCGATAGACCTGTTCTACGTCACGACGTCAACGGACAACGCTTCCAGCATTAACGCCGCCCTGAGCCGGGGCAAAAACATCCTGTTTACTCCGGGGCATTACTCTCTGGAAAGCACGGTGAATGTCACGCGTCCGGGCACGGTGGTTCTGGGCATCGGGTTTCCCACGCTTGCTCCCGCAAACGGCAACGTCGCCATGAAAGTCTCGGACGTTGACGGCGCAAGAATCGCCGGCTTGCTGTTCGAAGGCGCCGCCCAAAACTCGCCGGTCCTTCTGGAGGTCGGCGATTCCGGCTCCACGGTCGACCACTCGAAAAACCCGACCTGCCTCTACGACATTTTCTGCAGGGCGGGCGGCCAATACAACGGCCTGGCCGCATGCTTTGTCAAGATCAACAGCAACGACGTCATTTTCGATCACACGTGGCTGTGGCGCGCGGACCACGGCGCGGGCGCAGGATGGAACTCGAATTTGAACGCCAACGGGCTGATCGTGAACGGCAACAACGTCACGGTATACGGGCTGTTCGTCGAACACACGCAGCAGTACCAGACGTGGTGGAACGGCAACAACGGAAGGACTTTCTTTTATCAATCGGAAATGCCCTACGACCCGCCTGACCAGCCGAGCTGGATGCGAGGGACCATCGACGGCTATCCGTCGTACAAGGTGTCCGACGGGGTTGCAATCCACGAAGCCTGGGGGCTCGGCGTGTATTCCGTATTCAGGAATAATGTCACGTCGGTCGATGCACTGGAAGTGCCATCCAATGTCCAGGGAATCAAAATGCACCACATGGTGACCGAGAAATTGGGCGGCGGAGAAATTACGCACGTCATCAATGATCTGGGCGGCGTCGCATCGTCAAGCGTCCTTGAATTTCCGTAACAAGGCGTGGTCTGGGCTGAAAGCGAAAAGGACAAGGGAACCACTATTTATTTCCGCCTCGCCTGAAGCACGCTGACAAGAAGCCTCGTGTTTCTCACAAATCTCGTCCTTTGTCCATTCCACGTCCACGCCCCCGGTGGGCTGGAAATTTCCCCACAAACTCCCTGGTTGATGGAATCGTTATCATGATAGGCGGATCCAAATGAGTCATGTTTTTCCGGTCCTTGATGCAGGCCGGACGTAGCAAGTTCGCAAACCGGATCGAAGCAAAAAAATCCAAGTTCCGGGCTGGTTTCACATTATATTAAGCATAGGAAAAGAGGAGTAAATCTCCGAGAGGGAAGTTCGGTACTTCATTCCGAGGGGGGAATCGAATGGTCAATGCATGCCGTTCTTCGAGGTGTTTTGTGGCCGCCTTGGCCGCAGGGGTTCTTTTCGTATCGCTTGTCAACGCGGTAATTCCTACAGGATACAAAGGCAAGCCTTATCCTCCGGGCAGCGCGCCGCACGAGATTCCGGGGAGAATCAATTTTCACGACTACGACTATGTTTCACCGTCCCAAGGGAGCCCGAATGGGGTCACTTTTATCCAGGACGACGTGGCCGGTACGGCGGTCGGAAGCACTGCCGGCGGCAGGGACGGCAGCATTCCGGGCATTCCCATCGACAGCTGCAATGTGTGGCCGGCTATGTGGAAAACGAATCATACCACCGATGACCATACTCCCGACACGTTCTACGCGGCGGGTGTTAAGTGGCCCAACGGAGTACGGTATCCGAATCCGGCCGACACAAACGCATTCGATTGGTATATAGGCGCCAGTCATCCGGACGGCATGACAAAGTACACAATTCATGTTCCAAAAGCGGGAAAATATTGGATCAGTTCGATCTGGGCCACGGATGCGCCTCCCATTCAGTTTCACATCAATTTCATGAATGGCACCGCCACCGTGAGCACACCTACAGTTGTGGACACCGGGATGCCTGCGAGTTATCATGCTTGGTTTCAGTACAGCGATTTTGCTTCTATACAACTCGATTCCGGTGTGCAAGTGATGCAATTCCAAAACGAGTCGTGGCATCTCAACCAGGACTTTCTCTATATCGCTGCAGATTCCGGCCAGTTCTCCACCGGAATCGAACTGCCGACGTCAAAAGCACCGGACAACCCGCAGTCTAATCTGTCAATAGACCGTGGAATCATCAGGTTTACCGTCCCTGGCGCGGGGAAAACGAAGATTTCTCTATACGACTGCCTTGGCAGGGAACTGTTGACCGTTCTGGACAGGAGCCTGGCGGCGGGGAGGCATTCGGTTGCGCTGAACGAAGCCGGCCTGAAGAAGGGAATTTACTTTTTGCGAATGGCGCAAGGAAATGTAAGCAGTGTGACAAAGCTCGAACAAATCAGGTAGGCTGCTCCTCCATTCTCTCAATGCAAAACCCCGGAGACGGTTTCCGGGGTTTTTTGTCGGAAAAAAAATACTCGCCTTAGAACCCGATTCTCATTATTTTCTTGGTACGACTCCGAAACCTTCGGCCATCATTCCCCTATCGTTCTGCAGAGGGTGGTTGAATGGTTGATGTGTGTCGTCCGGATGTTTTACCCGGCTTTTTGGCAATTGTTTTCTTGCTCGTTTCAAATCCCGGTGCCGAAATTCCAGCTGGACATACCGGCACACCCTGCCCTACCGGCCGCCATGGAAAGGAAAACCTTATGAAGCAATGGTTCTTAATTATGCCTAAATCCGTGAGAAAAACTTTGGCATTTTGATGATTTTTCGTGTAGATTAAGGGTGAATGGTGCTTGACTAAATGGCAGTTCACATTATTCACCCGGAAGGTGTCATGCCAAAGCCGAGAAAGTTGATAATCACGGAGACGGACGAGTTTCTGACCAGCCATGGTGGAATGGCAATGATCGGGATGCTTGCGGAGCGATCCGGTTTGCGCGAGCGTGTTTCGCAGGTTACTCCGGACAAGAAGAGCGGGAGTATAAGCACCGCGGACGCGCTGCTGACCATGACGGGGCTTTTGTGTCTTGCCAAACCAGACTTTGACGGGGTCGAGCAGTTTCGTGAAGACGACTATTTTCAGGAGATGCTTGGATTGAAAGCGGTTCCTTCCGAGGCTACACTGCGGCAGCGAATGGACGAAACGGGCCTGACCGTTCAAAACGCAGTCCTTTCCGCTTCGGCGTCCCTGTTGAAAAAAGCAGCGCCACGGCTCACCGCCTGCTTTGGACCGTATATTCCGATTGACGCTGACGTATCTCCTTTTGACAACAGTGGTTCTCATAAGGAAGGCGTAAGCTGCACGTACAAGTTGTTCGAGGGATATTCTCCGATGCTTGCCTACATAGGCGTGGAAGGCTACCTGCTGAACGCGGAGTTGCGCGAAGGGAAACAACATTGCCAGGAAGGAACTCCGGAGTTTCTGCGCAAGACCATAGCCCTTGCTCGAAAAATAACGGATCGTTCGATCCTTGTGCGTCTTGATGCCGGACATGACGATATTGAAAACATGCGAGTCTGCCGCAAGGAAAAGGTCGATTACATAATCAAACGGAACATACGCAGGGAATCTATTGACGAATGGCTCGTGGATGCTCAAGCGCTCGGTGACTGGCGTCATCCTCGTGAAGGCAAGACCGTGTACGTTGGTGAGACAATACGGGAAAGAAACGGCGAAAACATGCGCGTTGTGTTCGAGGTGATCGAACGGACAATCGACCGCGACGGAAACGCCTTGCTGCTGCCGGATGTAGAGGTTCACACGTGGTGGACGAGCCTGAGCAGACGCAACGCCGGCCCGGACGACGTTATTGCAGCGTACCGGGATCATGGCACCAGCGAGCAGTTTCACTCGGAGCTGAAGAGTGATATGGCGCTGGAGCGGCTTCCCAGCGGGAAGTTCACGACCAACGCATTGGTGTTGACGTTGGCGGTTCTTGCGTTCAACATGCTGCGGCTCTGCGGCCAAGTTGGAATCGACAAGGGGTACGTGCCGCGTAAGAAAGTTGCACGCCGGAGATTGCGGAAGGTCATTCAGGATCTTATGTACATAGCAGCACGCGTGATAACGCATGCCCGCCGGTTGATGCTTGCCCTGTCGCGGCGGAATCAACTCCGCATAGCGTGGACGCAAACGTATCTGGCGTTCGCCACGGATGGCTGACCTAAGGAGAGCAATAAACGGAAATAGACCCGTAACCAAACAAACGTCGCCACCGACACGTTGAGTGTATTTGTCAACCATGGGGTCAGAAGCGCAAATCATAGTGGAATCACCCCGGCAACAACTTATCAAGAAGCCTTAGCAACCATATTCGTTCTTGTCAACGCCGTCAATTTGTTTTTAATAACCTTATCTCACGGAA
>CAVSQB010000033.1:0-54621 GCA_963729895.1 uncultured Fibrobacterota bacterium | reverse complement strand
AACAGTTTTGGGCACCTATCAGACAAATAGACGCCCTGACATCGCGAAATAATACTATCTGTCAACATGATCTTGGAATCTACTATTTTACAGAATTTTTAGAGGTCCCCTAAGGATAAATGTTTACAAAAGGGAGACTTTGTCAACACCCTGCTAGTGGCTTCCTAGCGAAGCTCCTCCAAAAAAATAGTCACCCGAGGATGGTTTCTGCTATTTTGAGCTTACTCCGCCATGAAACACATATTTCCAGGTTTCTTCATTCTCTTTCTGACAACATCTGCGATCACCGCTCCTGAGGATGCTGTATTTGTGGTTATAAGGATCATGTATAATACGCTTGGCGAATCTCCGGTCCTCGGGCGGATAGGTGGAACCGCTTTCTTGATAGATAAGACAACTGTTCTTACCGCATACCATGTTTTGAATGAAGGAACGACAAAACCAACCCCTGGGTTCAAATACTTGCAACAGTGGCTCCTAAAAAGAGGCGATGATAAAATGATAATTCCGTTAGAAAATGTTCTGATAAGATGTCTTCCCGGTATTGAAACCACCATAATCAAACTTAAGAATCCAGTGGTGGAAACAAGCAAAATTGAAGTTGAAATGGCCAATACCGGCATAGATGATGAAGTTTATAGCATAGGACACAGGGGAGCTATGCCCATCTTGAATATTGGATGGGTTAATGGAATTTTGGTTATCCGTGATTATCTCCTGCAGGACAGCATCAAGGCAGACAAAACCGGATCTGTCATGAAAATAACGAGAGCTACGGTGCATTCACCTGACATCAACATTGACGATATCGTTGTTATTGAGCCATCATTCCAGGGAATTTTAGGGATGTGAGATGGTCGACTTTTCTTGACAGGAATTTCTGATTGCTTAGTTGGCCTTGCCTGTCTTGCTCGTCAAGCTGCCTTTGATAGCACTACCTCACCAATATACACTTCCATTGGATAGTTGTAAAGGAGGGACGAGTGCTCCCTCCGGTTGTTGTACCGTTCAAAGAACTCCGCAAGGCCGGTGCGGCACTCGGCAACGGAGCTGTACCCCCGTATGTAGATGTCGTCGTACTTGACCGTTCGCCACAGCCTCTCGACAAACACGTTATCCAGCGCCCGCCCTCGTCCGTCCATGCTGATCCGGATACCGCGTTCAAGGAGCACCGAGGTGAACTCCTCGCTGGTGAACTGACATCCCTGATCCGAGTTGAAGATTTCCGGTTCTCCGTACTTCGCCAGTGCCTCCTTGAGAACTTCGATGCAGAAGCCGCTGTCCAGCGAGGTCGACAGACGCCATGCAAGGACGCACCGACTGTACCAGTCGATAACGGCGCAGAGGTAAGCGAAGCCGCCGTTGAGGCGGATGTAGGTGATATCGGTGCTCCACACCTGGTTGGGGTGGTTGACCACTACGCCACGAAGCAGATACGGGTACTTCTTGTGTGCCTTATTGGGCTTCGAGGTGTTCAGGGCCCGGTAGATCGCGTGGAGGCCCATACGGGCCATCAGCCTGCGAATCTTGCTGCGCCCAACCTCCAGCCCAAACTGACGCCTCATGGCCGCCCGGAGCCTTCTGGTGCCCCGCGTGGGGTCATCGGTGAATAGCTCATCGATACGATCCATGAGCAACTTGTTCATCGGACTAGTCTGCGGCGTATAGTAAATCGAGGTCCGACAAATGGAAAGCAGCGAACACTGCCTCTTCAAAGTCAAGTCCTCGCTTGTAGAATCGGCCATCTTTGCTCTCATAGCATGCCCAGCTTCCGCAAGTTTTTTTTTAGGAACTCGACATCCATGGTCAGCTCCCCGACCTTGCGTGCATACTCATCGCGATCACCGCGAACGCGCTCAAGCTCTTGCTCGGCGTTCTTGTCTCCCGAAAAAGCCATCTGCGCGTTGCCAAGAAACTGCCTGCGCCACTGAGCTATCTGGTTGGGATGGACTTCGTACCGACTTGCCAAAACGGACAGCGGTTCGGCCTCCTTCAAGGCTTCCAGAACCACCTTCGTCTTCAGAGCGTCGTCGATCTTGCGGCGGGTCCGCTTGGCGGGGTTGCCATCGCTGTTCGGGGACATCGCGGCGGCCTTCGCTTGCTGCTTCCGGTTCATGTTGGACTCCTTTGATAATGAAAAAATACCCTCGGAATCCAACTAAGAAACCATTATTTCCTGTTCAAAAATCCCGGACCATCTCATTTTCGCTCATTTTCTGCTCTTCCTGCCTTTCCGATGCCTTCACCCATGTTTTCATAGCTTTTGGTCGTCCAAGCGGGTCTTGGCAGAATTTGCCTGTCAACATAAAATCTCTATGAACCGCATTCGTAATTTTAGGTGAAAGGGAGCGGTCAGGTGGGGGTAGATGAGTCGTACAACTATTTAAATGTTCCCAGCCACTCCCTGAAATTGAAAGTGAAACAGGTGAAAGAGATTCAAGATGCTTAACGTTTTCCGTTATGTCGATTACAGGAAGTACCTTAGGGACGCACTCAAGGAAGCGCGAAAAAAAGACCCAAGCCTCACATTCCGTACTATTGCAAGACATCTTGGCTTAGCCTCGTCGAGCCATGTTCTCCTTGTCCTCCAGGGCAAGCGAAACATGGGTAGCCTCCTGGCGCTCAAGATGTCAGCCTTTTTAAAGCTCAAAAGGAAAGAAATGCTTTACTTTGAGCATATGACAAACTATAACCAGTCGCGCACGAGAC
Organism: uncultured Fibrobacterota bacterium; assembly: GCA_963729895.1. GTDB lineage: Bacteria > Fibrobacterota > Chitinivibrionia > Chitinivibrionales > FEN-1185 > FEN-1185. The sequence continues at coordinate 51,912 of CAVSQB010000033.1, read as the reverse complement.
TTGAAAGGGACGAGTATTACAGGCGCATGGTAGAATTTAACCCTAGCAGGGTGTTGAAAAAGTCTCCCTTTTGTAAACATTTATCCTTATATTATAGGGGAACCCCAACCAAGGAGTATTGATGAGAGGTTCCCAGCCAGCCCAAGGCGGTATGTTCAGCTTCGTTTCTCCGGATTCCCGAGTGCCGGCAACGCACCCGCTTCGTCGTGTCAAACAGTTTACGGACATAGCGCTGCGCCGCCTTTCTCGTGACTTTGAGGCGATGTACAGCCGGATGGGACGCCCTTCGATACCGCCGGAATGGCTTTTGAAAGCACAGATATTGATGGCTTTGTTTTCGATACGGTCGGACCGGTTGTTTTGCGAGATGCTGGACTATAACATTCTGTTCCGATGGTTTCTTGACATGGATCTGGATGCGGCATCGTTTGATCATAGTGTGTTTTCGAAGAACCGAGATCGACTTATGGAACAGGAGATTGCGCACCGGCTGATGCAGGAAATCGTGCGTCTTGCTCGTTCCGAAGAGTTGTTGTCCGATGAGCATTTCACGGTTGACGGCACGTTGATTGAAGCCTGGGCATCGATGAAGAGCTTCAAGCGAAAAGACGCGGAATCGGCGAACAAGACTGACGATGATCGGAGTAATCCGTCGGTTGATTTCCACCATGAGAAGCGAAGCAATGAGACACATCAGAGTTCGACCGATCCAGAGGCGCTGTTGGCTCGGAAGAACAAGAGAACGGGAGCGCAGCTGGCGTATTCCGGTCACGTGCTGATGGAAAACCGAAATGGGTTGTGTGTTGATATCGCCATTGCGCCAGCGACGGGGACAGCGGAACGGGATATGGCGCTTGAGCTGATAAAGCATGAACGCAGGCGCGGAAAACGCCGGATGAAGACGGTGGGTGCAGACAAAGGGTATCATGCAACCGAATTTATCAAGAGCCTGCGACGCCTGCACGTGAAGCCTCACATTGCCGAGAAGGCCAACACTTCGCTTAAAGGGTTGGATGGAAGAACGACTCGGCATAAGGGATACAGCGTAAGTCAACGGAAACGAAAACGGGTTGAAGAGATATTTGGGTGGATCAAGAGCGTCGGTGGCCTGCGGAAAACTCGGGTAAGAGGAATACGAATCAACCAGACTGTTGCCTACGTGGTTGCCGCAGCGTACAACTTGATACGCATGGTTAAGTTGATGCCGCAAACGGTGGGGGCAGCATGAGAATGGCCTGGGAATCCGGGGAAATGCCTCGGAACGAGGCAGGTAAAACCTCTCTGACATATGTAAAGTTGAAGTTAGGTTCATAAAAAATCAACAAGAGCGCTTCTGTTAGGACTATTTCAACAACCTGCTAGGCTGAAAAGAAGGAGCCCGTCAACTCGTTAGGAAAGAAAACGGGTGTGTTGGAATAGAAGTCGGTAGGAGTTGATTTTCGGAGGATTCGTATGAAGAGAAACCTTGCGTTCGGGGTATTTCTTCTTTCCTCAATTGGAACAGCGTGTTTTGCTCAAACGCGAGACACTTCCCCCCAAAATGTTTATCCATGCTCCAATGAAGTAATAGCGGAGCGACTGGAGAAAATGCAGGGAGCGACGATAATTAAGGATTCAATAGATGCGGGAAACGTACGGTCACTGGTGCTTGATAAGCTCTGTTCTAGTTGCCTTCGCAAGGCTCCTTACGATTCTGTTGTGAAGGGATTGCTGATACAGTTCCTCAAGAGCGATAAGTACCCAGAGGTTAGAGCCCATGCAGCAGCGAGAATTGGTGATCTTGATGAGGCCAAGTATTCGCTCGATTCAGAGATTGCAGCCGCATTGACTTTCGCAATGTACCAAGATCCCGATCCTAATGTCAGGTTCAGAGCGGCAAATTCAATTTTAACTTTTTGCCACAAGGACACCTCGGAAGTCTTGGACACAATGATTGCTGTTGCCAAGATGATTCCCAGCCCTTCGGCACCCGAGAATAAAACCCTTTGCGCTTTATGTCCGTCACCTGCTTCCAGCTTGCGAGGGATAGTGACGGCGGCAATTGGCACACATATCAGAACCGGAGAATTTCGGGATAAGAGGGCGCTCTCAGCTTTGGAAAGTCTTTCTCGTGACAAAGACAGCCTAGTCAGAAATACGGCCATTGCTGAATTAGAGAAAGTGCAGGAATTGCAACCCAAAGGGGAGAAATACCTATAGGGAACTTACTGTTGAACCGGAGCTATAACACCTCGCGAGGCAAAAAGACAATTCATCGGAACGGTTGAGGGAGGCCTTTATCGTACCGATGAGCGCATTTCGTTTTACCATGCTTTAAAGATAACCTTGAAAATCCCTCATGGAAAGAAGGATTTTCAAGGTGATTGAATTCCACAGCGAGCGCATTGTCGCTACCCAGAATGCAGACGGCAGCATTATTCTGACCACGAAACTGATTTCGTTGCATTTTGGGTTGGCGGGAGGGGTAATTTATGGTTGGAGTTGAACTCTAACCTTTGATCGGATGCATGATAAATTCCGGCTTAAACCCAACAGCCGCGTTACGCAAGGCCTTTCGGGCACATGTCCAGCGTCTGAAGTAACCGTGTCGCGTCGCAAAGCTCCGTCACGTTGCCTAATGCTGGCCACGTCGCAACCCGGCGCACGTTGTTTGCCGTACTCAGTAATTATTAATTCGATCAAGCGGTGCATGAACTTTACATGTAACGTCACATTAGGAGATTTATGAGAAAGGTTGTTTTTGCGATCAGTAGTACCACTGACGGGTACTGCAACCACACGGACATGATTGCCGATGAGGAGTTGCACGACTTCTATGCCAGGCTTCTGCGCAATGCGGGCATCCTTCTCTTCGGCCGGGTCACATATCAACTCATGGTTCCCTATTGGCCCGACGTCGCCAAGAACCAATCGGAGGCAGGGCCAACCCAAGAGTTCGCTCGCGTGTTCGACTCGCTCGACAAGGTCGTATTCTCCACTACATTGAAACATGTTGAGGGAACCAACACGAGAATCGTGCGCGCAAACGTTGAGGAAGAGGTGCTCACGCTGAAGCAGCAGCCTGGGAAAGATATTTCCGTAGGCAGTCTGAGCATTGCGTCCCAGCTTTCGGACCGCGGTTTGATTGACGAGTATCATTTCGTGGTTCACCCGGTTGTTGCCGGTAAAGGACCGCGGTTATTCGACACCGTGAAGCTGCAGGAGAGGCTTCTGCTAGACTTTGTCGGTTTGAAAACCTTTCATTCCGGCGTCGTTGCCCTTCACTACAAAAAGCATTCGTGAGGAGAAACGCTATACAGAACTTGGCGTATTCGACAGTCAACGGGCAATTAAAACCCGCCGGTAATGGGCACTTTTTGGCGCCCAATATTCAGGGGCTGCCTCCTCTTATTTTGGCGCCAATGCTCCAAAATGTCTATATTTGCGGATAAGCTCTAAGTCTGCGAGTAAAGAAAACGCGGTTCCCAACCCGGCACCCGACAAGCTAAATCACCTATTCGCCATGAAAAAATCGATGATCATCTGTTCCGCCATTGTAATGGCTTTTTGGCTCGAGGCCCTGTACGGCCAGACATTCCACCAGATAGGACTCGGCGGCGGCGGCGCAATATTTGTTCCAACCATCAATCCGAATGATAAAAACACAATGTTCGCAAGTTGCGACATGTCCGGATTCTACCGGACTACCGACGGTGGAACAACGTGGAACGTTATGGACTATCGCCAGATACACAACGTCAACATGTGCAACCCCGCTTTCGACCCGGTTGACAAAAACCTGATGTACGATGCGACCGGCGCCACTTTAATGCAGAGCAACGATGAAGGCGCCACCTGGAGCACGATACGCAGTTACACGGCTGCGGGTGATGCCAACATAGCAAGAATTTACCCGGATCCTTTTAACGGAGCGAATATTTACGTAGGTACGGATAAAGCGGTGTACCTGAATGCCAACCAATGCGCCGACATCAATGACGGAACGAATACGGTTGGATTCTTTATCTCGGACGCCGGCACAAAATACGAATATGCAGCTACGTCAAGTAATATCTGGCGTTCGCCAAACAACGGGACAAACTGGCAGAAAGTCACCCCTTCGGGTGTGTCCGGGATAGTTAGTTTTTGCGGCGGCAGTGACGGAGCATCAAACACAACGCTCTGGACAACCGGGACCAACGGCAAAGTCTATATATCAAAAACCGATGGAATGTCCTGGTCTCCAGTTCCGACCACCGGCATCGCGTCAACGGACGTGGGATATCTCAATCTGATGTCATGCCCTGAAAACAGTCCGAACATCGCCTATGTAATAGTTTCGGGCGCTCCAAGTGCGGTATACGGCAATAACAGCTACATCAACCTTAACATTTACAAAACGACAAATGGCGGGAACTCTTGGACAAATGTTTTTATTGCCAATTCCATGGCCTGGCAGAAGAACCCGCCCCCTGACCCGCCGGGAGACAATGTTACCCTCGGCTGGCAGGCGTTCGACGAATATGGATGGAATGCTCCCATGACGTATGGGTTCACCTGCTGCAGGACGGATTCCAACTACGTTATCGGCGGCGGCGACGGGGAACTGTATTGCACAAAGGACGGCGGAGCAACCTGGAATGAGTGTTATATCACCTATGAAGACAGCGGCTCAAGAGGCCAGCACAAGAGATGGCAGACCAACGGGCTCAACGTCACATCGACATGGAATTACTATATCTGCCCGACTGACTCCACGAAACATTACATTTGTTACACCGATATCGGTTTTGCACACAGCTTTGATGGCGGAATAACATGGACCGACTCATGGACCGGATCTCCGTTTGCCAATACATTCTATGCCGTTGCATTCGATCCAAATGCGCCCGGAACCATGTATGGAGCTGGATCAAATTCCCATGATATCCCGGCCGGGTGGGAGCCGCAAATGATGAACCCGACCCTTGGCGGCGGACCTGTTGTCAGCACCGACTACGGACAGACATGGGCGGCAATGAACTGGACGGGGCTTGCCGAGAGCGCTTTCGGCGGTTCCACGAGTACGCCGTATCCGTGCACGGGCATCGCTCTTTCTCCAGATGGAACTACCATGTACATAGCCGAATACGGCGATGCGGTTTACAAATCGGTAAGGACGAACGGCGTGTGGGGAGCATGGACCAACCTCAATATCCCGGCCGTCGGGGCAAACACACACTACTACAAAATAGTAGTGCACAAGGATGGCACTGTTTTTGTCGGAGTTTGTGAAAGGCTCACGTATTCGGGCGGATCATGGGGAAGCGGAAGCTGGCAGACGCCTGATGCCGGCGGCATCTTCGTTTCAACGAACGGGGGCACCGCCTGGAAGAACATTGCGGCAAATGTCCACAACGGCAGCGGTCTTCATGGGCAAAGGCTTTACGGTGTTGACCCGAGCAACAGTTCTATCGTATACATTTGCGGAACGCCATCCAGGCAGGGAGACAACGGAGTTTACAAAACGACCGATCAAGGCGCTTCCTGGACCGCCGTAACCCCGAATGGCGTTTCCTGGCCGGAGGACGTCACGGTTGACCCTGCAAATTCTGCCAACGTTTATCTTTCAACGAATGATCAGGCCTTTTTCAGCAGCACAAATGGAGGGACATCGTGGACCCAGATGCCGTTCCCGTTTGCAGTCGGGAACTCGGTGTATGTTGACCCCGCGAACAACTATCTCTATCTTTGCACCTTCGGCTGCGGTGTATGGACAAATGCTCCTTCCGCAGGGTTGTCCGTCATTCCTCAAGATCGACGAGCCGTTCCTTTTCAAACGAGAATGCGCGTCAGCGCCTCGGCTTTCCTGCATTCCGGTGTCATGCTGAACTACGACATCAGATCGAGGTGTTTCGTGCATTTGGATATTTACGCCATTTCCGGAAAAAGAGTAGCGGTAATGGATCAGGGCGAGAGAGAGCCGGGAGAATATAGCGCCGTCTTTAACACTGCCCGCATTCCGGCCGGGCTTTACGTGTGCCGATTCCAGGCCGGGAATTACCAAATGACCAGCAGAATTGTGGTGACGAAATAGGTCTGAAGTTGAAAAACTTGGTACCTTTTTCCATCGCGGTTATGGGATGAGGGAGATTTTTCACACAGGCCACCCGTCCGATCATCCTGTTTCAGGGCTTTTCTTCCGGGATCGCCTGCAGGATCTCCTCATCTGGCGGCATTCCCTGCTTTACGTACACGACCTTTCCCTGCGGATCGATCACGTAAACCGTGCGTTTGACCATCGGCCAGTTGTCGCATCCGTAAAGTTTTGCGGCGGCCCGGTCTTCGTCGATAAGCAGGGGGAACTGGAAACCGTGGCGCGTGACGAATTTCCGGTGCGAGTCGCCGCCGGCGGGGTTTACTCCGAAGACCTTCGCGTTCTTGGCCTCGAATTTCGCGTAATCGTCCCTGACGGCGCAGAGCTGTTTTGTGCACCCGGGCGTTTCGTCGCCCGGGTAGAATATCAGCACGAGATAATTCTTTCCCGTGAAGTCGCTGGGGCGCACCGTTTCGCCCGTTGAACTGGCGAGCGAGAAATCGGGTGCCCTCTGCCCTGGAGAAAGAAGCATGGTTTTTCCTTTCCGGCCTTGCCCTACTGTTCTTAGCATGTACCGACTATTTTGCAGCGCTTAGGGAGAACCGAAAGTCTCCCTTTTGTTATCAACAGGAAGACGCCTCTATCTTACATGCTTAAGCACGATCTTAAGTATCCTTCGTATCGGCTCTGCCGCGCCCCACAAGAGCTGGTCGCCTACGGTGAACGCGGTGAGATACTTGGGACCGATGTTCATCTTGCGCACACGCCCGATTGGAACGATCAGCCTGCCGGATACCGCCGCCGGCGAAAGCTCGTGCAGAGTCTCCTCCCTGGTGTTCGGAACCACCTTCACCCATTCGTGCGCGCCCGCGATAAGCGCTTCGATGTCGGCCATGGGCGGGTCTTTCTTCAGCTTGACGGTAAGGCCCTGGCTGTGGCAGCGCATTGAGCTCACGCGCACGCATACGCCGTCCACCGGAATCGCCTTTTTGGTGCCGAGAATCTTGTTGGTTTCGGCGCAGCCTTTCCATTCCTCACGGGTCTGACCGTTTTCCATGGGTTTGTCTATCCACGGGATCAGGCTCGCCGCCAGCGGCGCCCCGAAAACCTCGGTCGGCATTGCCCCGCTCCTCAGCTCCGTGGTGATCAGCGCTTCGTACTCCAGCGCCGTGGAAGCCGGATTGTCAAGCAGCGGCCGCGCCGCTGCCGACAAATGCGCCATTTGCTTCACCAGCTCGATCATGTTCTTCGCGCCTGCGCCGGATGCGGCCTGATACGTCATCGACGATATCCATTCAACAAGGTTTGCCCTGAACAAACCGGAAAGCGCCATGAGCATGAGGCTCACCGTACAGTTGCCGCCGATATAGTCCTTGACGCCGGCCTTCAGGCCTTTTTTGATCACTTTCAGGTTTACCGGGTCAAGCACGACAATGCTATCGTCTTTCATGCGGAGCGCGGACGCGGCGTCGATCCAGAAGCCTTTGTAGCCGCGGCCGCGAAGCGCGGGATATACTTCGTTGGTATAGTCTCCTCCCTGGCAGGTGACCACAATGTCCATGCGGGAAAGCTGTGCGAGGTCGCGGGCGTCCGCAAGCGGGGGAACGTCGAATCCTATTGACGGACCGGCACCACCGACATTGGAGGTGGTGAAGAAGAGCGGTTCAAACCCTTTGAAATCTTTTTCGGTTTTCATGCGTTCCATGAGCACGGAACCCACCATACCCCGCCAACCGACAAATCCTACGTTGATCATTCTTTTCTCCTATCGTGGACTTCGCCGGTAAATCCATTCCGGTTTTGCCGGCTCATTTGCATAAAATACGTTATTGCCCGAAAAAAAGTTCCGGCAGCCCATGGTGAGTGCAAAAAAAAGGAGGGCCGGCACCCTCCTTTTTTAATCCTCCGCAACAAGAGTGCCTAACTGTTTACTGCAGGGATTTTTACGCCCTTGGGCAGGCCGTCAAAACCCGTTACCACCGTCTTTATCCCTGCTTCGCGCATTTCCTCTTCGGCGCGGATGAGCGGGTTGTAGTTCTGCAGGTTGCGCTCGCCGTTCGGCGCGCCCGCTTTGAACCACAGGCGTTTGCTGACCGGCCCGTACAAAAGCGGCATGTACGGCAGGAACTCGGACGAGCCCTCTGTTGACCGATGAGAGAAAAACGCCGAAAAGCCGCCCGCCTTTATGTTGTCGAGCGCTTCGTCAAGCGATGGTACGTCCACCTTGGCGAGCTCGGCACGCACAAGCGCCGTGTCGCCGCGCGCGTCAAGGAATCGCTTCACGCGGCCTGCGTCCGCGACGCCCAGAACCACTTCGGTGGCAAGGCACGTTTCGGTGAAGGTCCCCGCCTGGTTCAGCTTGATCAGCACCGAATTGCCGGCGCGGTCCTTGCGGTCTTTTGCGCCGAGGAACGGGATTATGTAGCGCAGTTGCGTTACGGCTGCATCGTCGATGACGATCTGCACCCGGTCGCCGTATTTCTCGTTCATGAGTTTGTGCGCGATCACGTCGCTTTCCGAGCCCGGGTCTTCCATATTCACGAAATTTGACGCGCTTGACACAACGGAGTAATTGAACTCAATAAGTTCCTCGCGGGTTTTGATGCCCAGCCCGCTGAACCGCATGTCGTACAGCCCCTTCTGGCGCAGCTCCTCGCCCTTCTGAATTTCCGAGAATGCATTGTCGGTGCCGATGGCGTAATCGGTCTCGCCGAGGCCGAGCTGGCCTGCGCATTCCTTGATGCGGCTGAGGCCCTCAAAATTGTCCCTGACAGGAAAGACAAAGCCGCGTTCTTTGGCCGTACCGGTGGGCAGTTTGTCGCGCACCAGGTTCTTTTCAAACTGGCGGAAGAACTTCGTGCCCGTGGCAAATACGTCCTTGATGGATTTTTCCTTCATCGCAAAGAAAAACATTTCCTGGATGTCCTGTTTGGTGCCCGGAACATGCTCGCCCCCGCACACCATGTTGAACGCGATATTCGGCATATAAAATGTTTTGGTTCCCCTGGGAGCAAGAACCTGCCAGGCCTTGAAGCCGGAGGCCTTAAGCAGGGTCTGGAAGAACACGGTAGAAGATGAGAGGCATGCGTTGCCGCCCCAGACCTTCTTGTTTGGGCCCGCTTTCTCAACCATCTTCAGGTCAAATTCTTCGCACGCCCTGATGATGTCGGCCGGACTCTTGATGACTACTTTTTTCGGCAGCAAGGGCACAATGTTTTTCTCGATGGACTTGATTGCCTGGTCGTTCGGGATATAGATAGCTTCGTTTTCACCATCCGAAGTTCCTTTGGCAATGCCGTTTCTTTCTTCGATGGTCCAGGAGTCCTTGCCGCGCGAAACTCTTGCGGTCATGACTCCTTCGAGCGTAAAATTGGCGTATGAAGACAGGATTTCCCGGCCTTTGAGCGTGAATCTGGTGAGAATCGTTTCTTTTGCCATCGTTCAGTCCTTCCGAGAATGGTTGGTAGTGGTAGAAGAAGGCATATTAGAAATACGCGAAGTGTTTCGTAAAATACTTTAATGCATCAGAAAAGCGAAAATGCTTTCAGGAATGTGGCCGAAATGGATTATTATCGTGCCTCGCTCTTCATCAATCGAAAGCCGGGGAATGCGCTCGCTGTGGGATTCAAAACCAGGGGATACGTGTTGCCTCATAATAAAAGGTAACCGAAGGGTCAGATTCGATGCCTCACAAATGAGGTAACCGTAACAAGGTTGAAAATGGTTTTGAGTTTTCTTTCGATAGTCTTTTTTAATTGGAATGGATTGAGAGCACGGTGGGTCAGTTCAAGGCTTTGCTTGACTTCTGAAGCTATGTAAGGTGATTCAACGATTCTTTGATAGGGAGTTTTCGGTTCTTCATAGGTCTTGCGGTATCGAGATCCTATCCGGATTTTAGATTTGAGTTTCAGCGATGGACAGAAGTGGTTTTGATAGAGAGACCACTCGTTGGCATAGAGGTCGTTAATGAGGGGAAGCGTGTCGGGGTTTTCGATCCGATCATAACCAAGCATGTGCCTGGCCTGCGCCCAGTTTTTCTGTTCGACATGGGCGTTGTCGTTTTTCTTGTAGGGACGTGACCGGGTGAACTTTACAGGGTCTTGTCGCACGGCGAAGTAGCGTTCGAGATGATAGTTGAGGAACTCGGACCCGTTATCACAGTCAAAGCCACGCAGGGCAAAAGGTATTCGTCGTTCGATGTCTTTAACCTGCTCAATGACACCCTGGGAGCCCTTATTCCACACAGCACGGCCTTCGGTCCAAGCAGTATGGATGTCAGTCATGATAAGGCTCCACACAAATTCTCCGGCAAGGCTGGTGCCGCAATGGGCAACCGTATCCGCCTCCATGAATCCAGGCTGGGTAATATCCCAGTTGTCGGTACGGATGGGGATTTGATTGCGCAGCATGGAGCCGGGCTTGGTGCCGCACAATCCCTTGCCCATACGCGTACGTAAAGGGCATAGGACGCGGTCAAGCGTGGAGCGGCTGACAGAGAGGAGCCGCGCACGGACTTCCTCGGAAAGCAGTTCAAAGGATTGTTCGTAGAATGGCAGCCATACTGGAATGACAACCTTAAGGCGGCGAGAGCACATGAAATCAGAGGCTTTCCAGATGTACTGTAACGCCTTAATAAAAAGCGGTTCAGCATATAAGGGTCTTCTTCCACGCTTGGCTTTTTGTTTCTGTTTGCGTTTTCCAAGTAGCCGGATAGCGTACTTGCGATTGTATCGGCAAATCGCACAAAACTCATCGAGAATCTGCTTTTTGCCGGCTCTGTTGGAATGGGCATATCGTTGTCGTATCGCTTCCCGATATGCTTCTTTTTCTTTGTGCCCCATAGTGGTAACCCCCTTTTTTCTTGGGTTACCTTAATTATGAGGCAACGAATCAATTGGTGCGTGTTTCGATTAAGCCTTCGGTTACATTTAATTTGAGGCAATGCGGATAGGCAATGCCATCAACGAAATAGTTGATCTTTCCCTTAGAAAGAAGTATACTTATTTAACTTGTTAAATAAGAACCAAGGTATTTCAAAATCTGAAATAATCACCACCCCCCCCAATCAAAAACAGGAGGTCTTTATGGATTCAGTATTAAAGAACAGGATCGAAAAGCGGGCTTATGAGATCTTTCTCCATCGTGGTGCGCAGCCGGGCCATCATTTTGACGACTGGGTAAAGGCGGAAAGGGAAATCATGGCGGAAATGGCCAAGGACAAGGTAAACAAAGCAAAGCCGCCGATTCAGAAGAGGAAATATTGATAGTTTGATTTTGACACTTGGATACGCCCCGGTTTAATGCCGGGGTGTTCTTTTTCAACCCTGTTTTCACTTGCCTCTTTGCACCCGAAACCGTTCTGACGTGGAAACTGCTGCTTCGGATCCGGGTGGTTCGCATTGTCTTGATTCTTCCATAACACACATCCTGACTTCGCTTCTCCACTCAGGGAAATCTGAAAATGCACCCCCCCCTTACGGTAGGGGGGGGGAATCTAAAGGAATGTTCAAAGGGTTAGAACGGGAAGTTACTCCGTCACCTGCAGGGCGAGTATAGTCAGATCGTCGTGGTACGGGGCGCCGCGCGTGAACTTCTTTATATCGTCCATGAGAAGCGTGATCATTGAATCCGCATCCGAGTCCTGGGCCCGCGAAAGCGCCTCGTTGAGACGCTGGATTCCATAGGAATTCCGCTCGGGGTTATTTGCATCTATCAAGCCGTCCGTGTAAATGAGGAACCGGTCGCCCTTTTTAAGATCAACCGTAACTTCGTCCATCATGGTGATGAATTTGGCGCCGTCGGACACGAGCCCGAGAGCCAGGCCGTTTGTGGTTATGGGGAGAGGCGGCTCACCGTTTCCGCTCAGCTTGAGCAGCATGGGATGGCCTGCGCGCGCGTAACTCATCGAAGCCCCATTGGCTTTGATGATCAGGCATAGCGCGGTAACGAATGATCGGTCGTCGAGGTTGAGGGTCATAAAATCGTTTACCGCGCACAAGAGGCGCTTCGCGGACGTTTCGTTGCGCCCTTCCACCCTGAAGGTGCTGCGCAGCATGGTCATGAGCAGGGCGGCGGGGATTCCCTTGCCGCAGACGTCGGCGATGACGATGACCCAGTCGCCGGCATCGGTCTTGAAATAGTCGAGATAATCACCGCCGACCTCGTACGCAGGGTAATACACTCCTTTGATGTTGACATGAGGTATTTGCGGCTTATACTGCGGTGTAAACCGTCGCTGGATGCTCCGTGCGGCGTCGAGCTCTCCGTCGAGCCTTGCCTTTTCGCCAAGCTCCTGGTAGTGGATGGCGTTGCTCAGGCATGCCGCGGCATGCGCCGCGAGCGTCGTAAGGAGGGTCTGCTCCTGCTCGTATAGTTCGAGGTATTCCGGCGTTGTAAAGATCTGCACCGCGGCAAGACACTTATTGTCGGCCAGCAGCGGTATTGCGGCGTAGCACGGGAGGCCCGAAAGATCGGGCCATTTGTAGTGAGACAGGCGCGGGTCCTGCAACCAATTTTCAACGATAATGGTACGCTGCATGTCGGAGCGGATGAAAACCGAAAGCGCTTCTTCGGAGGCGTGCCGCCCGGCCTCGGAGTTGAGATCGCTCGTGGCATTCGTGCACTTAAAGGCGTCCTTTTTCGCTTTGCAGATGCTTGCCTGTGAATGAGGAAAGCGCGCGGCAAACGTCCGGAGAATTGCCGGGAAGAGTTCGTCGATCTGGATGAGCTGTGCCAGCTCGAACGATGTTGAGTTGAGAAAATCAAGTTGGGCGATGCGCGTTTCGAGCCGCTCGTTTGCCTTCTTGAGGTCCGCGGTCCGTTCCGCGACGCGGATCTCGAGTTCGTTTTTCGCCTTCTGGAGCTCGTCCTCGAATTCCTTCATCTTGGTGATATCGCGCGACACTCCCACGGTACCCACGATGTTGTTGTTCTTGTCGAAGATGGGAACCTTGGTGGCGGTAAACCAGGTAAACGCGCCGTCGGGCCTGCCGACTTTTTCTATTTTGTTAATAAGCGCCTTGCCCGACTTCATGATCTCCTGCTCTTCGGCAAAGGCAATGCGCGCATGATCGTGAACGAAGAAGTCGAAATCGGTCTTGCTGATTGCGGCCGCAGGATTCTGTATGCCGAGGGTCTTTGCCTGGGCCTTGTTGACACGGGTGAACCTGCTCTGGGTGTCTTTGAAATAAATGGTGTCGGGCAGATTGTCCATAAGGGTGTGAAGCAGGTCCCGCTCGTAGGCAAGTTCCTCTTCAACGCGTTTCCGCTCAAGCGCGTTTGAGAATATTTCACCCGCCATTTTGAGAAGCGTTGCGGTGTCCCGGGACCAGGTCTTTTCCGAAAGAACCGATTCAAGACCGATGATGCCCCGAAGCGAGCCGCCGTATACCACCGGGACATTGATGAGAGATCGGACCTTTTGATCTTTAAAGGCTTTTCTTTCCGCTTTTGCCTCGGGCGGCAGGTCGTCGATGGCCGTGAAATATACCGTTTGCTGCTTTCTTAGTTTTCCCACAAGCCAGGGAAATGCAGATGCGTTCATGGTGCGGTATTGTTCGCTCTGGGATTCGATGCCTATCGCGCACCACTCGTGAGTACGCTCCAGGTTTTCGCTGGCCTTGTCAAACAGGAGAACGTAGCTTCTGTCGGTTTTGGTGAATTCGCCGAGTACGCCGAGCGCCCCGGTAATGCCGCTGTCGATCTGCTCCGGTGCGAGGTTTATGAAATTGGTGGAAATGGAGGTGATGAGCTTCTCGAACTCGACGCGGAAATGCAGAGCGTCTTCCGCCGCTTTTTGCTGTGCACTGTCGAGAACCGCCGCTGCGCGCACTCTTGTTTTCTTTTCAACAACCTGTTGTTTTCTTGTTTTCTTCGCCATGGTCAGGGTTCCCTTTTTCCCGTTTGGAGCTACGCGGGCTTCCGCACCACGCCATATGCCCCGGTCTTTTCTTTTTGCGAGCCGACAGTACAATAATATATATCTGATCGAAAATCCGTCAATACTATTTTCCCGTTCGCCTGTTTGGACAACAGTGGATTGTCCCGGCATCCTGCATCAAAGCTTGCTGCACAATGCCTTCCCTTCATACTATAATCAATTCATGGCCGATTTGAAACGACGATTGTCCGAACCGGCATACAAGATTCGGTTTGAATGAACCTTTTTTTGCCAAGATACGACTATCCATACAGTGTTCCGGAAGGTTCGATATCCATTATTCCAACCGCAACAGAAGATGCGAGGTAGGCTGTGGAAACGAAAGTAAAGAGATGTGGGATTGTCCTTTTTGCGGGGATGGTGTTGTTGTGGAGCGGGTCGGTTCGTGGTCAGACGGGAGGGAGCGGAGGATACGATGCGCCATTTTTTCAGGCGGATTACATACAGGATTTGAGTGATTTTTCATCGGGGATCGTGAATCCTGCGTTGCTGTACCGTGTGAACCAGATGCGTGTGGAGGGCGGGTTGTACCGGTGGGACGTAGACGGAGACGCATCGACGGTGTCGCTGGGATACCAGGAGGCGTCATTTTTGCTGCCGTTGCGGTTGAACCATACGTTTGGGGTATCGTGGATCGGGACCGGGGCGACGATCGACAAGACGACGATAGACGCGAACGATTTGTCGAACACGATACGTGACTTGGGGCAGTCGAATTTTGGGGACAACTGGTTTATGGTTCATTATGCGTGGCGGATACTGCCGTGGTTTGTGTTGGGGACGAACCTGAAGCTGCGGTACGAGAACCAGTTTGGGAACGGCCAGGAGGTTGGGTTTGGGGCGGATTTGGGAGCGTATTTCAACCCGATGGACCATTTTCGGTACGGAGATTTGGGATTCAGCATAAACTTGCAGGACGTGGTGCCGGAGATACCGCTGTGGCACGACAGTTTGACGGAGCAGCTTGGTGTGACGCGCATCCGCGCAGGTGTACGGTACTCGGGCCTGAACGACAAGCTGGTGGTGGACGTTGAGGGGGTGCTGGACAATGCGCTGTCGGACGTGTATTCGTCGTTGATAAAGGCGGATACGGTCCGAGACCCGACGACACAGGCGATACTCGACGTGACGAACAGCCCGGAGCTGAAGAAGGCGTTTCGTTTGAGTGCGCACGTGAAATGGCAGTTTATACCGCAGGTGTGGCTGAAGCTTGGGTGGGCGAACAACAACATTCCGTACGTCGGGTTCAACTTTAATTTTATATACCCGTTGCCGGAGATGATCAACTACCTGAACTACGACGTTCACGTGGGGTATGCGATAGCGATACCGGGGCAGGAAGACGAACGTGGATTGACGATGATGCACCGGTTATCGACGGACTTTGGTCCGACGCGGGAGCAGAGCGAGTCGAAGCGGTTGTACGACCAGTTGATATTGGCGCCGATGGACGCGTACAACGAGGCGATGCGGCTGTACCTTGCGGGGAAATACTGGGAGGCGTCGTTTGCATTCGGGAAGGTGGTGTCGCTGTATCCTAACTTTTACCTGAACGACAAGGCGGCGTATTACATGGGAGACAGCTACAAGCGTCTGTACATGAACGAGACGGCGCGGAGCATATTCAAGAGCGCACTGGAGGAATACACGACGTCGGAGATGCGGTCGAAGTACCTGTACGGATTGGAGACGATCGATTACCGTGAGGGGAAATACGAAGACGCGTTGAAGAACCATGCATTCATCACGAACCTGTACGCGGAGAGCGATATCCGTCCTGATGCGGATTACGTGGCGGGAGAGATACATTTTTTGCGGAAGAACTACAACGCGGCGGAGCAGTTGCTGGGCCGGATCAAGGCGGGATCGCCGTCGTATTTGTATGCGCAGTATACGTTGTCGATCATCAATGTGGAGAACAAGAAGATGGAGGCGGCGGTGGCGGACCTGAAGAATATCATAGCGGACACGACGCAGGACCCGGGGACGCAGCTGTTGCAGGATGCGGCGAACGTGAAACTGGGTCATTTGTACTACGAGCAGGTGGAGCTGCGGAACGCGGTGGAGGCATACAAGCGGGTGCCTGAAGGGTCGAGCTACGGGGACGAGGCTCTTCTGGGGACGGCGTGGTCGTGGATCAAGGTGAACCAGCCGCCGATGTGTTTGCAGACGGTAGACCGGTTGATCGCGTCGCACCCGGAATCGCCGCTGGTTCCTGAGGCGTACCTTTTGCGGGGGTACGGACTGATGCTGCAGAAGAAGTACCAGGACGCGGTGGATGCGCTTGAGAAATGCCTGGACCTGACGAAGAACGGGAAGTTTGTGACGGAGGCAGACCTGCAGGGCCGGGAGCAGAAGTTCGGGCAGACGACGAGCGAGTTCGAGCCGACGGGGGAGAAGATCAAGAAGAACGCGCTGCGGAAGCCGACGGACAAATCGATAGAGGAGCGTGGGGCGTTCAAGTCGGAGTACGACAAGTTTGCAAAAGAGGGTCGGGACTTTTTCAACTACACGTTGATGGCGCAATCGCACAAGAAGTTTTTCCTGCGCAAGGACCAGGTTCTGTCGGATGCGGAATACGCGATTGCGAAGGCGACGGCCCTGCAGAAGTCCAGCGGACAGGTGAAACAGCAGGAGAACGAGCAGAAGAAGCAAGAGGACATCAACAAGCAAATCGAAGAGAAGAAAAAAGAACTCGAAAAATTGAACAAGAAATAGGAAATCCTTCGGCTTCCAGTTGTACTCGAAGACAGAGAAGACGTAGATTTATGAGTAATGGCACAAACACGGTACCGAAAGAAAGTGCAGGGGGTAGTATGAAGTCGATTATAATTGCCGCGCTGCTCGCGCTGACCGTTGTGTGTATGAACGCGGTGGCGGCTCCGAGAAAGATAGTGGTTCCCAGAGACGCGCGATCGGTGCAAAAGGCAATTGACGAAGCGGAGGAAGGCGACACGGTCTATGTGCTCAACGGCATCTACAAGGAACACATCATCATGAAAGATAACGTCGCGCTTATCGGGCAGGACGCGGAGAAGACCGTGTTGCACGGCGGCGGCGGCATGCCGGTTGTTGAAGGAGCCAACGGCTCGGTCATCGAGAACTTCACCGTTGAGCACGGAAGCGCCGGTATTATTTGCAAGAACACCAACCCGGTTATCGAACACAACATCGTGCGCAACAACAAAACCGGCATCCACTGCCTCATTTCGCTGCCGGAAATCAAGAACAACATCATCCAGTCGAACCAATGGACCGGCATATACTGCGAGCTTATTACCAACGGGCAGCGTACCTCCATCGATCACAATTTTATTGGCGAAAACAATTACAGCGGCATCATGCTCGCCAACAAGAGCGAGGTGCTCATCCAGAACACCATTCTGTTCAATAACAAGCAGTATGGGATTTATGTCAACGAGGACTCGAAACGGTCACGCATTATCTATAACGATTTTTACGCAAACCGCATGGCCTTTAACGTCTATGCAGTTATCAACGAGACCAACATAACCAAGGATCCAGGTCTGTCAACTTCCGGCGTTGTGGGATTCTCTTTCAAAGATTTCAGCGGTAAAGGATTCCCGTTGTCAGGCTTGGGTAAGGGCGGCTCCGACATCGGGCCGGTGAGCGATGCCGCGCTTTTCAGGGTGCGTATCGATTCTGACAACGACGGCATTCCCGACGATGTCGATCAATGCCCGGACATTCCCGAAGACAAAGACGGTTTCCAGGATGAAGACGGTTGCCCGGATTTCGACAATGACAACGACGGCATTTTCGATGCCCAGGATCAGTGCCCCAACGAGCCTGAGGATTTCGACGGATTTGAGGATTCCGACGGATGCCCGGACTTCGATAACGACCAGGACGGCATTCCGGACAAGCTTGACAAGTGCCCCAACACGCCTGAGGATATCGACGGCTACCAGGACGACGACGGTTGCCCCGACGGCGGCGGCCCGGGCAAGGCTCTCCTGGGGATGGCGGCAGCTCAGAAACCCTCGACACCTGCAAAGAAATAAATCTTCCCTGCCGCTCCGGGGTATATGTGCAGTCGCCGGTAGCAAGCGTAACGAAGCAGGTGAAGTTTTCCAGAACGGTTCACACTGCTGTCGGTACGGCGGTTTCGGCTTGACGAAGACAGAGGGAACGCCCGGATTCTGTCCCTCATCGTGCCCTAGTATCGCGCGTCCGCAAACTCGACCCATCCGCCGGCCTTCACAAGCGCTTCATCAAACGGATTGAGCGCAAACGCCACGGAGCGGCTCCTTGTTTTTCCCCACGAAAAGATAAGAACTTTCTGTGAAAGATCCACGTCGCATAACGTGCTGCTTCCGTCGCAGTCCGCAAAGAGGCCGTCGATGTCCGGCTTTGGAAGCTCAACAGCGAGCATACCGCAGTTGAACATGTTCTGACGGAAGATACGGGCAAAGCCTTCTGCAATGACGACGGTGATGCCGTTCACCTCAAATGCCCACGGGGCGTGCTCGCGCGATGACCCGCACCCGAAATTCGAGCGAGATACCACGACGCGGCAGTTTGCGAACGTCGCCCCTTTCGGATCAAAGCCCGCAAGGTTAAGATCTTCGAGCAGGTGTGGCCCCAGCGCATCCTTGGTGACTTCGTTCAGGTATTTTGCCGGAATGATTTCGTCGGTGTTGATGTCCGGTCTGTCGAGAAACAGTACTGGTCCGCCAAAGATTTTCATGGCTACGCCCTTTCCGTCAGATAGTTTCTGGGATCGGTCAGTTTACCCGTGATCCCGCTTGCCGCGGCAGTGGCGGGGCTCACCAGGTGCACCATGCCGCCTTTGCCCATGCGGCCGAAGAAATTCCTGTTTGTGGTTGACGCGCACACTTCGCCTTCTGCAAGCACGCCGTTGCTCATGCCGAGGCACGCGCCGCAGGTTGGGTTGGTCACGCAATAACCGGCATCCATAAAGGCCTGGATTATGCCTTCCTTGTTTGCCTCTGCAAAGATCTTCGGCGTTGCCGGGCTCACGATGCCGCGCACCCCGTGCGCCAGCCGCGTGCCCTTCACGATGGATGCCGCGATGCGCAGGTCCGAGAGCCTGCCGTTGGTGCAACTGCCGATATACACCTGGTCGATTCTGACATCAGACAGTTCGGACAGCTTCTTGACCTGGTCGGGTTTGTATCCCACGGTGGCAACCGGTTCCAGACCGGCCACGTCGAGGGCAATGCACTTTTCGTAAACCGCATCCGGATCGGAATGCCATTTCTTGAAATCGGCCAAGGCCGCGGTCTTGTCGTTTCTGTACTGTGCCGCGATAAACGGCCACAAGTATTCCACCGTCTGGATGTCGGGCATGCACAGCCCGCTGGTCGCGCCCGCTTCCACTGCCATGTTGCACAGCGTCATGCGTTCGTCCATGGTCATCGCATCGATAACCGGACCGCAAAATTCTATAACATGGTCCGTGGCGCCGTTCACCGTCAGTTCCCGGATAACTTCGAGAATAACGTCCTTGGCATAAACGCCTCGTACAAGTCTTCCTGTTATGTCAATCCTGGTCGTCTTCGGCGGACGAAACGCGCACACGCCCTTGAGGATTCCCACTTCGAGATCGGTGGTCCCGACGCCTGCCGCAAACGCACCGAATGCGCCATGCGTGCAGGTGTGGCTGTCTCCCATGATTACAGTGTAGCCCGGACGGACAAATCCCTTTTCCGGAAAGAGCGCATGGCACACGCCGTTGTACCCGATATCGAAAAAATCGCGGATCGCATGACGCTCCGCCCAGTCGCGCAGCGTTTTCGCCTGGGTGGCGCTTTTGCTGTCCTTGGGCGGGGTCACATGGTCGATGACGGCTTTTATCTTCGTGGCATCAAACACGCGATCTTTGCCCCGGCTCACGAGATCGGCGATGGCTATGGGTGTGGTGATCTCGTGGCACATGACCACGTCGATGGCCAGCACCTTCGTGCCGGGAAACGGCTCGTCCTTGACATGGCTGTCGAAAATCTTCTGGGTGATCGTTCTTCCCATAATGCAAAACTTCCTTTCTCCAAATTATCCAGTTTTGGGACACCGCTTTGCGGTTTCCGCAAGCCTTCGCTTAGTGTGCCGCTCCGCGGCGATAAATAAATTCTGACGACTTGACCCATAATTCGTCCGCTACTCTCGATAGGTGTCCCCGCACAGGTGTTGACTCTTACAACAGCTCCTTCTTGGGGCTACCTGCAGAGGGAGTGTGCACCGAGACCCCGCAGTCCCGCGGGACGAGGAGGCTCGGTGCCAGGGGGAAACTTCCCCCCCGCACAAAGATCTTAGTTTTCTATTTCTCCTCAAGATAGTCCTTATGCGGCGGCAATGCATTCCACACCGCCTTGAAAACCGTTCTTCCGGTATTCGTTAGCTTGTGGGGCAGGTGCGAATTATACGAAACGCTGTCGCCCCGGGAAATCTCAAACCGGGTTCCGTTGACAAATAGGGTTGCGGCGCCTTCCAGCACGTACCCCATTTCCACCCCTTCGTGACCGTTGCCCGAAATTCCTGCCTCCTTTCCCGGTGCGATTTCGAGGAGCAACATTTCCGCAGGATGCCCCGCATCGGCACTGAGGGCAAGTTGTTCGAACCTGACGCCACGGCTCTGCGTGAAAAGTCGCTTTCCCTGGTGATTGACGCGAAACGGCGCATCGGGCGAAATTCTCCTGAACAGGTCGGCCATGTCCATTTCGAGGGCGCCGCACACGGCCGTAAGCGTGTCGATGGAGGGCGAAACCGCGCCACGCTCGATCTGGGAAAGCATGCTTGTTGAGATCCCGGCTTTTCCGGCAACGTCGCCCTGGTTCTTGTTGATTTTCTGACGGAAAACCTTGAGAATCTTGCCGATTTCCGGCACCATCGATTTAAGTGATGCTGTACTCATTACAGTAATTATAAAACATTTCCAAGGAAAATGCAAGCCTTTTATTTGGGACCCGGTAACCTTCGAGATAGTATTTTAAGCGTAGGAAGCAATGTTTGGCATCTGCTTCGGTGCAATCGGCGCCAAGGAGAAGGTATGGACAACAAAGAACAACAGAAGGCCCCGGACCACGACGTCGGGAGTCTCATGAACATTGAAGACCTTGACAATCTCAAGAAGCTTACCGACATGCGCTGGATCGAGATCGCCAGCGGCGATGTCGAGACCCACATTCAGAACGACGAGAGCGCGCTGGACATGATCGGCAAGAAGCCGGGCACCTACTACCGGGACATCATTTTCGCGCTTATCCAGATCCGTCTTCCCGAGGAGGAGGCGCAGCGCGACTGGAAGGAAATCCTCAAACACAAATTCCTGATCAGCGAGAAACTGGGCCGGAACGTCGGCATCCATGTTGCGACGCTCGACTATTACACCAACATCAAACGCAAGATCATCAGCCCAAAAATCGTTGATGCTCACGAATACGTCGACACCGCGAGCCGCGCCCTCATCGACGATTTGACAAAAGCATACAACCGTCATTTTTTCGACGAAGAATTTAAGCGGCTGTTCGCCGCGGCGCAACATTCGGGCACCGTATTTTCGCTTATCATGCTCGATCTCGACCATTTCAAGATCTACAACGACGTCAACGGCCATATCCAGGGCGACCTGGCGCTCATCGAGACGGTGAGAATTCTGCACGCGGTCTGCAGCCCCGACGACTCGGTGACGCGCTACGGCGGCGAGGAATTTGCCATCCTGCTGCCCTCGCAGCCGTTGAATCTTTCATTGCGGACCGCGGAGAACATCCGGGCGGCCATTTTCGACTACCGGTTTGTCAACGAACAGCAACTCCCCAACAAACGCCTCACCGCATCGCTCGGCGTGACGGCGTACACCAGCGAAATCAAGTCAACCATCGCCATGATCGAAGAGGCAGATTCGGCGCTGTATCAGGCGAAAAATGCAGGAAGGAACCAGGTCAAGGCGTTTCTGGCGGGCACGGCCGGGCAGCTATGAGGGACCAGGCCGTTTCCGGGACAACGCGGCTTGTGGGCCTGCTCGGAAATCCGCTCGGGCATTCCTTGTCGCCCCTTATCCATAACCATGTGTACGCAACACTCGGAATCAACCTCGCCTACGTGCCCCTTGAGGTTTCGACGTCCCAACTCCACACCATACTGCATGCGCTTCGGGCGTGCAGGTTTGCAGGCGCGAACGTAACCATCCCGCACAAACAGGCCGCGGTGCGGTACTGCGACGTTCTCTCTCCGCTGTCGGCACTTACCGGTACGGTGAACACACTTTACTTTAGCGACAATATCTTGCACGGGACAACCACCGACTGGGATGGACTGCGCTGCGCGCTCTCCGCCCTGGGCATCGATGCGAAGAACCGGGCCATCGTGATCCTCGGCAACGGGGGCACCGGACGCACCTTCGCGTTCGCGCTCGCTTCGGAAAAGATCCCCAGCCGTCTTACTATTGTGGGACGGGATGCGCGCAAGGTAGAATGTCTTGCCTCCGAAGTCTCGCAGGCAACGGGATTTCCCGTCGGCGGTGTCTTGTTCTCGTCGGAAAAGCTTGACGCAATCATGAATGAATGTACTCTGTGCATAAATTGTACGCCGGTTGGCATGCACCCCCGCATCGGCGAGTCGCCTATCCATGGAAGGTTCCTGCACGCGGGAATGATTGTCTTCGACACCGTGTACAACCCGGGTAAAACCGCGCTCTGCGGCATGGCCGAGAAAGCTGGATGCAGGTGGTCGGGCGGCCTGAGCATGCTCGTGTACCAGGCGCTCGCGTCGATCAAGTACTTTACGGGACGAGAAGTGAGCGGGGACATCGTTGACATTAAGGATCTCTTGGCGCACCTGGAAGCCCGGTTGGCGCAGGCCGGGGAGGGCTCATGAAGTGGCATGTAAAGAAGTCGAAGCTGTCGGGAGCCATCGCCGTTCCGCCTTCCAAATCCCATACGATACGGGCCCTGGCGGCCGCAACGCTTGCCGGAGGCGATTCGCGCATTGCAAATGCCCTGACCTCCGGCGACGGAGCTTCGGCCATTTCCGCTGCACGGAGCATGGGCGCAGCCATCGCAAAAGAGGGGCGCAATCTTGCCGTGACGGGCATCGACGGAGACTATGCCTTGGGGTCCGACAATTTCAACATGGAGAATTCCGGTACCGCCACGAATTTGTTCGCTTCGATTGCAGCTCTGGGATCTCGGCGAAGGAAGTTTGACGGAGACGAGTCGCTGCGGTCACGTCCGTTTCGGCCGGTGCTCCAGGCGCTGGGGAACCTGGGCGTTGATTTCGGATTCGACCAGCCAGGCAGCGACCTTCCGTTTTGGGTTCGCGGCCCGATTCGGGGCGGGATAACATCGGTAAACGGTCTCTCTTCTCAGTTCGTTTCGAGCCTCCTGTTCGCGTGCCCCTGCGCGCCCACCGACACCCAATTGACGGTAGTGGACCTGCATGAGCGTTCCTACGTCGAAATGACGATGCGCTGGCTCGACAGGCTCGGGATCCGGTATGAGGCTTCGGCCGACCTGCTTCATTTCCGGATTATCGGCAATCAGACATACAATTTTCTAGACTACACGGTCCCGGGCGATTTCTCGTCCGCGACGTTTGCCGCGGTGGCGGCCCTCCTCACCGGATCCGGCCTCGTTCTTGAAGGCCTTGACTTTAACGATTCGCAGGGCGATAAGGGAGTGTTCGACATTGTCAGCCGCATGGGAGCGGCCGTGGAGAAAACATCGTTTGGAGCGGTTGTCGAAGGCAGAGGGGAAATCAAAGGCGCGGTGATCGACCTTAATGCGATGCCCGATGCATTACCTGCGCTCAGCGTTCTTGCGTGCGCGGCGCAGGGTGAAACGAATATTGTGAATGTTGCACAGGCCCGCATCAAGGAAACAGACCGCATCGCGGTGATGGCACAGGAGCTTGGGAAGATGGGCGCCGTCATCAGCGAGCGCTCCGACGGGCTCACGATCCGCCACAGCCAGCTTGCCGGCGCAAACGTGAGTGGTCATGGCGATCACCGGGTGGTGATGGCGCTCGCCCTCGCAGGCATGATCGCCGACGGCGACACAATCATTGACACCGCGGAAGCAGCGACTGTGACGTATCCGACGTTTGTTGAAGATTTCAAGGCGCTTGGGGCGAAGATCGAAATTGTTGAATAGGCTTCGGAGGAACAGCCCATGCGAATAACCGTCAAACTCGGTCCCAGGTCGTACCCCATCTTCCTGGAACATAACGCCCACGCGTCGTTTCCCGATCAATTAGAAAGCTTGTTCCCCAAGAGCAGATTTGCTCTTATCACAAACACGACCATTGCCGGTTTGTACCAGGAGACCATCTCGAATTGGGAGGCCAGACTTTCGCTCGTCAAATTCGTTCTCCCTGATGGCGAAAGATACAAGAACATTGAAACATGGAGTTCGGTGATCGATTTTCTTCTAAGCTCAGGCTTAGACAGAAAATCGGTTGTTTGCGCTCTTGGCGGCGGCGTGGTTGGCGATGTAGTCGGGTTTGCTGCTGCCGCGTTTCTAAGGGGGGTACCATGCGTTCAGATTCCTACCACGCTTCTTGCAATGGTGGATTCCAGCGTTGGCGGCAAAACAGGGGTGAACCATGCGCTCGGCAAGAACCTCATTGGCGCGTTTCATCAGCCTTCCCTAGTATGGATGGATACAGCATTCTTGGAAGCACTGCCGGACAAGCTATTTATTGCCGGGTACGCAGAGCTTTTCAAGTACGCGTTCGTCGGCGGGAGAAACATGTTCGAGTTCGTTGGTGCGCATCATGACCGGATAATGGCAAAAGAGCGCCCGTCTCTTATGGAAGGAATTCAAAGGTCGGTCAAAATCAAGGCAGCCATCGTTGAACGCGATGAAAATGAAGTGTCGGGAAGGCGCGCGCTGCTCAATTTCGGCCACACCTTTGCGCATGCAATCGAGCGCCTTTTCAATTTTGATCGGGTGCTTCACGGAGAGGCCGTTTTTATCGGGATAAAATGCGCCTGCGATCTGGGTGTGCGAATCGGGACTATTCCTCTTTCGGCAACGGATTCCTATACTGCTTTGCTTGCAAGGATCCCGGTAATCCCGCTTCCATCACAGCCGGATGCCAACAGCCTCTATCATGCGATGTTTACAGACAAGAAGATGGCCGCGGGGAAGCTCGCCTTCGTGCTGCCCAAACAGCCGGGAACGTCGGTGCTTGTGACCGGGGTGTCCGAAAAGGCGGTCTTGGAGACGTTGCGCGCGGTGATAGGGTACTAGCAGAGCAGACTCTGAGTGAATACTGCAAGCGCCGCGAAAGGCAAAAGCCGGTTTTGCCCCGCGCGTCTCACAAGACCTTTAGAAATTCTTCCACAGTCTTGCAGGTATGGAGCGCGATTGAAAGGTTAAGCAAATCGTCATGGTTTATGGCGGTTTCCCGCTTGGGTCTGCCTTCAAGGAATGGGATCCTGCATTTGACAAGCGATTGAGGATACTCTTTTTTTCTGCTGAATGTTTTTCCGTTTTCCATGGAAACTCCCCGGCACCCTTACCCTAACAAGGTTACTTTGTACGCTTAAAAACCGCCATTCAATTTGTAATACGGTTAAATATCTTTAGAAATTGAATGATCCTCCAACAAAAAAGTCGAGAGAGAAATATTTGACCCTGCCGCGCACAAGCGTATATTTCTATATGAGGCTGATCGCGGCACGCCGGAGGTCACTTAACGCCTTAAGCGAAGATGATGCCGTAGTTTTTTTGTCCTCCCGCGAAAGACGGCCGCACACGTGGAGTTTTACCGTCCACTGCGATGTCTTATCCACAAATGTACTTCATGAAACACCGGGTTGTGAAAGTGATTTGAACAATTATCCAGACAGAATCTTTCTTCCGGAGACGATACCGGCAGGTCTTTTGCAAGCGCATGTCAACCTGGTCACGGCAGAGGGGCATTACCATGAAATTCCTGATCACCTATTGCGGCATGTGAAACTACCGGCCGCGGGCCGCCGGTCTGGCGGACGAACTCAAACAGAAATTCGGGGCCGATGCCCAGATCGTCGAATCCCGGGGCGGAGTTTTCGAAGTGGAAATGGACGGGAAGCTGATCTTTTCAAAGAAGAAACTCGGACGGTTTCCCGACGAAGGCGAGATTGAATCGCTCGTAAAGACGCATCGGGAGAAAACTTGACGCAAGGTGAGCAGTCGGGAACAACGGCATGATCCGTTATAAGATTCATCCCGTCAATCCGCAGGTCCGGATACTCGAAAAGGCCGTGCACAGTCTGAGGCATGAAGACGGCATTTGCGTATATCCTACCGACACCGTGTACGGCATGGGTGCCTGCGCCACAAACCCCAAGGCCCTCGACAGAATCTGCACAATCATTGAAAAGGACAAGAAAAGCCTTTTCTCGTTCATCTGCTCGGATTTTTCGCAGATGAGCAGGTATGTGCAGGTCGGCAACGCGCATTTTAAGCTCATGAAGCATTACCTGCCCGGCCCCTACACTTTTATTCTCCCCGCGACGAGCTACGTGCCCAAGAAGGTGAGCCCAAGGCGCCGTACGGTCGGTGTGCGCATGCCGAACAACGCGGTATGTCTTTCGCTCGTGAAGATGCTCGACGAGCCGCTTGCCAACGCGTCCATCAGGCTGGAAAGCGAGCTTCGCGGCGATCCGGACGAAATTGCGCCGGTCATCATGCATGAGGTGGACGTGCTGCTCGACATGGGACCGCTTGAGAACCCGATCAGTTCCACCATTGTGGACTTGACAGGCAAGGATCCTCTTGTTGTGAGAATCGGCAAAGGGGAATGGCGGGGCTGATATGATTGTAGATTGTAGAATGCGGATTGCGGAATGTATGCCGAGGTTCCAGCCTCTCACTTTATTACTTTGTTACTGCGTCACTTTGTTGCCACCATAGATTGAGGAATAATCCTTCATGGGTAAAGAATTCGACCGATTTGTCGACATTGTTTCAAGACTTCGCGCCCCGGGCGGATGCCCGTGGGACCGGGAACAGAACAACAAAAGCATCCTGTCGTGCCTGATCGACGAGGCATACGAATTCTTCGAAGCGGTGGACGAAAACGACAACGGAAAGATGACCGAAGAGTTGGGCGACCTTCTTTTGCAAGTCGTGCTTCACGCGCAAATCGCGAAAGACGAGGGACGTTTCGACCTTGAAGATGTGGCGCGCGGGATTGCCGACAAACTCATCCGCCGGCACCCTCATGTGTTCGGCGACGTAACCGTGGGCTCGTCGACCGACGTGATTCACAATTGGGAACGAATCAAGAAAAACGAAAAGGAACACCGCAAATACCTCGTTGACGATATCCCCGACGCACTGCCGGCGCTTTTCAAGGCGGAAAAGATACAGCGACGGGTGGCAAAAGTCGGCTTTGACTGGAAAGATATTGCGCCGGTGCTCGACAAAGTGGAAGAGGAATTCGGCGAGTTCCGCCAAGCGCTCGCCGCGGGCAACCAGAAGAACGCGGAAGAGGAGCTGGGCGACATTTTGTTCGCTCTTGTCAATGTTGGCCGGCACAAACGCATTTCCGCGGAAGACGCGCTGCGCGTGACGGTCAACAAGTTCGCCGAACGCTTCCGCTATATCGAGGACAAATACAAGGAGCTCGGCAAGGACATCAACAACGCGCCCCTCGAAGAAATGGATAGATACTGGGAAGAGAGCAAGACAAGCGTCGGGTGAGGTTCACGCATCATGTCTTTTATTTCAATTCCGCCGTTCTGGATCACCGTTGCGGCGGGCATTCTCACGGCTGTTCTCGGCGCCGCCTACTGTGTGCGATCGGGCGCCATCGCCAAAGACCTCAAACTCGTCATTACCGACCACCGCCGCGTGGTGACAATGGCCCTTGTGACTCAGGGTCTTGCGCTTTGCTTTATCGGAATAGTCGTGGTGGTGTCGGCACCCATGGCAGAACGCGATTTGAGCGCCAGAATCGTTTCATTCCTCTGTTCGGGCATGCTGCTCGTTCTTGGGTTTGTAACAGCGGCCACGGGCGGCAGAGGCGAATATGTTCTTTTCCGCGTCGGTCAAATCGCTACGGTGTTTGCTGCGATGATGATACTGGTGGGAAACTTACCTCGATGAGGACCGAGACCGTAAGGTTTCCCGGGGCTCACCTTTTGGCCCGGAACTGTGGATATCCGGTTCGCTCGCCGATCTTCCTGGTAGGAAATCCGCGCTCAAAGACGCACCTTAATTTGCAAACGGGACGTATCGTATTGTCAACTCGATTCCCTTTGACGTCTGGATTGTGGAGAAATATCGCCAGATATCCCACTGTTTCCCGCCCAGGTAAATAGTGCCGTCCTGCAACATGTACGTGGTGACGCGGCCTTCCTGGCGAAATCGCACCATTTTGTCGTTCTTGATAAGGAGCTGCTTGAGTACCGTAATAAGCTGTGCGATTTGGTTCCCGTCGCTTATCGTGTGCATGCCGGCGTTGATGCCCTGGTCGATCTTAGCCGAATCCTGTTTCCAGTCGGCGGACGATTCCTTGCTGTAAACGCTGTCTACGAATTCCTTGATCCGGCCCGGCCCGTCGTCACCGATAAGCAGGCCCGGCGAATTGATGGTGCCGAGGTCGTTGGGATTTATGGTGAGCGGCGAAAGGATATCGAAAAGCCCGAAGCGGGTATCCGAAGGATCGATGAGCTCGAAATCGGACATGGCGAGTTTGTCGTAGCGTGCGCCTTTTCGTACCTCCTCGAACTTGATCTGGAAAACCGTGGAGCTGAACGCCGTGTCTGAGTCGAACCAGAAGAGGCTTTCGCGCATATTAACTTCTTCTTCGGTGAGAGTGGCAGGCGGGCCCTCGCGGGCGTCCCAGTCGAAGGTGAAATCGAATGGGGCTTTCTCGTCAAGCCGTATTTTTATCTTCGACGGCACGCTGTTGTCCCCGAGGCAGATGTAGTCCTGTCTGCACCCGGCGCCAAAGATCATGCCCTTGATCTTCCTTTTGTTTGGAAATCTGATTTCGATCCATTCGCCTTGCCCGCTCGTCTGGCTGCCCTCAAACCAACAGGTTGTCGAGTCAGTGTCGAACATGTGCAGGAGTACGTTGGAAGTGGGGTCGGTCTTGCTTCCCGGAAGTTCTGAGGATCCGCGAACAATGGCGGTCTGCCCTCCCACGACAACGGTGTCGGTCACCAGAAACACGGCTGCGCTGCTTGAACAGAACAGCGCGGACAATGTCAGGAGGAAAAGCAGTTTTGCGGAAAAGACGGTGGGCTGTCTTTTGCGAAAACGGTTCATGGCGCTTCCTTTGAAAAGGTTGGCCGATTCACAGACCGGCATAAAAATGGCATTTGCAGGCCAGGGACGCAAAGTACCAAGATAATTGCGGCAGAACCGGACGATTTAACTTTCCGGGAGCTCATCAATCGGGTCAAGCTCCCCCGTAAATCTACATCAGTTTATCATCACAATGCCGCCCTTTACTTTTGTCATGGCATCCCCGGATAGCTCGGTCATCGTCCCGTGTACGGTTGTCTGCATGCCGCCCTTGAGCGATGCGTTCATCTGCGCTTCCATGGTGATGTTCATACCCTTGAGCTCAACGTCCATGTCCGCTTTTCCGCTTATTTTCATTCCGGCCATCGTGAATTCGCCGGTCGCCTTCTGCTCGATTTTCCCCTGGGATTCGAGCTTGATGTTGGCTGCCTTTATCGAAAGGTCCTGGGACGCGCTGATGGTGATTTCTCCTTGAGAATCCAGCAGCAGCTTGCCGCCGTTTCCGTCGAGCGTCACCTTGTTCTTGCCCGCGGCATCGGTGAGGCCGATCTTCTTGCCGTTGTCGTCCATCTCCATGACATTTCCGGCCTTGGTCTGAATTGTCAATTTCTTGTTCTTGTCGTCGATATTGATGATGTGGCCGTCCGCCGTTGTGATCACGATGCCTTCGCTGCCGCTCTTGTACGTCATGGTGATGGTATGGCTCTTTGCGTTCCACGAGGCGGCCTCGTTCTTGTCGTCGAGGAGCAGCTTGTTTTGGTCCTTGGTCTGTACGAAGACGCATTTCACATCGTCGTCCATCACCAGCGTGTGCCCCGATTTGGTGGTAAGGCTGGCTTTTTGCTTCGCGTCGGTATCGTCAAGCACGAATTCGTTTCCGCCGGCGGTGCGAATCACGTTTTGTTGCTTATTGGAGCTTACTACGGGCGAAACGGTGTTCGCGTTCGGCACGGTGGCGAGGCCGAGCGGCCGGTCGGGATTACCGTCCACGCACGCCCAGACCATTTCTGTGTTTTCGTGCGAGGGGAAATGCATGCCGTAATTTGAACCTGCGTACGGCTGGGCGAGACGGACATACCTCGACGCCTCGTAGTTCTTCGCGTTTGACAGGTCGAACGGCATACGCACCTTGTACCGCCCCATGTCGTCGAGGCTGGCGTAGCTCGAACCGTTGGCCTCAATCTGCGCGGTCATGATGCCGCTGATGCGGGGGGAAGGCGTTCTGGGCATGGGCCTGAACAGGTCAGCCTGCTCTGCCGGGATGCATGAGAAGTGATTGACATACGTGTAAACGTTGGCGCTGTCTCCTTCCATGGTGTGGCTGCCCTGGTGTGCCACTTCGGTCACCACATACTTGCCGTTTACCGGGTCCAGAAAATGCTCCTGCAGAGTGAATCGCTTTGCCGCACGCAGCCCTCTGCAATTGCCCGTGCCGTCATAGGTGAGCCGTTGGCACGCGAAGCGGTTCGCCGCGATTTCCGCAAGCCGGTCGGCTTCGGTGGTATTTTTAAAATGGCCGCCGTAGGAATACACGGTCCCCACATCGCCGGCTTTTATGGATTTCCGGCCCTTGAGGTCTATTTCCGGAGTGCGATAGTTGTAGTCCTTGAGAAGAACGTCCTTCGGTACGATCTGCCGGAATGACTCGAAACCGTGGATCGATTCCCTGTCGTCTTTGTCAATCTGTTCGGCCATGCCGGAAACAGACCGGAACAGCACGTCCGACGCCGTGGCCACGAATTCGAACGACGACGGCTTGTCGGACACAACCAGCTTTTCCGCACCGCAGCTGCCGTCGAGTTCCTCGGCGAGCACGGGGTTTTCGTTGAAGAAATACCAGATGCCGTTTGCCTCCATGAGTCTCGAAATGAAGTTGAGGTCCGATTCCTGGTACTGGACAACATATTCCTGTTCGGAGTACTTTCCGTCGTCAACCTGGAACGTGCAATAGTCCGACAGGTTCGCGCCGTCGAGCACCAGCTTGATGATCTGGTTTACCTTCTTCTTCTGGAAAATACGGGTCTGCACGCTCAGGTTGAGGAGCCACAGCCGCGGCACAAGCGTGAGCGCGTAGGTGGCCCGGTCGAGGCTCTTGCCCACGAAACGGAATTCCGACACGATGCCCGAGTAGGGGTAGTATTCGCCGTCGCGATAAACGTAGAGAGTGCCCGCTTTGTTGACCACGTCGTCGGGCGAAATGTCGGCTTTTGGGGAGATGAGCATAATGCCGAATTTGTACACGCTGGAAATTCTGTCGGTGCCGGAGAAATTTATCACCTCAAAGGTTTCCGGCGCAATTCCTCCGGAAAAGAAATAGAACTGGGCCTGGTTGGCTTTTCGTGACGGCATCAGAGGCCTCCTTGCTATGTATCAGCGACCACGGGTTAGTCTTTGTCAACCGAACAGGTTTTTTGCGGCTTGTGCCGCGTCTTTGGAAACGTTGGGATCGATCGCCTGGGCCAAACCGGCTGCGGACGCCGCCCCCTGGGCGGCTCCCGCGGGCATAAACGAGGACAGGTCCACCGTCAGGCTGGAAAACAGGTGATTGACAAATGCATCGGCCTCGGCGCCCGAAGCCGTAAATGCGACGGCGCCTGCCTGGCTGGAACCGAGGCCCGGAATTGCTTTTAAGGACAGAACGCCCGACAGGGTCCCGTTCTTGTGTTCCACGGCAAGGGGAACCGGGAAAGCCGCGCCGGCATAGCCCGACAGCGCAGCCATGGTCTGTATCTTGCCGAGCGTTCGGAACTGGGAGTCCGAAGATTCCCGCCATTCAACCGTTGCCGAAAGCTGGCCCTGGCCGGCCGCTGCCATGGCAACGGATGGTATCCCTCCGGGAAGCGACGGGCCTCCGGCAGGTCCCGCGGACCCGAACGCGTAGCCGGACAACTCAATCCGCATTCGAACAAAGCAATTTACGCCCGGTTTGAGCAGGCCGGCAAGCAGGGGAACGGCCTCAATAACGGCGATGAGATCGAACCCCTGGTTGTCGGGAACGCACCATTTGGCGTTTGCAGTTCCATCGATGACCGATCCGTTATTAAACCACGAGAGCAGCGATTTCGCGGCATCCGTGACCGTCGCCGCCTTTTGCTCGATGGAGTCGATGACATTCTTGAACGGCGAAGCGGCAAGGATCGACAACCCGTCCGGCTTTCCGCCAAATGCGGAAAGATACTTCTGCATCACGCATCCAAACACGTATTCCACAAGGCGCATTGCTTCATCCGAGTTCACGTCAAAGGCCAGGGACCCGTTTCCGGAAAGACCCTTGATGTTCTTGAGCGGCACTGCGCAGTGCAGGGTCTTGTCCGAAAAAGCAAAAGAGAGCTGCTGGCTTGCACCGAGCTGCGCGGTAAGATCGGCCGTGGCAAGCGCGGCAAACTCCTGGTTTTGGTTCGGGCTCCAGCTGATGGCGCCGTTGAGGGTTCCCTGGCCGCTTGCCGAACCGCTGCCGCGCGAGCCGGCTTGGGGTAACGTCACCGGATTTCCCAGCGAAAGGCCGGGCAGGGACACAAAATGGGATAATTCGCTGTCGGCGCACGCATAACCGCTGGCGTCGATCTGGAACCTGAGGAGGCAGGTCAGCGCGTCGCCCTGAGGGGATTGCGATACGCCGAACAGGTCGAACAGGTTGACGCCGGATTCCTGGGGAAGATACCAGGAGCCCGAGAGGGTCCCGGTCGTAAGCGAGAATGTCAAGTCGCCGCTTCTGCCGAGCGTCAGCTTCTTCTCTATTTCGTCGAGTTCGTCGGACAATCCGCAGCCGGCCGCAAACCGGACGAATTGAGCGCCCACGGCCGAGGAAAAACGATCGGCCGCGGCTGCCGCCCCCGATTGTGCATCTGCAAAGTTCCACAGCCAGGGCCACGCCTCCTTGTCCTGCGCGTTGTCGCAGAGCGCCGAGAGCACCGACGTGTCCAGGCCGCAGTCGTCGGTACGGTCTTTGAGCGCCTTGAGGATATCGCGCACGGTGGTGTCGGACGCATCTTTCCAGGTTCCCTGGGTTTTGAGCCTGCCCGGCCTCACAAAAAGCCTTTTGGCCTCTTCGTCCCATTTCGGATGCTTGGTGACGAGCAGGAGTTCGTCCAATGCCTCCGACGGGGAAGTCGGCAGGCCGTCGAAGAAGGTTTCCACATCGCGCGACAGCTGCTGCATGGTGGAAAGCATTGCGGCAAAATCCTGGCCCTGCCATCCATCAAGGATCTTCTGCGCCAGGTCTTTTGTCGCCGAGAGTTCGTCGCGGAAAGCGGAAAGGGCATCGTCCTTTGCCGCATCCAGGATGCAATATTTCTTGGTGCCGGGCGAATAGAATATCACCACATCATCTTGCTTTTGGAGAAGAAGAGAAAGGGTGACCGTGGCAGTGTTTTCTTTGGTCTCCTGCGATTTTACACCGTACAGGCGCGGCGGAATCGACAAAACGGTTCCTTCGGACGGCGGTTGAGAATCGTCTTTCATCTTGTTGCACAAGGCAAGCGCCTTTGACGCGGATTCATCCCCAAAGAACCGTTTTGCCAGCGAGGCGAACGTGTCGCCGGAAACTACCTTATAGTCAGCCATGGTCCGTCCTTTCAATCAAACGGCCGTGTTTCGAATAGAACGTGCAAGCCTTTCGTTTGCAAGAAGCCACGCCGCGAGCTTTTCATGGGCAAGGAAATCCTGTGGAACGCGGACAACGGTCAGGCTGCCGTGGTTCCATAGGGCCTCAAGATACTTGAGCCGGCCTTCGATATCGAAGTAGCCTGCAACGTAGGATTGCTGGGAGAACCGCAGATGTTCCTCCACCGAAAGCCGGGAAGCGAGGTCGTCAACAAACCCGACAAGATCAATGAGGGTTGTTGTTCGAGCAAGCTGCCGCACTTCTTCAAACGATCCGGCGACAAACGGGCAGTCCCAGGCCGCCGCGCCGCAGCGTCGTTTGTGAACAAACAGGAATTTGCCGGGAAACACGCGGCCGAACCTAAGCCGGTCGCACGGTTTTGCCAGGCAGGCGCGGCATCCCGGAAAAGAAAGGAAGGTTGGTACAGGTTGCATAAATCGGCCTCGGATCAAGACAATATAAAGAATCAGTAGTGTCCGGTTAAATTGACAACAAGAGAAGGGCTACCAACCTATTTTTATCGTTGAAGGTTTAGTTTTTGACGATTAAAAAGAGGAGGCAGCCCTTGAACAGAAGAAATACAATATTCAATCAGATAACGCAACTGTTGAATCGGAAGGGATTCTGGCGCATTGTTAATCGGTACGAAGGAGACAGGTACGTAAAGAGCATGACCTGCTGGCAGGAGATGCAGATTTTGCTCTTTTCGCTGGTAAAGGATTTGGTCAGCTTTCGGGATGTAGAAGCGTGTCTGAAGAGCAATGCGGATAAGTGGGAACATATTGGTCTTGCGAGTGTAGCCCGCAGTACACTGGCAGATGCACTCGCTCTCCGGCCATACAAGATGTTTGAAGATCTTTTCTATCAGTTTCTGGATAAATGCCAGCGATTGGCACCTCGTCATGACTTTCGGGTAAAGGTTCCGGTATTTACGCATGATTCAACCTTGATCAGCGTATGTCTGTCATCGTTTCCATGGGCACGGTATCGCAGGCGCAAAGGTGGATTGAAACTTCATATGCTTCTGGACCATGACGGTTACCTACCGTCGTTTATCCGGATGACGGACGGGAAAGTCCATGACATTCGGGTGGTGAAAGATGCCGAATATGATTTTCCTGCGCTTCCGCCGGACAGCATCCTCACCATTGATCGAGGCTACACAGATTTTGGCTGGCTTCATTCACTGCATACGACTGGTGTTACATTCGTGATCCTGGCAAAATCCAACATGGCATATCATCTTGTCGGACAGCACAAAGAACCGAACGTAAGACGCGGAATTATCCGTGATCAGGAAGTCGAAATGTCGAATTTTTACGAAAGCAAGGCATATCCGGAGAAGCTGCGACTGATACAGTATTACAACAAGGAGTTAAACAAGAACCTGGTCTTTCTGACGAACAATTTCACGTTGTCGGCAACGACAATTGCTGCACTGTACAAGGGAAGATGGGAGATAGAAACATTTTTCAAGTGGATCAAGCAGCACTTGAAGATAAAGACGTTCTACGGGACCAGCGAAAACGCGGTAATGACACAGGTGTGGATAGCCATGATCTTGTATCTCCTGTTGTCGTTTATAAAATTCCAAGCACGGTATGCCTTCACCATGCTGGAATTACTGCGGGTTATCCGAGAAAGGCTGCTTGGTTTTGAAAGCTTGATTGAATTACTACGGGTCAATTACGAGCGGTTACGTTCTTTGCGCTCCGCTCCAGTGCAATTATCATTCTATTAGCCATTGGTCAAGAGGTTTAGCCGGACAGGGCTGTATCAATATAAAAAGTGAGTTTCGAAATCGCAAGAAACAAAACTTACATTTCTCAAGGAAGCGTCTTTTAATGTTTGCCCAGCAACGAAAGAAAAACTATTTTCTGCCTGATTCAACAAAAGACAAGAAGTGCAAATCTTTGGTTCATGAGAATGAATTCTAAATGGTTTTCGCAAAAATGCTGAAACGATCTCTTCTTTTCCTATCCATTGCAATATTCTTGGCAGCTGTAATAGCTTTCGAATATTATTCTTCCAATGCTTCATCCTCTCAGAAATTCAATCTCAGTATTGCCCTAAAACTGGTGAAAACCCACAAACAGGTTGCAATAGAAGGAAAAGACGGCTGGTTGTTTTATCGCCCCGCGCTCATATCGCTCCTTAAACCATGGCCAAAGCAAAATGCTGAAAATATCATAGCTTTGAGGGATTCACTTCTTCGAGACAGTATACAGCTCCTGGTGGTTCCGGCGCCAAACAAAAGCGATGTGTACCCTGAATTGATCGGCTCGGGAGAACCAGGTATCGTTTGCAAACAAAGAGAGAAGTTTTTGAGCAAATTATCAAGAGCGAACGTTAGTGTAATAGATTTGATTCCTTTTTTCAAACCATTCAAATCTCACGAGGAATTGTACCTGAAATACGATTCCCATTGGAATCAGAACGGGATACTTATTGCAGCGCAGGAAATTGCGAAGCGAATTGCCACTATCCTTCCCTTGGGTCCCAAAACACTCTCATTGAAAATCATTGATACCTTGGGCCATCGATACGATGACCTTTATCGCCTTTTGCACAACGGCGAGGTAAACGAAAAAGAAGGACTCTACAAATGGGAAAGCGTTGTCTTGTCCTCGGGCGAACCGTATAAGAGCGATCCCTCAGCGCCGATTCTTGTTTTCGGAGATAGTTTTGTCAATGCAGGATCGGATGCAAACGCAAATCTCCCCTGCCACGTCGCGCGGCTTTCAGGCATTCCAACCCGGACTTTCTTTACCTTGATGGGCAGCTTGAATGGACCGTCGGTGCTCATGGATTATTGCAGAAAAACGAAAGTAAAGCCAAAGATCGTTGTCTGGGTTTTTGTTTCATGCCAGTTGATGAGCGATTTTTCCCACCCCTAGCAGGTTGTTGAAATAGTCCTAACAGAAGCGCTCTTGTTGATTTTTTATGAACCTAACTTCAACTTTACATATGTCAGAGAGGTTTTACCTGCCTCGTTCCGAGGCATTTCCCCGGATTCCCAGGCCATTCTCATGCTGCCCCCACCGTTTGCGGCATCAACTTAACCATGCGTATCAAGTTGTACGCTGCGGCAACCACGTAGGCAACAGTCTGGTTGATTCGTATTCCTCTTACCCGAGTTTTCCGCAGGCCACCGACGCTCTTGATCCACCCAAATATCTCTTCAACCCGTTTTCGTTTCCGTTGACTTACGCTGTATCCCTTATGCCGAGTCGTTCTTCCATCCAACCCTTTAAGCGAAGTGTTGGCCTTCTCGGCAATGTGAGGCTTCACGTGCAGGCGTCGCAGGCTCTTGATAAATTCGGTTGCATGATACCCTTTGTCTGCACCCACCGTCTTCATCCGGCGTTTTCCGCGCCTGCGTTCATGCTTTATCAGCTCAAGCGCCATATCCCGTTCCGCTGTCCCCGTCGCTGGCGCAATGGCGATATCAACACACAACCCATTTCGGTTTTCCATCAGCACGTGACCGGAATACGCCAGCTGCGCTCCCGTTCTCTTGTTCTTCCGAGCCAACAGCGCCTCTGGATCGGTCGAACTCTGATGTGTCTCATTGCTTCGCTTCTCATGGTGGAAATCAACCGACGGATTACTCCGATCATCGTCAGTCTTGTTCGCCGATTCCGCGTCTTTTCGCTTGAAGCTCTTCATCGATGCCCAGGCTTCAATCAACGTGCCGTCAACCGTGAAATGCTCATCGGACAACAACTCTTCGGAACGAGCAAGACGCACGATTTCCTGCATCAGCCGGTGCGCAATCTCCTGTTCCATAAGTCGATCTCGGTTCTTCGAAAACACACTATGATCAAACGATGCCGCATCCAGATCCATGTCAAGAAACCATCGGAACAGAATGTTATAGTCCAGCATCTCGCAAAACAACCGGTCCGACCGTATCGAAAACAAAGCCATCAATATCTGTGCTTTCAAAAGCCATTCCGGCGGTATCGAAGGGCGTCCCATCCGGCTGTACATCGCCTCAAAGTCACGAGAAAGGCGGCGCAGCGCTATGTCCGTAAACTGTTTGACACGACGAAGCGGGTGTGTTGCCGGCACTCGGGAATCCGGAGAAACGAAGCTGAACATACCGCCTTGGGCTGGCTGGGAACCTCTCATCAATACTCCTTGGTTGGGGTTCCCCTATAATATAAGGATAAATGTTTACAAAAGGGAGACTTTTTCAACACCCTGCTAGAGAACCTCAAGACTACCGCTTTGTTCCAATCAGAGTCCCGTTGACCAAGGAAAGAAGTTTAGCAACGAATAAGAGCGGCCCAATCCGGACAATTTTCGATAGTGCGAAATACCAGATGAACTTTGCGAGCAATTCGAAATCGTTATACTTGAACCTATTGTACAGCCGCCTCGTGATGCTGTTCAGAAAAACCGTACGGATATCAGTGTAGAAAACCGGTATTTTCTCCCTGATATCTTGGAAATGATTGCTCTTCAACATCTTTACATACTCATAATACCTGTAAACATGCTCATTTCCGCCGTAGTTATCCACTTTGGCCGGATTTTCCTTCATCATCCGGTAGTACCATTTCTTGGAACGGTAGAATTTCAGGATCTGTTCATTAATAAGGAATATTCTTCCCTGGTTTTTTAGCAGCTCATAGCATCGTGCAATTGCCTTCCCCGGGTCGTCACAATGGTGCAGACTTGCATTGAAAATGCAGACGTCGAATTTCCGGACCGGCCGAAACACTTCGATTGTGCACTCGTGTATTTCTATGGGCACGGAGTTCTTGACGGAATAGAAGTCAATGAATCTGCAATAATCTTCCGACGGCTCGATGGCCGTGACCTTGTTGCCCTGCAGTGCCAAATGAAAGGAACTTTGACCAAAACCGACACCGATATCAAGAATTTCAAGGTTTCCTTTCAATTCGTCCGTTGCGTCCTTGAACTCAGTTCCACATTCCGTTGCAAGGTACAATTCAATGAATTTGTCAAGCGGCATTTCTTCGTATTGACGAACATAATTGCGAATATCTGAAATGCTTTCAAGTTCTTCCTGTAATTTATCGGTTTTTGAATATTCGTATTTTACGATCGACATTCAACGTTTCCTTTCGAGAATACAATTGCGGCATTTTGGCTCATGAGTTTATCCACAACGCAGAAGGCCCCCGATTTCGTCGGGGACCATGGTGCGCCTTCTGCTACGGGATGTCGCCATAGTCTCTTTCTGCTTGGAAAGCAGAAAGAATTTTTTAGAGCCGCCGACTCCCGCTGGCGGGGCTCCATTTCCGCAGGGCAATTCAGGAAGCATATGTTTGCCTGACCTGCAAGGTTTTCTCCAGAAACGCGCGGCCGAACCTGGTGTCCGGCTCCAGATGACATCCTTCCGCCCATTCATTCCATGCGTTAATGAATACCAATTGCTCATCGTCAGGATACTGTTCCACCTGTTTCGCTGATCGCATAAGCCACTCACCAAAGTCTTCAGGCAAATCATTCTGGATAATGATGGATGCGTCATGACGGGCGGAATTGTCCCAGGAAGGAAAGACACAGGGAAAGTTCTTACATCCAGAAATTCCATTATTTAACGCATTTTGAACAAGAGTTTTGTAGGAAATGATCCGGTTTGAATAGTGTCTGATTTTGAGTTTGTCATTATTTGTAGTCAGATTTATTGCCTTGACTGCTCTTCGAAAAAACGAGGTGACAAAATTGCGCCAGCCGGCATCGACAGGAGGAAAATCCTGTTGAGTGGAATATTTGTATGATTGTTCATAGCTTGCAATCCCTCAATAGTGCAACGTTCTACTAGGAAGCTCACAGTCCCTTTATCAACTTGACCAAAATGCGATGTCTTGATATTTTTCCGAGCCTAACGCCGCCTTAAGCCGCCGGTATGACCGCATTACGATTTCGGCCGGTCATGGCTTGAAGGCGTTGTTAGGCGCGGATTTCTATTTTTGATTCTCTACGCTTGTCTCTTGTCATTAAGATACGCTCCGGCGATTGGGTACGTCCAGATTTTTCCGGCACACCGTTCACGGTCGCAAAACCGTGGTGACGGCCGTCACATTTTGTCCCTGTTGTGGCATTTCCGCGATTGTCTGGTGATATGCCGAATTTTCGGTAAGGGCCTGGTTTTCCCGTTGATTGCGTAAGACCGAGTTTCGCGGCACGGCGCTTGATTCGTTTCTCCGGTTTCACCCACCGGAGAACGTTTCATGCCGCCTGTCACGATTGCCTGCCCAAGACCTGTCACGCAGACCCGCACGTATGGCCTGCCCCGCAAGTTCTACCGTCCGCGTGACCATGATGCCTCGCCGTTTTTCAAGGTTGTGCGCGATTGCTTTGACGATTTCGAGCGTGTGTACCCGGAACGTTATCAGCAGCGATACGGCTTTTGGCGACCGGTGATTCGCTCGTCCATCGAAAAGTTCCTCAAATGCGGCGATCTCAAAGAAGGTTTCGCTCGCGTCAGGTGCAAGGACTGCGGGGAAGAATTTTTTGTCGCGTTCTCCTGCCGCCAGCGGTCGTGCTGTCCATCCTGCGATCAGAAGCGGGCCTTGCTGCTGGGCCATCGGCTCAAGGAGGAGGTGCTTGCCGAAGTGCCGCATCTCCAATGGGTTTTTACCATTCCGAAGCGGCTGCGGGTTTACTTTCGCTACGACCGGAGCCTTTTGGGCAAGCTCTGCCGCGCTGCCTATGATACGGTATGCGACGTTTACGCGCTGGAGATCGACGGAGATTGCGGCGTTCCCGCAATGGTAGGCGCGGTGCAGACGTTCGGCGATCTCATACACTGGCATTCCCATATCCACGCCATCGTGCCCGAGGGCGTATTCACGGACACGGGGCACTTTGTGCACATTCCCGACATCTGGCGGCACAGGGCGGCCGACATCTGGCAGGAGAAGGTTTTTGATCTGCTGCTTGATGAGTTCAAGATAGACCTGGACACTGCGGCAAACATGCGGCAGTGGAAACACAGCGGGTTCAATGTCGACAACTCCGTTCGGATTGAGGCGGGCGACCACGAAGGCATGCAGCGTCTGGTGGAGTACATCTCCCGGTGCCCGTTCAGCCTCGCCCGCATGGTCACGCTCAATGCCGACGGCAGGATAGTGTACCGCGCATCAAAGGGGAAGTGCTTCCCGTTCCCGCACACAGGCGACCCTGTTTTGCCGGAGCGCTGCACGCCGCCGATCCAGACGCTCATGGAAGGCATACCCAGAAACTTCGAGGTGTTTGACCCGCTCGACTTTTTAGCAGAAGTCACGCAGCATATTCCCAATAAGGGCGAGCACCAGATCAGGTATTACGGTTTTTACTCGAACAAGAAACGGGGGATGCGTGAGAAGGACGGGAAGCCTGTTGCCCTTCCCGGACAGCCTGAACCTGACACCGCTTTCAGGCGAAAATGCCGCATGACATGGGCTGCGCTCATCAAGTGCGTTTACGAGGCAGACCCGCTGAAATGTCCGAAGTGCGGAGGTGAGATGAGGATCATTTCATTCATCGATGAGGACGCGATAATACAGAAGATTCTGAAGCACTGTGGTCTTTGGAAGGAACAGTCGCCGCGCCCGCCTCCGGAAGAGAAGCTGCCACTCGTCGCCGCAGAACCTACGCTCGATTATGAGTTCTTCGAGCGGACCTGCGCTTGACAACCCCGACTATTTTTTTGCTTTCACCGAAGCCACGAGACATGTATTCCCGGATTTGACAATTGTGGCCGGCAATGTCTATATTTTGCCTTGAGGCCGTTCAAGATGCGGACGACGGAAGCGGGAAAGTGGGGGAAGAATTGAGCTTCCGCAAAAAAATCTTCCTTATACGACAACCCGCTTGCGAAAAATCAAACTTCCTATCAGTCATAATGGCTTATCTCTATGCCGACAAGAACCGAAACCCTCTACTTTAGGGACATCAACCGTTATCGGATTCTATCCGAAGACGAAGAGCGCGAGGTTATTCGTTGCGTTCAAAAGAGCGACCATAACGCAATAACCGTTCTCATTACGAGCAACCTCAGGTTTGTCGTGAGTGTCGCCAGGCGGTACCGGGGCAGAGGCCTGAGTTTCCTCGAGCTTATTAACGAAGGCAATATCGGTCTGTTAAAAGCCGCAAAGCGCTTCAACCTCGAGAACAAAGTCAAGTTTATTTCCTATGCAGTGTGGTGGATACGCCAGTCGATTCAGAAAGCGTTATTCGAGCAAACGGGAACCGTGCGCATTCCTCCCAACAAAATCGCGCTTCTTTCGAAATTCAAGAAGGCCCTCGACAAGAACTCCGGCGACTACATGGGAACGATTTCCATGGACGATTTCAAGGAGCACGAGCAGGACATCATCGACGTCATGGACAAACTTCGGGGCGTATCGCTCGATGCACCGGTGGGCAACAACCAAGGTTCGGAAGGCGATTCCACGAAAACGCTGCAGGACATTCTCGGCGACGATCCAAACCAGGATACCGAGAGCGAACGGAGGGAACTCGGCAAAGTAATCGACAGCGTGCTGCAGAACATTACAAGCAGGGAAGAGCGCATACTGCGAATGTATTACGGCCTCAACTTCTCCAAACAATTCACTCTCGAAGAAATCGGCAAGGAACTCAAACTGACCCGCGAACGCGTGCGGCTCATTCGGGATCGATCACTGCGGAAACTGTTCAGAAATCCCGCGTCACGGGCAAAGCTTGCCTTGTTTATTCAGAACATCAAGTAAATCCCTCCGTGTCTTGATTTTCCCTCTCGCGAATTTTTCCTTGGAGAACGCTCGCGGTTAATGCATATTGTATGACAGATGGGAACCCGATCCAATTGCCGGCGCCGGCGGCAGGGTTCGCGCCAACCGTCGGGCAGCGTCTCCCCGCGACCAGTGCTCATTCGGGCCCCCTTTCCTGTCCATCCTCTTCGGGGGTGATACGCGTATGTTCACCTTTTTTCTGAAGCACAAGATTCTGTCGGCTCTCCTCATCTGCGGCATTGTCTATTTCTTTGTCAACCCCCCGCACAAGTTCGGCTTTGTTACGGGCAGCCTTGTCGTCTACAATCGCATTCCCCTTACCCATTTCGACCTGTTCATCGATTTCGACGGTTCAATGAAACCGATGACAAACATGGCCGGCGTCGATGAACAGAAGGACTGGATGAGCAGCCTTCTTGAGGCCCCCCGCGAAGACGTCATGCTTCTTATCGTGGGTACGGGGTTTGGAAGAAGCTCGTTTCACCTCAGCGATTCTCTGGTAATAGTGCTTGAGGTGAAAGGCATCCACACC
Source organism: uncultured Fibrobacterota bacterium (assembly GCA_963729895.1). Taxonomy (GTDB): domain Bacteria; phylum Fibrobacterota; class Chitinivibrionia; order Chitinivibrionales; family FEN-1185; genus FEN-1185. The sequence continues at coordinate 8,824 of CAVSQB010000033.1, read as the reverse complement.
ATCCAGGTCCCTTCCCCCGAAGCGGCGAAACAATATAACGCCGCGGTCGACCACAACACGAAGGTTGCCATTCTTCTTTCGATGCGGCACTAGCGCGTGTGATGGCCGTCACATCACGGAGGCGCCGAATGATTTATCTTGCAGCAGGCCTGCTGCGCCCGGTCATTTGTCATCGAAAAGACTATTGTGCCATAGTGCGATTACTATATTTTAGTTTTGTGTTTGGCAGCGATCCGATACCAGTATCCAAGGGGAAATGCCATTTCCGAGCTTCTTGACATTATAGTAAAGCCCATTCCCGGCGATGCCCCGATGGGCGTCAACATCAACTACGATGCCGATTTTGACGCGTGCAAAACCGAAATTGGGAAGATCGGCAGCATCGATTACGCGCTTGTTGATTCGTCGTGCAGAAAACTCCTTGCGGAAAAATCCAAGGACATGAGGCTGCTCTGTTTCCTGAGTCTCGTGTATCTTCGCGATGGAAAATGGGAACCGTTCGCGGATATTTTTGAAGGGTTCGCCGCACTGTGCAAGCAGAACTACGATGCGATGTTTCCGGACCGCGACCGGGCAAAGCAGAACGCGCTCAAGTGGCTGTCCGAACCGCGGTACAACGAAACCATTGCGTCCCAAAAACCCGAAGAAGCCGATTATGCCCACATCGGCAGGCTGCTGGCCGGCCTCACCGTGCTTCGGGGCATTCTGCAGGAGAAATTTCCCGAAGGTTCGCCCTTCCCGTCCGGGCTTTACACGGCGGTACAAAACTGGGAAAAGTCGTGCAAACCGAAACCCAAGGCGGATGCCGCACCGGGCTCTGCCGCAGCCGGCCAGACCGCGGGCGATCCGATGGATACGCCAAAGCAGGCCCAGGCCATCGCCCGTAAGGCGGCGTACTTTCTTATTGAGAAAGAACCGCAGAGGCCGATGGGGTTCCGTCTCATCCGCTCCATCCGGTGGGACATCTTCGAAAAAGAGCCCCCGAGTGAAAACGGCAAGACCCAGCTTGCCCCGCCCGCGGCGGACTTGGTCGCTTCGCTGAACACGCTGATTGCAAACAAGGAATTTAAGGCGGCACTTGACAAAGAAGAGGTCGCGTTCACGGCAGGGGCCAATCACCTGTGGCTTGGCCTTCAGCGCGTGGCGGCTCAGGCATGCCAGGGCCTCGGCGAACCGTACAAACAATAGTGCAACGTTCTACTAGGAAGCTCACAGTCCCTTTATCAACTTGACCAAAATGCGATGTCTTGATATTTTTCCGAGCCTAACGCCGCCTTAAGCCGCCGGTATGACCGCATTACGATTTCGGCCGGTCATGGCTTGAAGGCGTTGTTAGGCGCGGATTTCTATTTTTGATTCTCTACGCTTGTCTCTTGTCATTAAGATACGCTCCGGCGATTGGGTACGTCCAGATTTTTCCGGCACACCGTTCACGGTCGCAAAACCGTGGTGACGGCCGTCACATTTTGTCCCTGTTGTGGCATTTCCGCGATTGTCTGGTGATATGCCGAATTTTCGGTAAGGGCCTGGTTTTCCCGTTGATTGCGTAAGACCGAGTTTCGCGGCACGGCGCTTGATTCGTTTCTCCGGTTTCACCCACCGGAGAACGTTTCATGCCGCCTGTCACGATTGCCTGCCCAAGACCTGTCACGCAGACCCGCACGTATGGCCTGCCCCGCAAGTTCTACCGTCCGCGTGACCATGATGCCTCGCCGTTTTTCAAGGTTGTGCGCGATTGCTTTGACGATTTCGAGCGTGTGTACCCGGAACGTTATCAGCAGCGATACGGCTTTTGGCGACCGGTGATTCGCTCGTCCATCGAAAAGTTCCTCAAATGCGGCGATCTCAAAGAAGGTTTCGCTCGCGTCAGGTGCAAGGACTGCGGGGAAGAATTTTTTGTCGCGTTCTCCTGCCGCCAGCGGTCGTGCTGTCCATCCTGCGATCAGAAGCGGGCCTTGCTGCTGGGCCATCGGCTCAAGGAGGAGGTGCTTGCCGAAGTGCCGCATCTCCAATGGGTTTTTACCATTCCGAAGCGGCTGCGGGTTTACTTTCGCTACGACCGGAGCCTTTTGGGCAAGCTCTGCCGCGCTGCCTATGATACGGTATGCGACGTTTACGCGCTGGAGATCGACGGAGATTGCGGCGTTCCCGCAATGGTAGGCGCGGTGCAGACGTTCGGCGATCTCATACACTGGCATTCCCATATCCACGCCATCGTGCCCGAGGGCGTATTCACGGACACGGGGCACTTTGTGCACATTCCCGACATCTGGCGGCACAGGGCGGCCGACATCTGGCAGGAGAAGGTTTTTGATCTGCTGCTTGATGAGTTCAAGATAGACCTGGACACTGCGGCAAACATGCGGCAGTGGAAACACAGCGGGTTCAATGTCGACAACTCCGTTCGGATTGAGGCGGGCGACCACGAAGGCATGCAGCGTCTGGTGGAGTACATCTCCCGGTGCCCGTTCAGCCTCGCCCGCATGGTCACGCTCAATGCCGACGGCAGGATAGTGTACCGCGCATCAAAGGGGAAGTGCTTCCCGTTCCCGCACACAGGCGACCCTGTTTTGCCGGAGCGCTGCACGCCGCCGATCCAGACGCTCATGGAAGGCATACCCAGAAACTTCGAGGTGTTTGACCCGCTCGACTTTTTAGCAGAAGTCACGCAGCATATTCCCAATAAGGGCGAGCACCAGATCAGGTATTACGGTTTTTACTCGAACAAGAAACGGGGGATGCGTGAGAAGGACGGGAAGCCTGTTGCCCTTCCCGGACAGCCTGAACCTGACACCGCTTTCAGGCGAAAATGCCGCATGACATGGGCTGCGCTCATCAAGTGCGTTTACGAGGCAGACCCGCTGAAATGTCCGAAGTGCGGAGGTGAGATGAGGATCATTTCATTCATCGATGAGGACGCGATAATACAGAAGATTCTGAAGCACTGTGGTCTTTGGAAGGAACAGTCGCCGCGCCCGCCTCCGGAAGAGAAGCTGCCACTCGTCGCCGCAGAACCTACGCTCGATTATGAGTTCTTCGAGCGGACCTGCGCTTGACAACCCCGACTATTTTTTTGCTTTCACCGAAGCCACGAGACATGTATTCCCGGATTTGACAATTGTGGCCGGCAATGTCTATATTTTGCCTTGAGGCCGTTCAAGATGCGGACGACGGAAGCGGGAAAGTGGGGGAAGAATTGAGCTTCCGCAAAAAAATCTTCCTTATACGACAACCCGCTTGCGAAAAATCAAACTTCCTATCAGTAGTCCGGGCCTCCTGAACGAAAAGGAATCAAAATTCAAAATAAGCTTAACTATTGAGCATCCACGTGGAACCTTCGAGTCGGTGGAAACCGTTTTTTCGGGAATGTTACAGCTGCCTGACGGCAAAACCGAAATTTATCATGCCAAAGAATGATCGCGTACTATGAGGCGCAGACCGACAGGCCTCCTGCCGCACAGTTGCCGATTCTTGCAAAGGCGCTGAGCGTCACCACGGACGAACTGCTGGGGAACAGACGCATGAGCGTCTCCCCTCCGAAAAACAGTCGGCTGTGGAAACGGCTCCAGGCGGTTGATTCGTTGCCTCCCAAGGCGCAGAAACAGGTCGTGGAGTTGGTGGAACTACTTGCAAATACGCATGGAAACTAACCGGGTATTGTAGCCTATGATGAAGAAAAAACTCTATATCGAAACTTCGGTCTGGAATCAGTTGGAGCATGACGATCGGCAGGATTGGCGTGAGACGGCGGAACAGTTTTTCGCCGCTGTCGTCCGTGGTGAGTACGAAACCTACATCTCGAACGTAGTACTGGATGAGATACTTGCGACGGTTGATCTGGCGCTGCAGAAACGTCTGGCCCAGCACATAAACCGTGTCCAGCCAGGCGTGTTGGAGTTGGACGACGAAGCCACGGCACTAACGAAGCGATACATAGAAGCCGGTTTCGGAGGAGCGGCGGTTTCACAGCGGGTATATCGCGACTGTAGTCACGTGGCAATCGCAACCGTGAACGGTATTAAGCATATCGTCAGTTTCAACTGCCGACATCTGGTAAATGACCGCCGGATCGATGGTTTTAACGCGATAAATCTGCAGAACGGATATGACCACATGGTTGACATTACCACGCCGCACAGGTTTCTTGGCGGCAATTTGATGGAGGCGAAATAACATGAACTACGGTAAAGCTGTCGAAGATGTCTGGGTCTGGCGGGAAGCATTATCAAAAGAGCTTGAAAAAATTCCCGAAAAAGACCAGGTCAGATATATCAACGAGAAAGCGCGGGAAGGCTGCAAGCGGCTTGGCATCAAATGCCGGACCGTGAAGAGAGAACACGCCCACGCTTGAGGAATGACAAAATGCGGTAGCCCGGCGGCTGAGAAAAGCTGAAAAGCAAGTTGTACGCCCTTCCCCCTTTGGAAACCCCCACAACCTTTCTTTCGCGTAATATGGTAGTTCCGTACGCCTGCGCACTGGTATGCGCTTCGCGCTTGCGCCGCGTCCAGTCCCAAAGGTGGATTAAGGGCTCGCCGACACCGCATTGCTTTCCTTTTGCAAAGCATCGTTCCTAAGCTTTGCAAAATCGCAATGCTTGTCGAATTTTACGCATAGACGTTCGCTCCCTGCTCATACGGTCCCCTTTCATGGTTTGAAAGAAGACCGAATATGGCACAATCCGCAACGCCTTCCGTAAAAAATCGTCCGGTCAAATAACCTGGGATTCAGCGGTCATTTTCAGTGGGATTTGCCGGTCAAATTAACTGGGATTGACCGGTCATTTAACGTGGGATTAAACGGTCATTTTGAGTGGGATCGGGCAAAATATCCCCGAAATAATCGTTTTGTTCCGAGCGCATTAATTGTCTTTAAATTTCGGGCATAACGTGCGGTTAACCTGCCGACGCGGGAAACGCGACCAAAGGGAGCGTTTGGGCCCCGCGTTCGGTCATGACTTGAACCGCTTGTTATGCTTGGATACTAATTATGAACAAATATTCAGATTGGATGCAAATGTCAATGCACTGGACGTTCAGTCATTCGTCCATTCACAATTTTATGCAATAGACTGGAGATAAATGTTTGGTAGGGAAGACCCTCATGGACAGCTTTGCGCTGTAGTTCCATGAGATCGCGCTGAGAGATTCGGATGTTTACACGTCTATCCTTTCGCATGGTCGCACGAGCATATTCCCGAGCGCGTTTTTTCTCTGCATCGAGATTTTTGACCGGCTTCCATTCATCCCGTTCAAAAGAATCCAGGATATCTCTTTCTTCAGCTGTAAGATTCATATGATTATCCTTTTCTTCTTAAATATTTGTTTGTAGCTTTTCTGCTTGGAATGATGGTCTTTAAGAAAACGGAATCCTCAGATTCAACAAAGGGAACTATGTATGCATAGCCATCAATATCAATAACATAGAGCTTTTGGCCAGGATACTTCTTTTGGTTTGGGTTGTCGAAACTGTCCAAAAGCAAATCTTGCTCAAGAAAATAGACGACATCTTCAAAACAAATGCCACGATCCTTCTTCAGTTGTTCGTTCTTTTCATCGTTCCAATGATAACGCTTCATTGCTCAAATATACTACTTTGTGTGCATTTCGGCAACAGGTTTTACACATTTCTATTGCATTTTATTTCCGGAATTCTTCGATTATCTTTTCCGAATCGTTTTGGTCTTGTCTCCATTAATTCTGTCTGGTGGAAACCGATTCTTCCAAGCCCAAGCCTTTACCGGTAAATTTCCCCGAATTAATTGTCTTGCCTTTTTCGAATTAATTGTCTTCAAATTTATGGCATAACGTGCGGTTAATATGCTGGACTACGACCGCTATGTTAAAAAGCAACGAATTTAGCAGAAAAGCTTGATTAAGAGACAGTGCGATCGCCTTCTGTATTTCAAGATTCCTAATCTGCCATGTACAGATTGAACAGTTTGCATACTGCTATGAACAGTCAGGTCGTCTAACCCCGCTGCAAGATATTTATCAGAGTAAAAATGTGTAGCCGCAATCTGCATTAAACGGAATGTTTCCATCCGCAGTCGTAGTCCTACGGTCTACACGCGCATGAGCGCATGTTCAATCTGAGTATTTTCTTACAGCGCTATTCGATTATGCCTAGAGCATATGGCTTTTGGTTCGCCCAGACGTACCTGATTCGGCTGAGCAATTTCTTTGCTATCCTGATAATGGCATTGTTCTTGGTCATTCGCCTCGTCAGGTCACTGAAGCTTTTCGTCAATACAGGGTCTTTGCGGATCGCTATCCAAGCCGCCTCTACCAGCAAATATCGCAAATAAACGGATTTCCTGCTGGCAATACCCTTTGTCCATTTCTTGTCATCACTACTCTTGACCTCAGGGATAAGGCCGATGATGGCTGCTAGCTTGTCGAATTTCGCAAATCTTCTTATGTCGAGAAGCTCTGCGTAAAGAGTGAATGCCGTCGTCAGACCGATTCCGGGTATGGTCCGCAAAAGGCGAATGGTCTCATTACGGGAGCTGTATGTACGCAAACCCCTCAAAATATCAAGCTTGCCTTTCCGTGCATCCTCGTATTGCACCAGAAGCAAATCCAGTGTCTGCCGGTTCTGTTCCTGTTCGAATTTCAAAGCCTGCAACCAGCGAATGAAGTTCCGTGACCAGCGGCGGCCGCTATACTCCGCGGGAATAGAAATTCCGTTGAAGTGGAGAAATCCTTTGATATAACTCTTTACCTGACTGCTCCGCTTGGTCTGCTGAAAACGTAGCCGAGAGAGTGAGCGAATCGACTGCTGTTGTGGATTAGGAATAAAGATGCACTCCAAAGACCCATTGCCGAGTTCCCGGCTCAGTTTGTTGCTGTCGATCGGATCGCGCTTTGCTATTTTCTCCTTATTTGTCGTTGGAACGTCCGCAGGGTTTACAATAATATTCCTAACGCCAGCTTCCGTCAATTCGCGGTGAATCCAATAGCCGCAAAATCCAGCCTCATAAACGCTATGGTATTCCCCGCCAGGATAGTGCTTCTTCATGTAATCGGAAAGCTCTCTCGGGGATGGGTTCATTGAAAACTTTTTCAGAAGTAACTGGTTGGAACGAATAGTTACGCTCCAATTAGAATCATGAGCATCTATCCCAATGTCAAATCTTTGCCCATTAAACTCCAGCGCTCTACTATTTTTCCTGATACGCATCGCAGTATCCTTTCGTTTAAGTTTTTGGAATCTACTAACCCTATTCCAAAAATACGAAGGGATACTGCACCTTTTAATCATAATATCTGCATTTGACCTTTGCAAACCGCGAAACATTGTGTAAGGAAACTACCGCTTGCATACCAAAGCTGTTTGCAAATGCGGACAGTCATGATTGAACCGCTTGTTATAGCCCTTTTGTCTTTTGATCGAAAAACGGACACGATATCAGAAGCGGTGATATTGTTATCTAGTTAACAAAAACGACGATGACAGCGCAGTTCTTCTGTCGGTAATTGATATTAGATAAGTGCCTGTTGATAATCCCGATGTTGGGATACGCAAAATGGCGTTATAGGCATTATGCGTGGCCCAATAAATTCTTTTCCCGGCAGTGGTATACAATCCAACAGATATCTTACCATTAGTCAAAGTGGTCGGTAATGAAACAGAAATAGCGTTTTTGCTGATATTGATTTTTAATCCGTTGGAATACCTCTTTGACATTCCTTGCTGCGGGATAGGATTGATTACACCTAGCATTTCTGAAAGCGGCCTACGCCATATACCCCCGCCCGCGGTCCCGGCAAAGATGCTACCGCCGCTCACGGCAAGAGACATGATGTCAGTATTCGTTAGGCCAGAATTGACGGCAGTCCAGTTTGTACCGTTATTGGTGGATAGGAAAACACCGCCTCCAAAAGTCCCGGCAAAGATATTTTTGCCGCTCACCACAAGAGACATGACAGTATCATTCGTGAGGCCGGAATCGACCACAGTCCAGGTTGTGCCGTTATTGGTGGATAGGTAAACACCGCCTCCATAAATCCCAGCAAAGATGTTGTTGCCGCTTACGGCAAGAGAGCGGACATAAGCATCCGTGAGGCCGGAATAGACCCCGGTCCAGTTTGTGCCGTTATTGGTCGATAGAAAAATACCCCCGATTTTGCCGGGACCCCCGCTCGCAGTCCCGGCAAAGATATTGCTGCCGCTCACGGCAAGAGACATGATGTCAGTATTTGTGAGTCCAGAATTGACCGCAGTCCAGTTTGTACCGTTATTGGTGGATAGGAAAACACCGCCTCCAAAAGTCCCGGCAAAGATGTTGTTGCCGCTCACGGCAAGAGACAGGATGACAGTATTCGTGAGGCCGGAATCGACCATGGTCCAGGTTGCACCGTTGTTGGCGGATAGGAAAACACCGCCTCCAGAAGTCATGGCACCGGCAAAGATGTTGTTGCCGCTTACGGCAAAACACCCGACAAAAGTATTCGCAGGGAGGCCAGAATCGACCACGGTCCAGGTTGTGCCGTTATTGGTGGATAGGAAAACATCGCCAGTCCCGCCATAAGTACCGTTGCCCGCAGCGCCGGCAAAGATGTTGCCGCCGCTTACGGCAAGGGCGTAGACATTTGTAGTGATAGGGAGGCTGGAATCGACCACAGTCCATTGAACACTTGCGGTATGCGTAAACAATACCACCAACCCAATACCCATGACAACATTTTTCAAAATACTTTTCATAGCAGCCTTTTTCATAAATGCCCACCCAAATAGAAATCTCATAATAGGTCTCCTTGCAGAAATGTGCCAGAGTGTGCGTTCATATATGTTCTTGCGCTGCCTTAGCCGAGACGATTCACT
>CAVSQB010000032.1:0-75596 GCA_963729895.1 uncultured Fibrobacterota bacterium | reverse complement strand
GCCTCCTTGAGAACTTCGATGCAGAAGCCGCTGTCCAGCGAGGTCGACAGACGCCATGCAAGGACGCACCGACTGTACCAGTCGATAACGGCGCAGAGGTAAGCGAAGCCGCCGTTGAGGCGGATGTAGGTGATATCGGTGCTCCACACCTGGTTGGGGTGGTTGACCACTACGCCACGAAGCAGATACGGGTACTTCTTGTGTGCCTTATTGGGCTTCGAGGTGTTCAGGGCCCGGTAGATCGCGTGGAGGCCCATACGGGCCATCAGCCTGCGAATCTTGCTGCGCCCCAACCTCCAGCCCAAACTGACGCCTCATGGCCGCCCGGAGCCTTCTGGTGCCCCGCGTGGGGTCATCGGTGAATAGCTCATCGATACGATCCATGAGCAACTTGTTCATCGGACTAGTCTGCGGCGTATAGTAAATCGAGGTCCGACAAATGGAAAGCAGCGAACACTGCCTCTTCAAAGTCAAGTCCTCGCTTGTAGAATCGGCCATCTTTGCTCTCATAGCATGCCCAGCTTCCGCAAGTTTTTTTTTAGGAACTCGACATCCATGGTCAGCTCCCCGACCTTGCGTGCATACTCATCGCGATCACCGCGAACGCGCTCAAGCTCTTGCTCGGCGTTCTTGTCTCCCGAAAAAGCCATCTGCGCGTTGCCAAGAAACTGCCTGCGCCACTGAGCTATCTGGTTGGGATGGACTTCGTACCGACTTGCCAAAACGGACAGCGGTTCGGCCTCCTTCAAGGCTTCCAGAACCACCTTCGTCTTCAGAGCGTCGTCGATCTTGCGGCGGGTCCGCTTGGCGGGGTTGCCATCGCTGTTCGGGGACATCGCGGCGGCCTTCGCTTGCTGCTTCCGGTTCATGTTGGACTCCTTTGATAATGAAAAAATACCCTCGGAATCCAACTAAGAAACCATTATTTCCTGTTCAAAAATCCCGGACCATCTCAGGATTTGAACAATCACCTGATTACGAATGTTTTCTTGAACAAGCAATATTGCTTTGCAAACACTTGAGTAACCTTTGCCGCAGCGCATCAAAAGTTCGTAGCAAGCAATTGAATCTTCAAAAGGTTCTTGAAGAGGCTGAAAAAAGTGTTGAAACGGCTACGTTTTCAAATAATAATACTCGAAAGCAAGCAATACAATCTGCGCAAAAGCTATTAAGAACGACAGCAAAACAAGACAATCAGGAAATTAGTGATAATAAAAAAAGGTGATTATAAAACATCTTGCACAGGAATTATCTTGTGCATATGGGCTTTAGTCAATTAGAAACCTTTGAATTCATAGGGAAAACTGAAAACAGGGCAAAATTGTTCCTCAGAAAGTTCTGTTGGAAAAATGGCCATGTTTTCTGCATCAATTGTAACAGCCATAAAATCTATCGTTTAAAAGGTAAAAAGTTCAGGTGCAAACGATGCGGAAATACCTTTCATGACTTCTCGAATCGGTGGATTGGTCAGTGCCGCGTCCCTCTGAAAAAGCTGCTGTGGATCATTAAGCTCTTTGAACTGGAAGTCTCAGCACGCAGGATAGCAACTCAGATCGGTTTGAGCTATCCCACGGTCTTGCGGATGTGTAATCTCATCCGAAGGGCCTTGATGGTCGCTGAAAGCGATTTCTGGCTCTCTGGAGAGGTTGAGCTCGATGAATCCTACTTCGGCGGCAGGCGTAAAGGTAAACGTGGCCGGGGTGCTGCCGGAAAGGTTCCCGTCTTTGGTATCCTGGAGAGACACGGAAAAGTGAAGGTGACAGTAGTAAAAAACGTCACTGCCGAAAGCCTGTTGACTGAGACTGTGAAAATGGTCAGACGAGGCTCCATCATTTACACTGACAAATTCCGCGGCTATGACGCCCTGATGTTCTGCGGTTATCGGCATTTGAGAGTCGACCATGGGAAAAGATTTGCCACAGGCAAAGTTTATATTAACGGTTTGGAAGGCTTCTGGAGCTATGCTAAGGAACGTCTTGCAAAGTTCCATGGAGTCTCCAAAGAATACTTTCCAGGGTATCTGAACGAAATGGCTTTTCGGTACAATCATCGTCATGAAAATTTCTTTGAAAAACTTGTCAAAATGATCACTAATTTGGTGCAAGATCCTTTATAATTACCTAAAAAAATAGCATCTCTTTGGGATAAAATATATAGATTAGAAAATAGTTCATTATCTTTATCAGGTTTGCTTGATGGAAGAGTTCTTCGTAGAATAGATCAAAAGGAATTAATTCAAGATATAGCAAACAAGATTATTCACAATTATGACATGCGAAAATCCTCTTTCAATCTGGTCAGAACAATTATAACTCCTTCCTGATTCCGTGAGATAAGGTTATTAAAAACAAATTGACGGCGTTGACAAGAACGAATATGGTTGCTAAGGCTTCTTGATAAGTTGTTGCCGGGGTGATTCCACTATGATTTGCGCTTCTGACCCCATGGTTGACAAATACACTCAACGTGTCGGTGGCGACGTTTGTTTGGTTACGGGTCTATTTCCGTTTATTGCTCTCCTTAGGTCAGCCATCCGTGGCGAACGCCAGATACGTTTGCGTCCACGCTATGCGGAGTTGATTCCGCCGCGACAGGGCAAGCATCAACCGGCGGGCATGCGTTATCACGCGTGCTGCTATGTACATAAGATCCTGAATGACCTTCCGCAATCTCCGGCGTGCAACTTTCTTACGCGGCACGTACCCCTTGTCGATTCCAACTTGGCCGCAGAGCCGCAGCATGTTGAACGCAAGAACCGCCAACGTCAACACCAATGCGTTGGTCGTGAACTTCCCGCTGGGAAGCCGCTCCAGCGCCATATCACTCTTCAGCTCCGAGTGAAACTGCTCGCTGGTGCCATGATCCCGGTACGCTGCAATAACGTCGTCCGGGCCGGCGTTGCGTCTGCTCAGGCTCGTCCACCACGTGTGAACCTCTACATCCGGCAGCAGCAAGGCGTTTCCGTCGCGGTCGATTGTCCGTTCGATCACCTCGAACACAACGCGCATGTTTTCGCCGTTTCTTTCCCGTATTGTCTCACCAACGTACACGGTCTTGCCTTCACGAGGATGACGCCAGTCACCGAGCGCTTGAGCATCCACGAGCCATTCGTCAATAGATTCCCTGCGTATGTTCCGTTTGATTATGTAATCGACCTTTTCCTTGCGGCAGACTCGCATGTTTTCAATATCGTCATGTCCGGCATCAAGACGCACAAGGATCGAACGATCCGTTATTTTTCGAGCAAGGGCTATGGTCTTGCGCAGAAACTCCGGAGTTCCTTCCTGGCAATGTTGTTTCCCTTCGCGCAACTCCGCGTTCAGCAGGTAGCCTTCCACGCCTATGTAGGCAAGCATCGGAGAATATCCCTCGAACAACTTGTACGTGCAGCTTACGCCTTCCTTATGAGAACCACTGTTGTCAAAAGGAGATACGTCAGCGTCAATCGGAATATACGGTCCAAAGCAGGCGGTGAGCCGTGGCGCTGCTTTTTTCAACAGGGACGCCGAAGCGGAAAGGACTGCGTTTTGAACGGTCAGGCCCGTTTCGTCCATTCGCTGCCGCAGTGTAGCCTCGGAAGGAACCGCTTTCAATCCAAGCATCTCCTGAAAATAGTCGTCTTCACGAAACTGCTCGACCCCGTCAAAGTCTGGTTTGGCAAGACACAAAAGCCCCGTCATGGTCAGCAGCGCGTCCGCGGTGCTTATACTCCCGCTCTTCTTGTCCGGAGTAACCTGCGAAACACGCTCGCGCAAACCGGATCGCTCCGCAAGCATCCCGATCATTGCCATTCCACCATGGCTGGTCAGAAACTCGTCCGTCTCCGTGATTATCAACTTTCTCGGCTTTGGCATGACACCTTCCGGGTGAATAATGTGAACTGCCATTTAGTCAAGCACCATTCACCCTTAATCTACACGAAAAATCATCAAAATGCCAAAGTTTTTCTCACGGATTTAGGTCCTTCCACCTGATTCCGTGAGATAAGGTTATTAAAAACAAATTGACGGCGTTGACAAGAACGAATATGGTTGCTAAGGCTTCTTGATAAGTTGTTGCCGGGGTGATTCCACTATGATTTGCGCTTCTGACCCCATGGTTGACAAATACACTCAACGTGTCGGTGGCGACGTTTGTTTGGTTACGGGTCTATTTCCGTTTATTGCTCTCCTTAGGTCAGCCATCCGTGGCGAACGCCAGATACGTTTGCGTCCACGCTATGCGGAGTTGATTCCGCCGCGACAGGGCAAGCATCAACCGGCGGGCATGCGTTATCACGCGTGCTGCTATGTACATAAGATCCTGAATGACCTTCCGCAATCTCCGGCGTGCAACTTTCTTACGCGGCACGTACCCCTTGTCGATTCCAACTTGGCCGCAGAGCCGCAGCATGTTGAACGCAAGAACCGCCAACGTCAACACCAATGCGTTGGTCGTGAACTTCCCGCTGGGAAGCCGCTCCAGCGCCATATCACTCTTCAGCTCCGAGTGAAACTGCTCGCTGGTGCCATGATCCCGGTACGCTGCAATAACGTCGTCCGGGCCGGCGTTGCGTCTGCTCAGGCTCGTCCACCACGTGTGAACCTCTACATCCGGCAGCAGCAAGGCGTTTCCGTCGCGGTCGATTGTCCGTTCGATCACCTCGAACACAACGCGCATGTTTTCGCCGTTTCTTTCCCGTATTGTCTCACCAACGTACACGGTCTTGCCTTCACGAGGATGACGCCAGTCACCGAGCGCTTGAGCATCCACGAGCCATTCGTCAATAGATTCCCTGCGTATGTTCCGTTTGATTATGTAATCGACCTTTTCCTTGCGGCAGACTCGCATGTTTTCAATATCGTCATGTCCGGCATCAAGACGCACAAGGATCGAACGATCCGTTATTTTTCGAGCAAGGGCTATGGTCTTGCGCAGAAACTCCGGAGTTCCTTCCTGGCAATGTTGTTTCCCTTCGCGCAACTCCGCGTTCAGCAGGTAGCCTTCCACGCCTATGTAGGCAAGCATCGGAGAATATCCCTCGAACAACTTGTACGTGCAGCTTACGCCTTCCTTATGAGAACCACTGTTGTCAAAAGGAGATACGTCAGCGTCAATCGGAATATACGGTCCAAAGCAGGCGGTGAGCCGTGGCGCTGCTTTTTTCAACAGGGACGCCGAAGCGGAAAGGACTGCGTTTTGAACGGTCAGGCCCGTTTCGTCCATTCGCTGCCGCAGTGTAGCCTCGGAAGGAACCGCTTTCAATCCAAGCATCTCCTGAAAATAGTCGTCTTCACGAAACTGCTCGACCCCGTCAAAGTCTGGTTTGGCAAGACACAAAAGCCCCGTCATGGTCAGCAGCGCGTCCGCGGTGCTTATACTCCCGCTCTTCTTGTCCGGAGTAACCTGCGAAACACGCTCGCGCAAACCGGATCGCTCCGCAAGCATCCCGATCATTGCCATTCCACCATGGCTGGTCAGAAACTCGTCCGTCTCCGTGATTATCAACTTTCTCGGCTTTGGCATGACACCTTCCGGGTGAATAATGTGAACTGCCATTTAGTCAAGCACCATTCACCCTTAATCTACACGAAAAATCATCAAAATGCCAAAGTTTTTCTCACGGATTTAGGTCCTTATCTTCGTAAAGATATCGATTTAAAGCACCTGTAGATATTTTTAAAGAAGAGGAAAAAACAAAAATTGTGGAGGCCTGCAATGAACGAAAATAAAATTGCGATTTTTCGGGGCAAACATATCCGTAAGGTTCTGCATAATGACCAATGGTGGTTTTCGATCATTGATGTTATTGAGGTCTTAATCGGAGGCGGACGACCGCGAAAGTACTGGAATGACCTGAAAAAGAAGCTTCTTTTAGAGGGTTATGATCAGTTGTCCGAAAAAATCGGACAACTGAAAATGAAGTCTGCTGATGGGAAATACTATGCCACAGATTGCGCAAGTACCGAGACACTTTTTAGAATAATTCAATCCATTCCATCCCCTAAAGTTGAACCGCTCAAACGCTGGCTTGCGCGCGTTGGCAAAGAGCGGATAGATGAAATCGAAAATCCTGAACTTGCCATGCAGAGGATGAAAGAAATTTATCAGAAAAAGGGCTATCCAAAGGATTGGATCGATAAGCGCATGCGTGGTATCGCTGTCCGAAAAACCCTTACCGACGAATGGAATAATCGCGGCGCTCGGACCGACCTTGAATATGCGATTTTAACCAATGAAATCATGAGGGGAACTTTTGAAAAAACCGTAGAAGAATACAAACGTTTCAAAAATCTTGACCGGGAAAATCTACGGGATCACATGAACGATATTGAGCTGATTCTTACCATGCTTGGCGAGGCGACAACGACAAAACTACACCAAGACCGAAACAGCATCGGTTTCAAGCTGTTGCATGACGACGCAAAAGATGGCGGAGCGGTTGCCGGAAGAACACGAAAAGATATTGAGGATCAAACGAAGAAAAAGGTTATTTCCTCTGAAAATTATCTGGATAACACGGATAGAAAACGAATAAAAGATTAGAGAACCACGGCTCGGCTCATCCTCCGCCGAGCCGAAAAAGAACGGGCGCTGCAAGAGAAAGACAAAAGAGAAGATCGGCGCAAACAAGAATTTGAAATATGGTAGCATTCCGGCTTAAAGCACCCAACAGCCGCGTTACGTTCGCGCGAAACGCGCACACGTCCAGCGTCTGAAGAAAACGTGTCATGTCGCAAAGCTCCGTCACGTTTTCTAACGCCGGCCACGTCGTAACACGGCACTCGTTGTTTTCAATTTGGTCGCCCCAAAGAGCGGCGCGCGGGAATGAAAAACTTACAAGACAAGACAAATAAAGAGGCGGTGGCGAAGGAACAATGCGACGGGCATTGCAGTGCATTAATTTTGCACCGAATTGAAAATCACCTGCAGGTTAGTCATAATTGGAAAGGCGATATAATTCAGGGGACCTCTAAAAATTCTGTAAAATAGTAGATTCCAAGATCATGTTGACAGATAGTATTATTTCGCGATGTCAGGGCGTCTATTTGTCTGATAGGTGCCCAAAACTGTTCTTTTTTCGGTCCCTTTGGGGGCCTTGTGCGGTCCTGTCCCGCTTTTCAGGCGTGGCACTCAAGATATGCAAAGCGTTTTATGTTGTAAACCAGGTTCAGGAGTCCTATCTTCGCCGCGGCCCTCAGCCGCCCGATACACCTGATCCTGCCACGAAACATGATTTCTATTTGAGCAAACACATGTTCTATACGCGATCTGACTTTGGATTTCTTCCGGTTCTGTGCCAATTGTGCTTCCGTCAATGGTGCGCCACGAGTCCCTTTGACACATATTTTGCTTCTGTACCAGAGATAATCAAGCCTTTGTTCCGCCTTTTCCGAATGATACGCGCTGTCGGCAAACACGTCCGCGTTCGTGTTCTCAGGATTAAGGAGAGGTTCAAGCATATTGGAGTCGTGCACTTCTGCGGATGTCGCCGCATAGTCTCGAATGATTTTATGCTTCGCGTCTACCGACGCATGGTTCTTGTAGCCAAAAAACGTCTGATCGTTCTTCTTCGTCCATCGCGCATCAACATCTTTCTGACGAAGTTTCTCAGGGTGCTTTTCCCATTCCTGCGGCGTGCCCCCGTTCTTGATTTCTTTATTCTCCTCCCGCGTGTTTCTCTGGCGAGGTACCTCGACAAAACTCGCATCTATTATTTGGCCTTTCTGGGCAGTGTAACCCGCTTCGTTCAACTGACGACCGAACAGGTCAAACAGCTTCTTGACAACGCCTGCTTGTGTCAGCGTTTCCCGAAACAACCAGACCGTTTTCTCGTCGGGAATGCTATCCTCGGAAGTGAGTTCAAGAAACCGTTTGAACGTCAATCGGTCCAGAATCTGAAACTGGGTTTGCGCATCGGAAAGCCCATACATCGTCTGCAACACGAGAATCTTGAACATCAGGATATAATCGTACGGTGGACGACCGGCGTTGCTCTTCCGTTCCTTGCGAAAAGCCTTGTCAATAACAGGACGAAAACTCTTCCAACGTATGGCCCGATTGATGGTTTCAAGAGGGTCTCCCATTTCGGAAAGCTCGGAAAGGCGATTCTCAAGGTCAAAAAGGCCTATCTGTCCCATCGCAATATCCTCCAGACGGTAGTGGGTTCGCAGGTTTGTTGTCTGGAATTAAAATAATTGACGAAATAGCCTTTGTCAAGCATTAATTGGGCAAATTAGGCAATTTTTAGAGGTCCCCTTCAGTATGACATCTATTCTAAACCGCTTGCATGAAATACACATTTTGGCTTGGATAGCTATTATAATGGTCTACGGTTTCTTAGAAATGGGCATTGGTATTTATGGCAAGACCATGTTTCGCCGTAAGAAGGTACATGACGCTACATTTTATGGAATAACTGTTCCCGCCATGCTCGGTATGTACGGTGCAATGCTCGAAGCAACAATGTGTCCTAACAACCAGATCTTGACCACCTGATTTTGCCGAAATAGGGTGACACTCCGATTGTAGGTGTTTCTGTGGTACAGAGGCACAGAAGGAGTGTTATCATGGTTAAGAAGAAGAATAAGAAGGTATTTCCTTCCTCGCGTTCCTTTCAAGTACTGTCGATAAATTGGGGCGGCTAAAGATATTCCTGGACGTTGTGAATGATTTGGAGGCAATTACCGTCGGGTATGGAAGGTTTGCAGGTGAAACAATCATTTCTTTAAAGGATACATTATCCGTGTTCGGACTCGAATTTAAAAAGGATAAATGAAAGTCACGCATGAGGTCAGCCAACGAGACAGAAATCAATCAGGAGACGCCACCGCCAAAAAGGGAAACCGAAGAGCGCGGCGTAAGACAAAAGACAGGGGTGCCCAAACAGACAAACAACAGCGCAAGGAATGCAATGACTGGTTTGATGGCTCCGTGGCGTCTTCGCTTCGCTCGCAGCCGTCATGTCGCCAATGCGGCAACTTCGGCATTGCGTGGAACGACGTTGGCAATTTGGGCGCCGGAGAAAAAAAACTAGAGCGCGCCCAGATCCAAGCGAAAAGATCCTGAAATCCAATTTCCCGATATTTCGGGCAAATTTCCCGAAAGCTCTAAGAGCAGTTTTCCTACTAATACCTACTAAATCATGCATGAATTAGTATTTTGCTTGACAATCTGTCGGCTATCTACTAATTTTACTTCAAATTAGTAGATATTAGTAGGAGTGGAGTAATAATGAAAAAACCACAGGATCCGCCATCTCTTCAGCAAATCATGCAAGAACTTGTTCAAAATCCAGAGAGAATGCTCCAAGTTTTCACGCATGCTAGCCCAATTTGGAAGAATAGATATCTTCACTGGCATAGTCTGCAATATCGAGAACCTCCTCAAGGCCTTACCCCAAAGGAGTGGTGGGCAGCGATTAAGATTGCACGAAACGGGCAAATGCGCCAGGTTGCCTTGAAAGACGTACAAGGAACCCCTTTTCGCTTTGGAATGCCTGACCCGGTATTGGAGTATTTGCATAAGATCGACCAGAACGCGGGTGGGCAAATCCAGACGTTTGAAAAGGAGACCCTAAATCAGGGTGCGCAGGAGAAATATTTGATTCATTCATTAATCGAAGAAGCAATAACTTCGAGTCAGCTTGAAGGAGCGACATCCACGCGCCGGGTGGCAAAAGACATGATTCGGACAGAGCGTCCTCCAAAAAACAAAAGCGAACGAATGATCCTTAACAACTACCGCACCATGCGGCTGATTAAGGACAAAACAAATGAACCGCTATCCATTGAAATGATTCTTGATCTTCATAGGCATTTGTCAGAGGACACATTGGACGATCCTGGCGCTGTTGGAAGATTTCGAAAGAACGAGGAAGAAATACGTGTATACGACAATATGGCCGTTGGCGAATTGGTTTTGCATAACCCGCCTCCGGCCAACCAATTGACCGACCGAATTCAAGGATTATGCGAGTTTGCCAACGGCAATACTCCTCCATTCTATATCCACCCGGTCATC
Organism: uncultured Fibrobacterota bacterium; assembly: GCA_963729895.1. Classification (GTDB taxonomy): domain Bacteria; phylum Fibrobacterota; class Chitinivibrionia; order Chitinivibrionales; family FEN-1185; genus FEN-1185. Next base: position 65,594 of record CAVSQB010000032.1, on the reverse strand, counting down.
CGGTCTATAATACTACATTTTTGGATGGGCTATGATCATCCGTTCATCGATGGCAATGGCCGTTGTGCACGAGCCCTTTTCTACTGGTCAATGCTTCGTCAAGGGTATTGGCTTTGTGAATATTTATCTATTTCGCAAATACTAAGGAAAGCACCGTCGCAATATGCGCGTTCGTTCTTGTATTCCGAGACTGATGACAATGACCTAACCTATTTCATCCTGTACAATCTTGGCGTTTTGGTTCGGGCAATCGACGAACTTCATTCCTACGTCGCCGCTCGCTCGACTGAGCTAAAAAAGGTTGAGCGATTGCTCCGAGGTACAAATTTCAATTTGAATCACAGGCAAATAGACCTTCTTCAACATGCTCTCAGACACGAAGACGCAATTTATACGATAAAGGGACATCAGAGCGCAAATAGCATTGTCTACCAAACTGCTCGAACGGATCTTTTCGGCTTGGTACATTTGAATTTGCTGGAGAAGAAAGTTCGAGGAAAGGAATTGGTCTTTTTGCCTTCAGAATTCCTTGAGGACAAGATCAAGGACGGAAGTTCCAAGAAGAAGGCATAAAGCGGGCGCGCCACGACGATATAACATCCGGCACCCAAACAGCCACCAACGAGGCTGTAGGAAAACCCCATCTTTTCTAAGCGGACCGGCATCTTTTTCCTTATATTACCATATGTAAATATAAGCGAAAGGAGCCTGATGCCTCGTTTCAAGCCGTACTCCTACGAACAGACCAAGATGATCCCCCTCTCCTTTGATCGCCAGATTCTTCCCGGAACGTTTGAGTATACCATCAGCAAGACCGTAAATACCCTTGATCTTACTTTGTTTCATCGCCGTTTTAAGAACGACGACAACGGCGCACCGGCATTCGACCCCGCCATTCTCCTTAAAATTGTTCTGTATGCCTATTCCAAAGGGGTCGTATCCTCCCGGAAAATTGCACAGCTTTGTGACGAGAACGTGGTGTTCATGGCGCTTTCGGCGGATAGTCACCCCCATTTTACCACGATAGCGGATTTCGTATCGAGCATGCAGGAGGAAATCCTGCCATTGTTCCGTCAGGTCGTGCTTGTCTGTTTGGAATTGGATCTAATCGAGGGCAGCATGTTTGCCATAGACGGGTGCAAGATTTCGTCGAACGCATCCAAGGAGTGGAGCGGGACTAAGGAGGATTTAGGAAAAAAGCGGGAGAAACTGATAAAAGCGCTCGATTACATGGTAAAGCGTCACATAGAGAAGGACAAGCGTGGTGAGATAAGCGAAGACGAGGACAGAAACTTTGACGACCGTCTCAAAGCGGCGCAGGCGAAGATTGACAAGCTTGAAAAGTGGCTCTCGGAGAACGAGGACAAGCCGGGCAAACGCCGCAGGGTGCGGCAGAGCAATATTACGGACAATGAAAGCGCGAAGATGAAGACGTCGCATGGTGTTATCCAAGGGTATACTGGTGTGGCCGCGGTTGACGCGAAGCATCAGATTGTCGTTCACACGGAAGCGTTCGGTGAAGGTCAGGAAGGAGACACGCTTGCGCCTGTCATGCAAGGTTTAAAGACGAACTTGAAAGAAGCGGGGTTAGGTCCAGACGTGCTTGAGGGTGCTGTCATCACCGCCGATTCCAATTTTCATAGCATCGAAAACCTGAAGGTGCTCCATAATGAACGGGCGGATGGATATATCCCGGACAACAATTTTAGAAAACGAGACCCGCGGTTTTCGACGGCGTTTCGACACAAGGGGAATGACATACCGCGAGAGAAGTTTTTTGAGACTTCCGACTTCCATTATGACAAGAGAAGCGGATGCTACATTTGTCCAGCGGGGAAAAAGCTGCATACCAACAAAAATCTTATGCAGATTCTGGGATTGAACTATTATGCGTACAAGGCTTCACGCCGTGACTGCGGCGTGTGTGGCCTGAAAGCCAGGTGCATGAGAAACGAGCGTTCGAAGAGCAAGTCAATCAATATAAATAAAGACCCGTACCAGTACCTGGTCAAGGAAATGGCGTCCAAGATCGATACGCCGGATGGAAGGGAGATTTACAGCAAGCGGATGGCAATCATTGAGCCGGTATTTGGAAACATCCGTGGGGCGAAACGAATGGACCGATTTACTCTCAGGACAAAGCGCAAAGTGAATATACAGTGGCTGTTATATTGTCTTGTGCATAATATCGAGAAGATATGCAATTACGCCCCTCAGTGGGCGGTTTAACCTGGGAGAATAGTCCGTGTGGATGAAAAAAGCTGATTCGACTTCATTTTCAACCTGTTTCATTGTTTCGTTTTAAATCATCTTGATTTTGCGGACTGGTACAACCTAGTTTTTCAACAAACCAAGAGACGGCGGCAAATCCAGGTTTTTCTACAGGCTCAACAGCGCCAGCCCAAACCAACCGCAGCCCCGTCGGTAGCACCGCCTCGTCATGTTAAGTATTGAAAATAGACCGCACAAGTAATAGAATAGTACATATACCACCGGATTCTCTCCTATTGTGCTCCACAACGGCGCGACGTTCCCTAAGATATCTCTATCAATCGTTATTTATTAGCGGCAGAGGTCGTCGATGAAAAATAAACGGATGACAAAAGCGAAATTTGTTAAGCCGCGGCTGTCGGAGCGCAAGCATGCGGAAGAAGCGCTTCGCGAAAGGGAATCCCGGCTGCGTGCAATATTTGAGAGTTCCAGAGACGCCATCGGTGTCGCCAAAAAGGGGATGCACATTTACGCCAACCCTGCCTATCTCGAATTATTCGGCTTCGCGAATAATGATCAAATCCTCGGCTCTCCCATTATCAATTCCATTGCACCATCACACCGCGAGCAGATGATCCGGAGAGTGCAACGAAGATCCGCCGGCGAAGAGGTCGAGAGATTCTATGAGTCGCGCGGATTGAAAAAAGACGGCGCCGAGTTTGATGCTGAGTTCTCTCTGTCCACCTACACATTGCACGGCGAGATCTATTCGGTAGCGAGTATTCGCGATATCACCGAGCGTAAGCTGGCCGAGACCGCGCTGCGCGAAAGCGAAGCCAAGTTCAAGGCTGTGATCGAAAACAGCAATGATTCCATTTTGTTCTGTGATGTTGACGGCAGAATACTATATCGTAGCCCACGAGCAAGGGCGACAGGGTATTCGGATGTGGAACGACTGGGCAAACTCGCTTTTGATATCGTGCACTCGGACGATATGAATGTGGTCCGCGATGCTTGGAATCGCGCTATGCAACGGAGAAATGATTCCACGAAGATCGAATTTCGAACCCTTCTCAAAGATGGGTCGATGATTTTTGTTGACGCAACCATCCAGAACCTTCTTGATAATCCCAACGTTCGTGCGCTCGTCGTCGCGATGCAAGACATCACCGAGCGCAAACGCGTGGAAAACGCTCTCCTTGCGAGTGAGGAAAAATACCGGACACTTGTGGACGGCGCCAACGAAGGAATTCTTGTGGCGCAGGATGGCTTGCTCAAATTCGCAAATCATCAGGCCATGGAGCTCTCGGGATATCTGGAAACGGAACTTCTGGAAAAACCTTTTTCGAATTTCATACATCCGGATGACCATCAATTGGTAGCGGATTATTACAAGAAACGGTTGAATGGTGAATCTGCACCCTCCCGGTATACCTTCCGCATGTTGAATCCTGACAAAAGTATCAGATGGATTGAAAATAGTTCAGTCTTGATTGACTGGAAAGGTATGCCCGCCACACTGAATTTTCTTACCGACATTTCCGAGCGCAAACGCCTTGAAAAGGAAAAAGAGCAGCTCCAGGCCCAGTTTCTCCAGGCCCAGAAAATGGAAGCCATAGGCACCCTGGCCGGAGGCGTAGCGCATGATTTCAACAATCTTCTTACCGCCATTTCGGGCTTCACGACCATTGCCATGGGGAAAATACCGGAATCCGATGCCGTTCAAAAGGACCTGAGACAGGTGAGCACTGCGGCGACAAGGGCCGCCGGTCTTACACGCCAGCTCCTTCTATTCAGCAGAAAACAGCACATGGAGCCGATGCCCTTGGACATCAATGCCACCATCAGCCGTTTGCTTAAAATGCTCGCCAGGCTCATCGGGGAAAACATTGTCATTGAGACCAGTCTGGAAAAGGAACTGTGGCGTATTCTTGGCGACGAGGGGAATATCGAACAGGTGCTCATGAACCTGTCGGTAAACGCAAGGGACGCTATGCCTGAAGGTGGAAAATTATTCATTAAATCGGAGAATGTGACCATCGATGAAGAATACTGCCGCACAAACAAGGGGACCCGCCCCGGATGCTTTGTCTGCCTGTCGGTATCGGACACCGGAACAGGCATGGACAAACTGACGCAGCAACGCATTTTTGAACCTTTTTTCACTACAAAGGGAGAAGGTAAAGGAACAGGGCTCGGATTGTCCGTGGTGTTCGGCGTAGTCGAGCAGCACAAGGGCTGGATAAATGTCTGTAGCGAAATCGGACACGGCGCCACGTTCAAAGTCTTTTTTCCGTCGACCTCCGACGCGTCCGGGCAAAAAAGCAAAGAAGAGGTCCCCGTTGTTTCCCTGGAAGGAAAAGGCGAGCGCATCATGGTCGTTGAGGACCAGGACGAGGTGCGCGCGGTTGCGGAGAAAATGCTTGCATCAAACGGATATTCGGTGTTCCCGGTCTCAAGCGCAAAAGAGGCAATAGAATTGTTCGAAAAGGAAAACGGCAGGTTCGACCTGGTGTTCAGCGACGTCGTACTCCCTGATATGACAGGGATCCTTCTCGTGCAGGAGTTGCACAAGCGCTGGAAATTTAAAGTGATCGTCACGAGCGGCTATACGGATGAAAAAACGAACTGGGATTTTATCAAAGAGAAAAACTTCCGTTTTTTGCATAAGCCGTATTCCGTACGCGATCTTTTGCAGGCGGTGAAAGATGTACTTGCATAACCCCGCAGGTGGTTTCGTCCCTCCACGCCGAAAACGGTTCCCGGCTTTTTCCGGCTGCACATGAGACGGCCCTACACCCGCCCCTAAAATTCCGCCCCCAGCGAAAAGTAGTCTTTATGCGGTCCGAAAAACGTACTGAAGTCCGTTTTCCACGCCCTGTCCCAGCGCAGCACGAAGATCCCCAGGTTCGCCCGCAGCCCGCCGCCCACGCCGCCGTAGAGCGTTTTCGGCAGGGGAACGCCTTTGAACTGCTGGTCCGGGTTCCACGCATTGCCGACGTCGGTGAAGAGCGCACCGTTGACATAACGGAGTGTCACGGGCAGCGGCCACACAAACGACATTTCCTTGAGGAACGGGAACCGGAATTCGGTGTTGACAACGGCATATTTCGTGCCGATGATGTCGAGGTAATCCCAGCCGCGGAACGGCACGATGATGTCCGAATAGAAGAAGTTGTTCGCGTTCTGCTGGTATCCCGCGGCGTTGTAATTGTACAGGAACCAGTTGTCGTCGCCGCCCAAAAAGAACTTCCTTTGGTCGGGTTCGTTGTTCAGCGCGATGCTCGCGCCGAACGAAAGGCGGTTGGCCCACACGAATCGTTTGAACAGGTGCCAGTAGTTGCGCACGTCGACGTCGAACGACGCGAACGAGGCGTTGATGAATTTTGTCGGAGGCGACACGATGACGCGCGCCTGGCCCCGCGTTCCGTTGAGCGGCCCGGTAATGCCCCAGAGGATGTCGTCGTAGACGTACGACAGCGAGGGCATCAAAATGTTGAAGGTGTGGCTTCCGCGGCCGGTGTCCGCGACGGTGGCGCCGGTCGTGGTTTGATACAGGTAGGGAACGCGGAACAGGTTTTCGTAAAAACCTTCCAGGTCTATCCTGCTGAACATGGAAAAGGGGAACCTGAGCAGAAACGTGAGGCCGGCGTCGGTGTCGAAATAGAGCGAATCGGCGAAGATGTCCGCCGACGTGTATTGCCTGTTGTAAAAAGCGCCCCCGCCGAAATTGACCTTGTGCTCCAGGTTGAGGTAGGAGGCGAACAGGTTGGTGTACTCGGCCAGGTCGCCTTCCACGTCGCCCATCACCGCGATCTGGTGGTTGCCCATGAGGTCGGTGAACACCGCGGCGACCTGCCCGGACACGCCGTAGGCGTAATAGGTATTCGTCCCGAGGCCGACCGAGATGATGTCGGGCGTAAACGACAGCCGGTACGGCCGGGGCTGGAGGGAATCGAAATTGAGGACGACATGGGGCGACGGCCGCATGCCCGTGTCCGCGGTGGCGGCCGGGGCTTCGCCCTTCTGCACAAGAGACGCCTGCCGGAGTGTGTCGCGCTCCGAAATGTCGCTTACCGACTCGTCGTTTATGTCAAGATCGGACGCCGGGGCCTTGCGGCGGGAAGAGGCGGCCGATTTCTTCCCGGCCTGCGCGGCAGGCGCGGTGTCTCCCGGGGCCACGGGCGGGAAGAAATGGGCAGCGGTGTCTCTGCACGATTCCACCCACCGCGTCGGCTGGGGCGGCCTGCTCATCGCTTTGCCCAGGGGGTCGGCCATGCGCCAGATGTCCCAGCCGCCTTTCTGGAAGAGGCAGTAGACGAGCGTCATGGAGTCTTTGGCCCAGTCGGGGCTCGATACGCCGCCGATGACGTCGGTGAGGGCACGGGCGCTGTCCGGGGCCGCAAACGGCGCGGCGTAGATATTGTCGATGCCGCTGTTGTCCGATACGTAAACCAACGTTTTGCCGTCGGGGGAAAAACAGGGGGCCTTCTTGTTGCCCGGAGAAAACGTGAGCTGCACGCAGCTTTTGTCCGACAGGTCCAGGTACCACAGCTGCACGGGCTTTGCGCCGCGCGCCCGGAGCGCGCGGTTTGGGGATCCGCAGGTGTCCTGCCTCGAAAACACGATGCCCCTGCCGTCGCGGGTGAAACGCGGGTCCGCTTTGCCGGATATGTCGTTTGTCAAACGCGTGCACCAACCGGTGCGCACGTCGCAGGAGAACAGGTCGCAGTATCCCTTGTCGACGCCGCAGAACACGATGGCGGCGCCGTCGGGCGACCAGTCGGGCGAAACGATGGAGGACAGCGCGGGCCGGAACGCGGCGAGCAGTTTTTTGCGCCGTATATCGACAAGCCGGAGCTCGTCCCTGCCGTTGTTGCTTGCGACAAACGCGAGCCTGTCGCTCCCGGGAGACCAGCACATGCCGCTGCGGAAGGGATGAAACGACTCGAAATTGCCGGCGTATCCGGATGCGCCCAGCTCTTCGATGACGGATCCTTTGCCGTTGCACACCAGAATTTTGGTGTAATCCCGCAGGTCGCTGAAATAGGCGACCCTGGCGCCGTCGGGAGAGATCCTCGGCTTCAGGTTGAAATGGTCCTTGTCTTTTTCGTGGACGGTGAGCGCGGTGGAATTTTTCGACGGATCGGTGCGGCGCCCTATTTCCGGCCAGTAAAGGCGTTTGAGCTCGGTCCTCCATTCTTCGCCGAGTTCCTCGGCCGTTTTCCCGTAGGTGTCCTTAAAGCTTCGCTCGACATTCTTGGTGTCCCTGTACTTCCTGAGAAAATGGGAAAACATCGTTTCCCCGCGCGAAGCTGCGACAAATGCGAAGAACGACTGCCCGCCCTTGTAGGCCATGTAGCCGTCGAGCTCGGGGCCGGGAAGGCCGACGCTGCCGTACACCACCGCGTCCATGAGGAACATGTCGGCCTCCGTGTTCCAGCCACAGGACAGATATTCGGCCATGCCTTCGGCAAACCAGAGGGGAAGCTGCGCTTCGCCTCCCGAGAAAATGGCGCTGCCGAAATGCTCAAAGAGTATTCCGTACTGGAACCCGTGCACCAGCTCGTGGTGCAGCACGTGGCGCAGCTCGTCGTACGACCCGTCAAACGGCACCACGATCCTGTTCTTCATCTGTGTGGTGAATCCTCCCACGTCTTCGGGGAGAATGTCGCTCACGATATTGGTCTGCGCAAAGCTGTTCGGGCTGCCGTAGAGGATCACCGGCAGCTTGCCCTTGGGCCCGAATGAGAAATCGTGCCGCAGCGATTCGTAATCGTTTTCGATCCACTGCGCGGCTATGGCGGGGAGAACGCCCTGGTCCTGGGGGAAAAAAACCTGGAAGTGAGGGGTCAGGTAGTAGTGCCAGGAAAAATGCTCGTATTCGACTTTGTTCTTTCCAAATCCGAAAACCGCCCCGGCGTACCACAGGTGCGCCAGCGCGGCCAGCAGCAGCCGGAACGAGGGCATGGAGTGAAGAGCGCGGCGCGGATGCTTTGACGTGATCATGCCCGGTCAGCCTTTTTCACACTGTTTTTGATCCGGCCGAAATCCGGAATATAGATGAACCGCGGCCGTTTGATCCTGCGGGACGGGTTTCTTCAACCCACGGTGAAATAAAATAATTTCAGGCCGGGGCTCTTTCCAGGAAGGCGCGCGCCGGACAACGGAATACGGACCGCCGCCGGCCCGAATCGTATTGAAGAACCCTGCCCCGCGGCGGGACTTGCGCGGGCCGGGTCATTGAAGCAACGGAGAGTCAAGAGAAATCTTTGGGACCCTTCAACCATCCGGAGAAATAGCTTGCATTTCGGCCGAGAAATATTTTATTTGAATATCTGCCTCATATAATGAATATTCGGGTTGCACCTTATCAATCATGCGAGCGCTTGTGCGTTTCTGTGAACATCCAGTGAACACGCGTGCGCGACGCGTCACCTCTCTCCGTTTGATCGGGGGCCGGACGGGTATTCCATCCGGTTCGAGAGACGGGTGTTTCCTTAAATCAATCCGTGCCGGCATCGGTTTGGCGCTGAAGAAACAGGGACGTTCGCGAATTTGTAAAAACTTGACACCATTTGCCACCGATAGTATTTTGATTCATGTTTTGTGTGCGAAAATCGTATAGTCGCTTCCACGTTTTTGTAGACAATTTAAGCCCTTAATACTTTATAACAAGAATAGGATCATCACGATGTGCAGAAAAATCTCACCGACGTTCTTTCTGTACTTTCTGGCAGTTCTTGTTGCCACGTCATTTGCCGCGAGAAGGATCGTTGTTCCGCACGACTTCCCCTCCATTCACGCGGCGCTTGGTGAAGTGGACGAAGGCGATACGATCTTTGTCTCCAACGGCGTGTACCGCGAAAATATCGCCATGGCCGACAATGTCGTTCTTATGGGTCAAGACATGCTCAAAACGATCATTGACGGCGGCCGCAAGGCCCCGTGCGTGCTGGGGGCGGACGGCGCCACCATCACCAACTTCACAATCAGGAACGGCACCACCGGCATTCTCTGCAAGAACACGCGTCCCACCATCATTCGCAACCTCATCATCGACAACAAGGGGGCCGGCATCCACGCATTGGTCTCGTTGCCCGACATCAGCAACAACATCATCTACCGCAACGAATGGACGGGCATTTTCCTCGAATCGAGCCGCGCAACGCGCACGTCAATCGATCATAATGTTATCCTGGAAAACGGCTACTGCGCCATTTTCTGCGCTCATCGCACCGAAGTGCTCATCCGCAACAATATCCTCATGAACAACAACCAGTACGGCGTATACATCGCACCCCAGGCAAAGAAGACCCGTATCATCTACAATAATATTTATATGAATAGGCTCCCGTTCAATCCCAATGCGGTGGTGAACGAAACGAACATCCAGAAGGACCCGATGTTCATTTCCCCGGGATACGGCAATTTCAACTATTTCATCAAGCCTGTTTCCGGGTGCAAGGCAAAGGGCGAAAACGGCACCGACATCGGGCTGATTACCGAGAAAATGGTTGAGGCCATGGTCGGCGATCGCGACGGCGACGGTATTCCCGACGACGTCGATCAGTGCCCCGACGTTCCCGAAGACAAAGACGGGTTCGAGGACGAAGACGGATGCCCCGACTACGACAACGACAAAGACGGCATCTACGACACTCAGGACGAGTGTCCCAACGATCCCGAAGACCGCGACGGCTTCCAGGATACCGATGGCTGTCCCGACCCGGATAACGACAGGGACGGCATCTGCGACCCGTGGGTTGCGGAGCAGGGCAAGCAGGCTCAGTACGCCAAGATCTGCAGAGGAAGCGATCAGTGCCCCAACCAGCCTGAGACGTATAACGGGTACAAGGACGACGATGGCTGCCCCGACGAGAAACCGACGGAAATAAAGCAGAAGATGACGTTGCGCGGCGTCAACTTCAAGACGGCGAGCGCAGAGCTTCTCGAGGAATCGTACTACGTTCTCGAACAGGTGTACAACAGCCTCGAAGCGTACCCGAATGTCAAGATTGAGATCGATGGCCATACCGACAATGTGGGCAACGCGCAGGATAACCTTGTTCTTTCCTATCAGCGCGCCAAGTCCGTGATGGATTACCTCATAATGCGCGGTATTTCGCCGAACCGCATGGTTGCAAAGGGATTCGGCAAGGAACGGCCGGTTACGTCGAACGGTACAGCTGAAGGTCGCGCTACAAACAGGCGAGTGGAAATCATCCCGACCAAGTGACATGCCAAACATTTTACAGAAGATGCGAGGTAGGCTGTGGAAACGAAAGTAAAGAGATGTGGGATTGTCCTTTTTGCGGGGATGGTGTTGTTGTGGAGCGGGTCGGTTCGTGGTCAGACGGGAGGGAGCGGAGGATACGATGCGCCATTTTTTCAGGCGGATTACATACAGGATTTGAGTGATTTTTCATCGGGGATCGTGAATCCTGCGTTGCTGTACCGTGTGAACCAGATGCGTGTGGAGGGCGGGTTGTACCGGTGGGACGTAGACGGAGACGCATCGACGGTGTCGCTGGGATACCAGGAGGCGTCATTTTTGCTGCCGTTGCGGTTGAACCATACGTTTGGGGTATCGTGGATCGGGACCGGGGCGACGATCGACAAGACGACGATAGACGCGAACGATTTGTCGAACACGATACGTGACTTGGGGCAGTCGAATTTTGGGGACAACTGGTTTATGGTTCATTATGCGTGGCGGATACTGCCGTGGTTTGTGTTGGGGACGAACCTGAAGCTGCGGTACGAGAACCAGTTTGGGAACGGCCAGGAGGTTGGGTTTGGGGCGGATTTGGGAGCGTATTTCAACCCGATGGACCATTTTCGGTACGGAGATTTGGGATTCAGCATAAACTTGCAGGACGTGGTGCCGGAGATACCGCTGTGGCACGACAGTTTGACGGAGCAGCTTGGTGTGACGCGCATCCGCGCAGGTGTACGGTACTCGGGCCTGAACGACAAGCTGGTGGTGGACGTTGAGGGGGTGCTGGACAATGCGCTGTCGGACGTGTATTCGTCGTTGATAAAGGCGGATACGGTCCGAGACCCGACGACACAGGCGATACTCGACGTGACGAACAGCCCGGAGCTGAAGAAGGCGTTTCGTTTGAGTGCGCACGTGAAATGGCAGTTTATACCGCAGGTGTGGCTGAAGCTTGGGTGGGCGAACAACAACATTCCGTACGTCGGGTTCAACTTTAATTTTATATACCCGTTGCCGGAGATGATCAACTACCTGAACTACGACGTTCACGTGGGGTATGCGATAGCGATACCGGGGCAGGAAGACGAACGTGGATTGACGATGATGCACCGGTTATCGACGGACTTTGGTCCGACGCGGGAGCAGAGCGAGTCGAAGCGGTTGTACGACCAGTTGATATTGGCGCCGATGGACGCGTACAACGAGGCGATGCGGCTGTACCTTGCGGGGAAATACTGGGAGGCGTCGTTTGCATTCGGGAAGGTGGTGTCGCTGTATCCTAACTTTTACCTGAACGACAAGGCGGCGTATTACATGGGAGACAGCTACAAGCGTCTGTACATGAACGAGACGGCGCGGAGCATATTCAAGAGCGCACTGGAGGAATACACGACGTCGGAGATGCGGTCGAAGTACCTGTACGGATTGGAGACGATCGATTACCGTGAGGGGAAATACGAAGACGCGTTGAAGAACCATGCATTCATCACGAACCTGTACGCGGAGAGCGATATCCGTCCTGATGCGGATTACGTGGCGGGAGAGATACATTTTTTGCGGAAGAACTACAACGCGGCGGAGCAGTTGCTGGGCCGGATCAAGGCGGGATCGCCGTCGTATTTGTATGCGCAGTATACGTTGTCGATCATCAATGTGGAGAACAAGAAGATGGAGGCGGCGGTGGCGGACCTGAAGAATATCATAGCGGACACGACGCAGGACCCGGGGACGCAGCTGTTGCAGGATGCGGCGAACGTGAAACTGGGTCATTTGTACTACGAGCAGGTGGAGCTGCGGAACGCGGTGGAGGCATACAAGCGGGTGCCTGAAGGGTCGAGCTACGGGGACGAGGCTCTTCTGGGGACGGCGTGGTCGTGGATCAAGGTGAACCAGCCGCCGATGTGTTTGCAGACGGTAGACCGGTTGATCGCGTCGCACCCGGAATCGCCGCTGGTTCCTGAGGCGTACCTTTTGCGGGGGTACGGACTGATGCTGCAGAAGAAGTACCAGGACGCGGTGGATGCGCTTGAGAAATGCCTGGACCTGACGAAGAACGGGAAGTTTGTGACGGAGGCAGACCTGCAGGGCCGGGAGCAGAAGTTCGGGCAGACGACGAGCGAGTTCGAGCCGACGGGGGAGAAGATCAAGAAGAACGCGCTGCGGAAGCCGACGGACAAATCGATAGAGGAGCGTGGGGCGTTCAAGTCGGAGTACGACAAGTTTGCAAAAGAGGGTCGGGACTTTTTCAACTACACGTTGATGGCGCAATCGCACAAGAAGTTTTTCCTGCGCAAGGACCAGGTTCTGTCGGATGCGGAATACGCGATTGCGAAGGCGACGGCCCTGCAGAAGTCCAGCGGACAGGTGAAACAGCAGGAGAACGAGCAGAAGAAGCAAGAGGACATCAACAAGCAAATCGAAGAGAAGAAAAAAGAACTCGAAAAATTGAACAAGAAATAAGCTTTCGCGTTTACGCAGGAAAGATCGATCAGTGGGGGATAAGAGGAAGGGGAGAGTACTTACATGGGAACGAGCAAACTGAGACTGGTTCTATGCATCACGGCCGTCGTGGCTGCCGGTATCGTATGGCAAGGCGCCGTGGTGCGTGCGGACGATGACGCCGATGCAAAGAAACGGCAGAAACTACTGGAGCAGATCAAGGAACTTGAGGCAAAAAAGCAAGCCATCAACCAGCCCAAGCCGGGAGTGAAGAAAGAGAACCTCGACGAGATTGTCGACCGGTACGAAAAACTGCTGTCGGGGTGCACCAAGAAAAGCGACCGGTGCGCCGACGTGTTGTTCACTCTTGCGCAGCTGTACTACCAGCAGGCGCAGGACGGCTACATCCGCGCGCGCGAAGAGTACGGCCGGGAGATGGACCAGTACGACAAGAACCCGAAAGGCATGAAAGAACCGGTCAACCCGATCCCCAACTACTCCAAGGCGATGAAGATGTACGGCCGCCTTGTCAAGGAGTACTCCGATTTCCGGACCATCGACGAGGCATATTACCAGATGGGAAATATCTACCTTGTCATGGGAGAACTCGACAGCTCGGCGTGGGCGATGGAGCAGCTCCTCAAGGCCTCTCCGAACGGCGGCCGCGCCTCGGGCGCCCATTTCCGTCTTGCGGATTTCGCCTATATGCAGCACGATTATCCCCGCGCCCTCAAACATCTCGAATTGTGCAAACCGGAAGGCCTTTCTCCGGACAACCTCGGCATGGTGGAGTACCGGAAGGGCGATATCAATTACAACATGGGAGAATTCGACAAGGCCGTTCAGTATTTCCAGGATTACATACAGAAGTGCGATGCCGGCGAATATCCCAAACAGGAATTCCGGGGGGAAGCCCTCGAAATGATGGCAGTGGCTTTTTCCGACATGACCAAAGGCTCCGAGGAAGCCGAGAAGTTCTTCAAGAAAGTGGGCGGCAGGCCCTACGAAGACTACGTGATTTACACCATCGGGATGAAGAATAGAGTGCACGGCCAGACCGACGACGCCATCGTTGCGCTGCAATACGCGCTCAAAAGGTTTCCTTATTATAAGGACGCGCCGATTGCCCAGCAGATGCTGGTTGAATGTTTCATCATCAAGAAGGACTACGAAAAGGCAAACGCCGCGCGGGAGAAACTCGTGGATTTCTACGGTCCCTCCGGCGAATGGGCGTCCAAGAATGCATCGCAGAAGGCGGTGATGGATCAGGCCAGAGATCAGGTCCACAGGGCGCTGGCCGCCATTCCGCTGTATTACCACGGGCTTGCCCAGAAGTCGAAAGACAAGTCGATGTACGAAAAGGCGCTCAAGCGGTACAACGAGTTCCTGCAGAAATTCCCTGAAGACAAGTGGCGCGCGTATGAGTTCAGGGACTACATGGCCGAAATCTACAATTCCCTCGGGGATTACCTCAAATCGGCCGAGAACTTCGATTATGTCGCCATGGCGGACCTCGCGAGTTTCGGTCCCTACAAAGAAGATGTCGACACGCTCGGGATGGACCAGACCGAGATTGAGAAGTCGAAGAAGGAAGAGAAATCGGGCCCCATCTCAATTTCGCAGGAAGACGCGGCATACAACGCGGTTGTTGCGGTCATGAACGCCCGAAAGAAGGCCATGGCCAGCGAGGGCGTGAGCGACGAGCAGTCGTTCAACCTTCCTGAAACCAAATTGTTGCTCGACTACATACACCGGTACCAGGCGAAATTCGTGAAGAGCGCGAATGCCGCCGAGATCACCTTCATCGGCGCCGACGTTTACTATTCGGCAAAGATGTTCGACAATGCGAGCAAAGATTACAAGTTCATCATCGACACCTACCCGGATTCGAAATTCGCCCTCAAGTCGATGCGCATGATAGCCAACTGCTACGTGAGCACGGGCGAATTCGATCTTGCCATGGCAAAGTACAAGGACCTCCTGAAGAAGACGCAGCAGAACACGCCGGAATACGCGGAGCTTATCGAACTTGCCGCCGGCGCCATGTTCAAGAAGGCGGAGTCGTTGCAGAAGGCCAACAATGTCATGGGCGCCGCGGACGCGTTCAAGGCCATTGCGGCCGATTATCCCAAGAGCAAGGTCGCGGCCCGCGGATGGCTCGAAGCGGCACGATGCTACGAAGCCACCAACAACTTCGAACTCGCCGCTTCGACATTCCAGGACCTTGCCGCAAAGTTCCCTTCCTCCGAGTTGCGGGAGAATGCGTTCATTCAGGCGGCGGAAGACTACAAGAAGATAGAAAAATGGGCGAATGCGGCAAACGTGTACCAGACCGCCGCACTCACCATCACAAAGCCCGATTACGCCATTCCCAGTTTGTCGTATGCGGCCGAGGCCTATTCGAAAGTGAACGACTTCGACAATGCCGGAAAGATGTACGAGCTTGCCTACGAGCGCTACCCGAAGGACGCGAAGACCCCGCTGGCGCTGTACAATGCCGGGCTCATTTACGAAAAGGGAAAATTGTACGACAAGGCGATCCGGGCGTACACGGTGCTCACGCAAAACTTTCCTTCGTCGGAGTATTCGGGGGAGGCGTTCTTTTCCGTCGGCCTGTGCTACGAGAAGATGGGCCGCAACGTCGACATGGCCACGGTATTCACCGATTTCGCCAAAAAATACGAGGGCGACAAGTACAAGCAGGTTGAGGCTCTTGTAAAGGCCGGAGACGCCTACTACAACCTCGGGGATTTCAAGGAAGCGCAGAAAGACTACCAGCTTGCCGTCGAAGTGTACGAGAAATTCAAGGGCAAGGCCGACATGGACGTTGAAGCGGTCGCCAAGTCGTATTACAAACAGGGTGAAATACTGTACAAGGCGTTTTCCGACATCAGCCTCAAGGGAAGCAAACAGCAGGTGGCCGCCAACCTGAAAGCCAAGGAAGAGGCTCTCAGGAACGCGGCGGGCCCCTATGCGAAATCGATCGAGATCGGCGTTGAGGAATGGACCCTGCGCTCCACCTATAAAATCGGCCAGAGTTTCATCGATTTCGCCGACGCCATCGAAGACCAGTCCGTCGAAGGGTCTGCCGACCAGAAGATGGCGGCAAAGATCAAGATCCTTTCCAGCCTTGATAAATACTATGTGAGCGGCCTCAAGTACTTCCAGAAGAACATCGAGTGGGCCTACGACCAGAACATCGCCGGGGAATATGTCTCCAAATCGATGGACATGTTCATGAAGGTGCTGTTCCTGCGCGCGAACGCGCTTGAAAAGGTGGGCATTATTCTCAAGACCTCGCCCATCCCCCGGGACCTTTCCAAAGAAGAAAAACAGGCGTACCAGGAGCTGCTGGAGGAGAAATCGCTTGAGGCAATGGACAAGGCGCTGCCGCTGTACGAGGAGGCGGTGAATGCCGCCGCGGACATGGGAATCGCCCAGAGCCCGTGGCTCGCTAAAATCAAGGAACGGATCCAGGAGATAAATCCGTCTTCGCCGGCCCTCACCAAAGTCATTACGCCCCGGACGCCCAAGGCACCGCCGGCCGAAGCTGTGCAGGCGCCGGCGACGGGGAAGAAAACGGAAACCCAGAAAGTGCTGGCTGTAAACTCACCTGTGGTGACGCCGGCCCCTGTACCGCAATTTCATGACGACACCTATTTGCGCAACATGAAGCGCATCCAGAATATCACCCAGATGGACATTCCTCTGGAAGACAAGATAAAGCAGTTGAAGCGAATCGAGGTCGAAGCGCAGAGGGCCATCGGCGAAGAAGAGGAGAAGATTCAAGACCTCAAGAAGTAGCTGTCCATGGCAGTGCCAAAAGAAAGGAGTAAAAAAAGAGCATACTTCTCTGAGATAAACTTTGATTATCACAATTCCAACATTATTTTACCTATATCACTTTAATGGAAGGGGTTTAACCTATGCAAATGTTCAATTTCCTTTTGCTTGGTTTTCAGTCCGCGGCCAGCTTCATCATGTGGATCATCCTTCTGTTGTTCTTTGCCGGCCTGGGTCTGTTCGTCGAGCGTTTCTGGTACTTGTTCATCAAGTGCGACATGGGAAGCGCCGCGTTCATGAAAGGCATATCCAACTACCTGAAGGCCGGTGACTACGACCGCGCCATCAAGTACGCGGTAACGATGAAGTCCCCCCTTGCAAAGGGCGTTCTCACCGTTCTGCAGAACCGCACGAAGGGTCCCAAGGCCATCAGGAAAGCCGTTGACGAAGTGTTCCTCACGGAAGGCCCGAAAATCAAGAGAAACGTCTTTTTGCTGAACACGCTTGCCAACCTGGCGACCCTCACCGGTCTCACCGGGACAATTTATGGAACGATGGAATGTTTCGACGCCATCGCGAACGCTCCTGCGGCGCAGAGGGCGCAGCAGCTGGCGTCCGGTATTTCCATTACGATGTCGGCCACGCTCATGGGACTTCTTGTTGCCGTGCCCTGCATTCTCGGACATGGTATCCTGAGCGGCAAAGCGGACAAGATTATTGAAGATATGGACGAAAAGGTCACCAAGCTGAGCAACGCGGTCGAAGAATAGAGGCGTTGGCGGTTTTTCTGTTCGCCGTCCGTAACGTTCCTTTCAGATTAAACGTTATTATAAGAGCGGGGAAGTTTGCCGGACAATGGAACTTCTTCCAACCTTATGCGGAATTCCGGAACGTCGCGGCAAATGGGTCAGGTCGGTTTTGTAACACTTAAAACAGGAAAAGAACAATGGCAAAAAGACCCTCCA
Organism: uncultured Fibrobacterota bacterium; assembly: GCA_963729895.1. Classification (GTDB taxonomy): domain Bacteria; phylum Fibrobacterota; class Chitinivibrionia; order Chitinivibrionales; family FEN-1185; genus FEN-1185. The sequence goes on along the minus strand of CAVSQB010000032.1, from coordinate 47,975 downwards.
AAATGGTCGAGGAAGGCGGCGGCCACGATCTGAACATAGATTTGAAGCCGTTCATCAATTTCCTGGTGGTGCTCATCCCCGTGCTCATGCTGTCCGCGGAATTTGCAAAGATCTCCATTATCAATTTGAAGCTCCCCGAAGGACGCGGGTCCAGCCCGTCAATCAAGCAGACGGTGGCTCCCCCCAATGAAGATGCCGACAAGCTTCTTCTCACCATGATCGTCACCGACTCGGTGGTTACCCTCGGCGCAAAAGGCGGATTTCTCCCCAGTCTTTTCTACAGGGAGTTCCACAAATACGTTTCCCGTGAAGACCGGAGCGTCGAGATGACGGTCGAATTCGACCCGTCGAACCCCAAGAAACAGTTCAAGAACCCGAAATCGGGCAAGCCGTTCCTTATCAACGAACGGCAGGAAATACTATTGTATGTGGTCGACGAGAACCGGAAAATCATCAATTGCCTGTATACCAAGAGCGGCGAAATGCTGACGGACGGCGCAGGCAATCCGCTCAAGGAGGCAAAGGCGGGGGATACCGCGTTCATCCTCACCAATCCGCGGCGCCAGGTGATCGTGACGGACCCGGGGCAGTTTGGGCTGCGCCCATTGTCCGCCTATGACGAAATGAAGAACAGGCTCATGAAAATCAAGCAGCGCTATGCCGATGTCTCCGATGCAAACGACATCATTCTTGCTGCGGACAATGAGGTTGCCTACGACAAAATCGTCCAGCTCATGGATGTCGCGAGGGCCGCCGAATTTCCAAATATTGCGATTTCAAAACTAAGGAGCTAATATGGCTATCCAACGGGGAAGGAATAAGTACACCACGCCAAAGTCAACCGGCTTGATTATTACTTCCTTGATTGACTTTTTCTCAATCGTCGTGATTTACCTGATGAAAAGCTATTCCGCCGAGGGCAGTATTCTCACCAACGCGGACAATCTTGTTCTTCCCAATTCGGTCGCCATTACCAAACCCAAAGAAATTTTCCTGCAGGTTGCGGCCACCACCGACATGGTGCTTGTCGACAACATACCCACGGTGCCAACCGATGATGTGAGAAGGATTCCACAGGAGAATCCTGATCCCATTGTTGCAAAGCTTGAGGAAAAGCTGAATGCGTCCTATGCCCAGGAACAGCAAATGGTGAAATTGGGCGCGCTCAACAAGATTCAGGGGAATGTGATTATTCAAATGGACAAGAATGTCGAATTCGATGTCCTGTTCAAAATCATGAATACGTGCGGCAAAGTGGGTTACAATAATATGAATTTCGCAGTTATGGAAAGGGAACAATAGCTGTGAAGTACAAAGTACTAATAAAGAAATGCACGGATTCCGGACGTGCCGACAGAATTGCGGATGAGATTGCTCGTTGGTCCGGTACGACAGCGGATGTAGTACGGAGCGTTATCACGCAGAAACCGGTATGCATCCGAAAAGAAGCCGACGAAAATGAGGCCATGCGGCTTAAGCAGCAGTTTGAGGCCATCGGGGCCGAGATAGAGCTTGTTCCTCTGGAAAAAGCCCCTGCGGCTGCTGCTGCCGCCGAGGATGATGAGGAAGGAATCTATGCCGACGGCCGCTCGCTTTCCGATGCCGAGTACACGCAGGTCCTCAACAAACGAAGCGATATCTTTCACATCGAGAAGGACGCCAAGCTGAGGAACCTGGTCGTTGTGGCCATGATTCTCGGGCTTTGTACGGGCTTCTGGATGAGCACCGTCAAGGTGGTGCAGGTCGCCACCGACTTCTTCGAAAAAATTCCCGAGGAGCGGGTCGCCAAGTTTGTAAAGGGCGACGTGGATGCGACTCTGGAAGACCAGAAGAAGAAGAAAGAGGAAGAAGAAAAATTAAAGAAGGAAGAGGAACTCAAGACCGACAAGAAGACCCTTAAGAAGGAATCGGACAAGAAGGGCGCAGGAGGAAAATTCGGCGGCGGCGGCGACCCTCGCGCACGCGTTACCCAGAAGGGCGTTCTCGGTATCATTTCCGGTAAGATCACCGGCAAGGCCGTTGCAAGCGCAGACATCTTCGGCAAAGGCGGCTTTGCGTCCGGGATCGACGGAATTCTGCAGGGAATAGGCGGTCTCAAAGCAGGCGGCTCCGGCGGCGTGGGCAGGAAGGGCGCTGCGGGGATCGGGTTCGGCGCCGGCTACGGAAGCGGATTCGGCGGCGGAAGCGGTTTCTCGGGCGTGGACGACCTCATCGGCGGGCTTCTCGGCGGCGAGGGCGAAAGCAGCCTTTCGCTCAAGAAGCGCGGGAATCTCACGGTGTCGGAACCCAAGTTCGTAAAGGGCGGCGCATTGACGGGCGGCAGAAGCAGGATGAGCATCATGCGCGTGGTGATGCAGAACATCGCCGCCTTGCGGTATGCCTACAATAAACGGCTGCGGGAAAAACCGGGCCTCAAGGGAAAGATCACCTGTAAATTCGCAATCGACGAATTCGGCAAGGTCATCTTTTGCGAGGTGCTCGAGTCCACGATGAGCGATCCGCAGCTCGAACAGGAAGTAGTTGACAAAATCAAGCGCTGGGTGTTCGAGAAGATCGATAAGCCCGGCGACGTAACGGAAGTCGTGTACCCGTTCGTGTTCTCGCAATAGAACACGGTGCCGATCCCGATCGATCGGCCGGCAGGCAACGCCAACCGTTCGTGCCGCGCGCCCTGCCCGGCGCCATCCCCCGAAAGCACGAACGGTTGGCTGTCGACACAATGGTCCCGCTCCTTGCATTCGCGCGCCTTTCTCGTCGCAGTCGACGCACTCAGTTGCGAACGGCCTGCTGCCGGGGGAGCATATGCAGTTCGGGTTCGGTGCACAAGATGATTGACACCGATTATCTGGAAGAATATAATAAAGCCGTGGCCTTTTTTCCTTTCCAGGGAGGATATAACATGAAGAAAATTGCGTGCGTGGTGCTCCTTGCGGGATGTTTGTTCGGCGCTTATGCGACGGATGCGAGAGTGCTCAGTATGGGCGGGAACGACAACTTCTTCATGGATGATGTGAGCATCTTCAGGAATCCGGCGAATATCAATTACTATCCGAACATGCTGCTGGGTTCGCTCGGAATATACGAGCCCGGCAAGAACGACACGGGCCAGTACTCGGCGCTCCAGCGCAGCAACGAGCAGCCGCAGAGGCCGTACGGCGGAACCATTCTGTCGTATTCCCTCAACCAGTCATCCGAGTCGGGCAACCAGTACCCGCTTCTTTCCGTCGGTGTTGTCCTCAACCGTTGGGACGATTACCTCGATTATTTCGACCCGGGCAGCGCCGCTTTCACCACCGCCTACGGCAACCAGGCCATCCGCAACGTCGTGGCTCCTGTCGGTAAAATCGACGTGATGCTGGGATATGCCATGTCGAACGGCGCCATGATCGGCGTCGGCACCTACCTGGCTTTCCAGAAGATGAGTGTTCCTAATTTCAATTACGAATCGGACCTTTATAAAGGAGATATCGGGATAAACTGGCCCATCGCAAAATCAATGAACCTGGAGGCCTCCTTTGGACTCACGTCCACAACCGAATACGGGAGAGTGGTGCAAGGGCTCGATACCGTCACCAACGCCCTCGGCGTGCCCCAGCGGGTCGATACGACATGGCAGCAGAAGACCGAATATATTGCGAACAATAATCTGTCGTTCAAGGCCGACCTGAGGCTTTTCTCCGCCCTCACCGCCCTCAACGGTGATTTTGTTCCCCATCTGTCGGCGGAGTTCATCAACCTCAACGGCTACGCGGCCCAGAACTATTCCCTGGGAATCGGCGTCAACATCAACATCGACAAGGGATTCTTCTGGACGGGCCTCGAAGGCCTTGTGGAGCAGCAGGACTTTTCCCACTTCAGTTCGACGTTCAACTCCAATGCGCCGCAGGATTCCATTACCACAACCGGCATAGGCGGACGCCTGAGCGCCGGCATCGAGAGAAACGTGGTGTGGGACTGGCTTGTGCTCCGGATCGGCGTCTCCAAGAAGCTGCTCTATGTGTCGGACGGCGATGGGTCCAACGGGCGTTGGGAACAGAATCCCGAGGCGGCGGGATCGGATGAGGATTTCGCTTCCGTCGGCGTGGGCGTCAACATCGAGAACCGGTTCCGCATCGACGGCGTGCTTGCGAAAAACATTTTTTACACCTGGACCAACCTTTTCAGCGGGCCGCAGTACAGCCTCATGAACAGAATCACGCTTACGTACAGTTTCTAGGGCCGGCGGCTGCGTCAACGGCGCACCTCTTCAAAAAGGCGGATGATAGTAACCCACTGGTATCATCCGCTTTTTTATTTTCCTGATATGGCACAACGCGATCTACGGTTCAGGCTTCTTTCTTTTCTTCTGCTTTTCCTGTTCGGCGGCGCGATCGTCGGCGAGACGGTGAGTCTCTCGATGGCCGTTACCGTGTCCGGGTCGGCGGTCCTGGGAAAACTATTTTTTGTCAACGGTGCACTGCTCTTTCTTCTGCCGCCGCTGTTCTTCAGCAACATCGACCGGATCAACCGCGGCAAGCTGTTTTCCACGCAGCTTCTTGCGGTATCGTGCATCCTTTTTTGTTATCTCGGGCTGTTCCTGGTTGTGGGCAGGGAGAATATTGCGGTCCTTTCGTTCTGGATCCTCCTCATTTATCCATTGTCCTATTTGTCGAAAACAACGCTGTTTCTTTCCTTCTGGACCCTGGCGAACGACATCTACACGACCGACGAGGCAAAAAAGGGGTTTCCCAAAATCGCCTCGTGGGGATTTCTTGGCGGCCTGAGCGGGGCGTGCGGCGCCCGGCTCCTGCTTGAGGTCGTCGACGCGCAGATGATAATCGGATTATGGGCCGTGGCATATCTGGTGGCCTTCCTGATCTCCCGCAGGATCATGGAGGAATACTGGCTCAAATTCGCAAGAAAGGAGAATATCGAGCCGGAGCAGGCAGGAGGCAAAGGCATGATGGCAGGGATGGCCGCGGTGCTGTCAAGCAAGCTCATCCGGCTGATTGCACTGCTCTACTTCCTCGTGTTCGTGGCCATATTTCTCCAGGATTATCTTTTCTGGAAGAAGAGCGCATCCTGGTTTCATTCGTCAAACGCGCTGGCGTCGTTTCAGTTCAGTTTCTACCTGGTGTACTCGCTGGTCATCATCGGCGGGCTGCGCTTTGTGATGCCCGGCCTGATATCACGGTGGGGCTTCACGAGGATTTTCTCCCTGCTTCCCGTGACGCTCCTGGCGGGTTCCTTCGTCACGATCCTCATGATTGCGGCCGGTGCGGGTCCGAAGACGTCGTTTGCCGGATTTGTCGCGTTTCAGTTTCTCCGGTATGTGGTGTTTGAAAACGCATTTTCTCCGATTTACCAGATGTTTTTTGCGGTGATTCCAAGGGAGAAGCGGGGCAGAGCCAAGACGTTCCTCGACGGCATCGTGAAACCCTCGGCGATCATGCTTACCGGCCTTTTTCTCATAATAACGGAAAGCAGGGCCCTTGTGATCCTGTTTGTAATTATGGGAGCGGCCGCCGCTATGGTGTACGTTGTGGTGCGAATTCGCACAACCTACACCGAAGCGCTCATCCCGCGGCCCACAGTCCGCTACGAGCCGGAAGAGATCATCGCCGAGATCGGCAGCCGCCGGGACCAAGATATATTAGCATTGGTCAAGGAGTACTCCTCGTCGGATAAAAGCGATGTCCGATGTCTGGCGGTGAGGATCCTCTCGCACGACGCATCGAGGCAGGCCTTCAAGATCATGGCCGCAATCTATGAGGCGGACACGAACCAGACGGTTCGGGAAACAATAGCCCGCTCCCTGGCTCCCTTTTTCGGCGCCGGTGCGGCTCCCCTGTTTGAGGCGATGCTCAAAGACGGCAACCCGAGAATTCGCGCAAACGCCCTGTTTTCAATCAATGCAATCGGCAGCGAGTGGAAAAGGCGGTTTTATCCTATTGTCAAAAGCCTGTTCTTGGAAAGCAATCCGCGAGTGCAGATTGAGGCGGCCATTTTTCTCTGGAACACCGGCGACGCCGGCGACCGCCAAAGCGTGCTGGCCTTCCTTTCAAACCTCCTCTCTGTAAAGAGTTCAAACAGGCGTTCGGGAGGGCTCTTTCTTGTGGGAACGCTGCGGCCCGAAGGGTGGGAAAAAACCCTGCTTGCGAATCTCCAGTCCTCGTCGCTGCAGGTGTTTTCGAAAAGTGTGGAGATTATCTTCTCGTCGGCTTCGAGGCAGACCCAGTTCGATACCATGAGAATCGTTGACGGCCTCACGCGCAGGCATATCGCCGTTGCCGGGAAGGTGCTCCGGAAGCGGGGCACGGCGGTGATCGACGCGATCACAGAATGCCTGCGGACCGGTCCAAGCAAACGCATGATGGTGGAACTCATTCACGCCCTTCGCTTGATTGTAGAATCGAGCGCCGAAGGGCTCAAGGGGCACCCCCTCGACTCCCGCACGGCTGCGATCCTGTCGTCGTGGGTGATACGGGAATTGGAGGATGTGTACAGGGATTGCGCGGTCTGGTGGCGCCTCGAACAGGAAGGCGGGAAACGTACCGGCGAGGCGTGGTCGTTTGTGCTTGAAAACGCCCTGCGCGACCATCTCGCGAGGGTGTGCGAGTGGTCGCTGGACGTTGCGGCCCTGCTCGATCCACGGGGCGTGATGGTGGCGGGGAGACGCGATTTGGATGTGAAGGAATACACGCAGCGGTTCAACCTTATAGAACTTCTCGACAACTTCGGACCGCACCATATCACCATGCTCATAACCCCCATACTGCGCCGGGATTCCTGGAACATCCTGGCAAGAACAGGCAGGGACTTTTTCTCCTTTGACGATGGCGTGGCGGAGGGGGGCATCAGGTATTTTGTTTCGTCCTCCAACCGCTGGATTTGCCTGTGCGCCCTCTATTCGCTCTGGAAGACGGCCGGAACGAGGGTTCTTCTCTCACAGGAGAGAGAGACGCTCGAAAAACTGCGTGACGACACGCGCTCGTACGCCGCGAGGGCCAGCGTGCAGCTTCTCTCACTTAACAAGGATCCCGATTCCATGAAAATCGAGGCTTTTGAACTCCTGGAACGCGTTATGTCGCTCAAGAAAACGCCGCTGTTCGGCACCGTATCGGCGGAGAAACTGATGGAGCTTGCCGAAATTACGCAGCGGGTGAGCTACAAAAAAGGAACGCTCATTTCCCGGGAAGGCGAGCTTTCCGACCATCTGTATGTCGTCGCAAGCGGCAGCCTAAAAATTGTTAAGGTAAAGAACGGTGTAAAAACTATTTTATCTATAGTCCGCAAGGGAGAGACCTACGGCGAGATAGGACTGTTTAACCAGGCGCCGAGGTCCGCGTCGGCAGTCGCGCACGAGGACTGCGACCTGTGGGTCATCCAGAGGAGCGCGCTCAAGAAGATTCTGCTGGATATGCCGGAAATTGCGTACAACCTTCTGGAAGTCTTCAGCGAGAAACTGCGCCGGAGCGGAGAGGAAGTCGCGTTGTTGCATACGACTTTGTCAACAAGTATCAAGGAACTTTCGGCCGATCAAGAATGATATACACAATCTAAAAGAGCAGGAGGATGTATGAGGAAACTGCGGATTGCGCTTGCATGCGCGCTCGTGGCTGTCGTGTCGCTGGGTCTGGCCGGATGCGTTGGCACGAAGAAGGCCAAACAGGAGTTTACCGTCCTCATAAGGATGATGCCCGCCCAGCAGCGGTTTTTCGAGCAGGAGATCGTTGCGAAATTCAACAAGGAGCACAACTGCAAGATCACCGTCGCTCCGTTTGCAAACCAGCTGGACATCGAGAAGTTCCTCAAGCTCGATGCCGGGAAAAGGCAGCCGGAGATCGGCCTTGTCAAGACGCCGTTCGAGGTGACGCGCGTGCTGGTGTACAAGGGGTATATGCAACCGCTCACCGCCGTCGTCGATTCGGTGCAGGTTATGCAGGACCTTGCGGAATATCACCAGCTGGCAACAGCCTTGGGCTACGTGAACGGTCTGCCGTACTATATTCCCCGCAAGCTCGAAACCCGTATCCTGTTCTACCGGAAATCCATGGTTGCCGATGCGGTTTCCAAATTTGATAAGTACAAGAAACAAATCAGCGAAGAACTCAAAAAACAGAACAAGTACGGTCTTCCCAAAGATTACGTTCTGGAAAGCGATCCGGCGCAGTGGGATCTCTACGACCTTTTCGTGGTGGGCTACATCTGGTCCAAGGAAGAGTACAATGGCGTGAAGATGCCCCGCCTTGCTCACCGCGGCGCCAAATACGAAGGCACGGCGCTCGACCTTGTGGACCGGGCCCTGCAGCTGGGAGCCACCCACCAGGACATTCTGTCCCTTGGGGACAGGACGGTGCAGGCGTTTTTGTGGGAAAACGTGTTTGTCCGCAATGGGCTTTACAATCCAGGGATGTGGCAGGATCCATGGCGGGGTTCCGATTTGTATAACGGCATCAAGGACGGCAAGGTGTTCTGTACGAATCTCCAACAGATTGACTGCTTCAACGTGCATGGATGGGCAGACGACCCCGGCATGCCGAGTTACTTGCCTGATGTCAAGGACATGGGATTGTGCGTAATGCCAAAAGCGGTGTCGTTCGATCTCAACGCCGAGGGGCGGCCGGTGGTGGACGGCACCCGCATGATCTCAACGGGTGGCTGGTGGTGGGGAATACCAAAGACAAGCCCCAACGCCAAGCTTGCCTACGAATTTGCTCGGTATGTCACCAATCACGATAACCAGGCCAAGGAGTGCTCGAAATTCGGCATGATTCCCGTTCGAAAAGATATTCTGCTGAACCTGCCCAATGTTTTCGACGAGGGATGGGTGGGGGAGATTTTCAAGACGTCGGTTGAACAGGTCAACGACAACCAGCTTACCACGGTGCCTCTTGTCAAAGGATATCCGCTGGTTGCGCAGAATCTGGTGGACGCTTGGTACAAGCTGTGCGTCGGGTACGACGAGAAGAAAGACGGAAAAATGGACGCCGACATCATGAAGCAGAAGCTTGCCAAAGATTTTGTGCCGAAAGAAAAAGAGATTTTGGGCGCCGATTATCCTAAATAGCTTCTATTCAACAGGCAGCGGCATGCGCGAACCGGCGATGGAAAGCGGCGATCTCGAGCAGGCACCACATTACCCTATGAGCCCATGACTGAGGTGTGGCCCAACACAAAGCATACAAGGATCCACGAGGTGTGGCCGCTGATACCCGCAGCGGTCTATCTCGTGGGTTTTTTGGTTATTGTCGGGGTGTACCTTCTCGGGTTGAGTCTCTCGTTTGAAAAGGGCGGAACGACGGTTTTCCCGTCAATGCGCGCCGTTGCGGTCGTATTTTCCAACCCCGAATTCGGCCATGCCTTGGTTCGCACGACCCTGTTCGTGCTTGCGGGCACGCCCCTCGAACTTGCAGCGGGGCTTTTTCTCGCCCTCATCCTGTACCAGAATTTCCTGTTCCGCAACGTCGTTCGGGGCCTGTTCTTGATCCCCCTCGCCATCCCCGCGCTCGTGACCGCCACGCTGCTGTTCATTCTGTTCGATTACCCGGGCGGCCACGTCAATCTGTTTCTCCTGGGCAAATACGGTTTTTTTCCGGCACTTTTGCACACTCCCGTCAATTGGCGCGGCTCCGCATTCTTTGCCCTGGGTATATCCATGATCGGAAAAGTCTGGAGGGACATGCCCATATCCATGCTCATCCTCCTTTCGGGTCTGAGCGCGATCGATCCCGAGCTGTTCGACGCCGCACGAACCATGGGCGCCGGCCTGCGCACCAGGATCTGGCGGGTGGTGCTTCCCCTCCTGATACCTTCCATCTCGGCGGTCGTCCTGCTCCGCTCCATCGAAATGTGGAAAGAATTCATATTTCCTTTTATTCTTGCCGGAAAGTACGATCTCCTTGGCACGCTCATCGAATCGTTGTACAATGACTGGGGGAACTCCAGCGCCGCCGCAGTGGTGGCGCTGGTCCTGGTGCTGTGCATCATGGTCACCACGTTTCTGTTTCTTTCCATAATGGAAATTCTGAGAAGAACCCTGGTAAAGATCTGAGGACGCCAGTGCGAACCGGTTCCTTTCCCGCGGAAAGTACGAAGAAGGCCCTTTGGGCGGCGAGCATTGTCATTGCCGTTCTGTTCATCGTGGCGCCGTTGTATCTGCTGTTCAAGTATGCCATCAGCGACAGCGCGAGCATCAACACCGGCGGCGCCCCCATACCGCTGTGGCCCTTTCATCCGACCTTCAGGTCCTTTACCTACCTCTTTTCCGATTCCCAATTCTACGGCGTCATTTCCAACAGCCTCATTATCGCTTCCTGCACGGTTGGAATGTCGATGCTTCTGGGCGTTCCCGCCGCGTACGTGCTCGGCCGTTTTAGGGTCCCGGGAAGGCGAGCGCTGCTGCTCGGGCTCATATCGGTCCGGCTTTTTCCGGATATCGCATCCGTCATTCCCATTACCGAGTTCCTTATCAAACTCAGGCTGCAAAACACCTACACCGGCGTCATTTTCGCCCATACCCTGCTTGCATTACCATATGTCATTTTCATCGGCATGAGCGCCTTTGAATCCATACCGGGCGATCTGGAACAGCAGGCGAGGGTGATGGGAGCCGGGGCTTTCTCCATTTTCTACAGGGTCCTGTTTCCGCTGGCGCTGCCCGGGCTCGCGGCCGCGGCAATCTATACCTTTCTGCTGTCGTGGGACGAATTTATCTTCGCCTATTTTATTCTGGGACTGGGGAAGATATCCACGCTTACCTTGTTCCTCAAACAGAAGCTGGCGTATGCTCCGCCGCAGAACCTGCTGGCGGCAATCTCCGTCCTTCTGAGCCTGCCGGTTATTGTCTTTTCCCTGTTGCTCCAGAAATATATGACTGCCGGCATTACCGCCGGAAGCGTGAAGTAGGAACACCATGGCCGAAGTGCTGCTCAAGGCTATCTCAAAGCGACTGGGTTCAAACCAGGTCATCGATTCGTTGAGCCTTGATATAAAGAACGGCGAATTCGTGACCCTGCTCGGGCCGTCCGGGTGCGGGAAAACCACGCTGCTGCGGATGATCGCCGGGCTCGAAGTAATTGACAAGGGAGACCTGATCGTCGGCGGCAGGCGATACAACGATATTCCCTCCCAGCACCGCAAGCTCGCCATGGTGTTTCAGAGTTACGCGCTTTTTCCGCACATGACCGTGGCGCAGAACATCCGGTTCGGGCTTACCATCAACAAGACCCCCGCCGAAACGATTTCGCGGAAACTGGCATGGGCCCTCGATCTGTTGCGGCTTGCCGGCCTCGAGGACCGGATGCCCAGGCACCTGTCGGGCGGCCAGCGTCAGCGCGTCGCGCTCGCCCGGGCGCTCGTGCTCGACCCCGAGGTGCTGCTGCTTGACGAACCGCTCAGCAACCTCGACGCGGCGCTGCGCGAAACGGCGATGGAGGAGCTCAAGAGAATCCATCACCAGGTGGGCACAACCATCCTGTATGTCACGCACAATCAAGTCGAGGCCATGACGATGAGTGAACGCATCGCGATCCTCAACGCGGGCAGGCTTGAGCAGTTCGACACTCCCCGCGCGGTGTACGATGCGCCGGCAACGCGGTTTGCCGCGTCGTTCATCGGCAGCCCGGCAATGAATTTTATCGACGGGACAATCGAGGTCCGCGGAGAGGACGCCGGCGTCGATACGGTACTCGGGTTTGTCAAGCTCGACAAAGACCGGTTCGGCCGCGCCCAACAGATGACCGGAAGAAAGGTGACGGTAGGCATCCGGCCGCAGAACATCGCCTACGCGGAACACCACGAATCCAAGCGGTATTCCGATACCACGCTCCGCGTTTCGGTGGAGCTCGTCGAAACGCTCGGCGACCGGAGCCTCGTGGTGTCGCGCGGGGAAAACGGCGCCGCTCTCCGCTTCCTGATCACGCGCGATATCGAGATCGAACCCCAGGAGATGGTCGAGGTGTTCCTGGACGGCAGGAGAGTCCATCTGTTCGATCCCCAGACAAACAGCAACGTGTTCGTTTCCTGACAAAGGTTTCCTTTTCATGACGACAACGAAAGCAACGTCCGGACAACTGCTGCTTGCATGCACGGTTGCGGCAGCGATGCTCTGCGCCGGCTGTCGCGGCGGAGAGCCGGACGGTCTTGTCCGGAAGAAACTCGAGGTGGTTGTGGCCGCCGATTTGAAAGCGATCGTGGGCGAGATGCCCGCAACGAGCCTGAGCGATTCCGTGTACAGCCGGATTGTCGACTATTCGACCTACAAGAAAAGCCTTTACAGCGTGCGCGCGGTGGTCGATTTCTATTACCTGCGCGGCGTTCAGATAAAGCGGACCGTCAAGTACCGGTATCTCACAAGCGCGAGAAAATGGGAACGATACGACAATGCGTACAGGTTCTTTTCAGATAGTGCATCACGCTGACCGGTGCGTCGTATCTGCGGCCCTGCTGGTGGCCGCGCTGTCGGCGTGCTGCGGCGCGGGCCCGTCGCTCTCTCCGGACATGCACGACATGATTATGGCCAGCATCGATCTTGTGTACAAAGAGAAATTTCTATCCGCCGAAGATGAGGCAAAAAAAATCATAAAGAAATATCCCGAACACCCGGCCGGATATTTCTTTTGCGCTGCGGCGCTGGAATCGTGGATGAGCTTCTACGAGTCGGACAAGCGTGAGGAGGAATTCTACAGGTACTGCGATCTGGCCATAGGAAAAGCGGAAAAGCTGCTGGGCGGCGGCGGGCCGGACAAAGACTGGGCGCTGTTCTTTCTGGGCGGCGCCGACGGCATCAAGGGCACCTACGAATCCCGCTACGAAAAATGGATCACCGCGTTCCGGCACGGCTGGAGAGGTGTGTCCGCCCTGCAGTCTCTGCACAAGAGGAACCCCAAAATCAAGGACGTCAACTACGGCCTCGGCATATACGATTACTGGCGCAGCTCGCTCACGAAAATCCTGTGGTGGATGCCGGGGATCGACAACAAATGCCAGCAGGGGATAGACGAGTTATTTGACGCGAAGAGGAACGGCGTGTACACGAGCATTTCCGCGAGCGTGGACCTTATCGCCATCTTCTGCAACGAAGCGCGATACAAGGACGCGCTGACAATTGCGGACGAAATGCTCCAGAAATACCCGGCGTCGCTCAAATTCTCCTGGGGAAAGGCAGCGGCGCTGTTCGGCGACGGCCGGTACGACGAAGCGGAGAACGTCTACCGGTACATCCTGGAGCGCGTTGAGGCTGAGCCGTTCGACAACCACTACAATGCGGTGCTGTGCCACTTCTGGCTTGCCAAGATTTACCTGAAGATGAAACGGAATACGGAAAGCGTTGCCGAATGCAACAGAATGGGATATTACAATCTTGACGACGACATAAAGAAGCGGCTTGGCAAGTTCTATGCCGAGGCGGGGAAGATAAAAGAGCAGGCAAAGGCAGCCGGCATCAAGAATCCGCAGGCGGAGATTGTGCCGTAAGAGAAGAGTACGTGCTATTGGATCGCTGAGTCGGAAATGATAATAAATAAATGCCTTTGGATTGCTGTGCCGGGTGACCCCAAAGTGGGAGTTTGGGCGAGAATCCAATCACCTGCTGTGGGGCACCCAGAAATCAAGAGCAAGAAGTGGGCGTTCCCCTCGCCACGCTCGGGTCGGCCCTCCCTCCGGGCTCGGCTTTTCAGCCTCGGTGCCGGATCGCCCCTGTGCCTTCGGCGGGGCCGACCGGCACTGCTCTCCAGAGCACCTTACGGTCGTGCCTAACGCAAGAAACAAAAACGCAAAGGAATTTTAAGTTTTTCCCTCAGTGGCGCAGCTGCGGCCGGAAGAACAGGGGCACTGTATTTGGTCTTGGATCTTGTTAACCGGGTGCTTCTAGTGTGCGCGCAGCAGGCGTTTCGGTCTCGCCACTGAACGTACCTCGCCGCACACGCTCAGCACACAAAAATATTATCTTGATTTTGCCGCACCGGCTCAGCAAACCAGAATCATAGTTAGCGGGCGGGGCGCCCGGATTCTTATGTTGCTACTACTGCACTCGTTTGGCAATCCTCATTCATCGTATGTGCCTCCCAGAAATTCTCCCCCGGATAATTGTAACAAACTATTTTTAGATACCCTCTAGTGAATCCGTGCCGCCGAGATAGCTCAGTTGGTAGAGCAACGGTTTCGTAAACCGTAGGTCCCCGGTTCGAGTCCGGGTCTCGGCTCTCACAAAACTCCTCCTGAAGCATACATTCGGAAACCATTTTTCAAGCATCGAATTCGACGAACATTCTGCAGAGGAAAATTAAGACATGAGTGCGAATGCCTCCGTTGCTCAAACGGTTAGTGAGTTTTATGACGGTACAGGGTGGAAAAGAGGTTCGGACGGCAGGTTTTCCGATGCCGCACAATTCGAGGACCTTCGTCCCGTATCGGCTGAATACCGCAGCAAGTGTCTTCTCCGCGTCAACAGGTTTCTCACCAAGGGGGGAAGGTTTATACTCGATGTTGCGTCCGGGCCCATTCAATTTCCGGAACATGTTTCCTATTCGGAAGGTTACGCCCGGAGAATCTGCGCCGACATCAGCTTCACGGCGCTTATCGAAGCGCGAAAATGCCTTGGCGACGCGTGCTGTTGCGTTCAGAGCGACATCACCAATTTGCCTTTCAGGAGCGAATCCGTGGACGGCGTTGTTTCACTTCATACGATGTATCATGTCGAGAAGACGATGCAAATTCAGGCTTTCGCTGAAATCGTTCGGGTTCTTGGAAAAGGCCGCACCGCGGTTGTCGTTTACACATGGGGAAACCGCAGCCCGCTTATGGCAATCGCGCTGGCGCCGTTCCTGCCGCTCAAAATCGGCAAAAGAATTTTGAAGCTCCTGGCCGGGGGCCCGCTACGATCCGCGCCTCCGGTCACGGGCGGACCGCAGCTCTATTTTCATCCGCATTCGCGGAACTATCTCAAAAAGCACCTTGGCCGGGAAACGCCGTTTGATACCGTTGTCTGGCGAAGCCTGAGCGTTCCGTTCATGAAATCGTATGTTCACCGGTGGTTGTTTGGAAGGGAGTTCCTCAGGATCGTTTACAAGATGGAGGATCTTTTCCCCGGGCTGCTTGGCGCTGTCGGGGCGTATCCCCTGTTCGTCTTCAGGAAATAGTCTTGCCCTGTCGGGAGTGAAGATGTGCGCAACCGCAGTGCGGAGCAGGGGCGTGCTTGTCAAAACCCCGCTACGATCCCGGTGCCGCGCGCCGGCCGGAGAAACCCTTAAACGACGCAATGAGAAACGGAACGCAAAAGGTGAAATAGGAAATGTCGAACTTGGAATCGTAGAATCCCCGTCTCCAGCCGACGGACGCCGCATAGCACGCCGTGGAAATCGCGACTATCAGGAACAGCATGATGCCGCAGAAACGCATGTACCCGTCAAAACTTTTCAGAAACAGGCCGCCGGCAAACGAGATCGCCACAAACGCAACGGTAACGGGCAGCGGTGAAAAGCTGGATTGAAGCAATAGCGGATTGTTCTGTAGAAGAGACCGCCATCCCCAGCACACAAGTGGCGCAAATGTCAAACAGAACCCCGCGGCCATCGCTACGACGATCTTTACGTACGTGGACACGTCTTTGCGCCGCAGCAGGCTGTACGACAGGTAGCAGACGACAGGAATGGCCGCAATGGCCCGGGTCGACAGCAGGAACCCGCCGATGAGCCCCGGCAACACCACACGTTTGCGCTCTCCGGACAGCACCCGTTTTTCCAGCCAGTACACATACAAGACAATAAGCCCCATGTTGAAGAAAATCGTGCTGCGAACGACTATCTCGTACACAAGGGCCGGAGACGTCACGAGCAGCACGGTCTGGAAAAGAAGGGTCCTGTTTTCGGCGGATTGTTTGTTCAAAAGAAGGAAGTATGCAATGAATACGGTGATGGTCGAGAGCCCGATCTCATTGATTACGTAGAACGGAAAGGTGAGCACGAAGTAGAACGGGAGTGGACCGGGCGGGTTGTCCTGGTTCGATTTTGCCAGGTAGGGATACTTTCCCTGAAGCAGGTCGTCGAAAAAAGCCTGTATCACGCTCCAGCGGTCGTTCATGATCGTGTCGACTTTTATGAACCACAATGCTGCGAGAAAAAACAAAACGAACGCCCCGGCAATCAAGAGGGCATACCGCCTCCGGAAAAGGTCTTCCGGGAGCCGGACGGTGCACAGGATCAAGGCGACGCAGAAACAGACATACGCCCCGCAGAGAACAAGGGCGTAGCCGGCGTCGATTCGTGAGGTATACTTGACCGCGAACAGTACGTTGACAGTACAGAACAGCAGGAGGGAAAGGGCGTTGTTGATCGTCTGATTTCTCACCATGCTGCAAATCCCGTGCGATACGCGAGTTGTCCGGCCGATTCCGTGCAATAACGATGCTGCGGTGTGTTTCGTTCGAACGGAAGGATCGAGAGGCATCAAGAAGAAAAAATATAGGTGTTTCCGTTCACAAGTGTCAAATCCGGGCATACCGGTCTTGCGGCTCTTTATACAGAAACAGGCAGGCGAACCAGATTCCAAATCACCTGCCTGTCACCACAAAAACTTCCGTTATGTAAAGGTCGCGTCTTACTGCTACTTATCGCTTCCTCCCGCGGGCTTGCCCTGACCGCCTTGTCCCCGGTCGCCCCTTTCTTTCTGCCGCTGAGCGATCATGGCCTCATACTTCTTCCGTTGGATGTCGGTGAGCACCGCAGAAATCGCCTTGTCGGCGTTTGCACGAAGTCCGCTCATCGCCTGCCGCATGCTTTGTCGGTCGTCGCCGTACTTTTCGCGAAGCGCCTGCATCGTGTCGCGCTGAGTCTGCATGATTGCAGTGATTTTTGTCACCTGGTCCGCCGAAAGGCAAAGTTGTGTCTTCAACTGATTTACACGGTCCTCCACCGACATCATCTGATGATGAGTTCCTTCGCCACCCTGTCCCCCCTGGCCCTGTTGGGCAAGGGCGAGTGAGAGCGAACCCGCGAGCAGAAGTGACGCAAAAACAGGCAAGCAACGCATGCAACCTCCCGTGCTAAATGTGAAGAGATATATGTCCGGCTTTGGACTATCAACAACGGCCCACCGGCGCCTGACTCTAGAATTTGACAGGGTGAAGCGCCGGAGTGTTACGTGGCTCGTGCGTTAAAGCGCTCCTGCCAATGCGGTGATTGATCGATTTCTCCCTCGACCGCAAAAAGACCAATCCCCATTTTTCTTTTCGTGGTTTTGGTGCTGCGACAAGCCACGGGCCTTCGTGTAAGGACTTCTTTTACGGTTGGAAACTGCACGGCAACAGATGTATTTTACTACTACCATATATTGTAGCGGAAATGTCAAACTAATACTATAAGGCAGCCCGATCGCAATTTTATCGGTAAAACAACACCACCAACGCAAGGAGCCCGGCGATGAAGTGCCCCTACTGCGGACATGAAGAAGACAAAGTGGTCGATTCCCGTTCGAGTAAGGAGGGACAGGCGGTGCGGCGCCGCAGGGAATGCCTGAAGTGTGAAAAGAGGTTTACAACATACGAATACATCGAAACCGTTCCGCTCACCATCATCAAGAACGACCAGCGGAGGGAGCCGTACGACCGCCAGAAGCTGATGAACGGCCTGCTGTCGGCATGTAAAAAGCGGCCCATCAGCATGGACAAGATCGAGGCTGTCGTTGACAGAATAGAGAACCAGATCCAGAAGCTGTCGAAAACCGAGATCCCGAGCAAGGAGATCGGCGGCCTGGTGATGACCGAGCTGTACCAGATGGACGACGTCGCCTATGTCCGGTTCGCTTCAGTTTATAGGAAGTTCAAGGACAAGGGCGAGTTCATCACCGAGGTCAAGGAGTTGGCTGCAAAGAGCGATACGCAGCACACACGGGAGAAAAGCAGGTAGCGCGCACGCGGGGCTTCGCCGCGGCGCGGACTAATCGAGCCGGATGACACTTCCCGACGTATTTGTTTCGTCGAAAAAGTCTTCCTTGAAATAGAAAAACCCCTGATCGTCGTCCGAATAGAACTCGGACGCCTCTTCGGAGAAAAACGACTTTAGTGCGGAATCCTGGTCCTGACTTTCGATGATGCGGTGCCTGATTGCACTTGACTTGGCCGGCACAATGAACGCAATTGAAAATTTCGGCATACTGATGCTGACCTCCAGACCTTTCGAAGAGTATGACTCACGGTGGCTCAAATAACTTCTTCTAAAAATAGGTTGTGAAACCATGCAAGAAAATAAAAATAGCATAATTATTTGTTTGACCCCCCGCAGCGTTGCTAAATACGAAGGCCCCGGCAACGGCCGTTTCCGGCGGGCAGGCCCGGTTGAAAGAAGGTTTTCGCGGGCTTTGATTCTTGCGGTGCTGCTCTGCGCCACGGGAGCCTGCGTTGCGCAGTTTGCTGCTGCTGCGGCGTCGGCGGAGGCGCAGGATTCAATGGGGACCCCTGCCGGGCGGACTCCGGGCACGAAACTGGAAGCGCTCCTCAGACGCGGCAGGTATGCCCCTCAGAACGTGGGGGTGGTGGTAAAGGACCTCGAAGGGGATTCGGTGGTTGCGGCCTTTAACGCGGATTCGCTGTATAATCCGGCATCGGTGTCCAAACTCCTCACCACGGCCATGGCATTTGAAAGACTCGGAACGAACTATGCCTTCAAGACGACGGTGTACGCGGAGAAACCGATTTCTTCCGATACCGGGATATGCCGCGGCAATCTGTACATCCGGGGAGGCGCAGACCCGTATTTTGTGATTGAGCGGATGTGGCTGTTTGTCCAGCACCTTGCGTGCATCGGACTCAGGTCGATTGAAGGGGACATAGTTCTCGACGATTCATTTTTCGATTCGGTCTCGGTGGGGCCGGGTTTTGACGAAGACGATTCCAGCCATCCTTACGTTGCTCCGGTGGACGCGGTAAGCGCGAATTTTAATTGCGAGAGCATCTGGATCAGGCCCGGCCGCTCCGTCGGAGCTCCCGTGCGTGCGGACATTCTTCCCAAAACATCCATTGTAAAACTTATTGTTTCCGCGCAGACCACCGCGGCCGGAAAGCCGGTTGCGGTGGCAGCGAGCACCCGCAAAGACGGGGACAACACCGTTGTGACGGTGTCGGGGAGCATGCCCCTCGACGCGAGTCCCGTTGTACAATACAAAAAAGTCTGGCAGACATGGGAGTATTTCGGGAACGTGTTCGAAAGGCTCCTTGAGGATAACAAGATCGGGTTCAAGGGAAAAGTGAAACGCGGCACTGTCCCGGATTCGGTGAAGGCGAGGGGTCCGTTTTATGTGTTTCCTTCGGTGCCGCTGTACCAGGCGGTCAATTCCATGAACAAGGTTTCGAACAACTACATGGCCGAGATGCTGTTCAAGACCTTGAGCGCCGAGGCCGACTCTGCGGCCGGCTCGTGGGAGAAATCGGCGGCGCTCGCGCTTGCATGGTGGAAAGAAAAGAAGCTGCCCGGTATTCCGGAAATCAAGAACGGGTCCGGCATGGGCAACAGCAACCGCATGAGCGCCCGCCAGATTACCGAGTTGCTGCGGTACGTGTGGACCCGAAAATCGTTCTTTCCCGAATACGTCTACTCGCTTCCCTCGGCAGGCATCGACGGAACCCTCAAATCCCGCTTCAAGGATTCAAGGCTCAAGGGCCTGGTGCGCGGCAAGACCGGTACGCTCAACGAGTACGGCGTAAGCACGATTGCGGGGTATGCCTTTGTCCGGAACAAGACGTACGCCTTTTCCATCATGTTCCGCAACTGCAACAGCCACGTGCAGCAGAACAATTGGGAAATGCAGGAAAAAATTCTGGAACTGGTGATTCCGGAGAAATAGGGTCAGGGTTCTAAATGGAAATGCAAATTAAATGCTTTTGGACGGCTATGCCGGGAAATCTAAATACGAATCAAATGCATTTGGTTTGCCGAGCCGGTGCAGCGTGGGTGTACCCTTGGCAGGCCCGTACCTTCAGTTGCGCGCACCGCAGAAACACCCGGTTACAAAATTCTCAACTGGAGATAACGACAAATCTGATAACGCTGCATAGAAAGATCGGGAACGGCTTGTAAAAATCGGAGGCATTATGGCAAAAACGAGGCATCGCAGAGAATCCGGTTCACCTTTCCGGCGCTCCCGGAGGCTTGCCTCCGGAAAAGAATGCAAAAGCCGTGCTCCCCAATATCCCCGTCCCGCATACCTGCAAGGGCAAATAACCCAAACATCCTACTGCAATTGGCTGCACGACAAATCGAAAAGCCTGTTGGTCCGGGACCTTGCGCACAAAAAGCCCTACGCGCTGACCGGCGATGCCGACGGCTACAAGAGGAAAATTAACGAGGCCGTGTGTGAAAATGGATCCACCGATCCATTCACCGGTGAGAAGCTCCGGTGGGACCTTGTAAGCAAATACGACCCCACCCGGATAAGAAAAGAGAAGGGCTATCTCAAGCAGTTCTATCTGATGCCGTCGGTCGACCACATAGACCCGGATTCGGACACGCTGGAATTTGAGATATGCTCCTTCATAATCAACCTGTGCAAGACCAACCAAACTCCGTCGGAGTTCGTGGACCTGTGCCAACGGATCATATCCTACCGGTCAAGCGTTCATTCCGCATTCTCTTCTCCCAACGGTTGCCCCACCCTGTATTTCCCGCCCGCTTATTTGCAAGGGCTGTGCACGCCGGCAAAATACAGGGCGTGGATTGACAAAAAAGCGGAAGATCTTTTCTGCCGCGACAAAAGGCTCAAAAGGGCATGCGCACTAAATTCCAGCAAGGCCCTGTACAAGTATGCGATCCATCAGGCGGTCCTGACAAACGGCCTTCTTGACCCATACACCGGGCAAACGCTGGCCTGGCGGCTTATCAGCACATGGGATGACTCAAAAGTAAAGAATGATTACCGGGGCTTTAAGAAAAAATGCGGCCTGCTGCCCACCGTGGACCATGTAGACCCCGACACAAGCGACCTGCGATTCGAGATTTGCTCCTGGCTGGTGAATGACTGCAAGAGCTGCCTGAACTCGACGGATTTTTTGGATCTGTGCGGTCGGGTGGTCAAGTACAGAGGCCGGTAGGCGAACAAAGAAGTACATAAGGGGCGCCGTCATTACCGGCACGGCTGCCCGCGAAGTGTCGCACGGAACATGGCACCCCAAAGCGCCATTAAGAAATACGAAAAATAAAGCGGGACTCTCAGGTTTTGACAGTGGGAAGCAATATTTTATAAGGTGAACCTACCCGAGGTGCGATTCTGCAGGATACCCGAGGACCGGAAGAACCGGAAGGCAGGTCGTCACGCGATGCCGTTTTTGAAGAACCCCGCCCCGAGTGGCGGGGAAAGGGCAAACGACATAATAAAGGGCGCGAGGCGCAACTATGATACCCTTAACAATGAAATGACAATACGCGGGCTGTGTTATTCAACCCTGAAATCTTTCACCGAAGATCCGTGCGACTGGACGGGCACGATTACACGGCGCCGGGGTATTATTTCGTGACGATTTGTTTGCATGACATTCGATGCGTATTGGCCGTTCCACACGGCAACCCCCCGGACAATTGTTCATTGCAATTGACCCCCATCGGTGAAATCGCAAAAAAATATTGGCAGGAAATTCCGTATCATTATCCGAACGTGACGTTGAATGAATTTGTCATCATGCCGGACCATATGCACGGGATACTACAAATTCGCGATGGTGGTGGTAGGGGCGTTCAATTTTCAAATGACGATACACCGAATTGTAGGGGCGTTCAATTGAACGCCCCTACGAATTGGAATAAAACGGACAATAAATTGAACGCCCCTGCAAACATCAACCAAACCAATGATAAATCGAACGCCCGTTCGAATGGGGATGTGCGATCCCACTATTTTTCGTCATTGTCCCCCGCCGGTCGTTCGTTATCGGTCATGATTCGGTGGCTATACCCCAATTACTTTCTCAGTCGAAATGGGAGTTTTCTCTTTGAATTGACCTCTGTATTCTTCAGGTGTTTTCCCCTTTAGTGATCCGTGTGGCCGTATCCGGTTGTAAATGTTCTTCCAATGTTCGATTATTCTTTCTGCGTCCTCTAATGAGATGAACCAGTTTTCATTCAAGCATTGGTCCCTGAATATCGAATTGAATGATTCTACAAAAGCATTCTGGCTGGGCTTGCCGGGCTGAATGAATTCCTGCCTTACCTGGTTTCGTATTGCCCAGAGCATGAGTTCTTTGCTCCGGAATTCCGGGCCGTTATCAGTCAACAGAGCTTCCGGCTTTCCGTACCTGGCCACCAGGTGGTCTAGAACTTGGCAGACTCCTAGCAGGTTGTTGAAATAGTCCTAACAGAAGCGCTCTTGTTGATTTTTTATGAACCTAACTTCAACTTTACATATGTCAGAGAGGTTTTACCTGCCTCGTTCTGAGATGGTCCGGGATTTTTGAACAGGAAATAATGGTTTCTTAGTTGGATTCCGAGGGTATTTTTTCATTATCAAAGGAGTCCAACATGAACCGGAAGCAGCAAGCGAAGGCCGCCGCGATGTCCCCGAACAGCGATGGCAACCCCGCCAAGCGGACCCGCCGCAAGATCGACGACGCTCTGAAGACGAAGGTGGTTCTGGAAGCCTTGAAGGAGGCCGAACCGCTGTCCGTTTTGGCAAGTCGGTACGAAGTCCATCCCAACCAGATAGCTCAGTGGCGCAGGCAGTTTCTTGGCAACGCGCAGATGGCTTTTTCGGGAGACAAGAACGCCGAGCAAGAGCTTGAGCGCGTTCGCGGTGATCGCGATGAGTATGCACGCAAGGTCGGGGAGCTGACCATGGATGTCGAGTTCCTAAAAAAAAACTTGCGGAAGCTGGGCATGCTATGAGAGCAAAGATGGCCGATTCTACAAGCGAGGACTTGACTTTGAAGAGGCAGTGTTCGCTGCTTTCCATTTGTCGGACCTCGATTTACTATACGCCGCAGACTAGTCCGATGAACAAGTTGCTCATGGATCGTATCGATGAGCTATTCACCGATGACCCCACGCGGGGCACCAGAAGGCTCCGGGCGGCCATGAGGCGTCAGTTTGGGCTGGAGGTTGGGCGCAGCAAGATTCGCAGGCTGATGGCCCGTATGGGCCTCCACGCGATCTACCGGGCCCTGAACACCTCGAAGCCCAATAAGGCACACAAGAAGTACCCGTATCTGCTTCGTGGCGTAGTGGTCAACCACCCCAACCAGGTGTGGAGCACCGATATCACCTACATCCGCCTCAACGGCGGCTTCGCTTACCTCTGCGCCGTTATCGACTGGTACAGTCGGTGCGTCCTTGCATGGCGTCTGTCGACCTCGCTGGACAGCGGCTTCTGCATCGAAGTTCTCAAGGAGGCACTGGCGAAGTACGGAGAACCGGAAATCTTCAACTCGGATCAGGGATGTCAGTTCACCAGCGAGGAGTTCACCTCGGTGCTCCTTGAACGCGGTATCCGGATCAGCATGGACGGACGAGGGCGGGCGCTGGATAACGTGTTTGTCGAGAGGCTGTGGCGAACGGTCAAGTACGACGACATCTACATACGGGGGTACAGCTCCGTTGCCGAGTGCCGCACCGGCCTTGCGGAGTTCTTTGAACGGTACAACAACCGGAGGGAGCACTCGTCCCTCCTTTACAACTATCCAATGGAAGTGTATATTGGTGAGGTAGTGCTATCAAAGGCAGCTTGACGAGCAAGACAGGCAAGGCCAACTAAGCAATCAGAAATTCCTGTCAAGAAAAGTCGACCATCTCATTCTACCTCTTATCCTATCTGAAAAACAATCATAATGAAAAATGGGAATTATTGGGTTCTCCAACCTTTCTCATAAATAACACGATGCAGAATAATGTCGCGATGCTTTCATTTATTTATGGAAGGGAATATTTGAAATTAAAGGATAAGAAATTAAATTGGATTTGCCGAGGCTGGTTTGGGTATGGCATTTTGTATTTAGGCTATTTTGTCTTTGTTATGGTAATGTCAGCTTGCAAATAAATCTGTTAATGACCGCATTGTCCTAAGCACAAACAGGCGAGGCATACCATACCCTTTATAAATCTTCACGATAACGAAATGCATTTCATAGTCGTTTTCCTTGACTTCCTTGAGCTGCTGAAGTAGAGCCCCGCCGACAAAGATCGGCGACCCTTGGCGACGCGCCGAAGCACCCGACGGGGTGAAGTCCCTGACGAGGGGCGGCTAAGGAAGAATCCTTCAGTTATTTGACGCGAAGGCCACCAAGGCGACATCCCGCTGCGCTTCGCAGTACTTGAGGAAGTGCGACATTTCGAAGTAGTGGACAAATTTCTTCATGAGATACTGAATAACTTTGGACAAGGGTCACAAAATACAAGAAGGGCTAAAATTGGGGGAAAAAGAGGGTTATTTCCGGGTTAGGTTACATAAGATACATTATGCGACATAAGACATTGATACTAAAAGAGATACAGAAACACTTGTAATATATCATTTTGAGCGGTTGTTTGCAAATAGATTATTATTTGCTCAATCAAAGACAATATCTGTTATTAGTCAATTAAAATTGCCGAAAGAATAATTCATATGGAATAATTGAAATTAAGTTTACCGGTCCGCTCCAAAATGACCGATAAATCCGCCAGAAATTGACCGGACGAGTGATTTTCCAGTCCGTGTTCCCCGATTTTTCCACAAAAATCTTTACAAGCTACCATCCGACGTGATATACTAATGGTTCTCCTATTAGGCTCTTTCATTACGGCATCAAAGCCCGATCCCGTATCGTGGCTTCTTTATGGAGTCTTGCATGGCGTCAGACCAAGAACTCCCCCTTCTCCCGCAGCGGGAAGATGATTACACGCTCATTACCGAGCGCATGAATCCGGAAGAAATGCTTCAAAGAGCCCAACGGCTTGAAGGTCTTGGCGTTCTTGCCGGCGGCATTGCCCATGACTTGAACAATCTTCTTACCGGCATCTTCGGTTATATCAGCCTGGCAAAAGAAAGCATTGAAAGAGAATCGGAAGCGGCGCACCATCTTGATAACGCGATTTCGACCTTCAATTCGGCCCAATCCCTCACGCGACAGTTATTGACTTGTGTTAAAGGCGGAATCGCGGCGAAGACAACAATCTCTCTCTCGTCCCTTCTCCGGGAAAACTCGCAACTCGCTTTGAGCGGGTCTAATGTATCGTCTGAATTAGACATCCCTCATGACCTCTGGAATTGTGATGCCGACAAGTACCAGATTGAACAAGTCCTTCACAACATTCTGATCAACGCCCGCCAGGCTATGCCTCACGGGGGTAACATCGTTATATCCGCAAGCAATGTTCCCGACGGCGCTCCCCTTCCGCCCTCGTTACATCCATGTCCCTACGTCAGAATTTCAATCAGCGACCAGGGCATGGGAATTCCAAAGGACATTCTTCCTCGTATCTTCGATCCGTTTTTCACAACCAAGCCGCAAGGCAGCGGCCTTGGGCTTGCAACAGCTTACTCGATAATCAAAAAACATGGTGGCCATATACAGGTTGATTCCGAAGCGCTCAAGGGAGCTACCTTTTCCATTTTTCTCCCGGCGACTCAATCCTCTGTTTGCGTTGAATCATCAATTCCATCACTTACATCTCATGCGTGTCATGGAAAAATTCTGGTTATGGACGATCAGGAAAACATTCTCGACATCTCTCAAGCAATCTTGTCCCACAATGGATACGCCGTCGCCGTCGCAACCCACGGCACGGCAGCTATTGATTTGTACCAAAAAGCATTGTCAGAGCAAAAGCCTTTTGATCTCGTGATTGTAGATTTGACAATTCCCGGCGCTATGGACGGCAGACGAACCATGCAGGAATTGCTGAAGATCGATCCCTTGGTAAAAGTTATTGCGTCCAGCGGATATCCCGATGATCCCATTCTCGCCGAACCTCACAAATACGGGTTCAAGGGGAAGCTCGCGAAGCCATACTTGACAGAAGGACTACTTCGGGTAATTGAGCAGGCACTTATTACCCCCCCCCCCCCCCCCGCTTCTTAGAAGTAAATTCACAATTATCCAAAGCAAACACACAAATATTAAACGTAAACTGCCGCATTCCTCCCGTCCGTTCCGCTTCCTTGCGGCCGCTCCTGCACAGGCTTTCCTATAAGGCACGCCCCGCCTGCTTGTCGCATCATCCTTCGTATCGGCGTACCTTCGCTTCTTCGGTATTCCAACAGCGAAGGAGGTTCTATTGATTCAGAAAGTTTCAGACCTCATCATCATCGTCGACGATATGCCCGATATTGCCGATACCATTGCCGAGCGGTTGCGTTTAGCCGGTTTTAAAAACATTGCTGTCTATAAGGACCCGCGCGAAGCCCTAAAGAAGATCATCATCGACAACATCCGCCCGGCAATCGTCATTACCGATTTCAACATGCCGGGTCTTACCGGCGTGCAGCTTCTTGATGAAGTCGACAAACTCCACCCGGAAATTGACGGTGTTGTCATCACTGGAAATATGTCCGCCGCAATGGAATCGCCCCACCGGTACCGGGTCTTCGACAAGTCGACGAATTTCTATCAGGAACTCATATCCCACACTCTCGGCATCATCCGTTCTCATGTGTGACAGCTCCTCGATGCATGGCCCGGCAGGTCCTGACAGCCCTTAAAAACGCCGGCGTGGGCATCTGCATGCGGCCAGACCCGACCGGTTCTTCTTTAGCCGTTTGACCCAAGTGATTAAGCGATTAAACACCTCTTGACTTTGCCCCCCTTTGCCGGTATAATAACAGTTGGTGACTAATTATTTCGATGTGGTGTATTCCAAATACGGAAGAGCGACGTCTCATGAGTATCATCATCGATAAAAGAACGGGATTCCAGATCCTGCGGCTGACATCGGAAAGCATTTCTGAACCCGAGACCAACCAGATCATTGACAGTGTACGGTCCGGTCTCTCGGAAGGGATCCGTTGCCAGGCAATTTCCCTGGAAGTGGCGCTCTCTTCCAACATCATGATGATGGGCTTGCTTGTTATTTGTGAAAGGATGGTGCAACGCTTCGAGGGGATCCTTTGTCTCATAATTAGGCCCGAGAGAAATGAATCCGGTTTGCGAGCACTTTGCGAAAGTCTCAATATAGAGGTATTTGATAATGAATGCGCTTGGATAGAAAGCGTGGCCGTAATCCTTGCAAAGAATAGAGAAGAGGAAAGAATCCCTTATCACCAGCTGCTTTCCAACTTTGTCAATCGTTCAGGAGAATTCTATCATAATTTGCTACCTGCGGAATTTGATTTTTCGGTTACGCCTGTAGAAAACTAAGCATTCGGAGATCAATGTCTTTGGTTCATCACTCTATTATCCATGGTATAGTAACATATGCCTCTGAAAATCCTCAAAAAGCCGGGCTTCTACTATGTTGCCTACAATAGGAAAGAAATAGAGAATTTCGTTGAGTTTAGGACAATGTTGGAGACCCTGAGCAAACCCGACACCAGGGACCGTGATATCATTGTCGATTTGACAAAAGGTACACTCATAACCGACGGTGAATTTGCAGTTCTGGCTAATGTTGTCAAGCGTTTTCGAGATACGAAAAGGACTCTACGTATTGTCGCAAGTGATGGGACAAAAGCAAGGTTCGACGCCACCAATTTGTTCAAAGCCGGCAATGTCGAGATCCATTTCCATCATATCTCCCTATTCGAGAGTTTAAATCGAAGCCACAAGATACTCTCGCCGGAACAGCAATTTGCGGAGTCAATTGGTCAGATTGAGCGTCAGGTACATTTTGAACCTGTTGTATGCGGTACTTCTGCTATCGTGGTCCGATGCATGCCTGTATAGCGGGAAATCGCCCGATAGGTCCAGCTCAGCGAAAAAAGTCGGCTGAGGTGTTCTTGACGATCCATCTTCAAAATCTTGAAGGTGGCCTACTTTAGGTGCCCCTCAAAACTTTCGCGCAAAAGGAGGCCTGCCTGCTCGATGCTCCCCCATCTGGAACTATTTGGCGGGATTTCCGGGCGGATCCAGGCCCCCCGATCGCAGGCCCCGGAACGCCAAAAGGTATGAGTAAACCACTGCAGGTCGACAGGGTTGATCAAAAATGCCGCACAGGATGTAATAATCTTAGTCAGGAAGTGCCGTATGGGTGATATTACGCGTTTACAGGTAGGTTCCGAAGCGGTTAATCCGACACCGGAGGGGGGAGCCGCGGGTGCCTCCCTTAGCCGATTTCCTTGACGTGCCTCGGGAACGCCCCTCTTTCGTTGTTTTATGATTTGAGACTCTGATTTTAGGCGATATGATGATTCGCCTTTATTTCTTTTTCCGCCAGAAGCCAATCAGACAGCGCATCTCCCGGAGTCTTAGTAGCCTGACGCTTGAGAAAGATTTCCTTGGCTCGCTTCTCAATTTCCGATTTGAATTGATCGAGACCAAAAGATGGACTTGGTTTGCCGGTTGTCTTTTGCTTTGTTGCCATACAAAACCTCCTATGTTTATTGAAGTTTGAAGGAGACTGGATGAACCACCAAAATAAATCATCGTTCGTATCATGTATCAAAAATATGCTATTACGCAAATATCAATAATATCCTTAAGCAATACGGTCTTTAACAAAACGATAGAAAAAGAACAGCGCTCCTCCCCGTGGAGCGCTGTTGCAAAACATTCGTAACGTTTCATTATCAACATCTCGCCATGGAACGGGATGTTGCATTCGAAGGTTTTCGAGAGGAAAAAAGCCTCCCTTTATTTGGAAGCTGGAGTTTCAGGTTTTTCTTCAGGCACAGTTTCCGGTCGGTTTTTGTCTCCGGGCATTTGCATTCTATTCATCCAAGGCCCCTGTGGGCGTCCCATGAAACCAGGATGTCCGCGGAATTCCATATTATTCATCCTACAACCGCAATGAAACTGTCTGACGGCGATTGGGGATAGAAGCGCCAATCCGGCTATTACAAATAAGATTATGGACAAAATCCTTCCGAAAGAAGATATTCCCTTCGGTGTCGTTGGTTGGCTCGAACTCCAGATCGCAAAATACCCGAAAAACACCAAACAAGCTGCTGCAAATATTGGAAGAAAAACATGCATAAAATCACCCTCCTTTTTAGATCTGAAGAAAATTGATCTTCTTCAAGACTCCTTGTTACATTCTGAATCTTGTTAATTATTCCCCTGCGTTCGGTGCACCCATAATTCACTTATTGGACAATTGTTTCGGCTTCCGTGTTACAACAATCCGTGAATATTTTGGTTCTTATTGCTTTTGCCCTTGTACGAATGTCTGGTTCTTTGAGGTGCTTCAAGCTGAAAACATCCAGCGATTTCTCTGCAGAAAGCAAATTCTTCACGTTCGCTCTTAGTTCGTCAAGCTCGAAGGGCTTTTCCATGACCAGATCTGCAGGTAAGATGTGGTATTTAGGAATGAATAACAAATCTGTTAGAATGACAACTCTTGTATATTCAAATACAGGTTTTGCTCGAACGGCTTTATAGAATTTCCATCCGTCGAGTTCGGGCGTAAGTAGATCTACCAAAATAAGGTCTGGTTCTTCTTCCGTTAGTTTTCTAAATGCCTCGGTGATGGTGTCGACGCATGTTATGGAATAAGACGGGGAAGAGAGTATGGTCTTTATAAGTTCGCTGATATCCGAATCGCCTTCGGCAACGAGAATCTTGAAATGGCTCATAAGGCAATTTGCTTTTCTAAGAAACACTGCGAATCAAAGCCAATGCTTTCAACCATTAGTAAATGAAGCGGAAGCTGTCAACGAACAGAATTACGGGGTGGGAACTAAAATCGTGTTACAAATTTGCAAAAAAGCAAGGTTGTGTGCAAATGTATTTTCAAGTTTTAATGAAAGAAATATTGGAATACAATAACGTATTACAGGGCCGGATACAAAAGTACCCAACCCTTACCAAAACGCGGTACGATATCTTTATTTCCACCGTCAAGGGCAAGCAGGAATGCGGCCTCCTCATGATTGAGAATACACATAAAGCAATGTCTTTATGCCATTAGGAAGATCAATTCAGCCGTCCGAAAAAGTTATTTTGCAAACTTGTTTGCAAGCGTAATGGCAAAAGACGTCTTGAACTGCTCCAGTACTGCTTCCGCTGCATGTTCATGACTTCCTTCTCCACCACCGCCTCGCATTCCGCCGCCTCCACCGTGCATACCTCTGCCCCGACCGCCCTTGCCTCCGCCGCCTGCGCCTCCACCGTGGCTCTCGCCCTGACCGTGCGTACCTATTTCTGGAATGTCGGATTCGAATGCCACTTTCAATACCGAATCTTTCCCGATATCAATTGCATATTTGCAAACGGAATCCTCCCGAAGGGGCATTTTCATTTCGTAAATAAGCTTTTCCTGAGAAGGGAACAATCCGACGACAATGCCCATTGACTCGGCGACCTTGGTCTTGACAGGTATACTGTCGCTATTTTCAGGACCGAGGAATTCCATTTCTTGAAGCGATTCTTCCCACCGAGACCTCATTTCTGCTGAATCAGGCCTGTTCTCTTTATCCCCACGCCTCTCCTCGGCCGTCCTCTTCCTGGCAATTGGAAAATGTATTCCGAACCGTTTTCCATTTTTTGACGGACTTGTAAACCATGTCGTGAATCCAAATCGCAGGATCTGTTTGTTGATCGGATCTTTCCATGATACGACGCGGAGGTATAAAAACTTGCCGTCATTCTTGACCCCAATGCCAAATTGGGGATTGTCAGGATACTGTATGACATCTTTCCATTGTGTTGTGTCCCCATTGCAGGAAAGTTCAGAGTCGGTCCAGACACTTTTGATCACATACGGCCGTTCACATGTTGACAAAAATAGAAGAACCAGGAGAAAACCGAGCGGACAGCAAACCTTCATGGAAAATCCTTTCGGCCGTGAAATGACCGGGCTCACGGGTGAGGAAACAATTAGACTGCCGGCGTGGCGGTATTGTTACGGCGGGTTGTGGTAGCTACGATGAAATAAGGCCCCGGTACGTGTACCAGGGCCGCAGGTAAAAATTCCTAAGAGGAGACGCTTCCGCTGGTCCCAGTGGAGCTGTTCATTTGGTCCAGGGCCTTGAGTACCGCGGCCAGGTCCGTACCGCTCATGTCGCTGTTCGACAGCGCGTCCATGACCGAACTTTGCAGGCTATCGGCGGAATTGGTGGCCCCGGCAAAGCCTTCAAGCGCGGCCAGATCGCCCGAAGGGTCGGTATTCTGTGGCGCAAACAAATCCGAAGAATCGCTGATGTCTGACGTGGGCTGGAGCAGGGAATCCAAAATGTCCGCAGTTGAGCCCGTGCCGCTGCTGTCATTGGTCAAGGCTCCCTGCAGAGCCTGTAACATTGACAAATCATTACTTCCCGAAGATGCGCTCTGTAAAGCCTGGAGAACGGACTGATTGCCGGAATCACTCGCAGATGAGGCGTCTTGTGACGTCGGTGAAGCAGCCAGCCCGCTGGAGCCGGACGCAGCCGACATCAGAGCCTGGAGCATGCCCGCGTTGCTGACTGAGGAATTTGTCGTGGCACCGGGCAATGCGTTGAGTATCGCCATGTCGTTGTTTGCGGTATTGGTGGCAAGCAATGCCTGGAAGATTGCGGATGCCGAAGGAGCGGAACTCTTGCTTGCTGCAGTCGCCTGGGAGGTTTGCGTGGCGCCCGTTGCACTGGCGGTTGTTGCGTTGCTGGCCGATGCACTGGCGCTGTCTGTGCTGGCGGTTGAGCTATTCGAAGAGTTCTGCGAATCCAAGAAGGATTGCAGCCACTGTGAATCCTGGAGTGCTGTGCTTGAAACCTGGGAAATATCCATGTGAACTCCTTGTCTTGGAACTTGCCTCATTACTTGTATCGTCCCTTTTCTTGAGATTCTGCAATCAATTCTGTCCGCATGTCAAATATCCCTCGAAACCCTTGAAAAAGAGGGACTGTGCTTCCAAATAAGAAAATGTTTGCTTTACTTTTTCTTAGGTTTCATGATCGTCGAACAGGAATGTAACACCCGGTACTTTTTCACAGTCTAATTTTCGAAAAGCCGGATATCGGCGCGGAAAAACTCAAAATTATCAATCAAAGGGAGTGCTCTATGAAAATGCGAGATGTCTTGTTGACGGCTTGCCTTGCAGGAGCCCTGGCTTTGCCGGCCGGCGCAACCCAGAATGAACCTTCGACTGCTCCTGCAGTGGCAAAGGCCGATACCGGTCAACGGCACTATGGCTTGGCAGACCTGGGACTTACTCAAGATCAAAAAGACCAGATGAAGGCGCTGCGTAAGGAAGGCCAGGAGAAAATGAAAGCGGATTTCGAATCCGTAAAAGCGCTGCGGCAGAAGATCAAGGATGAGTTTCTCAAGGCCACCCCTGATCCGGCAGCGCTTGACAGCTATGCAGACCAGATGGCGCAATTTCATAAGCAGATGATCAAGAACCGGTTTGCCAATATTTTCAAGGCCAAGCAGATCCTTACCCAGGATCAGTTCAAAAAATTCCTCGATATGCAGCAGCAATGGGGCAAAAGGGGATTCCAAAAGAAATGGAATCGCGGCGACAAGAACCAGGACTGACTAAATATTGTAACCTCGCATGCCACAGCATTGACTAACGTATGGTGATCAATGTGAAACTAGGCTTAGCCTTCACTATCCACCCCCGAGAAATCGGGGGTGGATAGTGATTATGATTAAGAGACAATGAGCAGATTCTTCCGACATGCTTTTTGTCCAGTTAATCAACCCGTCTCCCCCATCAAAGCAGCCCATATTTTGCACGGACAAAAGTGCCTTTCTGTCTGAGTGAAGCGAGTTAAAGGCACTCCCGTGCAAGATATGAAAAGGGTGCGTTGCAGGGCGGAGTCTTTTGCTCACTTTTCTTCACTGTAGAAGAAAAGTGAGGCCTCCGCCTGTCCGCCGAGAGGCTACGTGGGCATCTGCAACACGGGAATCCAGCGCCTAGAGCACGTCTTCCCACTCAAGTCCTATGCGGCCACGGACAAGGAATACTATGCCGGGCATCCGACCGTGGACGAGTTGAAGGCGATGTACGGAAACTGATCGTGGTTTCTTCAAAAGCCCAGAGTGACAACGATATTATCGCCCTCAACTTTCAGCTTTTCAAAGAACCGTTTCGCCAGGATTTGTTTGTAGGTATTATCATCCAGCCGGTAAAGAGGAACGTCGCCGACCCAGTTACCCGTTAATTTCAACATCCTTCCTTTAGATTTGCCCTTTTTGTTTTCAGAACCCTTCTCTCTGACAACCAGATCGACGATTTTGATTTTTGACAGGTAAAAACAACCCTGATCGTAAGTGAGCTCGCCTTTGATATCTGCGGTTCCTATAAGAAAAGGGCTCCATCCCGGCAATTGGAAAAACTGGCTTCGGCTTGAAGCATCCCTGTAATAAGTAACCTTCAACCCAATGTTTTGCCCTGAAAAATAAACCGCGGGGGAATCCACGGTAAACCCCATAAAAACGTGATTCTTACCATTAGTAAATTGTTTGTCCAGCAGCTCCTGAATTTGGGTTTTTGGTATGGTGATTTCCCTGTGGAAGTGAACACAATTCGTCATCAAAAGTAGCAGCACAGGGACTAGGAGTTTTTTCATTAATCGGGTCAAGGTTGTTGATGGGCCAACGTTCATATCCTAAATTACATTCCGAGATACGTCATTTTATTGATTTTCCCCGCACTATTTTGGAAAATCCAATGTCTCTTAAATCAATCTGGAAACAACGAACCGGGCGAACGGCCGCCAAAGCCGGCCCCTGCTTCCGTTGTGGGTAAAGCCCCTTAAATCATTCCACATCATCCAGACAACGATTAATTCCGGCAAGAATTTCCATTTGACTTTCATTTTCTTTGATGTGTATATTATACACGTTTTGAGGAAGAACACAAAATGAACAAAAAAGAGCCTTGGCAGCCTATCGACGTTCCGCCCGACATTACAAAATTCGGAGTGCATGTCGGAACGTCCGGATATCATTACGACGACTGGAAGGGTGTTTTTGACGCTTCGGCGACCCTTAGAAACACCCGACCGGGTGCATACCCGAAGGGGTATAGAGCCGCCGCGGCACCGGACGACCAAAAGGCAGACTTGGATCCTCTCAGGTTCTACCAGAAGTATTTCTCATTTGTCGAAATCAACGATACATTCTATACAGAGCCAACCCTTCCCCATTTCCTTGACATTCAAGCACGCAGCAAAGAATCCATGCTGTATAGTGTCAAGGTACACCAAAATATAGCGAATACTAAGGAATGCGAAACCAGCCTTGGCCAGGACATGATGCGCCGGCACATCACGGCCGTAAGCCCGCTCATTGAAAGCGGAAGGTTCTTTTCCTTCCTCATCCAGCTCGATGACCAGGAGTACCGCACGCAGAAGAAGCTCGATTTCCTTTTGAAGGTTGCTGGCGTCGCGGTTTCGGAGCGGATCGACGTGCACATCGAGTTTCGGCACATAAGCTGGCATGCCGAGCGGGTCCTGACTGCGCTTAAGAACGCCGGCGTTGGAATCTGCAACACGGAGATTCCTCCTCTAAAGCATGCCTTCCCTCTGAAGGCCTATGCGACCACCGACAAAGGCTACATCCGCTACAGCGGCCTAAACTTGGAGAATTGGTATCCAAGAGAGAAGCCGGCGTCGCCAAAGGAGCGCGTGGCGCAGCGCAACGCGCGGTACGATTACGAGTATTCTGACGAGGAACTGCTGCAGCGGGTCAAGGGGCAGCTCGTGCTGCACACCAAGACTTCCCTACTCGCCGTCGCGTTCAATAACCATTTCCAGGCAAAGGCCGTTCGAAACGCAGTCAAGAACATGAGGATTTTGGTTGAACGGCTGGAAAAATAGAGGTCATTCTTGAATTGTCAAATCAAACGACTTCTAAAGCCTTCTCGAATGCGTTTTTCCTGGTTCTCCCTATCTGCATACGTGATTTTTTATTATAAAACTCGTTCAGGAGGGAATTTGTTTGGAGTTTCTCGATATTCAAAGGACGGCCATCTTCTCTCTTTGAATGATTGCCGATACAACACGAACTGCCCCCCAGCCAAAAGTGAATGAAGTAAACGATTGGCATTCCGTCAACCGCTATGGGGAATTGCTCCTAAATATTGGTTTGCACCCTCTCTCTTCGGCGGTCAGGCCATACAGCTTGTAGACCAGCCAGTCGGAACCCGAGACGCATAACTCCATGATTTTCTTTTCAATATAGAAACCCGCTTACCTCGACAACGCTCGGTACAAGTCGCGGAAAATAGTAAATAATCCCGGACGCATCGGACGCTGAAACCGCAAGCCATACCGGTCTCTGTATTGTATATAGAAGCGTCATTCCGGTGCATATAACGGCTCGATCTCCCCAGTAGACGTCCAGTCCCACCAGAGACCAACATTGCCAATAAAATCGTATTGACAATCGCCCTCACGGTAACCGCCCGGGGTGCGCGCCCCGAATATAAAAAATAAAATGTGACTGGTAGTCATTTTATTTGACATTTCATTTTATTTTGATTATATTATTAACGACCACCGATATGGTGGACTGCTCTTTGACACCTCCGACCCGAGAAGTTGTGTCCGCTAACCCGCCAAAACGGGTTAAACCGGGAAACCGGTTACTGATGGCACGCGAGTGCCGCGATAGTCGAAAGATTATCTGCGTTTCTGGGGCTGCGTCGAGATTCCTGTGTATCTGTATTTGTCGGCTATATATAAATGGTTTGACAGCAGTTGCATATGGGAGACCGGTAAAAGCACAGGGCAAAAGTAAGGTTGGTTTCAGCAAATCCTCCGATGAGGACCTGCAACTTGGGAGACCGTGCAGGGTGGTAATAATCCATTGCCATTCCAAACGGAACCTTAACAATCGGAGGGCGCTATGCGCAATTCAAAGAGTTCAGAGTCGGTCATTGAAATCCTGCAATCAATGATCGAAAGTGATTTGCTGAAACCTGAGCAGAGGCAGGATGTCACTAGAGCCTTGAGGGGTTTCCGAAAAACCCTACGGACAAGAAATCACCGCGAGGTGATCAATGCCGTAGGGGAAATAGGCCGGGTAGTCGTACAGATTATCCGCGATCAAGGTGGTAAGTGATGACTGAGTTCGAGGCTTTACTTTTTGCCTGAGGGATTTTATATGGATCCCCCATGTAAGAAGTAAAGCTGTTTTTTTGGAGGTATATTTATGAATTACGGAAAAGCAATTAAGATCGCACGAAACACCAGAGGCCTTTCGCAGAAAGACCTGGCGGAACGCGTCGGATTGGCACCCAGCTATATATCGAGAATGGAAGCTGGGGAAAGAAAACCGACAACCGAAACACTGGAAACAATATCGGGAGCGCTGGGCATACCGATGTACCTAATGGTATTGATGTCCTCTGAAAAGAAAGATATCAAGGGAATGCCAGCGAAAATGGTATCAAGGCTTGGTAATAGCTTGCTGAGCGTTGTATTGGAGAATGAAAAAGCAGAGGAATAAGCCGGTGAAGAAGGAAGATCCTGAAAAGATTATTTTCCCGCTTGTCTCGATGGGGATGCTTGAAGCGCTTCTCGGATTCAACCGCAAATACCTGTGGAGTGTTGCGAAAAAGGCGGGGACATATTACCGATCATTTGACCAGAGACCGAAGGGAAGCAATAAAAAGTGGAGGCATATAGATAATCCTGGCGAGGAAATCAAAGAGATACAGAAACGAATAAACCAAAGGATACTGCGAAAATACCCCTTTCCTGAGACCATGCTTGGAGGAGTCAAAAAGGGTACAATAATTAAAAATGCGCTGATGCATACAGGAAAACAAATTGTATTTGCAATTGATATCCGGAACTGTTACCCCAGCACGCGGCATACACAGGTTTTCAAAGCGTACCGAGAATGGATGGGGTGCTCAACGGACATCGCGAACATATTGACAAAAACAACAACATATCAAACGAGACTGCCTCAGGGAGCACCAACGAGCTCGCTCCTGGCAAATCTCGTCTTGTTGGATGCACACAATGAAATAAAACGGATTGTTGAGGAAAGAGGGCTTACCTTTACATTTTACGTCGATGATATAGTAATATCAGGTAATGATGTTGAAAGTGTGATTGAACCGGTGATAAAAGCTCTGCAAAAATATGGATGGTCGATAGCTTGTAAAAAGAAAAAACTCATGAGAAGTTATGATTTACAGGAAGTGACCGGATTAGTGGTAAATAGGAAAGTAAACATCAACCGGGATTACGTGGAAAAATTAAGGAAAGGGATAATTGAAGCTGCGAAGAAGGGATATTTTACAGAGAATGAGGAAAGATCATTCGGTGGCAAAATAAACTACGTCAAGACGATAAATGAGCCAACGGGCAAGCGGGTGGAGAATCTTTATAACAAATTTGACTTGGCCATAAAAGGAAGAAATTGGATAGACAAATACGAGTATCAGCCATGCTGTTGCGCAAGAAGTCATCGCCTAAAAAGAAATCTTAAACAAGAAAATATTCCGGTCTGCGCTTAAAAAAACACCCCAAAACCAAGCAGAACATCATCCCCATAATGGTTGATAACTTTGATAGCTGGTCTCAGGTTTATCAAACTGACGGCTTGTCCACCACGAAAAATAGCAAATAATCAAATAGACAAATGATCAAGGATCTCGAACGCACCGGATACTGTTACCGCAATTAATAGAGTTGGAACTAGAGCCCATATCTGATATCAAATAGTCCATATACCAATAATACGAAAAAACAACATTAAACGCCGTAGAAGTCCACCAGGAACCGTCGTAGCCAATGTAGTCGAATGCACCATTAGAGGCACGACGACCACCCGGGAGCGCCGAAAAACCAGTTTCATTTGTTGCCCCAGTATTGGGAAAAACCCAATGTGTCGTCCCGGCTTCTTTCAGTGCCCCCCCTTGCAAACCATTACCAGAAAGGTATGCGTTAAGCACGCTCCATTCGGAATTCGTTGGCACATGCCAGCCTGTCGGGGCTAATTTACCCGAATTCACGGAAACCGCGTTGTATAATGCACCGTAGGGTTCCTTGTAGTTAATATTGTTTTGATACCAGCAATATGCCGGCGTTGTAGACGCATTGCCCCATGCTGCGTCATCCGTTGCCAACGGTATTGCGGTACCATCGTTGTACCTCGTGGTTTTCAGGTTCTCGACCATCCAGACTTGTGCTCCTATTGTGACTGCATAATAAACATTTCCATCGATATCTGTTATGGGTCTAATAAAGACTATCCTCTCTGCAGACCATGCGCTGCTGTCGCCGAGTGCATCGTAGGACATTACTTTAAACTTCAGTGATAACGATGAATCGCAACCTGTCAATTGAACCAAGGTATCAGTCAGTGCGGTTGCGAATTGCGAGTAACTGGTGCTATTATAATTGATAAGAACTTTATATCTTACTGTATTTCCATTCGGATCAACACTGGGGTGCCAGCGCAATTTATCAAAAGACCATATCGAATCACCATCAAGCAAAGGAAAACTTATTGTTGGAATTGTCGGCGGGCTATTGATAATATTTCCATAGACAACATTACTCCCAGTGCTCCATACTCCTTCATTATCTTTCTGGTAAACTCTGTAATATCTCGGATTCCAAGCATAGCTTGGCGTTGGCGTCGAATAGGTTACCGTTCCACTCGCGCTAATCGTCGTCCATAGTTCGCTATTGGTATCAACGGCACTTGTCGTGTTCCTGTAAATCCGATACTGTGCGAAATCCGTCTCCTGTGATTGGCCGTAGTGGACGGTTATGGTATTTACCGTGCTGTCAATAGACGTGATTGTTAACGGCTGGGGCCGTATATCAATCTTGAAACCCCTTATAACGACATTTCCGTCATCGTCCGTGATCCGAACCTTGACGCTATCCCATGAAGAGGCGTTGCCGGTTGTGAATGAATATGCCTTCCCTCCAGACAAGCCAAGGCTGCCGAGGCCCTTATAATTGCCGCTGTTTGCCGTGTCTATTTCAATGGTCATTGTCCCGAACTGCTGCTGAACATAAACCGAGCAGCGTACCGTGCCGCCGTGATCGACTACGGTGTCGGCAGAGAGGAAGGTTACAACCGGCACGTCCTGCAAAATCGTTATAATCGCAGTATCCTTCGTCACTTTATTATCATCATCCGTTACTCTCAGCACCGCCTTGTATGTTCCTGCCGTGTTATACCGGTATCCAGCCATTACCTGCGTCGCACTCGTATATTCAAACGCCCCGTCCCCATTAAAGTCCCACGCGTATTCCTTGATCGTTCCATCCGGGTCATGAGCAACCCCGAAAAGCTGGATTGAATCCTTGATGGAAATCGTCGTGTCCGCACGGATCGACGAAATCACCGGCGGGAGGTTTGCGACCGTCACATGCCGAATCGCCGTAGCCTCATTCCCGTCGTTATCGCGCACCAGCAGCTTGGCATTGTAGACCGCCTCGTGCGTGTAAATATGCGTAGCCGCTCCCGTGGTTGTTGAAGAATCGTCATAATTGCCGTCACCGTCAAAGTCCCATTTATACATAACGATTGTTCCGAACTGTTGTGTAGCGGTTCCTTTGAAGGGAACATTTGCATTGATGGCAACGGTCGTGTCCACTCCGGCATTAGGCACAGGCGCGTCCTGTAATACAGTAATCTTTACCGTGTCATTCGCCACATTCCCGTCGTCATCTTTTGCCCTCAGCACGCAAAGGTAATTCAGGTTCTCCACTGCGGGAGCAACGATGTTCGTGTCGCCTTTACTCGTCACTTTAAACGTACCCGTGTTGCCGAAGTCCCATGCCCATTCGACAATAGTTCCAAACTGTTGCGTGGCTGAGCCATGAAGCTTGATAGTATCTTTTATTGAAACAGTCGTATCCTTTCCGGCGTTGGGAACAGGCACATCCTGCAAAACGGCAATAGTCGCAGTATCCTTCGTCACTTTATTATCATCATCTGTTACTCTCAGCACCGCCTTGTAGATTCCTGCCGTATTATACCGATATCCCGCCATTACCTGCGTCGCACTCGTATATTCAAACGCCCCGTCCCCATTAAAGTCCCACGCGTATTCCTTGATCGTGCCGTCCGGGTCATGAGCAACCCCGAAAAGCTGGATTGAATCCTTGATGGAAATCGTCGTGTCCGCACGGATTGATGAAATCACCGGCGGGAGGTTTGCGACCGTCACATGCCGAATCGCCGTAGCCTCATTCCCGTCGTCATCGCGCACCAGCAGCTTGGCATTGTAGACCGTATCGTGCGTATACGTATGATTTGCTATTCCGGTGGTCGTTGATGAGTCGTCATAGGTTCCGTTTCCGTCAAAGTCCCACTTGTACATAACTATCCTGCCAAATTGCTGGGTTGCCGTGCCCTTGAACGGTATGCTTGCATTAATGGCAACGGTGGTATCGTTCCCGGCGTCTGCAACAGGAGCATCTTGCAGAACAGTTATCTTCACCGTGTCCTTCGCTATATTTGCATCATCATCCGTTACTCTAAGAACACATAGATAATTCAGATTCTCCGCCGCCGGAGCGATGATATTCGTATCACCTCTGGACGTGACTTTAAAAGTTCCTGTATTTCCAATATCCCAAGCCCATTCAACAATGCTTCCGAACTGCTGTGTTGCCGAACCGTGCAGACGGACCATATCTTTTATTGAAACCGTGGTATCCGAACCGGCGTTAGGAACCGGAATATCTTGCGCTATGGTTACATTGAAGCTATCCAGCCAAACCGTACCTGCTCCATCAGTCACCTTTACGAATATCTTCACGTTTCCCGCCTGTTTCCACGAATAAGTCAGCGTGTCCTTTTCTGCCTGCGAGGAATCGGCTTTTTGCCTGACAGCAGTCGAATTCAAGCTGTCAACAAACCATACGATCTTTTCTATTCTTCTGGTTGGATTGGAATAGGTAAGGCAGGCCTTTATTGTGTCGTTGATGCTTGCCGAATCATTGATAGTGTTATTCAAATTCCAGGTAAATGCCGTTGTCACCAATGAGTCGGAAACCACTTTCACCGTATCTCCCGGAATATCCACCTTCGGGCTTTCTTCTCCGGAGGCCCTCCACGAAACGACCCGGTACGCGTAGGTGCTGCCGACCGAAACGGTTGAATCATGATACGTTGACACGGTTTCAACCAGCGGCGTTTGCGTAATGAGGGAAAAATTCTGTCCCTTGATTGCCCGGTATACATTGTATCCGGCAATTAACGATGTGTCTGCACCAGTCCACGCCAGGATCGCTGTCTGCCTCAACGTGTCATATGAGACTGTCAAACCCGTTGGTCCCGGAACACCCGTAAATTGCAAAACAATATCATGCGTCAGTGAATCAACCATTCCCGCCGTAACACTCAACACTGTATCTTTAGGCACATACGCATCCAGAGTCGTTAGAATCCTTACTTTATACGTTCCTTGCGCCATGTTCGCAATAGTAAATTTTCCCGTGGAGTCATCCGGAGTACCAAAGGTACTTGTCCCCAAGAACAGAATAAACACGGTTCTCGCATCGTCTCCAGGCTGCAAACGCACCCTTCCCCGAAGCCCTCCAGGTGCCTTGAGTGTGTCTGCAGGCGGGTGAATGGTTGAGTCTTTTGCCACGCTTATCGAGTCCTGATATACGACGCCGCTGTCACCTGTGGCGAGCACGTTGTAGGTTCCAGAATCGAGCTTTACCGAATAATTACCGCTGGCGTCGGTGGTGGTGGAGTCCACCGTTGTCGACAGCGTTTTTGACAGGCCGCCTGTGCGAGGATTGTAGTTGACGGGATAAAACTTGATCTTGGCATGCGCGGCTGGCGACCCGCCGGGATTGTAGAGCATTGTGGTGACTGATGGATTTTCGGGTTTGGTTTTGTTGCCTGCAACATTATTTGAGCATGTGGCAAACAGGAATAGGCAGACGGCCAAGAATGCGAGAAAAACGAATTTCATATAATTCTCCTTGTATATATTCTCGCATTTCCGCACGCAAACAGCGACAGTTATTTCTTTTCCTTCCCGAAGCCCATTTTTTCCCGCCGTCCGGGAAATAATGCTTCATTGGTTGTTTATACTCAAAGCGCCAAAAATGTTACCCCTTGAGCACCTTCTTCCCAAACTCCCTCAACTTCCCATCCGGCCCGACATACCTGTAAAGCGTAGGTCTGCCAATTCTCAACACACTTCCGAGGTTGGAAACGACAGTTTCTTTCCCTTCTTAAAACTGTTGCCCAAAATAAACATAAATCCCGCTCAGGGTTGTCTTCAGAAACCCCAAATCCAACGAAATTACAAAATCATTCCCCCACCCGAAACGAAGCCCCCCGCCATAGGTAAAATACACTTTAGGTTCTATTTTCAAAGGCGATGGAAATGTATTCCCGATATCTGAAAATAAAACTGACCCCAAGGACCAAACTTCTCCAAAAGCATGGACTTTGAACAATTTCATCCTGCATTCCGGGGTAAAAACATAGCAGAATGGATCTCTGTACCTGTATTGCTGAATCCCCCGCATGCTCCCCTGCCCGCCGAAAATATCTTTAGGTTCCAAACCCAATGTCTTCTCATATTTAAAAAACGGTGCATCCCCGTACAAATAATTAACCAGGAGCCTTGACGCCAAGGTCAATCCAATAAGCTTCTTGAAGGGTGTAGCATATAGCGCAAGCGTGGTTGTCCCGTGAAGGTATGAATAGGAACTTCCCAGCCTTTTATCGCTAAGAGAGAAATAGGATTCCCAATAAACTCCGGATGAAGGATTATAGATATCATCTCTTTTATCAATTATATAGCCAATAATTTCCTCATGGATGAACCCCCCATCGATCCCCAAAGGCCTTTGCGCGAACAAAAGCGGTTCAGACCCATCCGAAGGGACCTTTGGCGCTTTAAATATTCGGTAATCCTCTGCCCGGATTCCAAGAATGAATTCTGAATGAGTTAAAAACGGCGGTAATTTATTATTCAGGAATAGCCCGAAAAGAACCATGACTGCCGGATTAGATTTCCCGTAGTAATACTCATAATCCGCCGCCTTTTGCGAGCTATACCCCATCTCGGCATCGGAATTCCCGAACCCGAAATAATTATTGTATGGTGTCCGGTCGTATGAAACTTTTAAACACAGCTTCCAGAGAGAGGATTTCGTATAGTCCGTTTCAATGAATGGCGCGAGGATCGAGGCCGTGGTCGCATACAACCTGCCTTTTATCCTACAGGTATCCCGCTCCAGCGTGTCCTTAGGCAGGATCGATGCCTCCCCGTAAGCCCCAAACCCCATTCCCGCGTCCGGGTCGTAGTCCAAAATGGGAGAACCCTTAAGGGAGACGCTTGCTTGGGAGGAGAGAATTATTCCGAAAAAGAGGATAATCTCGAAAAGCAAGGGGTTTGGTTTGATGTTTTTCATGGTTGGGAATCAATCAAGATAAATTAATCAGAATAGAAAAGCCTCAAAAACCTCCTGCGACGGCCGCACAGCAGGTTTTTTGTAAGAGAAGGGCCACCAGGCGGCCCGACACTTCCTCGCCGGGGGAAGTGTCCATCCAGCGGAACACACAGTTCTTGGTCAAAACCGCAGGGCCTTGAGACGTATCCCCCACCTGGACCGCCCGCAGCGATCGCTGCGGGTTCGACAAGGTGACCGGATGCCTTCAGAAAAAGCAGTGTAGGATACGATATTTTCAGGCTGGAGTGCGGTGAGTGTGAGATTTTACGATTGTAGATAGGTTCCGACACGGATGGGCAGCATCCCAGCCTTCTACGCAACGAATTTTGTCAGGAGCGATAGAATTGTGCCGGAGAAATCCTCGATGTTTGAGACTATGCTTGCCGTCTTGCTGTTTTGATCGCCTGCTGAGTTTACAATTGTCATTAATCTTGATAATTTCTGCAGGTCCGCAGTGCTCGGAAAAAGTGCTTTGATTTCATCGTCTTTCAGCCTCGTCAATGAGGAAATCTGGGATGCAAGCTCGTCATCCGTACTCTTTGCGCCGCTTGCAACGGCGGTGTCGAGATCCTTCCCAAACTGATCCCAATCGATTGTCATAGCATACCCCTTTACTTTTTGGTTGAAAGCATTTCTCTATATTGGTTCAATTGATCAACATAGTCCTTTGCACTTGATTCGATATTGGAAATAGTCTCGCCTTTTTTCACAATAGAGTCTACCGTGTTGTCAATATTGTCAATTACTGTGGTGATTTTGTCGTCCGATATTCCGAGCTTTTTTAAATAGTGGCTTTGTATCTCAGACAGCTTAGAATAAGAAAGAAGAAGATTAGTCAGACTGGTATTCATGGTCTTGACCTGACCATAATCCTCTTCGAGCCTCCGTTCGATTTGACGCTCAATGGCATCAAGTGGAACAATTAATTGCTCTCGCTTCTTATGGATTTCTTTTTGTAGTCGAGATGTGGTTTTAAGCATGAATTGACTCCGGTCTGAAGGATCTTTGCTGTTCACTACCTGAGTCCATACCTTCTGAACGGCGCTATCGTTTAGCGCCTTTTCTGTCAAACGCGGAATCCAAATCTCTTGGAGGAATTGTTCCAGATTTTCTCTTTTTAGATCGAAAAATTTATGCAGGAGAGCCAGATGCGCAGTTTCAATTGCTGCAATTCGGTTGCCCAACTCGGACGATAATTCCGGCGCTTCGCGAGGAATTGTTGCACAACACGAAAGAAGCACGCCCAGAAGTGCTAGGCTTCTAAGAAAGACGTTGAAACAAAAATTCATTGCTTCATCTCCTTATTCTTTT
Source organism: uncultured Fibrobacterota bacterium (assembly GCA_963729895.1). Taxonomy (GTDB): domain Bacteria; phylum Fibrobacterota; class Chitinivibrionia; order Chitinivibrionales; family FEN-1185; genus FEN-1185. The sequence goes on along the minus strand of CAVSQB010000032.1, from coordinate 3,251 downwards.
GCACATTTGCCGTCGTAACTTTAGGGTAGCGATCTTGCCTTCTTATAAAGACCCATAATACTTTTCTCCTGCTAAACATCTCAATACCCTCATTGCCACCGCTTCCATAGTTCGCAAGCAGCTGTTAGGAACTCATTGCATTTAGAGTCTAGCCAAGAGACGGGCGAATCCTCTCGCAGCAGGTAGTACTGCTCATTGGCACACAGGAACTCGCTGCGATCAGCTTCCAGTATCCAGTTTATGCAGTTTACGAAGGAGTCATCGTAGCTCTTGCCAAACTTATCATTTGGTACGTTGTACAGCAGCCCCTCGATATAGTATGAAGGAGCGACATCGGCTTCGATCATTTTATCTTCAATCAACTTTCCGCGCAGATTCTTGAGGACACGCACCAAGGGCTTGAACCATTCGTTGGTGGCTTGATGCTTTGCTGTGCAATTCGCTGAATGCTGCTTTGGATAGTTGGCGACAAGAGTGTTATCAGCACTAAAAAAGCAGATGCCTGTATCATATCTCTCATCGTAGGTACTCAGAAACTTGTAGTACCGGCGATATTCAGTGGTGATGAGCACGTCTGCATTTCTTCGACTTCCGCTGGCCCCAATCTTGACAGCCTTGTCGCCTATCTTAATAGAATTGCCGTACTTGTCCTCAAGGAGAGCCAGCACGTCCTTTTTGAATTCAAAGTAGCCGTAGGTCGCGTCCGGATGTGCCTTTTTGAACGCCGCCTTCTGTTCGTCAGGCAAGCTTTCGAGGTCGTGATAGAAGCATGAGTTGAGTCGTATTACGATATCGACGTCGCTCTCACTGTAGATGTTCGTCTCGTTGCCATAGGAGCCTTGCAGAAAGACTGTGTAATCCTTGCCAGCGTAGTCTGAACCACAGGACTCAAGTGCGGTCTTGATCGTGTTATAGGTCGTACTAGACTGCGTGATCGACCCTTGGTGCGACCACATATCGAGTTGCGATTCGGGAATAGCCATGCTCGCTCCTCATTTTCTAAAGTCACTTCAAGAATTCTCTGATTTGTGCCTCTCGACTTGCGAACGATTCGCTGCCTCGTTGGCGCAAGATGTTAAGCTTATCAAGGTTGTGTTCGAACAAATCGGTTGCCATTTCCGGCTTTTCGAATGTATCACTGATACGGATTGTCGGAACATCTTTGAATAAAATGGTACGAAGCTGATCCATCGATTGAGTGTTGATTTCTAGTGTCTTTTGAAGAAGTTGAACACTCACAAGGTACTTTTTGGCGAACCACATTTTCAACCCACGTGGCTTTGGCTCGGGATAAACGCCGACCCCAACACTGATGACCCGAAGGTCAGACCGCGAATTCTTCATTGCGGCGATTGCATCCGCAATGGCATATAGCGTTGGATTGTTGGCGCAGTAGCCGCCATCGATTAGCTCAACCTTGTCGCCTGCCGCAGTCGTGACAATCTTTCGTTCAAAAAAGGGATAGGCCGAGCAAGATGCCTGGACAGCATCAGCAATGGTCACACCAAAACCTGGTTTGAACGTGCCAATGCGTCCGTGCGCCTGGGCTACATCTCCTTTGAAAATCATTGGGCGCTCAATAACCCACTTTGTGGTGACAACACCAATGCCTGTCATGACGTCAGTAAAGGTCTTTGTGCCATAGACAGCCTTCGTTAACTCTGCGAGAGCCTCAGATTTTCCTCGCGAATTGGAAGCACACATTATGGAAGGTACGTGCTTCTTGTACAAATCGTGAATAGCGTCTACTTCGTAGCCTAGTGCTATTAGCGAGGCAATGATTGCGCCAGTGCTTGTTCCAAACACCAAATCAAAGCGTTTGTAAAGTGGACAGCCTAGCATACTTTCGATCTCTTTAAGTACGCCGAGCGTGTAAAAGCCCTTAGCGCCTCCACCATCGAGACAAAGGATTCTGCATAATCCGTCCTTCGGCAATTCAGCCGTTAACTTTGTCAATTTTTCTGCTGGTATCGAGTTCATAATATCCTTTCTTCTTGCAAACAAAAGCAAATATTTGAAAAGGTCTTAAATTTGCAAGTACACTTCCGTCCTAATAGTCGTAAGTTGCCTCAGCTATGACTTGCCCCGACAATGCTTGTTCATTAGAAATGTCGGAGATGATCTCATCAACATCCGACTTCATCGCCCGAATTTGGCTTAGCGTTACTCCTTCTGCACAAAGTACTTTTCTGGTTTTATTGGGCACTTGCATTGTTTGCGCATATAGTGTGTTTGATAGTACTTTTGTGAGAAAGGCCGAAAATAAAGGAATCAAGCCCAGCTCCCCACCTTGACGCATAGTCAAAGGTTCAAAACTCATGTTATAGGCAAGCGCCGTGATGTCGTAACTCGAAATTGTAATGCTCCCCTCTGAATCTACCTTTAAAGTTTTTAAGAACCTGATTATCTTCCTGAGGGCGCCATTTACCGAGCAGTCCTTACGTTCCAATTCATAATTGTGAAGAAATGGGAAATTGTCAAGCCGAGTTTTAATTTTATTATCGAGAATTCGAACTCCTCTCAAATACGTAAACCCAGTATTTTGATATTCAGCGGTTTCTAACCAGTTAGCAACAACTACGTCAATTTCTCTCCGCAAAGAACCACCCTTTATGCGAACAGCTTTGCTTCCAGAGTTATCAACACTCGCTTCTGGAAAAGCAGTCTTTAATTTACCAAGTATCGATTGTCGCATTGTAATTAATTCTTGAACCGGCTCTCCGCGATATGCGCTTTTGACTTGAAGTGGGGATTTTAGGCTAATAAATTCCTCGTTTATGACAAGTAGATCAATATCACTATAAATTTTAATATGCGTTTTTGTAGGAACAGAGCCTTGATACTCGTATGAAAAAGAAATACTATTTTCTGTTAGTACACTAGTTATGTGGTTCTTAACACGATCGCATTCCTCATATGAAATTCTTGTGTAATCTGGATCGATTTCTTTCATTGATTCAAGAGCATATTTAATACTTTTGGGTACATCTGTTCTTGCATAGGCTTCTGAAAAGGAGGCTTTTTTCTCAAGAAAATCGGTACGTCTTGCTTGCAAATTTGCAAGTCGTTTTGAATAGTTTTTCATATCACTTTATTTTCTGCTGCGCTCACGGATCCCACTTTTATCTTGTGCGTGAATCGACCCTATGACATTGTGTATTCTCGCCAGGGAATGCGCGTGAAGTCAATATTTGCAAGAAATTTGCTAATATCAGGCCTGCCAAAGTAGCTTGGAACGCCTCGGGAATCCT
>CAVSQB010000031.1:0-89638 GCA_963729895.1 uncultured Fibrobacterota bacterium | reverse complement strand
TACGTTGTTGAAGAAAAAGATTGCAGTCTTGTGGCAGCTGCTGTATAATCAAGGCGGAAAGCAAGTTGTGATTCTGTAAAATGCTGGGTGATTCCGATCAGGTGCCGGGGAAAAGAGAACTTTCGGGTTTACCCGGTGCCCGGGAGCGAGGGTATTTCTCCGCGAGACAGCAGCTGCTAAATTGACAAAAGCATATTATTTGAATATGGTGAAAAGGGAATTCGGGCCGGAGTTGGGTTCCGGAGCAGTCTCTTAAAAGACGGGCGCGTTAAGGGTGCAGGAGGTCGGAGTGCGTACGAAGGGATTTGTTCTCATCGCGAGTGTGCTGATGTGGCTGGCCGCAACTCCGGCATATTCTGTGGGAAAAGGAGGCATGAAGGCCACCGTAGACAAGCTGGCAAGTGCCCTCATGCAGACTGCTGCAGACCAATTCAAGGCAAAGCAAGACAGCCTTGGCGCGGCAACATGTATCAAAGTGTATGATCTGGACAACAGTGCATACAGGGAATATCTTATCAAGGCGGGTGAGGGTTTCGAGCGGTATGGGGCAAAGGAAACCGCGAAAAAAGCCTATGAAACCTACCTTCAAAAGCACGGCGCCGATCCGGGGGTAGTGGTTCGGCTCGCCTCCCTTGAATACTCCGAAAATCATTATGGCAGGGTTGTCGAGATCCTCAAACAGGCGCCCATTGTTGCCTTTTCACAGGAGCACGTTTGCATGATGCTCGCGGAGTCGCACTACGCACTGGGGCAATACGACGAGACGGCTGCTCTCCTATTGCAATCGAAGAATCAGAAGACGAGGCGTCAACTCGAACTGCTTGCCCTGGCAAGCGAGAAGATGGGTGAATACACGGGTTCCCTGTCCTACTATGACAAGCTGCTTGCGCTTCCGCCCGACAAGAAGCGCCGTCAGTACGATTTTCACATCGCTCTGTTGTACGAAGAGCTCAATCAGAACGACAAGGCGATCCGGCGCTACGAGCAGAATCTGGTTGAGTTTCCCGGAGACTTTCCCACGTATGAACGGCTGGCAGCACTGTATTTGCAAATGAGGGATTTTCCCCGGGCCCAGCAGGTGCTCCAAAAAGCGGTGGAGCTGCCCGAAGCGCAGCCCGTGCTTCGGAAAATGCTGGGTCAGAGCCTTGCCGCGCAGGGAAACAGGATCGCCGCTATCAATTGGTACAAACAGTATCTTGCACAGGCGCCTGCCGATTCCGGCGCGTGGTGCGAACTCGGGGCTGTCTATTTTCAGGAAGAGCACTACCAGGAAGCGATTGACGTGCTCAAAAAGGCGGTTGCAGTGCAGCCGAAGAATGAAGAATGCTTGATAACGCTCGGCACCTGTTATACCAGGACCGGTGATTTGGCCGCTTCGGCGGGCCCGCTTGAGCAGGCGCGCCAGATTAATAAATACGACGTGCGGGTTCTGTCGCAGCTTGCCTTGTGCTATCGGGCGCAGCACGACACCCAAAGGCTTTCCGGTGTGCTCCGGGACTGGAGCATAGCCGAGCCCAAGAACAGCAAGCCGAAATTTGAACTTGGGGACATGTTTGTGGGGGAACAGAAATATCGGGACGCGATTCCTCTTCTGGAAAGCGCGTGCGGCATGGACAGCGCAAACGCCGAGATCCATCTTTCGCTTGCCAAATCGTATGAAAAAACAGGCAACGAGGCAAACAGGCTCTTGCACCTCAAGAGAGCGATTGCTTGTTCTCCTGTAAACGCCGAAGCGATGTTTGAGTTCGGACGGTTTCTTTCCGGGCGCAACCAGATGGAACTGGCGCGGCCATATTTTCTCAAGGCCGTGTCGATGGAACCCGGGAATGCGGTCGCGCAATTCGAATACGGCAAGGTGCTTAAGGCCGTTGGGCAGCAGGACAGCGCCTGCGAGCATCTGAGCGCGGCCCTGCGGGCCGACCCGCTCAACACCTCGTACGCGATCTTGTTCGCGCAGGCATCCTATGCCACCGGAAGAAAAGAAATCGCACTCGACTACTTACGAAAAGCGCTGTCGCGGGATTCCTTGAACACGGAACTGCTGCAATGGGCGGGCATCCTATACAAGGAATCGGGCAGCGTCGACACGGCGAAGCAGCTTCTGCTCAGGGCTATTACCCTTAACAAGTCCTGCGCCTCCTGCTTCAAGTGCCTTGGCGACATCTATCTTGCCAACGCGGAATACGACCTGGCGGTCAAGTTCTACAACCAGTCCCTGGACATCGGCACCTTCAGCGAGGCGGCGGCTTTGGGGCTGGGCGCGTCGCTGTTTTTGTCCGGCGATCTGGATCGGGCCGGGATGATGTTCGAAAAGGTCCTTTCGGAAAATCCCAAGGGCGAGGAAGCCTTGTATCGCCTGTGCGCCGTGTACATCCGCTCGGGCATGCTCGACAAGGCAAAGGAATTGTTCGGCCGCGTAAAGGACGAGCGTAACGACGGGTGGATTCGCCTTACCGAAGGAGAAATCGCGGAAGCCGAAGGCAGGCCGGACGCTGCGCTCCTGTCGTTTACCGCAGCCTCAACTCTCATGCCCGACAATCCCCTGGCGCATGCAGCCGTGGGCCGGATCAGCTTGATGAATAATAACTACGAGAAGGCTGTGGAGCATTTCGGCAATGCGATCGGCCGCGACCCGCACAATGTGGATTTTCTTATGGGCATGGGAAAGGCCTACGAGGGACTCGGCCAGAACCAGGCCGCGTTCGATCTCTATGCGGAAGTGGCAAGGAAGGCGCCGAGAAATCCCGAGGTGTTCTACTTGCTCGGACATGTGTTGAGCAAGCAGAATCAGCATGCAGAGTCTGTTGCGGCGCTCATGCGGGGTCTGGAACTTAATCCCAGAAACGCGCAGCTGTATTTTGGCCTGGGCCACGAATACCGGGCGCTTTCCAAATTCAAGGAATCGCTTGCGGCGTACAAAAAGTCGGTGAGCAACAAGATCGACGAGGGCAGGTTCCTCAACGCGTACAAGGAAATGGGCAATATTTACTTGTACGGCATCAAGGACACCGCCAGGGCCCGGGATTGTTACAACAAGTTCATCAAGGCCGGTGGCAAAGACGACAAGGTTGTCCAATTGGTAAATACCCTGAAGGGCTGACCTCGACAACGGGCCTCGTCAATAGTCCGCTATTATTTCCTCTCCATCAACAAGCACGAGCCGTACCTCCGGTTCTCCGATGATCAGTTCGTCAAGCAGGAACGCGCCGGGCTTCTGGGGGAACCGCAGGCCGATGATGTCCGCGCGCATACCCTGGCCCAAACTCCCGATTTGTGAAGCAGCACCCAGCGCGCGCGCCGGGTTCACGGTAATCCACCGGATCATTTCGGATGCCGGAACGTGCGGATAGCGTTGCCGCGCACAAAAGAGCTCGTCAAACAAATTCATTGGCCGTTCGCAGGAAAGGCTTTCGGTTGCGGCGCACAGTACAACGCCGCGCTTCAGGGCAACGTCGAGGGGGAATGCCTTGTGAGCGGCTTCGGAGGAATACTGGAAGCAAAGCACCACCGAAGCCTCGAGTGCGGCGAGGCGTTCGAACTCGGCACCATTGACATAAGTGCAATGAAAGCAGATCGCGTGCCGCGGTATCAGATTTTGGGAGAGGGCAAAATCCATGGACCCCCTTGTCACTTTGCCGAACGGCCAGGGTTTCCTGCGGGTAATCTGGAAGAACAGGTCCCCGGTTTGGTCGGAAAATGCCTGGAGTTCTTCCGAGCTCTCCGCAACGTGGCTGGCCCACAGGTATCCGTTCCTGCGTCCGAACTCCGCAAGTTTCAGATGAGCGCCCGGCGACAGCGAGTATACCGCATACGGGCCTACTCCGGTTTGGATTTTGGTGGACTGCGCGTTGATGCGCTCCGAAAGCACGGAAAGCAGTTTTTCTTCTTCTTCGATGTTGTCCGGGTTGGCCTCATGAAACACGAACGAACGAATGGGCTCGAGTGAAAGGACTTTGGGAGAAATACCGCGCCGCGAACTATCGGCCACGGTTGTAATGCCGTGTGAAAGCAGTTCGCGGGTGCCGAGCCGCACTGCATTTTCCACGTTTGCGTCCGGAAGCTGTCGAAGTCGCGTCGTGCGCTTGGCCGACCACGATGCGAACGTCTCGGTTTCGGCCTTTGGCATGTCGCGCAGCGCATTTTCTTCGAGGTGGGTGTGGATGTTAATGAGCCCGGGCAGAAGGAACAGGTCGCCCAAGTTGACAATCCGGTCATTGCCGCTCCGTTGTGCCCAGCTCCTGGGCCCGGCGCTCAGGATGCGGCCGTTCTCAACCGACACTGCGGCGTTGTGCAGGATCTCAAACGAGGGGAGAAGGACCCATTTTGCAAAAAAGATGGTCGCCATGGTGCTGCCATGGAACAAAATATAATGGGCAACGGCCGGTCTTTCTCACAAAACACGCTTTCGCCTCTGCCGCCCTTGGTTATTTTTCCTATCAAACCAAACCGGATGGAAACTTAATGCCGCGAATTCCTTTCACATCATGCGCAGCAATTTGCTTTCTTCTGGCAGCTTGCTCGGTAAAGCAACCTTCGTATCCCTATCATCTTGTTCCTCGCTCCTGGGTCTACAGTATCAAACAGCATAACGACTCGATTTACTTTTCAACATCTGAAGACGGCTTGTTCCGGTTTCATCCTGATCATCCCGAAACCATAATCCGCGTAGGCAGATGCAGAACCCTTCCCTTCAGGTCCATGGTGTTCCGGCGGGACGGTTCGTTGCTCACATCCTCCTACTATGCCGGTGTCTACCATGCGGTCAAAGACACGCTGCTGCCCCTCAGGTATGCGCCTTACCCCGCTTGGTCCATGAAGCTCGACGAAAACGGCGCCTTCTGGCTTGCAGCGGCACGGGGCGTTCTGCGCGAGCACGGCGACACGGTTGTCCGCTTCAAGGACGTGCGCGACGCCCACGATGTCGCATTCTGGGGCGATACGGTCGCGGTGGCGCACATGAAGGGAATATCTCTTTACGACAGGGAAACCGGAAGGCCGGTGGGTGACTACTGCACGGGCATTGTATGCTGGACGCTCGCCCGGTTCGATTCGGTGCTGGTGGCCGGGGGAAGCAATGTGTGCGCGATCATCAGCGCACGCGGGTGCCGGCTTATTTGCGTGCCGCCGCCAGGCAACATGGTCTGGGCCATCGAAAAAGATTCCTCGGGCGCGCTAATCCTGGGAACGCAGAAGGGGCTCTTTCGGGCCGGGCCGCGTGCGGACACGGCGGAGTGCATCGGGTGCGCCGGACAGTGCGTCAAGTCGCTTCTTATTGACAAAAAGGGAAGGTTGTGGGTGGGAACATTTTACAGGGGACGGTAGCGCCGGCGCCCCTGTGCGGCAGCGCGCTAGGTAGCGCGTGAGCGCGGCGCGCGTCGAGGGGAAACCAATGCGTGAAAAGTCGATAAGGGCCGGACCGACCACGCGGATGCCGGCGATTTCGTCGCTCGGTGCAGCGGCCGGAAGGTTTTGCGCCTTACACAGGAATATGCCGTCGGTTGTAAAGTACGTGACGCTCTTGTAGCGATAGACATTAGTCTGCCCAATAAACCCCCAGACTCCAGTCTGGGGATGGATGGGCTGTCAAGACGATGTGGACAACAACGTATTTTGAGTAAATGAGATTTCGGAAGGGCACCCATTGCGTATACAGAACAGAATACCACATCGTCTTGACTCCTCGATATCGTCGTCGGATATTCGTGACAGGGGTGAAAGAATATTTGGAAAAGGTACTGAAGCATCTTGATGGGATGGACGACGATATCGAGGTAATCCGGGCCAATGTCCAGCTGGACCATGTACACATGGTGGTAATGATTCCGCCGCGGATATCTGTCGCAAGCGTAGTGCAGTTCGTGAAATCGCGGACGGGGAAATTACTGCCGGAGCGATTTCCAAGCATAGGGAAGGCGATACGCGGCGGCGGAATCTGGTCGCGCGGGTACTGTGTTTCAACCATAGGACTTGACGAGAGAACGATCATAAGCTACGTTGAACACCAAGGACGTGAAGATTGTGGCGCTATCCAGCTGGATCTTGGCCTGGAATAATGCCGCCGACTCCTGTCGGCGGTCTTTTACGAAATGAGCCGAAATAAGAAAGGTCCGATAGCTCAAGGTTGAGTTCCTCCCTCACTTCCCTCACCAGCGCATCTTCCAGCGACTCTCCGTAATTGCAGAACCCGCCGGGAAGGTCGAGCAGGCCCTTCTTCGGCGCGCGGTTGCGCACGGTAAGCACGATACCCTGTTTCACGGTTATGATTGCTGCAACGCACGATGCACAGTTGTGGAAGTAAACAAAGCCGCATGAGGGGCAGCGCATGGCGTTGTGCATCAACGCCTCAACGGGACATCTTCCGCAGGAGGGGCAATAGAAGAAACGGGCGTGCCGCAGCATTGTGTTGGATGTCATGGTATCGTTATGAGAGCGCGCCTCGCGCGTCGAAATGCCCTGGCGGGGCATTCCGTCCGGCAAGGGTATCTACCGCCGCTCCGGACGAAATCCAAAAAGGCAGAACAAGAACAAACGAAAGCGCTTTCATTCCCCACCGCCTGGCGGCGACAACGACGGTTCAGTTTCCAGTTGGGACAGGTATAAGATATATTGTAGGTCTAAAAATACACAACAGCGGGGAGCGTCGCGAGAATGGCCGAATTGTCTTGTGAAATAGTGATTCCAAGCTACAACCGCTTGTCCACTTTGCGGACAACCGTGGCAAAAATCCGTCAACTGTATCCTACGGTTAAAATCTGTCTCGGCCTTCAGGGCGAGATGCCGGGGGTGGATCTTCCGCCCGAATTCTCCAAAGATCCGAATTTGCGTATCCAGAGAATGCCTTTACCCAGCTCCACCATTACCATGACAACGTGCATTAAGAGTTCCGGTGCGGACATCATACTGATCCTCGACGACGACTCGGGTCCCTGCCATGGCTGGCTGGAGTCGCATGTGGCCGCGTTTGCAAACGATCCCGATCTCGTCTACACCGGCGGCAGGGAAGTTCGCTTGTCAAAAGGGATATCCGCTTTTTCGCAGCTGGTTCGGATCCTCGTCGAATCGTTTTTCGGTTTATTTCTTACTAGGGACAAGAAGATCAACGGCAGGATTGTGAGCTGGTTCAACGGCCTGGGCCTGTTCTTCGGCAATTTCGACCTGCCCGGCACCTGCCGCATCAACAGCGCGCGCGGCTGCAACATGGCGGTGCGGCGAAGGCCGTTTATCGAGTTCGGCGGGTTCAGCCCGAATATCATCGGCAACGGTTATTTGTTCGAGGTTGAATACGGACTGCGCCTTGCAAAGCAGGGAAAGCTGGGGAGATATCTAGGCGACGCAATCGTGATCCACCAGGAAGTCGCTTCGGGCGGAAGCCGGGTGGACAAGCGGTCGAAATGGTTTCTCGATTACGTCCATAATCACGCTGAGGTCATGAAGATCATCGGCCCCCAGGGTTGGCTGGGTGCGATTCCGCGTTTTATCAAGCGGCTTTTCTTTTGCAGCTTCCAGAACGTATGACAAATCGGTATTCCGCCATCCCCTGATCAAGAATGGTTTCAAGCGGAAACCCGTGCTAAGACGTCGCCGGGGCCCGGCGCACATCATCAAACCCTCTCCGTTTCCGAGAAACGTATCTCCCGCACGTTCCACCGCTTCACCGTTTCCTTTTTGAAGAATGGCGACACGTAGAACCTCCATGATTTTCCGTAGTACGGCGCGTTTGTGGGGCAGAAGGAAATGACGTCAACGCCCGCCTCCTTTGCAAGGGCCTTGGCCGCGGCAAGCATGTGGGGCCTGTCGTTCCAGTTGAACAGTACGTATTTCCACTCCACAAAGGGCAGCTTTTGTCCCCTGGCGTTGCGGAGCCGGATCACTTCTCTCATGTTCCCAAATGCCTTGGCAAACGATCCGCCTCGCTGGTAGCGGGTCAGAGTTTCGTCAGAAACGCCGTCTATTGAGAAGTAAATATGGTCGGCAAGCAATGCCGCGTCGCGGCGTTCCCGGGTGTTGATTGCAGCGCCGTTTGTGGAGATAACGATGATTACCTCCGGGTTTTGCTCCTTGATTATTTTGAGTTCCTCGTACACCGTGGGTGAAAGGAACGGCTCGCCGTATTTGAAGAAGTGGATTCGCTTAATGCCGTTGTCCCGGATCGTCGATGAAACGATTCGTATGTCGTCCATGGACATTCTCCGCGTCCGTCGGTCCGCCGCAATACTCGTCCGGTTGCAGGCGACGCAGTGCAGGTTGCATTCGGAAGTGTTTTCAACCATGATTCCCTGGGGCGCGGCGCGGCGGCCACGTGCGTGCGGCGCCTGGGCTTTGGTTACAGTGCGCAATTCAAAACACCGGCTGCAGGTCCTCAAAGGCAGGATACCCTCGGCTAATTTCGCCCGGATAGCGTTTGCCGCCGGCCCGCCAAAGATATCGGAAAAAGAAGTGCGTGACAGGTCTCCAAGAATTCCTTCTCCGTAATCGTCTTGACAATTGCATGATACGGTCATATCGCAATTCACGCTGATGTTGTAGGTAGACATGCCCTGGAGCGCGTTGCAATAGAAGATTTTGTTTTGCAAACGCGCTTTTGTTTCAAGAGCGAGCTTCTTGCAGGAGGCGAATAGTTTCCTTGCCGTCGGCCGCCGGAGGGCGTCGAGGAGATCGGTAACGGGCGGCGGTGACGTGATGCGGGAATGAAGGCTTGTTCGGAAACGGAGATTGTCTTTTGTCATGGTGCACCGCTATGCCGGCGTAACGTCCGGTGCGATGCGGCCGCTTGACCGCACCGCGTTGGATGGCGGGTTCTCCACATCAGTTGGCTGAAATGAGTCAGGAAGAGATTTCATATCCTAAAATTTAGTTCATTTCGGCAATTTCGGGTGAGAGAATCGGGCGCGCAGCAAAACTCTTCGGTTCCGCCGGACGCTAGGTAGTTGCCTGCTTGGCGCTGTCAAGGGTATCGACAATGGTGAAGAAATGGGAGAGCTTGGTATTGTCGAACATTTCCTTAAGGAATGCGTCGGGGCGATAGAGGAGGAGTTTTCTGCCGAGGGTGTTTGCTTTTCGCTGGTAGTTGATGAGGAACTTGAGGCCGTATGAATCGCACAGCTTGACGTTCTCCAAGTCGAACGCTATAGTCCCGGCAGCCTCGTTTTCAAACAATTTGTCAACAACTAAGCTCATGCCGTCGGCGTTGCCGAGAAAGATTTTCTCGCCGAACCTGTAGGTAAGAAGCGCCATTGGAAACTCCGAATCAACAACCAAAACAAAGTGCACTATACACTGTTCGGTTTGCAAAAGGGCGGATCAACCCGGCCAGCGCCGGACGATCCGCCCACTTCTTTTCAGTAAACGTCGAGGTACGCTTCGCCGGTAATGCCGGAAGGCCTTCCGTTCATTCTCATGACATTATCGATGGTGTTTACCACAGTTACCGCAAGTTCGTTGCGCTTTGACGAGCATGCTTCGGTGACGTCCATCTCAATGGGTTGCCACATGAACGAGCCGACCTTTGCTCCGTTGAGCGAAATCGAAACCGGACCGGACACCTGCGAAAATTTGAGCACGAGCCGGTTATAATCGCTGGGAATCTCAAACACCTGCCGATAGGTGCCGCACCCGCTCAAGTAGGGATAACCGTATTTTGTCCATGAGTCGTGGCCCATCATCTGTTCTTGGGTGTCAATTACCCAGCCGCTCGACCCCTTGATAATGTTGAAGGCGCCCGCGATGATCGGAGGATAGGTGATGGTCATCGGGTCGAACACGAGCCCCATAGTCCTGATGGAAATCCGGTTGAGGCCTTTGCGCAGGGTATCTTTAATGTTGAAGCAGGGGACGTTTTTGCAATAGAAGCCGAGGCACGGCTTGCGGGTGTTCCGCTCGGGCGCCGGCACGGTATGGCCCGGGAGCGGGAGCGGCAGCGGCGCGGGCGCGGGTGACGGGAACAGCGACAGAATGCCCGCGGCATCGATTGTTCCCAGCTCGTTGATGCGAGTGCCGTTCATGTTTACCTCTACTAATTTTTCTCCTATCGCAAGATCGGAACACCGCTCGCCCACGCCGCGCAGAGAAAACACGCACACGGGCGGCAGCTCCTTCACCTCGAAATAGGTCTCGTAAAAATGCGAGTAGCCGCCCGATTCCCTGGACAGGCCGATCCGCGTATTCCAGGTGGCAAGCGGCAGCGCATTAAGCGACGAGGCTGAAAACTGCCATTGATCTTTGAGGACGATGCGATAGTTTCGCTGCACCGTGCCGATCACATTGATGTCGGCATGCTTACCTTTTGCAAGCTGGGTAACAGGCATCTTCTGGGATGTTGCCACTAGGTGATAGGTTTGCCTGGGTGAAAAATTGAGGTTGATCCTGCACTGGTCGTCTTTTCTCTGAACGTCAAGTATCTCGTGCGTCTCGCCGGTGCAACCATCAACGCAATAGAAGTACTTTTCTTCCCGGGTTTCCATGGTGGCAAAGTAGTCCTGCGAATCGGATTTGTTCTGCAGGAAGTACACGGTCTGGCTTCCTGCGCTTCCTGCAGTTGCAACGATGTCCGGGCATTTCTTGCCTTGAACGGTGACCGACACGGCTGACTTGATATGCGCGAGCATACTTTCGAGGTCCTTGGCAGGCGAGACATACACCTTGCCCGATCTGGAATGCACGAGCTTTGTGACGCGCGCAGTAAAGGACGGGGTTATGCCGTCGTCGATGGCGCCCTGCGGCGCCTCGTCGATAAAAACAACGGTTGATTTCCTGGCCGCCATTTTTTCGAGGTAGACAAACAGGTTTTTTGAGACGAGCCGTGCATAGGGCAGGATGAGCGCCTGGTAATTGCCCTTTCTCACCTTGCTGGGCGTGTTGAATTCGCCGTTTGAAAACAGCGAGCACGACAGCAATTGTTCTTCGCTGATTATATCGAAGTCGAGATTGAGATGCGTTAATTCGTCCATGCTCTTTTGAAGAGCGAGCATTCCCTTGCGAACCGCCTCATCATTGCTCGGCAGGTAGTCGGCCATGATGGATTCGGACGGCATAAGGATCGCCACCTGGCGCGACAGCTGGAGTGGGGCAACCAATTTGCGCACTCGCGCCGCGTAGTCGCACAATGCATAGGCGCTGTCGGCGGCGGGTGAGAACCACGACAGGTTGGAGGGCGTCTTGAGATAACTTCTGTGGTCGACGGAGAAAAAGCATCCATCTATGATAATACGCGAGGGCCCCGCGATCGCCGCCTGGTCTATCTCGCTCTTGAGGCTCTGGAGCGATGCCGCATTCCCCTGACGGTTTCGCCCGATTACCGTGATGGTTTCACGCCTGAATTCCTTGGCATTAGCATCAGCCATGGCGCGCATGATGGCGGCATTTTCCTCGCTCCCTTCCTGGTTCTGAAGACCCACGGAAGCGAAATTCTGGTGCGGAATGGCCAGACAATCACGAAGCATATTCGCGGACTTTTGCAGGGGCCGTTCTGCGCTCAGGATCCAGTTGGAAAGCCGGTATTTCCTGCACCACTTGTCAAGAGTGAGAGTGAATCGTTCGTGAAGCGACTGCATGATAAAGGAATAAATGTGGGGCCTGTTCTTCGCCTGCTGGGCTTCCGTGTTGAAGAACAGGCTCGGAAGAAGCGGGATAAGATTCTTCTTGTATTTTGACCTGTATTTGACGATAAGATCGTCATCCCACGGAATGGAGTTGTCTGCGGGAAGACAGGCGGGAACCTCGCTGATGAATCCTTCGAACGTGGAGGGCATAAATTTGGAGAATCTTCCCTTGAACGAGTCCCACACAACTTCTGTGTAGGTGCGGGCGGTTTGTTCTCTGAACACGTTTGGAACAAAATTGCACGCAGGGTCGGTCACAAATTTCCTTCTGAATATCATCACCTGCCACAAACCGGCTGGAGCTTTCCATGAAAGCAGGCTCTTGTCCGGCGGAACAGAGACGGTCTTTGTCTTTGAAATAATGATCATGTCGTTTTCGACTTTGCCGATTTGCACGATGGCGGTGGAAGGGTCTTCGATTTTCTTTTCGAAAAGAGCTTTGCTCTGGATAAGCTCGGAGTATTCCAAAGCCAGACATTGTGCACGCAGCAGCCTGTTTTTGCTCGCGATGCCGCCGAAGGCGCCATTCCAGGAGATTGAAAAATCTTCAGCAAGCCTAATCCCTATTTTGGCTTTTTGCGCGGTTTGGAGGACGAAATGGAAGAGATCGAAGAATTCCTCGGAGAGAAATGCGGGAGTCATTTCCCTTCCGGCCTTTATCGCGACACCGCCAAACCCCATTCTGACAAGAGAGTCGAGTTGGTTTGAGATTTCTTCCCTTGTGATGCGGAGGTTCCACATCCATATTACCCACGGTTTGAGTTCCCTTGGCAGGGAAGCGGGTTGAACCGTCGGTTTTGTGCTTCCCGCGTTTGGGGCCCGGGTTTTCTGTTTTGGAGTATTTTTCAAAATTGCTCTCCTGAAGACGGTGGATGAGTCTTGCTATAATGAACTTCTCAATATATATATGGGCATTTCATCCGTCAAGCAAATAGTAATTCTCAAATGAAACCATTGAACTTGTAAGTAATTGATGTTGAGCAAGATAGTGATGTAAAATAATTCTTAAATCAATTAGTGTTCAATGACTGTTTTGGAGAGAGTTTGTCGGGATTGACTGTGACCGGCTATAGATTGAAGAAGAGGCAAATTATAAGCAACTGCATTGAATAGATTGATAATGGGATGTACCCAATCAGCAACATGTGCCATTACTTAGATATTTGTATTATTTATTCAATTGAAGTAATTTTTGTTTAATCGCCATGGGTTAAATTCCTCGAAGCTTGCGCCGGGGCAGTTCATTTACAATTGGGCTGGATGCAGTCTGCCGGAGTTTCAATGTCATGAATCCAGTCCTTGGGTTTCATCAATGGCGTCGCAATCGCCTGAATCAGATGGGTGCGCATCTTGGAGGGAATCGTACGGTTGTTCATTCTCAAAGAACAGGTACTTTTGGAGCACGCCGCCTACATCCGGTTCATCGCTCATGTCGGCCTGAGCGTGATCCTCGCCGGACGAGATAGCTTCGGCGCTTTCGAATGCCGCTTCCTCGCACAGTTCCGCATCCGGATCAAAAGGATCGCGCCTGCACATCCAGCCGTGGGCGCCGTAGGCCGACAGGTTATCGTAATTGTCAATGGCTTCGGCCGCGAAATCCACCCGGGTTGCGGTTACGCCGTCCGGGACCGCTCCGGCTCCGGCCCACGCATTGTCCCGGACCAAGTGACCATCTCGAGCGTCATGCTTTCCTGCCACACGGTATGCCTGCCCGGATCCCAGAAATAGGTTCCGCTTTATGACGGAACATGTTTGCCGTTCAATGTTGATGCCGGGAAGAAATGGGTCCGGCCTGTTTTGCGACCAGCCTGCGAGAGTATTCTGCTCTACGATAATGTTTTGCGTGGACATGCCCCACGTTCCGTTTCTCTCCATTACCCGGATCGCCTCGTTGCCGCACCTGATTATACAATTATTTGAAACGGTATGGCCTTTACCTGCCACGCGTATTCCCAATCCGCAATCAACGATTCGATTGTCCTCCACAATACTGCCTTCACCTGTCACCACGGAAATCGAGTTGTTCGGGCAACGCGCTATTACGTTGCCTTTCACCTGCGTGTCCCCGCATTTCACCATGATCCCCTCGTTTGTGCAGCTTTCAATTGTGTTGTAGCAAACAAGGTGGCCGTATTGCCTTGGCGCGGCGTCTTCTGCCCCCACCAGAATGCCGTAGTCGTAGTTAACAAACCTGTTCCTCCGGATGACATGATCGGTGATCGGTTTGCCTTCGTGGGCATCGCCTTCCGATATCATGAGACCGACGGTCATAAGGTCCGGATCTTTCTTCCGGTTTTGGGCAGGGAGTCGCTCAAAGCTGCAAAACTCGACGATATTGCATGCCCCGCCCGATCCGCCGAAGAAGAGCGTGCAGGAGGCTTTTTCGACGTAACCGCAATTGAGGAATGAAAGATTTTCAAACCTGTTTCTCTCACATGCCCCCACTACGGCGATTCCGCCGAGCGGGGAGTCCTTAAAAGTGAGGCCCGATACAATAAGGTCGCACACATCGTAGAAATACCAGCAAGCCCCCGAAACCGTCACGCGGGCTTGCGTATCAGCCACAATGCGCAACGGTCTTTCGAAATTGCCGGATGCCTGAATCGTCAGGTCGCCATTGTAGGTGCCGGCCTTAAGCACGATGATTTGTCCGGGTTGCGCCACCGAAAGAGCTGCGGCAATGCGTCCGAACGGCCTTCCAAAAGTTCCGTTTCCCGAGGCTTCGTCGGAAGCGGAAACCCAGAGGCATTTGGGATCGTTTGGAGAATACATAGTTACTTTTGTCTCCTTGCAACAAAAAATACATGATTGTTTTTTTTGCAAGGGCGTTCAATGGTCACGGGGCCAAGGTCATTGCAAAGGCTGGTGGCTTTTGTCGGGCTGGACAATGCAGCATGCTTCATCCGGACATTCATGGATTTGATGGGAATCAAGATTCTAAGATGACGATTGGCGGGAGTCCTGCGGACACGCCCTTGTTCCGGTTGAGCTTCTGCATCATCGGGTGCTTGTAGGGTGCGCCCAGCGGGAAGTTCGGGCTTGCAGATGGTGGCTCCTTGCCGCACCCGCTCGGCAATCCTAAAGGAAAAACAGTTGGAATTATTTCTTCTCGTCCTTGTCCTCGCCCTTGTCTTTTCCCATAAACTGCGCCACTTTTTTTATGAGGTCGGGCGCCAGCGCAAGGATCTTTCCAAGGCCCGGATCGGATTTCGAAACTGGATGAACCTGTACTTTGTCGTCCACAATGGTAATGAACGCCATCGGTGTGATGTTGATGCCGCCGCCTGTCCCTGCGCCGGAACCGGCCTTATTCTCGTTGCCGGCGCCGCCTGCCGCGAATCCTACCGAGATTTTTGACACGGGGATAAGGGTGACATTTCCGGCATGCATGGGTTCGCCGATCACGGTTTCTGTTTTGGCAATGTACTGGATCTGGTCCATTGCCGTTTTGATCACGTCCGTGAGGTTCATAAGTGGTTCTCCTTAAGCCTATTATTTATTTTAAAACTATGTGTTGCGCACATGGCAAAAAACAAAAACAAACGGCCGTGCAGGCGGCGTCGGTCCTTGGTTGCTTTCTCGTAGTCGCCGCCTACTGCCAAAACGATTCCGCCCTCCGGATAAACGAGATTTTTCCCCGGGCTCAGGCCGATTGCCCGGAGTGGCTTGAGTTCGCAAACCCTTCGGGTTCACCGGTTACTCTCAAGAACTGGAGCTACGGGAACCAGGACGACACATGCCTCATAGCCGCTTCAGATTTCATCATTCCCGCCAACGGCTTCGCCGTGCTCACCAAGGACAAAGCCCTGTTTCTCGCAAAGTATCCGTCAACGGCTTTGGTCATCCAGCCCGTCAGGTGGCGCACGCTGGACAATTATCACGACACACTGTTTGTCTGGGACAGCTCGGGTGCGCTTCGCGAAAGCGTGGGCTGGGATTACCACTGGTTCGATTCGTGGACGGACCAGTCGCTTGCACGCGTATCGTTTTGGATAAGCGGGCTCCTCAAGGAAGCATGGGTGGTTGCGTCCATGCCGTCTCCGGGGCAACCCAACAGCGAAGCAGTCTGGCGCGCAAGCGGTGTATCCCTCGACATAGGGCCGATACCCTTTACGCCCAACAATGACGGCAGGGACGACTATTTGTCAATTAAGATGACCCTTCCCGCGGGCGCGTCGGCCACCGTATCAATTTACGGGTTCGACGGCAGGAAATACTTCGAAGTGCCTCAGCCGATGTCTTCGCAATTCCTCTGGAACGGGACCGCCTCCGACGGCAGGGCCGCCAACGTGGGACCGTTCTTCGTCGTTGCAGACGTGACCTGCGACGGCGCCAGACAGGTGATCAGGAAGAAGGGCATATTGTGGAGATAATATCCGGGCGGGTCCGGATTGCCGCGGCAGCCGTTCTCTGCCTCGTCCTCCTTGCCTTTTGCGCAACCCGTGAACCGTTTCCCCTGGGGTATTCGATGGCGAACGGCGGAACCATCATGCAACAACAAGGAATCTCCGGACGCGAGCCGTTTAGCCCCGCGTGCTTTTATGCAGATTCCTTCCGCTACGGAGTCTCCGTGGCAGGCGTCGACTATTTCGATCCTATGGACAACATGGAATCGTCTCATATCGTTCAGGCAGCGCTCGGCGGTTTCTATTGCATACGGGGATGCACTGCAAAGGCATTATTCTCCCAACTGGATGCGCTGCGGGTCTATTTTGAACAGGAAGGCCGGGTGTCTCTGGGCACTTCGCTTGTACCCTATGTCAATCCATCGATCGAAGTATCCGGGTACCGCGCCGGTTTGTACCAGGGAGGCGATCCCGCTTCCACGCGCGCCGACATGGGCGTATCCGCGATGATCCCGTTCAAGCTCGCCGCAGTGTCGCTTTCGTGCAACCACATCCCCCTGAAAAACGCGGCCATCGCGGGCTACGATGAGCCGCTGTCTCTGCGCTGCGGCGTGCACACCGCAGCCAATGCCCTCGGCAGCCAGGGGATCGTGTGCGAAGCGGCACACGACGGCGTGTGGCGGTTTCGCTTGTCAATAGGCGAGGAATACTGGCTGGCCGGGAAGCTGGCGCTGGCAGCCGCGTTCGCCACGAATCCTGTTGTCGTGCACTTCGGGGTCACGGTGGCCTGGAAAGGCGCGGCCGTGAGCACGGGGTTCGTTGACCACCCGGTGCTGGGGTGGAGCAAGGGGCTTGCGATCGATTGGGCGGGGAAATAGGACGAAAGCGAATGCTTCACTCGCAATACAACGTCTCGAACCTCTTCTTCGGCGCATACCAGAAATAACTGCATCCGACGCTTTCGCCCGTCACGGTCACCAGGATCGCGCCTTTGAACTTCGCGAGATAGTTCTTGTACGGCTTCCCTCCATTGTACTGCTTCTTGACATCAGGCGAAACAAGCTTGCGAGAAGCTCCCAAGGACGACAGCCGTATCGCCGTCCTGTAATTGTTGTAGGCGTCGAAATAGGGGAGGTCTTTGTCCGGCGCGAACGACGCGCGCTCCGTCTTGGCGTACAGGGTATCTTTCCTGCCGATGATGCAATAGTGCACCAGCACGGTGTCCCGGCGTTTTTCGATCGTCGTTATGCACTTCTCGTTTCGCCCGTCACCCGTATAGTCGATGAAGTCAACGATGGTGGTGTCGAGACAAGGCCTTGATTTGTAGAAGACCCGCACCGAGTCCAGGCGTCGCTTCTCTTTATCGTCCAGTTTCTGCAGATACGTTTCGCAATTCACGATCCGCCGGACCATGTCTGTCTCCGGCTTCGACAGCATGTCGTCGCGGTATTTTGCGGCGGGATGGTACCAGCTACGGGCGCCAAAATAATCGCGGAGGTCCCTTGATTCGAAGATTCGACCGTGACGGGCGTAGATTTCGTTTCTCAAAATCCTCAGTTGTTGTGCGGCGGAATCGGAGAAGAATGCGGCTTCGGCCCTTTTCTCGAATGCAGCTTTTGTGAAGGGAACGGGACGGATCCGGGCGGGTTCTTTTTGGGAGCAGGAAAGGAATAGCGCAAAGATCAATGGAGCTGCCGCAACAAATCGTCTGTTCATGGTCTCGCGGAATCCTTTTCTGAACAGTAGGAAAATAAGAAAGGGCACTCACCCGAATGCCCTTTTATCATCCGATCTGCATAATCTTCACACCCGGTAAACCTTCAACCGCTGGCTCCTTGACGAATGCTTAAGCCTTCTGAGCGCCTTTTCTTTTATCTGGCGGGCGCGTTCGCGGGTGAGGTTGAAACGCTGCCCGATTTCTTCGAGCGTATGGGCGGTTTCCTCGCCGATGCCGAAGTAGAGCTTGATGACCTCTTTTTCGCGGCAGGTGAGGGTGTCGAGGGTCTGGTTGATCTCCTCCTGGAGCGAGATTTCCATGACGCCGTCGTCGGGCAGTTCCTGGTCTTCGTCCTGGAGGAGGTCGAGGAGTTTGCTGTCTTCACCCTGCTGGAGCGGGGCGTCGAGCGACATGTGGGAATTGCCGATCTTGATGGTCTCCTGGACTTCTTCTTCGTCAATTTTCAGCTCGCGCGCAATTTCCTCGATGTTGGGAATACGGCGGTATTTCTGTTCGAGCTTGCTTTGCGCCTTGCCGATCTTGTGGATGGTGCCCACGCGGTTGAGCGGCAGCTTGATAATACGCGACTGTTCCGCCAGCGCCTGCAAAATTGCCTGGCGTATCCACCACACCGCATAAGAGATGAACTTGAAATTCTTTTTTTCGTCGAAACGCTTGGCGGCCCGGATGAGGCCGAGGTTTCCCTCGTTGATAAGATCGGAAAGGGGCAACCCCTGGTTCTGATAATTGCGCGCCACCGACACCACAAACCTGAGGTTCGCCTTCACCAGTTTCTCGAGCGCTTTCCGGTCCCCCTTGCGAATACGAACCGCGGTCTGGGCCTCTTCTTCAACGGGAAGCGTCTTGTTCTTGCCGATCTCCTTGAGATACAGGGCGAGCGAGTTTTCTTCCGTGAGAAACTGGTTTTTTTCCATACGGTACGATTATGCCTTCATAGGACGGTCATGGAGAGCGAAGCGAAGGATCTTGCCGTTCTGGATCGTGCGCAATTTGAAAATGGGCGTTGTGAAAAGCACTTCAGATGATTATTTTGCAATCCAAAATACAACATATTTGCAGGTGGGTGGGTAAAAATATGGCGTTTTCGGGTCCTATTTCCATAGAAACGAAATGTGAAGAATGAGTACGGCATAGAACACTCCGCCCAGGCATAAGACATAGGGGTTAATCGATTTCTTGATTCGCACCCACACAAGGAGGACAAGAGCGGATGCCAAGGCGCATGCAGCGGACACCAGTGTGGCATGCTTGAGGTCCCATTCGGTAAACAGCATGCCGAACACCACGGGGAAACAGCTCTGGAACACCATCGCGCCGGTTATGTTGCCCAGAGCAAGAGTGTCTTTGCCCTTACCCACCCAGATAACGGAATTGATCTTCTCGGGAAGTTCCGTTGCAATCGGCGTAATGATGAGAGACAGAATAAGCGGCGATACACCAAGGGTTTGGGACATCGCCCGGACGTAAACAACAAAGTAGTGCGCGCCGACCACAAGCAAGGCAAGGCTCAGGCCAAGCTGCAGGAGGATAGCAGGCACTGTGGGCGACAGGCTGACAAATCGGGACAAATACAGGTTCTCCGCACCTTGGATATCCGCGCCTTCGCTCTTGATTGTCCAGCGCAGATACAAAGGGTACGAGGCGAGCAGGCCGATTGCGACGATTGATTTCAGGAGAATCAGGCGGTGAAAGAACGTCGAGCACACCGCGATCCCATAGTAGATAAGAAAGAAAACAAGGTCGCGCTGAAGACTGCGTACATCCGCGTTCATCCTGGTGGTCCGTTTGCCCAGGCGTGCATAGACTAGGATGGCGGCGCCGGTAACGAACAGGGCAAGCGTGCCGAGCATAAACGGCGCGCCGGCAATCGCGCCGATACCCACGTCGGTGGCGCTCGCGCCGCGGGCGAACAGGATCGCGATTATGGGAATGAACGTTTCCGGAAGCGCCGTACCTATGGCGGCAAGGATGCTGCCCACGATCCCCTGATGCAGGTTGAGCGTCTTTCCCAGAAGCTCCACCGCATTGACAAAAACGATGCAGCCCAGGAGAATAACGACGAGGCACGCCAGCAGAACTGCAATTTCGAGTATCATGGTACGAGCAGCGAATAAGATGAACCGCAACCGAGCGCAGATGACATACCGGAAGAGGCGATTTTTCTTAAATATACTCTGTTACGCTCGCTATTGTTTTAGCTATTTGACGTGCGCAATGCTCCCGCATCACCTGTTTGAACCGACCTGTGGTGCGGGCCGGCGCGGGCAGAAAAGCAAAAAGTCGTTGAGGAAGTGCGCCGGGGCGTTGACCTTGAGGGTTGCGCTGCCGAACCATCCTTCGCAGCCGGAACATTGAAGAACCCCGGAGCAAGCTCCGAGGAAAAGGCAAACGACATAATATAAACGCGAAGCGCAATTACCATACCTTAGCAGGTTGTTGAAATAGTCCTAACAGAAGCGCTCTTGTTGATTTTTTATGAACCTAACTTCAACTTTACATATGTCAGAGAGGTTTTACCTGCCTCGTTCCGAGGCATTTCCCCGGATTCCCAGGCCATTCTCATGCTGCCCCCACCGTTTGCGGCATCAACTTAACCATGCGTATCAAGTTGTACGCTGCGGCAACCACGTAGGCAACAGTCTGGTTGATTCGTATTCCTCTTACCCGAGTTTTCCGCAGGCCACCGACGCTCTTGATCCACCCAAATATCTCTTCAACCCGTTTTCGTTTCCGTTGACTTACGCTGTATCCCTTATGCCGAGTCGTTCTTCCATCCAACCCTTTAAGCGAAGTGTTGGCCTTCTCGGCAATGTGAGGCTTCACGTGCAGGCGTCGCAGGCTCTTGATAAATTCGGTTGCATGATACCCTTTGTCTGCACCCACCGTCTTCATCCGGCGTTTTCCGCGCCTGCGTTCATGCTTTATCAGCTCAAGCGCCATATCCCGTTCCGCTGTCCCCGTCGCTGGCGCAATGGCGATATCAACACACAACCCATTTCGGTTTTCCATCAGCACGTGACCGGAATACGCCAGCTGCGCTCCCGTTCTCTTGTTCTTCCGAGCCAACAGCGCCTCTGGATCGGTCGAACTCTGATGTGTCTCATTGCTTCGCTTCTCATGGTGGAAATCAACCGACGGATTACTCCGATCATCGTCAGTCTTGTTCGCCGATTCCGCGTCTTTTCGCTTGAAGCTCTTCATCGATGCCCAGGCTTCAATCAACGTGCCGTCAACCGTGAAATGCTCATCGGACAACAACTCTTCGGAACGAGCAAGACGCACGATTTCCTGCATCAGCCGGTGCGCAATCTCCTGTTCCATAAGTCGATCTCGGTTCTTCGAAAACACACTATGATCAAACGATGCCGCATCCAGATCCATGTCAAGAAACCATCGGAACAGAATGTTATAGTCCAGCATCTCGCAAAACAACCGGTCCGACCGTATCGAAAACAAAGCCATCAATATCTGTGCTTTCAAAAGCCATTCCGGCGGTATCGAAGGGCGCCCCATCCGGCTGTACATCGCCTCAAAGTCACGAGAAAGGCGGCGCAGCGCTATGTCCGTAAACTGTTTGACACGACGAAGCGGGTGCGTTGCCGGCACTCGGGAATCCGGAGAAACGAAGCTGAACATACCGCCTTGGGCTGGCTGGGAACCTCTCATCAATACTCCTTGGTTGGGGTTCCCCTATAATATAAGGATAAATGTTTACAAAAGGGAGACTTTTTCAACACCCTGTTAGGGAACGAAGTGACAATGCGCTCGCGGTAGGATTCATTTATTATTTTCTAATTTTGAATCGCCAGCCGCACGACGTTATTTATTGATAGTCGCCCGGAAAGGATAGTTGCACTTTGGACAAGCAGGAAATTATCAGCAAGGCGCAGGAGTACATCCGCCTCGAAGAAGACCCGTTCTTTCGCGTGCAGGTGGAATCGCTGCTTGCGAAACAGGATCTCGCCGAGCTTTCGGACCGGTTCTATACCGAGCTCGAATTCGGCACGGGCGGTATCCGCGGCGTCATCGGCGGCGGGTACAACCGGCTCAACTCGTACATCATCCGGAAAACCACGCAGGGACTTGCCAATTACGTCAGGAAGGCGGCGCCGGCGGCGACGGCTTCGGTCGCGATCGCGTACGATTCGCGGCATTTTTCCGACACGTTTGCGCTTGAATCCGCACGCGTGCTGTGCGCCAACGGCATCAGGACGTATCTGTACACGTCGCTGAGGTCTACGCCGCAGCTCTCGTTCACCGTTCGGAAACTCGGGGCCACGGCCGGCATCGTCATCACCGCAAGCCACAATCCTGCGGAATACAACGGGTACAAAGTGTATTGGAGCGACGGCGGCCAGATTGTTGCCCCGCACGACACCGGCATCGTGGCCGAGGTGCGGGCCGTGCAGGGCCCGCAGATCGCCTGCTTGACAAAGGAAGACGCTCTGGCGCGGGGGCTCCTGGTTATGATCGACGAAGACGTCGACGCGCCCTTTGTCGCCATGGTGAAAGCGTGCGTGCTCCGCCCCGACCTCGTGCGCCGGCAGGGCGCACGCCTCAGGGTTGTGTACACGCCGTTGCACGGGACGGGCGCTTTTCCCGTGGAAAAGGCCCTGGAAGACCTGGGAATACGAGTCTCCTTCGTGCCGCAGCAAAAAGAACCGGACGGAAATTTCCCGACCGTTGCCTTTCCAAACCCGGAAGAGGCAACGGCAATGAAGCTGGCGCTCGACCTTGCTAAAAAGGAATCGGCGCACCTTGTTCTCGCAACCGATCCCGACGCCGACCGTCTCGGCTGCGCGGCTCCCGACGGGCGGGGCGGCTTTTCCCTGCTCTCGGGCAACCAGCTCGGCGCACTCCTGCTCGATTACATTCTTTTGAGCAGGAAGGAACTGGGCACGCTTCCGGCACGAGGCGCATTTATCAAGTCGATCGTGACTACCGAGCTCGGCAGGCTCATTGCGCAGGCATACGGCGTGGAATGCTTCGACGTGCTCACCGGGTTCAAGTATATCGGCGAGAAGATGCGCGAGTTCGACGCCGAGGCGCAGGGTCCTGCATACATTTTCGGCACCGAGGAAAGCTACGGGTTTCTGGTGAACACGAGCGTACGCGACAAAGACGCCGTGTCCGCCGCGGTGCTCACCGCGGAAATGACGCTCTACCAGGTGTCGCAGGGACGCTCGCTTCTCGACAGGCTCGATTCGCTGTACCGGACATACGGGTATTTTGAAGAAACCCAGGTATCCCGGTACTTTAAGGGAGAGTCGGGACAATCGGTGATGACCGCGCTGATGGCGCGCCTGCGCAAAGACCCGCCGAAAACCTTTGGGGAACGGACCGTTCTTCTTGTCAAAGACTATGCAGACGGCACGGTGGTCGACATGGCTTCGGGCGCACGGAAGAAGTCCATTGCGCTTCCGTCGTCCAATGTGCTTCAGTTCGTGTGCGACGACGGCTCCGTGATCACGGCGCGACCGTCGGGCACCGAGCCCAAGATCAAGTTCTACGCCTCGTGCAGGAGCGCGGCGGGAGAGCCGTTGGAGGCGGCCCGCGCCGCCGTCGCGGCGAAGATAGCGGCCATACGCAGCCAGATAACCATACTCGTTGACGGAGGGAACTGATGCCGGATACAAAACGATTCAGTGCGGGCGGCCCGCATCAGCAGACGCCTGCCGCGGCCGCTTCGCCCGATCCGTTTGTGGGCGCCACCATAGGCAACTGCCAGATCATCGAGAAGATAAACGAGGGCGGCACTGCGTTTATTTACAAGGCGCATAACATTCCGTTCGATCTCGACAGGGTCGTCAAAATCCTCAAGCCTTCTCTCATGGACGAGGAAGACTTCTTCATCCGCTTCCGCCAGGAGGCGCAACTCACCGCACGCCTCGACCACCCGAATATCCTTCGCGTGTTCGACACGGGGGAAGTAAACGGCTATTTCTACATGGAAATGGAATTCATAACGGGCCAGACCGTCCGGGAATACATGATCGCTAATCCGAAGATCAGCGAGCGCGACATACTGTCCATCGCACTGCAAGTGACCAAGGCGCTCGAATACGCGCACAGGGTGGAAATCTCGGGGCCGTCCGGCGAGGTGATCCACGGCATCCTGCACCGCGACATCAAGCCGGAAAATATCATGATCACGCCCGGGAAGCTCGTGAAGCTCATGGACTTCGGCGCGGCAAAGCCGCTCAACATCACGAGCAACACCATGCAGGGGATGATCGTGGGCACGTTCCACTACATGTCTCCGGAACAGCTTTCCGGGGGCAAACTCGACATCCGCAGCGATTTCTTCTCCCTGGGCATCGTGATGTACGAATTATTCACGAACCAGAAACCTTTCAAGGGCGAAAACCTCACGGCGCTCATCCAGGCCATCAACGAGTGCCGCTACACCAAGGCGAAGAAAATCCGGCCCGCCATTTCTTCGCTCACCGAAGAGCTTATCGACAAACTGCTTTCCAAAAACCCCGACCACAGGCCGTCAAACGAAAAAGAAATCATCGAGGACATCCAGATCTGCATCCAGTCGTACACGAGCTGGGGCATCGGCCGCAAAATGAAAGTGCCGTTTTCCTTTAAGCGCCAGTTCGGAACCATTGCGTTTGTCCTGTCCGTCGCGTCGATCCTGCTTTCCGGCCTGGCGTTCTGGCGCGTGTTCTTTGTCGACACATCCGCGCCGAGGTTTTCGCAATCCGTGGCGGTGCCGCTTCTGGAACGGGGGAAGACGCTCGAACGAGAGGGCCGGTGGGACGATGCCGCTAACACCTATAAAATGGTTCCGTCGCTGGAACACGGAGGCTTGGCCAACGAATACCTCGAAGCGCAAATACGGCTTGCAGCGATCATTCTAAAGCATTCGAAGCAGTACGACAGGGCGCGCAAAATGCTGGAGCGGCTCAGGACTACCTATTCCGACCCGGCCATCGATGCGTACCTTGGCGAAACGTATTACTGGCTGGGAATGTTCGACGAGGCCAAAGAGCGGCTCGATGCATCGCTGGCTTCGGAGGCGGGTTCCGTTGTTCTGCTCAACGCCGATTTCAAACGGGAGATCCTGTTCTTTTCGGCTTCCACGCTCGACAAGAAGGCCGGACTGGAAAACTACGGCCAGACTATTCTTATAGAAGCGTTGAAGGCCTGGAATTATTTCATCGAATTCTCCGCGTGCGGGTCCAGGCCGGTCGACGAACAATGCCAGTTTGCCAGAAAGCGGCTGAATGATCTTGACAAAATCGATCATGACCGCGCGCGATAGGCGTGCGGCATGAAGACGGTTTCGGTACTCAACCACAAGGGCGGTGTGGGCAAGACAACCTTTACCGGGTGCACGGCCCAGGCGCTCGCTCTCGTCGGTTTCCGCGTTCTGGTTGCCGACAACGACAGCCAGCACAACCTCTCCAGCATGCTCGGCACCGGTGTGTGCCACCCCGCCATCCACGATGTGTACTGTTCGCAGGCTTCCGACGCGCCGGCGGTGTTTCTCCGGTCGATACGGAAGACCGGCCTTCCTAATTTGCATATCGTAACCTCGTCCCGCGAGTTGTGCGACGCGGACGTGGCGGACGTGCATTTTCTGCGGCGAACCATGGACGCATGCGACCTGGGGCGCTTCTACGATTTCGTGCTCATCGACAACGCGCCGGGCATGGACCGGCTGCAGATCTCCTCGGTATATGCATGCTCAGAGATCTTTGTACCCACCGAGCTTCGGCAGTTTGCAATAGACGGCATTGTGGAAATGGGAAAAATGCTCGCCTCCGAGCACCCCTTTGGCGGACGGATCACGAAAATAATCCCCAACTTCTACCGCGACACAAAGCGCCAGAACAGCTTTGCAGCGGCGCTGGGGCGGCTTTTCCCCGGCATGGTGACGTCCACCGCCATTCCTGCCGATTCGGTATTCGACGAACTCGTAACCGAGGGGAAAATCCTGTTTCTCCACCGCTTTTCCTCGCGCGGCGCCGCATATTACCTCAAACTCATCCATGAACTTTTCGATCTGAGCGAGGAAAAGGTGTGGGACATGGTACTTGCGAAAAGGGATGAACGAAGGAGCGAAGAGGCGCGGGAGAGGTTCAAGGGATTTCGAAAACACTAAAGATTACCGGGCGCGTGCAGCAATGTGTAAATGAAATTCAAGAGCTGTTGGATGGCTGAGCCGGGTGACCCCCAAAGTGGGAGTTTGGGCGAGAATCACAGGAAACCCTCACCCCGCCCTCTCTACCCCTTTGGGTACTTCCAAGGGTCGCCGGGAGGGCGAGGGAGAAAATATTGAACGAAGATTTTATAGGCACCCGCGAAGTGTGGCTGTACGGTTGAAGTTGCGAGGTAAGGTTTTGATTGATGTTGAGAATTTTGTAACCGGGTGTTTCTAGTGTGCGCCCAGCAGGCGTTTCGGTCTCGCCACTACCGGCACCTGGCCGCACACGCTCAGCAAACCAAAATCGCATTAACTTTGGATCGCCGCACCGGCTCAGCAATCCAACATCACAATTGTTTCGCCAAAAATATTGAACCCTCCTGCATTTCCCAGCGACTATCCCTATTGGTCAGATGATTTTTCCGTAAAATGGGCGAAAAGGGCTGCCGTGGTGGATGGCAGCCCTTTTCTATTTTGAGCCGGTGCGCGGAAGTGCAGCATTTTGGTTTTTCTGAAAGGTGAAAGAAATAGGCATTATGGGTTGAAATATTCTGTCTTTGTGCGTATCTTATGTACAAGGGAATGCCGGCTCCCTGTTGCCATGGCCCTGCCAAAGCCCACGGCGAATTTTCTTTCTCGAACTTGTTTTTCAGGGGGAAATCCAATGAAGAACGTTTGTACAGGAATCTTTGTGATTTTTGTTGCAGTGCTTCTGGCATTTGGCGAAGAAGCCGCCGTGAATGTTGTCACTCCCAAGAAAGGTGTTGCTGCGGCCAAATTCGGTCCGGCTAACATAGCGGCGGCTAATGCGAGTTGGTACTATGATTGGGGTGCAAATCCGCGATCAGGCACAGTACCGGCAGGGCTGCAGACGCCAGAATTTGTGCCGATGCTCTGGGGAGCCAATTATGTGACCGCGCAGAACATCAGTGCTTTAACAACGGGGAAGAACAACGGTACCTACAAATATTTGCTCGGCTTCAATGAGCCGGACCTAAGCAGCCAATCGAATATGACGGTGGCGCAGGCCATAAGCTTGTGGCCGCAGTTGATGTCAACCGGACTCACTCTCGGCAGTCCCGCGCCGTCGAGCCCGGGCGTCTGGTTCGACACTTTCATGACTCAGGCGGCTGCGAACAATTACCGGGTGGACTTCATCTGTCTTCATTATTACGCGCCGCCCAACACGCCCACGTCGGTGTCCAATCTCAAAACGTTTCTCACCAACGCCTACGCCAAATACCAGAAACCCATTTGGCTTACCGAGTTCGGCGCGCCGGATTGCAAGACGCTCGGCTGGTGCGGGAGCAATGCGGCCGCGCTCACACAAGCCCAGGTGGATACTTTTGTGCCTCAAGTGATTGCGATGCTCGAAGACCTTTCTTGTGTGCAGCGTTACGCGTGGTTCGTGGATGCTTCGCAAACAGGATTCGAATTATCCGCGGTCTTCAATTCGGATGGGTCACTCACCCCGACCGGTATCGATCTGCGTGACGCACACGGCACGGCCTCGGTTCGAGCAGACAGGGAAACCGCAGTGAGGTCGGCCTTTGCAGCCCCATTTTACGTCAGAGCGGACGGCCGGATCGTGTGCGAACTCCCGGGTACGCAATGCGCGTTTCGTGTGTCGCTCTGCGACGCCACGGGGCGTTGCGTGTACCGTTTCCGCGGCGCGGGGTCGGGCGAGCAGACGATCGGCCCGGCGGAAACTCATCTTGCGAAAGGCGTGTATGTGGGAAGTCTGGAGGCATTGGGGCAGGCAAGGATGGGAAGAATTGTAGTCTGGTGAGCTGGAAATTGAGGGGTTTGAAAACCGGCCCGAATCCCGCCGATTTGCAAATCGCGAATTCCGGCGTTTAAGGCTTACGTTGAAAAGGCGTTGAATGTTTCAGCCCGCGCAATCCCCGCGACTCGGCTGGGGTTCTCCAACAAGAGCTTTCGACGATTTTCTTCAGGATTGTCCCACTTTTTCGCTTAGATCTCTCAGCTGCCGCACGTTCTCCACGAACTCCTTCACCGAAATCGTGTTGTCCCTGTCGCACAGCGCCGTTTCCGGCCGCGGATGAATTTCAAAGAAAAGCCCGTTTACTCCCATGCAGACTGCAGCGCGTGCCATCGGAAGGGCTAGGTCGCGATCGCCCGAGGAGCGCCCACCTCCTCCGCCGGGCGCCTGGACGCTGTGGGTGGCGTCGAACACCACCGGCACTCCGAGGCTCCTGAGGACCGGGATTCCCGCAAAGTCAACGACCAGCCTGTTATACCCGAAGAACGTGCCGCGTTCCGTGACCCACGCGCGCCCGCCGGCTTTTTCTATGGAGTATTTCATGTCGCGCGGCGACATGAATTGCCCCTTCTTGACATTAACGAATTTGCCGGTGCCGGCCGCCGCGGCAAGCAAATCCGTCTGCCTGCACAAGAACGCGGGAATCTGGAGGATGTCCGCCACGGCCGCGGCTTGGCGGGCCTCTTGGGGGGAATGAATGTCGGTGAGAATAGGAAGGCCCGTCTGCAGTTTGACCTTTCGCAGTATCGCCAGGCCCCTTGTGATGCCCGGTCCCCGGAATGACGACCGGGACGTGCGGTTGGCCTTGTCGTACGATGCCTTGAAAATGATCACGGCTTCTTCTCGCGCAGCCAACGCCGCCAGTCTTTCCGCAATGTCGAGGCACAGGCGCTCGGACTCGATTACGCAGGGCCCGGCAATGAAGAAGAGGTCCTTCTTGATTGTCTTACCGGTTTTGAACGGATAGGCGAGGGGAAGCGGCATGGAGAAGATCCTTGTTGACGGTTTAAGGTTGACAGTTGACAAAAACAATCAAAGCATTTGGATTGCCGGCGGGTGCGGCACTATCAAGATCAAGATAATATTTTTGTGTGTTGAGCCGGTGCGGCGTGGATGTACTCTTGGCAAGCCCGTACCTTCAGTTGCGCGCACCGTAGCGGCACCCGGTTACAAAATTCTAACCGAACAACTCCTAACTTTTCGACCATTCAAGCCCATCGATCTTGACAATTGTGGATATTACCTTCTGCCAAGCGCCAGGCCGGACTGGAGAGCGCGCTGGAGCGCGGTGCTGCCTGACCCCGGCCGCAGGCCGTAGGGCAGGCGGTACCGAGGCCGACAGCCGACGACCCTTGGAAGCACCCGAAGGGGTGGCTCGCAAGGAGGGCCGACGCCGTACTCGGCGGGGCGCCCAGATTTTTCTTTTATCGAGAATGCCTACACCTCTCCTAAAAAACAAAATCAATACAGAAAAAATTCACAAAACACTCGATTCCTTACCCTTAAAAACTTGACTGCTCATCCGAGCCAAAGTATATTTTGAAGCCTTCATTGAAATTCGGAAACCTCAATCAAAGGCTTCGCTTTCCATAGTACAAAATAGATAATTATTTCGAAACAGAACACATAACTTTTCCACAATCAGCCACTGGAGGATTCTCATGGCACTTAAAGTTGGAATCAATGGCTTCGGTCGTATCGGAAGGCTCGTGTATCAGGCAATTGCCGATCAGGGACTTCTTGGGAAAGAAATCGACGTCGTGGCGGTGGTCGATATCACCACCGACGCGAACTATTTCGCGTATCAGATGAAATATGATTCGGTGCACGGACGTTTCAAGCACGAAATCAAGACCGAGAAGAGCGCTTCGACCCTCGAAGCCAACGACGTGTTCATCGTCAACGGCTGCACAACAAAATGCATCATGGCCACCAAGACGCCTGCGGAACTTCCGTGGAAGGCCCTGGGTGTCGATTGGGTGATCGAGTCAACCGGACTCTTCACGGATTCCGAAAAGGCAAAAGGCCATATCGCCGCAGGGGCGAAAAAAGTCATTCTGTCCGCTCCGGGAAAAGGCGAAGTCAAGACGATCGTCATGGGCGTGAACGAGAATGAATACGATCCCGCGAAGCACGACATCGTTTCCAACGCTTCCTGCACAACCAACTGTCTTGCACCGCTCGTGCATGTCATCCTGAAGGAAGGCGTAGGCATAGAGACCGGTTTGATGACCACGATCCACGCCATCACCGCGACGCAGAAAACCGTTGACGGACCGTCCAAGAAAGACTGGCGGGGCGGACGTGCGGCCTCAATCAATATCATTCCGTCGAGCACCGGCGCCGCAAAGGCGGTTGGTGAGGTGCTTCCTTCGACAAAAGGGAAACTTACGGGCATGTCGTTCCGCATTCCCACGCCCGATGTTTCCGTTGTGGACCTCACGTTCCGCTCGTCACGCGACTCGTCCATAGAGGAAATAGACGCGGCCATGAAGAAGGCCTCGGAAACGTACCTCAAGGGATACCTTGGTTACTGCAACGAAGAAGTCGTGTCCACCGATTTCATTCACGACGCCCGTTCGTCCATTTACGATTCACTTGCAACCGTGAAGAACAACCTGAAGGGCGAGAAGCGCTTCTTCAAGGTCGTTTCGTGGTACGATAACGAGTGGGGTTATTCGAACAGAGTGATCGACCTGCTCAAGTTTATGTCAAAGAAGTAGGCGGTTGGCCCCACGACAGGTACCCCTTCTCTTTGTGGGAGAAGAGCGGGGATGAAGTCGCGGTTTGCGCAATTGCGGCCTCATCCTCCGTTTCCCTTTCCTGCGAGGAGAGGGAGCGATCCTGAAAATCAAGTAAGTCCATAGTGGAATGAATCATTCCAGCAGCTTTGTGGAGGAATACATGGCCATTTCAAAAAAAACGCTTCGCGATATCGATGTTACCGGCAAACGGGTTCTCATGCGCGTCGACTTCAACGTCCCTCTCAAGGACGGGGTCATTCAGGACGACACGCGAATCAAGGCTGCGCTCCCTTCGATCAAGTACGTGCTTGAGAAGGGCTGCACAAGCCTCGTGCTGATGTCCCATTTGGGCGACCCCAAAAAAGACATGCAGAAGGCCAAAGACAAGGCAGAGAAAGACGGCAAGCCGTTTGACGAAAAGAAATATATAGAGGGAAAACACAAGATGGCGCCGGTTGCCGCGCACCTGGCAAAGCTTTTGGGCAAAGAGGTGAAGCTCGCGCCCGCATGCATGGGTCCGGAGACCGAAGCCATGGTGAAGAGCCTTCCGCAGAGAGGGGTCTTGATGTTGGAGAACACCCGTTTTCACAAAGAAGAAACCTCGAAAGACCCTGCGGAGCGCGAAAAAATGGCCAAAGCCCTCGCGCGGTACGGTGACGTGTATGTCAACGATGCGTTCGGCACGGCTCACCGTCCGCACGCGTCAACCGAGACGGTGGCGCACTACCTCCCCGCGGTTGCGGGGTTCCTCATGGAAAAGGAACTCGAATATCTGCAGGAAAAAATCGTAAAGAATCCCGCAAAGCCGTTTGTTGCGGTGATCGGCGGGGCCAAGGTGTCATCCAAAATTGCCGTACTCGAAAGCCTGCTTGGCAAGGTAAACACAATCATCATCGGCGGCGGCATGGCGTACACCTTTCTTAAATCCAGGGGCCTTTCCATAGGCAAGTCGCTTGTCGAAGACGACATGGTCGAGACCGCGAAGGGCGTTCTTGCAAAAGCTGCAGAAAAGAAAGTGGAGCTTCTGCTTCCCCTTGACCATGTGGTGACCCAGGAATTCTCTGCAGAAGCCGTTTCAAAGGTGTCTGCAGGTGATGCCATTGAAGATGGTTGGATGGGCATGGACATCGGGCCCAAGACCATTGAGAAATTCAAGGCCGCGCTTGCGGGCGCAAAGACCGTATTCTGGAACGGCCCCATGGGCGTGTTTGAGTTCCCGAAATTCGCCGAAGGAACAAAGGTCATGGCAACAGCGCTCGCCGGTCTCTCCGGCGCCACAACCGTCATCGGCGGCGGCGATTCCGTCTCGGCAGTCAACAAAATGGGCCTGTCCAGCAAGATGTCCCACATATCCACGGGCGGCGGAGCATCGCTTGAGCTTGTTGAGGGCAAGGAGCTGCCGGGCGTGAAAGCGTTGATGGACAGATAGACATAACATATTTTAAGGCCCCAAGGAGAAAAACAAATCATGGCACGCAAGAAGTTTATTGCCGGCAACTGGAAAATGAACACCACGATTGACGAGGCTGTCATACTCGCAAAGGCCGTGGTGGAGAAAATGGGAAAAGTCACGGACGTGGACATTGCCGTGTGCCCGCCCTATATCAGCCTCAAGGCTGTGTCCAGAGCATTGAAAGACTCTTCGGTGAAGCTTGGCGCGCAGGACGTCCACTGGGAGGCCAAGGGCGCGTATACGGGTAAGGTGAGTTGCGCCATGCTCAAGAGCGTTGGTGTGGAATATGTGATCATCGGCCATTCAGAGCAGCGCCAGTATTTCCATGAGACTAACGAAACCGTGAACAAGAAGGTGAAAGCCGCTCTTGCCGCGGGACTGCTGCCCATCGTATGCGTGGGCGAAACACTTGACGAACGCAAAACAGGCAAGCTGTTCTCGATTGTAGAAGGACAGACAAAAGGCGCCTTTGCCGGCATTTCCAAGGCCGACAGCCTCAAGTGCACCATTGCCTACGAACCGGTCTGGGCAATAGGCACCGGCGAAGTGGCAACGCCCGACCAGGCAAACGAGATGCATGTGTTTATACGAAAACAGGTCGCAGGCATGTACGACAGCGACACTGCCGCTGCAATGCGCATCCAGTACGGCGGCAGCATGAAACCGGACAACGCAAAAGCGTTGCTTGCTCTGTCGGACGTGGACGGCGGGCTTATCGGCGGCGCAGCGCTCAAGGCCGACGATTTCTTCGGAATAGTTCAACCTAAATAATTCTAGCAAGGCCGGGTACCTATGTTGTTTGGAATTGGTCTTGTCATCTTTGTGATCGTGTGTATTTTCCTGTGCCTGCTCATCCTTATTCAATCCGACAAGGGCGGCGGAATTTCAGGCGCACTCGGCGGCGGGTTTTCAAGTGCAACCAATCTTTTAGGCTCGCAGGACACGGCGAACATCCTGACGCGTGCTACCGCAATTTCAGCCGGGATTTTTCTCGGTCTTTGCCTGCTTCTTTCCGTATTCCTGTCCCATCCGACGGGTGCGCAGGTGAAATCCGCGCTCAAGGAGCGGGCGGAGAAACAAGGGTCTTTTTCGCCTTCGTCGGTATTGCAGGGTCAGCAGGGACTTCCCATCGGCAATCCGGGCGCAGCCGGCAGCCTCCCCGCTCCCCAGGGAATTCCTTCGGGCGCTGCTCCGCAAGGAATGCCGAATCCGGGAGTGCCGATACAGGCTGTTCCGCCGGCGGCGGCGCCTGCGCCGGCACAAGGGAAGAAATAGGGCCGAAGTTGATTTGTGCGGTCGTGGTGGAATTGGTAGACACGCATGTTTGAGGGGCATGTGGGAGCAATCCTGTGTCGGTTCGATTCCGACCGACCGCACCATTTTTTCAGCCAATCCTCTTTGTTAATGGTCCTGCGACGGCAGGGCCTTTTTTGTTGCTTCGAGGTAACCCCCACAACGTAATTTCTCTCAAACATCCGATGACCACATGGAAAAACCCAACCTCAAAAACCTTTCCCTCACTGCGCTCGCTGCCGCCATTACCTCTCTCGGCGAGCCTCCGTTCCGTGCAAAACAGGTTGCCAAATGGCTGTACCAGAAGCGCGTTGACGGCTTTGACGCCATGGCAAACATCTCAAAGGAGTCGCACAGGAAACTCGCCGAACATTTCACCGCGGAAAAACTTGCCGTAAGCGCGGTCCTGGAGTCCTCCCACAAAGACGCGGTGAAGTTCGGGTTCAAGCTTGCTGATTCGGAATTCCTCGTGGAAAGCGTGCTTTTGGTCGACGGCGAGCGCCGTACCGCCTGTCTGTCGAGCCAGCTCGGCTGCAACCTGGGCTGCGTGTTTTGCGAGACAGGCGCCATGGGGTTCGTGCGTAACCTCACACAGGCGGAAATCCTCGGCCAGCTCATTGGAATCAATGATTATCAGGCGTCAAGAAAGGACAAACCGGTTACCAACGTCGTGTTCATGGGGATGGGCGAGGCACTGTCGAATTTCGGCAATTTCCTTTCGTCGCTCGAGATCATCAATTCCGAGGAGGCTTTTACCATCGGGGCGCGGCGCATCACGGTTTCGACGGCAGGAGTTGTGCCGTCAATACGAAAACTGATGGAGCAGGACATTCCCGTCGGACTTGCCATATCGCTCAACGCATATAACAACGCGGTGCGCGACAGGATCATGCCTGTCAACAAAAAATATCCCCTTGAGTCTCTTGTTGAAATCTCACAGGAATACTTTGAGAAAACCGGGAGACCCGTCACGTTCGAGTATGTAGTGATAGAAGGTGAAAATGACGGCAGAGAAGCGGTTGCGGCCCTCGCCTCCCTGCTGCGCGGGATTGTCTGCAAGATAAATGTGATATCCCTTAATCCAAGCAGATACGGCGGGGGAAAAGGGCCCTCGCAAAAAAAAGTCGAGTCATTTGTCCAGAACCTCTTTGACCACGGCTTGAATGTCACCCTGAGAAGAAGCAGGGGACAGGACATCAAGGGCGCCTGCGGCCAGCTTTCCGGCAGCATGAAGGCAAAATGAGAAACGGCCTTCCGCAGGTGACCGGTTGACGCGGCTCGGACATCCCGCAAGGTTCCTCTTTACCGCATCATTTTTTTGTAACTGCCCCCGCATAATTCTGCGAATAAAGAAGTACGAGGCTTACCTGCCGGACCGAGACCGAGACCGGGGCGTTAAGCTCGCCTGTGGCGCTCTCCGAGGCGCGTGCCCAGATCGTGAAATTGTGCATCGAGGTGTCGAGGGGCGGCGCCAGGGAACTGTAATAGCCCCGGCCAGTGCTGATCGAAAGCGAGTTCTGGGGATTGAGGTCGGCGGTTCCGGAATCCGGCTGATAAAACCAAAGGTAACTGTAAACCTCCGGAACGAGAACTCCTTCGTTTGTATACGAGGAGTCGCGGTGGTCGATCCCGCTTGCGATCCCGCTGTCGCCGGCAGCGTAGTACGTAAATCCCGTGTCTATTACGACCGTGTCGGTAAAGCGTTTGGGCCCTGCAACCACGGACGTGTCCTTGGCGTACAGACAGAATATGGTGTCACCCGAGTCCCTTTCGAAAACCGACAGAAGTTGTTGTTTCCGGTTTCTCACCTTAAGAATGCCGATCCACCACGGGTCGGGATTCCTGTTGACAAAAACGTAGCGGTCAGTGCGGATATGGGAATTATACCGGACTGTAATATTCCGAACGATCGTGTAGCCGCCGTTGACCGCGAGATGCAACACAATTTGAGTGGAGAGAATTTCGGAAAGGTGCGCGATCTGTTGGCAAACGGAAGAATCAAGCGTGGAAAAATCGGTGGTGGTGAGGAACAATCCTATAGCGCCGGCAAGCTGCGACGGCGGCACCCGGTCGAGAGAGGCGGAATCGAGACCCAGGAGCTTCTTTTCCGAATCGGGGAACGTCGCGAGTGCGGCCTCGATAAGCGGGCCAAAGCCGGCGAAAATGTCCGGTGGAATGACGAGGGAGAGAGAAATGGAGTCGGGCGCGACCGTGGCGTTCGGGTCCACGAGCGGCTTGAAATTGACGGCGGTGTCCGAACCGAACACGGTGACCGTATACTGGGTCGAAAGGCTGCACGCGAATGAGCGGACAGCTTCTCCCGCAAAATAGGCATGCAGATGGAGGGTGTCGCCCGGAGCGCCTTCCGCAAGCGGAGTGAAAACAAAGCCCACCGTCTGAACATATTGGTCGCCTATGTAGCCGAGCTGCGTGGGAAATTGGGAGCACGAAAGGAACGCTACGCCGCAACCGATTAGAACGGCGCACAGGTTCTTGAGGCGTGAAGGGTTTTTCATGGCAACAGAAAACTCCTCTAGAATTCCGCGGAAATGCCGAGAGCCGGTTCCGGGATCCCGCCGACCGGCGTTTTTTGGTCATACCGGTAATTATACATGTAGAATTCCGGGCTCTTATACACAAACCAGCTCAAGTCCTGGAAATCAAGGTAGGCGGACAAGACCCAGTTCTTCATCATGAACTTCTTTTCTATTCTCATGTCAACCTGGAAAAAGGGATCGAACCTGGACGAATTCGCCGGACCGTACAAGGGCTGGAACCGGCCTTCGTTTTCATTGTAGTCTATTCCCGTAATGGGCGTCGTCGGGTCTCCGGTCACATACCTGACGCGACAGCCGATTTCCCAGAATTTCGGAAGCCGGTAGCTTCCGATCAGCTGCAGGTTGTTTGTCTCGTCCTTTGAATACAGGGACCATATACCAGTGTGAGGGTCCCGGCGTTCGCTGCGGGACAGTGAATACGCGATCCAGCCGAAAAACCGTTTCCCCTGGTCGTGTTTCAGCATGATTTCCAGGCCGTACATCCGTCCCAATTCGTCTGCATAAAACCCCTTGGGTGTTTCGCCGGGGGGAACGTCCTGGGGGGTGCCTTGCCGTGGAATGTCCCACTGGTAATTGTAATACGCCTGAACGTCTGCATTGTCAAGATCAGTAATCTTCCATTCGTACCCGGCAACGTATTGGGCGGCCTTGGTGGCGGGCAGATGGGGGTCGCCCCATTGCTGCATGATAGACTCGCCCAGGGGCTGCGGCGTTTCACTGTAGTTGCCGATGGCCGCTTTCACGGTTTGCGTCGGAGCGATTTTGTACCGGGCGTTCACACGCAACGACGGTTCGCCGGGCCCGCCCTGACGGTTGTTTATGAGACTGTAGTTCCAGAAGGCCGGCGCAATGCTTCCCCGGTAATCGAGTTCCGGAAAATAATCGTATCGCAAGCCCGGGATGATTTCAAGCCGCTCAAGCGGTTTCCAATCGAGATTGAGGTACGGGCCTATGTCTCCAAAAACCCAGTCCTTCATCGTGTCCCTGGTCACGGTATCCGCGGCGCCCTGGATCACCATTTCAAAGTTGGCTGGATAGACAAGCGCGTCGATCCCAGCATGGACGACGGCGTTCTTGGAGACGGTAATGCTTGCCTCGTCGCGAAGGTTATAGTACCAGGCGTTCTGATCGACTTTCACAAATCCGAAAAACGAAGAATACTGGTCAGCGTATGTCAAAGCGCAGGTGAGATGATTCTTGACGGTAGGGGAAATATCCCAGTTCCAGCCGAGAATCCCCATGTTGAACATGGTCCGCTGGTCCGCTTCGTCGGTAGGGTCGTTTGTGATACTGGTCCTGCCTCCAAACGATGGAGCAACCAATTTGAAAAAATCATCGGAGCCGAACAACGACAGATAAAACCTCTGGTCTTTGGTGGGTGCATAATCGGTGCGCCAGATGTAGTCCCAATAATACGGCTGTATGGAAATAGGAAGGTCAATTTTCGTTACGGCCCAGCTGAGAATGTCTCCTATAAAGCTCCTGCGCGCGGTGAGCAGCGTGGAAATCTTGTCGGTGACGGGCCCTTCCACCATAAACGATGCGTCGATCAAGTTGGCGTCCACGCTTGCATGGATGCGGTCCGTCTTTGCGGGCCGGCCCGTGATTTCAATGACACCGGCGGTTACGTCGCCGTACCGCGTGCCGAAGCCTCCCGGATAAAAGTCAACCGATTGGAGCGCGTCGGAGTTGTAGGTTGATTTGAGGCCGCCGAAATGGAACAGTACCGGAATTTGCACGCCGTCAAGGAAAAAGCGGGAATCGGCGGTGGGTGCACCGCGGACCACGATCTGGTTTCCCAACAGGGATGTTCGCGCGACGCCGGGAAGCGCCTGCACCACCTTGACGGCATCTCCGCCGAAACCAGGGACCTTTTTTACTTCGTTGAGCGTCAACGTATGCTCGGCGACTTCCGTTTCGTCCTCCTTGCCGTATACCACCACTTCATTGTCGCCATAGGTGGAAAAACGCTGGATATGATAGGTGATTTCCAGGACCGCTCCGGGATGCAGATCCTCATCTTCGCTGAGCTGTTCGTACCCTGGGCAAATTACTTTGAGGGTGATGGGGCCGGACGGAGCAGACGTAAACGCAAAGCGGCCCAAGGAATCCGTTGCCGTCACCAGAACGTTGTTTTCAACGTGCTGGCCGGGGAAACTGCCGATTCTTTTCAAATACGCGGAAAACGGCACTCGCAATGTCTTGTCGCTCGATGTGTCCCGAAACATGAGGGCGACGGTCGCGTCCACCACCGGCGCTCGCGTGCCGCGCTCGAGAAGTCTTCCCTTGAGATTGACGTAGCGGTCTATTTTCCGGACAACTTCATCAATTGTAAACCGGTACACGTATTCCATGATCACCGCCACGGGCGCACCGGCGGAAAGTGCGGGCCTGAACCTGAATTGTTTTGCCGCAACCGCGGCGCTCGAATCGAGACGCGGGTTGAAACCTCTGACAACTGCGACCGAGTCGACGCGGCCTGCCGTGTCCACGACAAGGTCGAGAACAACCTGGCCCTCAAGTCCCTTTTTGACAAGGTCGGCCGGGTATTGCGCATTCACAAATTCAATGAGTTTCGGCATGGAATCGATTGGCGGCAGGCTGTCTTTGCCGGTGGTCGAACTCGTATCGCCCGAACCTGTCGAGGCTTTTTGAACACCGGAATCCTGCGTGGCGGGCACCGGCGCGTTTTTCCCCGCAGCGGGCAAAGGGGCCACCGGCGCGCTTTCCGAAATCTGCGCAGGCGAAGAAACCGCGATTACCAGGCATGCGAAGAAACCGGCGATCAGGGCGGCCCGATGCGTTCGTATTTGTCGAAAATGCATTATCAGTCCTGCAGAAAAACGAATCTGATCGAATACGATATCCACGTAGCAACCGGCTTGCCGTCCCGCATGGCAGGCACAAACTCCCATTGCAAAAATGCTTCACGCGCACGGTCGCGCGTACCATAGCCGAGATCGTTGAGGATTCTGACTTCCTTCACTTTTCCGTCTATGTCCACAAGCAGCTCGGCCTTGATAACACCTTCGACCTTGGCCGCGATCATTTCTTTGGTGTATTCCGGTTTCACGTCATGTTTTAGGCGAGGCGCCGTTGAGATTGAGGTAATGGATACGAGCTGTCCCTTTATGTCCTTTGGCGCGGGCGTCAGTGTGTCGATGTCTTTGTCAAGCGTGTTGCCCAGTTTTCCGATCACCGCCTCCGATACCGAACCGCCCGCTCCTATTCCCGTAGAATACACGCGCCTGAGTCCGTACACCGGACGCGCCACCTGCTTCGTCTGCGGCACAGCCGTCTGCGGTGCGGTAAAATCCTGTTTCTGGTTGAGCAGCGGCGCCTTGGTGAGATCGACCGGTTCCTCTTTCGGTGCCGCCGGCTTAGGTTTGGGAGCAGGCGGCTTCTTCTTTTCCGGCATCACGAACTGCGTGGTGATCTGGGTGACGGGTTTCTCGTCGTAGTGCACCGGCAGGGGTTTTACCTTCGTGAGATACAGGCCCGCCCCGAGAAACAGGGCAAGCGTTATCGCGAATATCACGCCGAACAAATGGTTGTCCGACCGCTTGGGCGGCCCGGAAAGCAGTTCGAGCGTGATGGCGTCCATGCCTTATTCCTCTATGACAAGAACCGAAAAATCGGTGAACCCCGCCTTGCTGCAGGTGTACATCACGCGCTTGACAATGTTGAATTCGATTTCCCTGTCGCACTGGATGATGATCTGCCGCGGTTCCGCGGAGGCGGCGATGCGGCCTTTTTGCTGTCCGAGCCAGGAATACACGTTCGGCACAAGCAGGTCGGGCGACGAGGCGAACGACGCGTCGGCGGCAAGCTGCCTTCCTTCCGCGACGACCGCGTCGCGCGTTATCTCGATCATCATGCTCGGGCTGGGCTGCTTCTTTGAAGACGAAAGCGGAAGCTCCAGGTCCGATGACGGCGTCACCAGCGTGCCTTCGGCGTTGAAGCTCTGGATGAGAAACACCAGCAGCAAGGTGAGGATGTCGATAAGCGAAGTCATCTGCGGCTTGATGATGTCGGTGATGCCGCCTGACCCCGAGAATTTCTTTTTGTGGATGTTCATGCTACTTGCCGCCGTCCGGGTTCTCCGTAGCGCTTGCCAGGCTCACTTTTTCGAACCCGGTCTTCTTGCACGCGTCCATGATCCGCACCACGTAACGGAAATGGATCCTGTTGCGCGGCGCCACGATCACTTCGTCTTTGACGTCGGCGGCAGCGCGGCGCACCAGGAGGCGCGCCGCGAGGGTGTCGTAGGGGTACTCGTCTCCGGTCCGCGGAATGGAATCGAGCAGGGTCTCACCCAGCGTAATCGCGCAGTAGGTCTGCGCCACCAGCACGGTGATCTTGAGCCTGGGTTTCTGGTTTGCCGGGCCCGCTCCCGCCGCGGCGGTCACGTTGGGCGGCAGCGACATGTCGATGACCGCAAGGTTGGTGTATACCGCCACCGAGACGAGAAACGGGATGAGGATAATGAGAACGTTCATTATCGGTTTCACGTCGATATCGATCTCCGCCTCGATCGCCTCGGACGGCA
Organism: uncultured Fibrobacterota bacterium; assembly: GCA_963729895.1. Classification (GTDB taxonomy): domain Bacteria; phylum Fibrobacterota; class Chitinivibrionia; order Chitinivibrionales; family FEN-1185; genus FEN-1185. The sequence goes on along the minus strand of CAVSQB010000031.1, from coordinate 49,422 downwards.
GAAATCCTTTTTTCCCCACAGAAAGTGTTTTCACGGCTTGAGCTTCTTCATGAAATTGAGGGTTTTCACGATGGAATCGTCAATCATTTTTGTCAATTGCGTCTGCTTGTTGTAAAGGGCGGTGTAGGCCACCATACAGGGAACCGCCACCATAAGGCCGAACGCCGTGCAGTTCATTGCTTCGGCGATGCCGGCGGCGAGCATGCTGGCCTTTTTGGATGCCTCCACCGAGGCAAGGGAAGAAAACGACGCCTGAAGCCCGGAGATGGTCCCCAGCAGTCCGAGCAGCGTTGCGATGTTTGCAAAAAGGGAGAGGTAGTTGAGCCGGGCGATCATCTTCGGCATCTCGACGATTGCCGACTCCTCGATTCCCTCTTCGATGTCGTGGACGGGCATGCCCGCGCAATAGCGGTCCACCGCAGTGCGAAGCAAGACGGTGAGCGGCGCAGAGCCCTTGCTCACCGCCTTCTTCGCCTCTTCCTGGTTACCGCCGTGCAACGCGGATGCGATCTTCGACACGAGAACGGGCCCGCGCGCCCTGCAGACGACAAAGTAGAAGAAGACCCGTTCGAGGACCACCGCGGTGGAAATGGCCAGCACCACGAGGATCACCCACATGAATGGACCGCCGGAATTGAAAAATGCAGCGACTGTGTGGATCATGTATCAACGACTCCTTGAAAAGGAAAACATCGAAGCACGTGTAGGTGTTGATTGGACAAAAAGCCGGAAGCCTGCGTTACCGCCCCGGGAGCGGATTTTCTCTTTCTCACCGGAAATCTCCACAAAAACTACAACCATTTTCCGCTCCGCCCGGTTGCATATCCGCGAAATGCACGGGGAGTCGGTGAACGGCACGCGAACCGACTCCCGCGGTTCGCAAAACAACGCGCCGGCGGACACCGTACCCGCGGTTAGTGGTGCGCGCTGGTATAGAGCGCAAGAATGGTGGAAATGGTAATTGCGATTGCGGAGAGAATGGGAATGAAGACTATCGTCAGGAACTTGAACTCCTGGGAATCCGGAACGACAATAACATCGCCCTCTTCCAACGCGCCATCTTCTTTCACCTGCATGACCGTCCCATAGTAGGCGACGACACATGAATTCTTCCTGTCCGCTTTTGAAGAGTACCCGCCCGCCAAACTGATGTAATGGTCCTTGCTGGCGCCTGCCGAAAAAGGGTAGGCGCCGGGATGCCGAACGCTTCCGCTCACGTATACACAGTATTCCTTTTTTGGAATTACGACTTCGTCGTCGGGCTCAAGGAGGATGCCGTCTTTGTTGTCGCTGAACCTCAGGATCGAAAAATCGTTTGACGCGTTCATCCGAAGAAATCCCGCATTTATTTCCGGACGCACCGAGTTGTCGGAAATACCGGCCATTGTAGTTGATTTAAGCGAATTGCCGTTCCCTTTGATCTCTTCGCGGAACATTTTCCTGCGGCGGATCACGTAGGCGCGGCCGGCGTTGCCCAGAGTTGTGGGACCTCCCGCCAACTTCACCACGTCGTCCGCTTTGGTAACGTTTTTTGCAAGGGGATACGGGCCCGGCCTGGCGATTTCGCCCCGTACCGTCACGGTGACCGCCTCCGGGTAATTCTCCTTTTCCGAAACAATCACGAGGTCGCGGTCTTGGAGGGGGAAGGAAACCTTTTCGCGGACCGAAATGATCTTGACGAGACAAGAATTATCCGGGTTGACCCGCTGGATGATGATGCGGTCGGAATCCGCAGACGCGTCAAGCGCAAACAGGGAGAGAAAATCGGCGGCCTGCTCGTCCTGCCTGATGGGGATCCAGCCCGTCGCCAGGCTTTTGATGGCCCCGCTGATCATCACCCGCCGCTGGGCAAGCGAGATCCGTATGTTATCTCCGGGGTAGACATAGGGGTTTTGGTCCAGGTCGTTTGCAAACAAGTACCTGAAGAGGTCGAAGACGCGCACCGAATCCCCGGTGCGGCATTCCGTTTCGCGATAATTGCATTCGTTGAAGGAAGGCAGTGCACCGTTGTTTGCCGCCCGTATGGCGTCGAGAAGCCGGAAGGTGCCGGCAATCCTGTAGGTTCCCGGGTTCGCCACGGCGCCGGACACGCCCACCACCGCGGTCTTGGTTTTGACAAGGGAGACATATACTTCGAACCGCTTCCTGAGTTTCGAAGCGACGAATTCCGCGATGAGCTTCCTGGCCTGGGAGAGGCGCGCCTTCCCGATCTTTATGATGCCGAGTTCCGGGATGTACACGTCGCAGTTCTCATTGACCGTTCCCGTGTACTGGATGGACGGCGATTCCACCACCGAGATCTGGAATACGTCGCCCCCGCCGATACAATATGCCTCCGGATTTATCGAGTTGTCAATCTGCGGCTCGGGTGACCGCGTTTGTTCGTCGAACGGGGCGCCGGCCAGGAGTTTTGAATATGCCTTGAGGTCGGGCGCGTCGACCGCGGCGGACGCGGCGGCATAACACAGTACCAGGACAAAGAATCTTGAAAACGGGGCGTAATTCGGATTGCCGGCGCGCGGAACTGGAGGCTTCCACGCAAATCGTACAAAACAGGTGTGCAGCAGAGAACGAATCATTCGCTTGGGCCCTGAATTAGGCAGGAGGATTTCAACGGATAGCTTTGATCTGTCAAACTTACAAAATACTATTCCCGCGCCTGTGACGCATGAAAATTGGGACACGTTCGGCCCTCATAAACTAATTTAACCATGGATAAGCAGGAACACGCTCCCGGAAAGACAAATTTACGGACGATGAAACAGTTTATTGCAAGCATCGTGTCTCATGCGCCCGTGTCGGACTGTTTCTTTGAACTGACGTTCGCTTGGGACCGGTCGGCCGGCGTGCCCCGGCCCGGACAGTTCTGCACCCTGCGGGTGTCGCCGTTCACGGCGCCCTTGCTGCGGAGGCCGTTTGCGTTCTCGTCGTACGACGAAAAGGCGGGAACCGCTTCGATTGCCTACAAAAAACGCGGGCCGGCGACTGAGCTTCTTGTGGGCAAAGCCCCGGGAGATTCGATAGACGTTATCGGTCCGCTCGGCAACGACTTTGCCGTTGTGACGCCACACGGCATTTCCTCCACTTATTTGGTGGCCGGAGGAACGGGGTTCGGTCCAATCCGCTTTCTGGCATCTGCCTTAGCACAAACCGCACAGGGCTGCGTTTTGGTCCTCGGCTGCCGGACAAAGTCTCAGCTTCCAAGATTCGCAACGCTCCCTTCCGCACGGACGATCGTCTGTACGGACGATGGAAGTGAAGGTATCAAAGGGACTCCGCTCACGTACCTGGAATCGCTCCCTTTGAACCCGGGCGGAAACGCCGCAGTGTTTTGCTGCGGACCGTTGCCCCTTCTCCTGGCTTGCCACCGCTGGGCGCAGACGCGCGGGTACCCGTGCTTCGTGGCCATGGAGCAAACCATGGCCTGCGGAGTCGGCGCCTGTATGGGATGCGCCGTGAAAGTGAATGATGCCGCGAACGGGTATGCCCGCGCGTGCACCGAAGGTCCCGTGTTCGACAGCAGGAGGATCGTGTGGACCTGAGCGTCGAGATAGGTGGAAAGAAACTCTCCAACCCCGTTGGCGTTGCTTCGGGAACTTTCGGCTACGGCAGTGAGTACGAGCAGCTCGTTGACTTTTCGGCAATCGGCGCGCTGTACACAAAGGCCGTCACGCTCGCGCCCCGGCCCGGAAACGACATTCCCAGGATCATCGAGACGCCGTCCGGTCTTCTCAATTCCATCGGGCTGGCCAACGTCGGGGTCGACCGGTTCATTGCGGAGAAGATGCCCTATTGCGCGGGCCTGCCGTCCGCCGTTGTTGTCAACATCGCCGGTGGCACTGCCGACGAATATGCCGCGGTGCTCGACAAACTGGAAACATGCAATGGAATTTGGGGATACGAAATCAACGTCTCATGCCCCAATGTGAAACACGGCGGCATGGCGTTCGGCACCGATCCCGTGCAGGTGGAGCACCTCACCGCCCGCCTTCGCGGACGTACCGGAAAGCCGCTTATTGTGAAGCTCACGCCGAACGTCACCGACATCGGGGTTATTGCCAGGGCAGCGCAGGAGGGTGGTGCGGACGCAGTGTCGTGTATCAATACGCTGGTGGGCATGGTGATAGATGTTGCCGCAAAGAAACCGGTGCTGCCGCTTGGAACAGGCGGCCTTTCCGGTCCCGCAATCAGGCCTGTCGGCGTTGCCGCCGCCTATGCGGTAAGCAGGGCCGTGTCAATCCCGGTTATCGGCATGGGCGGCATCACCAGTGCGCAGGACGCCTTGCAATACCTGCTCGCCGGCGCATCGGCCGTCCAGATCGGCACCTCGAATTTCGTCGATCCTTCCACCGTGTCGCATGTGCTCGCGGGAATTATGGACTTTTGCGAACGGGAAAACGTGACAAGCATCAAAGACCTCCACCTGTTTATTCCCTGACCGCCCGTCACATGATGCCCGGAATTGTCAAGAGCGAATCATGCCGTCCCTTGGGCTCGCGCGGGCGGCTGCTCGTTGCGCCCCTTGCCGCCTCGCTTGCCATCGCATTTCTTGACTGCTGCGCACCCGCGCTGTCGGCCCATGCGCGCGCTACCGAAGGCTGGAGCGGCGCCTTTGGCCCGAGCGTCGGCATCGCCAGTTATTACGGAAAGGAATTCAACGGAAGAAAGACCGCAAGCGGCGAGCGGTTCAATATGCACACGTTTACCGCCGCGCACCGGACGCTCCCTTTTGGTACGATGGTGAAGGTGACCAACATGCAGGCCGGAACGTGGGTGGTTGTCCGCATCAACGACAGGGGGCCGTTCTCCCGCGCCCGCATCATCGATCTGTCGTACGCGGCCGCCGCGGCGCTCGGAATTGACAAAACAGGAAAAGCTCGGGTGAGGATCGAAGTGGTTCGGTAGCGCCGCGCGGCCGGCTCTGCGGCGAGGAACATAAGGTATATTTCACCCATGCGAATTCTGCCGGCGTCGTGGTACGCATCCACTCTCAAAGGCCTTGCCGTAAACATCGCGCGCCGTGAGGCGGTGTACCCGTTCTACGCTTCGTTCAAGCTGACCTCGCGCTGTCATTTCGGCTGCCCGTTCTGTAATGTGAAGAACACGCCCTGCCCCGATCTTTCGACGGCCCGGGTCAAGGCAATCCTCGACAACCTGTCGCGGTCGCCGGTCCTCATGACCAGCTTCGAGGGCGGTGAGCCGCTTTTGCGCGACGACATCGGCGAGCTTCTGCGGTATGCGAGAGAACGCAGCCGCTTCTACCTCCTGTTCACCACGAGCGTCAAGAACATCCTTGAGTATCCGCTCGAAGAGTACGGCCGGTCCATCGACTTCTTCCATATATCAATTGACGAAGGCCATAATAACCTGGAGTTGTACGGCGCGCTGCCGGAACTTGTGCGGCGCCTGGAAAGCCAGGTGTCGGTGCAGGTGGTGGTGACGTCAAAGACCGCCGGCGCCCTCGAGGAAAAGGTGAAGAAATGCCGTGAGGCCGGGGCAAACATCGTGATTATTCCCGCAACCCACATGGACGACACCGACGACTTCTTTCCCGATATTTCAATTCTCGAAACAACGCTTGCCGGCCTCAGGAGGAAGTATCCGTTGACAATTCATACCCCGCAGGGATATTTTGAGGCGTTCCGCGGGGCCAGGTGCTCGCCGGCGTCGGTGATTGTCGCGCCGGACGGGCGGCTGTATTATCCCTGCCACATCCTCGGGACAAAGGGGCCGGATCTCTCCGCCGTCGACCTCACGACATGGCTTTCCACCGCCGAGGCGAGGGCCTTCCGCGCTTCCATGAGACAGTGCAAACGGAACTGCGGCTGGTACCAGTATTATTCGATAGGTTCCTATACGTCGCTGTTCTCAGTGATGGAGGCGCTGGGGCCGATGCTGTTTCAGGGAAAACGAAAACGGAAACAGGGAGCATGACCGGAAAGGGAATATCTGCCGGGGCTTGACTTGCCACCCTCGGGCCCTGGTATCAGGTCACTGTGGAGCCACGAGATCATCCGAATCCGCACCCGATCGAATACTTCCGATTACCGTTTCAGAATCTGGAGAACCGATCGCAATTCGGAGGAGACCTCTCGAATGAGGTGCCCGTTTGAAGCAGGGGTTTCCCGGGCAGGAGGAGCGGCTGCCGCCGCAAGCGGGAGCTGCATTTGGGCAGGGATGTCGAATTCCTTTGTCTCAGCGAGTTTCTTTTTTGCGCCCGGAATGGTATATTGCTCTTCGTAAAGCAGGTATTTGATGTACTTGATTATCTCGATGTCCTTGTCGCGGTATGCCCTGTTGCCTGCGCGGTTCTTTTTGGGCCGCAGCTGCGCGAATTCGCTTTCCCAATACCGCAGTACGTGGGGTTCGAGCGCGGTCTTGGTGCAAACCTCGCTTATCGAATAGTAGGTTTTCTTATTGTCAAGCATTACAGCACCGGGTAATAGATTACAAAAAGGCCAGTTAGAACGTTTGGATGACGTTTGGTGTTAACAACAAACAATTATACTATATAACAGGGGGCGGTGCACGTTTTTTATGTTACCACCGCTCTGGTTTCGACTCCCGCAGCATCAAATCTCTCACCGCTTCCTTGACGGGTTTTCCCTCGAAAAGCGTTTTGTACACCTGGGTGGTGATGGGCATTTCAATGTTGTGGCGTTTGGCGAGAGCATAGGTTGATTTTGCCGTCTCGACCCCTTCGGCAACCATTACGGTCCTGGCGAGCGCTTCCGAGAGTGACAGGCCGGACGCGATGAGTTCCCCCATGTTGCGGTTGCGCGAATGACGGCTTATGCAGGTGGTGATCAGGTCGCCGATGCCCGTGAGGCCGAAAAACGTCTGTTCTTTTGCGCCCATTTTTGCGCCGAGCCGAACGATCTCGGCCATGCCGCGCGTCAGCAGCGCGCCCTTGGTATTGTCGCCCAGGCCGAGCCCGTCGCAGATGCCGGCCGCAAGGGCGATGACGTTCTTGACGCTTGCGGCGAGCTCCACGCCGATCACGTCGGTGTTCGTGTAGATGCGGAACGTGTCGGTCGAGAATTCCTTCTGGATCCTCGTGGCAAGTTCGAGATTCTTTGAAGCGGCTACCACCGTTGTCGGGATGCCGCGGGAGACCTCGGCGGCGAGCGACGGTCCGGACAGCACCACCAGCTTGGCAGGCGTCAGTCCCGGGATTTCGTCGGCAAGTACCTCGGTCATGAGCTTAAGCGTCCCGCATTCGATTCCCTTTGCCGCCACCACCCATCCTTGTACTTTATCAATGGATTGTCTATCGAGCGCCGCCGCAAGGGTCTTGCACGTAGCCCTCATCGTTTGCGACGGCACAACGCAGAGCACATACTCCGATGCGTCCATGGCGTCGCGGATATCGCTTGTAATAAGAACGTCCTGCGGCAGCTTGATGCCGGGCAGCTTCTGCGGGTGCTCGCGCCTCGCCCTGAGCATCTCGGCGTCTTTCTTGTTGTATTCCCACATCCTGATGCCGTGGTTCTTTCCCCTCAGCATCACGGCAAGAGCAATGGCCCAGCTTCCGCCGCCGAGAATAGTGATGTTCACTGGACGGCCTCTCCTTTCAACGACGATGCTGCGCAGTCTTCCGTCTCCCCATGGTGCCTCCTGCGAACGGGAACAAAGTCCACCACAAGGGGGCATCCCTCGAAGTCGAACGCGGTATAGAGCTTGTTTGCGATGAACCGTTTGTAGCTGGAAACCGCGCTGCGCGGATTTGTGGATACCACGTGAAACAAAGGAAACGGCGCATCGGCCTGCACGCAGCCCGTGATTGACACCTGCCTGTTTTCGCTGATGGGGTGGGGATGCGCAGCGGTCCATTCTGCGATGAGTTCCGCGAGCCGCTCGGGGTCCACGCGCGTGCGCATCCGCCGGTGAATTTCGACGGTGCGGTCGAGGACCGCGGTCACGCGCTGGCCGGTCATGGCCGACGCGGACACCATGGGCGCGTGCGCAAGTTCCATGTAGGCTCTTCTTGTTTGTGCAACCAGCCTGTCGAATGTCGTGTGCGTCTTGGCAACAATGTCCCATTTGTTCCAGCACACGAGGATTCCCCCGTGCGAATCAACCACTTTCCGCACAATGCGAAGGTCCTGCTCGTGTATTCCAAGCGCGGCATCTACCACGAGCACGGCAACGTCAGAGCGGACAATGGCGTCTATGGCGCGCAGGTTACAGTAGTACTCGATGTCCTCTTTGACATTTGCTTTTTTCCGCAGGCCCGCCGTGTCGATGAGCATGATGTCGCGGTCCTTGTAGGCCATACGTGAATCTATGGAGTCGCGTGTGGTGCCCGGGTCGGGGCGGACGATCATGCGGTTGTGGCCGAGCAGCTTGTTCACCAGGGACGATTTTCCGGCGTTGGGCCTGCCCACCACGGCGATCTTGAGAATGTCGCGATCGTCAACATGCGCCGACGATGTGGGCTCTTTCTTTCCCGCGCGCTTGAGCATGGCGACCGATGCGTCGAGCAGGTCTCCCACGCCGTAGCCGTGCAGGGCGCTTACGGGATGGCCTTCGCCCAGGCCGAGGGCCATGAACATGCCGAGATCGTTTTGAGCGGACTTTGATTCCGACTTGTTCAGGACGAGAAGAACGTTCTCCTTGCCTTGCTTGCGGAGGGTACGGGCCACGCTCACGTCAAAACCGGTGACCCCGTTCTTCGCGTCGACTACAAACAGGATCACGGCCGATTCTTCGCACGCGACCGCCACCTGCTTCGCGATGTCCTGCGCCATGGCGTCGGGCGACGACGGAATGAGGCCGCCTGTGTCCACCAGGGAGAACGCGCACCCATTCCACACCGACGTGCGATAGTTCCTGTCGCGCGTGACGCCGGGCAAATCGTCGACGACCGCAACTTTCTTTCCAAGAATACGGTTGAACAGGCACGATTTCCCGACGTTGGGCCGTCCGACAATGGAGACGATGGGCAGCACGGGGCGGTTCTCCTTTGGCACTGCGCTAACAGATCCTGGGCAGGATGTCGCCCGGCGGCATCTCGAGCGGCCGGGTGCCGCCGATGGACGTCTTGAGAAGGACCGGGAATTTGCCCGGTGGGGCAACGGTCCCGATGATCGCCGCGTCCCTGCCCTGCGGATGGGCGCGAAGCGCGGCAAGCGCGCTCTCGGCCTGCTCCGGAGGAACGATGGCCGCGAACCGTCCTTCATTAGCGATATGGAAAGGGTCCATGCCGAGAAACGCGCACGCGCCGCGCACAACATCCGGCACCGGCACCGCGTCTTCGCGGACCACGATGCACACCTTTGATGATTCGGCTATTTCGCACAGCACGGCCGCTAAACCGCCGCGCGTCGCGTCGCGCATGGTCCGCGTGAACGGAGCGGCCGACAAAAGCGCATCGGATATACCGAACAACGGCGCGCAATCGGAAACCGCAGCCGAGGCGAAGTGTAGGTTTGCACGCTGGGAAAGCACGGTGATGCCGTGAAGGCCGATGCCGCCGCTCACGAGAACCGCGTCGCCGGGCTTTGCATTCGCGGCGGACAGAGAAATGCCGACTTTGACGATGCCGATGCCCGACGCGGTGATAAACATGCCGTCGGCTTTTCCTTTGTCAACAACCTTGGTGTCGCCGCACGCGATTCGCACGCCCTGCGACGAACAGACCGAAGACAGGGACCGAAGCATCTTGGCCAAAAGCTGCAGGTCGAGGCCTTCCTCGAGGATGAGCGCGACGGAGAGCAAAATGGACTTTGCCGCCATCATGGCAAGATCGTTTATGGTGCCGCAGGCCGCAAGCTTGCCGATATCGCCTCCCGGAAATTCGAGGGGCGACACGACGAAAGAATCGGTGGTAAAGGCAAAACGGCGGCCCGGAATATCAAAGATGAACGCGTCTTCCAGCGTTCCCACCCTGCCGGGAATAAGCGCCGGAAACACCACGGTCTCCAGCAACTCCTTGTTGCCCTTGCCGGATCCGTGCGACATGCGAACCGTTGCGCTGGTCATCTGCTATGCTCCGTACTTGAAATAGGCCGCGCACGATCCTTCGCTCGAAACCATGCACGGGCCGACCGGACGCTCGGGCGTGCAGGATGTCCCGAAAAGAGGGCACGCATCGGGCCTGAGGCGGCCCCTGAGCACGTCTCCGCACGAACACGCTTCGGGCATATCGGCCGCGCCGCCGTCCGGAGGGATGCCGAATCTGATTGACGCATCATACTCCCGGAATTCCGGCTTGAGCGCGAGCCCGCTTCCGGGTATCAGGCCGATCCCGCGCCACACCGCGTCGGCAACGTCAAACACGCGGTACACCATTTCGACGGCGCGCGGATTCCCTTCGCGTTTGACAACACGCTGATACCCGTTGAGCACCGAGGCCCGTTTGTGCACGAGCATGTCGCACACCATGGTGATGCCGCTCAGAATGTCGAGCGGCTCAAACCCCGTTATGACGGCGGGCAATCCCTGCTGCGCAAGGGGCACATAGGGTTTCTCCCCTATGATGGCGCTCACATGGCCGGGAAGGAGAAATCCGGAAATTCCAAGTTCCTTGTCCGCAACCAGTACGGACAGCGCGGGCGGCACCGTTTTGTGCGACACGAAAAACGAGAGATTGGGGATGCCTTCCTGTTGTGCAATGGAGACGGCCTTTGCCGACGCGGGCGCGGTGGTTTCGAATCCGACCGCGAGAAAAATCACCTGCTCGTTGGGTTTCCGCCGCGCGATCTCCACGGCCTGCAACGCCGAGGTCACCACGTCGATTGCCGCCCCGTTGGATTTCGCTTCGTCAAGCGACGTGCGCAGGCCGGGGACGCGGACCAAGTCGCCGTAGGTGACAATGCGGAAATTCCTCGACAGCGCGATGGCGGCGGCCGCGTCCAGGTAGGCGCCGCTCGTCACGCACACCGGGCAACCGGGCCCGGAAACAAGTTCAACATTCTTGGGAAGAAGTGAGCGCAGCCCCAGCCTGCCGATTTCCATGGTGTGCGTGCCGCACACTTCCATGATGCGAACGCTCCCGAGCGAATGCGCGGCGGCCGCAATTCTTTCGAGCAGCAGCCCGGCGGTGGATGGGTCGGAAAAGTCAACCAGGCTCATGGGGCTCCACCGTTTGGGCGAGTTCCTGAAGCAAGTCGAGCGTTATCTTCGCCTCCGCCTCATCGTATTTCTGGATGGCAAAGCCGACGTGAACCAGGACGTAGTCACCGACGGTGACGTTTTCGAGCAACGAAACGTCGGCAGAGGTGGTGTTGCCCATCATGTCGACCGTGGCGATGGAACCCTCGATGGAGATCACTTTTGCGGGAACCGCGAGGCACATGGAAAAAGGTCCCTGGTTTTGACCGTTGCCCGGAGTGCGGGGATTGGCGTTGTAACAGGGGAAAAAATACTTCATTACGGATGGGCGTTGGAGAAGATTTGGGGGGAAGGAGTGACATGGTGCAAAGGAGGAATACGGTTTTTCACAATGCGGTCAGAATCAGATCTAATTTTGGTTTGCTGAGCATGTGCGGCGAGGGACCTTCAGCGGCGGGGCCGAAACGCCTGCTGCGCGCACACTAGCAGGGTGTTGAAAAAGTCTCCCTTTTGTAAACATTTATCCTTATATTATAGGGGAACCCCAACCAAGGAGTATTGATGAGAGGTTCCCAGCCAGCCCAAGGCGGTATGTTCAGCTTCGTTTCTCCGGATTCCCGAGTGCCGGCAACGCACCCGCTTCGTCGTGTCAAACAGTTTACGGACATAGCGCTGCGCCGCCTTTCTCGTGACTTTGAGGCGATGTACAGCCGGATGGGACGCCCTTCGATACCGCCGGAATGGCTTTTGAAAGCACAGATATTGATGGCTTTGTTTTCGATACGGTCGGACCGGTTGTTTTGCGAGATGCTGGACTATAACATTCTGTTCCGATGGTTTCTTGACATGGATCTGGATGCGGCATCGTTTGATCATAGTGTGTTTTCGAAGAACCGAGATCGACTTATGGAACAGGAGATTGCGCACCGGCTGATGCAGGAAATCGTGCGTCTTGCTCGTTCCGAAGAGTTGTTGTCCGATGAGCATTTCACGGTTGACGGCACGTTGATTGAAGCCTGGGCATCGATGAAGAGCTTCAAGCGAAAAGACGCGGAATCGGCGAACAAGACTGACGATGATCGGAGTAATCCGTCGGTTGATTTCCACCATGAGAAGCGAAGCAATGAGACACATCAGAGTTCGACCGATCCAGAGGCGCTGTTGGCTCGGAAGAACAAGAGAACGGGAGCGCAGCTGGCGTATTCCGGTCACGTGCTGATGGAAAACCGAAATGGGTTGTGTGTTGATATCGCCATTGCGCCAGCGACGGGGACAGCGGAACGGGATATGGCGCTTGAGCTGATAAAGCATGAACGCAGGCGCGGAAAACGCCGGATGAAGACGGTGGGTGCAGACAAAGGGTATCATGCAACCGAATTTATCAAGAGCCTGCGACGCCTGCACGTGAAGCCTCACATTGCCGAGAAGGCCAACACTTCGCTTAAAGGGTTGGATGGAAGAACGACTCGGCATAAGGGATACAGCGTAAGTCAACGGAAACGAAAACGGGTTGAAGAGATATTTGGGTGGATCAAGAGCGTCGGTGGCCTGCGGAAAACTCGGGTAAGAGGAATACGAATCAACCAGACTGTTGCCTACGTGGTTGCCGCAGCGTACAACTTGATACGCATGGTTAAGTTGATGCCGCAAACGGTGGGGGCAGCATGAGAATGGCCTGGGAATCCGGGGAAATGCCTCGGAACGAGGCAGGTAAAACCTCTCTGACATATGTAAAGTTGAAGTTAGGTTCATAAAAAATCAACAAGAGCGCTTCTGTTAGGACTATTTCAACAACCTGCTAGAAACACCCGGTTATGAAATTCTCGAAAGTAATCAAAACCTCACCAAGTAACTTCATATGCACAGCGATACTTCGTGAGTGCCCCCCAGCAGAAGTTTGGATCCTCGCAAACAAACTCACTCGGGGGTCACCCGGCATAGCTATCCAGAAGCATCTAGATCTTCTTTAGCCATTGCCGTGCGCACCCCTTGGAGCGGCAGTTGAGAGGTAAAGCCGTACAATCGATTCAGCCTGGGGTATTGGGTTCTGTCGGGTGAATATCAACACGGTACATTTTGTCATAACCCAAAATTAATCATAAGTGGTGAATGGTCGCTATATGCTTTCCCGTTTTCATACGTTCCTAAAATTAGGTGACATACCACAAAATCCGGATCATGTCGGCGGTGGATATCACGGGATCGCTCGTTTGGAAAGCCTCCTCGCCCCCGCTACCACCAACTGCCCGTACGAAATGCATTCATCATTGGGCGGCGTGCGCCTGTGCATGAGCGGCTTCAATCCGGCCTGTTTAAGAAGCGGTATCAGGCGCTCCACAAGGAACGCGTTCTGAAACACGCCGCCGCTGAGGCACACGGTTGTGCAGTCGCACTGCTGCGAGGCGACGAGCGCCGCGGCAGCGGTTGCTTGCGCAATGGTAGTGTGGAACCGTGCGGCAATGGTTGGAACCGGCGTTCCCTTCTTGAAATCCTCATGCACGTCGTAGAGCAGCGCCGGTCCGTCGATGAGAATGCCCTCTTCCTCAATTGACAGAGGAGATCCATACGAGCCCGTCTCGCCCGGGTCGGCAGCGCCCTCGAGCATGATGGCGGGCTGGCCTTCGTAGGTGCGCTTTGTGCAAATGCCGAGCAGCGCCGACGCAGCGTCGAACAGCCTGCCCATGCCGCACGAACGCACGCAGTGTGCGCCGGACCGCACCATGTCAAGCACGGCGGATATTTCCTGGTCGCCCATCCACGAGACGGCCCCTGCCGCCGGATCGCCCATGAGTTTGTACAGCGCGGCAAGGGCGATTCTTCCGGGATTTCGGATGGCTTGGTCGCCGCCGGGCAGAACGAGGCAGGTTGCGTGGCCGAGCCGGGAATATCCGGCGTAGGTTGCATGCAGGATTTCGCCTCCCCAGATGCTTCCATCTTCCCCAAAGCCCGTTCCGTCGTACACAAGGGCAAGGGAGCTTTCTTCGACGCCGTTTTCCGCCATGCACGCGGCTGCGTGCGCGTGGTGGTGTTGTACCTTGACAACCGGCAATCCGGAGTTCTCCGCATACGAAGAGACAAGCGACTGCGGGTGAAGATCGCACGTGTAGGCCTCCGGCTGCACGCCGAGCGCGGCCGTAAGGTGCGACAGAGCAAAATCCAGACTGTCGAGGTCTTCCACGGTTTCGATGGACCCGATGTAGTGCGAAAGATAGCAATCCTTCTTCCTGCCAACGGCAATCGTACTCTTGAGCACACCGCCGAGCGCGACAAGGCCGGTGACGTCCACGGGCGACGGCACAGGCTCGGGAACAAACCCGCGCGAACGCCGTAAAATAACCGGACTTTCCGGCATCACGCGAACAACGGAATCGTCGTTGCGCATGTAAATGGCGCGGTCATGCGTGAGAAAGGCGTCCGCGATTCCCGCCAGCGAGCCATACGCGGTTTGGTCGTCGTGAATGATGGGCCGGTCGGCAAGGTTCGCGCTTGTCATGACGAGCGCCGGGAGGCCGGCGTCCTTAAACAGCAGGTGATGGACCGGCGTGTACGGGAGCATAATGCCGAGGGTCGGCAAACCGGGCGCGACTTCCGAAGCGATACCGGGGCAATCGTCCCGTCTCTTCAAAAGAACTATCGGTCGCTCCGGACTTTCGAGCATGGCCTGCTCCGTCTGCGAAACGAACGCGAACCGCTTTGCCTCCGCAGTATCGGCAACCATGAGTGCAAACGGCTTTTCCTCGCGGCGTTTGCGCAGCCGCAATTGACCAACGGCTTGATGACTGTCGGCCCGGCAGGCGAGGTGAAATCCGCCGATCCCTTTGATGGCCAGGATTTTGTCTTGGGCAAGCATTTCTCTTGCACCGGCGACAGGGTTCGTGTCTGTGAGAAGATCGCCCCGGGAATCAGTCAGCACGAGCCGGGGTCCGCACTCATTGCAGCATGTCGGCTGCGCATGAAACCTGCGGTTGTCCGGATCCTCGTAGTCCTTCCTGCATGCAGCGCACATTGGAAATGCGGCCATGGTCGTTTGCGGCCTGTCGTAGGGCAGACCTTTGATGATGGTGTAGCGGGGGCCGCAATCGGTACAGTTGATAAAGGGATGAAGATACCGCCTGTTGGTTGCGTCGAACATCTCGGCACGGCAGGCCGGGCAGACGGCAGTATCGCGTGAGATGTCGATTTCGGCGGTCTGGCCGCTCCCGCTTTCGGCGATAACGAATCCCGCCGGCGCGGCGCCGGCAGGCCCCTCGCGCACGTCAATCGACCGGATAACGGCAAGCGGCGGGGCCGATTCCTTGATTGAACGGAGAAATGCTTCAAGATCTTCCCGGCTCCCGCATGCGTTGATCGTAACGCCGGAACTGTCGTTGCGCACGTCGCCGCGGATACGCCATTGTTTGGCGCAACGGTACACAAAGGGCCTGAACCCGACGCCCTGGACGGTTCCTTTGATCGTGATGAAGAAGCGGACGTTCGGTTTCATGGCGCGAGGGGCTTCCGGGGAGAAAGGGGCGGACCGGCCCCGGTCAGGGGACGAGAGACCGCAGGCTTCCAAGATAAGACGACAGCCCGTCTATCCCTTCCCCGGTAACGCACGACGTCTTGAAGATCTCCGCGTCGTGCTTCAACTTTCTGACGTCGCTGAGCGCGCGGTCCATGTCGAAATTGACATATGGCAACAGGTCGATCTTGTTGATCACCACGGCGCCGGCCCGGATGAACAGGGTGGGATACTTGATCGGCTTCTCGTCTCCTTCGGCGACCGACAGCACGGCAATCTTCTCGTGTTCGCCAAGGTCGTAGGAAGACGGGCACACGAGATTGCCGACGTTTTCGATCACGAGGAGTTCGAGGCCGGAGAACGAAAGCCCCTTGACGACAGCGTTTATCATGGCGGCCGACAGGTGGCACGATCCCCGCGTCTCGATCTGGATTGCCTGGGCGCCGGCTTTTTCGATTCTCTCTTTGTCGAGTTGGGTCTGGATGTCGCCCGTGATCACCAGGAGCGTGCGGTGCATGCGCCGCGCAAGCGCTTCGAGGAGAGACGTCTTGCCGGAGCCGGGAGAGCTGATCATATTGACAACGGTGATTCCGGCCTCTTTGAACATGCGCCTGTTGTGCTCCGCAACCACGTCGTTGAGCGCATGCGCACTTTTCGCAAGCCGCAGTTTTTCAATCATCCTCTACCTCGATGCTTTCCACCGTGCAATCGGCGCCCGCGGTGATTGTTCTGTTGTATCCGCCGCACGCGGGGCATACCGAAGCGACGGTGTCGGCCGCGTACGTCGCTCCGCACGTGCACGCGAAGGTGGCCGGCACGTCTTTGGTTTCGATTGCGACATTGTTCATGCCCATGTCGGGCAGGACCAGCCCCAGATACATGAGCAGAGACTCGGTAAATATACCACTCAGCGCTCCCACGGCGAGCGAGATTTGTTTTACGGGGCGGCCTTGCGCGGATTGCTTGACAAGGGCAGCTATTTCGCAGGCGACGGAATATTCGTGCATCGGGATTTCCTGAAAAAGACCTCACCGCAAAGACGCAAAGGGCGCAAAGAAGAGAATAAGTGAGTTACAATGAGAGGCAAATCTATCTTTTGAAGGATCAACGGGAGATCGCTTCGCGGAGCCTGTCCTGAGCAAAGTCGAAGGACTCGCGATGACCATGGTTTTGTATACTCATCAACTCATCAACGCATTGGCCCGTCAACTCAGTGCGTCGAGCACGAAATACACGGATCGTACGCGCGCACAAGCATCTCGAGCATCAACTGCAGTTCGTCTTTTCCCCGGTCTTTGAACTGCGGCACCAGCTTGTCCATGTCCTTCTGGATGTTGGCATGGTTCTGGTTGGTGGGGATAATGCAGTTCGCCTTGACGCATTTTCCGTTCTTATCGTAGGTGTAATCGTGGAACAGGATGCCGCGCGGCACCTCCACGGCGCCCACGCCGCGGCCCTCGCGAGGCCTCACGGAGACGGGTTCGTTCTTGATGCCTTTGTCAAGGAGCCAGTTCAGGTGCTCGATGGTTCTTTCCACCGAATAGACGCATTCCACGACCTGCGCCACGGTGTTGAAGTACGGATTGTAACACGGGGCGGCCAGTCCCAGATCGGCGGCAACGGCCCTGGCGAGCGGGGGAAGCCGGGCATGGTTGTTGTTGAATCGCGCCAGCGCACCGGCCATATAGGATTCGCGGTTGAATTTTGCCCATTTGGCGGTGGATTGCGAATTCATGTATTCGTTTGTGACGCGGAGATACTGGTCAACCGGGATTGCGTCCTCGACGTCGGTGGATTTAATCATTCCGTCGTACAGGGCATATTCCGCCTGATCGGTGAGCGACACGTATTCCGTTTCCCGCACAAAGTCCGGCAGGCCGCCGGCAACTGATTTGACAACACCAGCAAGGGTCTTGAGATCCGGAATCGCTGCCTCGAAACGGGCCTTGAGCGCTGCAAGTTCTTTTTCGGCGGGCACCTTGGTGAACCCGCCGATGCAGGTGCGGATGGGGTGTGTGGTGCGGCCGCCCACGATGTCGCAGGTTTCATTCGCCAGGCGGTGCAACTTGACAACAAGGAGCACCGCGTCCTTGTGCGTGGTTGCCAGAGGGATAACGCTTCCAACTTTGAGAAGGTCGGGAAGGGCAAGGTACCCGACATGGAGAACATGGCTTTGCAGATTTTCACCGTGATTCAATATCCTGCGGAGCCTGTGGGTCTGCTCGGAAATGGTGATGCGCATGGCGGCCTCGGTGGCCTTGAGTGATGCAAAGGAGTGCCCTATCGAACAGATGCCGCAGATTCGCGAGGTGATGGGCTGCAGTTCGGTGCAATCCCGTCCCACAACCATTGCCTCGAAGAAGCGCGGGGCCTCGGGAACGCTCCAGCGAACCGTTTTTACTTCCCCTTTGTCTATGTCGACAAGGATGTTCCCGTGTCCTTCGACCCTGGTGACATGGTGCACGTCTATGTGAATGTCGTTGGAGCTCATTTCCCGACCTCCGGATCTAACGCGTACATGGTGAACTGACGTTTGATGTCGTCAACCGACAGCTTGTATTTCGCCAGGACCTCGTGCATGGCGTTGTTGTTCGGGTTGGGCACCGCGCCCCGGCATCCTTCGCACGACACGTTGTTGCCCGGGCATATCGCGTTGCAGCCCGCGCGCGTGACCGGTCCCAGGCAGACGCCGCCTTTATCGAACATGCATTCGTTGCCGCTCATCTTGCATTCTACGCACACCGGATATTCGGGTATGTCGGGCGTGGTGCCGAAGACCAGAGCCTTGACGACTTTGAGAAACTCGGAGCGCGTAATGGGGCAACCGTGAACGAAGTAATCGACTTTCACGACTTCGTGCACCGCCTTGGTGGGATAGGTTGCGAGATGGGGCATGCCTGCGTACTTCCCGTACACTTCTTTCTTGACCTTCTCGATGTTGCCCCACAGGTTCTTTATCTTGTTCACCCCTCCGGTTGCCGCACATGCGCCGTAGGATACGAGCAGCTTTGAGCGGCTGCGGATGTCCTTAAGGCGCGCCTCATCTTCGAGCCTGGTGATGGAACCTTCGATGAATGCGACGTCGTAGTCCGGGGCGCTGCCGGTGAGCACTTCACGGAATTCCACCACGTCAACAAGGTTGACCAGCCCGAGAATGTCCTCCTCGAGGTTGGCCACCTGGAGCTGGCACCCTTCACAGCATGCGAAATCGAAAAACGCGACTCTTGGTTTCATGTTACAGCGCCTCCACGAGGTGCGAAATGCTCTCGAGCGTAAACACCGGACCATCCTGGCACACGTACACGCCGTCGATCTGGCAGTGACCGCACTTGCCGACTCCGCATTTCATCCTGCGCTCCAGCGAAACGATGACATCCGCCTCCTTGAATCCCATGGAGCGCAGTTCCAGGATCACGAATTTGTACATGATCGGCGGGCCCACGACGATCGCCGCGGCTGTTTTCGGATTGACGGTATCTTTCACTTTCGGAAAAAGGGTGGTGATGACGCCGACGTTCCCTTTCCATTCTCCTTCCTTGCACCGGTCCACGGTTTCCAGAAACGTGATGCCCTCCAGCGCGCCCCATCGTTTCAACTCGTCCACAAAGAGCCGCTGGCCCGGGTCCACACAGCCGAAAAGGATGGTGATGGCGCCGTAGTTCTTCCTGTTGTCAAATGCAAAATTGATTGCCGAGCGCATGGGAACGAGTCCGATCCCTCCGCCGATAAAAAACAGGTCTTTGCCGTGCAATTCGTCCATGGGAAAATGCGTGCCGAACGGCCCGCGCACGCCGAGGGTGTCCCCGGATTTCAGATCGTGGATGGCGCTGGTGACTTTCCCCACTTTGCGTATCACCATTTCGAAACTTCCCTTTTTTGTGGGCGATGACGAGACGGAAATGGGCGCCTCGCCGATGCCGGGAATGGAAAGTTCGGCAAACTGGCCCGGCTTGTGGCCCAAATCTTGTCCGTCAAGCTTGAATTCGAAGAACCTGTCCTTGTCGGTGAGGGGGCTGGTGCGCACCACGGTTGCCGTCCTGGGCATGTAGAGCGATTCCTGTTGCCGGCATCCGCATCCTTCGCACATGTTATGCCCCCTTTCCGAGCAGGTCGTTGTCGATGTCGGGCGGAAACGCGATGTCGGGCACGCACGCTTTTTTGCACCGCCCGCAGCCGACGCATCCGGCAAGGCCGAGTTTTTCAAGAAGGAACTTCTGCTTCCGGTAGAGCCGGTGCCGTATCCGGTCGGCCGGTTTCTTGCGGAAGTTGTGCCCGCCCGCGCACACGGCAAAGGGATCGAGCACGCACGCGTCCCACGTGCGGAAGCGAAGGCCGTATTCGAACGACAGGTCGAGTTCGTCGAGCACGTCGAAGCAGTAGCAGGTTGGACATACGGTGACGCACGAACCGCAGGAAAAACATTTGGCTGCGCGCGTTTCCCACACCGGGTGATGTTCTTTGCCGTCCAGGAACGAGGGCAGATCGTCTCTCTTTACAGAAAGAGAAACGGGGTCTTTCACCGCAGTCTTCATGCGTTCGGCTCTTGTCTTTGTGTCCGCCTCCGCAGCCGTTGCCGCGCTGGTAGAAAAGAACTCCTTGCCGCGGTCGGTGACGATTTCCACGGCATACGAATCGCCGCCCAGGTCGACGAGAAAGGCGTCGGCCGCCAGGTACGGTTCCTGGGGCTTGATCATCGACGACGTAAACCGGTAGGCTCCCGGTTTTGTCGGGTAAATGCCGACGAGCGTGGTTTTTTCCCTGCGGGCGCAATAGTGGGCGTCGATGTTCGCTTCCGTAAATGCCTTGTCGAGCATGGCGATTGCCGCCAGATCTCCCGGATGAATGCCGATAATCGCCTGCGGCTTTTGGGCGTACACCGGCTCATACGAGGCCGGGTCCTTCGGCGCATAGGAGAGAAGCGCTTCCTTGGGCGGAAACAGGTACCGCTTGGGCGAGTACAGCGCCTCGTCGAAATCCAGTCGAAGGCTTTTTGCGTCCTCGAGTTTGTCGTAGTCAAACCGGCCGTCTTTCTGCACAATGCCGATGATGTCAAGCGGGCCGGCAACCAGGGTTCCGACAAAATCAAGAAGCCCTTCTTTTGAAATCTGCAGGAGTTCCATAAATCGGATTTCCCCTTTTCACTTTGACAATTCGAGGAAGGGAAGCGGAAAAGAACTTACGTGATAAATTTCACAAAAACAGGTGCGTCGGGAGAAGCCTCAAAATAATTCATTGTGTGATGAGGTTAAAGGGGAACCGGTTGTGAGAATTTTTACCGTTTACATCTATACAGTAAAAGCTGGTGGGGGCACCGCTTGGCGTTTCCCCCTGGCCCCACGCCTCCTCGTCCCGCGGGACTGCGGTGTCTTGGGGCATACCCCCTCCAGCGAAGGTGCGCGCGATCGCGCTCGACTTACGCTCGCGCGGCGTCGCCCCTTCGCAACGCAACCTCAGCGGCATGCCGCCACGCGGCGATGGCTACTTGGGGCACAATCACTTTCGTAGGTTAGCGTATGTCAAGAAGTGATAAATATGCAAGCAAGCACTTGTCTCCTGCGCTTGCGCCAGGCCGGAACGGAGGCCGCGCTAGAACGCGGTGCCGCCCGGACGCACCGCGAAGCGGCCTAGTGCCGTGGCGGCCGGAGGCCGAAGGCCGAGACCGGAGCGAGGGCCGGTGCCGAAGGCAGGCGCCCAACCTTCCTATTTTATTCTCTTCTTGATTCAGTCCCCGCAAACATCTTCTTCAAGTTATTTTACTCCTCAACAAAAACTAGTACGAGAAATCGGACCTCACAAAATCACCAAGAAAGAACGCCTATCCATGCCCGAAAAATTCGTCTACTTTATGAGCAGAATGACCAAAATTTTCCCGCCCAAGAAGGAAGTGCTTAAGGAAATCTCGCTTTCATTCTATTACGGCGCCAAAATCGGGATCATCGGCATCAACGGTTCGGGCAAGAGCACGCTCATGCGAATCATGGCAGGCCTTGACACCGAGTTCCAGGGCGAGGCATGGATCGAGCAGGGCCGCACCGTGGGGTATCTGCCGCAGGAACCCGTTCTCGACGAGAAACTTGACGTAAGGGGAAACGTCGAAATTGCCGTGGCGCACAAGCGGGCGATTCTCAAGGAATTCGACGACGTTTCGGCCGCATTCGGCGAATCCATGTCCGACGAAGCCATGCAGAAGCTCATGGACCGCCAGGCAAAACTGCAGGACCGGATAGACGCGGCCGATCTGTGGGAGCTTGACCGCCACATGGAAATAGCCATGGACGCCCTGCGACTGCCGCCGGCAGACGCGACCGTTGCAACGCTTTCCGGCGGCGAAAGGCGCCGCGTCGCTTTGTGCCGGCTTTTGTTGGAGGAACCCGACCTGCTTCTCCTCGACGAACCGACAAACCACCTGGATGCGGAATCGGTGGCCTGGCTCGAGCGGCATCTCAAGGAATACAAAGGTTCCGTTATCCTCACCACGCACGACCGGTATTTTCTCGACAACGTTGCGGGCTGGATACTCGAGCTTGACAGGGGAAGAGGCATCCCGTGGCAGGGCAATTACTCGTCGTGGCTCGAACAGAAAACACAGCGCATGGAGCAGGAGGAACGCGAAGAAAGCAACAGGCAGGCGCGCCTGAAAAAGGAGCTCGACTGGATACATCTGTCGCAGCGGGCGCGTCAGGCCAAGGGCAAGGCGCGGCTTAACGCGTACGAGGAGTTGCGCAGCCATGAAGGGCCGGAGAAACTCGGCACCGCCACGATCGTCATACCGCACGGTCCCCGGCTGGGCGACCTTGTTATACGCGCGGAAAACCTGGGCAAGGGCTACGGCGACAAACTGTTATTCGAAAACATGAGTTTCAGCCTGCCCCGCGCGGGCATCGTGGGCATCATCGGGCCCAACGGCGCGGGCAAGACCACGTTGTGCAAAATCATCACGGGCCAGGAAAAGGCGGATGCGGGTAAGCTTACCATAGGGGAATCGGTCCAGCTTTCCTACGTTGACCAGAACCGCGACGCGCTCAACCCGGAGAACACCATTTTCCAGGAAATCACGCGCGGCCAGGACATCATACGGCTTGGCAAACTGGAAATGAACTCCCGCGCCTATGTCGGCAGGTTCAACTTTTCCGGCTCCGACCAGCAGAAGCCGATCAAAGACTGTTCGGGCGGCGAGCGCAACAGGGTGCATCTTGCCAAACTGCTCCAGACCGGCGGCAACGTGCTTCTGCTCGACGAACCCACCAATGACCTCGACGTGGAAACGCTCCAGGCGCTCGAACAGGCGATATTGGATTTTTCCGGCTGCGTGGTCGTCATCACCCACGACCGGTGGTTCCTCAACCGGATCGCAACCCATATCCTTGCTTTTGAGGGCGAAAGCCAGACGTACTGGTATGAGGGCAATTTTGCGGACTACGAAGAAGCGAAGCTGGCGAGGCTGGGAATGGATTCCGAACAACCGAGGAGAATTAAGTACAAGAAGCTGGTGAGGTGAACAGGCGCTCAACAAAGTTGCGCAACATTTGTTTGATCGCGTAACTATTCGTTCCGCAGACCACCAATAAAAAACCTGCAGGCGACTGCAACCTGCAGGTTTTCACCATCACCTAAAGGAGGTTCATTGCTTACTACTCGTCAGCAGTCAATAGTACTACGGAGGGTGGCCGGAATAAATTGTCCCATCTGAATATTTAGTTCAGCAACGGGTAACCACATTTCCTGCCAATAAGTTATAGAACCTGCTTGCCTGGGATAGCTGCAACTTTTCCTCTCTTTAAAGCCCAAGGTGCAAGGATACGAGCCGAACCGTGCGGTCTTGCGATTCCAGCCACGCCCTGCAACGGCCGTGCGTTTCCACCCGCGCTCCTTGGTCCGGGCGAACTATTGATCTGCCAGACCGGTTCTTAAATAAAAAAACCTGCCGTGGCTGCCCCGGCAGGTTCGCCCTTTAAGAAATGTAGGAGGTACTGAGGAACTGTGTACTTAACCTATCGACTGAAACCTACTGCTTACTCGCAGCCAGTAGTGTCCGGTTAAATTGACAACAAGAGAAGGGCTACCAACCTATTTTTATCGTTGAAGGTTTAGTTTTTGACGATTAAAAAGAGGAGGCAGCCCTTGAACAGAAGAAATACAATATTCAATCAGATAACGCAACTGTTGAATCGGAAGGGATTCTGGCGCATTGTTAATCGGTACGAAGGAGACAGGTACGTAAAGAGCATGACCTGCTGGCAGGAGATGCAGATTTTGCTCTTTTCGCTGGTAAAGGATTTGGTCAGCTTTCGGGATGTAGAAGCGTGTCTGAAGAGCAATGCGGATAAGTGGGAACATATTGGTCTTGCGAGTGTAGCCCGCAGTACACTGGCAGATGCACTCGCTCTCCGGCCATACAAGATGTTTGAAGATCTTTTCTATCAGTTTCTGGATAAATGCCAGCGATTGGCACCTCGTCATGACTTTCGGGTAAAGGTTCCGGTATTTACGCATGATTCAACCTTGATCAGCGTATGTCTGTCATCGTTTCCATGGGCACGGTATCGCAGGCGCAAAGGTGGATTGAAACTTCATATGCTTCTGGACCATGACGGTTACCTACCGTCGTTTATCCGGATGACGGACGGGAAAGTCCATGACATTCGGGTGGTGAAAGATGCCGAATATGATTTTCCTGCGCTTCCGCCGGACAGCATCCTCACCATTGATCGAGGCTACACAGATTTTGGCTGGCTTCATTCACTGCATACGACTGGTGTTACATTCGTGATCCTGGCAAAATCCAACATGGCATATCATCTTGTCGGACAGCACAAAGAACCGAACGTAAGACGCGGAATTATCCGTGATCAGGAAGTCGAAATGTCGAATTTTTACGAAAGCAAGGCATATCCGGAGAAGCTGCGACTGATACAGTATTACAACAAGGAGTTAAACAAGAACCTGGTCTTTCTGACGAACAATTTCACGTTGTCGGCAACGACAATTGCTGCACTGTACAAGGGAAGATGGGAGATAGAAACATTTTTCAAGTGGATCAAGCAGCACTTGAAGATAAAGACGTTCTACGGGACCAGCGAAAACGCGGTAATGACACAGGTGTGGATAGCCATGATCTTGTATCTCCTGTTGTCGTTTATAAAATTCCAAGCACGGTATGCCTTCACCATGCTGGAATTACTGCGGGTTATCCGAGAAAGGCTGCTTGGTTTTGAAAGCTTGATTGAATTACTACGGGTCAATTACGAGCGGTTACGTTCTTTGCGCTCCGCTCCAGTGCAATTATCATTCTATTAGCCATTGGTCAAGAGGTTTAGCCGGACAGGGCTGACTCGCAGCCAACATTAATACGGGTGCCTGTTTTATATTATTGCAGGGAAATAGATTTTATGGAATACAAGCCGCGCGGTTACATTTTTATCGGCAATTCTCGAAATGAGCTCACGATTTCCGAAACCCGCCTAGCAAATAACCCGATTGCAACGGATTGATTTCTATGCTCAAATTGGAAAGTGACCAACTGATCGTAGATATTGTTGATCCTTATGAGGACCGGCATCTGCTGGGATCGAGGTATTGCGCCGGCGGCTATATTTTCCAGGTGCATGACAGGGGAAAGGGCGATTTATTGTCCGGGCCCAACTTTCCGGATGGCTCTTTTAGCCCCTTTGACGGCCAGGGCGCTCCTGAAGTGTTTGTGACCGCGCTGAATGGAGACGTGGCAAAGGTGGGCGAGGACGCGCTGGTGCCGGGCGTCGGGCGGGTGACGCGCACCAGCGGTGCGGCGCCGTTTAACGCCCGTTCCAATCCTCATGTGGCGCAATTTTCTTTGTGGGAGATTGAACGGCGGGGGTCCGGCATGGTGATGCGCACCGGGCACGTGTTTGACAAGTGGGATATCTCCATTGTCCGCTCCGTCCTCCTGTCCGGAAACGCTCTCGCGTCTCACACAAAACTGCTGAACAAAGGAGAAAACGCATTCCCGCTCCGGTGGTTCCCGCATCCCTTTTTTCCCTTTCCTGCCGGCCGTGTTGCGTGCCGGTTCGGTTTCCCTGTTGCCGTGCCGGACAATGCCGGCTATTTTCTCAACGATCGGGGATGGGTGGAAATGGACCCGCATTTCGAATGGGACAAGGGGCTGTATCAGCCGCTTATTCTCGAAGAGCCAGCCTTTTTTGCAGCCCGGCAGGTTCATCCGCTTGTCAACGAAGTGCTGGTCTCGTGCGATTATGCTTCTTCATTTCTGCCGGTATGGGCAAACCGCAGGACGTTCTCCTTTGAGCCCTATCTGGAAAGAACGATCGAGTCGGGGGAAGAATTTTCGTGGAAGATTGAGTATAGGTTTGGGGGGTGAGTTTGCAATATAAAGATAAAAAGTTGGGCGCCCCGTCCCTGCCGGGACGGCGGCCCTCCCTTCAGGCTCAGCCTTTCGGCCTCGGTACCGCCTGTCCCCACCGCCTTCGGCTAGGGATCAGGCGGTACTGTGCTTTGGCACACCTTGCGGTCCGGCCTGGCGCGCGGCAGAAGAGCAGTCCCGCAATCGTCAAGTTACTTTATGCGAACATACGTCCAAAGTGAATCAAGCCCTTAACCTGTGCAGCTACACTTCGCGGGTGCCCCACAGCCGAAGATTTGATTCTCGCAGCAACTCCAACTTTGGGGTCACCCGGCACAGCTATCCAATAAGAATTGATTTAGATAACTAAACCAGTACCGCCAAATCGCTTGTTGCCGGGTTTCCGCCCAATTGGACGATGGCGTCGGGAGAGATGCCCTTCACGGAAAGCGGGGCCACCACTTCGGAGATGAGGTCGGGGACCCAGGAGAGGAGAAACTGGGTCCCCGGCTCCGCGGCTGCGCGAACGCCCGACAGGTGGGCGGGAATGAGCACGGTTTCCCCTTTGTGAACAGTACCGGCCGCGTTACCGTACAAAACCCTAACGAGTCCGCTGCATACGGTTACCACCCGAAACGAGCGTTTGACCGGCAGCGCCACTTCCGCGCCGAGGCTGAAACGGTACTCTTCCAGCGCAAAATGACGGCACGCGACCAGGAACGAATGGGTGACGGCATCGGTCTGCTCGATGATCACGCCGGGAATCTTGTGGTACTGGTGCCATGTGGTGTCGATTATTTCGAGGGATTCCTTCACGTGAAGCTGGCGCGGTTTCCCTCCTTTGTCAAGACGGTCCCAATCGTACAGCCGCAGGGTGGTGTCGGCCGTCTCCTGCACTTCGTAGAACAGAACGCCGCCGAGCACCGCGTGCACGGTCCTGCCCGGCACGAACAGGACGTCGCCCGGCGAGACGTCGACGTAATTGAGCAAGGGAAGAATGCGCTCCGTGGCCGCCGTGTCTTTGATATCGTCGCGGCTCGTTCCGTTCTTGAAGCCGCACACCATCTGCGCGCCGGGTTTCGCGTCGATGATATACCAGCACTCCGTCTTGCCGAAATTTCCCCACCCGCGGGCCTTGGCCTGCGCGTCGTCGGGATGCACCTGGACCGAAAGCTTTGCATCCGCGTCGATGAATTTATACAGGAGGGGAAAACCGCTGTAGCGCGGGATTGCTCCCACGACGGATTGCGGGTCGCCCGAAAGGATTTCCACGAGGTTTTTCCCGGCAAACCCATCGGTGGTCGCTACCGATTCGTTGCCGGGCACTCCGGAAAGTTCCCACGACTCGCCCACCACGCTTCCCGGAGAGACCTGTTTGTCAAGCACATTCCGGAGCGCGGTGCCGCCCCAGATCTTTTCCTTGAGAATGGGTTTGAATTGCAGGAGAGGTACGTTGGAGGCTGGGGGCACCGCTAGTCCTTTTCGATGATCTGGTTCCTGAATTCCTCGAAGGAACCGAAAAGGAACCCGTCGAACACGATGTCGAATTTGAGGGTTTCGAGGATGTAGTTGACATATTCGTTTGAGGAAATGATATACATCGCCCCGCCCATTTTTTTCACTTTGTTAAGATTGTAGACGAGCGCGCCGATGCCGCCCGAGCAGATGAAGGTTACTTCGTCGAGGTTGAACGCGATGTGGGAGCACCCGCCGTCGATGATCTGCTGGACTTCCCTGTCGAGCATGCGGGCGTTGTCCCAGTCGACCTTGCCGCTGATCTTTATGACCTTGAACTTGTTGATGTCGGAAATGGAAAGTTCCAAAAGAATTCCTCCCAGCCGTCGTGCGACTCAGAGTTCCTTGAAATCCGCGTCTTCCACCGGTTTTCCTTTTGCGTCGAACCGGGGAGCCGGCTTGGGCCCGTGCCCGAAAGAAATCGGTTTCTTCGAGAAAAGCGAGAGAACGATCCGGATAATGACAAACAGGACAACCAGCCGCCCTGCCCAGAGAACGAGGGCCGTCATGGTATGCTCCGTTCGCGCGTGGGAACACCGCGCCCGCCCGGAACTGCACGGTCCGGAAAGACAAGGCCATCTCTGTACGGTGCGCGGTTCGCGGCTTGCGACAACCTGTCTCCTTGCGAAAGACCGGGCGAAATACTTGCTTCAATCGTATAGAAAATAATTATCTTTCACTATCGTAATATATACCATTTTTTGATTATCAAATTCGAGTGAAAAGAAATCAATCTCTTTTTGGGAAAGGATGCGCACGATGAGCGTGGACATTGCCGTACTGAACGAGAAGATCAAGGAGGAGAGCAGTTTTGTTGCCCTGCTGAGAACCGAGATGAGCAAAGTGATTGTGGGCCAGGGCAAAATGGTCGACCGGCTTCTCATAGGCCTCCTCACACGCGGCCATATCCTGCTGGAAGGCGTTCCCGGACTCGCGAAGACCCTTGCGATATCGACGCTCGCAAAGATCGTGGACACCAAATTCCAGCGGCTCCAGTTTACGCCCGACCTGCTGCCCGCCGACCTCGTGGGCACCATGATTTACAATCAGAAAACCGCCGAGTTTGTGCCCAAGAAAGGCCCCATTTTCGCCAATATCATTCTGGCGGACGAGATCAACAGGGCGCCGGCCAAGGTGCAGAGCGCGCTGCTTGAAGCGATGCAGGAGCGCCAGGTGACCATCGGCAACACATCCTATCCTCTGGACGACCCGTTTCTCGTGCTTGCCACGCAGAACCCCATCGAGCAGGAGGGCACCTATCCGCTTCCCGAAGCGCAGGTCGACAGGTTCATGCTCAAACTGAAAATAGTCTATCCTACCAGGGAAGAGGAAAAGGAAATACTTGCCAGAATGGGAAAAGGCGACGTGCCCGAAGTGGCGACGGTGATCACGGTCGACAAGATCCTCCGCGCCCGCAGCGTGGTCAACGAAATCTACATGGACCCCAAGGTCGAAGATTATATCGTGAGCATCACCTTTGCAACGCGCGAACCGGACAAGGCCGGGCTCAAGGACCTCAAAGGCCTTATCGCCTACGGCGCCTCTCCGCGCGCCACCATTTTTCTCGCCCGGGCGGCGCGCGCGCACGCCTTCACCCGGGGACGGGGGTACGTGACCCCGGAAGACATCAAGAGCGTGGGCATGGACGTGCTGCGGCACCGCGTGCTCCTTACCTACGAGGCCGAAGCGGAAAACGTTGCGCCGGAAGACATCATCCAGAAGATATTTGACAGTGTGGAAGTTCCCTAGCACCCTGCGGTGCTCGGGCACGAAGAAAGCACATGATCCCCAAAGAAATACTGCAGAAAGTACGCCGCATCGAGATACGCACGCGGAGCGTCGTGGACGCCATCCTGTCCGGCGAGTACCAGAGCGTTTTCAAGGGCCGGGGAATGGAGTTCTCGGAAGTCCGCACGTACATCGAGGGCGACGATGTGCGCTCCGTCGACTGGAACGTCACGGCCCGCATGGGGCAGCTCTACGTCAAGAAACACGTGGAGGAGCGTGAACTCACGGTGATGCTCGTGGTGGACGCCAGTTCGTCCGGGCATTTCGGCTCGGTTGAGCGGTTCAAAGACGAGGTGGCCGTCGAACTCTGCGCCCTGCTTGCTTTTTCGGCAATCAAGAATAACGACCGGGTCGGGCTCATCATCTTCACCTCCGATGTCGAGACGTATATCCCTCCCAAGAAAGGCAAGAACCACGTGCTGCGCGTCATTCGCGAGCTGCTGTATTTTAAGCCCGCAAAGCCGGGCACGAACATCGGGGCCGCAATCGAATTCCTCAACCGCGTTATTACCAAGAAGAGCGTGGTGTTCCTGGTGTCCGATTTCTGCGCGTCCGGGTTTGAAGTGCCCATCCGGGTGGCGGGCCGGCGCCACGATTTTGTCGCAATCAGCATTGCCGATCCGCGCGAAAAAAACCTGCCCGACGTGGGCCTCATCGAATTGCTCGATCCGGAAACCGGCGCCGCCATGCTTGTCGACTCGCGCAATGCATCGCTGCGCCGCGCGTTTGCCGCGGAATCGGAGCGCCGCGGCCGGGAGCTTTCGGCCTTTTTCCGCGCAAACGGCATCGACGAGATCCCCATTTCCACCGAGGCGGATTACGTGGACCCTCTTGTCAAGTTCTTCAGAAAACGGGAGAAACTGTACCGGTGAACAACCCTATCCTGGCCGCGGCAGGCAAGGCATTTGCGGGAAGCGTGGCGGTGCGGCGGGAGATCCATGCGCACCCGGAGCTTGCCACGCAGGAATTTGCGACGGCGCGGCTGGTGCACGCGCGCCTGCTGGCCCTGGGGCTTCGCCCGCGATTCTGCTGCAACAGGACCGGCGCGGTGGCCGAGCTTCAAAACGGGGCGGGAAAAACCGTTGCGCTCCGGGCCGACCTGGATGCGCTGCCGATTGCCGAGAAAACCGGGCTCAAATTCTCTTCCGCAAACAAAGGCGTTTCGCACGCCTGCGGCCACGATGTGCACGCCGCGTGCCTCCTTGGCGCTGCGCACGCGCTTCTGTCCCTGCGCACTTTGTGGAAAGGCAGGGTGGTTTTTTTGTTCCAGCCGAGTGAAGAAATGGCGCCCGGCGGGGCGTATACCATGATCCGCGAAGGAGTGTTCCCGTCCAAAGCCGATGCCGTGTTCGGCCTGCACGTGAATCCCGAACATCCCTGCGGCGTTGCGGGATTCAAGAGCGGCCCCGACTATGCCGGGGTCGTTGATTTCGACATCGTGGTGCGCGGCAGGGGAGCGCACGGCGCCATGCCCCAGAGATCCGTTGATCCCATCGTGTGTGCGAGCGCACTCGTCATGGCCCTGCAGACGCTCGTGAGCAGGGGATCGCCGCCGCATGAGCCGAGTGTGGTGACGGTGGGGAAGATCGCGGCCGGCACCAAGCACAACATCATACCCGACGAGGCGCGGTTGTGCGGCACGATACGGGCGCTGTCCGCCGGCCCCCTGTCGCGCCTTGCGCGCCGCGTCAAGGAAGTCGCGCTGCTGACGGCGCGCTCGTTCGGCGCGACGGCGGAGGTTTCGTTCGAAGAAGCCTATCCTCCGGGCTACAACGACCCCGCGGCAACCGCACGGGCCTTTTCCGCGCTCGCGGCGGTGCTGGGAAAAAAGCAGGTGGTGTGGCGAACGGTCCCCACCATGCTCGCCGAAGACTTCGCTTATTTCCAGCAGAAGGCGCCGGGCGTGTACGTTCACCTCGGCGTGCGTCCTCCAAACAGGAAGAACGTCCCGGGCATCCATACCGCCGGTTTTGTCCCCGACGAACGCGCCATCCTTGCGGGAATAGCAGTGCATTGCGGCCTGGCAATTGATATTTTACAAAAGTAAATATGCTTGCCAAGCGCCCCCAATCCGTCAAAGAAGTATTCGACGACATCGCGGACGGTTTTGGTTCGTCGGCGCGCGAGGTGACCGAAGATCTGGGCGCGGCCGGCCTGTTCTTCCTCGACATCATCCGCGCCGTTCCCGCTCTGATGGGCAAGTCCCATCTCCTCGTGGAACAGATGGTCCGTATCGGCGTCCATTCAGTGTCCATCGTGTTCCTGGCTTCGGTGTTTATCGGCGCGGTGAGCGCATGGCAGGCGCAGTACCTCATCGGCGATTATTTCCCCAAAACGTACATCGGATTCGCACTTGGCAAGGCGGTGTTCACCGACCTTGGGCCGGTGCTCATCGCCCTTGTGCTCACGGGACGCATCGGCGCGAAACTGGCAGCCGAGCTGGGCACCATGAAGGTGACCGAGCAGCTTGACGCCATGGTGTGCCTGTCGCTCAATCCGTTCTGCTACCTGCTTTCGCCGCGCGTCCTTGCGGGGTTCCTCATGACGCCGTTCCTCATGATTTTCTCGTTCTTCTTCGCCATCTTTTCCGCCCAGCTGCTGGTGAGCTTGTCCTTCGACGTGTCGGCGCTTTCCTTTTACAATTCCATGAGGGCCCTGTTCCGCACCCAGGACGTTATTATCGGTATTGTCAAGGGGTTCGTGTTCGGCGGCAGCATCGCCCTCAGCGGCTGCTATTACGGGTTCTTTACGCGGGGCGGCGCCGTGGGCGTGGGCGAGTCCACGAAAAAAGCCGTTGTCGCGTCTTCCATCCTCATTTTGTTCTTCAATGTGGTGATTAATCTAATTATGATGTGATTTCGGAAAAGTATTTCGCACGCAGTAATGTCAACAAAAGAAATGTCAGGGCGCCCCGCCGATGTTTCATCAATCTATAACAGAGATGGGCGTTCCCCTTGTCAGGCCGCACCGCCGTGCGGTCTGACAAGGCGTCGGCCTCCTTGCGGGCTCGGCAATTCGCCTCGGTGCCGGACCGCCTATGCCGCTGTGTCTCGATACACCGCTCCCCGAGTGTCCCGAAGGGATGTATCGAGGGGAACGGCACTCGACAATCAGCGGCGGGTCGGCCGGCACTGCGCTCTTGCGCACCACTCCAGTCCGCCTAACGCGCGGGCATACGGTAGCGACGTAGACGAACCTGTTTTGCAAAGCCGCTCGCGAGAGCCTGTTTTGAAAGTTAAGACGGGCCCACAAGGTAAAAAAAACGGGTCACGAAATCCTTATCCTTATAAACTCCGCCAATTCCCCCAACATCGCGGCCTTATCACCCAACCCCGCAATCTCCTCTTTCGCTTTGTCAATTAACTCTTTCGCATACCTCTTCGATTCGGCCATCCCCACCACGCTCGGGAACGTCACCTTGCCTTTTTCGCGGTCGCTGCCGGCGTCTTTGCCGATCTGCTCCGTGGTTCCCTCTTCGTCAAGAATGTCGTCGACGACCTGAAACGCGAGGCCGACGCCGTCGCCGTAGGCGGACAGCGTGTCAACCACGCCCCGCGGCGCGTTTGCCAGCAGTGCGCCGATGCGCACGCATGCACGGATGAGGGCGGCGGTCTTGTTTTTGTGGATATAGTCGAGCGTTTCGCGCGACGCGCGTGTGCCTTCGGATTCGATGTCCACAACCTGGCCGCCGATCATGCCGCCGGTGCCGAGCGCGCGGGACATTTCGACGACGATGTCGGCCCTGCCGATGCTGCCGAGGCATTCGTAGGCGTAAATGCACAGTGCGTCGCCCCCGAGCACGGCGAGGGCTTCAGTAAACGCCTTGTGCGCGGTTGGTTTGCCGCGCCGGAAATCGTCGTCGTCCATGCAGGGAAGGTCGTCGTGGATAAGCGAGAACGTGTGGAGCATCTCGACCGCGGCGCAGGCAAGCAGCGTATTCCGCTCGCCGAACGCCCCTCCGCACGCCTCGTAGGATGCCATGATGAGGCAGGGCCGCACGCGCTTACCGCCGGCGAACGTGCTGTACCGCATCAGCGAATGGATGGACGCGGGGTAAGCGGATTCCGGGGGAAGCAGCTCGTTGAGCGTGGCGTCGGTGGCGTCGGAGACGGCCTTCATGTAGGTCTTGATATCAGTCATCTGCCGTTTCCCCGGCCGCGGCGTCGTCGTCGGAAACGCCGAGGATCTTTTCGATGAACTCGCCGTTCTTTCCCGCGAGCAGTTCCTTGAGCTTTCCCTCCGCGCTTTTCAGTTGGGAATCGCAGGTCTTCATGAGCGCCACCCCCTTTTCGAACTGCTCGAGCGCACTTGTCAGTGTGAGATCGGGGCTTTCGAGCCTTGCAACGACCTTCTCGAGTTCCTTGAGAGCGGCTTCAAAACTCAGTTCCGATTTTGCCACGGACAGCTCCTTGCAGCGTTATGCCGAACGTGAGAAATGCCACAGCCCGCGCAATCCGTCACTTGGGGCGGGGTTCTTCAATCGCCGTCCGGCCCGGCGTCGGTCGCCGTGACCGTGGCCTCGGCCTTCCCCGAATGAAAATATATTCTTATCGGGTCCCCGCACGACACCTGAGAAGCGTTTCTGACGGCGGCCCCCGTTGCATCGGCCACCACACTGTACCCGCGCGCCATGATGGCGCGCGGGCTGAGCCCTTCCAGCCTCGACGAGGCGGAGGAGAGCCGAAGCCTCGTTGCGACGAGGTGCGCGCGAAGCGCGCGCGCCCCGCGATTTTCCATGTCGTCAAGCGAGAGCCGGGCGCCGTCCGCACATTCCGCGGCGCGCCGCCAGCCGGGACTTTGCGCGAGCGAATCGAATGCCGCCTGCGCCTCCGAGAAGAACCTGGTGAAATCAGCGTGGAAGCGCCGCGCGAGCGAATAAAAGTACCGCCGGTTTTCCCTGTCGTCGGAAACCGCCATTTCCGCGGCGGCCGACGGAGTCGGCGCGCGCACGTCGGCCGCAAAATCGGCTATGGTGAAATCTATTTCGTGGCCCACCGCCGAAATAACGGGGATGGCGGACGACGCGATGGCGCGCGCCACGATTTCCTCGTTAAAGGCCCACAGGTCTTCCAGGGATCCCCCTCCGCGTCCCACGATGATACAATCCACCTTTGCAAAGCGGTTCATGTCGGCAATGGCCCGGGCGATCTGCGGCGCCGCATTTTCGCCCTGCACCGCCACGTCGATGACGACGATGGTGGTGCGCGGCGCGCGCGATCGGACGACCTTGACAATATCGTACAGGGCGGCGCCTCGTGTGGAGGTGATGACGCCGAGCGTGTCCACGGTGTCGGGCAGCGGCTTCTTCCGCGACTTGTCGAACAGCCCTTCCTTCTCCAGTTTTTCCCTGAGTGCGAGAAACGCGGCATACAGCGCGCCCAGCCCGGCGGGCTGCAGCCGGTGGATGTCGATCTGGTAATACCCGCCCTTCTGGTACACGCGAATTGACGCAATGGCAACAACCTGCATGCCGTCTTTGGGTTCGAAGGCGAGCTGCGAGGCGGTCTGTTTCCAGAGCACCGCGGGAATCTGGCTCGCCTCGTCCTTGAGTTTCAGGTAACAGTGTCCGCTTGAGGCGCGCTTGAAATTGGAAATTTCGCCCTCCACCCACACGAGCGTGTTGCCGCCTTCGATGATCCGGGCGATGCCCTCGTTGACCTGGCTGACGGTATAGGGTTTTTCGGATTTCTGCGGAGGCAGGAACCTGTAGACCGCGGCGGACGACACATTGTCTTCTTCGCTCGCGACAAGGTACTTCCTTGAACGTTCGTTGACGCCGGAGAAATCGCCGTCGTAGTCGAAGGGCGAGAGGTTATACGTCTTGTTCATGCTGCATTCCGTCGAAGAGTTCACCGCAAAGACGCAAAGGCCGCAAAGAAATCGCAAAGGAATTGTGACCTCTCACGAGAGATGCTTTCCAATCTGGCAACAATTGGCTTATCCTATCCGGCATTATTTTAACTCTCCCAACCTTTGCGTTCTTTGCGTCTCTGCGGTGAATTTTATCTTTCCGGTTCATGGGAGAACCGCAACCGTTCGTACACGCGCGTGATGGATGCCGCTTTTCCGCTCGCATCCTCGATGTCGATCACGACGCCGTTGAGCATGGGGCCGTCTTCCGACGGCTCGAACCGCACCGGGGTTTGCAGGAGGAACTTTCTAATCACCTGTTCTTTCTTCATGCCGATGATGGATGCTTCCGCCCCGGTCATGCCGGCGTCGGTGATGTACGCCGTGCCGGCCGGCGACACGAGTTCGTCGGCGGTTTGCACATGCGAATGCGTCCCGATGACCGCGCTTACCGTTCCGTCAACATGCGCCGCAAACGCCTTCTTTTCGCTGGTCGCCTCGGCGTGCAGGTCCACGACGATTGCCCTGGTGGAGCGCGAAAGCTCCCCGATGGCGGCCGCGCCCGTGCGGAACGGGCAGTCGAGGCCTTCGCCGAAGAACACCCTGCCCAGAAGGTTCACGATGCCCAGCGTGCGGCCGTCCGGCAGCGTGTAGAGCGCAGTCCCTGTGCCGATGTTGCCCGGGGGAAAGTTGTGCGGCCGCAGCACATAGGGGTCTTTGGCAAAGTCGTCGAAGGCGTCGGCATTGGCAAACGAATGATTGCCGCCGGTAATGACGTTGACGCCGAACTTGCGGAGCTTGCCGATGAGGTTGTGGGTGATGCCCTTGCCGCCCGCGGCGTTTTCGCCGTTGGCGATGCACACGTCAATTGAATGCTCTATAAGAAAAGAGGGGAGCCGCTCGGCAAGCACGCGCTTGCCCGTATTTCCGAAGATGTCGCCAATAAAAAAGATCTTCATAAATTCTAATTCTTGAAATCCGAATTGTTGTTGGGGGCACCGCTAGAGTATGGTTTGCTAAGCGGGTGCGGCGATTACTAAATCAAACAAGTTCAATTTTGGATTGCTGAGCCGGTGCGGCGTGGATGTACCCTTGGCAAGCCCGTACCTTCAGTTGCGCGCACCGTAGCGGCACCCGGTTACAAAATTCTCAAGCGAACTAACCCGTCAACTTTTCAACCATTAGTAATTCGATCTATCTTGACTACTGTGGACATTGCCTTCTGCCAAGCGCCAGGCCGGACTGGAAGGTGCGCCAAAGCGCAGTGCCGGTCGACCCTGCCGCTGATTGTCGAGTGCCGCTCCCCTCGATACATCCCCGTCTCGATACATCCACAGAGTGGATTACTCGACGATCAGCGGGACACTCGGGGAGCGGTGTATCGAGACACAGCGCCATAGGGCGATCCGGCACCGAGGCCAACCGGCCGAGCCTGAAAGGAGGGCCGCCGTCCCGGTGGGGACGGGGCGCCCAAGTCTTGACCCATTTACTCCAACTATGGGGTCACCCGGCTCAGCCATCCAGATGCATTTGATTATCACGATTTTCCGGCACTGCTATCCCATAGCACTGGAATTGTATCTATAAACATCTTATAAGATAAATTACGCTGCGGGGATCGCGGCATTCGTGAGCCATGGTTCGCCAAAATGAAAATGATATTGAAAGTAAGAGTATGGTTTGCTGAGCCGGTGCGGCGATTACTAAATCAAACAAGTTCAATTTTGGATTGCTGAGCCGGTGCGGCGTGGATGTACCCTTGGCAAGCCCGTACCTTCAGTTGCGCGCACCGTAACGGCACCCGGTTACAAAATTCTCAACTGCTCGAATGTGCTAATTGCCGGAAAGCAGGTACTTATAAAATACGCCTGCACCCTTCCCATGCCTTTGCAGAAGCTTTTTGCGGACAAGGGTGTCCAAACGACGACTTATCGTATTTGTGGAAACGTTATATTCATGTGACAGGTCTGAGGGACGTAACACATCGACCCTTTTATACCCCGAAATAAAGGCCGAAATCATCCTTGAGAATCAGCACGACGCCCGCGACAATCATCACTATCGCGGTGGCGCGCCGCGCCCAGATTTCTACGGCCGTCAACCTTTTAAAAGCCGCACCCACCCCGTGCGCCGCGAACGCGAGCAGGAGGGCAAAGCCGACAACCGGCAGGGCGGTGCCTATGCCGTAGAGGCACGACAGAAGCACGGTATGGCCTTTAATTGCGAGCGGAATAAGCCCTCCAAAAAACAACCCTGCCGACACGGGACAGAATGCAAGAGCGAATACGACGCCGAGAGCACCTGCGCCCCCAAGGCCCATTTTGTCGATTCGCGCCTGGAGCCCGCTACCCATTCCACCGCCGCTGAAGCTGAATTTCCAGATATCCAGCAGCAACAAACCCACCGCAAGCATGAGCGGGCCGATGAACAGGTTGATGTAGCGCTGGAGAAAGTTGGAAACGCCCGGAATGGAGAGCAGGCCTTTGGTCACAAGCAGCGCGACCGTCAGATAGGCAAGGCTGCGCCCGAGCGTGTATAACAGCCCCGCCGCAAGAACCATTCGGGGCTTTTCAACCCGCCTGCCCACGTACGAAATGGCGGCAATATTCGTTGCAAGAGGGCAGGGGCTTATGGACGTAAGTATGCCGAGCCACAATGCCGCGCCCATCCCGATAAACGCCTCGCTCACAGGCATTTCCCTTCAAGGCAGGCGCGCACCTCATTGTCGATGTAGGCCGTGTATTTATCCTGATCGCCTACAAGCTGCCATATCCGGTCGAGGTTCTTCCACGATACCTCCTTGCCGTCTTTTTGAATCGAAATAATTACCGATTTTGTATAGAGCTTGTAGTCGTTTGTGAAGTGCTCATTGCCCGCATCTTCCACATTGATTGTCTTCCATTCTATTTTTCCGTTTCTGATCTGGTCTGCGAAATCCGATTCGACCGCCGATTTCGCGAAGTTTTCAAGTTTGTAGCACGTGGGACAGCGGGCGTTGCCGTGGAAATAACAGACAACGAGTTTGTCTTTTGTGCCGGCAGCAGGTTCGGAGACTGCGGGCTCCTTTGCACCCGATTGGTTTTGAGATTTTGGTTGCCCTGCCTGGCATGACATAAAACAGAGAACCAGGGATAGTCCGATGATCAAACTTCCTGATGCTTTTATTACAGATTTCACGGCAACATTCCTTTCTTTTACGTATTCACGAAAGAATTTCTCTGGCTTTAATGCCTATTTTCTCTATTGAATCGTCGGAAACGGGGGTCTTCCCCTTTTCAAAACCCAAATCGGTGATGCGGATATGGGCGAAATTCGAGATACCGGCTTTTTCCATCATTTTTATTCCGCAATCAACCGGGCACCCATCGATAACCAGTACTTTGGCGGCCGCCTTTGTGGAGTCGATAAAGCTGCTCAGGCCTGCCCCGATTCCGGAAATGCACCACATTTTTCCGATACCGTCTTTGTGGAGTTTCCGCCCGGTCCGGTCGGCAATTTCTCCGACATCCGCAATCCCGCTACACGCAAAAATCAACTTTTGCGAGCCATTTTGAGAACCTTTGGCTTCGTTCATACCGTCTCCTTTCAAGACATCATGGTTTTAATCTCTTCGGGCCTCGGTTGGCATCCTGCTGCCTTGGCCTCACCCTCGACCGCCATGGAAACGGTCATCATGATCCCGAACTTCATGATTTCGTTGATGTCCTCAACTTCCGTTACCTCTGCTTCGATACCGAACCCTTCCGGACTTCAAGGCCCCCTGCAGATTCCGAAAATCCTTTCGATCGGTCACTTCGGTGAGGGGTGTAAAGCACACGAATGCGCCTGCCATTGAGGGGAAGAAATTTGCGCCAATTGAATACCCTTCTGCAAGACGCAAAAACGAGGATTCCTACAAAACGTTCAACGACAGGACGAAATTGAATAAAAAGCCCACTAAAAGAATTCCGGTTCCCACGACTGCAATAAAGGTTGCGATGAGTGTCGGCTTGAGCACTTTGCGCAGTATAACCATTTCCGGCAATGACAAACCAATCACCGACATCATGAATGCGAGCACGGTGCCGAGAGCCGCTCCTTTTGAAAGCAAGGCCTCCACAATCGGAATGATCCCCGCGGCATTGGAATACATGGGAATTCCTATGAGAACCGCAAGCGGGACCGACCACCAGGCATGCGCGCCCATGATCTTTGCCATAAGCCCCTGCGGCACCCACCCGTGGATTGCGGCTCCGACGAGAATACCGGCAACGATATACGGCCAAACTTTTACAACAATGTCCTTAACCGCCTGCCATCCGGCATCGATGCGGTCCGGCCATGTCAGTCTTTGCGTCGCGGCGCCGCTCCCGCCCATTCGCATATCGTAAACCCATCCTTCCACATGCTTTTCCATGCGGAGCTTGCCGATCACGATGCCTGCCGCGAGCGCGATGGAAAACCCGGTTGCAAGATAGAGCGCCGCCACCTTCCATCCGAAAAGCCCGAACAGGAGGACAAGCGCGATCTCATTCACCATGGGCGCGCAGACCAGGAAAGAAAAGGTGACGCCGAGCGGCACGCCCGCCTGCACGAACCCGATGAAGAGCGGAACCGCCGAGCAGGAACAGAACGGGGTCACCACGCCAAGCAGCGCCGCAAGCACATTGCCGACAAACGTCTTTTTCCCGGCCAGTATCGCCCGTGTCTTCTCCGGTGTAAAAAACGAGCGCACAATGCCGATTCCGAAAACTATCAGGGTCAACAACAGAAGCACTTTGGGCGTTTCGAACAGGAAGAAAGACACGGCATCGGAAAGGTGGGTTCCCTGGGCCAGGTGAAACGCGCCGTAGGTAAGATACTCCGACAATCGCTTGATCACGGAATATGCCAGCACCCATGCCGCAAGCAACCCCGATATGAGGGTAATTCGTCGGGCGAGAGAATTCTTTAAAACGCGCACCGGTACCTTCTTTCGAAACAATGCCTAGGAAATCATTGTTTTGAGTTCGTCGGTCTTGGGAATGCGACCGGCAACTTTTATCGCGCCGTCAACTGCCAGCGCAGGGGTCGACATAACGCCGAACTTCATGATTTCGGTGATGTCTTCCACCTTGGTCACCTCCGCCTCGATGCCGAGGTCTTTGATTGCCTGCTGCGCGGCCTCAAACAGCTTCTTGCATTTGGGGCAGCCGGTGCCCAGAATCTGCAACTTTTTCATGAACATCCTCCTTTTGATTACTCGTCAAGATGTGATTTGATACCCTGTATCGAACCATTCTCTATTTTTGAGCGCAACTCGCGCAGAAACTCAAGCGCCTCGTTTTTGTCTTTGTCGGTAATTATCATTTCCAGCCGCATCATTTGCCGCCTGGTGATCGCGACCACTGTCGTCTCATGATCCATGCGGCATTACTCCTTTCCCACGCCGAGGCCGCCGCAGATTTCAACGAGCGCCTCTTTGAGATGGCTTTGGTTACCGCCGAAAACGGGCTCACACCGGTCGGGCGAAACCTGCCCGTTCCAGAGAAGAAACGCAAAAGCCATGCACGTTTGTTCGCCGCACGCTCCACAGTTCGTCTTCGGCAGCCGATAATAAATTTCAAGCGCAGGGGGCCGCTTGCGAAGCTCGCTGGAGGGCGTAATGCCGGACCTGTTCTTCCAGCACTCGTTAAAGCGCACGCGCAGCATTTCCAGCACCCGCCACGTGTCCACAATGTCGTTGGTTTTTGCGGCGGCCACACGGTGCGGGTACACGGCAATCATCCGGTGCCCGTCCATGAACGTGAACGTCCGGCTGTGCGCATTGTAAAAAGCGTCGCGCATCAGGGCGTTCATATAGGGAAAGACCGGGGACAGATCGCCGGAAAAATGGGCAGTCACGCGCATCTTTGTCTGGTCTGCCGTGCAAGGCTGTAATACCACGATCGCGACGCTTCCGAAAATGTCTTCGTCGAATACAAGCGGGTCTTTGGCAGGGACGCTCATCGACGGTTGATGAAAATCCACCCATCCGGACGTGACAAACGCGCCTTGACCGCCGCCCAGGAGCTTGCCGCGATCTTCTTCTTCAATAACGAGCGCGGGAAGGCCGACGCGCGAATACCCCGGCTCCGGTATAATAATTGTATGCGGCAGGAATAATTCCGCCAGGACTTGTTTTGCCTTTTCGAATTCCCCGGCAGTGGGGAAAGTGGTTAGGATTTTCATGAGAATCTTTGTGTTTTATTTATGCTTATTTGCCCAAATAGCCACAATTATGCCAAAAAAAATCAGCCTGCAACGCCTAGTTGTTCACGGGCCGATGCTACCAGCGCCTTGTCCACGCACTCCATAAATCCCGGCACGCACTTCATCTTGAGATTGTAAAAAACCGATGTTCCTCGCCTGTCGCTGGTGACAATTCCCGCTGATTTCATTATGGTCAAATGTTTTGAAATCGTCGATGGATCATCTCCCACGAGTTCAACCAGTTCGCAAACGCAGTGCTCTCGTTCCGCCAGCGCCTCGACGATTCGGATACGCGTTGCATGAGCAAGCGCTTTGAAAACCGCCGCTCGGCCTTCACAGCGACGAACGGTTGAATTTCTATCGGCTATAATTGCTTGTTTGGTCATATAGTAAAATATAACCGATTTTATGAAATTTTGCAAGCTGTTTTTTTAGCCGCACCACGACGGGGCGGCTCTTTCCGGCGCAAGATTGATTTTCTCTTCCCGTGCCGCATCTTTTTGAAATTTGTTTTCCGCCCCCGCCCGTCTTAAATTCAATTTTGCTTTACTTTGAATTTCCGCGCGGCGTTCTTGGGGTGCACAAATTTACCCAACGTGTGACAAAGTATGACGTGGCCGGCGTTAGAAAACGTGACGGAGTTGGTGGCTGAGCCTGTCGAAGCCAAGCGACATGACACTAGGTGCGGTTGCCGTCCTGTTGCCTGATTATTAATTCCAATTTTTCCAGTTTTGTTGTCTCTTGCTGGACAGTTCCGATTGCCAATTTCGAACGACGTTGGATTTCCCTCAAATGATATTTCTGCGCACCGGTTCCAAAGAGAATCGAAAGATTTCAGCATGTACTCTTGAGGATAAAATTTCGGCGAGAATATTCATTGCAGTCCTTTTGTATGCCTATACCATACAATTGTGCGGTATTATTAATCCGGCAACTAAATATGCGCAAATTGTCGAGTGTTTTTACTATAGAAACCGACCTTTGTCTTGTGCCTATTTAATTGCCGGAGTAATAACATACAATTAAAATCTTGATTTTGCCCCGCATCGACCTACATGGCCAAATCATTTTGCAGCCAACGTGCCGAAACCGCCTACAATTTCGATGAGTGCCGTAAACACGAGGCGATTTTTGTGCGGTTTTGGCATCCCTTTGGCTGTTGTGGGCTGAACTGCAAGCAAATTAGCTTCTTGTTTTAGTGCCAGTATGTTTCATTGCAGCCGAGCCAGGACGGCTACGTTGTGAAGTCCTTTTTGTTTTGCTTTTCCTCGAATGCAAATATAATGTTCGTGAGATTGTATTTTTCTTTAAGGTAATTGAGTTGAAACCCATTTGTAATCCTAATGAATTAAGAACTCTTAATATTGTGTCAAATCTCGGCTTTGCATCCGGACTTAATGCTTTGTATAAGCTTTCTCGGCCTAATCCAGAATCAGAGGCGATTTTAGACATTCCGCGGGCCTTTGCGATATCGCTAATTGCCGCCAGCAAAAGTTTTGGATCCCCTTCTTCGACAATTGCACTTAAATAAGCCGCAATTGATTCCTCATCGTTAAGGTATTCTGCCACGTCGAAATTTGATACTTTAGTTGTCATAGCATACTCCTAATTCTTTTAAAATGTGTCGCGCCTTTTGAATGTCTTTTTCCTGCGTTGATTTATCACCAC
The DNA here is from genome assembly GCA_963729895.1 of uncultured Fibrobacterota bacterium. Taxonomy (GTDB): domain Bacteria; phylum Fibrobacterota; class Chitinivibrionia; order Chitinivibrionales; family FEN-1185; genus FEN-1185. The sequence goes on along the minus strand of CAVSQB010000031.1, from coordinate 6,499 downwards.
CATTGGTGATAACAATTCTTACATTTTCTTTGCGATAAAAATACAGACGATATCCAGGCCCGTAAGCAATTCTCATTTCAAACAAGTGTTCGCCGAGAGCTTTATTGTCCCCAAGGTTTCCAAGCTCGGCTCGTTTCAATCGTGCTAGTATTTTCCCTTTTCCGCCGGTATCGCGAAGCTTTGTGAACCACTTTTCGAAAATGTCAGTTTTCTGTATTTTATACATATATACAATGTATCTAATTGGATACAGTTAAATCAAGTGTTTTCTTAGATTTATTGCTGGAAGTTTTGACCACAACGTGTGACAAAAGCAAGACGTAGTGGCTATACCCCAATTACTTTCTCAGTCGAAATGGGAGTTTTCTCTTTGAATTGACCTCTGTATTCTTCAGGTGTTTTCCCCTTTAGTGATCCGTGTGGCCGTATCCGGTTGTAAATGTTCTTCCAATGTTCGATTATTCTTTCTGCGTCCTCTAATGAGATGAACCAGTTTTCATTCAAGCATTGGTCCCTGAATATCGAATTGAATGATTCTACAAAAGCATTCTGGCTGGGCTTGCCGGGCTGAATGAATTCCTGCCTTACCTGGTTTCGTATTGCCCAGAGCATGAGTTCTTTGCTCCGGAATTCCGGGCCGTTATCAGTCAACAGAGCTTCCGGCTTTCCGTACCTGGCCACCAGGTGGTCTAGAACTTGGCAGACTCCTAGCAGGTTGTTGAAATAGTCCTAACAGAAGCGCTCTTGTTGATTTTTTATGAACCTAACTTCAACTTTACATATGTCAGAGAGGTTTTACCTGCCTCGTTCCGAGGCATTTCCCCGGATTCCCAGGCCATTCTCATGCTGCCCCCACCGTTTGCGGCATCAACTTAACCATGCGTATCAAGTTGTACGCTGCGGCAACCACGTAGGCAACAGTCTGGTTGATTCGTATTCCTCTTACCCGAGTTTTCCGCAGGCCACCGACGCTCTTGATCCACCCAAATATCTCTTCAACCCGTTTTCGTTTCCGTTGACTTACGCTGTATCCCTTATGCCGAGTCGTTCTTCCATCCAACCCTTTAAGCGAAGTGTTGGCCTTCTCGGCAATGTGAGGCTTCACGTGCAGGCGTCGCAGGCTCTTGATAAATTCGGTTGCATGATACCCTTTGTCTGCACCCACCGTCTTCATCCGGCGTTTTCCGCGCCTGCGTTCATGCTTTATCAGCTCAAGCGCCATATCCCGTTCCGCTGTCCCCGTCGCTGGCGCAATGGCGATATCAACACACAACCCATTTCGGTTTTCCATCAGCACGTGACCGGAATACGCCAGCTGCGCTCCCGTTCTCTTGTTCTTCCGAGCCAACAGCGCCTCTGGATCGGTCGAACTCTGATGTGTCTCATTGCTTCGCTTCTCATGGTGGAAATCAACCGACGGATTACTCCGATCATCGTCAGTCTTGTTCGCCGATTCCGCGTCTTTTCGCTTGAAGCTCTTCATCGATGCCCAGGCTTCAATCAACGTGCCGTCAACCGTGAAATGCTCATCGGACAACAACTCTTCGGAACGAGCAAGACGCACGATTTCCTGCATCAGCCGGTGCGCAATCTCCTGTTCCATAAGTCGATCTCGGTTCTTCGAAAACACACTATGATCAAACGATGCCGCATCCAGATCCATGTCAAGAAACCATCGGAACAGAATGTTATAGTCCAGCATCTCGCAAAACAACCGGTCCGACCGTATCGAAAACAAAGCCATCAATATCTGTGCTTTCAAAAGCCATTCCGGCGGTATCGAAGGGCGCCCCATCCGGCTGTACATCGCCTCAAAGTCACGAGAAAGGCGGCGCAGCGCTATGTCCGTAAACTGTTTGACACGACGAAGCGGGTGCGTTGCCGGCACTCGGGAATCCGGAGAAACGAAGCTGAACATACCGCCTTGGGCTGGCTGGGAACCTCTCATCAATACTCCTTGGTTGGGGTTCCCCTATAATATAAGGATAAATGTTTACAAAAGGGAGACTTTTTCAACACCCTGCTAGTGCTGGAATAGAACGTGCTACCTTGATTGCAAGAGCCTCACGGGTGCAGTCATCGACAACATTCAGGCATTTCAGCTTGCGCTTGTCGGAAGTACTGTCGAATATGAAATCCATTGACCAGCGACGGCTTGGCCGATCCGGCAGCGTCAACGGCATCCGTTGGCTATTGCGTTTCTGACGCCTCCTCCGCTTGCTTTTCTGAAGCGATTCTTCCTTGTAGAGCCGATGCACACGTTTGTGATTTACTATGTACCCAAGGTTGCGGAGATACCAATAAAGCGTCGGAAAGCCCCATGAACGGAACGATGAAATGGTTTCATGCATTTTTGTTTTCAACTCGCTGTTCAAAGCCGATTCCTGCGGTCGATAGCGGTACCCTGCCGGTGTCATACCCAGAAGTCCGCATGCTTTCCGTTGACTCAGGCCTTGCCGCATTAGTGCGTCCACAGTCAGCCTACGCTGAGGACGCTTCACTATTTTCTTTGCAGCACTTCCTTCATTGCATCGATCTGAAGTGCCTGGTCTGCAACAATCCGCTTGAGCCGGCTGTTTTCGCCCTCGATCTCCTTCATCCTTTTCAGATCAGAGAGCTCAAGTCCGCTGTATTTGCTCTTCCAACGGAAGTACGTGTTCTCTGAAATACCATATTGACGACAAAGATCAGCGACTTTGGCTCCGCGGTCGCCCTCTTGCAGGATCCGAAAAATCTGCTCTTCACTGTAGCGCTTGCCTTTCATGAGTCCTCCTAGTTAGTTTAAAATAACTCGGAAAACTCCCTTCTCAAATGAGCAAGTTTTCGGGGGTATAGCCACAGCGAAGAAAAGTAGGCAAAAGACGCCGCCCGGCAGCGCCGCCTGATCCCTCGACCGTCGGGCCGCTCACGAACTCGTCCGGCATGACAAGGGATACAACGTACCAAAGTGCCGGGCTCGGACAGCGCGAGCGGCCAAATCCTCCGGCCTCGGGGTCGGCGCTGATGGGGAAAGAAAAACAAAACCGCCCTGATGTCAACGGCACAGCGATACCTCGGGGGTGCCCCACAGCGCAAGATTGGATTCTCGCCGCAACTCCCACTTTGGGGTCACCCGGCACTGCTATCCAAAAGCATTTTATTATTGAAGAACCCCGCGCTAAGTCGCGGGGATTGCGCGGGCTAAGGCATTCATATTTCCGGCTCAGCCAACCAAACGCATTTGATTATTCATATATGAAATTTATTTACCTTCATGCGCCGCGACCCGGCCGCAAAACTCGACATACTCCTTGGCCGACAACTGGCCTTTGGAGTCGTTGACGAGCCAGGAGCAGATCTCGAAGCCGATGACCGGGGAAGAGGGGTCGGTATGATCGACCGTGGGAAGGAGGGAGAATTCTTTTTCATGGTTTGCCCTGTCTTTTGGCGGGAAATTTCCCCATGTTTCGATGAGGTCCCACCGGAGCGCCTGGCCGGTGAACGGGTCGATACCGTTGCCCGCGACGACCGCGGCGTGAATCGCCTGTTTGTATAGGGACTTTGACCCGGCCCTGGCGCACGGCCGTTTGAGCGCGAGGTCGCGTTTGTATTCCTGTTTGGCGCGCGTGTCGAGCCACTTGCGGTACGCGGCCCACGAACATACGCCGATGAGAAAGGCCGGCACCTCGTACACGGGGGCGATTAGCGCCTGCGTTGAGCCTGTAGAAAAAGTCCCTTTCCCGCCACTTTTACCTGAAATTCCGGTCTTTTTTCCTTATATTATTTGTAAACTCAGCAGGAAGGAAGGCCGATGGCCCGCTACAAAGAGTATTCCTACGAACAAGGCAAGCTTATCCCCATCACGTTTCGCGAGCAGATCATTCCGGGCAGTTTCGAGTTCGCGTTGAGCGAGATCGTGGATAATGTGCTGGACCTTTCTGTTTTCGAGGGCCGGTTTACCAACGACGAGACCGGTGCGCCCGCGTACGACCCGCGCGTGATGCTGAAGATTGTTCTCTACGCGTATTCCCGGGGCATCATGCACAGCCGGGACATAGCGCGCTGCTGCGAGGAGAACGTGATGTTCATGGCACTCTCGGCCGATACGAAGCCGCATTTTACGACGATTGCACATTTTATTTCGTCGATGCATGTGGAGATCACGCCGCTGTTCCGAGACATCCTGTTGTATTGCGCGGAGGAGGGATTGATCAGCCGGCAAATGTTTGCGATCGATGGCTGCAAGATGTCTTCGAACTGCGCCAAGGAGTGGAGCGGCACACTCGAGGATTTCGAGAAGCGGAAGAAGAAGATAGAGTACCAGGTTCGTTTTCTTTTGCGCAAGCACCGCGAGTGCGATGAGCGTGAACTTGGCGAGGACATACGGAAGAAGGAACGGAAGGCGATCAACCACCTTCGTTCGAAGGTGCGCAAGATCAACCGTTGGATGCGGAAAAACGAGGATAAGCGCGGGGCTAAGGGACAGGCGAAGAAGAGCAACATCACGGACAACGAGAGCGCGAAGATGCCGAGCTCACACGGCGTGATCCAGGGCTACAACGGCGCCGCGGCGGTTGATGAAAAGCGCCAGGTGATCGTTCATGCCGAGGCATTCAGCGAGGGGACGGACAACGCGCTTTTGAAGCCGATGATCGACGGTGTGCGGGAGAACTTTGAGGCCATAGGCGAGCCCGACATTTTTACTCAGGCGAAAGTGACTGCGGACAGCGGTTTTCATAGCGAAGCGAACATGCAGATGCTTGCGGAAGAAGGAGTGGACGGGTACGTTGCGGACAATAAATTCCGCAAGCGCGACCCGCAGTTTGCGGATGCGGACCGGCACAAAAATCCGATTGACCGCAACAAGACGCCGGTACGGTCAAAGCACTACTTTACCCCAAGTGATTTTATCCTGAATGAATCCGACGGCACGCTTACCTGCCCTGCAGGCAACAAGCTTTACGTGTTGAACAAGAACTATGTCGGGACGCGTGGCGAACACGGGATCGCCTATGCCGGGAGAAAAGCCGACTGCCTTGCATGTGAAATTCGGAAGAAATGTTTGCGGCTTGACCATACGGAGCGCAGACAGGTGGTGAAGTTCGATCAATCCGGCCCACGATCAACGGGGGCCTATACCAAACGGATGATCGAGAAATTCGACTCCGCCTTCGGCAGGTACATATACAGCAGGCGAATGGGCACGGTGGAACCGGTGTTCGCCAACATCTGCCGGACGCTCGGCCTCGATAGGATTACCGTGCGCACCAGGACAAAGGCCGATACGCAATGGAAGCTGTACTCGATGGTGCACAACATTTTCAAGATTTACCGGTTCGGGCCTTCCTATGGGCATTAGCAAGAGCCCGGGGGCCGGCTTGTCCCTCACTATAGGGCGCACAAGGCCTCAGATTCACCTAAAAACGCCACTCGCCCCACAATTCTGAACCTGCATTCTTACCTTTCCGCACAAAGCGCGAATTGACTTGACAGAGAACAAGGGAAATCCGATTTTATTGAAAACAGGGTTTTTCTACAGGCTCGTTATGGTCCGGTTGGGCCGGTACGCCGCGATCCGTTTGCACAGGGCCAGGAATTCCGGCGGCGATAGGAACGACTTGGCCGTGTTTGACAGCCAGGAACATATTTCAAACTCAAGCTCACGTGCGTCCGGGTCGATGTGGTCGGCGGTCGGCAGCAGGTCGAATTGCCGTTTGTATGCCGGGTTTCCCTTCGCCTTCCCGGGGTCCCATTTTCCAATCCGGTCCCAGCGAAGCGCGTTGCCCGTGTACGGGTCGTACAACCCGGTTTTGATCACCGCTTCATCGAGCTTTTGCATGTAGACGCGGCGCGGGGTGGCCATTGCGAACGGCTTCCCGACCCGCAGGTCCCTTTTACGCAGGGACGAGGCCTTGACATTAAGCCATTTGCGGTAGGTGGCGGCTGAGACCTGGGGTTTGAGGGCGTCCGGGACCGGGTAGGGGAACGGCTTGGGGATTGATGGGATCATGATATAGTTAGACTTCTAAATACGTTTCCGGTTTGCCGAGCCGGTGCGGCAACATACAAATAATAATATGTTGGATTGCTGAGCGTGTGCGGCGAGGTACCTTTAAGGGCGAGACCGAAACGCCTGCTGCGCGCACACTAGAAACACCCGGTGAAAGAGATCAAAGGCGGTTAATTCCCAACAAGTCTAACACCTTCACCGTACAGCTGCACTTCGTGGGTGCCCCCACAGCCGATGTTTGTTTTTTGCAGCTAACCTTCCTCGGGGTGCACCCAGGAGAGGGGAGTGCCGAGGATTCCGAAGTCCCGCTTTCGGCGGGACGAGGAAGCCGCGGCCGGGGGGAGATACTTCTCCCCCGGATAAGGCTTATTGATAAAATGAACTATTATTACTTAGCGTATTCAGTAAACCTCGTCTCCCGTATTATAGTCACCTTGATCTGGCCCGGGTATTCCATGTCGTCCTGGATTTTCGCCGCGATCTGGCGAGCGAGCTCTTCGGATTGCGCGT
>CAVSQB010000030.1:0-85070 GCA_963729895.1 uncultured Fibrobacterota bacterium | reverse complement strand
TAATCAATCCCTGCGCGACATTGCATTTCTTGTCCAACCAGGAATATATGCAGTTTTCTACTCATCACTCTCGCCTGTGGATACGGCCAATTCGGTGGCGGTCTACCCCAACCCTGCACACATCAAGCGAGACAGAAGTATTGCTTTTAGAGGCAAAAACCTTCTTGAACTGTGGGTCTACTCAATTGACGGAACACTTGTCGCCCATGATGCAAAAGGGCAGAACAATCAGCAGAGGTCGGTTGCGGAATCTCCATACGGTTTTGACTGGCGATTGTGCAGTTCTATTGGGACCGCCGTGCCTCCCGGAGTCTATTTCGCGCGCATCGGATATGAGGATCCGATCACAAAAGGAATGAAGAAACAGGCGCAGAAGATGTTTGTTGTTCCGTGAGACCGAAAATGAACAATTGCTATTGAGCCCATAAATGCAGGCTCGTTGATGCTATCATAAAGTAGATTTATTCTTTCACGAGGTGACTTTGCGGCTCAACACATTCCATCTTTTTACCCTTCTTCTCTTGCTATGCGTGATGGCCGGGACCAGCAGCGCAAAGGTAAAATCTTCGCACCTTCGTTCTGCCCGGTCACCACAGAACACAATTTCCTCGAAAAACGTCCAAGCATTGGAAGACAGGCTGAGGCCCTATTTGGAGCACAGGATCAACCGTACTCCCGCAAGCGCCCAAAACCGGCTCAACGAAAGCGATTTGTTCTTGCTCGCCAAAGTCTGGAACAGCCTCAGTCCGGAATTCCGGCAATTGTACAAAGAGGCAACCCAGATACCTTCCGGCTACACCTCCTATGTTTCACCGAGCGGCCATTTTGAAGTCTATTATACCACTGCGCTCGATGGCAGCGTAGATCCAACCGACAATTACGGCTTTGGTGTGGCAGGCAACTGGCGGACAAAGAACAATCAACCCAACGGCGTTCCCGACTATGTCGATGAAGTCGCGTGGGCGCTCGACAGTGCATGGTCGATGGAGGTCGGTCAATTTCAATATGTGCAACCCATTCCCTACACTGATGCGCAACACGGATCCAGCAGGTCCAAGGTTGTGATCACGTCTCTCGATCCCGGCTATTACGGCCTCACCTTCCCGGATGAGCCGGTTGGACCGCATGGCTTCTCGAGTCACACGGAAATACGGAACGAATGGTCTGACCCGGATTGGTACGGAACGGGATACGATACGGTGCCGTACAACGGCGCACGAGTGACCTGCGCCCATGAATTCTTCCACACAATCCAATACGCCATGGCGTGGAGCGTTGATAATTACGGCGTTCCGGATTCTTTTCCGTTAAGCTGGACCGAAGGAACTGCCGTTATGATGGAAGGTCTGGCCTTTCGGTACGTATTTGATTATCTCCAGTATACGTCCCTGTATTTCAACGATCCTACCATCATCTTGCTCAATCCTTCGGAAGCGGACTCTGCCGTTTACACGAATTCGCTGATAACCAAGTTCCTGCACGAATTATACAGCCCAGTGGCGAATAATGACTTTATCCGGCACGTCTTTTTCAGCGATTATGACACCCTGAGTAGTTTTTACAAAATTCTCCGCGCTCAATCTTTGTCCGTCGGAGAGAACTGGGTCGATATCCTGAACGCATTTCATACGCAGAGTTACTTTACCGGAACCAGGGCCGTTCCGGGCATTTTTATTCAGGATGCCCCGCTGCTTCCTCAATGGAGCTTTACGTATGACGTTTTTGGTACGACCCAGACAATCACTAAACAGGTGAGTCCGTTCAGCATGCAGCGCTTCGCGGTTCAACCGGCCCAGATACCGGGTGACACCCTGCACTTGACTTTTCAAGGAGATCTTCCGGCGGGCGCGTCGTCCTCATACCCTGCCTGGTCCGCTTCCTGCATTGTTGAAAGACCTGACGGCGCCGATTCCATTTTGCACTTTGCTTTTTCAAATAGCACCCTTGCTTCCCTCGAAATTCCGGCCTGGCCTTCCCTCAAAGATGCTCTTGTCATTGCAACCAACGGTGACATCGCTGCAAGCCATAATGCCTCGATATTGATTCAGACCTGTCCGGTTACCTATCCCGCAGGTTCCCAACACACGTTTGTGGCCGCCACGAATACCGACACTGCCGTTATTTCCCTGAAAGCGCAGGCGAATTTGCGTTGTTCTCTTACTATAGCGGCAGTCAAGAACGATTCACTGCTCGCCGTCGCCGAAAGCAACCAACTCACCCCGGTGAGCAGTTTGTTCAATATTTCTTTCCCTGGCATATGGTCCACTGGTTCCTCAATCGCTCTTACCATTGATTCACGTACGATTATTCCAACCACCAATTATGCGTTGGGCTTGTATAGGTGGAACAACTCCCTGTGGTTGAAGGTCAAGGATTCGGCATCGTACGCAAACCAATCCCTGCGTGACATCGCCTCTCTCGTACAACCAGGTATTTATTCGGTTTTCTACTCTTCATTGTCCCCGGTGGATACGATCAACTCGGTTGTGGTCTTTCCAAACCCGGTCCACCTCAAAAGAGACGGAAGTATCGCTTTTAGAGGCAAAAGCCTTCTCGAGCTGTGGATCTATTCCACAGACGGCACTCTCATCACCCATGACGTATATGGGCAGAATAATCAGCCGAGATCGGTTACTGAGGTGCAATACGGGTTTGACTGGCGGTTATGCAGCACCGCTGGAACCGCCGTACCTCCCGGGGTCTACTTTGCTCGAATCGGGTACAAGGACCCAGTAACTGAAGGAATGAAAAAGCAGTTTCAAAAAATGTTTGTTATCCCTTGATACCGAGGAAGGCGCACCGGATTTCAAACCTGCTCGCAGCGCTTCCGGTTTGCAGAATTAAAGAGCACACCGGAGGGCGTTTCATCCATCAGTGCAACGTTTACTATCGCGCTGCCGAAACAACGGCCAGCGCCTGAATCCCCAGACCCTTTCCAAATGCGGTAAGTCTTTCCCCGGAAGTCGCAGTAATGCCGACATCATCGATTGTCAGGAAGCAGAGCCGCGAAAGTGATTCGCGCATGGCAGGCAGGTGCAGTTGAAGTCTGGGGGCCTTTGCCTCTATCGAAATCGACACATGGGTGATGCGCCACCGCCCCAGGGTGGCAAGGGCCTTTTTCAGATACACGCGGCTGTCCCGGATTCCGAGTTCGAGACATAGCTTGTCGGCGACGTCACCAAGAATATTGACGCCCGATATACCCGAGATCGCGTTGGTGACGGCGTGAAAAACAACGTCCGCGTCGCTGTTTCCCTTGAGTCCCGGCCAGCCTGGAATGGTTATTCCGGCGAGCACGAGCGGTTTTCGTGAATGCAATGTTTCAAACCTGTGGGAGTCCTGGCCGATGGCGGAGGTCCACTCTGATATCCGGCGAATGGCGCGTCTTCGCGCAGTCGTTCTAGCGGTCATAATCTACACCTCGCTATCGAGTTTTGTTTTCACGCTGCCGAGTTTGAGCATCAACTCTCTTACGCTCTTGTCAAGCATATCCAGGTAGATAGTGAATCGCGAATGCACGCGCCGGAGGTAGTCGAGCAGGCTTTCGGTTTGCGCTGCATTCAGGTTGAAGTATTTGTACTTCTTCTTTTCTTCGGAGAGAAGCGTCACAGTCTGACCCAGAGATTGAAGTGACTCATTTTTGGCAAGCAGTGCCGACAGCTGTTCAATGCCTTCCGCGAGTTCTCGGTATTCCTGCTGCAGGCCCGTCCTAAGATCGGTCCGAACTTTCTTTCCCAGACCCTCCTTCATGCCCGCAAGTTCCTCCTGGACAGCTGATGCGTATTTTTCTTCCAGCCCTGCCCTAATTACCTGGACTGTTTCGGAATATATCTCAGATTTTACCGCTTCCCGAATGGTTTGCATCTCTTCGTTGCGAATCTGCAGCCTCATCTTTTCCCGCAAAGCAGGAGACTCCTTTGCGAGCAGGCGGTTCCTTTCGTTCTCAATTATCTCACGGCGTTCTTCGGATTCAACACGTGTTCGCTCTTCGCGAGTGATTGCATCCACAATGGCCTTCCTGATGCCCTCCTTTTCCATGACAACGATCTCACTGTACAGTTCCCGTTCCAACCTCTCCAATTGCGATGCGCGGACCCTGTCATGCTCTGTGGTAAGCAATTCCTCGCGAATGGAAGCTTTCAACTCGGCGAGAATACCCTCGCGAATGACGTCTCGCTCATTCGCCTCAATCTTTTGGCGTAACTCATGCGTCAGCGTATCCTTGATACGGGCTGCAAGCTTCGGGGCTTCTTCTTCGGCAAGTGTGGCGGTCAGGGATGCACGGAGTTTTTCCAATTCTTCGGAACGAATGCGATCCGCTTCTTCCACGAGCAGCTTTCGGGCCACCTGGGCCCGAAGCGCAGTACGGGCTTCTTCTTCGTATTTTATGGAGTCCGATTCGGCAACTTTCTCTTTTATATCCTTGGAAAGCCGGAGGCGTTCCGCATCCATAAACAACGGCACTTCCTTGTCGATAATCTGTTGCCTCGCCACCGACTGTTGAGCCTCAAGCTCCTGTTTGTAAATGCGGTCCCATTCCTGTTTCTCAATCTCCACACGCACCTGGGTTGAAACCTGGCCTGTTATTTCCGCTTTCAATGCTTCACGAAGCTCGGTTTCCAGCTTTGGCCGCATTTCCCGCATCACTTCGTCACGCGCCGCACGGGCAAGTTCTTCCTTGTCAGCCTCGGTCATGGTTCTCAGAAACTCGTTCTTGACCTCTTCCTTCACGGAAGGAGAAATCAATACAGGCTCAACGCCCAAGCCGGGTTCCGGGGTCGCTCCGGGATGAGCGCTGTCTTGCGAGGGATCGAAGAGCGGAACAGCCTCTTGTGAAACAACAATTTCATCCACAGACATTCCGGCCGCATCCATGGTTGTCCTTGTGACTATTCCGGAAGCCTGCGCGGCCGGCAGAACCGCAGGGCCGTCAGGCGCCGGCATCCTTTCTGATAAGTCAACTTTCACCTCCTGTTTCCTGCCGGCGTCAGGAGGCACAACCGGCGATTTGCGCGCCCTGCGGCGGCCCACGAAGAACGCTCCGCCTACCGTTACCGCGAGCAGCAACGCGACGCTTGCGAGGATTAGCCACATGTTGTCAAGGGGCATCGACTGCCGTCCGTTTGCTTCCCCGCGTTCCTGAAGAGCGGCGTCTTCAGTCCTTGACATCAGGTCGGTGTCGGCCTGCTGCGCCGGCTCCACCTTTACCAACCGACCCGATTCGGTCCGGTATTCTTCTTGGCGCGGGTTTCGCCCTGCAACGTCCACTTTCTGGTTTGCTTTTTCTCGGACCGTTTTGGGCATGCGAACGCCAAGAGAGACATTTCCCGGAATGGTTACGTCCGTTTCGTCGAATGGAATGCTGTCGGTCCAGGAAAGGTAATAGAAGCTTTTTCCGTTGAGCAGAATCTCGAACGGACCTTTCGCCTGCGCCGCGAGGTCCTTGAAACAGTCGAAAATATCGATTTTGATGGCTACAACACCAACAAACCGGTCTCCACCGAGAGGTGTGTGCGCCGTGAGCGGTACGCTCCAGAAGAGGTACGATCTTCTGTTCTCCTTGACAAGAGGGCCAAACCAGGGGTCCAATGACTTCTTTGGGGATGTATACCAAACGCTGTCCGACACATTTGCGTGCAGCCCTCCGGCTTTCCCTTGCCGTTCGATGTCATTCACCACAATGCCCTTGGCATTCGTGCGCAGAACCAGGACGACCTCCGGGTACTGGGTGATCAACTTTCTAAAGAGGCCGTTTACGGGCTCAACTTCTTTCGTGCGGACCTCAGGAAATCTTGGAATGTGCAAAAGCGCGGAATCGAGAACGGCAAATCGCTTTTGAAGATACGCGGCGCCCACTTCAGCATGTGCGGTCACGGGAAGAAAGACAAGCACGGCGGCCAGCGCAAAAAGCGCCGTGATCCCGCAGAACGCATTGCCGGCCGGTGGACATGCATGCGTAAGAGGAATAGTCGCCATAGTGTTCACATAAGACGTGTGTGACGGGAACCTTGCCGGCGGCTTTAAAGTCGCACGGCTTTACAGGAAAATATGAAATGCACATGCGGAACGTAAGCCCGGCCGAGCAGGGACAACAAAAATGCCATACCCGAAGGTATGGCATTTAGTGACATTCAATCTATTTATCAAGAACAAGAGATCACATAATCATGCGATCGGCTTCACATCCTTCGCATTTGGTCCTTTTTGATTCACCACGATTTCAAACTCCACTTTCTCACCTTCCTTGAGGTCTTTTACACCCTCTCCGACAATAGCGGAAAAATGAACGAACACGTCCTTCGACCCGTCATCGGGTTTGATGAAGCCATAGCCCTTGGACCTATTGAACCACTTAACAACTCCTGTTGCCATAAACAACAACCTTTCTTAGAATTTAATTTGTAGATATAGAATCGGATATTATGCGAATATCCTTGCATGATAATATTGTTTTTTCCATGAACTCCGGTCAAGAAAAAAGCAAAACACCCCCGCGACGGTTTCCAGTTCGTTGCGGTTGCGCGGTAGGCGCTGGACAATAGAAACTTTTGGTGGCGCGGGTGCTGCGAACCAATTATCTTTTTCAACAAGATTCCGTCCCGCTCTCCGCATCCAAGAGCGGACCGCCGTACCTTCCTAAGAAAGAGATTCCATGTCGGCAAGGCTCAGGCAGTACTTAGTGGAATCCTATTTTGCCGAAAAATTGTTTCTCACCGGTGCGATCAAGAAGGATTTTGCCATCCAGATAGACGATCTGGACGACAACGACGACCTCACCCGGTTCTGCACCATGTTCGTTACTGTGCAAAACCGCGGGTATTTCGTTTTCGAATTGCTGGGTCGCATTCCGCTCACGCAGGAAATTGCCGACCTTGTGGAAATCTACAATGGAACAGTTGAAAAGGAGCCGGGACGCATCGCCATCCGGCTCAACCTGGACCAGATCGAAGTACTCATGGATTTCGCGAAAAAGCTGCAGAAGACTTCGCGGAGGGGAATCAGCATCGATAACCCCAACTGGCACAGGATTTCGGCAAGGACGGTCAGCTCAATCTATCGTTTTGTGAGGATTATTAAGGAATACAGAAAAACAAGGGGCCAAGCGCTCTGATTCCGTCACCGGGCGACGACTGAACCCTGAAGTTGTTGACAAGGGTTATTGCAAAACCGCACAGTTCACAAAAACGCTCTCTACTTCTTTTCATCCGCTGCGAATAACTCAGTAGGGCAATTGAACTCTGAAAACACCGGGTCGCCAAACGGATGATCAGCTCCCGACACCTGAAGCCGGTATTCCTGGACCACTACGGTAACATTTTGAACGTTTACCTGCCACTTGGCATTGACGGTTGAGCTATTCAACTTGTTGACATGCGCGGCCTGGACAAGCCTTAGAAATCCCCACGCCCCGCCATAGGAAATGTCCTGGGTGAAATCCGAACTCACGAGAATCTTGAGAGAAGCTCCCAGAGGCGTTGCGTCAATCGGCCACATGACGACAGCAGACCTTCCACCGGGGGCAAGATCGGATGATTGGCCGTTTACCTCGAGCTTGGCGCTGTTCCTGTTGGACGCGGCAGGAGTCACGGTTATTGCCATCGGCCGAACCGTACCGTCGGGTTTGAAAAACATGTCGCGCACACGCTCGGCGCTCACGAGAGAAGGGGCGAGTTGCGGGTTGAAATTAAGCTTGAGGCTTCCCACGGGCCGTACCATCCATCCGGTGGCTGTTTTCACGATATAGGGTGTGAGCACGCGTTCGTAAAATCCCCAGAACGTGCCGGTTTGCGGCCTGAAGAAATCCATCACGTCGGCAAACGGGGCATCTTCCCCCCGCGGAGAGAACGGGTATTTTCCCGAAAACTTCGCCGTAAATGGCTTCACAATTTCACTGTGCCAGCGGTCAGTGAGAATCCTGGTGAGCACTGCGGAGGCTGCGGTTCCCGTATTTTCCACCGGCGACATGAGAACACCCTTGAGCGATGCGGCAAGGTTCTCCGGCATATTGGAAAGCGCGGCCTGTGTAAATTTCCATGCGCTAAGAAGTGCATCGTCGTCCTTGCCGCTGAACACCGAAGGCGCGTTTTCTTCCCCCTGCGTCTCAAGTGACGAAAGCTTGGCGGCGAGGGTCTGGATCTTGTCGCGATACCCTTCGTATCCGCTGAGAGCACCGCCTGTGGATCTCGCAAAAGAACGGAGGGGATCAAACGTGGCGTCCAAGTCGTCGAACGGCGACTTCTGGCCAAGAGAGAACGCCGACAGAGCACCTTCCGCTGTGTTCGCCTCCTTTTCGGCCTTCTGCGCCGATTTTGCGATCGCCTGGGCGCCAGGCACTTTGGAAGCCGCTTCGAGCACCGCACCGCCTGCCTTGTCGGCCATGCTTTCTTTCTTGAGCACGGTATAGTCTGCCACCGTGGCAAGCAACACGGCCAGTTCCGATTTTTCGGCAACGAGCTTCGAAAGTATCCGCTGGCTCCTGTTGAGATCGCCAAACGGCTCCATCTTTACCGAAGCGAGGAACGCGAGCCAGCGCGAAGCATAGTCGGCAAGATAGGCCGCCACCATGTCTGCATATAGCTTTTTCTTGTCAAGAGCTTCCTCGGGGACCTGATCGGCCGACAATCCGATAACCCAGTCGAGCTTGAACGGGTCATTGCTGGCCCGGCCGACGGCATCGGACACGAACTTGTCCCAGCCTTCCTGCGTGTACAGAACGCTCATCGTCTTATCCGCCTTGAGTATTCCTTCCTCCTTGCGGTTGAGCATCTGGTCGAGAGAAATGGAGGGTGCATCCTGGCTTACCCTGTTGATCACCGACTCGTACAGCGCCTGCGCACTGGGGAGCCTTCGCAGCTTTGAGCGTGCAAGCGTCACCAGCCGCTGGTTCTCCTGAATAGGCGAAATTGCCTGGCGCTTGAGATACAGCAGGTACACGCCCACGTTTTCCGACAGGATCGCCTCTATCTGCTGCGGAAGCCGCGCCTGGCTGTTCTGCGTTGACAAGAGCGCCTGCTTGACCGCTTCGAGCAGCATGCCGCGCACAAACGCGGTGTCGATGTCCTTCGGGCGCCCCGTCATGCTTTCGGACATCGAGAGGTAGGCCTTGAGCGTATTGTACAGGTTGTCGTAATCCTGCCCCGCGAGCTCGCCGTATCCCTGCACCTTTTCCCACAGCTCGTACTCGAAGTACTTGACGCCTGGAACAACCAGCAGAGTGTTGATTTTAGTGAAGTAAAGAGTTTTGAGCCGGTCGAGAGCGTTACGGCCACGGTAGAACCCGAACAGCCCGGAAAGCACGGGCGCACCGTGGTCTTCAAAGCCCTGCAGGCGAGCGACGGTTTTTCCCACCACGTCGAGCCCGGCATACTGAGACAGCAGGGTACCGTCGTCCGGAGGCATGGCCGCCATGTCTGTCTTTACAGATTGCAATAGAGCAAGGGATGTGGAGAGGCCCGACGCCATGAGCGCGCCCACAACACAGGCCGCTGCCACGATCGCGGTGGTTATCAAGTAGTGCCGCACGTACTCGCGCCGCGAACGTTTCTGCGTCGTCTTGACAAGTTCCTTGCCGCGAACCATGAGCTCGCGGAACAGCGGCAGGACGAACAGGGATTTCACCTCCGGTTTCTTCTCGGTTTTCTGCTGCAGCGATTCGGGCATAAGCATCCGTCTCGGGTTGAGCGGATGGTTCACGATGGTCTGCCCGGCTTCGGCCTGCCGCGCCGGAACGTCTGAAGACTGGCGCGAAGCGACTTCGAGGCAACTGGTGAAATAGAACCCGCGAAACAGCGGCCTGCCCTCGTAGCTGCTTGGTTTGAACAACTCGGTAATGAAAGCACCCAGTTTCTCCTGAATGCCCTCAAAATGGATGACGAACCGGCATATCATTCTCCGCCGCGCTTCGTCTTTCTCCTTATACAGCTTATCGAGACGCAAATCGGTAAGCGACCTGCTGATCAGGCCGAATTCCTGCGCGAAAGCCATTCTGGGAAGCATCTTATCCTGATCGGAACTGAGCGTTGCCCCGAAGATCTGGTCCTGCGCCTTGACAAACTGGTCACCGAAGTATTCACCGAACCCGGGGATTTTGTCCGAATGGTTGAACAGCAGGTATACGGGAAATTCGATTCCCCATGCCGCGATGAGTTCGTCGATCCGCCTCCGGAGTGTGGCGGCAAGCTCTTTGACCATGCGGTCATCGGCGTTGAGCACTTCCTGCGCACTCACGACAAGCGCAATGCCGTCCACAGGTTTTTCCGGACGAACGTGTGCAAGCGATGCAACAAAGGCCTGCCAGGTGTCTTTGCCTGTATCTTCCATAATTGCGCCGGGAGCATCAATCCAGACAGCCTCGTTTGCAAAGTACCAGGTGATCTGGTCTGCCCCGTCCAAAACCATTCCGTCTTTTTCCGACGGGTATCGCAGGGGAAAATTGAGGCCGGCGCCGCGGAGCAGCGACGTCTTTCCCGATTTTGGCGCTCCGCACAACAGGAACCACGGGCGCTCGTACAGCGCACTCTTTTTCATAAGTCCCTTGCGCATCACGGCGCCAAGGTACCGGCTCACCGCCTCATTGGTTTCTTTGCCGATCCGCGCAAGAACCGTCTGGTTCCCCGCGAACAAACTTGCGGCCTTCTTCTTCCGGGGCCTGCCTATTGTCAATTGCAGCGCAATCCACACCCCATCTCCGACGAGCAACAGCGTTCCCGGCAGCCACACCAGGACCCCGGGCAGCTTCACAAGCGCCCCAACAACAATCGATAAAATGCTGATAACCGCAATCAAGCACCACACAACAATGATCCAGACAGGAAGTCTTTTCATAATGGATTACCGGGCCGTGAGAGATTGAATGGAAGAAAGAAGAGCGGTGGCCGCGGAACCGTTGATAACAAACAAGGCGATCCAGCAGGCGACGACCGCTCCGGCCGCGATTGCACCGGAAAGCCACAGCGGGAAGAAGAACGTTTTAGCCCTTTTGGCGTCGGAAGATTCGGGACGCTTACCGTGCGGCGACAAATCGGAAGAGGCGCGTATCCTGGTTCTTCGCAATTTGCGGCCAAGATCTTCCATGATGGCGATCCGTTCTCCGGGGTTGAACATTTTGTATTTGCCCTCGAATCCGAGCGACAGGCACAGAAAATACACCTCAAGCACATGCTTCTTGTTCTCCGGTTGCAAAAGCATTTTCTGCAGCTTGTCGAAGAATTCCTGTCCCGCAAGATTATCGCCGAAATAATCAAGTTGCATGGGCCGCGAAATCCAGTAGTCTCTGCACGCCCCCGGAACGCTCAGCACCGTTTCGTCCATGAGCGCCACCATGGCATATTTCGCCTCAACAATCGAGTCTTCGTCCATGCCGATGGCCTTGCAGTTCTTTTCGAAAAGGCCGATATAATAAGTGATGAGCTTGCGTAGCGCCGCGGGATCGCCAAGGTCTTCAGCCTCGCGCATGCGAATGATGATGAGAAACAGATCGGTGCACAGCGCGCTCACGTCACGCGACCCGCCCATTGTCTTGGACAGGTCCAGGTTCATTGTTTGCGAGGTGATGGTTTGCACGAATGAAGGTGGCAAGATTTGTCCTTTTTTAAATTATAGGTTATAGTTCAAAGATTATTTCACAAGGAAAATAGTGACACAAACAAGCCATCATTCATTCTGTAAATTTCTTTTTCTTCCCAGCGACTCTTCGTGGGTACCCCCCAACCGAGGATTGGATTCTCGCAAATAAACTTTCTCGGGGGTCACCCGGCTCAGCCATCCAGATTATTATTTTCTTTATCCTATTTCATTGCCAATTTCCAAACAAAACAAACACAAAGTCTATTCTTTCAAAGCCAGCATCTCCACCTTCAACTCAGGATAATTGTTGGGAAAATAGAATGCGATGTCCCCCGCGGCCTTAATCTGCTGCCAAAAATCCCCCTGCTGGTCCAAGCTGAAATAAACGAACCCGGGCTTTGTGGAGAGCCCCTGCGGGGGGTGCAGCGTGTGCTTCAACGGCAGGCCGGGCATGGCCGATGAAATTAGCAGGTCGAGCCGGTTGCGGGAGCACATTTTTATGCGCTGCAGCACGCCCACCACCAGTTCTTTGTCCTGCACTTTCGCCGATACGCCGAGATAGAATTTCGCAACTGTCAATAATTTCGACTCTGGGACTTTGCAAAGGAATGTAGCCTGGTTGAGTTGTTCGATAGGCACGGGCACGCATCCGGCCTGAATGTCGGCCTCGAGCACGGTGCGGATGATCTTCACGAGCACGGCAAAGGTGCCGGAAAGATTCGCGTGATCGTACCTCGGCAGATTTTTTATTGACACTTCGGAGGAGAAGGTGCACAGCGCGCCCGCGAACTGGGTGAGCAGGCAAAACACTTCATAAGGGTGCACGCTTGGAAACGAGTGATAATGCGTGAGCAGCGGAGTGAAGGTGTTGAGCGTCTGCAGCAGCCGAAACGGCGTTTCTTCCGCGCCGGAGAATTCGGCAAACCCGCCCTCCACCTGTTTTCTTCCCTGCGACAAGGAATTGATTTTTGCGAGCAAGAATTCAAGCAGGGAGCGAAGGACGTTGAGCAGAAAGGGCGATGCGCCGACGCAGAGGAGCGGAGGCACGAACGAAGGTGCCAACTCCACGCCGCCGGTTTGATTTCTGGAAAGCCTGCCCACCTGGAACGTGGCGTGATTATCGAGCAATTCGTCTCCGAACAGCAGCACGAAATTGAGCGCGCCAACCTCTATTTCCTTTTGCTGCGATCCAAGCACTTCGTCGGACACGGTTATGGTACGAGACCTGAAGCGCGCTGCCGCCTGGCCCTCCATGGCCCCGGCCACCACGTTGGACTTGCCTTCCACGAGCAGGGGCAATGCAAGGTACACGTCAAGCGCCTGCTGGTCGTGCGCGAGGTGGTCGGCAAACGACCTCGCAGCCGGGGGCGGATCTTCCTTGGGAATTGCAAACGACACGCCGTCGGGAAGCATACCGCCGCACCGCGTTACCGTAAACAAGCCGTTTGCTATGGCGTCTTTGTCTACATCAAGCTCGGTGACGCCGTACCAGTACGGGGAATGCGACATCAGTGCGGCATGGAACGAACTCAGCATGTAACGTTCCGCCTGCTGAAAATGGTGCGGCTGCAGAAACATTCCCTCTTTCCAGACAACTTTGCTGTTTCCTAACACAGTCTCCTCTTTTCGATTTGCCCGCTGGCCTTTTCGTCCGCAAACGCGGAAACGTTTGCTTTGGTTTTAATAGACAACGTATTGTATTTTCAGGAATCGCCCTTCCGGGAACCTACTCTTCTCATGCGAGCGGCGTCCGCGACATCTTTATAAAATAAACCTGTGGCCTCTCCCAGGAAAAGCTTTTCCTGGGAAAACACGGGAAGAACGCCTGAGACAGCATTCAAGGAGACATCATGAGACCATCGTTGTGGTTTGTAGTATCGGCAGCCGCCGTATGCATTTTCTTTAGAACCTCCGCGTTTGCGCAGGGTGACGGGGTGCTTACCGTCAAGACAGATCCGGACGGCATCGAGGTCTGGCTCGACGACAAGTATATCGGCGACTCCCCCATTCTCGACAAGAAGCTCAAAACCGGGAAGTACACGCTCAAGCTTGTGGACCCGGTGCAACATACAAGCACAAGCGAGGATGTATTTATCCAGAGCGGCGAACAAACGGTTGTCGAAAAGACCCTCAAGTCCCGGTACGGCACGCTCAAGGTGAACTCGGACCCGGAAGGCGCAGACGTGTACGTTCTCACAGAGCTGGGCAAAACGCCGGTGTCCAACGATTTCATTATTCCCGGAAAATATAGGCTGGAAATCAAGTCCCAGAACAAAGACTACGATAAGATTGTAGAAGACATTGTGGTGCCTAAAGGCGAGACCGTTGAGATTAACAAACCATTGCCAAAGAAGAACGCACTTGACAACAAGGCAATTGTCCGGCTTGTGCTCGGAGCCGGCGCCATCGGCGGCTTTGCGTGGGGAATCGTGGAGCGCTCCGACGCCAAATATTGGGGCGGCACGAACGGGTCGGTGAACGGCGAGATTCTCGGCATCACGCTCGGAGCGCTGTGCGTGGTCGGGTTCGAAATCGTAGCGTTTTTCTGATAAACGTGCGCACGAAGAATTCCGTTTGAAAGATTTCGGCAGAACGTCGGACAGTCAAGGATCGGCGCCACAGGCAGCTTGGCGGGCTCACCACTCGCATTGTGCCCGCCACAGAGGGAACGTTCGGTTCATCAGACTTCTTTCAATGACGACCCAAATAGAATGCTTGACATAGCATAGACCATCGTCTTTCGATCACCTTTGTTCAGCAAGTAACTCATCTATGAACACCTCCACCAATCCCGGCGGTCCTCGGGACCCGCAGAAGAAACAAAACTTCGACAAGACATTTGTTGAGGGGCAGGACACCAAGGCCGGGTATCACGCTTTTGACTCAAACTCCCGTCTCGACGCAACACAGATGGGCGCGACAAACCCCTATGGCCAGCCGAAGAAAGCGGAGCCCACTGCCGACGATCTGCCCACGGGAAACGAGCCGATTCCGCTCGGCTCCGGCACCATCGTGGGGATTCTTGGTTCGGGCGGCATGGCGCGGGTATACAAAATCTGGAATGACAAACTCGAGGTCTTCCGTGCAGTAAAGATTCTTACTCCCTCCCAGCAGGGAGACCTGAGAAACCGTTTTGAGACCGAAGCCAAGATCACGGCGAAGCTCCGGCACCCCAACATTGTTGAAATTTACAGTGTGGGAGATTGGAACGGCCTTCCCTATCTCGAAATGGAACTGATCGACGGTGTGTCGCTCGAAGCCATGATCGGCCAGACCGGCAAGCTTCCGCCATCCGTGAGCTCCTCAATCGCAATCTTTGTCGCGCGCGCCCTTGCCTATGCGCACAACCAGGATTTTCTGCTGTATGGCAAGACGTATCACGGCATCATCCACCGCGACCTGAAACCCGCCAACATTATGATCTCAAAACATGGCGACCTGAGGCTTATGGATTTCGGCATTGCGCGTCCCACCGAGGCGAGCCTGCACACGGTTGAAGGAAACATTGTGGGCACCATGCAATATCTTTCTCCCGAGCAGATGGACGGTGTGGACGTGGACGCGCGTGCCGACGTGTATGCGTTCGGCGCCATTCTGTACGAAATGATAACCGGGACCAAGACGTTTCCGCAGGAAACCATCACCAACCTGATGAAGAAGAAGATCATGAATGAATACCGGAAATTCGAGGAATTCGACTTTTCGGTTCCGCAGGGACTTGCCAAGACCGCTCAAAAATGCCTCCAGCTTGACAAAGAAAACCGGTATGCCAACGCCTCCATCCTTTTGGAAGAGCTTGAATCGGTGCACAAATCGCTCACCTCCGACTCTCCGGAAGCCGTACTCAAATCGTACCTTACCAATCCGTCAAGCATATCCAGCGTGTCAAAATCCAAGCGGCCCGCGTGGCTCGGGCTCAGGTTTCTACTGCCTGCCGCAGGCGCGCTGGTTATAGGCGCGCTGGTGGCCGTATTTTTCATCACCGGGCCCAAACCCGCGGAACCCGACCGGTCTGCACAGCGCGCCGTGCAGCCCCAGCCTGCTGTGCGAACTCCTCCGCCATCGCAAACAGCGCAGGCGCCGGCTCAGCAACCGCTACAACCGCTTTCGCCCCAAACCGCTTCGCAACCTCAATCGACGCCCGAGCAGCAGCCCAAAGAGCAACCTGAAGCGTCAACGCCTGTTGCGGCAAGGCATTCGCGTCAACCTTCGGGCCGCGAAGCGCAGCATGCAAAACAGGCGCTGCACGAACCGTCTTCCGCAAAAGAACCGGCGGCCGGCGGTTCGCCTTTAGAAAGTCTCAAGAAGAAATACGCGTCAGGCGATTTCGTGGTTGTGGGCCAGGCGGCGCTTGCAAAAGGCCAGTTCGACGACGCGATCCTTGCACTCGACAACGTTCCCGCTTCTTCACCGCAACACGAGAAGGCATTTCTCTTGCTTGTTGATGCATACATACAGGCAGACAGGCTCCGCGCGGCCAAGGAAAAGATCCTCAACGAGGAGGTGAACGACGCGCAATACTGCCTGCTTGCCGGCGAAATGTACCAGCACATGGGCAGGAACAAGGACGCCATCCGAAACTTTCAGACCGCGCTCACCAAGCCGAGCAAATACCGCAATATCCGGGACGTGCGCAACGATGCCCTGTATTTTACGGCCGTTGCGTACGGCGAACTGTACAAAGACGATCCGTCAATAGACAACCGGGGACTTGCCATGCAGTCGTGGCGTGTGGTGAAAAGCATGTACGGCAATTCACCGGACAGCCCGAGGTTCAAGAAAGCGGTTAATGAATTGGCAAATATCAAGTAGTGAGGTCCTTACTGCGAGCTGGCACGCAGCAGGATATGGGACCGTTCGCCCGCAGCCTTGGGACCCGTCACACGATCAATCCGCCCTTTTGGAGATACTCTCGAACATACTCTCCAACAGATTCTTCAAGCGTCTTGCATTGAACTGCGCAGCCAGCGCGCTTCAGTTTGGAAAGATCGGCCTGGGTAAAATACTGGTACGTGGACCGTATTTCCACCGGCATGGGAACATACTGGATGGACGGCTTCTTGTTGAGCGCGGCAAACATCGCGTGTGCCACATCGTTCCATGACCTCGCCGCGCCTGTTCCGATGTTGTAAATGCCGGTTTTGTCACGGTGTTCCATAAAGAACAGCGTCATTTCCACGGCGTCTTGCACATAGACAAAATCGCGGCGCTGTTCACCGTGCCTGCAGTCGGGACGGTGCGATTCGAACAACGAGATCTTGCCTTCGTCCCTCATGCGCGGAAACGCCTTGTTGATGACGCTTCTCATATCTCCCTTGTGGTTTTCGTTGGGACCGAAGACGTTGAAGTACTTGAGGCCGACGATTTCTGTAAGCCATCCCCGGCGCTGCGCATACAGGTCGAACAGATGTTTTGAATAGCCGTACATGTTGAGCGGACGAAGCGTGCCGAGAAGCTTTTCGTCATCGGAATATCCCTGGTCGCCGTTGCCGTAGGTAGCCGCACTCGACGCGTAAATCAGGCGCGTACTCCTGTGAGATTCCCGCCACGTCCCGATTCTCACCGAATACCGAAAGTTATTGTCAATGAGGTAGCCGGCATCCCTCTCCGTGGTACTCGAGCACGCGCCCAGGTGGAAGATCGTGTCGATGCTGTTCACGAAATTCCCCTGTTCGAGCCGGTCGATGAATTCGCCTTTGTCCATGTAATCGGAAAACGCAAGCGGAACCAGGTTCTTCCACTTGTCCGTTGAGCCGAGATGGTCCACTACAAGGATGTCGGTGAGCCCTGCCCGGTTAAGCCGCCGGGTGAGAACACTGCCGATAAACCCCGCTCCGCCTGTAACTACGATCACGCGAAAACTCCCGATAATAAGACTTAGTCGACCATCGTGTCGGTGGGAAGGATAAAGTCGAGGGGATTGACGATTGCGCTCAGTTTGTGCACTTCGTAATGGAGATGCGGGCCGGTGCTTCTGCCGCTGTTGCCCAGGTAGCCCACGATGTCCCCGCGCTTCACCATCTGGCCTACGAGCACAGCCGATTTGTTAAGGTGGCCGAATATTGTCTTGAATCCGCTTGCGGGATGCGAAATCTGGACGAGATTGCCGAAATAGTCCTTATAGCCGACGAACGAGACGATCCCGTCCGCCGTGGCGCGGACCGGTGTCCCGATCTGGTTGGCGATATCGATGCCTTCATGGAAGACATTGTACCCCGTGAACGGGTGAATGCGGTAGCCGAAGCCCGAGGTAAGCCTACCCCACACGGGCGAGACCGCGGGCCGCTGAGACCAAATGGATATCTGCTTATCGACCTCGGAAGCCATGGTGCCGAACGTGGTATCCTCGAGCCTCACTTGACGCAGAAGAGCAAGGATATTCTCTTTTACCGTGTCGGCCTTCATGAGCACAGGGTCTTCGAGCGCGGCGAGGATGAGGTCGTAATTGCTCGGCATTCCGCCGACACCCACTTTGCGGATATCGTCGCTGATCTTATCCATGCCGAATTTCAACCGGGTCGTATCTTCAAAGGAAACGATCCTGTCGATGCCCTGGCCTTTTTCCCGCGCATATCGTGAGAAGAAATTAATTTCGGTCTTGAGCTGGCGGTTCTCTTTGAGACTGTAGTACATTCCGAGCCTTGCCAGACCGTAGGTAGAAACGAAGTATATGCAACGCGCGAGCCCGAGCGATCCCATGAGCACGAAGAGAGACAACAGTAGAATAACAGGTTTATTGAGCGGCAGACGCCTTACCCTGCCGGACGAGCCTGTGCTGTAGAAAAGAAGTGACCAACCCGGTTTCTTCATACCGCCCTTTTCCCTTTGATCCAAATGTAATTATAGCAGCGGGGCTTGCATCAAGTCAATCACATTCTGGTTCAAAAGAACACAAAACTTGAAGATAGCAATATAACATTTTGACTTTATTCGATATAAGATTTTCTTCAGTTTCTCCTTTATTGTTCGGTCAGCGGAGATTGCCGTTCTTTATCACCGAAAGGATGGTTTCGATGCAGGAATCCTTGGGAATTTTTTCCAGGGACTTTTGAGGCCTGCGTTTCATCTCCACGATCCCTTCCTTGATGCCGCGCAAGCCCACGGTGATCCGGTACGGACAGCCAATCAGGTCTGCATCCTTGAACTTGACGCCAGGCCGTTCCGGCCTGTCGTCAAAAAGCACGTCTACTCCGCTTTGTTCGAGCGAATCGTGAATCTTTCTGGCAAGGCCGTACGTCTCTTCACTGCCCGTGTCAAGGCAGAGCACTGCCGCCTCGTACGGGGCAATTGCGGCAGGCCAGATAATGCCGTTTTCATCATGATTCTGCTCGATGCTGGCGGCGGCCGCGCGGCCAATCCCGATGCCGTAGCATCCCATGGTCATGAATTCCGGGGTATCCTTTTCATTCAGGAATGTAAGAGACATGGGCCTTGAATATTTTTCTCCCAGCTTGAAAACCTGACCCACTTCAATTCCTTTGCGCATCCTGAGTTTGCCATTGTCGCAGCGGGGACAGGCGTCTCCGTCGACGATCACCGAAACGTCCTCAAAACGCTCGAAAAACAAATCCCGATCCGGGTAAATGTTTACCGCATGATAGCCGTCTTTGTTTGCGCCGCACACGCTTTTTCCCATGGACCGCACCGAATGATCCGCGATTGTCTCCCTGACGGCGCCGGCAGGAAGGTTTCTTGGTCCCAGGTACCCCAGGGCAAGCCCGAGTTTTCCCTTCACCGTCTCGTCCGAAGGAGCAGTTACTGTCTTGGCGTTGAGCACGGTTCGCAACTTCACCTCGTTCACCTCAAGATCGCCGCGGACGCACACCGCAACGTAATAGGCTCCGTCCACTTCATAAATGAGCATCTTAATGGTGTCTCTGGGGCTCACCGATAGAAATGACGATACATCGGCAATGCTTGTTTTCCCGGGCGTCGCAACCTCCTGAGGGGGCAAGGCGTTCTCGGGCGCGCCGGCACGTTGGCCGGGCCGGGCCGCCGCCATCTCAATGTTTGCCGCATAATCGCATGAGTCGCAAAATGCAATAGTGTCCTCCCCCGCATCGGCCAGGACATGAAATTCGTGCGTGACGCTGCCGCCGATGTTGCCGGAATCGGCCTCAACCGCCCTGAACCGGAGCCCGCACCGGGTGAAAATGGCCGTGTATGCCTGATACATGGCACGGTACGTTTCGTCAAGCGACGCTTCATTCGCGTGAAACGAATAGGCATCCTTCATGATGAACTCCCGGCCGCGCATGAGGCCGTACCGCGGCCGTACTTCGTCGCGGAACTTGGTCTGAATCTGGAAAAGGCACAGCGGCAGGTCGCGGTACGAACGCACCGATTTGCGCACCACATCGACTACCACTTCCTCATGTGTTGGTCCGAGGAGAAACCCGTTGTTCTTCCTGTCCGTTAAGCGCAAAAGCTCCGGCCCGTAATACTCCCACCTGCCGCTTTCCTGCCACAGCTCCGCGGGGATCACCATGGGCATCAGGAGTTCGGCGGCATTGCATTTCCCCATTTCGTCGCGGATAATGCTTTCGATTTTCCTGATGACTCTCAGCCCAAGGGGTAAGTAATTGTAAATGCCTGCGGAGAGTTTTTGAATCATGCTGGCGCGCAGCATCAGCTTGTGGCTGATGGTTTCCGCCTCGGACGGCTCTTCCCGCAACGTGTGAATAAACGCATTCTTCCAGATCATGTGTCGATTCCGATTTCTGTTGGATGAAAACCGGCGATGGGAGGGGCAAAACAAGAGGAGTAAAATACGAACGATGCGCAGGATAAATCAAGATGAATCAAACGTCGCTGGCTTTGTCGCTCCACTTTCCAAACAATTGGAATCACCACTGGCACAGCCCAACTTGCTCATCCTGGACAAAACCATTTGAACAACTGATTCGCTTTAGCAAGAAAAATAGATCATAAATCAATCCAATCAAGTATATTGTGTCGCAGAAAGGACCCCTGGTTCCGACGTCGGTTCAGATTGCTCACATTCGCGGCGCAATTTTCCCTTCCTCTCAACGAAAAAGGTTCTACTCCCGCTATCCTTGTCGCACGCAATTGACTGTTTGCATTTCGTGCCGGTTTCGGTTCACAAAAGATGCGCCCCGCGATTCTCGATGACCTCCGCCGGGATATGACCTGGCCAACTTGCTTTCCCTTGGAAAATGACACATGAACAAGAAGAACCTTTCGTTTGCCGCTGCAACGCGCGGGACAACCAACAGAAAAAGAACCGCTGTGCCGCAAGAACAGGCGCAAAGAGATGTTGCCCGCTCTAAAAGGAAATTGGTGCCGGAGAGGCCCGACTACAAGAAGCTTGTCCACGAGCTGCAGGTCCACCAGGTTGAGCTGGAGATTCAGAACGAGAACCTTCGTGAGGCGCGGGACGCTATTGAGGCTTCGGAACGGAAGTTCTCCGACCTTTTCAATTTCGCACGTAGGATATTTGATCTTGGACCCCGACGGCTCAATCAAGCAGCTCAATTTGAAAGCCGCATCACTCCTCGGATACACCAGGGCCACCCTGGTCCGCAAATCATTTATCTCATTAATCAAACATGAGGACAGAAGCGCCTTCCTGTTGATGCAAAAGAACCTCCAAGAAGAAGAAACGCGCCAGGCTTGTGAAATAAGGCTTATCACAAGGGACCGGACGTCTTTGCCTGTTATAGTGGAAAGCACGGTTTTTGCGGGAGAAACGAAAACCGCGGATCAAACCATTGTAACAATCCAGGACATTTCAGGGCAAAAACACACGGAAGAATCTTTGCGGAAGGCAAAGGAGTTCTCTGAGCGCCTCATAGAAAGCAGCTTCGACGGCATCCACGCCTTCGACAAGCAATGCCGGTTCACAGTCCGCAATGCCGCCATGGAACGCATGACGGGCATCACCCGCGAGCAAGCAATCGGCAAATGCGCATTCGATCTCTTCCCGTTTCTCAAGGAAATCGGGGAAGACAAGTATTTTCTCGCGGCCCTGGCAGGCAAAACCGTCTTCTCGAAAAACAGGCGATACGTTATCCCCCAAACCGGCCGCGAAGGCCATTACGACGCCAACTATTCCCCGATTTACAACAACAATGGGGAAATTGAAGGCGGCCTGGCCGTGATCCACGATATTACCGAGCGTTTCGAAGCGTGTCCTCGATAATCGCATGTAGCGAGGTTCTCTCAAGTGACCCGGAATCCTCTTTGAAAAAGGATTCAAAGGAGGCGCTGGAACACATTATTGCGGCCAGTGAACGGATGTCGCAGATCATCACAGACTTATTAGCCTTGTCAAGGGTCACCACGCACGAACTGCAGAGGGAAAATGTCAACCTTAGCAACCTTGCCCGGAGATTCTATGAGGAGCTGAAAACTTCCGACCCGGCGCGAAACATTGATTTTGCCATAGAGCCCGATCTTGTTGCCGGTATCGATTCCGGGCTTGCACGGATTCTCCTGGAAAATCTGATCAGAAACGCCTGGAAATTCACCTCCAAGAACGATCATTCAAAGCTCGAACTCGGCGTCCTCAGAAGAAACGGCATACAGATATTCTTCGTCCGCGATAACGGCGCAGGGTTCGACATGAAAGAAGCACCCTGGCTGTTTAGGCCTTTTCAGCGGTTGCATTCGGAAAAAGAGTTCAGGGGCACCGGCATTGGCCTCGCTATTGTCAAGAGCATAGCGGAAAAACACGGCGGTACCGCGTGGGCCGAGGGTGAGGTTGGAAAAGGAGCCGCTGTTTACTTTTCATTTGAGAAGAACCGCTGACGGCAACTCTTATTATCCGCGCACCTCTCGGCGGGCTCTCAGCGCGGTTCGAAAGGAACTTTTCCCGGCGTTCCAGCTATTTCTTTTTCGAAAAAGCCTGCTCCACATCGGCCTTTTCCGGAATAATGAACCATCCTACCAAATACACGACGGTACCCGGCACAAAGCCGGTCACAATAGTGGCAAACACCATGGCCAGCCGGACAAGCGTAGGATCGATATCCAGCATTTCCCCCACACCGGCGCAGATGCCTGCAAGCATTTTGTGATCGATGTCGCGATAGATTCTTTTCATGTATTTTTCCCTCCTCAATAGCACTAAAAATTTGAATTGTTGAAGAGTTAAAGAACCATCCCTGCTTGTTTACTGTTGACAATTTACTCGACGGGCGTTTTTAGTGTGCGCGCAGCAGAAGCTTCAGCCTTGCCACTGGTACATCCACGCTGCACACGCTCAGCAAACCATAATATTATCTTGATATTCGTTTTTAAATCTACCTTCTTCATCTCTTCCACTTGAAAATCAGCACTGCGAGTGGAGGCAGCGTCAAGTCGAGCGACATCGGCTGGTTGTGCAGGGGAAAATTGTCCGCGTTCACCACGCCGCCATTGCCGTAGCCGGCGCCGCCATAGACCGTCGCATCCGAATTGACGACCTCCTCGTATTTCCCGCCAAAGGGAACCCCAACCCGGTAGTGACGCCTTACCACCGGCGCAAAATTGCACACAAATACCAGAATGTTGTGCCACTCATTGCCGCGCCTGATGAACGAAATTGTCGAACTGTCCGCATCGTTAAAATCGATCCACTGGAACCCCGCATTCTCGTAGTCCAACTCCCACAACGCAGACTCCCTTTTATAAAGCTTGTTCATGTCGGCCACGAATTTCATGAGGCTGTTATGATGGTAGCAATCGTCCTCTTCGGACAGAATATGCCAGTTGATCGACTGTTCCGCATCCCATTCCCAGTGCATGCCGAACTCGCATCCCTGGAACATGAGCTTCTTCCCGGGGTGGCCGTATAGAAAACCGAAAAACGCGCGTGCATTGGCGAATTTCCTCCAGACGTCTCCGGGCATTTTCTCAAGAAGACTGCACTTGCCATGCACGACTTCATCGTGAGATACGACAAGAACGAAATTCTCCGTAAAAGCATACCAGAGCGTAAAGGTAATCTGGTTCTGATGGTATTTGCGGTAGATGGGGTCCTTTGAAAAATAGCTGAGCATGTCGTGCATCCAACCCATGTTCCATTTGAAGGTGAAACCCAAGCCTCCGAGATAGGTGGGCCTCGACACCATGGGCCATGCCGTGCTCTCCTCCGCGATAGTGACGGCGCCGGGAAACTTTTCGTGCACGAGCCGATTCATGGTCTGGAGAAAATTGATGGCCTCTTCGTTCTCCACGCCGCCATGCCTGTTGGGGATCCACTCGCCGTTTTTCCGGCTGTAGTTGCGGTACAGCATGGACGCAACCGCGTCTACGCGCAGACCGTCTATATGGTATTTTTCGATCCAGTACAGGGCATTTGCAAACAGGAAGTTCCTCACCTCGTGCCTGCCCCAGTTGAAAATGAGGGTACCCCAGTCTTTATGTTCGCCCTCTCTCGGATCGGCATATTCGTACAGGTGCGAACCGTCGAAATGGGCCAGACCGTAGGCGTCTTTCGGAAAGTGGCCGGGGACCCAGTCGATGATGACGCCGATGCCGTTCTTGTGCAAATGGTTGACGAAGAACTGGAAGTCCATGGGCGTGCCGAACCGGTGGTTAGGCGCATAAAAACCGCACACCTGATATCCCCACGACGGCACGTACGGATGGTCTTGAACAGGCAGCAGTTCAACGTGGGTATACCCCATTTCCTTTACATACTGCGCAAGCTGCACCGCAAGCTCACGGTAGGTCAGCCAGTCGCCGTCGCGCCTCGGCCCGCTTTTCCTCCAGGAACCGAGATGCACTTCGTAAATCGACATCGGCTGTTTGAGAAGGTTTCCCTTTTGGCGGCTCTCGATCCATTCGCGGTCTTCCCACTCAAACGCGTCAATGTTGAACACGATTGACGCGTGATGGGGCGGCGGCTCCTGGTAGTAACCGCAGGGGTCCGTCTTGAGCGCAAGGTGGTCACGGTCCCACTTCTTTATTTCGTATTTGTAAATTGTGCCGGCCCCCAGGCCCGGCAC
The DNA here is from genome assembly GCA_963729895.1 of uncultured Fibrobacterota bacterium. Taxonomy (GTDB): domain Bacteria; phylum Fibrobacterota; class Chitinivibrionia; order Chitinivibrionales; family FEN-1185; genus FEN-1185. Next base: position 60,552 of record CAVSQB010000030.1, on the reverse strand, counting down.
AAAAAGCTCCCACACGCCGGAGGCTCCCAAAAGCCGCATCGGGTGCCGCCTGCCGTCCCAGCCATTGAAATTACCAACCAGGGAAACCCGCTTCGCGTTGGGCGCCCACACCGCGAACACGCACCCGGCGGCGCCGTCAACTGTTTTCTCGTGAGATCCGAGGTCGTCGTACACGCGCTGATGCGTACCTTCGTTGAAAAGGTATCGCGACTCCTCGGTCATCACCGGAAGAAAGCTGTAGGGATCTCTCAGGCGCGTCTTGGAGCCGTCGGACAACGCGCACACGAATTCATAGTTGAAAAACTTTTTCCGGGAAGGAATGGCCACTTCGAAGACGCCTGCGTCATGTACCCTTTTCATGTCGTAATACGTTTTCGATTTTCCCAGCCCGCTCACCTTGACGGAAGATGCTTCCGGAAGGAACGCCCGGACACTTATCCCCGTCTTTTCCCAGTGCATGCCGAGCGTTTTGAACGGATCGCGCAAATCGCTTCGGACAATATCGTCAATTTCCCTTTCGGTAAGAATTCCCATGGTGCCGCTTTCGGTGACGTAGGGTGATGCTGCCGGCCGGAATGCATCGTTCGATGCCATTCGCGGCGTTTCCGTGTCGATCAAACAAAATAGAACATGCTTCCTCGAAACGGAACAGGCCTTTGTGAAAAATTGACATTTCCCGCTACATGAAGTATCATATGACGTTTCGCATTTTCCCAATCCTTCAGGCAAAGGACCGTCATGATCACCGTCAATGAAAACTACCTCAAGCTCAAATCATCCTATTTGTTCTCGGACGTGGCGAGGCGTGTCGATGCCTATGGGAAGTCCCACCCTGATCGCGAGGTTATCCGGCTCGGGATCGGCGATGCGACGCGCGCACTTCCCCGCGTGTGCATCGACGCATTTCACAAAGCGACCAACGAAATGGCGAACGACGCAACATTTCACGGATACGGCGACGAACAGGGGTACGGTTTTCTAAAGGAGAAGGTGGCCGAATTCGACTACCGGGCTCGCGGAGCGGACATTTCGCCCGACGAAGTGTTCATTTCCGACGGCGCCAAATGCGACACCGGCAACTTTCAGGAACTTTTTTCAACCGGCATCAGGATAGCCATTCCCGACCCCGTGTACCCCGTCTACGTGGACAGCAATGTCATGGCCGGCAGGACGGGTGCATTCGAAAACGGACGGTATGCCGGAATGTACTATCTGGAGTCGACGCCCCGGAATTCCTTTGTTCCGGATTTGCCGTCCGAGCACATCGATCTTGTCTATTTATGCTTTCCGAACAATCCGACCGGCGCCGCCATTACAAGGCAGCAGCTTGTCCAATGGGTTGAGTGGGCTCGAGCGAACAAGGCGCTCATACTCTACGATGCCGCCTATGTGGCCTTCATCCGGGACAGTTCGCTTCCGCAAAGCATCTTCGAAATACCGGGCGCGCGGGATGTGGCTGTGGAGTTTCGCAGCTATTCCAAGACGGCCGGGTTCACCGGGACGCGCTGCGCCTACACCGTCGTCCCGAAATCGTGCGTCGCCTTTGACACTGCGGGCAGGCCGCAGTCGCTGCATGCACTATGGAACAGGCGCCACACCACCAAGTTCAACGGCGTATGTTATATGGTGCAGCGCGCGGCGGAAGCCATTTACTCCGAGGAAGGCCAAAATCAGGTCCGGCAGATCAACGATTATTATCTGGGCAATGCCTCGCTTATTGTGAATGCCCTGTCGAGCCTGGGATACGAAACCTTTGGCGGGAAAAACGCGCCCTACATCTGGGTGGACGCAGGAATGGATTCCTGGCAATTTTTCGACATGCTGCTTGATAAAGCAGGAGTAGTCTGCACACCGGGCGCCGGCTTTGGACGATGCGGAGAGGGGTTCGTGCGGCTCAGCGCATTCAACAGCCGGGAAAATGTTCAAAGGGCGCTGGACAGGATAAGTGTCGCCATTGGAAGAAGATAGCGCGTATTGCCACGGCTACCGCAACTGCCGCACCTCGCGTTCCCTTTCGAACACGTACTTGACGATCTCTTCCCGTTTGCCTTGTTCAATGTTCACAAACTGGACATGGTGTTTGTATAGCTGTGCGGACTTTCCTTCCCGGAGTGTGAGATGCACGATCTTTCCCGTGACCCCGGCAAACGACTGCCCCGGCAGTTCGAACGAAATGGAAAGGAGATCGCCAAGCCGAAGCGTCTGTTCGTACAGAAAGCTGAGCCCGCCTGCGCTGATGTCTGACATTTTGGTGGCAATGAGATGACCTCGCTGAATCTCGCTCTTGTCCGGGTCCTTGGTGGAAAGGAGCCGGAAGCGCAGCGGCAGGTTCGTCTCCACCCGCACATATTGCCGCAGTTGATTGCGCCTTAATTGCAGCGTGTGCAGCAGGTCGATGGAGCCGGCCTCATGTGCATTTGCAACTATCACCTGAGCGCCGTACAGCCCGTCGTTCTGCCGCGCGAAAACGAAACGCACCAGCGCCCCTGCTTCGATCCGGTACGGCTCTTCTTTTTCCACGTCGAATTCAACGGTGAAAAAGAAACTGTTGTTTTCCACAACGGAAACCTTATTGAATAGCGGTTTGTTTCCTTCCCTCCCGAACACAGTCCCCGCCTGCCCAACCGGAATGTTGCGCGTTGACACAAGCGGATGTTCGAGGGGAAGATGCGTGAAACCGAGTTTCCTTCTCAGGTCGGAGATGAGTTTTTCCTCCGGACTATCGGCGTTCATCTGACGACCGCCGCCCAGCACGCGAGTTGCCACCGCATCAACGCATTGTTCGAACAAAGGCAACGATTGGAAAATGGTGTGCGGCGCCATTACATTTTGATGCAACAGCAACTCGGTAAGTTCTTCGCGTTCTTCAATGGTCAACCCCAGACGCGCTGCAGTTTCCAGAAAGATATTCTGTGATCGGATTCCCTCTTTCGCCCTACTTCTGTACGACCGCACTCCGTACACGGCAACAAGAATGAGGCCTGCGGCAAGCATGCCCGAACCGAAGATCAGGCCTATCTGCACCGCATTTTTCGACCAGCTTAGTTTGTCTTCTTCTTTGGCGGGAGAAACCGCGCTCCGGTCTGAAGAAGTAAGCTGCTCCTGTCCGCTATCGGCAATGACCGGGGTGGGTGAAGGAAATTCCGATGCACCGACCGGCCGGCCAACTACCGTGAACAGAAGAAACAAAACGCCTGCCGCCAGAACGCGAAGTCCACAATGTGCCATAATCGTCATTTGTTTCCTTGCTTAAGATCCGTAGTGCATTGCACAGAAAAATACGTAGTGGATATAGTTCAATCATACTATTTTGTATCTTGCGTGTCGAGAGTTTGTTAACTAAAAAAGACTTTACGTGCGAAACGCAACTCGTCCGCACCGTACCGGCGCCACCCCCACTGAAACGGTGCAACCGTTTTCTTGAGGGAAGAACAATTTCGTTCCTTCTTCCAGTTTTCACGGCAAGCTCCTTGCCTTCACCGCCGATCAGGACTGTAACGCGAGACCAAGGTAGCTGTCCCAAAAGGTTTCCCGTTGCCCGCGGTTTTGCATCACGTAATCATGCCCCATTTGTCTCTCAAATATCAATAACAGTTCTGTTTTTCTTACCGCGTGGCTTCTATTATATTATTCCGCTCCCGTCGGAGAACATTCTTGGGAAAACGTTCATGGAAGAGAAAAATAGCAGAAAACGCGAGTTTACAGACATCGCCAGACTCACAAGTGTGGGGATCGGTTTGGTTGTGTCGGTGGCGATTGGATACTTTGCAGGCGCGGCCATCGACCGGCATTTTCACACGGCGCCGGTATTCACCATGGTCTTTATCTTGCTTGGAATAGGGGCAGGATTTCTGAATGTTTTCAGAACACTTCGGAAATATGGTACTTAGCCTTGGACTGGGCGTGGTTATCGGATTGGCTGACGCAGCGGGCTTCTTCTTCACCGCGAGACTCTTCGTCGTCAATGCGACGCCAGCCAAGAGGCTCATCGCCGGAATTACCGAAGGCGCAAGGCTGGTTCTTTTCGTCGCACTGGTGCTGCTCTTGTGGCACATGAGAATTGTTCCCATAGTGTGGCTCTTATGCGCTGCACTCATGGTGTCGCTGGCCGGAAAACTTCTCTTTATCGTCAAGGGGTTACACGCGTAGATGGAACAGCACGAATTTTTGCTGCTTGAGTGGCTTCGCGCACCGCGCCTGCCCTTTCTCTCACCTCACGAGTCCCTCGTAGTGGAGTACACGTGGATTGCGATGGCTGTCATCATCGCCGCAGTCATCCTTGTGGTTGCCCGGTTGAAGACGATGCCCGGCGGCATGCAGAACGTTTTTGAATCGCTCACGGTATTCATCGAGGGATATCTTGCCGAAATCGTCGGTCCCCAAGGGCTGGTATATTTCCCGCTTGTCATGAGCATCATGCTGTTTGTGCTTGTCGCCAGTTACCTGGGACTTATCCCGGGAATGCTGTCTCCAACCGGGTACATCAGTACGCCGGCCGCGGTGGCGATAACCGTCTTTATTTTCTATAATTATGTGGGCGTTTCGAAGAAAGGTCTAAAGTACTTCAAACATTTCTTGGGGCCGGTTCCCATCTTGGCGCCCATCATGATTCCGATTGAGATCATTTCGGAATTTGCAAGGCCCCTTTCCCTGACGCTCCGTTTGTTTTCGAATATCTTTGCCGGGGAGACAATCATCAAAATGCTTTTTGCGGCATGCGCCATTGCGGCCCCCACCATCTGGATGCTTGTGGATAGTGTTGTCACGATACCGATACAAGGTTTCGTTTTTTCATTGCTTACCATGGTGTACCTGTCCGGGGCGGTTGCTTCCGATGAGGGCCACTGACAAGTACTGTCAGGACTTTTCGTCTTATTGAGCACCATGGAATTCAGCTTATCTTTAACAGGAGGGATTGATGGACTCACTTGACCCCAAAATGCTCATCTCGGCGGCATGCGCGCTCGGCGCGGGCTTGGCGATCGGACTCGGTGCGATTGGATCTGGAATCGGGATAGGAGTCGCGGCAAGCAAGTACATTGAGTCTAATGCACGTCAACCGGAGTCACAGCCAAAGAACATGGTCTGGTTCATGGTGGCGTATGCGCTGTGCGAAACACAAACGCTATTTGCGCTTCTGATTTCCTTTTTGTTGTTCTTCAAGATCGGCGGATAATTTCATCCTCGTCGGATGCAATTGCATGTGCACGCTTTCTAAGGCCGGCAGCCGCGGCAGAGCGTGAAAGGAAAGGACCGTATGGATTTCAGCCTTAAACTCCTTGTGTACCAAATCGTCAATTTCATCATTCTGATCGGCGTCTTGGGCTATTTGTTCAACAAATTTCTCCGGCCCTTCATGAAGAAACGCTCCGACGACATCAAAAATGCTTTTGCGAACATCGAAAAGCAGAAACTTGACGTTGACAACCTCAAGAAAGCCTGTCACGACGAGCTCGACGCCATCAAGAAGACCTACAAGGCCGAGATCGACAAGGCCGTTGCAGAAGGTAACAATATCAAGGAAGCGATCAAGGTCGAGGCCCTCAAGGAATCCGATCAGCTTATGGATAAAGCCAGGCGCGAAATTGACCAGGAAAAACAAAAAGCGCTTTCCGAGGTCCGGCGGGAGGTGGCCACCCTGTCCATGCTGGCCACCAAGCACCTGCTAAAAAAGGAAATCGACGAGACGACGGACAGAAAACTTGTCGAATCGTTTGTCGACGATCTCGGGAAAACGGACATCAAAAAGAACTAAGCCACCTATGTTCAATACATCACTTGCACTGAGGTATGCGCGCGCTTTTTACAAAATTGCCGCGTCCGTCGGAAAAGCGGAGAAGGTTGAGGAAAATCTCGGGGACATCTCCCGTACAATCGGTGCGAGCAGCGATCTCAAGCGCGTGCTGTATCATCCGGGCATTACTCCAGACGAGAAAAAGCGCGTGCTCAACGAGGTGTTCTCGGGCGACTGTGAAAGCGTCTCGCTCAAGTTCCTCGGGTATCTTATTGATAAGAAGCGTATTTTCCAATGCGGCGCGATTTCACAGTGTTTTTCCGAAATGCTTGACGAAGACCAAAACAGGGTGAACGTGCGAGTGGAAAGCTTCTCACCCTTAAACGGCGAAACGCTCAAGAAGATCAAGGAGCGCCTCACGAAAAACCTCGGAAAAGAAATCGCAATCGCCACCGAAGTCATTCCCTCTCTTATGGGGGGAATGCGGATTATTCTTGGCGACAAAGTCATTGATGGAAGCATCGCGCACCAGGTGCGGAGATTATCCGAAACGGTAACTGCATTTTAGTCGACTATAAACAAGAAGCGAGCAGAACCATGAACATCAAACCGGAAGAAATCACCAGGATCATCCAACAGCAGATCGAATCGTACCAAACGAGGCTTGAGATGGTCTCCACCGGGACGGTGATCCAGGTGGGCGACGGCATCGCACGGGTGTACGGACTGGACAAATGCATGTATGCGGAGCTTGTGGAATTCGAAAGCGGCGTATTCGGCATGGCGCTCAATCTGGAACCCGACAACGTGGGCGTGGTGATATTCGGTGAGGACACCGCCATCAAGGAAGGCGAAACGGTCCGCTGTACGGGCAGGATCATGGAAGTGCCGGTAGGCAAGGAAATGATCGGCCGGATCATCAACCCCCTCGGCCAGCCTCTCGACGGCAAAGGACCCGTCAAGGCGTCCAGACACCGCCTGCTCGAAGACCGGGCCATGGGCGTGGTCGACCGCCAGCCGGTGAAGGAACCCCTCTTGACAGGATGGAAAGCCATCGATGCAATGATCCCCATAGGGCGCGGTCAGCGCGAACTCATCATCGGCGACCGGGGAACGGGCAAGACCGCCATCGCCATCGACACGATCCTCAACCAGAAGGGAACCGGGGTCGTCTGCATCTATGTTGGCATTGGCCAGAAGCAGTCGTCCATCGCGCGCGTGCACAAGGTTCTGGAAGACGCGGGCGCCATGACGTATACCATAGTGGTTTCAGCCTCAGCCGCCGACCCCGCTCCCCTGCAGTACATTGCACCCTATGCCGGGACATCGATCGGCGAGGAAATCCGCGACGCCGGCGGCCATGCGCTTGTCATTTACGACGATCTTTCCAAACACGCCTTCGCGTATCGCCAGCTGTCGCTGCTGCTCCGCAGGCCGCCGGGTCGCGAGGCGTACCCGGGTGACATTTTCAACCTGCACTCCCGGCTTCTCGAACGTTCGGCAAAGCTGTCCGACAAGCTCGGCGGGGGATCGCTCACGTCGCTGCCCATCATTGAGACGCAGGCGGGCGACGTATCGGCATATATCCCGACCAACGTGATATCCATCACCGACGGCCAAATTTACCTTGTGGGAAATCTCTTCTATTCCGGCGTCCGGCCCGCCATTGACGTGGGAATTTCGGTGTCGCGTGTAGGGGGCAAGGCCCAGTTCAAGGCAATGAGGCAGGTTGCCGGGAAACTCCGCATGGATCTCGCACAGTACCGCGAGCTTGCCGCGTTCGCGCAATTCGGATCCGACCTCGACAAATCGGCCAAGGCGCAGATCACGCGCGGCGAGCGCATGGTGGAGATCCTGAAGCAGGATGAGCACCAGCCCATGCCGTTTGAGAGGCAAATCCTCATCATCGCTTCAGGTTCGTACGGTCTGCTCGACGACGTGCCGGTCCCGCAATTGCGCACGTTCGAGAAAGAACTGACAGAATTCGTGGAACGGGTCCACGCCGACATTCTCGCGAGCATCCGCGACAAAAAAGAAATAACGGAAGAAACGAAGAAATCGCTCGTTGCGGCCGTCGATGAATTCAAGAAACAGCGGATGTAGGAACCATGGCGACTCCACGCGAAATAAAACGGAGAATTGTAAGCGTCAGAAACACGCAGAAGATTACCAGGGCCATGCAGATGGTCGCTTCTGTTAAGTTGCGGAAGGCGCGCGACCGCGTGGTGAACGCCCGGCCTTACTTCGAAAAACTCACCCACATTGCGCGACACCTTACCTCCGGCCTTCCCGCGGGAACGTCACCGTATCTGCGCACGAGCAAGGGCAGGAATCTGCGCATCGTGGTTGTCGGATCAGACAAAGGCTTGTGCGGTGCGTTCAACTCAAATGCCGTGAAGAAGGCGCTGGAGCTTCTTTCTGCAAACAAGGATAAGACCGTTTCCGTGACCGTTGTCGGCAAAAAGCCTATCGAATCTCTCAGGCGCAAACCGGTCACTCTTTCGGACCAGTACGCCGACATGATGTTCTCCCCGAAATATTCCGACGCAACCACCGTCGGCCAAAAGCTCCTTTCTGATTTCGTTTCAGGAACAATCGACGAGGTGGTTGCCGTTTACAACGAATTCAGGGCCCCTGTCTCCCAGAAAATAATCCTTCAAAAACTCCTCCCCCTTGAGCCCATGGAAGAAAAATCCGGCCCCAAGGCGAGCTACATTTTCGAACCGTCTGCAGAGGAAACGTTCGACGTTCTCATGCCGCAATATCTCATTGGTCAAATATGGAAAATCTTTCTTGAATCGAACGCAGCACAGCAGGCCGCGAGCATGACCACGATGTTCGCCGCAACCAAAAATGCGGGCAAGCTCATCGACATGCTTACACTGTTGTATAATAAAGTCCGGCAATCCATCATAACCAAAGAACTCCTGGAAATCGTTTCGGGCGCAGAGGCCCTGCGCTGAGCACCAGGCAGATAAGAGGATTTCACCATGAATCAGGACAAGAAGACCGAATCTTCCGCTCCATCCGTTGGTAAAGTGATCCAGGTGCTTGGCGTGGTCGTGGACGCGGAATTTCCAATTGGAAAACTGCCCGCGATTCTCAATGCGGTAAGGATAAAGCAGGAGGCGCAGGGAAACGTCAAGGCGCTCGAGATCGTGGCGGAGGTGCAGCAGCTACTGGGCGACAATAAGATCAGGTGCGTCGCGCTCGCTTCAACAGACGGCCTCACCCGCGGCGCGACCGTCGAGGACACCGGCGGCCCCATCACGGTCCCGGTGGGCAACGGCCTGCTCGGAAGGCTCGTGAACGTGCTCGGCGAACCCATCGATGAACTCGGCCCGGTCAAAAGCGAAGAACGCTGGTCTATCCACCGAAAGGCGCCCTCGCTTGAAGATCAGCAGACCTCATGGGAAATACTCGAAACCGGCATCAAAGTGATCGACTTGCTCACGCCTTACCCCAAGGGCGGAAAGATCGGTCTGTTCGGCGGCGCGGGCGTGGGAAAAACAGTGCTTATTCAGGAGCTGATCCGCAACATCGCCACCGAACACGGCGGATTCTCCGTGTTCACCGGCGTGGGCGAGCGCACCCGCGAAGGAAACGATTTGTGGCTCGATATGAAGCAGTCGGGCGTTATTGACAAAACAGCACTCGTGTTCGGCCAGATGAACGAGCCGCCGGGCACCCGCCTCCGCATCGGGCTCACGGGCCTCACCGTGGCCGAATACTTCCGGGACGTAGGCAAACAGGATGTGCTTCTCTTTATTGATAACATATTCCGGTTTGTCCAAGCAGGATCGGAAGTGTCCGCGCTTCTCGGACGCATGCCGTCCGCGGTGGGCTATCAACCCAACCTCGCCACCGAAATGGCCTCTTTACAGGAGCGCATCACCTCAACCAAGCAAGGATCCATCACGTCGGTACAGGCGATTTACGTTCCCGCCGACGACCTCACCGATCCGGCGCCCGCCGCCACGTTCGCGCATCTCGACGCCACAACCGTGCTCTCGCGGGCAATCGTGGAACGCGGTATCTATCCCGCAGTGGATCCGCTCGACTCAACATCGCGCATTCTCGATCCGAAAATCGTGGGCGAAGAACATTACTTCGTCGCCCGCGAAGTGCAGCGCATTCTCCAGAAATACCGCGAACTGCAGGACATCATTGCCATTCTGGGCATGGAAGAGCTTTCCGAAGAAGACAAACTCACGGTTTTTCGCGCGCGAAAAATAGAAAAATTCCTTTCGCAGCCGTTCTTTGTCGCGCAGGAATTTTCCGGCCTGCCCGGCAAATATGTGCCCATTGCCAAGACCGTGCAGAGCTTCAAGGAAATCATCGAGGGCAAGCATGACGATATCCCGGAAGCGGCGTTCAGCATGGCAGGCGCAATCGAAGAGGTGATTGAAAAAGCGAAGAGTTATTAGTTCCCAATTGAAAGTTTACGCTGCAAAGAAGAAGCATCTAAAATCATGGACGACAAATCATATCTTCTCGATATCGTGACCCCGGAAAAGAAAGTCTTTTCCGGCAAGGTAGAATTCGCGGTGTTCCCCGGCGCGGAAGGGGAACTCGGCGTTTTGTGCAACCACGCTCCCCTGCTTTCGCGTCTTGTGCCGGGGGAAATCCGGATAACGCACAACAAGAACACGGAATGTCTGGCCATTTCGGGAGGATTTCTGGAGGTTCGGAAGAACGAAGTCTCGGTGCTTGCCGAAACCGCTGAGTTTGGAAACCAGATCAACAAGGGACTCGCGCTTGCGGAAAAGCAAAGCGCGGAGGCCGAACTGAAGACGGCCGAGGCTTTACCGGAAATGAAGGCCGCAAAATTAAGACTGCAGAAGGCTCTTGCGAGAATCAAGGTTGCGGAGAAGACGGTATCCACGCCGCAGGAGAAGCATTAGCCGCATAATCTGCTTCCTTGTTGTTCTCAATCGGCACTTTGTCTCCATTTATCTTACCGGGTTTTGTAAAAAATCTACATAACTGATTCCTTAACACCCGTCGGGCATGGTACCCGTTGCTGTCCGTTGCCGAAAGACAATCCGTCGATGGTTACCATCCTCTGAGGGCCCCGTCCACCGAAACGCCGCCACTGTTATTTTTTCCAGCGAGACGCTATTTTACAGCTTTGGGTCTGCTGCCGCAAAGAAAACAATTCTTGTTCGGGCAGTCCGGGCATACGAGGAAAACGATCATAAATCCGGCAACAATCATGAAGAGCCAGAACAGGATGAGGGACGGAATGTTGAGAACAAGCCACAGTTGCGGCATAAGAACTATGGCCGCGATTCCGATGAGGGTCGACAGGATATCAAAAAATGAATAGGGACCCTCTTTTCTCTTTGGTAGGAATTTGGTAAGGCGGCCGGGAAGTACAAAACAGCATTCCGAGTTCCGACAAGAGCATTTTGCGCAATAAGAAACCAGAATGAGAATGAAGCTTAACACGGCTACAATCAAATACATCCCCGCCATTTTGGGGGATCTGGGCAAAACAGCGCCCAGCGCCGTGGCAACAGCCATGAAAATAAGAAACAAGCTGATGAGGCCATACGAATTGCTCTGCATTGCTTCCTTCCTTTTTCCGAAGTCGGGTCCGGGCCTGTCATTCATTTTGTGTTTGCTATTTTCAATCAGCGCACCGCAGGAAACAACTATTTTCAAACACTTCACCCGCACGCAAAATTGCGAGCTAAAAGTCGGAAAACCGTTCCCCGTTACTAGTATACAATTATGCTGAAGCCTTTTTCCAAGATTTTTTATTCCGCGTGGAAGATTCTAAAAACCATCTTCCTTGCCTATGCCGTTGTCTTTTCGCTGGTTGGCACCGTGGTCCTTGTATGGGGATATCTCACAATCACGCGACCGATCCTTGATGTCAAGTTCCTGGTGAACCATAATCCGGTAGAGTCCGAATACATGAAGCAGTATCGTGCCGCTTTGCGCGAACAAAACAAACCGGACAGGCTGTTTCTACGTTACGTGTGCCTCGACTCCGTTGCCAAATCTCTGCAGAATGCGGTGATCGCGGTTGAAGACGACGGCTTCTACACTCATCCGGGATTCGACATCGAGGCCATGCTCGCTGCCATAGAATACAATAAGGACAAAAACCGGATAGTCCGGGGTGCAAGCACCATCACACAGCAACTGGCCAAGAACCTTTTCTGCGACCATGAGCGGAACTTTGTGCGCAAGATCAAGGAAATGGGTTACACATTGCTTCTAGAGAAATACCTCGGCAAGGACAGAATCCTTGAACTCTACCTCAATTACGCACAGTGGGGCGACACGATCTTCGGGTGTGAAGCCGCATCTCAGGCATATTACAAAAAACCCTGTTCGCGACTTTCCATGAGCGAGGCGTCGCGGCTTGCGGCCACGCTTGCGATGCCGAGCAAGCTTTCCCCTCTCAACGACAAGAGCGCATTTATCCAGAAGCGGATCGCGGTCATGGCGAGCAATCTTTACAGAAGGCATTTACTCAACGATTCTGGATACACGTCCCTTTCCGGACTTCCTCCGCCGACGGATACGGTGGCCGACTCAACGCCCCGGGCAAAATAAGACATAGCTGCCTGTTAAACCGAAAAGATGTTGAAACGGTGACCGCCCCCATTGGCCTGAAACCTGGAACCAGTCGATCTGCCCTGTCCACGATCCGCTCGTGCCCACGTCCGGCTTTTTGCCGCCAAACTTGGCGAAAAAGGCCTCCACGTCAAGGTGGTTTCCAGCAGAAAACACTTTTTTGACGACAGCATTGGCAATTTCCAAAAATCAATATAGATTATGATGTTAGAGCAGACAGGCCGGCCGTGCCGTAACACGAATTTGGCTCACGAGCCAGGAGAAAAGATATGAGAGAAACGTCAAATCCTCTTCAAAAAAGTCGTATTCCGGAAGTGCAAAAACGGCATTTCCCCTGGAGCTTATTGTTCCCCATTCTCGGCACCGGATCTCTGGTGTGGTTCATTGCTCGCGTCATTCCAAAACCAAGTCGTGCCGCATACCCATGCATGCGGGTCGCGGCACCAATTGCATCCACTTTTGTCTTGTGGCTGTTGGGTTTGGGGATGTCTCTTTTATTCTTGAAGCGTGCTCGCGCTTATGTCCATCGGTCGCGATACTTGATGGCTGCAATCAGCCTGGCAGTTGGTGCAATGGCGGGTGGAATATTTATTTCCATGCCCCATTCGCCGACGTTTGCCGCAACAAAAGCCAATGTCCCGATCGGCGAAGCAAAGGGCGCGAACCCTGGCCGGGTTGTCTGGGTACATGATTCCACGGTGTCCAACTGGAAAGGCCTTGGCGACGGCCATTGGTGGGAAAGCAATCACACAAGCCAGACAGTTGTTGACCAGATGATGTCGAGAGCTTTGCGCGAACTCAGTGGAAAAGCGGACGATGCTTCAGCCTGGGATACGTTGTTCCGGTATTATAATTATGTCCATGGCCGTGGCAATGTCGGCTATGTAAAGGGAGAAAAAATCGCCATCAAGATAAATCTTACTTTCTGCAATTATCTTCCGGCCTTTTGTTGCGTTGACAGTATGACGTACTCACTCAACAAGAAACTCGATTACATGAACTCTTCGCCACAGATGGTGCGCGCTTTGTTGCGGCAGCTTGTGAACGTCGCGGGTGCAAATCAGGCAGATATCTCGGTTGGAGACCCGACCGCTTACTATCCCAATGAATATCATGATTCCTGTTACGCCGAATTCCCTGACGTCCATTATGTCGATCACGCAGGCAAATTCGGCCGAACGAAAGTTGAGTTTTCAACTGCGCCGGTTTATTGGAGCAGCAGACCTACCGGAGTCAAGCAGGATTATGTAGCTCTGCACTATTCGCAAGCCACGTATGTCATCAGCCTTGCCAACATGAAATCCCACATGGGCGGGGGCATAACCGCCTGCGCAAAGAACAATTACGGTTCGCTCATCCGCCTGCCCACCGACAGCGGATACTACGATCTGCACCAAAGTCTTGCTTTCATGTCGCCTCAAATGGGAAGCTACCGAGCTTTGGTAGATCTCATGGGGCACGCACACCTTGGCGGCAAAACAGTTCTTTATCTCGTTGACGGACTGTATGAAGGAAACCACAATTATGATACCGTGCCGCATACCTGGCCGGTAGCGCCGTTTAATGGCGGTTGGACTTCCAGCCTTTTTGCTTCCCAGGACCCGGTTGCGATCGAAAGCGTACTGTTCGATTTGTTTCAACTCGATCCGGATCCGTATCAGTATGCGAAAATCGCCGGCGCGGAAGATTATCTGGTTGAAGCCGCGCAGGCGGACAATCCTCCTTCAGGCACGTTCTACGATCCAAACCACGAGATCGCCACCGAACGTCTGCAAAGCCTTGGCGTCTTTGAGCATTGGGACAATCCAGTTGACAGAAAGTACTCCAGGAACCTTGGAACTGGAAGCGGCATCGAGTTGGTCTTTATCGACGGCGCATCAACCGGTGTTCGACCTGCCGGCCCGCATTTCACCGGGCCGCTGGGTTATTCGTTGCGTGCCGTACCGGGGCGCAGCATGGTAGACTTTTCGATTCCTCTCAGTGAACCGATAAGGCTGGCCGTTCTCGATTCCCGGGGCGCATCGGTTTGCACAGTCCTTCAAGGATTGACTGTCGCCGGCAATCATCGAGTGAATTTGTTTGCCTCGGCGGCCCAAAACAAGGTTATGCCCGCAGGCACGTATGTGGTCGCTTTGTACCACAAAGAAAATGGAGGATCAAAAATGGTATCTTCATGTAAAGTGGAATTGTTAAGGAGGTAGGGAAAGGCTCTTCCGGGACGTACCTACATAGCTCCAGGGAAACAACGCGCAACGACGAAAGCCGGATGGAAGCTGCACGTGATCCCGCTCGACGTTTCCTCGTTACCTCTTTTGCAAAGATTTGAACCCCCTCCCGCACGTTGTATTTTGTGCATCTGATCAACCCATCTTGCGGAAGGATTACATTGATGACATTCATAGAAGAACTCACCTGGCGCGGTATGGTCCACGACATCATGCCCGGCACCGAGGAGATGCTCAAGAAACAGAGCGTGTGCGGGTACGTCGGGTTCGACCCCACCGCATCTTCTTTGCAAATAGGCAACCTGGTGGCCATCATGCTTCTTGTGCAGTTCCAACGCGCGGGCCATACGCCTATCGCACTGGTGGGCGGAGCCACGGGAATGATAGGCGATCCGTCGGGCAAATCGGAAGAGCGCAAGCTGCTGTCGGTTGACGAAATACAACACAACCTGGAATGTTTTGAGAAACAGCTTGCCCGGTTTCTTGATTTCGGCCCGCGTGCCAATAAGGCGCACATCGTAAACAACTACGACTGGTTCAAAGGCGTTTCGTTCATCGATTTTCTGCGCGATGTTGGAAAACACCTTACCGTGAGCTACATGATGGCCAAGGACTCGGTGCAATCGCGGCTGGAAAGCGGGATTTCATTCACCGAGTTTTCCTATCAGCTCCTCCAGGCATACGATTTCTACTGGCTGTTCAAGAACAAGAATTGCGTTTTGCAGATGGGCGGATCCGACCAATGGGGCAACATAACGGCCGGGTGCGAGTTGGTCCGTCGCAAGGCCGGCGGCGAAGCGTTCGCCCTCACCTGCCCGCTTCTCACCAAGGCGGACGGCACCAAGTTCGGCAAATCGGCGGCAGGCGAGAAAATCTGGCTCGACCCGGCGCTCACATCGCCGTACCGGTTCTACCAGTTCTGGCTCAACTGCACCGACGACGACGCGCGCCGGTTCATCAGGCTATTTACGCTGTTGTCAAGGGAAGAAATCGACGCGATCTGTGCCGAGCACAGCGCAGCGCCTCACACACGTCCCTTGCAGAAGGCCCTGGCAAAAGACATCACCATCCGCGTGCATTCGCAGGCGGATTGGGAAGGCGCAGTTGAAGCCGCTGCCGTTCTTTTCGGTGAAGGAACTGCCGAATCGCTTAGGAAACTTTCCGAGAATGACCTGCTGTCGATGTTTGAAGGAGTGCCGCAAGCCACAGTCGCCAGAACCGAGCTTGAGGCGGGTGTGGCCATTGTTGACTTTCTTGCTGTCAAGTGCAGGATCGTGGCGTCCAAAGGCGAGGCAAAGCGGCTCATTCAGAACGGCGGGGTTTCTGTCAATAAGGTAAAAATTACCGAACCGGATCTTCTGGTGAAGACTGATTCATTGCTTAATGGAAAGTACATCCTTGTGCAGAAAGGCAAAAAGAACTACGTTCTTGTGAAGACGGTGTAACCGGCTGCAACGGCACTTGCTTCGGCAGGTTATTGAAAAAGCCGGCGCGCCGACCCACACCGGTCAACAGAGCCCGGAGAAAGAACCCGGCCGTGTGTCGCCCCTGCCACAAAGGAGACCCCACTTTCTTGTCGAATTCTAAAACTCCTTCTCCCTGCTCTTGACTCCGCGTTTCTCATTCTCATATTTCAAGATTGGGTCGCATTTCCCGGGAAACTTCACGGTCACCTTGTCTGTGCACCCCGTGGCGGAAAGCTTGTCGCACTTCTGGCACACTTTTTTGAACCACTCGTCGGAAATGCCTTCGGGCCTGTTTCCTTTTGAGCCGCCTGCGCCGCTCCCCACGGAATCGAGTTTACCAACAATACCCCGCGCAATCTGGGCAATCTGCTGGACTTGCGCCTGCGGCAACTGACGCGCAACAATCTGGAGATATACCTGCAAGGCTTCTTCGACAAGCGATTTTTCTTCATTCGAAAGCGCCATAGAGCTCCTCATGAGGTAAAAGGAATAGGTTCGCCTTCGGTAAAAAATACTATATTTTTAATAGTTTTGATACCGATATCGGCATAAGTGCCACCGGCCCAGCCAGCGGACATCGATTTACAGGCGTGAATTCGTGGTTCATATCATTTTTGTTTGCACCGCCAACAGGTGCCGCAGTCCCATGGCCGAAGCCATCCTTCGGGCGCGCTGGGCAAAGGAAGCGGGCAGGGGACTCGTTGTATCATCCATGGGAATTCATGGGGCAGACGGACTTCCTCCCACCGATCTTGCCATCCAGACATGTTCCGAAAACGGCCTTGACATTTCCAGCCTGCGGTCGCGTGCCCTTGTCCCGGAAGAGTTGAAACAGGCTGACCTGATTCTGGTTATGGAACCTGTCCAGAAAGAATTTCTCAAGATGTTTTACCCCAGACTTGACGACTTGGTATTTCTCCTTGGTGCATGGCCCAAACGGGACGATTCAAAAAAGGCAACTGTCAAAGATCCCGTGGGCGGCACCAGCAAAGACTACCTGAATACTTTCAAGATATTGTCGGGGCATATCGACCGTATCATCCCGCTGCTGCGGAACGAATACGGTTACTGAACCAAGATTCTCCAATAGAAACCGGGTTACCCGGCTTTTTGCCGGGGAACACATGTTCTTTCGCTTGTCCGGAACGCCACTGGCCCGGTTCGCAGGATATCGTTTCAAAGAGAAAGGCGTCTGCCATGAAGATCGTGCAGTGTTTGCTTGACATCAACAACGAGGCGCCAGCGGGCAACGCAACCTTGTCGTCATGCATCCTGGGCCAGAACAAGGAACACCTCTGGGAAGAGCGGCAAGGGCAGGTTGTCGATACAATCGTTCTTCATTACATCAGCGCCATGCATATCGATCCGCGCCGTCCCTTCGATTTGTCTCTCATCCTCAGGATATTCTGTGACTGCGGGGTAAGCAGCCACTATCTAATTGACCGAACGGGCACCATATTCCGGTTGGTGCCCGAAGACAAGAAAGCGTGGCACGCGGGCGGCAGCGTCATGCCCGCGCCGGATTCAAGGACAATGGCGAACGGTTTTTCAATTGGCATTGAGCTCGTTGCCACGCCTGATTCCGGTTTTACCCAAGAACAGTATTCATCCTGCGCTCTTCTGTGCCGTGACATTGAGCAACGCCACCGGAGAACATTTGCCTACGTTGGACACCAAGATATTGCAGGTGAAGCTGCCGTTAGGCTCGGTCTTCGGAAGGACGTCAAACTTGATCCGGGTCCGCTGTTCAATTGGGTGGTTTTCAGAAGAATGGTGAGTGATCCGTCACTGGGAGATGACGGCGGATAGAAAGGGCGGCGCCCGGCTGCTTCAGGATCGATCCAGAATTTTTCTAGCGCAACGGCGAGGAGGCCGCCCGAACCGATTGATTTTACCTACCCATCAATATTTTCGGTTATATATATTTAGGGGACCTCTAAAAATTCTGTAAAATAGTAGATTCCAAGATCATGTTGACAGATAGTATTATTTCGCGATGTCAGGGCGTCTATTTGTCTGATAGGTGCCCAAAACTGTTCTTTTTTCGGTCCCTTTGGGGGCCTTGTGCGGTCCTGTCCCGCTTTTCAGGCGTGGCACTCAAGATATGCAAAGCGTTTTATGTTGTAAACCAGGTTCAGGAGTCCTATCTTCGCCGCGGCCCTCAGCCGCCCGATACACCTGATCCTGCCACGAAACATGATTTCTATTTGAGCAAACACATGTTCTATACGCGATCTGACTTTGGATTTCTTCCGGTTCTGTGCCAATTGTGCTTCCGTCAATGGTGCGCCACGAGTCCCTTTGACACATATTTTGCTTCTGTACCAGAGATAATCAAGCCTTTGTTCCGCCTTTTCCGAATGATACGCGCTGTCGGCAAACACGTCCGCGTTCGTGTTCTCAGGATTAAGGAGAGGTTCAAGCATATTGGAGTCGTGCACTTCTGCGGATGTCGCCGCATAGTCTCGAATGATTTTATGCTTCGCGTCTACCGACGCATGGTTCTTGTAGCCAAAAAACGTCTGATCGTTCTTCTTCGTCCATCGCGCATCAACATCTTTCTGACGAAGTTTCTCAGGGTGCTTTTCCCATTCCTGCGGCGTGCCCCCGTTCTTGATTTCTTTATTCTCCTCCCGCGTGTTTCTCTGGCGAGGTACCTCGACAAAACTCGCATCTATTATTTGGCCTTTCTGGGCAGTGTAACCCGCTTCGTTCAACTGACGACCGAACAGGTCAAACAGCTTCTTGACAACGCCTGCTTGTGTCAGCGTTTCCCGAAACAACCAGACCGTTTTCTCGTCGGGAATGCTATCCTCGGAAGTGAGTTCAAGAAACCGTTTGAACGTCAATCGGTCCAGAATCTGAAACTGGGTTTGCGCATCGGAAAGCCCATACATCGTCTGCAACACGAGAATCTTGAACATCAGGATATAATCGTACGGTGGACGACCGGCGTTGCTCTTCCGTTCCTTGCGAAAAGCCTTGTCAATAACAGGACGAAAACTCTTCCAACGTATGGCCCGATTGATGGTTTCAAGAGGGTCTCCCATTTCGGAAAGCTCGGAAAGGCGATTCTCAAGGTCAAAAAGGCCTATCTGTCCCATCGCAATATCCTCCAGACGGTAGTGGGTTCGCAGGTTTGTTGTCTGGAATTAAAATAATTGACGAAATAGCCTTTGTCAAGCATTAATTGGGCAAATTAGGCAATTTTTAGAGGTCCCCTTTAGTTGTTCTTTTTTAACCTGGTAGATGATCTTGCCCGATAGTTCCCCTGGATTCTCGCTGAAAGGAGCGTGCGGTATGTTCAACCGGTTGCCCGTCATGTGCGGCGTTGCAGGACTGCTCATCGTTTTCACCTTTGCAACTCGGTCCCTCGCCGATGACGCATTTGACAAGATGATAAGCGACAAGAACTATAAGGCCGCTCTCGACTATGCCGACGATAAGATTCCGGCGCCTTCCAGAACAGCCGATATTTGGGTGAAACTGGGCAAAGCGAACGAAGCGCTCGGCCTCACGGAAAAAGCGCTTGTCTGCTATCTTGTTTCCTGGCGCCTCAATCCCAAGGATTACGAATCCATGGAAGGAGCTGCTCGGATCTACAACAAGCTCGACCAGCCCGACAACGCTCTTTCGGTGGCCCAAAAAGCGCTTGAGGTAAATTTCACCGCGGAAGCAAGCTGGGAATATGCTTCTGCGTGCATCAAATTGAAGCGCCCGGCCGACGCAAAAAAGGCACTGGAAAAGGTGATTCAATCCGATTCCTCAAATGCAATCGCGAACCGCGAACTAGGCAACATCTATTACAACGACAAGCAGTACGCCAACGCGTTACCCCTTCTCCTGAAATCCTACGCAACCCAGCCGGATGCGGATCTTGCTTTCAAGCTCGGCGAGGTGCTTTTAGATCTCAACCGCATCGACGACGCAATCAATTACCTAAAGGAAGCTTCAACAAAGAACCCCGGCCTTGCCGAAGCGGGAATCGAGCTTGCGCGCTGTTATTACAAAAAGGGGAAATTCCTCGCAGCAGCCAGTGAATACGAAAAGACCGCTGCAAGTCCCCAAATGACTGCCATGGACCAGTATACCCGCGGCGTGTCCAACGAGAAAACCCAGAATGGGGACAACGCTATTCGCGCATACCTGGCGGCAATCGAGAAATTCGGGACGTCAACGTCGCCCGAAGCAATCATCGCCCGTTTCAAAGTGGGCAACGCGAACCTCGAGAAAAAGAATTTTGAGGCCGCTCTCAGCCAGTTTTTGTTCATTGCAAACGCGGACCCGCAGGGAAAAATAGTGGAAAACGTGAACTTCCTGCTTGCCGACGCATACAGCGGCTCGGGCAACAGCGCCAAGGCCATTCTCAGCCTGGAAAAAGCCCTGGCACTTAACCCGAACAACATCGAAGCCACGGCAAGGCTGGCCGATTTGTACGAAAAGAACGGCATGAGCGACAAAGCGAAATCCACCTACGAAAAGATGATGTCGCTCAATCCGAACGACCCCAAGGTATATATGACGCTCGGCATGTATAACCTGAAGGGGAAGAAGAATTCCGAGGCGCTCAAGTATTTCGAGAAATGTTACTTACTCGACCACGGCGCCAAGTCGGCCGAGGGGATCGCAATTGCCGCATCAGCGATCGGCCAGTGGGACAAGGCCCGCGACGCTGCGGAGTCGGCGGTTAAAATCGATCCGTCGCTTATGGACTCGAGGAATATCCTTTACAAAGCATACCTCAAGGACAAGAATTATGCCGAGGCAAAAGACCAGCTCGAATATCTTGTTGGAAAGAAGCCATTCGAACTTGAATACTGGAAGCAGCTTGCCGCCTGCTACGACCAACTTGGGGACCAGGTGAAACTTGCGAGCGCAGACAAGAAAATTGTCGAAATGGACAAGACTGATGCGAATTCGAGGCTGCGGCTCGCAAAATTCGCGCTGGACCAGAAGGACAACAAGCAGGCCTTCGACATGTACAAAGAACTGTCCGTTCTTACCCCGCAGAACGCCGACGTGTTCAAGAACCTGTACGACCTGTGTATTAAGAGCGGCGATAAAGGCGGCGCCAGCGTGTACCTCAAGAAATATCTCGCCATCAATCCTTCGGACGCAATTGGACAGCGCAACCTTGGCGATCTCCTGTACGAGCTAAAAGATCAGGACGGCGCGCTTGCGGCCTACCGTGCCGCCCTCAAACTCGATCCCACCATCAAGGGGTTCTATAAACGGTATGCGGAGCTCGTAATAGCCAAAGGCCAGCAGGACGAGGTCATCCGCGTTCTGAGCGGCGCAATCCGGTCGGGTGAAGCGGACGTCGGCGCATACACCACCCTCGGCATGATTTACCAGAAGAGCAATCAGTTCGGCAAAGCTCTTGACATGTACCAAAAGGCGATGCAGATGGATCCTCAGAATGTTGACGTCCTTTCGTCCCTTGCGGAGTGTCAGGCGAAAACCGGCGACCGCAACGGCGCGATCATCACCTTCGAACAGGTAATCATGATGAACCCCAAGGTCGAGGCGGAATACAAGGAACTCGGAGATCTGTACCTCAAGGATGGAAGGAACGACCAAGCCATCAGCGTGTACAAAAAATATCTCGAAAAGGTTCCCGGGGACCAGGAAGTTGCGAAGAACGTGGGAATGGCCCTGTACCAGAAGAAACAGCCCCAAGAAGCGGTGAAGTACTTTGATCTTGTGAAGGAAAAAGGCGCCAATGATATCGATTATCTCATGGCCGCAGGCGAAAGCTACTATCTTGCCGGCAACAACAAGAAGGCACAGGAAATCTACGAAGGGTTACGGCTCCGTAAACCTGCTGTTCCGGGAATCAAGAAGGTTCTCAAGCTTCTTGCCGAATCGTACGAGAAAGACAACAATATTCAAAGCGCAGTGGACATGTATTCCGCTTATTTGATGCTGCCCGGTGCAAAAGACCCTGATGTGGCATACAAGGCCGGATTTCTCCAGGAAAAGGTGAATCCGCAGCGCGCCCGGAAAATCTATGAAGAAAACGTGACCCAGTTTCCTTCCGACTACCGCAACATGCTCCGGCTCGGCATTCTGTACGCAAAAGACAAGGCCACCTTGTCGAAGTCGGCCACCTTGCTCAAAAAAGCATCCGCCATCGCGGATACCATTCCTGCAATGTGGATCGAAATGGCCCAGGTGTACAACAAACTCGGGAACGAACGGGGCGAGCTTGACGCGTACAAGAAACTCATCACCCTGGATCCGCAGAACCTTGATGCAAACAAGAGACTCGGCATGCTTCTCTTGAAAGGCGGCTCCGTGACGGATGCCATGGTATACCTTGAGATGGCAAACACCCTTTCGTCCAAAGATCCGGAAATAATGACCCTCCTTGCTATGGGATATATCAAGACCAACCGTCCCAAGGACGCGATAGACGTTCTAGTCAAGGCAAAGGCTCTCAAGCCCGACGATACCGACATCAGGCTCCAGCTTGTCGATTTGTACAAGAAGACCGACCAGAACAAGAAGGCCATTGAGGAAATGAAGCAGCTCATCGGCATCAAACGGGACAACAAAATCCTACTGTCCTATGCGCAAAGCCTGTACGACGACGGGAAATTCAAGGAAGCGGAGGACGCCGTTGAAGACATTAAGGCGACGGACCCGGAAAATATCGAAGCTCTCATGGTTCTCGCCCGTGCCCAGCGCGCCCAAAAGAAACTCGATCCCGCAGTAGAGACATACAAGGAAATATCATATATCAACCCCAATTACGCGCCGGCGCTCTACGAGCGTGCGGACGTTCATATGCAGCAGAACAAGCCGCAATGGGCAAAGACGTTTTTCGAGCGCGCGCTCCGGGCAGACCCGAATTACGCCTTGGCTTATCTGGGGCTTGCGAGACTGGCTAAGATGCAGAAGAACAATGCCTTGTACCTGCAAAATCTCGATAAGGCGATCCAGCTCGACCCGAACAATGCCGAAATTAAGGAGGAAGCGAAAAACGCGAAACGCTAGCCGGTGGATGCACTAAGCATGGCCAGGTATCGCCGCAACGTATGCGTTGTGGTCCGCAAAGCCGGCACCAACCTGCTTCTTGTGTGCCACAGGAAAGGGCTTGGCCCGGGACAGGGGTGGCAGTTTCCACAGGGAGGACTTCGGCCGGGCGCAGACTTGGTTTCCGAAATGCGACGCGAGCTTTTTGAGGAAACCGGCCTGAAAGATGTTACAGTAATCAAGATTGCGGCTGGACCTTATACCTACAATTTTCCGAAAGGTCTCGTGCACAAACACCAGACCTTTCGGGGCCAATCTCAGCAGTGGGTGCTTACTGAATTCTCGGGTGACGATGCGTCGATCAGTTTCGCCCTGGAGCCGGCGGAGTTCGATTCTTTTTCCTGGGAGACGGCTCAAACGGTTCTTGACAAAATAGTATATTTTAAGAAAGATGCTTACGCCTGTGCCATGACCGACCTGGGTCTCTTATAAAAACCTTAAAATAGAATGCAATATTTTTTTTGCAACGAACGTATTTATGGATAGTTTACTGGATGATTATGTTCTCTTTGATAATTGGATGAAAGGTGATATAGCGGGGTTTTCCGCGCTCTACGAACGGTATAAGAACCGGGTATTCGGTTTTCTGGTGAGGATGACCGGGGAGAGAGAAATTGCGGAAGACCTTTTGCAAGACACCTTTCTGGCAGCAATGCGCAACGCTCAGCAGTTCGACCGGGAGCGGAATTTTCTCAGTTGGATTTTCGGGATTGCGCATAAACGCACCATCGACTACTTCCGGCATGTGAAAGTTGAAAATGAGCATCTTCTCGATACCGATAGATCTTTGGGAAAAGGGCCGGATCTTCCGGACATGGGTCTGTCGAACAAGCAGCTCAATGCCGTTATCAACGAAGCGGTAAATACGCTTGAGCCGATGCAGCGGGAAGTGTTTCTTCTCCGGGAGTTAGGCGATGTGCCTTTCAAAGACATAGCGCAAATAATGAACTGCCCCATCAACACCGCACTGGGCAGAATGCGGCTTGCTTTGAAAAATATCAGGAAAGAACTTAAAAAAAGGGGTATTCATGGATTGCAGTAAGTGGGACGAAATCGGTTTGTTGTTCGCGTCCGGAGAGCTGGACCGGTCCCAGACAACAGAATTCACGAAGCACCTTGCCTCCTGCCAATCATGCACCGGCGAACTTTCCCAGTACACAGCCGAAAAGGGACAGTTCTTTACCCAAGACATCCTCTGCGAAAAAACTCCCGGCCACCTCGACGCAAGAATACTATCTCTCTGTTCCAGACGCATGGTTCCCACGGGAATCGGCCTCCTTTTGTCCCTGGTATGGGTGAAACGCGCAGCATTGTCCGCCCTTATTTTCGCCCTCGGCGTGAGCGCTGGAGCCTACTTTGCATTCGCGTTCTACCAAGCCAAGACCTCCTCAACCTATGCTGCGAATTCTGTAAGAAGCTCCGCTGTTCCTCAGACCGCACCTTCGGCCGTTGCTTCCAATGCGTCCTTGGTCGATGGAGCCAAACTCACAATTGACACCTCAAAACAGACCGTCAAGCAAGGCAAAAAGGTCTTGCCTCCGGCGGATGCTTCTTCCCGGGGAATCATTACCGTTGATTTAAAAAAGGAGTGAGCGACCGCTCATTGAGTCCGGCTTGCATCACCGATCACGGTTTTGCCCATATTTTTGTTCGCATCACCCACGAATCGGCGTAGCCAAGTTCTTTCATTCTGCCTGCCGCGACGTCGGCATCCGCCCGTTTGACAAAATCACCCACGAGCAGCTTGTAGTACGGTGAAGCAAAGACAATGTATACCGGATAATGCGCTTTGGATTCGATGACTTTTTGTTCGGCGCGCACCCGCTCTATCTGGCTCGATGCGAAACATTGGATGCGGAACCCGTCCGGCACTTCCAACTTTCCGCCTTTGTCATTCACAATCTCTGTTGTCTCGGCCATTATCGGATTGAAATCCCTGTCCGTAAGATACATTTCCCTGCCCATATTCAGCGTGTCGAGAAATGTTTTGCCGCCGGGCTTGTCATTAAGGGCAAGCACGATCTTGTGTCCCTGTGTTTCGCCGTCCTGCGGCCGTTTCGACATCGCATAATTCGAATTCATGATAATGAGTATCATAGCGACACACGAATGACGGAAGTACTTTGCGGACATGGAGCAGTGCACCTTTCTTCTTTAACAAAATAGAGGAATGCCGCCGCAGTCTGCAGCCGCACGAAAATGGTAACCTTGTAATAATAAATCCGCCTGATCGGCAAGTCAAGCACGTCCTGCCAATGTTCCAAAACCAAAACTCTTGCAAAACGACGGTGATCACGGTATCATCTTTTTGTAGAAGCAAGACCACCTGTTTCAACAAAAAGCGCAAAGTTGTTTATTTCTCACATTCTCGGAAGTAATTTCATAACTCTATGGCAACAATGCATGAATTGCTCAAGCAGATGATCGACTTGTTTGCGTCGGACCTTCATCTCACCGCCGGATCGTCTCCCCTGTTCCGGGTCGACGGCAGACTAAGGCCCATGAGCGCAGACAAACTCAACGCCGACCAGATCCTTAAGCTTGCCTACAGTGTGATGACCGAGCAGCAGAAGAAAATCTTTGAACAAAAAAAAGAAGTCGATTTTTCCTTTGGCGTACAGAACCTTTCCCGATTCCGGGCAAACGTGTTTCTCCAGCGCGGCTGCGCCTCCGGAGCGTTCAGGCAGATACCATATCTGATTCAGCCTCTTGAGAAGCTCGGCCTGCCTACCATCGTGGGCAAACTTACCGAGAAGCCCAACGGTCTCATTCTTGTAACCGGCCCCACCGGCAGCGGCAAGAGCACCACGTTGGCGGCCATGGTTGACAAAATCAATCTCGAGCTCGAAGGCCACATCCTTACCGTCGAAGACCCCATAGAATTCGTTCACCAGCACAAGAAATGCATCGTGAACCAGCGCGAGGTGCACCAGGACACAGAAACCTTCGGCAGCGCGCTTCGCGTTGCTCTGCGGCAAGACCCCGACGTTGTGCTCATCGGCGAAATGCGCGACCTGGAAACCATCCAGGCTGCGCTTTCTATTGCGGAAACGGGCCACCTCACGCTTGCGACGCTCCACACGAATTCGGCCACTAAATCCATTAACCGTATCATCGATGTGTTTCCGGCAGAGCAGAAATCAACAATCCGTGCCCAGCTCGCCATGGTGCTCGAGGCCGTGGTAAGCCAAACCCTTGTTCCAAAAATCGGCGGAGGACGCGCTGTCGCGGCCGAAGTGCTGGTCGCAAACACGGCAATCCGTTCTCTCATTCGCGACGACAAGGTGCACCAGATGCAGGGAATGCTGGAAATCGGACAGAAATACGGGATGCAGACAATGAACCAGGACCTTGCGCGACTGTTCAGCAAGGGGCACATATCCATGAAGGACGCCCTGGGCAGCACGCCTGACCCGGAGGGGCTGCAGAAACTTCTCGGCGGGTAAAGTACAGCATCGCCCACTGCGAAGCGGAACTCTTTTGACATAAAGACTTTGGAGCTTACAATGCCACGATTTGTCTATGTTGGAGTTTCTTCCAACGGCCAGCAGGTGAAAGGCGAAGTGCAGGCGGCCAGCAAGAACGAAGTTATCGGCCTGTTGCGCAAAAAGAAAGTACGGGCCGTTTCCATACGGCCAAAACAGGCGTCGTTTGCCCTTCCGACGTTCTCGCAGGTAAAACTGCAGGATCTCAGTCGATTTACGCGGCAGTTGGCCGCGATGACCTCGTCGGGCCTTCCCCTTGTCCAATGTCTCGACATTCTGGTGTCCCAGACCGAGAACAAAACCTTTTCGCAGAAAATCCAACAGGTATCATCGGATATCCAGGTAGGAAGCAGCCTCGCCGAGGCGCTTTCCAAGCATCCTCAAATTTTTAACTCACTATATTGCAACATGGTTTCGGCAGGCGAAGCGTCGGGCAACCTTGACGGGGTGCTCAACCGCCTCGCGCAATACCAGGAAAGTGCGGACAAATTGAAGCGTAAGGTCGTGGGCGCCCTCACCTACCCCGCCATTGTGGCGTTGATTGCCGTCGGAATGACCGCGGTGATGCTCACCTTTATTATCCCGACGTTTGCGCAGATGTTCATCGACCTGGGCGGTGAATTACCCCTGCCTACAAGAATCGTAATGGGAATCTCAAATTTCTTCCGCCATTTTCTTCCCTTGATTTTACTGGGTACGGTTGGAGCCGCGGTAGCTCTGGTCATGTATTACAGGACGGACAGCGGGAGATACAACATCGACGCGCTGAAGCTGCGTATTCCCATTTTTGGCGATCTGGAGAGAAAGACCTCCATAAGCAGATTTTCGCAGACCCTTTCGACGTTACTAACCAGCGGCGTTACCATTCTGGAAGCCCTGCGGATTACCGCCAAGACCGCCGGCAACAGAGTGCTTGAAAAGGGTCTT
The DNA here is from genome assembly GCA_963729895.1 of uncultured Fibrobacterota bacterium. Classification (GTDB taxonomy): domain Bacteria; phylum Fibrobacterota; class Chitinivibrionia; order Chitinivibrionales; family FEN-1185; genus FEN-1185. The sequence continues at coordinate 33,086 of CAVSQB010000030.1, read as the reverse complement.
GTTCGCACCACCGAACGAATTTCCGGCGGTCTCACGATTGCGGAACCGTTGAGGGAAACGGGGGTTTTCCCGCCCATGGTCATCCAAATGATTGCGGTTGGCGAGAAAACCGGCGATCTTTCGGGCATGCTTGCAAAAGTATCGGAATTTTACAATGAGGAAGTGGAGGCAGCCGTTTCCGCCCTTACATCGATAATCGAGCCGATCATGATCGTGGTGATGGGCGTGGTTTGCGGCGGAATGCTTATTGCCATGTACCTTCCGATTTTCAACCTGGTCGGCGCGATCCAGTAGGCGCCTGCGGTGAAGCCACTCCGCTAAAACAAGAGCGACGGCGGAACTCATCGTCCCGCCGTCGCTCCGCACATTCACTCAAACCGGCACTGCGAGAAATTATTCCGGGACCTTTTCTTCGTTCTCCGCCTTCTCTTCCTTTTCCTTGGGCTTTTTCTCAACCTTCTCGCCCTCTTCGCCAGCCTTGGAATGGACTTCGGCTTTTTCGGCCTTGACGATTTTTTTCGGCACGTGCGCAGCCTCGTAGTCCTTCCACAAAGATTCCTCTTTGTCCTTGAAATAATCGGATATGCTGAGAATGATCTTTCTGCCCTCCATGTCGAATTCAACGACCTTGGCAGGGACCTTGTCGCCCACTTTGTATACCTCGGAAGGATGGTTGACGCTCTGGCCGAGCTGGTTGAGCGGAATGAACCCTTCCACCGTTGCCGACAGATTTACGATCATGCCGCGGTCCAGAATGCGCGCCACTTCGGCTTCAGCCTCGGTGCCGACACCGTACTCTTTGGCAAGGTCGGCCCAAGGATCCTCGGAGAGCTGCTTTATGCCGAGGGAAATCCTGCGCTTTTCGACGTCGATATCAAGCACCTTCACGTCGACGGTGTCGCCCTTGCGCAACAGCTCTCCGGGATGGTTTACCTTCTTTGTCCACGACATATCGGAAATGTGAACAAGGCCGTCGACGCCTTCCTTGAGTTCCACAAACGCTCCGAACGCAGCGATGTTTCTCACTTTGCCTTTTGCCACGCTGCCTAACGGGAATTCGGCGGTCACGTTGCTCCACGGATCGGGCTCAAGCTGTTTGAACCCGAGCGATATCTTCTGGTTCTCCTTATCAACCTTGAGAACCGCGGCCTCAACAATGTCGCCGATTCCCACGATTTTCGACGGGTGCTTGATGTGCTGCGTCCACGACATTTCGGAAATGTGGATAAGGCCTTCGATCCCTTTTTCCAGTTCCATGAACGCGCCGTAGTCGGTGATGGACACGATCTTGCCGCGAACGCGAGAACCTTCGGGGAATTTGTCCTCGATGCCCTTCCATGGATGCTCGGTAAGCTGTTTGAGACCAAGGGAAATACGCTCTTTGTTTTCGTTGAAATCGAGTACCTTGACTTTCACCTTGTCGCCGAGCGCCACGATCTCCGATGGATGGTTGACGCGTCCCCACGACATGTCGGTAATGTGCAGCAGGCCGTCCACGCCGCCCAGATCGATAAAGGCGCCGAAATCGGTGATGTTCTTCACGGCCCCTTCGCGGATCTGGCCCTTTTCCAATTCGGCAAGGATCTTTTCCCGCTGCTGGTTACGGTCCTCTTCGAGAATCACGCGCCGGGACACCACAATGTTGCGCCGGGCCTTGTTGACCTTGATAACACGGAATTTGAACGTCTTGTTGATGAGGGAGTCCATGTCCGGAATCTGGCGAAGATCGATTTGCGAACCGGGCAGAAATGCGTCCACGCCGAACAGGTCCACGACAACGCCTCCCTTGATCCTGCGCAGAATGCGGCCTTCCACCGTCTCCTGTTTCTCAAACGCCTGATATATGCGGTCCCAGACGCGCAGGAAATCTGCGCGCGACTTGGAAAGAATGAGCTGTCCTTCGCTGTCTTCAACCTGTTCCAGAAAAACGTCTATTTCGTCCCCTACTTTGTAAGCGGCGACGTCTTTGAATTCGCCAAGGGGAATAATGCCTTCGGATTTGAAGTTTACGTCTACGAAAACTTCCTTGTCGGTGATCTTGAGGATGCGTCCCTTAACCACCTTTCCTTCTTCGATGCCTTCGAGCGACTGTCTGTACTGTTCGAGGGTGGTCTGGACTTCGTCGGCCTTGTAATAACTCTCCTCGAAATCCGATAGATCGACGCTGTTCCCCTGTGCGTCAACGGCCGACTGGCCCTTTTGTGCTTTGACTGCGGACTCGGACATACACACTCCTGAAAAATTGGGTTAAGGTTATTTTGTTTTGTTTATGAGACAATTGCCCCGCGAACCGGGTCCTTCATAAGCTTTCTCGCCTTGTCCACTATATGCGCCACCTGTTGGTCGAGCGTCAGGGCGGTGGTGTCCATCTCCTCTGCGTCTTCCGCCTTGCAAAGCGGACTGTTGTCCCTTGTCGAATCCTTGCGGTCGCGCTCGCGAAGTTCGGCGATGAGCTCGCTTACACCTTTGTGAATCCCCATTGACGCGAAATCTTTCTGCCTGCGTTTTGCACGTTCCTCTTCGGAGGCGACCATATAGAACTTCAGCTGCGCCTTCGGGAACACTACGGTGCCGATGTCCCTTCCTTCACACACCACCGATTGCCCGCTTCCCATTTTCCGTTGCAGGCCCACAAGCACGGCGCGTACCAGGGGCACTGCGCAGTAATCGGAAACGTTTTTCGTCACTTCGTCGCTGCGAATCGCGGCGCTCACGTCTTCGCCGTCCATCCAGACCCGCATCGTTCCCGGCGCCCCGGTAAACCAAATGTCGGTTTCCTTCAGCAATTCGGCAATCTTCCCGCGGTCCCGGTACGGAATGCCGTGGCGCAGGCACTTGAGCGTAATAGCCCTGTACATTGCGCCTGTGTCAAGGTGCAGGATTCCCAGTCTCTCCGCCACGCGCCTCGCGGTCGAGCTTTTTCCCGATCCTGCCGGGCCGTCAATCGTTATGGTTATCGAATGTTCGGATTTGAGTTCGGGCATGAGTGTTTTTAGAATTTCCTAAAATACGTCTTTCCTGTGCACCATGTCAAAGGATGAAATGGTATGCATGCTTTTCCCTGTTTCCGAAAGCCTTTTCTCGCGCAGGTTTTGGATGATTTGCCTGAGCTCACGACAACCCTACATTTGGAAAACAGCTTTCTTCCGATTCGGAAGGTAAAAAAGATATAACCCGCCTTTCCATAAAATGTTATTTTCCTGATCACAAATGGACCTCAAAGAAAAAATGACCTCCGCGGTGTACGCCGGGATCATCGGAGACGCGCTCGGCGTTCCCGTGGAATCTTCAACGCGGCAGGAACTGGCTCTCTGCTCTGTCAAGAATATGCTCGGGTACGGCCGGTACGATCAGCCCGAAGGCACCTGGTCGGACGACAGCGCGCTCGTCCTGTGCACCATGGAAAACCTCGCGGACGGTTACGACATAGATTCCATGGGCAAGCTGTTCTGCAAATGGCTGTTCGAATCCTACTGGACCGCCACCGGCTTTGTGTTTGATGCCGGTCTCACCACCTACCTCGCACTCGACAGGATCTATCACGACGGCGCAAGCGCCAGGGTCTCCGGCTGCACGTCCGAAGACGACAACGGCAACGGATCGCTCATGCGCATGCTTCCGGTAGCCCTGTATTTTCACGAGTGCTCGCCCGCCGAGCTTCTGGGCCATGTGCACGACATCTCGGCGATCACGCACGGCCACCCCCGGTCAAAAGTCGGGTGCGGGTTCTACTGTCTCCTGGTGCGGGAGCTGCTTGTCACCCAAGACAAAGAAGCCGCGTATCGCAACGCGGTTGCCCAGGCGCTCGATCTCTATTCCGCCGATCCGGTCTGCAAAAGCGAACTGCCGCATTTCATGCGCATTATTTCCCACGAGCTGCCCGGCCTTCGGGAAGACGACATTCGTTCCTCCGGCTATATTGTGGATACCTTGGAAGCGGCCATATGGTGCACGCTCGCGCACGACAACACCAAAGACATTCTGCTCTCTGCCGTCAACCTTGGGCTGGACACCGACACCACCGGCATGGTTGCGGGCGGGCTGGCCGGCCTTCTTTACGGACTCGAATCTTTGCCCGGCCACTGGATCGGGTCTCTGGCCAGAAAAGACGACGTGGCGCGCACGGTTCATCGGTTCGTCGAACTTTTTTCGTCTGCAGGGCCCGGGTCGCCGAACGCTCGACGGCAAACCTCGCACAACGGAATCGTATCATGAGATCGAGAACCAGCGAGCGGCGGCGCGCCGGGCGAAAAACGCTCAAGGTTTCGTGTCCCTCCGCGCTCGTGATCCATGGAACGAAGTATCCCGCATCCATGCTCGACTTTTCGGAAATCGGGGCACGGTTCACCCTGGACGACAAAAACCGTTTGCTGGAAGTCCGGGCGGGCGTGGACATTTCCGTGGAAATACACAACCAGTTCGGCACGAGCTCGTGCAAAGGCACCGTCGCATGGGTGTGTCGTATCGACGAACGGTACATGTTCGGCGTGGAGTTTTCGGAAGTCTCTTCCGACAAGCGCGACCCGCTCAGGTGCCTTATGGAATCACCGTTTTGAAGTTTTTACTTGACAATAGTGAGGTTGGCCCAAATGGCGCCTGTCAAATCTGAAATCTGGGACGCATGAAACCTGCCTATATCCGCGACTTCGATCTGCTTGTGATCGGCGAAACGTTTGTCGAACTGCGTTGCGACGGCGACATCGCGGTATCGGGAAATTACCAGAAGGCGATCGGCGGCAGCGACATCGTGACCGCGGTGACCGCCGCCCGGCTCGGGTCGGCCGTGTCGCTTGTGTCGGCGATCGCGTGCGATCCCTTTCATTCCTTTGCCCGCGAATCGCTGCTCGGACAGGGCATCAACATCGACCATGCCATCACGTGCCAGGGATACAACGGAATCTACCTCACCAGCCCCCGCAACAGCGAGGAACGCGAATACCTGTTTCACCGGCCCGGCAGCGCGGCGCAGTCGATTACCCCGGCGCTCATCTACGACGATCTTATTGAAAACAGCAAGATCGTCTATGCGTCAAGCGAGCTGCAGGCGGTTTCGAAGGCTTCGCGGCACACGGTATTCAAGGCCTTCCATCTCGCGCATATCAAGGACATCATGGTGGCGTACGACCCCAACCTCCGCCTGCGCCTCTGGTCTCTCGACGACGCCAAAGAATGCCTCTGGAGCGTTCTGCCGCTTGTCGACGTGATGCTTCCCTCGGCGCCCGACGAGTCGAAGGCCTTGTTCGGTTACGAGCGCCCGCTCGACGTTATCGGTTTTTTGTGGGACCGCGGCGTTTCGATCGTGGCCGTCAAGAACGGGGACAAGGGATGCCTTGTCGGCTACCAGGGCAAAATCGAGGAATTCCCGCCTGCGGCCGGCAGGGAACCCGTCACCGACATTACGCTCATCGGCAGTGCGTTCAACGGCGGTTTTTTACACAGCATAGCCCGTGGATTCGACCCCTTTACGGCCGCTCAGTTCGCCAACAACGTGGCCCTTTTTAAGGGCATCAAGGGCGGCACCGTCTCATCGCTCCCCACAAAAAAAGACCTCGCGTAGAGTACTCAAAGCGTCATCCCGGACGCCATTTCGATTCCGCCTCGCCGTGTCTTGAATCACCCGCCGCCCTTATGTATTTTAGTTGACTCTTCCCAAAATTCCGCCATCAAAACAACACTCATACAAAACAGGAGCTTTTTTATGGCACAACGGAAAATGGTCCCGCACGAAGGCAACACCGCATGCGCTCACGTTGCACACGCGGTTAACGAAGTCATGGCGATCTATCCGATTACTCCGTCTTCGGGACTTGGCGAGATTGCCGACGAAAAGTCTGCAAAAGGCGAGAAAAACATCTGGGGAAACGTGCCGACCGTTGCCGAACTCCAGTCCGAAGCGGGCGCCGCCGGTGCCGTGCACGGATCGTTGTGCACGGGCGCGCTCACCACCACGTTCACCGCATCGCAAGGCCTGCTGCTGATGATTCCCACAATGTTCAAGATCGCGGGCGAGCTCATGCCGACCGCGTTTCACGTCACTGCCCGCGCAATCGCCTGCCAGGGACTTTCGATTTTCGGCGATCACAGCGACGTGATGGCGACCCGGCAAACGGGGTTTGCGCTCTTCTGTTCAAATTCGGTGCAGGAGGCAATGGACTTTGCGCTCATTGCCCAGGCTGCGACGCTCAAGTCGCGCATTCCTTTTGTTCATTTTTACGATGGATTCCGTACCTCGCACGAGGTGCAGAAAATCGAAGAACTCACCTTCGACGACATGCGTGCAATGATAGACGACGATCTGGTTCGGGCCCACCGATCCCGCGGCATGTCGCCGGACCACCCGACGCTCCGCGGAACCTCCCAGAACCCGGACGTTTACTTTCAGGGCCGTGAAACGGTCAACAAGTACTACGCAGCCTGCCCCGGCATCGTTCAGGAAGCCATGGACAAGTTCGCCAAGCTTACGGGCCGCCAGTATCACCTGTTCGACTACGTCGGCGCGCCGGATGCAGACCGCATCATCATCATCATGGGGTCGGGCGGCGAGGCCGTGCAGGACGCCATCGACTACCTCAACGCTCGCGGAAGCAAGCTGGGCGTGCTCAAGGTGCACCTGTTCAGGCCGTTCGAGGCAAAACTGTTTGTGAAGGCGCTACCCGCATCGGTAAAGAAAATCGCGGTGCTCGACCGCACCAAGGAGCCGGGGTCGCTGGGCGAACCCTTGTACGAAGACGTACGCACCGCAGTCGGCGAAGCCATGAGCGACGGCACGGCCGCGTTCAAGGAATATCCCAAAATCGTGGGCGGACGGTACGGCCTCGGCTGCGCCGAGTTTACGCCTGCCATGATCAAGGGCATCTTCGACGAACTCGCAAAAGACAAGCCAAAGAACCACTTTATGGTCGGCATCGACGACGACGTGACCGGCGCCTCACTTGCCTACGACCCGGCATTTTCAGTGGAAGACAAGGAAACGCACCGCGCGCTGTTCTACGGTCTCGGATCGGACGGCACGGTCGGCGCGAACAAGAATTCCATCAAGATCATCGGCGAGGAAACCCCCAACTTCGCGCAGGGATATTTCGTGTACGACTCGAAGAAAGCGGGCGCGGTCACCGTGTCGCACCTGAGGTTCGGGCCAAAGCCCATACGCCGCCCCTATCTCATCACAAAAGCGAATTTCATCGCGTGCCACAATTTTTCCTTTCTTGAGAAGTACGATATGCTGAGCTTTCTCGAAGAGGGCGGCGTGTTCCTGCTCACCTCCGAATACGACGCGAAAACCATCTGGTCCAAGCTGCCCGGACGGGTGCAGGAGCAGATCATCGGCAAGAAGGCGCAGTTCTACGTGATTGACGCTGTGGGAATTGCGCAACAGCTCGGCCTGGGCGCCCGCATCAACGTGATCATGCAGACCGCGTTCTTCCGTATCTCCAAGGTCATGGACGATATCAAGGCGATCAATTCCATCAAGTACGCCATCCAGAAGTCGTACGGAAAAAAAGGCGAGAAAATAGTCCAGATGAATAATTCCGCCGTCGACAAGGCGCAGAGCGAGATTAACAGGGTGGAATATCCCAAAGAGGTTTCCAATCCGATCCTGGACATCAAGCCCGTGCCGGACGACGCACCGGAATTTGTCAAGCAGGTTATCGGCACCCTGCTCAAGCAGATGGGACATACCATCAAGGTCTCGCAGATGCCGGCGGACGGCGTATGGCCCACGGCAACCACCCAGTACGAAAAACGGAACATCGCCGTTACCGTGCCGGTCTGGAACCCGGCGGTGTGCATCCAATGCCACCGTTGCTCTCTCTTGTGTCCGCACGCCACCATACGTCCCAAGGCGTATGAGGCCAAGTATCTTGCAGGCGCGCCTGCCACGTTCAAGTCCGTTGACGCAAAGGGCAAAGAGTACGCCGGGCTCAAGTACACGATGCAGGTGGCGGTTGAGGACTGCACCGGGTGCGGCGTGTGCGTGCAGAACTGCCCCATGACCGGCAAAGGCGACGCGATCATGATGAAACCGCAAACCCCGCTCCGCGAAGCCGAGGCAAAAAACTGGGAATTCTTCCTCAAACTCCCGGAAACCGACGCAAAACTTTTCAAAACGGACACCATGAAGGGCAGCCAGTTCGTCCGTCCGCTCTTCGAGTTTTCCGGCGCCTGCGCGGGCTGCGGAGAAACACCGTATGTCAAGCTCGTGACCCAGCTTTTCGGCGAGCGCGCGATTATCGCGAATGCAACGGGTTGCTCTTCAATTTACGGCGGCAACCTTCCCACCACGCCCTATTGCAAGCGCGGGGACGGACGCGGCCCGGCCTGGAACAACTCCCTGTTCGAAGACCCGGCGGAAGTGTCGTTCGGCATCCGCCTGTCGGTCGACAAATTCGCCGATATTGCGAGGATTTCCGCAAAGGCAATGATTGAAAACGGCTCCTGCGGCGCAGAGGTCAAAACCCTTCTGGGCGAGATCCTGGCTGCGGACCAGGGCGACCGCGACAAACTGGAAGCCCTCCGCGCCACGATAGACCGCGCAAAGGCCGAACTGGCCAAGCTTTCCACCGCCGATGCAAAACAGCTTCTCTCGGTTGCCGATTTTCTCGGCAGAAAATCGGTGTGGGCGTTCGGCGGCGACGGCTGGGCATACGACATCGGCTACGGAGGCCTCGACCACGTTCTGGCCAGCAACCGCAATGTCAACCTCATGGTGCTCGACACCGAGGTGTATTCCAACACCGGCGGCCAGTCTTCAAAATCGACGCCCATGGGCGCGGTTGCGAAATTCGCCGCAGGCGGCAAACCGACGTTCAAGAAAGACATGGGACTCATTGCCATGAGCTACGGGTACATTTTTGTGGCCAAGGTCGCGCTCGGCGCAAACCCGCAGCAGGCGGTAAAGGCATTTGTGGAAGCCGAGGCATACGAGGGCCCGTCGCTTATCCTGTGTTATGCCCAGTGCATCAACCACGGCATCGACATGATCGACGGATACCAGGAGCAGAAGAACGCGGTTGCCTCGGGCCACTGGCCCCTGTACCGGTACAATCCCGCGCTTGCCATGGAGGGAAAAAACCCGCTTCAGCTCGACAGTAAGGAACCGACCATGACGCTCGTGGATTACACCATGCGCGAGAACCGGTACAAGGTGCTGCAGCGCACGAACCCGCAGGCGTCGGAGAAGTTCATGGCCCTTGCGCAGAAAAACGTGAATTCGAAGTTTGCCATGCTCAAGAGCCTGGCGGCCATGCAGATGTAGATACGGTCGTTCGCCGATGAGAAAGGACCCCGGAGGTTGGTTTCTCCAGGGTCCTTTTCTTGTGCACTTCCACTTCTAAACCGTTCAACTCTTGACTACATCGCCTGGGTGCTCAGGTCCTTGATGATCACGTTGAGCGGGTTATTGTCCTTTGAGTCGAGCCTGATGAATTCCACACCCCACAGGAATTCCGCTCCCTTGCGCTGCACCCACACGGTTCGCGCCCTGCATTGGGTGGGCCCGAGCGCGGTGTGAAACGTGTAAGTGAATTCCCCCTGGACAAGGAACGGAATGTGTGCGGAGGCCTTCGTAATACGCAGCTTTGCGCCCATAGACGAAATGTCTTCGACAAATGCCGACATGTCCCCGCCGTTGCATTTGAACGACACCTGGAATGGCGAGGTGTTGCAGGATAATCGCGGATGCTGGCGCCGGTCGAAAGCGGATTCGTTTGTGGCCATGAGCGGCTCCTTAGGTTGGATGAACCGGGCTCAATGCCCGGCCTGCCGACCCATCGTGTTTGTCGGCAGAATAAGTATATCAAGGATGCCGGCGGATTTCAATAGTACTTTTGACGAAAAATCTTACCGGAAGGAAATGGTGAAACGAGGATAAGGTTCCGGATTGCCGGCCGCCTGCGGCATGCCGGCGCCGGCAAATGCGCCCACCCCTTCCAATTCGAGCAGCGCGCGCTTGAGCGCGATGGCTGTTCCACGGGTAGCTCCCATAAAACCGCCCAGTCCCCCGTTCTTTGCAATTACACGGTGACAAGGAACAACCAGCGGGAACCTGTTGTTGCGCATGACGGATGCAGCGGCGCGGACCGCTCGCAGATACCCGGCCATGTGGGCCAGACGGCTGTAGGAAACCGTGCTTCCCCGGGGAATACGTTTGCACGAAGCGAGCACTGCCTTCGTAAACGGCGTGGCACCGCCAAGGTCGATGGGGATATCGGCAAGCGTCGTGACGGTCCCTGAAAGGAAACCTGCAACTGCCTTTGCATAGGAACGCAACACAGGGTGATTGGATTCCACGGCAGGCGCGCCATCAAGCGTCTTCCTGACGCCGAACGAAATGCCGCAGATGACAATGCCCGCAGGCGTCTCTTTTGCAAAGATTGTTACGTTTGTGAGCGGGTGGCGAACCACTTTTCGAATCATATCTTTGTAGTCTCATGAAACCCGGATACGTGCCCGGGCAAAATATAAATGACTGCTGCCGGCCACATGCATTGTTGCCGCCGGGAAAAGCAGGTTTTATTCTCTTTTGATCCAAATATTCGAGAAGTAGTTTAATGAAAACGTGTCAAACCAAAAGGTACAGGTAACAACCATGCTTAAGCAAACCACCGGGGCCGCGAAGAAACGGATCTCCACCACGTCTGCCGCAACCTCTCCGGGGTTTCAACGAGCCAAACGCCGGGCCGCCGCTTCAGGATCATTCCCCATTGTCGGCATAGGCGCGTCCGCCGGCGGACTGGAGGCCATAGAGATGTTCCTGAAGAACGTCCCCGCGGGGTGCGGAATGGCTTTTGTCATTGTGCAGCACCTTGACCCGACCCACAAGGGAATCATGGCCGAGCTGTTGCAACGCATAACCGGCATGAGCGTTGTCCAGGCCAAAGACCGGATGAGGGTAAAACCAAATTTCGTGTATGTGATCCCGTCCAACAAAGACATGTCCATCCTGCACCGAACGCTGCACCTTTTTGAACCCAGTGCGCCTCGCGGAATGCGCCTGCCCATCGATTTCTTCTTCCGGTCCCTTGCCCTTGACATGCAGGATAAAAGCATCGGCGTCATTCTTTCCGGCATGGGAACCGACGGCACGCTCGGACTCAGGGCCATCAAGGAAAAGGCGGGCGTGGTTCTTGTCCAGGACCCCGCATCGGCGAAATTCGACGGCATGCCGCGCAGCGCCATCGATTCGGGAATGGTGGATTATATCGCCCCGGCGGAAGCCCTTCCCGCCAAAATAACGGACTTTCTTCACCTCACACCACTGTTCACCCGGACCGAATCGGTGGACCGGGAGCAGGGCGACAGCGCCTTTGAAAAAGCGATAATCCTCCTTCGGGCCAACACCGGCCACGATTTTTCCCAGTACAAGAAAAGCACCATGTACCGCCGGATCGAGCGTCGCATGGGAGTGCACCAGATTGACAAAATCAACGCCTATATCCGGTTTCTCCAGGAAAACCCCCAGGAACTTGAAATATTGTTCAAGGAACTGCTCATCGGCGTCACCAATTTCTTCCGCGACCCGGTTGAATGGGCCAGGCTGCGGGACCGGGTGATTCCGGAGCTTATTGCCGCATGTCCATCGGGACGGACCTTTCGGGCATGGGTGCCGGGATGTTCCACCGGCGAGGAAGCCTATTCGCTGGCGATGGTGTTTAGGGAAGCCATCGACCAGGTGAGGCCAAAGGACCGTTTTGCGCTCCAGGTATTCGCCACCGATCTCGACAAGGCCGCCATCGACAAGGGCCGCCAGGGTTTGTATCCGGCGAACGTCGCCGCCGACGTTTCTTCCAAACGGCTGGACCGCTTTTTTTTGCGGGACGGAGACGACTTCCATGTGTGTAAGGAGATCCGTGAAACGGTCATCTTTGCGACGCAAAACCTCATCATGGACCCGCCGTTCACCAAGCTGGACATTCTCTCATGCCGCAACCTGCTTATTTACCTGACCCAGGACCTGCAGAAGAAACTGCTGCCGCTGTTCCATTACAGCCTCAATCCCGGCGGCATCCTGTTTCTGGGCAGCGCGGAGACCACCAACGGGTTTACCAACTTGTTTTCCCAGGTGGAAAGCAAATCCAAGATTTACAGGCGCATCCAGTCTTCCCCGGCCGAACCGTTCGAATTCCCGTCCTCGTTTGTCTCCGCCCGCACGGGAACGGGGCCGCAACCGTATGCTCGCCCCGCGTCCGACAGGACCTTTCAGGCCATGGCGGACCAGCTCTTCCTGCAGCAATTTTCTCCGCCTTCGGTCCTTGTCAACAAGGAAGGAGACATCATCTACAGCAACGGAAGGACTTCCAGATACCTCGAACTTCCGGCAGGCAAGGCGAATCTGAATATTTTCGCCATGGCGCGCGAGGAATTGCGCTACGAGCTCACAAACGTTTTCCAGAAGGCGCTTCGCCAAGAAGAAACCGTCTACATGAGCAACCTGAGCGTAAAGACCGGAAGCGGCGTTCTGCGTTTTGACCTGGCCGCCCGGGCCATCGACGAACCGAAGGCGCTGCGCGGCCTGGTGGCCATCGTTTTTTCCGATGCGCGTGCTGTGCCGGAAAGATCCTCTCCTGCTCCCCGGGGCAAAGTGGGCCCGCTTCGCAAAAGTACGCTTGCCGCAGTTGAAAAAGAGCTTGCGCACAACCGCGAGGAGCTTCGGATCACCAGGGACGAGATGCGGACTTCGCAAGAGGAACTCAGGGCGACCAACGAGGAATTGCAATCGACAAACGAAGAGCTCCAATCCACCAATGAGGAACTTACTACCTCTAAAGAAGAGATGCAGTCGCTCAACGAAGAACTCCAGACCGTCAACACCGAGCTTCAGGTGAAGGTGGATGAGCTGTCGCGGATGAACAACGACATGAAAAACCTTCTCAACAGCACCGACATCGCCACGGTGTTCCTCACCAACGACCTCACGGTGCGGCGCTTCACCACCGAGGCCACAAAGATCATCAAGTTGATCGCCACCGACGTGGGACGCCCCATCATGGACCTTTCTTCGATCCTTCTCTATCCCGAGCTTATCGAGGACGCCAAAGAAGTCCTGCGAACGCTTGTGTTTTGCGAAAAACAGGTCACCACGCACGATAGTCGGCGGTTCGTGGTGCGGATCATGCCGTACCGCACCCTGGAAAACGTCATTGACGGCGTGGTAATTACCTTTTCGGACATCACCGGATACTCCAAAATGAGCTTGCCCGGGGCGGCTCAATGAAATCATCCAGGAAGAAAACCTCCAAAAAAGTACCGACTCCTCCGAAAACGCTACCCAAAATCAAGAAACTCGAACTCAAACTGGCGGCCAAGGAACACGACCTCCAGGCGCGCAACGAAGAGCTCGCCGCGTTCAACGAAGAGATCCAGACCACCAATGAGGAGCTGCGCGTAACCAACGAAGAGCTGCGCACAACCAACGAGGAACTCATCTACACCGGCGACGAGCTCAAAGCGGCCAACAACCATCTCAACACCGCGCTGGAGGAACTGGAATCCGTCAGCGACATCCCGGCCCTGTTCTTGGACGACACATTGCGCATAGCCAACTTTACCCCTGCCATCAACCGGCTTGTCAAGCTTGCAAAAAGCGACATTAACAGACAGGTTGACCAGTTCTCCGATGTCTGCCTGGGCAAAGACCTAGTCTCGGACGCGAAAAAGGTCCTTGCCACCTCCACCCTGCTTTCCAATGAGGTCCAGTGCCGGGGTGCGTGGTACCTTCGGCACATGTTCCCGCGGCGCTCGCAAGGAGCAAAAATATCGGGCGTGACCGTTTCCTTTACCGACATTACCGAGCGAAAGAACTCCGAAACGCAATTGCGCGATCAAGAAGTCAAGTTTCGCAGCATCTTTGAGAACAATAACGACGCGATCGTTCTCCTCGACGTTGCCAGCGGCCGCTATGTCGACTGCAACCAAGTAACGCAGACCATGTCCGGGTATTCCCGCGAGGAAATATTCGCCATGAGCACGGGCGGATTCCTTTCGCCGCCGCACAAGAACGAAACGGTCTCCAACCTGGAGACGATCAAATCGGGCGGCGTGCTGCGCGGCGAGACGGAAATGATCCACAAGAACGGCACGCTCATTCCGGTGGAATTCAACGCCTCGATGATAACAATAGGCAAGCAGCAATTCGTCATGAGCGTCATTCGTGACATTACCGAGCGCAAACGGATGGAAGCCGAAATCGGGATGCTGGCCAAGTTTCCGTCTGAAAACCCCAACCCTATCCTGCGCGTGAGCAAAGACGGAGCCGTGCTGTACGCCAATAACGCGAGCGGACCGCTCATGAAAATGTGGGGCTGCGCCGTCGGCAGCGAGATTCGGCAACCCTTGCGTCAGGAGATCGTGGATGCATTCGCCACCGAAACTCAGGGAACAATTCAGATCGAATGCGAAAAACGATTTTACTCTTTTGTCGTTGTCCCTGTTGCGGAGGCGGGTTACGTAAACCTGTACGGACGGGACATAACGATCCAGATGATGGCCGAAGAGGCGGTGCGCGAAAGCGAGCTGCGCTACCGCCAGCTTGTCCAGCACGCGCCCGCAGGTATCTATGAGGTCGATTTCGCCACGGGCCGCTTCACGGAAGTCAACGACATGATGTGCCGGCTCCTCGGCTACACGCGCGAAGAATTGCTTAACATCACCGCCTTCGACATCCTTGACGAAGAGGGGAAGGCCCGTTTTGCATCGCGCATTCGCCAGGCGCAGTCCGGAAACCAGCCCGACGAGGCCGCCGAGTATCGGGTGCTGACAAAAGACGGCCGCGTCATATGGGGGTTTTTGAACACCAAATTCCACTGGAACAAAGGCAGAATCGTCGGAGCCACAGTGGTTGCCCACGACGTCACCGAGCGTAAGCTGGCGGAAATGGCGCTCAGGGAAAGCGAGGAACGGTTCAAGGCCGTCGCTGAAGCAACGCCCGTGGGCATCGGCGTGGTGAGCATCCCCGACGCAACTTTTCTATATGTCAACCAAGCATATGTGAATAGCTTCGGCTATGCCGAAAGCGAACTTCTTGGACGCGGCACTCCGCAAATTTACTGGAGCACGGAAGAACGGGACCGGACGCTTCGCATTCTCAAGGAGAAAGGGAACAAGGCGGAGTATGAGGTCAAACTCAAGCGTAAAGACGGCTCGCCGTTCTCGGCCCTTTCGAGCGTTCGCCCCATCACCTACGACGGCAAGCCGGCGCTCCTCGGCGCCTTTATCGACATTACGGACCGCAAAGACGCCGAGCAGAAGATCCTGCAGGCATCAGAAGAGCTTCTCCGGAAGAACGACGAGCTCACGCAGTTCAATAATGCCATGGTCGACCGCGAAATGCGGATGATCGAGCTGAAGGAGGAGATTAACGAGTTGTGCGCCAGGCTCGGGCAGCCTCCGGCGTATGAAGTTGATTTCGATGACGGACGGGACAATCAAGATTCACCGAAAGAGCACGATGGACGCAAAGACAAAAATGAACGATGAGGAAAGGTTTTATCTTGAAGGGAAAACATCTTTCCACTCCGGGGGATTTAGGTGGCGCGGAACGAAACGGCTCTCATCCATAGTTTGGCAGGATTGAAGATCGTATGACGGTAATCGGCTATTCGCTTTCGACAAGAAAACGCACCATCTCATGAACACCGCAATATCGCAACCCCATCCTTCCAAGCCCCTGTTCCCCATTTTCGTGGGTACGGCCTTTATACTTTTGTGCGTGCACATCGGGCTTATCGCGTGGTGGGGCCCGGGTCCGAGGCTTGCCGACGCACCGTGGCTGGTGCCCCTTATGCACGGTTTCATGGTGATGGCAATTGCCATCGTGTCCTTCCTGGCCCTGGGCCGGTACGGTGTGCTGCGCGACGCATCGTCGTACTGGATAGGTTCGTGCTTTGCTTGCGGGAGCGTAGGGACCGTTCTTTACATTTTGACCTGGCCGGGCCTTACTGCGGCCGGCGGATCGATGATCGGCCGTTTGCCGGGCACGCCGGCATGGATCGTCACGCTCACCATGTTCCAATTCGCCGCCATGCTGCCCGCGGCTGCCCTAGCGCCGTGGCCGCGGCACAACTCGCTTCCCGGCCGCCGATGGGTCTGGTGCGCTTTATCGTGGCCCGTCTCCACGGTGTTGATAATTGCGACCCTTCTTTTCTTTGAGCCGGTGCTTCCCCTGCTGGTTGCAAAAGACGGATCATTCACGCTCCTGTACTTGGTTTTAACCGTCGTACAGCTCGTCCTTTTTGCGGCCGGCGCAGCGCTCTCCGTCCGCCGGTATGTGCGCCCCGCCGGCAACAACGCCTCAATCTACGCTTACGTGGCTTTCGCGCAATTGTTTCTGGCATTCGCCCTTGCCGATATTCTCGTGGGAGGCAAGCGATACGATTTCTGGTGGTATGCCGCTAGGCTCTTGGGCGCGAGCGGCTACGTGGTTTTGATGACCGGCCTTCTGGCGGAATACGTCAGTCTTTACAAAACAGAGAAGGACAGAAGCGCCCAACTGCAACGAAACGAGGAACGCCTGAAGGCTTTGTACGGATCCATGAGCGAAGGCCTGGCCTACCACGAAATTGTATATGAAGGCCAAACCGCCGCCGACTACATCATCCTCGACGTGAATCCGGCATTCGAAAGATTCACCGGGATCGCCCGCAAAGACGCCGTGGGCAAGAAAGCGTCCGTGCTTTACGGCACCGGAACCCCGCCGTATCTCGACATCTACGCCCGGGTCGCACAAAGCGGCAATCCGGAGCACTTTGAAACCGAATTTTCTCCCATGGGCAAGCACTTTTCGATTTCGGTGTTCTCACCGGAAAAGGGAAAATTCGCCACCGTGTTCACGGACATAACCGACCGTAAGAATGCCGAGAAATCGACGTTTGACATCAATGCCGCCCTCGAACGGCGGGTGGTGGAACAAACCGCGGAACTTCGCGCGGCGTACCAGACGCTTGAACGCCGCGTTGCGGAGCGTACCGGCCAGGTCCGCGAAGCAAACCAGTCCTTGGAACTTGCCCGTAAGGCCGCACTCAACATCATGCAGGACGCAATCGCGGCCGGGCGCCGGGCGGAAAAGGCGCGCGTGGAGCTCGCCTTTGTGTCGGAGCGGCGGGGCGAAGCGCTTGCGGCGCAGGAACAACTGGTTTCGCGCCTCGACATTCTTTCGCATACCGCAAGCGAGCTTCTGCAAACTTCGGAACCGCAGAAACTGGTGGAATCGCTGTGCACGAAAGTCATGGAACACCTCGGCTGCCATGTCTTTTTCAATTTCCTTGTAGACGGCAAGGCCGGCAAGCTCCATCTTAACGCCTGCGCCGGTATTCCGCCCGGGGAAGCGGCGAAGATGGAATGGCTCGACTACGGAAGCGCGGTCTGCGGTTGCGTCGCGCGCGACGGGGAGCGCATCGTGGCCGGACACATCCCGACAACGCCCGACGCCCGCACCGATCTTGTCAGATCGTACGGCATCAAGGCCTATGCCTGCCACCCGCTCATGAGCAGCGAAGGCACGGTGATGGGAACGCTGTCCTTCGGCACGCGGGACCGCGAGACGTTTTCCAAGGACGACCTTTCCCTGATGAAGGCGGTTGCCGACCAGGTTGTCACCGCGATGGTACACGTAAAAGACCGGGAGTCGCTCAAACTGGCCCACGACGAGCTCGAACAGCGCGTTGCGGAGCGCACGGCCGACCAGCTCATTACAAACAGCATCCTACAGCAGTTTGCGCACACCTCCTCGAAAAAAGCGTTTCTTGACGCGGCGGTACGCATTATCCGCGGGTGGAGCGCATGCGAATTCGTTGGCGTGCGCATCCGGGACCAACACGGCAACATACCGTTTGAATCGCACCTCGGCTTCGACGAAGAATTTCTTGCCGTGGAAAATGCGCTGCACGTTGATCGCGACAATTGCATTTGCATCAGGGCGATCGTGGAGCGTGTGCAGGAGCAGGAGCGGAAATTTGTTTCTGCCGGCGGATCGTTCTCAATCAACGATACCGGGGAATTCCTGAGCGGGCTTTCGAGGAACGAACGCGGTGAATACCGCGGCGCGTGCATGGACCGCGGGTTCCGCTCCCTGGCCGTCGTTCCGATCAGGTTCAACAATCAGGTGTTCGGCGCGATCCATCTGGCCGACCACAAGAGCGGTATGGCGCGCCCCCAAACCGTGCACTTCCTGGAGGAAACCATTGCACCGCTTGTGGGCGAGGCGCTCCAGCGATTCTACGCAGAGGCGGAACTGGAATCTCACCACCTTCACGTGGAAGAACTTGTTGAGCAGCGGACCAAAGAACTAAAAACCGCGAACGACGCGCTCACACGCGAAATGCAACGGCGCGAGGAACTCTCCAGGGATCTGGTGCGCTCCAACAACGACCTCGAACAATTCGCGTACGTCGCCAGCCACGACCTGCAGGAACCGCTGAGGGCAGTGTCGGGCTTTGTGGAGCTGCTCAAACGCCACCTGAGCGGGACGCTTGACGAGAAGCGAACCGAGTATTTCAATTTCATCGTGGACGGCGTCGACCGAATGCAATCGCTTATCAACGGCCTGTTGGAATATTCCCGCGTCGGCACGCGGGGCAAGGCGCCGGAGCTTGCCGGGATGAAGGATGCGCTCGACCACGCACTCCTCAACCTGCACAGGAGCGTTGAGGAATCCGGCGCGCAGGTGGAAGCCGGCGAATTGCCCTCGGTGGTGATGGACCCTCTTCAATTGCAACAACTTTTCCAGAATCTCCTAGGAAACGCGATAAAGTTCCGCTCGGCGGAAACGCCGCCCCGGATCACGGTGAACGCCGAGCGCGGCGCAGACGAATGGCTTATTGCCGTGCGCGACAACGGCATCGGCATCGATCCTCAGTTCGCACAACGTATTTTCCTCATCTTCCAGCGGCTGCACACCCGCAGCGAATATCCCGGTACCGGCATCGGATTGGCGGTGTGCAAGAAGATCGTGGAGCGCCACGGCGGAAGGATCTGGGTGGAATCGAAACCCGGAGCAGGAGCCGCGTTTTTCTTCACCATTCCAGACAAGGGAGAAGCGTAGCGATGTCGCCGAACGGCGTCCGGCCCGTGGAAATATTGCTGGTTGAGGACAGTCCGAGCGACGCCGCGCTTGCAATTGAAGCATTTCGCGCCGCCGGGGCGGACAACCGTCTCATTCACGTGGAGGACGGCGTGAAAGCCATGGCCTATTTGCGGCGCGAGGGACCTTTTTCCGCCGCGGCGCAGCCCGACCTTGTACTGCTCGACCTCAATCTGCCCAGAAAGGACGGCCGGGAAGTCCTCGCAGATATCAAGGCTGATCCCCGTCTGGCGACCATTCCGGTCATCGTGCTCACCACGTCGCATTCCGACAAGGACGTGAACCAATCATACAAACTGCACGCAAATTGCTATATCGTAAAACCGGTTGATTTCACGCACTTCATCCAAGTGATCGAATCGATGACGAATTTCTGGCTGATCGTGGCTACCCTGCCGGGGAACGCATGAACAGCCGCGAAATTTTGAGCGTCCTTCTCGTGGAGGACAGCGAGACCGACGCCCTGCTGCTGAAGGAAAGCATCGAGTCGATCGACGACAATCATGTCCGGCTCTCCCTGGCGCGGTCGCTCGGGGCCGCGCTCGAACGGGTCTATGCCCATCAACCGCATGCCATGCTTCTCGACCTTACCCTCCCCGACAGCAGCGGCCTCGAAACCATCCATCGCGTGCGGAACGTCTTCCCCGCCATGCCGATTGTCGTGCTTACCGGCGTCAATGACGAACAGACCGGCGTCGAGGCGGTCCGCATGGGCGTCCAGGACTACCTGGTAAAAGGCCAGTGCGACGGAAGACTCATCGTTCGTTCCGTGCGGTATGCCATCGAGCGCAAGAGGAAGGAAGAAGAACTTAACAAACTCAACCGCGCACTCAAGGCACAGAGCAACAGCCGCCTTGCCATGGCAACGGCATCCTCCGAAAAAGACTTCCTCGACCAGATATGCCGCATCATTGTTGACGATTGCGGATACACCATGGTGTGGATCGGTTTTGCCGATCAGGACGGCGCCAAAACCATACGGCCCGCAGCCTACGCCGGCTTCGACCGGTCGTATCTCGACGCGCTCAATCTCACCTGGGCCGATTCCGAGCGCGGCCGGGGCCCCACCGGGACCGCCGTGCGCACCGGAGGCGTGGCTCGCTGCAACAACATGATCACCGATCCCGCGTTCGCGCCCTGGCGCGAGCAGGCTCTCGCACATGGGTACGCTTCGTCAATTGCATTTCCCCTGCTCTCCGACGCCCGCGCCTTTGGCGCGATCACCATTTATTCAAAGGAACCCGATTCGTTTCCCGACGAAGAGGCACGATTGCTCGCCGAACTCGCCGGCGACCTTGCCCAGGGCATCCGGGCGATCCGCCTGAAGGCTGAACTTGACAACGCAGTAGTCTCTCTTCGCAACGAACGCAATTTCTGCAACGGCGTGATTGAGACGACCGGCGGGCTCATTGCGGGGTTCGACAAGACGGGCGGGATAAGGATATTCAACAAGGCGTGCGAAAAGACCACCGGCTATTCGTTTCAGGAGGTGGCGGGCAAGATATTCTGGGACTTCCTGCTCGTGCCGTCCGAAAAGGAACCGATACGGGAAATTTTTACGGGCATCATGAACGGAACGGTGACCGCGGACATGGAATTCGAAAACTACTGGGTTGCCAAAGACGGCTCAAAGCGGTTCATCCGGTGGGCAAACTCGGCCCTGCTCGACCAAGCCGGCGCGGTGACGCTTATCCTGAGCACCGGGATAGACATTACCGAGCGCCTCGAAATGGAAGACCTGCTCCGCGTGAAGGCCCGCGAACTCACCGATGCCAACCAGGAACTGGAATCGTTTTCCTATTCGGTGTCGCACGATCTGCGCAATCCCCTGCATTCCATATCCGGCTGCCTCGCGGTTCTCAAGTCGGATATTCCCGGAACGTACGGCGACGCGCACAAGGCGCTGGGGCACATCGAGCGGTCGGTGGAGCGCATGGCCCAGGTGATCGCCGATCTTCTGGCGTTGTCGAGGGTAGTGCGCCAGGAAGTCCGGCGGGAACCCGTCGACCTTACCGCAATTGCGGTCTCGGTGTTCAACGAAGTCAAATCGTCGGCCCCGCAGCGGAGCGTGGCGTTCAACGCCGCGCCGCATCTTGCCGCCAATGCCGATCCCGGCCTCGCCCGCATCGTTCTGGAAAACATCATCCGGAACGCATGGAAGTTCACCTCAAAGAAGAGCCACGCGACCATCGATTTCGGCGTCCGGCGCATCGACGGGAAAACCGTCTATTTTGTCCAAGACAACGGCGCCGGCTTCGACATGCAGCACGCGCCCAGGCTTTTCAAGCCCTTTGTTCGGCTCCATTCGGACCAGGATTTCAAGGGCACCGGCATCGGCCTTGCAACCGTCAAGAGGATCATTGACAAACACGGCGGTTCGGTGTGGATGGAAGGTGAAAAGGACAAAGGCGCAACGGTCCTTTTCCGGCTGGAATGAAGAGAAGTGTTCCGGAATTGACACAGGATATGGTTCCTTCCGTTTGAATGGCAGCCTCCGCGCGACTTCCCATTGACACACGTGGTGTCCCCATGCGACAATCATGCACAGGCGATCGTGTCCCTACGATCTTCCATCGGACGGCCGTTGCCGAAGGACCGCTATGCACCGCGCACTGTGGTGTGTCGTTTTGCTTCCCTTTCTCCTCGCCGCCGCACCGGTAAAGCCCAAAAAGGGAGTGGTAAAACCCGTTCCTTTTGCGTCCCTGATGGACGCCTCCTGCTGGAAATTGACAAAAGCATATCGGTCTATCCAGCCGTGGACCCTTTCCGATTCCGTTTTTGAGGGCAGCGACGGCTGGATCGCCCACAACCTCGACCTTGCAGATTTCGTGCTCGAAGGCGACTTTCTTTACAATGGGAAAAGCGAGGGCGGCGTGCTGGTGCGGGGAGACGCGGAGGCATGGATTCCCTGGCTGCACGGTTATAAGATGGACATCGACGCGGACATGCCCGGCACCGGGCACATTCATTTCCCCTACCGGCCGCAGCCCAACCCGGGCGTGGTTCAATTTCCCGTTGATGTGTGGCAGCATTTCGGCATACGAGCGGTCGGCCGGGAGGTGTCCGTCAAGCTCAACGGCAAGGAAGTGCTACGGTTCCGCGACGATCACTACCGGTACGGCCGCATCTGCCTCGAAGGCGAAAAGGGCGGAGTGCGATACCGGAACCTTAAGCTGCAACGGCTCGACACGTCGCCGCCTTCCGGCGCCCGCTCGCCGTACACAGAGCTGTTCGACGGCGCAACGCTGGGCGCATGGGCGCCCAGCGGCAGCGTTTCCGCCGAAAACGGAGTGGTGGAACTGGACGGCCTCAGGGGAACTTCCGGGGTGCGTCTCCCCGGCTGCATCGGGACAGGCACCGTGGAGCTCGACGTGTGGTGCAAACGGCCGCAGGGCTCAAGTGCAGCGTACCGCATCGGATTCGCATCGGGAAACCCGGAGGCGGGGCCGTGCTTTACGTGCAGAACCAACCGCATTTCCTCGTGCGGCACGGGCCGGTGCACGTCGCAGTTTCCCATGTTTATGGAAACAACGTGCTCCGAATGCTGGCGGTTTGACATTTCGGGCAAATCAGTTGACGCGTTTCGTTTTGGAGAGAAGGTTTTGTCCTGCACAGACGCGCCGGGTCCTGATGCGGGAATTTCGGTTTCGGCGGACTCGTGCGTGCTTCTGTTGCGCGGGGCCAGGTATAAGCCCGCAGCAAAAAAGGCCCCGTCAAAATAGGCGGCCACGGCGATGAACCATTGTCAGCGCCGGAAAATCCCGAAAGGTCTTCCGCCTCGGCACCCACGTCGCACCCTCTTTTTCTTGACCCATCCTTGCAAATGCACCTATTTTGAGTTCCAACCTCCTCCGGCGTTCGACCGTCATCTTTTTCCCAAAGGAACAGGCCCCATGTTCAAACGACTTCTTGCCATGTCAATGTTGCTCGCTGCAACCCTTTGCATGGTGTCCTGCCACAAGTCAAACACGATCCTAATCGGGGTGAACGCCGAACTCACCGGTTCGGTGCCGGTGGTAGGCAGATCGTGCGTCAACGCCGCCACAATGGCCGTTGAGGAAGTAAACGCGCAGGGCGGTCTATTGGTTTCGGGCAAGGCCGTCCCGGTTGAACTGCGCGTTGAAGACAACGAAGACAAGGCGGAATCCGCCGCCGCAATTGCGCAGAAATTCGTGAGCCGGCGCGTGCTTGCCATGATAGGACCCAATGCCAGCCGCAACGCGATTCCTGCGGCGGTTGTAGCGGAAAGTAACAAGCTGCTCATGATTTCGCCCTGGTCGACCAACCCCAAACTTACCGAAAACCGCACGCACGTGTTTCGGGCCTGTTTTACCGACGATTTCCAGGGCGTGGTCGTCGCCGCCTTCATCCTCAAAAAACTCAACATTCGGAAGGCGGCGGTGCTTTTCGACGTGGCCTCCGAATACAACAAGGGCATCGCAGAGGTGTTCAAGGCGGAGTTCACGCGGGCCGGCGGAGAGATCCCTTCGTATGAATCGTATTCCACCGGCGACAAGGACTTCACCGCGCAATTATCAAAAATCAAGACGTCCGGCGCCGGCGTGCTGTTTCTTCCCAATTACTACAACGAAGTGCCGCTGCAGATCCAGCAGGCGCGGCAGCAGGGATTCGGCGGCGCAATCGTGGGAAGCGACTCGTGGGGGTCCGAGGAAATCCTCAAACTCGGCAAGGGCCTTCTTGAGGGCTCGTATTTCACCACGCATTACGCGGCCGATATGGCAACAGAAAAGGCGAGGAAGTTCATTTCTGACTACGCGGCAAGATACGGGTCCAAGCCCGACGATGTTGCCGCGCTCACCTATGATGCGTTCGGCATGCTTTTCGAAAGCGTCAAGTCCGCCGGTTCCAGCGATCCGGCCCTTGTGCTGGCGCGCCTTTCGAACCTGAGCCGGTTTGACGGCGTTACGGGCGCCATGAAGTTCGCGCCGGGCTCCGGTTCTCCCTCGAAAAGCGCCGTTGTCATTGAGATAAAAGACAATGCGTTCAGATATTTTGATTCGATCAGTCCGCTGTAATGTGTTTTACGGCAAAGACCTTCATTCATAGAGCACGACCGTGATTCTCCAGCAATCCCTCAACGCTTTGCAACTCGGAAGCATTTACGCGCTTATTGCCCTCGGGTACACCATGGTGTACGGCGTTCTGCGGCTCATCAACTTCGCGCACGGCGACATTTTTATGGTCGGCTCATACGCCGCGCTGTTCCTGGCAACGTACTGCCGGATGCCGTTTGCGGTGATCGTGCCGCTCACCTTTGCGGCAATCGCGCTCCTCGGCGTTGCCATCGAGCGCCTCGCCTACCGGCCCTTGCGAAATGCGCCCCGCGTTTCCGCCGTCATCACCGCACTTGCGGTGGGGCTTTTTCTGGAAACCATCACGCTGGCCCTGGTGGGACCGGAGCCCAGGAAATTTCCCGCACTTATCGGGTATCGCACCTTTGCGGTGGGCGCCTTTGCCGCGTCCAATGTTCAACTGATGATCATTGCGACATCGGCGGGCCTCATGGCCGCGCTCGAACTTTTTGTGGCCAAGACCAGAACGGGCATGGCCATGCGGGCATTGAGCTGGGACAAGACCTACGCGCCCCTCCTCGGCATCAACATCGACACGGTCGTCTCGTTGACTTTTGCACTCGGCACCGGCCTGGCGGCGGTTGCGGGAATTTTTGTCGGGCTCGCCTATCCCGTCATCGACCCGTATATGGGAATCGTGGTGGGATGGAAGGCGTTTGTTTCGGCGGTTGTCGGCGGCATCGGCAGCATCAAGGGCGCGGTCGCCGGCGGATTCATACTGGGGGCGGTCGAGATCGTTTCGGCCGCGTTCCTGCCGTCGTCGTACAAAGACATGATCGTTTTCGGGCTGCTGCTGGCCATTCTTCTCGTGCGGCCGTCCGGACTGTTCGGCATGCCCGTCCAGAAGAGGGTGTAGGCGTGATCCGGAGCCATCCTTTTCTTGCGGCGTTTGTTGCCGGCCTTGCGGTATGCGTGACCATCGACATCACGGGTTGTCTTGACCCGTATGTCGCGCAGATCATCCTGTACATCGGCATCAACATCATCCTTACCGCCAGCCTCAATCTCGTCAACGGCTACATGGGGGAATTCTCCGTCGGCCACGCGGGCTTCATGGCCGTCGGCGCGTACGCCGCGTCGTTTTGTTCCGTGTCGATTTTTCCGCAGCATCCGCTGTTCTTCCCCGTGTCGCTCGTGATCGGCGGGACGGCTGCGGGCCTCGTGGGGCTTCTGGTGGCCGTTCCCGCATTCAAGGCCCGCGACGACTACCTGGCGATCATCACCCTGGCGCTGCTCATGATCATCAAAAGCGCATTCGACAACCTGCCGTGGTTCGGCGGGCCGCAGGGGTTCTACGGCATCCGGAAATACACGAACCTCTCGTGGGTGTTTGCATGCACCGTTCTCTCCGTTGCGGTGATCCGCAACGTGGTGTACAGCAGGTTCGGCAGGGGTATTATCGCGGTGCGCGACGACGAGGTGGCGGCAAACCTCCTGTCGGTGAACACCGGCCAGGTGAAGATTCTCGCCTTCGTGATCTCGTCGTTCTTCGCGGGCATTGCGGGCGGCTTGTTTGCGCACCTTATCCAGTTTATCAACCCGCGGACATTCTCTCTTGTGAAATCGACCGATATCCTGCTTATGCTCTACCTGGGCGGCAGCGGCTCGCTTGCGGGCTCGATCCTGGGGGCGTCGGTGTGGACCGTGGCTCTGGAACTGTTGCGGTTCCTGGGAATATGGCGCTTTGTGGTTGCGCCGGTGGCCCTCATTGTCCTGATGATCTACCGGCCGCTGGGGATGATGGGGGGAAAGGAACTGGGCTGGTTTGTTCCCAGGAAGGCCGGGAGGGACACGTGAGCGCACCGATCTTGCGGGTGGACAATTTGTCCCATTCTTTTGGAGGACTTTCGGCCGTACGGTCGTTTTGTCTGTCCGTGGAACCCGATACGGTCTGGGGCATCATCGGGCCCAACGGCGCAGGCAAAACCACGGTGTTCAATCTGGTCACCGGCGTTTACAAGCCCGACAGCGGCGCGGTCATACTCAACGGGGAAAACATTGCGGGCCTGCCCTCGCACGCCATCGCGTCGAGGGGAATAAGCCGGACGTTCCAGAACATACGGCTCTTCAAATCGATGACCGTTCTCGACAACGTGAAAACCGCCGCGTATTCCCGTCTTACCTACTCGTTGGTAAGCGCGCTCGCACGCACCGCAACATTCGGCCGCATGGAGCGCGACCTCACGGCCCGGGCCGCAACCCTGCTGGGTGAATTCGGGCTTGCCGGCCGCCAAAACGACACTGCGGCATCGCTGCCGTACGGCATGCAGAGAAGGGTGGAGCTTGCCCGTGCGCTGGTGAACGGTCCGTGCGTGCTGCTGCTCGACGAACCGGGGGCTGGAATGAACCCGTCAGAGCTTGACGGCCTGGCCCACCTCATCCTCAGAATGAAACGGGAATACGGGGTGGCCATCGTTCTCATAGAACACAGGATGCAGCTCGTGATGAAACTGTGCGACCGCGTAAAGGTGCTCAATTTCGGCGAGACGATCTTTGAGGGCAAACCCGCCGACCTTGCCGGCGACCCGACCGTGGTCCGCGCCTATTTCGGAGAGAACGATGCATCTTCTGTCAATTGACAATGTGGTTGCCGGCTACGGGCAGGTCACCATTCTCCACGGCGTGTCGCTCTATGTTGACGAAGGAGAAATCGTATGCCTGCTGGGCGCAAACGGGGCGGGAAAATCCACCCTGCTTCGCGCGGTATCGCGGCTTATTCCCGTACTGTCCGGCTCCATTACCTATGCAGGGGAAAATATTCTTCCCTGCAAGCCGCATGTTGTTGCGAAAAGGGGAATCTCACACGTGCCCGAAGGCAGAGGACTGTTCGGCAATCTCACGGTCCTCGAAAACCTCACCCTTGCAACGTTCTCCGGACGCGGGGCGGCTGCACCTCTTATGAAGACCGTTTTCGAACTGTTCCCGGTCTTGGGCCGGAGGCGGCGCCAGCTTGCCTCCACCCTTTCGGGCGGCGAGCAGCAGATGCTTGCCATCGGACGCGCCCTTGTCGCGGACGGCAGCCTTTTCGTCCTCGACGAGCCGTCCATGGGCCTTTCCCCTATGTATGTCAAGAATGTGTTCTCTATTGTCGCCCAAATCAACAAAAAGGGGAAAACCATTCTCCTGGTGGAACAGAACGCCGCCATGGCCCTTGCATACTCTCACCGAGGATATGTGCTTGAAAATGGAAGAATTCTTGCAAGCGGAACAAGCGCCCAGATTGCAGCAAACGCGGAACTCACCAAGGCGTACCTCGGATGACCGCCGGAAACTATAAATTGAGGAATTCTTGCCGCCGATGAGGCGGTAATGGTACAGTTTAAGCACAAGGATGCGCACGCCGCCGCCCTCGATCGACGGCGGCCGTTCGGCGCAAACCTCCGTTCTTGGCCGACTGCGCAAAAAAAAACTACCGGACGGGCGCACGAATCAGGTTATTTTCCAGGTATCTTCCGGACTTTCCGGGGTAAGGGGAGTTTATGCGGAATCTTATGATGATCGTTCTCATTATTGGAGCGGTTATTGTCGCCTGTTTGTACCTCCTGCGGGTGCACACGGTTCCGGCAGATGTCAAGGAATCGTTGGAAACCGGACAAGGCGCGCCGATACATAGGATGACCCAGGTCCCGGAAGCGGTCCGAAAAAAGCTCGAACAAGCCAATAGGACGGCGGATTCAAGCATGGGCGACGCGATGCGGCGTTCACAGGATACCGACAAATAACGGTTTCCAAAACCTATTCACCAAGGACCTCTTCATCATGGAGTACAGGAAAATCACCTCTTCTCAAGACTGGCGGGAGTTGTGGCTCGGCAAATTTACCGCCGAACTCGAGAAGAGAAGGTTGACCCCGGAAGAAACCAAGTTATTTTGCGCCGTTCTCATCAAATATCTCACCGCATACGACGGGAATCCCCGGGAAATCGAAATTGAGAAGACCAGGCATTTCGTCTTGACCGGCAGAAAGAACGTGATTGCACCGCTTGTTCTGTTCTACGAAGCGGTGGCGCGTTCCGAGAAGCACCTGGAGCTGCTTGCCCAACTTGGCGCCCGGAAGCCAAAGGTCCCGCACAAGAAATCCTAGCGCCATGAACTCATTCCCGAATTTCCGCGACCTAGCAGGTTGTTGAAATAGTCCTAACAGAAGCGCTCTTGTTGATTTTTTATGAACCTAACTTCAACTTTACATATGTCAGAGAGGTTTTACCTGCCTCGTTCCGAGGCATTTCCCCGGATTCCCAGGCCATTCTCATGCTGCCCCCACCGTTTGCGGCATCAACTTAAC
The DNA here is from genome assembly GCA_963729895.1 of uncultured Fibrobacterota bacterium. Classification (GTDB taxonomy): domain Bacteria; phylum Fibrobacterota; class Chitinivibrionia; order Chitinivibrionales; family FEN-1185; genus FEN-1185. The sequence continues at coordinate 4,634 of CAVSQB010000030.1, read as the reverse complement.
CATGCGTATCAAGTTGTACGCTGCGGCAACCACGTAGGCAACAGTCTGGTTGATTCGTATTCCTCTTACCCGAGTTTTCCGCAGGCCACCGACGCTCTTGATCCACCCAAATATCTCTTCAACCCGTTTTCGTTTCCTTTGACTTACGCTGTATCCCTTATGCCGAGTCGTTCTTCCATCCAACCCTTTAAGCGAAGTGTTGGCCTTCTCGGCAATGTGAGGCTTCACGTGCAGGCGTCGCAGGCTCTTGATAAATTCGGTTGCATGATACCCTTTGTCTGCACCCACCGTCTTCATCCGGCGTTTTCCGCGCCTGCGTTCATGCTTTATCAGCTCAAGCGCCATATCCCGTTCCGCTGTCCCCGTCGCTGGCGCAATGGCGATATCAACACACAACCCATTTCGGTTTTCCATCAGCACGTGACCGGAATACGCCAGCTGCGCTCCCGTTCTCTTGTTCTTCCGAGCCAACAGCGCCTCTGGATCGGTCGAACTCTGATGTGTCTCATTGCTTCGCTTCTCATGGTGGAAATCAACCGACGGATTACTCCGATCATCGTCAGTCTTGTTCGCCGATTCCGCGTCTTTTCGCTTGAAGCTCTTCATCGATGCCCAGGCTTCAATCAACGTGCCGTCAACCGTGAAATGCTCATCGGACAACAACTCTTCGGAACGAGCAAGACGCACGATTTCCTGCATCAGCCGGTGCGCAATCTCCTGTTCCATAAGTCGATCTCGGTTCTTCGAAAACACACTATGATCAAACGATGCCGCATCCAGATCCATGTCAAGAAACCATCGGAACAGAATGTTATAGTCCAGCATCTCGCAAAACAACCGGTCCGACCGTATCGAAAACAAAGCCATCAATATCTGTGCTTTCAAAAGCCATTCCGGCGGTATCGAAGGGCGTCCCATCCGGCTGTACATCGCCTCAAAGTCACGAGAAAGGCGGCGCAGCGCTATGTCCGTAAACTGTTTGACACGACGAAGCGGGTGCGTTGCCGGCACTCGGGAATCCGGAGAAACGAAGCTGAACATACCGCCTTGGGCTGGCTGGGAACCTCTCATCAATACTCCTTGGTTGGGGTTCCCCTATAATATAAGGATAAATGTTTACAAAAGGGAGACTTTTTCAACACCCTGCTAAGGAAAAAAACATTACCTGTCGTCGCTCGCCTATACGCTCGCTGTGGGATTCACCCGGCAGGACAATTGTAAAATTTGCACAAAGATGCCGGGCTCGGACAGCACGAGCGGCTAATCCTTCGGCCACGGGGGCGTCGCTGATGGCGAATGAAAAACAAAACACTACAAGCCAAATTCGCACTGTCGCTCTGAATAAGCATGTTGTCATTTTCCTCATCCCCGTACGAAAGTTCGGGCACTTCGTCGAGCAGGCGAAACGGCGCGGCGGCAGCGGCTTTGAGGGCTTCGGATTTATTGAGCCAGCCGGGAAGAGGCATTTGTGAAGATGTCTCCTATTGCGGCTTCGGAAAGGCGCCACCTTGAACGATCAATCTGAAAATAGGATTTGAGAAGTGGGATGGCGTGGGATTTCGGAGAAGCTGAAGTCGAATGCCGTGGAAATAATGATGATGCAATGACAAATCGTGGATTACAAGCAACGGTCAAGAGCACTGCCGGGACGACAAAGGCACACGGTTGTCGGGGTTGGTCACACGGGGCACCCGTGCGCCGGTTATCAGTTGTCCAGTGAATTGAAGAACCCCGCCCCACGTGGCGGGGATTGTGCGGGCTAAGGCATTCAAACCTTGACGACTTGGCCTTCCTTACGGGCAATTTCGACGATGGCCCGAGAGTCATCTTCCAGCCATTCACGTTCACCAACAGGAATGGGCTCGACCCGGCTATCTGTATCTACCGTCAGTTGCCATAATAATGAAGTCTCACGCCTGTCTTTTTTTCCGTCGAAATGCTGAGAAACGACAAGAAGGTCGATATCGCTTTGATCATCGGCTGTTCCGTGCGCCTGAGAGCCGAAAAGAACCCCAAATGCAACGGGTATTCCGTTTTCATTTACCTTCCGAAGATATGCTCGTACCGATTCTATAACTGGTCGCAAAGCCATTGAAAAATCCTTCCGCCCGTTGAAATGATATCGTTAACTTCAGAGGAATCAGGCAAATCCTCATAAGAGTCCGGGTAACGTCCTTCGATATTGTATTTGTTCAAATTGGCGAGAAAAAGCGCATCTTCCCTTGAATGCTGCAACCCAGACAACTCTAAAAGTCTGAAAATATTATGAGACCGCGGCGATAACGCGCCGGTTTTCCGACAAACGTGAGCCTTCAGGATCTTCTCAAATGCAAGATGAATGAAAAAAAGGCCATGACGCAGGCTGCCTTCTTTAACAAGCCTGACGCCCACAGGCATGTCTTCTTCTGCGCCTTTGCGCCAATAATCTATCTGTTTTTCAATGTTCACCATAGGTGATTTGCCCAACAATTCCGATTCCAAAGATTATTCTTGTTAATAAAAATGATTTTCGCCAAGACAGAAGAGCACATTCGCGCAGAACTATGAGCAAATAAAACCGGATTTCCGTCAGACAAGGCGCCCCGCGCGGTTGTCTTTCTTGTTGGGCAAACAGGATACCCGTGCAAACGAAAGGAAATCCGCTATTTCTTTTTGGTTCTGAATTGTCTGTAGAATGCTCGAATGTCTTCGGCTAAAAGTTCCGGTTCTTCCATTGCAGCAAAATGTCCACCACGAGGCATTTGAGTCCAACGCGATATGTTGAGATTTTTCTCCGCCCATTCTCTGGGTGGTGACAATACATCCGAGGGGAAAAGTGCCACGCCCGTGGGAACATCAATGTGCCCCAATGGCGGCAACGAATGGGTGTTTTCAAAATACCTGTGTGCAGAGGAGCCTATGGTATTTGTGACCCAATAGATCATGATGTTGGTGAGCAGTTCATCTTTGCCGAATTTCCGGTCAAGCTCGCCCTTGTAATCACTCCATGCACGGAATTTTTCAATAATCCAAGCTGCCAATCCTGCCGGTGAATCGGAAAGCCCATAGGCGAGCGTCTGCGGCTTGGTCGACTGGAGAGATATGTATCCACCTTCCTGTGCAATCCATTTTTGGGCGTTTGCTTTGTATTGTAATTCTTCTTTGGAAAGCGCTCCATCATCTTGAGCCGTTAAGAGCTGTCTTATTATCCCTATGTCGGTGAGGTGGATGCCCACCAGAAGTTCGGGGCGTGTTGCAGCCAGATACCTGGTGACGCCCGAGCCCATATCTCCACCGCCTGCCGCAAATTTCTTGTAGCCGAGTTCTTCAGTCATCAGTTTGGCCCAGAGCTCGGAAACCGTAAAATTGTTAACGCCGCCAACCGCAGGTTTGCCGGAAAATCCAAAGCCCGGCAAGGAAGGGACGATCACATCGAAAGCGTCATTTGGATCACCGCCGTGCCGCGCAGGATCTGCAAGAAGCGGGATAATCTTCTTGTAGCGTATGAAGCTGTCCGGCCATCCATGGGTAAGGATAATAGGTAAAGGATTGGGCCCTTTGCCGCGCTCGTGCACGAAGTGCACATTTACACCATTTACAGTGCAGCAAAACTGAGAAAAGCGGTTCAATTCGGCTTCTTGCGCACGCCAATCGTACTGTTCCCGCCAATACGAAACGAGCGACTGCAAATAGCCTTTTTCCGTACCCCGTTCCCAAGCTACATCTTCCAATTGATCGGGCCAGCGGATATGATCAAGTCGATATTTCAGATCGTCAAGCACGTCTTTAGCAATTCGGATATTGAAACGTTCAACAGTCAGAATGATCCTCCTTCAGGAAACAAATTTGATTAATTCCTGGGCGACAACAAACGGTCAGGAGCACTGTCGAGGACGACAGTGGCACACGGTTGTCATTCGTGGCCGTGGCTATACCCCCGAAAACTTGCTCATTTGAGAAGGGAGTTTTCCGAGTTATTTTAAACTAACTAGGAGGACTCATGAAAGGCAAGCGCTACAGTGAAGAGCAGATTTTTCGGATCCTGCAAGAAGGCGACCGCGGAGCCAAAGTCGCTGATCTTTGTCGTCAATATGGTATTTCAGAGAACACGTACTTCCGTTGGAAGAGCAAATACAGCGGACTTGAGCTCTCTGATCTGAAAAGGATGAAGGAGATCGAGGGCGAAAACAGCCGGCTCAAGCGGATTGTTGCAGACCAGGCACTTCAGATCGATGCAATGAAGGAAGTGCTGCAAAGAAAATAGTGAAGCGTCCTCAGCGTAGGCTGACTGTGGACGCACTAATGCGGCAAGGCCTGAGTCAACGGAAAGCATGCGGACTTCTGGGTATGACACCGGCAGGGTACCGCTATCGACCGCAGGAATCGGCTTTGAACAGCGAGTTGAAAACAAAAATGCATGAAACCATTTCATCGTTCCGTTCATGGGGCTTTCCGACGCTTTATTGGTATCTCCGCAACCTTGGGTACATAGTAAATCACAAACGTGTGCATCGGCTCTACAAGGAAGAATCGCTTCAGAAAAGCAAGCGGAGGAGGCGTCAGAAACGCAATAGCCAACGGATGCCGTTGACGCTGCCGGATCGGCCAAGCCGTCGCTGGTCAATGGATTTCATATTCGACAGTACTTCCGACAA
>CAVSQB010000029.1:0-52925 GCA_963729895.1 uncultured Fibrobacterota bacterium | reverse complement strand
TTCTTAATGCGCAACCTGGATATTGTGCTGCCTATGTGAGATGGTCGACTTTTCTTGACAGGAATTTCTGATTGCTTAGTTGGCCTTGCCTGTCTTGCTCGTCAAGCTGCCTTTGATAGCACTACCTCACCAATATACACTTCCATTGGATAGTTGTAAAGGAGGGACGAGTGCTCCCTCCGGTTGTTGTACCGTTCAAAGAACTCCGCAAGGCCGGTGCGGCACTCGGCAACGGAGCTGTACCCCCGTATGTAGATGTCGTCGTACTTGACCGTTCGCCACAGCCTCTCGACAAACACGTTATCCAGCGCCCGCCCTCGTCCGTCCATGCTGATCCAGATACCGCGTTCAAGGAGCACCGAGGTGAACTCCTCGCTGGTGAACTGACATCCCTGATCCGAGTTGAAGATTTCCGGTTCTCCGTACTTCGCCAGTGCCTCCTTGAGAACTTCGATGCAGAAGCCGCTGTCCAGCGAGGTCGACAGACGCCATGCAAGGACGCACCGACTGTACCAGTCGATAACGGCGCAGAGGTAAGCGAAGCCGCCGTTGAGGCGGATGTAGGTGATATCGGTGCTCCACACCTGGTTGGGGTGGTTGACCACTACGCCACGAAGCAGATACGGGTACTTCTTGTGTGCCTTATTGGGCTTCGAGGTGTTCAGGGCCCGGTAGATCGCGTGGAGGCCCATACGGGCCATCAGCCTGCGAATCTTGCTGCGCCCAACCTCCAGCCCAAACTGACGCCTCATGGCCGCCCGGAGCCTTCTGGTGCCCCGCGTGGGGTCATCGGTGAATAGCTCATCGATACGATCCATGAGCAACTTGTTCATCGGACTAGTCTGCGGCGTATAGTAAATCGAGGTCCGACAAATGGAAAGCAGCGAACACTGCCTCTTCAAAGTCAAGTCCTCGCTTGTAGAATCGGCCATCTTTGCTCTCATAGCATGCCCAGCTTCCGCAAGTTTTTTTTTAGGAACTCGACATCCATGGTCAGCTCCCCGACCTTGCGTGCATACTCATCGCGATCACCGCGAACGCGCTCAAGCTCTTGCTCGGCGTTCTTGTCTCCCGAAAAAGCCATCTGCGCGTTGCCAAGAAACTGCCTGCGCCACTGAGCTATCTGGTTGGGATGGACTTCGTACCGACTTGCCAAAACGGACAGCGGTTCGGCCTCCTTCAAGGCTTCCAGAACCACCTTCGTCTTCAGAGCGTCGTCGATCTTGCGGCGGGTCCGCTTGGCGGGGTTGCCATCGCTGTTCGGGGACATCGCGGCGGCCTTCGCTTGCTGCTTCCGGTTCATGTTGGACTCCTTTGATAATGAAAAAATACCCTCGGAATCCAACTAAGAAACCATTATTTCCTGTTCAAAAATCCCGGACCATCTCACTCCACAAAGAGCAGTTCCGTCTTTGTGGTCCCCAGCTTGAGCGATTCGTTGATGTCGCCTTTGTCTATGCTGCCCGTAAACGGCGGGTTGGCCATTACAATCTGGTACTTGTTCTGCTCGACAAATGTTTTGCTCAGGGTATCTTTGTAGTCCACGTGCGGCGTGTCCACGCCGTGCATCATGAGGTTCATGAGGCCCAGGCGCACCATGGTGACGTCGAAATCGTAGCCGTTGAGGCCCGCGTTGAGGATGTCGCTCACCTTCTTGTTGAGGCGGCTGCTTACCGAGCTGCGGACAAACCCGTCTTCGTCGGGCCTGGGCTTCTTCTTGTCTTTGTCGAGCTGCGTCACGATGTACTGGTATGCGCCGAGCAAAAACCCGCCTGTGCCGCACGCAGGGTCGCAAATATGGTTTCCAAGCTGCGGATCAACCAGCTCGGTAATAAGCTTGATGATATGGCGCGGGGTCCTGAATTGCCCGTTCTTGCCTGCCGTGGCTATTTCGGAGAGCAGCATTTCGTACACGTCGCCCTGAATGTCCTGGAACGCGTGCCCGCCGGTCTTCGAATCTTTTTCGATCTCCGCGAATATCTCCTCGATGGTGGACATCGCCTCGACAAGCAGCGAAGGCTTGGGAATAATAAAGACCGCGTTCGACATGTGATGGCTGAACGGCGATTCGTTGCCGTTGAGCGTTTTGAGGAACGGAAACACTTTCGTTTGCACATGCGAAAGCATTTCTTCCGCCTGCATCCGCTTGAACCGGCTCCAGCGAAGGGTCTTCTTGTCCACTTTCTGGTTTGTTCCCGGTACGGTAAACGTGCCGCTGAACCTGGAGACGTACTTCTCGCCGGTGAATTCGGCGTCCGATGTCCGCTTCAGGTCGAGGTCGTCGAGCCGCTTCATAAAGAGCAGATAGGTTATCTGCTCGATTGCGGTGAGCGGGTTGGCAATGCCGCCGCTCCAGAACTTGTCCCAGAGCTTGTCGATTTTGCTTTTGAGCGCGGAGTTGTTTTGCAACATGAATTAGGCAGCCAACTTTCTTGTTAATTCCAGAATTTCGTTGATTTCGCGCGGAGTAAACAGGCCGCGAATGCCTTCGGGATGCAATACCGTAAAAGGCGATTCTATCAGATCGCGTTTTTCCACTTTCTCCTTCTGCAGAACAAAATCCTTGAGCAGATTCAGAAAGTCCAGTTGCCGCGAGCTGAGGTTCGTGTGGTCGTGGATGAATTGTACAAACGCCTTGCTCACCGTGTCCGGAAAGCTTTCCAGTTTTTCGATGCCCAATATGTGTTTGATAAACTGGATGAACTTTGCCTTCCGGTTCCTGTAAACGGTCTTGAGCAGGTCTTCGGTAACGTGCGGGTGTTCGTTGTTCAGCAGTTCGGCAAGCTCATGTATCTCTTTTTCCGATACTTGCCTGCCCTCTTTTATCTTCCGCAATATCGGATTGCTTTCCGTCAATTCCATCACAAGCTTCTCCACCATTTCCCGGTACTTTGAAACGCTCACCGCCGAATGTTCCGGACCAAACTCCACCGTCTCCTTTGTTTTTACCACATCGGCAAAATCGAACTTTGCGGGTCCAAGGGGCGTGTCGACGGAATCCCGGTACTTCATGAGCGGCGACAGTTTCGCTGCAAGCTCGTCGAACGTCTCGTCGGTTGCCGTGGCCCAAAAGTGATTTGTCTGGGCCGCCTTGATCGTTGTTTCTTCCCTGGCAACGATGTTTACCGACAGCGGGAGTTCGCCTATAATCTCAACGATGTTGTCCTTGAGCGTCTCGAACTTGTCTTTTTCATCTGCAAGCTTTGCCAGAGACGCTTCGAGCAAATCCTTTTCAAACCGCATGGCCTTGAAATCGGTCTGGGAAACGGTCCTGAAAAGCGGCTTGATGCTCGTGCGCATAAATTCGATTTTTTCGTGCGTCAGCTTCGTCCAGAAGTTATCGTCCCCAATCTTGCGAAGGTCAGTTGCCGCGTCGTGGATTGTCACCGAATTCTTCGGGAGTTCCGAAATCTGTTTGCGAAGCCGGGCAATTTCCTTTTGGGCAATGGCCTCTTTGTTCAAGTCGATTGCCTTTTCGATCTTATCGAGCCTGATGCCCACAAACCGCACCGGAAGCGGAATTTGTGTTGCAGGTTCCTTGCCCCTTGGATTGAGCTTGAAATATTCAAAGTTGTCCCAGCAATCCAGAATAAGGAACTTGTCTTTTGCAGGGCACCAGGGCTTTATCTTGTGCGCTTCCAAAAGGCGCGTGCCCCTGCCGATCATCTGCCAGAACTTTGTGTAGGAATACACCGGCTTGGCAAAGACCAAATTCACTATTTCCCTGATATCAATGCCTGTGTCGAGCATGTCCACGCTCAAGGCTATGCGCGGCATGTCGTTTTTGGAAAACTGGTTAAGCAGCCCGCCTTTCCCGTACACGCGCGGATCGTCGGAAACCAGGACCTTGGCAAGCTCGCCGCGATACTCCGGGTAGAGAGTGTCGAAGATCTGCTCAAGCCTTCGCGCATGCGACATGGAAGAACAGAAGAATATCGTTTTGCCCGGAAGAACGCCGTTTGAATCCTTGATGCACTCTTCCATGTACTCTCTCACGATGAGAGCGTTTGTGCCCTTGTTGATGACCGTCTTTTCGATCTCCGTGCCCTCAAAATTGATTTCCTCAACATCCTTGCCTTCGAGGATCAATTTCTTCTGGTCTTCCAGGGAAATCGTTCGTTTGCTGATGCCTTCGGCCTGGAACTTTGTATGGATCTTGGTCACCACAAAGTTGCACAAATACGGCGGAACGTTGGCCACTGCTTCCTCGTACGTATACGCAAAAGTGGGTACGCCGTCGTCGCAATTGAACAGCTTGAATGTGTTGTGGTCTATGACGTCTGTCGGCGTGGCAGTAAGCCCGATGCTTATCGCCTTGAAATAATCGAGCACCTCTCCGTATGTGTTGTAAATGGACCGGTGGCTCTCGTCTATCACAACGAGATCAAAGAAGTGGGGCGAAAGGTTGCCGCCTTCATCACGAATGATATTCAGCATCGTGGGATAGGTGGAAACGTAGATGCGCCTGTCCTTGGCGATTTCGACGTCCCCCTGCCTGGGCCAACGCGGCTCGTTGGGCAAGTGCTCCTTGAAAGCATCCAATGCCTGTTCGCGCAACGCAATCCTGTCCACCAGGAAAAGGATCCGCTCCACGTGGCCTGCGCGCATGAGCGCGTCGACAAGGGCAATGCAGGTTCTTGTTTTTCCGGTTCCGGTTGCCATAACGAGGAGGAAATTGCGCTGTTTCTTTTCGATCCCTTCCATCACCGCGCGAATGGCGCGGATCTGGTAGTCCCTTCCGGCGATTTTCGTGTTGATAAGTTCGTCGGCGAGCCGTTTCCTGTTTTCACGAATATACTGAAACCGCTCCAGGTCGTCCCGCGTTGGAAACCCCACCACTTTTCGCGGCGGGTAATTATCCAAATCCCAGAAGTGAATCTCAAGACCGTTTGTGTAGAAGCAGAAAGGCAGCGCGCAGCCGTACTGCTTCCGGATGTTATGGCAATACTGCTTTGCCTGCTCCCTCCCTATCTCGGCGTCTTTGGAGGTCTTCTTTGCCTCAACAACCGCCAGCGGCTTTGCATCTCTGCCAAAGAGAACGTAGTCGCTGAACTGATGTCCCTCATACGGCGTTCGCGGCTCGGCAACGCCATCGGGCAAGGGCACCACAATATCGAACTCCTGGGACACCTGGCTAAGATTGTTTACGTCCCAGCCGGCAGCAAGGAGCTTTTTGTCAATGAGGTCTTTACGGGTTTGGGATTCGGAGGTCATGGATTGCTAAGTCTCATGCTTGCCGCCAAGTACAAACCTCGCGCGCTCGCGCCTGAGCATTTCGTACGGCGTCATACATTTGATTTGCAGCCCGATGCACACATTGGGAATCTTGATTTTGCGGATGGAGGTGGACGGCACCTCGTGCGTGACAACGGTATGTGCTCCGGCGTGGGCCTGCGCAATAAGGTAGTAATCGGCAACCTGCAAGAACGTGCTTATGGCCGTGGGTTCATATCCCTGACTCGATGCCCAGTTGCTCACGGCGGAAAGCGAAGGAAACGCCGCAGCCTCGGGCCGCAGGAAAAACCCGCTCCCCCTGGCCGATGCCCAATCCGAGAGATCATCCGCTAACGCGAGCACTTCATCGCCGACCTTTTCCACGCTGAAAACCAGGCCCGCGGTGTTGTTTGCCTCAAGCCACTCCCAGAATGCCGGGCAGAAATCGAATCCATAATGAAGATTCTTCGCGCGAATGAACACGTCAGCATCAAGCAGATATGCCATCAGAACCCCATATCGAGCGTATGACCGAGATCGTTGAATGTGGCCATCTTCCTGAACCCCAGGAGCCGCAACGCTTCGGTAAAGGAAGACCGTCCTTCCAGAGTGCTCGCCACGAGCGCCCGAGCGAACCGCTTACTCGCCCGTGCCGCAAGGGTCAGGTAAAAATCGCCTCCGCTTCCCCTGGGAATGCCGGCAAGCTTGGCAAGCTCCGCTTCGTAGGCGGCGCGGTAATCGTCTTGGCTGATCCTGCCGGTATCATGGATACGCCGCAGAACCACCAGGGTGCTCACCTTGTACACACGCGCGAGCCGGTTTGTTTCCGCCTGAAGCTGTGCACTGCGATTGTACTCGCTCTTGAGCGCTTCCAGGGGTACCAGCAACTCGGCCGCGACCCGGTTGCACCAACGCTCGATTTCGTGCTTGGGCAGCATGGACGGTTGAACATCGGACAGCGCGGATTGTCCAAGCCAGATGTGGACCAGCTCGTGCGCGAGCGTGAACATCCGGGCCGCCTTGGTGTCGGCCCCGTTGATAAAAACCAGCGGCGCCAAATCGTCGGCAAGCGCGAACCCCCGGAACTCGCGCGGGTCAAGTTTGCGACGGTTATTGCTTCCCACCACCCCGCTTGTCATCACGAGAACGCCAAGATTGTCGGCCTGCTCAATAAAACGCCGCAGCGCGTCGGTCCACGTGGGCGATGCCCGCCGCTCCTCGATATCGAAAGAGAGAGCGCTGCGCATAAGATCGGCCGTACTCACCACGTCGTCCGTTGCGCGCACGGTACCGACAAACGGCAAGCGCGTCTCTCCCATTGCCCGCGCATAGTCGCGATACCACTCCTGGCGCTGCTGGCAAATGTACAAGGTGTCCAGCAAGTCCGGGCTCGGGCGGCCCATGCGTTCGTTCGCCACGGTCCGGAAATCCGGAATCGGGACCCGCTCAACAGGAGGCTGTTGAAGGAACAAGAACCCCACGGGCGCGTGCACACAGGCCGCAAACCGCTCGATCTGTTTTAGCGTGGGTCGGCTTTCGCCGCTTTGCCATGCATCAAGGTGCGGGAACCTGACCGCAAGCATGGCGGGCGGAAGCCCGGCGCGTTCACACGCCCAGCGGATAAGTTCAGGTTTGACGGTTACACGCATTTTGACAAGGTTCTATAGGTGAAGTTACCAAGCTGTAGTGTCATTATACCGTGTTGGGGCGCATTGCGTCATCGCTGAGAATCAAAATAGTATTTAACGTGATGGTGAGGCGAGGGCGTGAGAAGTGAGGTCAATGGGCAAGAGCACTGTCGAGGACGACAGTGGCACACATTTGTCATTCGTGGTCGCACAAGGGCCTTGAGCCTACATAATTTGATTGGTTCACCTCCTTTTGCGAGTTCTGCTCTTCCCAATTGACGCGCGCAGTATTGGCAATGTAATATCCGCGTGATGTTGCCATAGGATTTGGGAGCGGGTATTCGCGTGCAGAGCCGCGCCCTGCGGGTCATTAACACAAAAGGCTTGGGCGTTGACCAGTTCTTGCTGAAAGCAAAAAGCTTGGGCGCCCCGTCCCCATCGGGACGGCGGCCCTCGCTCCGGTCTCGGCCTTCGGCCTCCGGCCGCCACGGCCCAATGCCGCGGCAGCGGCGGGTCCGGGCGGCACCGCGCTTCAGCACGGCCTCCGTTCCGGCCTGGCGCTGGGCATAGGGACACTGCCCACCTGTAAACAATCGCCTGCGCAAAATGGATTTGGTTTGTCTTGGTTTTTCTCTCGCCATCAGCGCCGCCCCATGGGACCGGCGGATTGGTCCGCTCGCGTCGTTCAAGGCCGGCATCTTTTGAGGATTGGAAAAATGTCCTGCCGGACGCGTTCGCGAGCGGCCTGCCGGCCACATGGGTATCGGCGGCGCTGCAGGCGCGGCGTTCTTTGCCTACTTTCTGTCGCTGCAGACAGAAAGTAGGTCTGGGTTCGGGAGTGAAGCTCCCGACCCCGATGCGGGCGCAGTCCGAGGGACCGGGCGGAGCTGCAGTCCCGCAGGCCGGCATTTCGATACGATGCTTCGCATCTACTCAATGACCGGCGGGACAATAACCGTTCGTCGAATACCGCTCGCCGAGTGTTCCGGAGGAATGTATCGAGGCGAGCGACACGGGCTGTATCGAGACGAACGGGGCGGGACCGCGACCCGGACGTCGAGTGTGCCGCATGAAATGCGGGATGTATCGAGACCCGGAAAGGAATATATCGAGACGGGAAAGTATCAAGGGCAGCGGCATAGATGTATTGAGACGAACGGGAACGGAAGGCGACTTCCTTCCCATAACTCCCGTCCACCTTCTCATACTCATTATCATTAATGGGGACCTCTAAAAATTCTGTAAAATAGTAGATTCCAAGATCATGTTGACAGATAGTATTATTTCGCGATGTCAGGGCGTCTATTTGTCTGATAGGTGCCCAAAACTGTTCTTTTTTCGGTCCCTTTGGGGGCCTTGTGCGGTCCTGTCCCGCTTTTCAGGCGTGGCACTCAAGATATGCAAAGCGTTTTATGTTGTAAACCAGGTTCAGGAGTCCTATCTTCGCCGCGGCCCTCAGCCGCCCGATACACCTGATCCTGCCACGAAACATGATTTCTATTTGAGCAAACACATGTTCTATACGCGATCTGACTTTGGATTTCTTCCGGTTCTGTGCCAATTGTGCTTCCGTCAATGGTGCGCCACGAGTCCCTTTGACACATATTTTGCTTCTGTACCAGAGATAATCAAGCCTTTGTTCCGCCTTTTCCGAATGATACGCGCTGTCGGCAAACACGTCCGCGTTCGTGTTCTCAGGATTAAGGAGAGGTTCAAGCATATTGGAGTCGTGCACTTCTGCGGATGTCGCCGCATAGTCTCGAATGATTTTATGCTTCGCGTCTACCGACGCATGGTTCTTGTAGCCAAAAAACGTCTGATCGTTCTTCTTCGTCCATCGCGCATCAACATCTTTCTGACGAAGTTTCTCAGGGTGCTTTTCCCATTCCTGCGGCGTGCCCCCGTTCTTGATTTCTTTATTCTCCTCCCGCGTGTTTCTCTGGCGAGGTACCTCGACAAAACTCGCATCTATTATTTGGCCTTTCTGGGCAGTGTAACCCGCTTCGTTCAACTGACGACCGAACAGGTCAAACAGCTTCTTGACAACGCCTGCTTGTGTCAGCGTTTCCCGAAACAACCAGACCGTTTTCTCGTCGGGAATGCTATCCTCGGAAGTGAGTTCAAGAAACCGTTTGAACGTCAATCGGTCCAGAATCTGAAACTGGGTTTGCGCATCGGAAAGCCCATACATCGTCTGCAACACGAGAATCTTGAACATCAGGATATAATCGTACGGTGGACGACCGGCGTTGCTCTTCCGTTCCTTGCGAAAAGCCTTGTCAATAACAGGACGAAAACTCTTCCAACGTATGGCCCGATTGATGGTTTCAAGAGGGTCTCCCATTTCGGAAAGCTCGGAAAGGCGATTCTCAAGGTCAAAAAGGCCTATCTGTCCCATCGCAATATCCTCCAGACGGTAGTGGGTTCGCAGGTTTGTTGTCTGGAATTAAAATAATTGACGAAATAGCCTTTGTCAAGCATTAATTGGGCAAATTAGGCAATTTTTAGAGGTCCCCTAAAGGCAATTGTCGATTTCTCATCACTCATCGCATCTCTTAACATCTTGATACTTCAAAAATTCCCCAAAGTGAAAACATGGCGCGGTTCTTGCGGATCTCATTCCTACAGGTTCGAAGCCCACCACAAACCAAGCCCAGACATAAAATGAGTACAACCGAAGCAAATGGAGAAAACATGTCTTCTCAGAAGAGCCTTGCGAGAATCGCCGGCATCCTGTACTTGCTTGTCGGCATCTTCGGCGGCTTTGCCGAAGGATTTGTTGATCCTAAGATGTATGTTGCCGGCAATGCAGCCGCCACGGCCGCGAACATTGTTACGAACTCCGCGCTTGCTCGCCTTGGCGTGGTCTCACACCTGTTGGATGGAACGTTCTTTGTCTTCCTGGCCCTCACCCTCTACACCCTGCTCCAGCACGTGAACAAAAGCGTTGCGAGGGCAATGCTCGTCCTGGTCGCGCTCTCGACCGGCATCGTTTGTCTCAATGCGGTCTTCCTGTTTGAGGGTTTGCGGGTCGCGACCGACAGCTCCTTTGCTTCCGCCTTCGGCGCCGCGGGTTCAAACGCCCTTGTGTTGCTTTTGCTCGACACCGAGCACTACGGGATCCTCATCGCGCAGGTATTCTTCGGCCTGTGGCTGGCGCCGCTGGGGTATCTTGCGTATAAATCCGGGATGTTTCCCAAATGGCTCGGCGTTCTGCTCATCGCCGCGTGCGTCTGCTACCTTGTGGACCTGCTCGCGGCGTTCCTTGCCCCCGGACTCGGCCGGACGATTCACGTTGCCGTGGTCATCCCGCCGACAATCGCGGAAATCTCGATGGTGATATACCTGCTCGTGAAAGGGGTGAGGGGCCCGGCTCAGGCCGCCTCCACCGTGTGAGAGCGGAAAACGTGTTCTCAAAGAAGGAGTACTTGCATGAAAGCCATTGTCAACACGGAATACGGATCGCCCGACGTCCTCAAGCTGATGGACGTGGCCAAACCTGTTCCCAAAGACAACGAGGTCTTGATAAAGGTCCATGCGGCATCTGCAAATGCGGCCGACCTCCATCTCCTGAGGGCCGACCCGTTTTTCATCCGCCTGTTCGCGGGACTTCTCAAACCAAAAAACACGATACTCGGGGCCGACGTTGCAGGGCGCGTCGAAGCGGTCGGGAGTACCGTAACGCGGTTCAAGCCGGGAGACGAGGTATTTGGGGACCTATCCGGAAGCGGTTGGGGCGGTTTTGCCGAGTATGCATGCGCCCGTGAAAATGCGCTGGCCTTGAAACCGGCCGCCATATCTTTTGAGCAGGCAGCGGCTTCGTCCATGGCGGCAGTCACCGCCTTGCAGGGGCTTCGTGACAAAGGAGAAATCAAGCCGGGCGATAAAGTCCTCATCAACGGGGCTTCCGGCGGCGTCGGTACATTTGCGGTGCAGATCGCAAAATCATTCGGAGCCGAGGTCACTGCCGTGTGCAGCACGAGTAAACTGGACATGGTGCGCTCGATTGGGGCCGACCATGTCATCGATTACACCAAAGAGAATTTCACCGGGAATGGTCAACGCTACGACCTGATTTTGGCCGCCAACGGAAATCGTTCGATTTCGGAGTACAGGCGCTCCCTGAGTTCTCATGGGATCTACGTCATGTCGGGAGGCTCCGGCCCGCAAATGTTCCAGGCAATGCTCCTGGGACCGTGGATATCCATGACAGGGAAAAAGAAAATGGGCGGCATGATGGCGAGATCAAACCAAAAGGATCTGGGTTTCATAAAGGAACTTCTTGAGACCGGCAAAGTGAAACCCGTCATAGATAAGCGCTACCCGTTGAGCGAGGTCCCCCAGGCTCTCCGATATCTTGAAGAGGGTCATGCCAAAGGGAAAGTGGTCATAACCGTTGAGAACAGTAATGAGCCGGACGCGTTCGCGAGCGGCCATTTGTGAGAATAGATCTGGGCGTTCCCCCGCCACGACGGAATATGAAAGACTTGGGCGTTGACCAGTTCTTGATGAAAGCAAAAAGCTTGGGCGCCCCGTCCCCATCGGGACGGCGGCCCTCGCTCCGGTCTCGGCCTTCGGCCTCGGGCTGCCACGACCGTATGCCGCTTCGCGGCCGGTCCGGGCAGCATCCCGCTTTGGCGGGACCTCCAGTCCTACCTAACGCGGGGGCAGAGGCCTCTTCCCAACATGTAAATATTAGCATGGGCAAATTTGATTTGGTTTGTCTTGGTTTTTCTCTCGCCATCAGCGCCGCCCCATGGGACCGGCGGATTGGTCCGCTCGCGTCGTTCAAGGCCGGCATCTTTTGAGGATTGGAAAAATGTCCTGCCGGACGCGTTCGCGAGCGGCCTGCCGGCCACATGGGTATCGGCGGCGCTGCAGGCGCGGCACGGGGGTCCAGGGGGCGCTTGCTGCAGAGCGCCCTCTGGTCGGGGGTGCCGGGGGCCGACGCTCCCGGCTCCGTCTAAGGCGATCTCCGGCCGGATCTCAAGCGACCCGGAGTCGCCATATGCTATTTTTGGTTTCAACACACCGAAAGGAGAATTTCCCCATGAACGCAAAAACAGCGGCGAAACAAGTGATAGATGGATTGCCGAAGAACGTTTCCATGGATGATGTGATCCACGCCTTGTACGTTGCGACGAAATTCGACCGGGGCGAACGCGAAATCAGGGCTGGAAAGGGCATCTCCGACGAAGCAGCCAAGGCCAGGATGAAGAAATGGCAAAGGTGATTTGGTCGCCGAGTTCGCTTGACGACATCGACACTATCGCCAAATATATTTCCAAAGATTCCGTTTATCATGCATCCCTTTTCATCGATAGGTTGTTTGAAACTACGGACCGCCTCAGGGTGCATCCGTTGTCCGGCCGGATTATCCCGGAAATCGGCGATCACCGCTGCCGGGAAATTATTTACGGCGCTTATCGCATAATGTACCGTGTCGAGAAGAGTGATATCTGGGTCACAGGCGTTATCCATGGCGCGCGGAATTGGAAGCCGCCGGTAAGGTGAAAACGCGGTTGACAGCGCGCTTCGATCAGAGGTTAGAGTTCAACACCAACCCTAAATTATCCCTCCCGCCAACCCGAAATGCAACGAAATCAACTTCGTCGTAGCAAATCTTGGTAATTCTTCAATATCATGCCTTAATATTGGGCGTTCCTCCGTTTTGCATTAACACAGAAGACTTGGGCGCCCCGCCGTAACAATATAAGAAAGAGTTGGGCGTTGACCAGTTCTTGATGAAGGCAAAAGGCTTGGGCGCCCCGTCCCCATCGGGACGGCGGTTCTCCTTTTGGGCTCGGCCGATTGGCCTCGGTGCCGGATCGCCCCTATACCTATCGGTGGGGTCGACCGGCACTGCTTCCCAGAGCACCCGCCAGTCCAACCTGGCGCTGGACAAAAGATAGTTGCCACAATTGTCAAGTTTCTCTATGCGAGAAGGAATCCAAAGCGAATCCCGCCTTTCACCCGTACAGCGACATCTCGTGGGTGCCCCACAACAATCGTTTGGATTCGCCATAGCTCCTACTATGGGGTCACCCGGCACAGCTATCCAGATGTATTTGTCTATTATTCAGTAATTCGATTCTTGCACATAAACTTACTTGGGGGTCACCCGGCTCAGCCATCCAGAAACATTTATTTATTTCCGGCACGGCTATCCAACAGCACTTGAATTGCATTTACATATTGCTGCGCGCACCCACGAAACACCCGGCGGCAAACATGGTGCGCCTTCCCTCCCCATTCTTAGGCAATGACCTTTTCTTTCTTGTTGGGCTTCCCTTTGCCCTTAGTAATCAGGTTCTTCAAGCTACCCCTGATATAGGAACCCCACGCGTCGTTACAGGCATCAAAACATTCTTGCTTGGAGCTTAAACCTTGGTGGGTAAAGCGGACTTCGGTCTTGCCATCCTTCTGCGATATGTCAAAAATGACCTTTGTACCGTTCCACTCGGTTTTATCCTCGATAAAGGACAAGTAGCTGTCCGAAACCGTCCAGACGACCTTTTTGCCCGGAACGGACTCGGTGATTTTCTGGGTGCTTCGATGCATATCTTTGTAATGATAAGTGAACTCATCCCCGAGTTTTTCAGTTTTGCCCTCGATTTGTCCCGACCACCACCCCCGGACGTTATTGATGGCATCGAAGACCTCAAGAGGGGTCTTATCCACCATAAAGCTATGGGTTAGAAATTGGTCTTTCATGACTTCCTCCTTTTCTTTATTCTAGGATTTTGCTTTGAGCAGAAATCAGGATACCTGTTTGCGCGAGAACAGTGCCGCCCAATGCGCCTCCGATGCCGTCCGAATGAACCAGCCTCATGAGATAAATACCAGTGAGCTTACGGCAAGATACCCTTTGAGATTCATAGGGCATCTCCCATGATGAAGTAAACAGCAAGAAATGTGCCCTGTCCCGCCGTTGGCGTTCTCACAATGAACTGCCAACGATAGCCGAAGCCGCCGGTCGTCATTTATATTTGTCCCATGGAAACCCTCACGGAAAAAATCCCGGCCGTTGAGTTGCCGCCTCGCAAGCCCTTTTCCCGGAAAAAATATCCGGGAAGCACAATCAAAGGAGGTAAATGACAAAAAAAACAATGGTCCGGAAGGCCAGGATGGTCTTTGAAAAAAGGGGGGAAAGCACTATTAAAAAAAGGAGTTGTCGATATGGTACATCCCGTCAAGTTTTACTTCCAAGCCATTGCCTGCTTTTTGTTCGCCTCCATGGCCGGCGCCGCGATTCCACCCGGATACACGGGAACGCCGTACGCGGGCGACACGCTCTTGGGCAAACCGCAACAGCTTCCGGGCGTCATCAAGGAAATGTTCGTCGATGTGGGCGGCGGTAATGTCACGCTTCAGGCCTACAGCAACTGGGATTACGACTGTCTTGGCTACGGTACCAACGGGCAGCTCGATTCTTCGGTAAATGCAACGCATCCGACCTCGCATCTTGCCTATATGAACGCAGGGTTGAATCCGAAATATACGGTCCACGTCAACACGGCCGGCACCTACTATGTCGACTTCAAACTTGCTAATGTCAACGCTCCCCCGAACCTCATCACGCTCACCTACTACGACGGGACAAAGGTCCAAAATGATTCCGTTAAAAACCTTCCCGCGGTGGTGCTGGTGACCCCTCCGCCCGGCGGAGTGACGGAAATCTGGCATAATTGGACCGTCAACTTCGCTGTCGATTCCATCAAGCTCGATACGGGGCTGCAGGTCGTTCAAATTACGTTTGCTCTGGGAGGCTGGAATTCCGATTGGGCGCGATTCCGGCTCGCGAGCGGAACCGGCATCCGGACGGCAGCGCCGGTGCACGCCGCCCCGGCCGGCCTTAAACTTGAGGCCATCGCAAACGACCGGCTGTCGGTTTCCTGCAATGCCGCCGGTCCGGTGAGGATTTTCGTCGTGGATTGCGAGGGCAGAACCGTTTTCAAGACGCAGCAGATGCTCCCTTCCGCCGGCACGCACGAGCTGGTCCTCCCGATCGCCGGAACACTCCACGGCGTCTATATGCTAAGGGTGGAGCAGAACGGCATCACCACCGAATCGCGGTTTTTGCGTATGCGGTAATATGTAATATAAAGAAAGATAGAAATCCGGGCGTCCGGCGGCATTAACGAGATGAAGGCTTGGGCGTTCCCCTCGTTCACACAATGTCAAGGGATAGTGGCGCCCCGCCTCCGGCGGCGGTTCTCCTTCTGGGCTCAGCCCGTCGGCTTCGGTGCCGGTTGGCCCCTATGCCTCTCGGCGGGGTCGACCGGCACTGCTCTCCGGAGCACCCGGCAGTCCAACCTGGCGCTGGACAAAAGATAGTTGCCACAATTGTCAAGTTTCTCTGTGCGAGAATGCATCTAAAGCGAATCCCCCTTTCACCCCTACAGCGACACCTCGTGGGTGCCCCCCGACCGAAGATTGGATTCTCGCAAATAAACTTACTTGGGGGTCACCCGGCTCAGCCATCCAAATGCATTTGTGTATTAAATTCTCGCGGCACTGCTATCCAGAGGCATTGTAACTACTCAAATTACTCAATACAAATACAAGTTCACCAAGATTGACTAGATAATGGAATAACTCTTCAGGTAGGAATACAGAACCTCAAACGTCACCTTGCAAATGCTGATGAGGGGAACAGCCAGAAGCATGCCCACGATTCCGCCCATGTTTCCGCCCGCCGCGACCCCGAGAATGACGACGAGCGGGTGAAGATTGACCGTCTTGCCGACCACATTCGGATAAATCAACGTGCCGTCGATCGCCTGGATCGCCAGAAAGACCGCGGACACCGCGGTCACGGACCACACGGAAAACAATCCCGGGGTGATCAGGAGCACAAAGAATGCGGCGCAAAAACTGATGATGGGCCCGAAATACGGAATGAAATTCGCAAGGCCCGAGACCAGCCCGATCACCACAAAGTAAGGAAGCCCCACGATGGCATATCCGACGCAGGTAAGGATGGTAATGGCGCACGAATCGATCAACTGTCCCCTCACGTACCGTTTGAGCGCATCCATGACCCTGTGAAAAAGCAGGACCGACATTTCGAAATACCGGTTGGGTACAAGCGAAAGTATGTTGTTTGAAAAGAGGTGTCCGTCCGCAAGCAGAAAAAACGTGATGAGCGGAACAAGAAGGGCCATCGAAACGAGCGAAACGATGCTGGTCGCCAGGGCCGGCACCGAAACCATGGCCTTTTGCGCCGCGGCCGCAAGTCTGGCCTGGAGATAGGGATAGTAATCGGGCATGGTAAGCCACGGAACCTTGTCGCGTGCGACTTTCTGCATTTTCAAAATCGCCTCATGGATCATGGAACCGTAGCCGGGAAGATTGGCTGCGAAATTTTTGAGTTCGTCCATGAACACGGGAATGAGGAACGAACCGAGCAGGGCGAGCACAGCGGCAATGAACACGTAAATTCCAAGGATGACAAGCACCCGCGGGATGCCCCTTGTCTCCCAGTAATTGACCGCCGGTTCGAGAAGGAGGGCAATGAGTACGGATGCAAAGAGCGTCACAAAAATAAACGTGAACGAAAATAGAATTCCCGCAAGAAAGACCAGCACGAGGCCGTAGAAGCCGTACTGAAACAGGTAGTGGGATGCGGGCCTGGACTTAAACATGGACCGCGGCGCCTTCCCGGTTGCCCGGTTCCTTTGTCTCAACGCCGAGCCGGTTCTGCATGAGCTCCAGTGCGTCGTTGCTTTTGACAAGCCTTCTGCACACCAAGCGGGACAGGTTGAGCAATACCTTGATTCCCAGCCTCGGGTTTCTGCCGCACAGGCTTTCAAGCGAAGGCCTTGTAAAACCGAAAATCACGGTTTCCGCCGCGGCCCTGGCAGACGCGCCGCGGGGCATTTCGTCGAGAAGGGCGAGTTCGCCGAAGAATCCGTGTTCCCTCACCACGGCGAGCGACAGCTCGCCATGGTTGAACTTCCGCGTTATTTCGACTTCACCGGAGATTATGATGTACATGCCCGCCCCCGGTTCGCCCTCGGTGAAAACGGCCTCGCCCTTTTTGTACTGCCGCGAATGCAGCATTCTCAGCACGAGTTTCAAATTGTTCCGCGAAAACCCTTCGAAAATAGGGACGCCCGCGAGCAGGTCGAGCAGGTCTTCATCCTGCTTGGAAAAACGGAACGCCGACCACATTGGATTTTCCACTAGTCCTCCGATTTCGAATGGTCTTCCTGCTTCCCGTCGGGCCTGAAGCGCGCCACGTCCGCCGAGGAGCATTCGGGACACTCGGGAACGCCGCTGCCGTTGAGACGCGCCGCGAACACGTTGCCGCACTGCGTGCAACGCATGAACTGCATGGTATCGAATTTGCTTTCGTCAAGAGCCATGGTTACTCCCGGGAAAAGGTTACGCAACCGGCGGGGAAAGATCGCCGAACATGGCTTCGACATAGGCACCAGGATCGAAATCCTGCAGGTCGTCGAGGCCCTCTCCCACGCCTATCTTTCGTACCGGAATGCCGAAGTTCTTCGACAGCGCAACGGCGATGCCGCCCCGCGAGGTGCCGTCGAGCTTTGTGATGACGAATCCGGTAATGCCGATCATTTCGTTGAACACCTTTGCCTGGTTGAGTGCATTCTGCCCGGTGGTGGCATCCACCACGAGCAGCACTTCGTTGGGCGCGTGCGGCAGGTTTCTCTTGATGACGCGCACGATCTTCTCCAGCTCGTTCATGAGATTGGCCTTGTTGTGGAGCCTTCCTGCGGTGTCAAGAATGAGGACGTCTATGCCGCGTGCCTTGGACGCTTCCAGCGCGTCGAATGCAACCGATGCCGGGTCGGCGCCGTCCTGCTGGAAAACGAATGCGGAATTCGTGCGCTGCGCCCAGATCCGGAGCTGCTCGGCCGCGCCAGCCCTGAACGTGTCGGCCGCCCCGAGCATCACCTTCTTGCCCGCGTCGTTGAATTCCCTGGCCAATTTGCCTATGGTGGTGGTCTTGCCCACACCGTTGACCCCAACCACGAGTATCACCCATGGTTTGGGCGGGAACTCTTCCGGCAGTTTGACAACCGAAAGGTCGCCGGCGAGCAAGGTCTTGAGCGCGCCATAGGCGGCTGCAGGAGAGTCTATTCCCTTTTGCGCAATTTCCCTCTTGAGTCTGGCCACGAGATCGGTGCTGCATTCCAGGCCGATATCCGCCCGGATGAGCGCGTCCTCGAGCGAATCGTAGAAGTGCTCGTCGAACCTGCCGCCCGCGCCGGACAGCGCCGCGGCAATCTGGGTGCGGGTTTTTTCGAGGCCGTCTTTGAGTCGATCAAAAATACTCATAGGTTGATTTCTGACAAAACAATTTTAGAAAAGCAACTTGGGCGTTTCCCTCGCTGCGCTCGGGTCGGTTCTTCTTCCAGGCCACCCCTTCGGGTGCTTCCAAGGGTCGTCGGCCGGTCGGCCTCGTTGCCGGTCGCCCTATGCCGCTGTGTCTCGATACACCGCTCCCCGAGTGTCCCGCAGGGATGTATCGAGGGGAGCGGCACTCGACAATCAGCGGCGGGTCGGCCGCCAATCCCGCTATAGCGGGACTTCCAGTCGCCCCTAACGCAAAAAGCAAAATACGTAACGGTAGCTTCTGCGTTTCACCCCTCAGTGGCGCAGCTGCGGCCGGAAGACCAGGGGCGAGGACGAGTCCGCGTTTCTCGGAGAGAAATGCTATTCGATATCATTTCCCTTGTTCCGCAGCCCCCTGAAGGCCGCAGCGAACAAGCGACACTGCGGGGCGGCGTCTTTTGCCTACTTTTCTTCGCTGCAGAAGAAAAGTAGGGCGTCGCGCGGGGGCGCAACCCCGCTTCAGAATAATGAATCCAACCCGCACAACCCGGTGGATGAGTACATCATCTGCCAGTCGAACGGAGCTTTTCTTCAGTCAAAACCAACCTTGTCAACTTCGAAAAATAATTCCCTGGCCCTCGCCCTGCCAGAAAAGTGATGAAAGCATCTCCACTTTTCTCATTTTATAATGCTTCGCCGGCTGTTACTGCAAGCCGCTCCAGGGTAGTTCCACTTTGGAAACCTGAAACCTTAAAGGTTCTCCACGGCCCTCAGGCGACATCAACCCAAACTTGCCGGCATTCCGTGATGCGACTTTTCTTTGACAGGCATTCCGACGCAGCGGCCGTTGTCCGGGTTGGTCCCGGTTAAAACGACGTTCATCCAGGTGTTCTTTTGCGCATGCCCGCCGGGAACCTCGATGCGGAGATAATTGGAGGCAAGGCCGGAAACCGGATCGTCGGTCTCCACCAGAATTCTCTGCGTCCCTCCCCGCGCGCTTTCTGTAAAGGACGCGTGGCACGCGTCAAGAACCTCCCGGAGACGGGCGCTCCGCGCGGTCTTTTCACCTTCGTCAATTTGTCCGCCGCACGAGGCGGCGGGCGTGCCGGGACGCCTGGAATACCGGAACACGTGGCCGTAGCTGAATCCCGCGGCGACGACGGCCGAGCACGTGGTGTGGAACTGTTCCTCCGTTTCGGCGGGGAATCCCACGATGAAATCGCCGCCGAGCCCCACGCCGGGACACTGCCGCCGGAACGAGGCCAGACGGTTCACCAGACCCTCCACGTCGGGAATCGGCCGGTTCATCCCGGCAAGTATCTCCGAGGAAAAGCTTTGCACGCTCACATGAAGGTGCCTGCACAGGTTGGGATGCGAACCGACGGCGTCGAGCAGGGAATCCGACAGTTCGCGGGGGTCAAGAGAACTCAGCCGAATGCGGAAATCGCCCGGACTGTCCGCAAGGGCCGCAACCAGATCGGCCAGTGAACCGCATTCCCCACCGGCGTAGTGGCCGATGTGCGTGCCGGTAAGAACGATCTCCTTGTATCCTGCGTCAACGGCGCGGCGCAACGCCGCACGCACGTCCCGAACCGGGGCGCTCACCGAGGGTCCGCGCACCAGGGGAACCACGCAGTAGCTGCAGCGGCAATCGCAGCCTTCCTGAATCTTGAGAAAGAACCGCGTGCGGCCGCCCGACCCGGACCGTACCGGCATATTGACAAGTGAGATAGCCCGTGACTTTGGAGATTCCACGTCGCCGTGGAAAACGCCGCCGGTGCGGTCTTCCAGGATGGAGGGAATGTCCTGTTTGAAACCGTTTCCCACCACCCAGGTGACGGGAAGGCGCCGTTTGATGTCGAGCGGGGAATGCTGGGCAAAGCACCCGGTGACGCAGATCTTTATGCCCGGGCGCGCGCGCGACAGCGCGGAAATATAATGCCGCGTTTTCGCCTCGGTGGCCGAGGTGACGAAACAGGTGTTGACAATAACGACATCGGCGTCCTGGAGCCTCTCCACCACGCTGTGCCCGCGACCGGCGAGGATCGCGGCCAGCGCGGCCATTTCCTCCTGGTTGGTGCGGCACCCGATGGATTTGAGCAGCACGGCGTCGGACATACGCGACCTCTTCCTGACCTTATGTTGACGTGTGCGTCAAAGGACGTTGTTCCCGTTAGCGCAGAAACCTCCGCGACAATTCGTCGAGGGAGATTCTCACCACCGTGGGCCTGCCGTGCGGGCACGTGTACGGGTTCTTGGACGAGAACAGGCTGTTGAGCAGCGCGTTCATTTCCTCTTCGGAAAGCCGCTGGCCGGACTTGATGGCCGCGCCGCAGGCAAAGGCCGCGGCGAAACGCTGATGCGGCTCGGGAAAATGCTCGACGCTCTTCTCATCGAGCAGATACGTCAGCATGTCCCGAACCGAATGCTCGATGTCGGCATTCTTCATGAACGACGGCGTTGCGGAAACCGAGACATCGCTGCCTCCGAAATCCTTGATGTCAAATCCAAACGCCTCAAAGTATTCCGTCGAAGACACGGCAACCGCCTTTTCGGTGGCGGCGAGCCTGAGCACGAGGGGAAAAAGAAGCTGCTGCGACGCGGACCGCCCGCCTGTCAGGTCGTCGAGCGCCTGTTCGTACAGGATTCTTTCGTGCGCGGCGTGCTGATCGATAAGAAGTATTCCGTTCTTGATAGGCGCGAGAACGAACATCTGGTGGATCTGATAGCAGGAAATCAGGTTCCACGACGGGGCTTCATCGCCATCCGTCAATTTTGCGCCGTCCCCACCGGCTGATTCGGGCGACGGTTGGTTCTGCGGGCCTCGCGCGGGAAAGGAAAGGATGGTCTGGCCGACGGACCGGTCCCCCTTTTCCCCGGTTGAAAATCGCGCGGGCTCCTTCCCCGGCTGTTCACCTCCGGAAGAACCCGCGTAGGTCGAGGCGGGCTCCATGACGGAGCTTCCCTCCGCCGTGCTCCGGTCGTGCCGGACCGGCCCGAATCCTTTTTCCGGCGAAGGCTTGAGGACCCTGCTCACCATTCCGAACACAAAGCTGAAAAGTTCGCGCTCGTTTTCGAACTTCACTTTTTGTTTTGTAGGATGTACGTTCACGTCGATTGCGGCCGGATCGACATCGATGAAACAAAAGAACGAAGGTCGCGCATCCCGGCGGATGAGTTGCGCGAATGCCTGGCGTATGGCGTACAACACGGAATCGTTTTCCACCCGGCGCAGATTGACATACAGGTTCTGGTACCGTGGTCGGGTCGTGTCTTCGCCGCTCAGGGGGAAGTAGATGGTCGCTTCCATGCCCTTGGCGCTTCCCTGCGCCTTCAGGAGCGATCGTGCGAAGTCGACGCCGGCCACCTGCGAGATGCGGCCGATCGGACTGTCGGCAACCGGCATGTCGAAGAGAGACTTGCCGTCGAACACGGCGGTAAAATGGATGGACGGAAACGGAACGACGAGTTGCTCAAGCATCTTGACAAGAGCGACACGTTCCGACTTGCGCGTTTTCATGAATTTTTTCCGCGCGGGCACGTTGAAGAACAGGTCCTGGCACCGTACGGTAGTCCCCCGCGCATGCGACACGGGTGAGGGCGGCCTTACAACGCCGCCTTCGCAGGAGAGCATGAACCCGAGGCCGTCGGTACTTGCGCTGCTCGCGACGGTGGTCCTGCTCACCGACCCGATGCTTGCCAGCGCCTCTCCGCGGAACCCCATGGTTGCTACCGCATAGAGGTCGTTGGCGGTCCTGATCTTGCTCGTGGCGTGCAGAAGCACGCTTTTTTGCAGATTGTCACGAGCCATTCCGCAACCGTTGTCGCTCACCTGAATAAGAGAAAATCCTGAATCCTCAACAACGACATTTATCCTTGTTGCACCAGCATCTACGGAATTCTCAAGAAATTCCTTGAGCACGGATGCTGGCCGCTCAATAACCTCGCCCGCCGCTATCTTTTCGACGACATACGGTGGGAGCACTTCGATGCGAGGATCGCTGTCGTTCATTTGTGATCGTTTGGTAAAGAAGGCACAGCGTGATAACGAGGTGAAATGCGGAAGGGGGGAATCGAACCCCCATGAGATTGCTCTCACTAGGCCCTGAACCTAGCGCGTCTGCCAGTTTCACCACTTCCGCAGATCTCTTTTGACAGAAAATAAAAATACATCGTGCGCCTAATTTTGAGAAAGATAACTAAACTGCTTGGCTTTTCAAATCCACAATGCTATAAATATTGATAGGAAGTCTCTAGCAGGGTGTTGAAAAAGTCTCCCTTTTGTAAACATTTATCCTTATATTATAGGGGAACCCCAACCAAGGAGTATTGATGAGAGGTTCCCAGCCAGCCCAAGGCGGTATGTTCAGCTTCGTTTCTCCGGATTCCCGAGTGCCGGCAACGCACCCGCTTCGTCGTGTCAAACAGTTTACGGACATAGCGCTGCGCCGCCTTTCTCGTGACTTTGAGGCGATGTACAGCCGGATGGGACGCCCTTCGATACCGCCGGAATGGCTTTTGAAAGCACAGATATTGATGGCTTTGTTTTCGATACGGTCGGACCGGTTGTTTTGCGAGATGCTGGACTATAACATTCTGTTCCGATGGTTTCTTGACATGGATCTGGATGCGGCATCGTTTGATCATAGTGTGTTTTCGAAGAACCGAGATCGACTTATGGAACAGGAGATTGCGCACCGGCTGATGCAGGAAATCGTGCGTCTTGCTCGTTCCGAAGAGTTGTTGTCCGATGAGCATTTCACGGTTGACGGCACGTTGATTGAAGCCTGGGCATCGATGAAGAGCTTCAAGCGAAAAGACGCGGAATCGGCGAACAAGACTGACGATGATCGGAGTAATCCGTCGGTTGATTTCCACCATGAGAAGCGAAGCAATGAGACACATCAGAGTTCGACCGATCCAGAGGCGCTGTTGGCTCGGAAGAACAAGAGAACGGGAGCGCAGCTGGCGTATTCCGGTCACGTGCTGATGGAAAACCGAAATGGGTTGTGTGTTGATATCGCCATTGCGCCAGCGACGGGGACAGCGGAACGGGATATGGCGCTTGAGCTGATAAAGCATGAACGCAGGCGCGGAAAACGCCGGATGAAGACGGTGGGTGCAGACAAAGGGTATCATGCAACCGAATTTATCAAGAGCCTGCGACGCCTGCACGTGAAGCCTCACATTGCCGAGAAGGCCAACACTTCGCTTAAAGGGTTGGATGGAAGAACGACTCGGCATAAGGGATACAGCGTAAGTCAAAGGAAACGAAAACGGGTTGAAGAGATATTTGGGTGGATCAAGAGCGTCGGTGGCCTGCGGAAAACTCGGGTAAGAGGAATACGAATCAACCAGACTGTTGCCTACGTGGTTGCCGCAGCGTACAACTTGATACGCATGGTTAAGTTGATGCCGCAAACGGTGGGGGCAGCATGAGAATGGCCTGGGAATCCGGGGAAATGCCTCGGAACGAGGCAGGTAAAACCTCTCTGACATATGTAAAGTTGAAGTTAGGTTCATAAAAAATCAACAAGAGCGCTTCTGTTAGGACTATTTCAACAACCTGCTAGGACATATCTCATCCTATCGGAGATCAGTAATGCGTCTTGACAAACTGAATCTTTCCAGGAAGATGGACAAACAAAAGTACAAGGCTATCATTCCAAGGCTCCATCTCGAAGTTGGCGAATTGCAGCGAGCATTGCGAGAGAAAGGCATTTCAGTGATCATTGTTTTTGAGGGCTGGGGCGCGGCAGGAAAAGGTACGCAGATCAACAACCTCATGCTTTCGCTCGATCCCCGCGGTTTTAACGTCTACCTCGTCAAATCACCGAACCAAGAGGAATACATGCGACCGTTCCTGTGGCGTTTTTGGCTCAGAATTCCTGCCGCAGGGCGCATCGCAATATTCGATAGGAGCTGGTACAGACGAGTCACCACCGACAAAGTGGATGGAACCATATCACGACCAGAATCGGTGAAAACCTTTGCGGAGATTCGCACCTTTGAGCGCCAGCTCACCGACGGGGGCACCATCATCATCAAGTTCTTCCTGCACATCAGCAAGAAAGAACAGAGAAAGCGCTTCGACGCCCTCCTGGACAACCCTGCTACGGCATGGAAGGTGACGAAAAACGATTGGAAACAGCACAAGGCATACGCTGAATACGCAAAGGCCGCGGATGAGATGTTCGCACACACGTCTCGCCCCGCTGCGCCGTGGACCGTTGTGGAGGCAACCGATCACAGATTCGCTTCTGTCAAGATCATCCGGGCTCTTATTGCCGCGCTTTCGGGCGCACTTTCCGCGCCCCGCACGCTGCGCACACAGGTCAGGACGTTTGCCCTCGGCGGCAGGGTTCCTCCCCTGCTTGACACAACCGACCTTTCCCGTTCGATGCCTCGCGAAGCCTACGAGGCAAGCCTCAAAAAGCACCAGGTGCGGCTCAACGAGATCGAGCACGAGATTTACCTAAAGCGCATCCCTGTCGTCATCGTGTACGAGGGCTGGGACGCCGCCGGGAAGGGCGGCAACATCAGGCGCCTGGTGCAGGCGCTTGACCCGCGCGGCTACGAAGTCGTTCCCGTTGCAGCGCCAAACGATGTTGAAAAAGCACACCACTATTTGTGGCGCTTCTGGCAAAAGATACCAAAGGCGGGACACATCACCATCTTCGACAGATCGTGGTACGGCAGGGTCATGGTGGAACGCATCGAGGGATTCTGCTCGGAATCGGAATGGAAACGAGCATTCCGCGAAATAAACGAGTTCGAATCAGAATGCGCCGATTTTGGAATTGTACTTGTCAAATTCTGGCTCCAGATCGATCCCGACGAACAACTGCGCAGGTTCAGGCAGCGGGAAAAATTATCGTACAAACGCTGGAAAATCACCGATGAGGACTGGCGCAACCGCGAAAAATGGGGGCTTTACAAGAGCGCCGTGGACGAAATGATCTACCGCACCAGTACCAAAGCGGCTCCCTGGACAATCGTGGAGGCAAACTGCAAACTCTTCGCGAGGATAAAGACCATCAAGACGGTCATCAAGGCCATTGAAAAGAAGTTGTGACCCCTCGCGCCCCCCAATCATCTTCTTGATGCCTTGCAAACTCGTGGGAACGAGTCCTCCGCCCGGATCATCGGGCCGCCCGGAGGAAGCCGGACCGCTCACCGCGCCGCCCTCCGGCCCATCGCCATGCTTCTGGTTTTTCTGGCCGCAACCGGCGCGCGCGGCGGCCGGACCGGCGCACCGCCCAGCTCGCTCCCCCGTACGAAAGACTGCGTGACGCGGTGTATCAAAATGTTCCCATTCTTGACATAAGGGACCTGCACAAGAAGGCCGATTCGCTCCGCAGGGCGGCCATCGGGAACAAAAGCGACAATGCCTACTGGTCCGCGCGGATCGAGTATCTTGCGGGCCGAGCGGAAACCGACTTGGGAAACCGGAAGGAGGCGGACAGTCATTTGTCAATTTGGCTCAAGGCCATCTCCTACTACGTGGAGTGCTGTTCCTGCGATGAGGGGTGGCGCGTCAAAAGCGCCATCACGGGGCAGCTGTGCCTCATAAAGATCCGGCAGTAAGCCTGAAACCATAGTTGCTTTGAGGGAGAAGACGAGGGAGACGATTCAGGGGGCAATTGACCGGGAGCGGAAGTTGTAACGATTATTTTATTTGCGCGATCAAGGTTTGTATGGACTGAGCTTTTGTCGCAGTAATGTTCGTGGAATGGGGACCAGACTTCTTTACACGATAGAACGGGGCGGATTAGTATTCGGCCCGCGGAACTTCGTCAGGCAATTGCGGCTTCCGGCTTGCCACATTCTCCGGAAGGTGAAACCGGAAAAACAAATAAAGCCGCAAACCAGCGATCACCTCGCGATTACCCGTTTTGAGCAAAGGTGCATACCATCATCTTCAATTCTCATAATGTAAAAACCCGCATGCAGCGTGGATTCAATCATGGTAACCTCACGGAGCATATTTGCCCCCGGCTTAATAATGGCAAGTTTTGCTCCCTGAGCCGAATAGAGTGTGAGGTCCAGGTGTTTGGCGGCGGCTAGTGACAGTATGTCAAGACGTTGCGCGGGCGCGTTCTGCAAAGGATGCTTGGTTTTTACGGATGCGGCGAACCCTCCGATTGTTACCTTTACACTGTCGGGTATTGTCGTTTGCAGTGTCGAAGATTGCTCGTTCACATCGTCATAGGCAAAAGCATAACACTTCGAGTTGTAACTGATATCGGGTTGATGCCAAAACCACACATATTTGTTGTAGGTATCGATGGTGAAATATTTGGATGCACTATCCCAGTATTGGGGTTGTCCACTGGGAACAGTCAAGTCTATAACGCCACGGTTTACTGCAGCGCAAAATATTGCCTGAAAAGCCTTATCCGCATTACTATCGGGAGTGGCCAGAACGTCTTCGGCTAATACCCCTTTACCTTCTATAACATCTTGCGTATTTGGTTTTGCGCTGATCCAGGCAGCAACGCCTCCAGGACCAATCATTCTTAAAGCTCCGCTATCGACGCCGCCCCGATATTCGCCTGTAACACCAAGCGACACAACCAACTCATTGGTGGAATAGTAGTTCCATATTCTGTCGATGTAATTCTGGAAATAGGCGGCAGACACACCCGAATCTTGAAACTGAGCAAGTTTCGACGGTTGCACGATAATGCCACCCAACGAATCATCGGCGAACGCAGCGGTTTCATAGCAGGGCTTGAAATCGCCGCTTGGAAACGCCGCTTCAAAACGATTGATAATTTCTTTGTGCGATAACAATTCGCCCGTTTTCATGTATGAGTTGTTTGCGCCGGGGCCGCCCCATACTTCAAGTCCCATCGGATATTGATATGCATCGACACGCGATGTATTGACCCACATGCCATTATCAGCCCATGCAAGCTCGATAAGCTCCCACCTGATTCCGGCGTTGGGATCCGTTGGATTTTGAAAATCCGCGCCTGCGTAGCCGCCGGTTGCAAAAAAATGAATATACAATGGCTTTCTAAACGAGAAAAGCATCCGACAACCAACTATTTTCGGGATATACACCGTGTGGTTTTTAATATCACTCAATTTTGTAAACATCGACGCATAACCCCAATCGCCGGTTACTTTGTGGACGGTATTCCACGTCGTGTCGATATTTTTCTCTGCAGGAGCATTGCTCCCATTCGCTCCGATATCTATCCATACACCTGCGCTGATCGCTGCATTGGTTTGACCCACCACGCCGACATAGATTTCATCGTCACTGAAATCGGGAGAGCCGTTGACAATTATGTACGGAACAGTCGCCTGGCCATAACCGTTCAACGATGCCAGGCAGAAAAACAAGATGGAGAGCCAAAAGTTCTTTTTCAAAACCAGGAGCGTATCTTTTTTCATGCCGCCTCTAACATTGAAAAGGTATTTGGGCATCCGGCCGGCCACACGTGGCCTGCAAAGCAAGGATCTCGGAAATCAGATCCGGGGCCGGCTTCCGGCGCAGTACTAATATAATTGGGATTTTCTGTTTTCGCGAGCGATAGAAAAAACATTCACTCCCTGGAGATTTACCAGATTGATCTCGGCTTTGTCAGAGCCGGAAACGATCAATCCTTTTTCCGAACTAAAAATCAACTTCGAAACTGAAGACTTGACCGCAGTGGCAACGATAGTGAGAGAAAAACATCCGTTCGAATCCGTCATCGTCGAACAAGCCGGCGTAGAAATCTTCACCTTGACTCCGGAAAGCGGCGTACCGATTATCGAATCGATAACCGTCCCGCTGATACATCCGCCGCCGCAAAAACCGGCAGCGCCAAAATGCAAATATTGATTGTAATGAACAGCAGAGTTTTTTTCATAGCTCCCCCCATTTTTGAGGGTTCTGGTTAATATCCCGCGGCGATATTCACCGCACTTGTCTTACCATTATAATGACAAACAAATGATAAAAAGTCAACAATTTACCCTGAGAATATTGATATTATCCGCTATTGTGAACGACCCTGGCCGTAGGCCGGGGCTTTAATTAAGGAAAAACAACGGTAGCGGTCAAAACTCCCACCGAATTGACAGTAATGACCAATTTGGCCAGGGATCCTGTTCCAACTCCGCCGTATTTCGTCAAAGTGATAGTCAGCGAGCTATTGGTCGACGGGGACAGATCGATATTCCCCTGCCCCGTGTAATAACTTCCATCACTGCACCAGATAGTCGTGCTGATTGTGAAAGAAGTTATGGCCGGTGCGTCGATCAGCTGGATCAATCCGGTCACTAATGCCGTATCGACCGATCCCGGAGTAAATCTGCTTATGCTTTTTCCGAAAACCGGTTCGGCGGGATAACAATCATATTGCGTCCACATCACTTGAGCGCTGCAGGCGACAGCTTTGACTGCCGTGGGAAGCGGTATGACCAGGTTCAGCTTTTCCGCCTGCGCGTCGCAGGTCAGAGCTACCGTGAAAGAAGCGGAATCCGGAACCGTGCCGCCGATTTCTCCGTAATTCAGCGGAAGTCCGGAACTGTCGCTATAGACGGAAACCATAAAATTGTAAGCGGTATTGATCACAACGTTATAGCTCTTGCTCACGGAAGTCTGACCGCTAGTCAGCCTGATACTGTCGGTAAATGAATCGACCGGCGCCCCGATATTCCTGACTTTGACATAAGCGGCGGCGTAAGTCGGCTGAGCCAGCTCTTTTTTCAGAACAGGCGGATTGGGAAAAGAGATGCTCATCGTCACGACTGATGTATTATTGATCGGCGCCCGATAGGCGACCGGGTTGCTCTGTCTGGAGCAACCGACAGCCAGCACTGCGATTACCGTGGTGATTAAAAACAGAATGTTCTTCATGATTCCTCCTTAAAGGATTTGAGATTTTCAGTTAGAGGGAAAAATCGGCGTGACCGTCAGCGTGTCAACGCTGCCGCTGGTGATATTCAGATTGGCTGACGAGCCAAGCGGCGATAATTTCTGGTTCAAGCTGGTCGCTGTTCCGGAAACGGTTCGCGTCGCCGCATAATAATCAGTTTTACTGTAGGTCAGGATATAGGAGGCCGCGGCCGACCTGGCCAGCGGCGGAAATTCCGGCGAGACGATTTTCAACTCCGGCGAACTTTGATTCAGGTTCATAATCTTGAAAGTTCTGGTCTGGCTTACAGACTGAACGCGCAGAAAATAGACTCCGGCGGACAGGCTGACGCGGTCAGGCGAGAGAATTTTGTTTCCCGCCGGATCGACGAGTTCATAACGGACTTCGCCGGCATAGCCGGCATAACCGGAGATCGAAAAACCTCCGGCGTTCCAGGAAATTTGCGGAAGCTCGCGGATCGTCCTGGTCGTACTGATAGTGAAAGAATATCTCCCCTGCGAATCGGTGTAGGTCGAGCAGGACGGCGAGGCGATCTTTACTGTTACCAGAGGAATAGCTTTCCCGCTGAGCGAATCAGTTACCGTCCCGGAAATGGTGTCGGCGGCGGAAGCGAAAAACGGACAGATCAATATTACTTGCAAAAACATTGTAAAGTACTTGAGAGCTTTCATTGCCCCCTCCTATTGACTGATAGATAATTTGATTTTTCGCGAGCGGGTGGGCGTATGAGGAAACTTTCTTTACCCTCTTCGCAGACTACAGGATGTCGCCGAAGCTCCACAGACGCTCATTTTTTACCCCGTCTTCCCGCTTCCAAGGTCCGCCTCTTGTTCGGCTTCAACGAAAAATATAGGTATTTCCGAGCACCATTGCCAAATGTGAGAATACCGGTCTTTTAGCTTTGGGTTAAAGCGGAAGAAAAGCTTGGATTTCAGGCGCAGGTCTGTTCGAAGAACCCCGTAAACATAAGTCGGCCTTGCCAAATTTGCATTTCAATTGCAAATTAGCCACAATCATTGTATATTATCGCCATGATTCGACGCGACGCGGAACCGTATTTGAAGAAGCTTGCCTCCGAATACCCGGTGATTTCCATAACCGGACCTCGGCAGTCGGGAAAGACCACCCTCGCCCGGATGGTGTTCGACGACCGCCCGTACGTGTCGCTTGAAAACCCAGACGTTCTTGATGCGGCGGAATCGGACACAAGGTCTTTCCTAAAACGGTACGAAAACGGCGCCGTATTCGACGAAGCGCAGAGGTGCCCGCGCCTTTTTTCCTTCATGCAGGAAATTGTTGACAGGGGCGGAAAAAAATGCCGGTATGTCCTTACCGGCTCGCAGCAATTCGGTTTGATGTCAAAAATCACGCAGAGTCTTGCCGGCAGGGTCGCGAACTGCACCCTTCTGCCGTTCAGTTACGCAGAATGGTATCAGGAAAAGAAATCCCCGCGTCTTGAAACGGTGCTGTTTCGCGGCCAGTATCCGCCGGTGCTCCACAGGTCGCTCAATCCGTCAACATGGCATGCGAATTACGTCAGAGATTATATCGAGCGCGACGTGCGGCAGCTTGCCTTGATACAGGACCTGCGGACGTTTCATCTTTTTCTGCGAATGTGCGCGTCGCGGACCGGGCAGCTCCTCAACCTTTCCGGCCTCGCTTCCGACTGCGGAATAGCGGTCAACACCGCCAAATCGTGGATATCCATTCTGGAAGCAAGCTATATCATTTTCCTGCTGCAGCCGCATTTCGACAACTTCGGAAAACGTCTTGTCAAAACACCCAAGCTCTATTTTTACGATACCGGGCTTTGTACCTACCTGCTTGGACTGGACAACGAGGATTCTTTATCAATAAATGCCGCGCGGGGCCAGCTCTTTGAATCGTTTGCCGTTGGAGAGATGAAGAAGGCCATTTTCAATTCCGGCGCCATAGACACCCTTTATTTCTGGCGTAATAAATCCGGGCTTGAAATAGACGCTGTCATTGAGAAAAACGCAACCTTGACCGCGATTGAGATAAAATCCGGCCGTACGGTATCTCCGGATTACTTTTCGGCAATTCTTTCCTGGAAAAGGATTGCGGGGAAAACCTGCAGGAGCATGTTCCTGGTGTATGGCGGGGACGAGCCCGGCACGCGGGCAGGGTGCGCCATCGTACCGTGGCGGAACACTGCGGACGTGCTTTCCTGAATCCCACAGCGAGCGAGTCGCGCACGACAATGCGCAATGCAGTGTAAGACCTGGGGACACTTGAGTGGGTCGCAACGGTTTTGCGACCGTAAAAAGACAACCGGCAAAATCTGGTCAACCGTGTCTTCTGATGCGTATCTCAATCGCGTCGTATCCGAATACGTCCCCGCAAGCGTTCGAGAAAACCTTCGCGCACGAGATCGTCGATTATTCCGGAGACGCGTTTGTCGTTGATGTCATCGGTTATTTCACGCTGGTGAGCACTATCTCTTTCGGCCACGAGCTTGAGGATTTTCCCTCTCACCTGCCTCTTTGACCCCTCAAACCTGCTCTGCTTGACATAGTGCGTGCTGCGCGAGTTCTCCACCGTTCCGCTCTTCTTGAGCATCGCCCCGTAATCCATGAGCGCCCAATACCACTTCCGCGGGTTTGTGCGGCTCACAGTCTTTTCCACGAGCGGAAGGATATCCTTGTCCGGCACACTTTTCTTTGCCTTGAAAAAGAAATGGATAAAGACCGTGCGTATGTTGGTCTCGACGAAGACCGCGGGGCTGTTGAATGCAAAAGCCATGATCGACGATGCCGTGGCTTTGCCTATTCCGGGCAGGGCGCACAGTTTTTCGTGCGTGCGCGGCAGCGCGCCCTTGTGATCGTTAACAACGATATGGGCTATTCTCTTCAACGCCACGGCGCGTCTGTTGTACCCAAGCCCCTGCCACTCCTTGTACACCGCGGCGAGCGGCGCCCTGTCGAGCGCTTTGAAACCGGGAAATGCCTTTACAAACTGCTTATACTTTTCGGTGACCCTGGCAACCTGCGTCTGCTGCAGCATGATTTCGGAAACGAGAATCCGGTACGGATCGGTCGTCTCGCGCCACGGCATTTTCCGGCCATGGGTTCTATAGGAGGCAAGGATTTGTTTGCGGAAGTTCTTGACTGATGCTTTGGTTAGTCTTATCATTTGGTGCGATTGGATACCAGTTCCGGAAATAATATTGATCTTTAACATATAATGGATACACGATTATTTATGGCCAAGTGATTTCCGAATGTGCAATACACGATTCAAGGAGCCTTTGAGAACTGCGCACTCGGCCAATAGAACGGTGTAAATGAGATCCCAAATGATACGTATCTTCATGGGTGCTGTTGGAAAGATCGCGTTTCCCATGAGTCCAAACATGTTCAATCGGATTGAGTTCAGGAGCATAACTGGGAAGCCAGTTGACATGAAGTCGCTTGGTCTTTTGCAGGAAAGCTTTAACGTCTGCTCTCTTGTGGATGGGGCCATTGTCCCAGACAAGAACAACGTGCCTGCGCAAATGGCGCAACAAATACCCCAAAAAAGTGACGACCTCCGTGCCCGTGATGTTATGGGCATGGAAACGGACATAAAGACCAAAATGGTGGCAGCCAGGGGACACGGTGACACTGCCGATGGCCGAGATTTTATCACGCCGGTAGCTGTGGCGCAGGATCGGTGTGCAGCCCGCAGGAGCCCACGTTTTGCGGACGTTCGGTATGAGCAAAAAACCGCTTTCGTCCAAGAAGGCAATATGGGCCTTAAGTTTTCGGGCTTTTTTTTATACTGGGCCATGTCCTGCGCTTCCAGGACGCAATGGCCTTTTCGTCTCTTTGCAGAGCGCGTCGTTGCGGCTTTTGATAGCTCCAGCCAAAATCGTGGCGTAATAGCTTCCATACTCCTACATGCGTGTAATGGACGCCGTAGTCGGCATGAATCAGCCGTACGATACGCTTTAATGTCCATAGGTCGGTGGCGTGTCCGGCTGCTACAGCTCCTTTCAGCAGCTTTTTCTTCAGCTTTTCTTTCTGATGATCGGTCAAGAGAGAAGGTCGTCCCCATTTGGCCTGGGTTCGAATTCCTTTTCGACCTCTTTTCTGATAGGCCTGATACCACCGCACCACCGAACTCAGAGACGATTTCAATTTCTGCGCCACAGCCCGATAGGTTTTGCCTGAACGCAGCATGGCGATGGCTTGTCGACGTCGCGCTTCCAATTGCTTGGGATTTCCGTGTGGTCTCATATACCATAATATAACTATTTCTGATATAAGTATCCATTATAAGTTAAATGTCAGTAATAGACAAGTGCTGTTGGATGGCTGAGCCGGGTGTCCCCCAAGTGAGTTTATTTGCGAGAATCAGATCTTGCGTTGGGGGGCACCCGCAAAATGTCGCTGAACAGTTGGCACATGGAATTCTTGTCTTTCTTCCGCCATCAGTGGCGCAGCCGTGCACGGAGGTTTTGTGGGGCGAGGACAAGTCCGTATTTTCCGGAGGAAAATACTTTTCGATATCTTTCCATTGTTCCGCAGCCCCCCGGAGTGCGCGGCGATCCGCGCCACTGCAGGCGCGGCGCGGGGTCCAGGGGTGCTCGCTGCTGAGCACCCTTGGCCAGGGTGTCGGGAGCGGAACTCCCGACTCAGTTGAAGAACGGTACCGAGGCCGACGGGCCGAGCGTGGAGGGAGGGCCGCCGTCCCGATGGGACGGGGCGCCCAATTTGTTATTTTGATATTCGCCGCACCGGCTCAGCACACAAAAATAGTATCTTGATCCCGGCTTCATCGCCGGTCGAACCATCACAAGAGCGGGTACAGCAGAATCATGACGGTCCCCACGATCACCGGCACCGAGAGGTTGTCGTTGACCTCCACCTTCCCTGTCTTCAGGGGAAAAAGCTCCATGAGCGTGATGCCCAGCGAGGCGATCACCGTAAGCGCGAGCGGTATCCTGCCGTTCCATTTGTCAAGAAGAAAGGGAAGGTGCGGGAACACGGCCAGGAAAAACACCACGCACAGGACAAGGCAGGCCAGGGAGCCTTCAAGCGACTTGTTGCCGATCCTGGTTCTTCCGATGCTCTGCCCCACCAGCGCGGCCACGGCGTCTCCCCAGATAAAGGTGGACAGCGCCATGAGGGAGACCTGGGGGTTGTCTTTAAAGACAATCGAACAGAGCAGCGACGAAGCGACGATATACGTGGCACCGGTCGTCTTCTTTTTTTCCTCATGGCGAAGCATGCTGCCGAAGTATTGGTGAAAAATGTTCTGGATCGCG
This sequence comes from uncultured Fibrobacterota bacterium, assembly GCA_963729895.1. GTDB lineage: Bacteria > Fibrobacterota > Chitinivibrionia > Chitinivibrionales > FEN-1185 > FEN-1185. The sequence goes on along the minus strand of CAVSQB010000029.1, from coordinate 18,630 downwards.
GGCACGCGGAAGCGAAGGGTTTCGATGAGTACGAACCCGGCAAGAAACACGGCAAGTATCGCCGGAGGGATGGTCCACGGCGGCAGCGCGTTCCACGACATCTTCTCCCCATAAAGGGGGATGTAGAAAATCCCCAGCGGGATGATGGAGCCGAATATAAAATGCAGGATCTTTCGCTGAATTTCTTCTTTCCGCAGTTTCATGTCGTCCTCTTCAGTTGCCGGGTTGCATCGGATATTCCCGTTTGTAATACGTGTACGAAGAATACGTCGGCTCTATTCTCAGGACCATCGGCCCGGCGCCGTTGTCGCGCAGCGGCAGCGTCGACCGGCCCGGATGCAGCATGAACCTTTTGAGAATCCAGGTCGTGTCTTTGTTCGCCGAAAACAGCGAAACAAAGCTGTGCTCCGTGAGCGTGAGCGAAAGAGTATAGTTGTTGTCGCCGATTTTGCGCAAGCTTTTCTCCGTGCAATCGGCGCCCACCCAGTAATACTGAGCGCCTTCTTTTTCCGCCACAAACACCTGGCCGAACCGCTGCCAGACGGCAATGCCCCGCGGCTCCACAAACTGGTTCTTTCCCTTGCCCGGCGAGCCGAAGATGTCCAGCAGGTTGAGGTCGTGGTCGTACTTGAGAATGCAGCCCTGCGCCTTGTCGGTGATCCAGAGGTTGTGGTAATAGTCAACGGCGGCATAGCAGGCGCGATGGCCGCCGGGCAGAAGGACCTGTTTCTTCACCTCGCCCGCAAAATCGATCTTCCACAGCCGGCCGCCGTTCCGGTCCGCGCAGAACACGATCCGGTCGCCGCGGAAATAGCGCCACACCTCCGATCCGTCGGCGACCGCAAGCATGGATGGGCCGTCCTCAAACCGGTACTGCGCGCCGCCCGGCAAGACCTGGCACGGCGCCCCGTCGGCCGAAAACACCACAATACGCCTGTTGCCGGTGTCGGTGACGTAGATGCGGCCCCGGCGGTCAAGGGCCACCTGCGACGGCCCGGCAAGGCCGGGATCGGCGGCGTTCTTTCCTGTAAACGATCCCGCCCAGCGCACTTCCCTCTTGGGATTGAACAGGTGCACGATCCGGTTGTTGCCGCGGTCGGCGACGTAGACGTTGCCGTCGGCGTCCACGGCGACGCCCGCCGGCGCGTTGAACCGGCCGTCGCCGCTCCCCGCGCTCCCGTACGCGGCAATGGTCAACGTCGAGGTGTTGTAGATAAGCTGGTTTCTCCCGGCGTTGACGCCGTAGACAACCACCTCGTCGTCGTCGGCCGTCGTGGTTGGGTCGTCGCGCGACTTCATTTTCGCCGTGGCAATGCCCTGCGGATCGTCGAACTTCGCAAACGGGCCGAGAAACATGAACAGGGTCGCCTGGGTCGCTTTACGAATGCCAAACGTGTGAAGGTACGGGGGTTCCACCAGGCTCTGGGGCCGCAGGTCGGCACACAGGCACAACAGGAACATGCACAGAATGAAGGATCGGTTCATAATAAATAAATGCTGTTGGACAGCCGTGCCGGGTGTCCCCATGGGTGGAGCAAATGAATCAAGACTTGGGCGCCCCGTCCCCACCGGGACGGAGGCCCTCCTTGCGAGCTCGGCCTAACGGCCTCGGTGCCGGATCGCCCTATGCCGCTGTGTCTCGATACACCGCTCCCCGAGTGTCCCGCAGGGATGTATCGAGGGGAGCGGCACCCGACAATCAGCGGCAGGGTCGACCGGCACCGCGCTCCGGCGCGCTCTCCAGTCCGGCCTGGCGCTTGGCAAAAGGTAATATCCACAATTGTCAAGAGTAATCGAGTTAAATGGTTGAAAAGTTGACGAGTTAGTTCGACTGAGAATTCTGTAACCTTCTGCTGCTACGGTGCGCGCAGCAGAAGGTTCTGGCTTGCAGCAGGTACACCCACGCCGCACCGGCTCAGCAATCCAAAATCGAATTAAATTGATTTAGTTGTCGCAGCACCCGCTCAGCAATCCAGAATCATATATGGTGACGGGGCGCCATTAATTCTAATCCCTTGTACGATTGGCATCATGTGGCAAAATACGTCCCGGATTTTAGGTTTGCGTTTCCGTGGGAAGAATTATTTTATCTGTTCTTGTGAACGTGCAACCAATCGCGGAAACCCATGAAACCAATCGTCCTTGCCATGATCGTGTGCGACTACTACTACCGCGACGTTCACACGGGAAAAAGCGTGCTTGCAGGAACGTTCAGTTCCATAAACAGCCCGCACTTCCCTTCCAAGCACGGCAACTGCGCCATTTACATCGCGCTCACCGACGTGGCGAAAAAAGGCCAGCTTCAGTTGCTCTTCCGGAAGGAAGGCGGATCGTTTTCCATGACCCTGCCGCCGTGGAACGTCGACCCGGCCGACAGCAGGCGGTCGGTGGTTGAAATAGGCGGCAACATCAACGGCCTGCCGCTTCCCGAGGAAGGCTTTTACGAATTCGTGGTCAATTGGGACGGAATGGAAATCTTTTCCCGGCGGCTCGCGGCGGTAAAGGTCGCGTTCGACACGCCCCAGCCGCCGGCCCAGCAACCGCCCGGCGTTGCGCCCGCGGAAGAATAACCGGCGCCGCCGCCGAAGGCACACACTTTACCGTCAAGGACGCACCATGCCATTGTCGATACTTCTCGCAAAAATCGCAGGCCTCATCCTTCTCGCCTGGACCGCACGTTCCATCTGGCGGCACGTCAAGGAACGGCGGCACGCCAAAAACACCGAGCAATCGGTGACCGAATCGCTTCTCAACAACCTTCTGCTGTACGTGTGGCTCGCCTTCATGACCGCGTTTTCGCTCGGCGTGTTCTTCAACAACAATCCGCTTGATTTCTAGGACAGCGGGCTTCAGCTCTTCCCAAAGCCGCGAAACCGGTGTTGTCGGATACCTTGATCCTCCGGCCATTGAACCTGTCGGCCGCTTGGCTACCGGACTATGAACATTACCTTGGCCGGTGAATTGTCCGTAACCGCTATGAATACTCCCTGCCTGTTGTAAGGAAGAGTTCCACGGAAGCCCGCCGCCTGTACCTGCTGACCAAGGAGATTGAAAACAGCGGAGGCTCCGGTGGGCCTCACCGGTGCCACTTTGGAAACAATCGGCCGGATCACTTCAACGGTCGAAAGCCATTGCAGGTATCCGCGCCATTTTGGCGCTATCGAGGGATCGTCGCCTACCTGTTCTTTGAGACCCCACACTGCCCCGCCGTTAAACGTGTAATAGTTGAATGTGCCCTGGACATGTTGCGCCATCGCAGTCAACGCATCAATGGTGAGTTGATACTGGAAGGAATCGTTCGCTATGCTTTGCGTGCTGTAATTATCCGGCCCGCCTTCATAGCAGACGAGAGGAATGCCCGAACCCGTCAAGGCGCTCCGGGTGTCCGTCAACTCCGTGACGCAATCCGCAAGGCTGACCCGCATCGATGCTTCGGTGCCCATCGGGGCATGATCGCTGGCGTTCCAGTACGGCGCTATTGCGTAGGCGTCTATGGCAACCCCCCACGGATTGCAAATGGAGGTTTGAAGGCAAGCCATGTGATATTGACACATTTGATTCATGCCGCTGCCCAGGCCCCAGCCGGCCTGCCCGCTCATCACCTTGACAACCCGCGGACTGTTTACCCCGAAAACCCGGTTGAATTGATTCATGGTCCTGCAGACAAAGTATACATACTCGGACCACCGGCAATCACCGCCGCTCCCAAAACCGTAGACGCTTTGCCCCTGCCATTGCAACGGATTGGCGAGACCGTTGATGTTCTTTTGTGCATCCAGCCAACCGGCCTGCGCAAAGCCGTCGTTCCAGCATTCGTTCGAATACTCGACATACACCCGTAGATTCGAATTCAGATTGTTCTTGATCAGCGTAGCCAATTGATAGGCGTAATTCGTGTCGGTCTGATGCGGAACGCAGACCCACATGTCGGCGTTCACCCGGTTGCAGAGATCGATCATCCATTCGTACGCCACGCCGTATCCGGTTCCGCCTGTCTGCGGTTGGGTATTTCCGGAAAGGTAATGATCGGCCGTTTTGGGTATCCGCTGGCTCCACGCGGTAACCAGGCTGCTGTTTGTGCAGCCCCAGTCCATAAATCGAAGGCAGTGCACCTTTGCCTGCCCGAGCTCGGAGACAAACGTCGGATTCCACGGATTGGTTGTGGCGGCCCAGTTTACATTTGTGGTAAAATAATTGTACTCGGGACCGGCGCCGCCGGCAGCCGAACCCCATCCGATATTCCAGAAGTTGGCCCCAAACGTCATCTGCGCACCGGTTTCAAGGGGAAAGAACATCGCAACTGCCACGAAGAATGCCGCAAAAGAGCTGCATCCGAAATTCCGCGAGCAACAGTGTTTACTCAAGCGCATAGGGGCTCCTTTTCCGAGTGCGTTTTCCACAACACATGAACCGCTTGCTGTGCGGTTCTCTTATTCGTAGTGTGTCCACATACGAATGATTTTTACCGCCCGTTCTTTTTCCAGAACCTGGTACACCAACCGGTGCTGAATAGTTATTCTTCGGGAAACGGCACCGGTCAAATCTCCGATCAGCTTTTCATAGGGCGGGGGATTTTGATATGGATTCGATTCAACGATCGACAGCAGGCGTTCTGCTTTAAGACGTACTCCTGCGGATGATAATTTTTTTGCGTCTTTTTGTGCCTGTTTTGTATAGTAAAGTTGCCACTTTACCATTTGATAACCTTGCTTGTTTTGTGCAAAGGAGTCTTCATTCCGGTCTTTATTGATTCCCTCATACCGGGAATGGAAATCAAGAAAAGCGTTTCTTCAATTGCCGACCAGTCCTCCATACCGATCAAGACCGCTCCCCCGCGCTTTCCTTCGATAAGGATCGGTGAATGCGACGAATTGGCTTCATCAAGAAGCCTGAAAAGTTTCTTCCGTGCCTGGGTTACCGTTAACGTGGTCATGGTTTGCCTCCTCCCCATAATGTACGTTAATGCGTACGCAATTGCAACGGGAATCGGCCCTTGTATTAATCCGGTCATTACAGCGGTGACAATTTTACTTTTCAAAAACGCTTGCCGAGTGCCGCTCGCCTCGATACGGCCCAAAGGGCAACTGGGCGAGCGGTGTATCGAGGCAAGCGCCAAGGGAAAATGAGGCAACCAAAAACCAAGGATAGGTAACCTATTCAACAACCGCTCTCGTGCTTCACCCTATTGCACGATGCAGGTCTGCGCGTAATTCCGTTTTCCGTCAAACAGACGCGCGATGTACGCACCGTGCGAAAGCCCGAGCGCTTTGTACTGCACCGTGGCGGCGCCTGCGCTCATCCGTTCCACCGCCGGCGTAAAGTCGGCAACCAACCGCCCTTGCGCATTGTAAATCCTGAGCGTCGATGAAGCGGGTGAAACGAGTGTAAACGAAAGGCCATTTGACAAAAGGTTGAACCCGGATTCCTTGGGTGCGCGGCGCTCGAACCCCGTCTTTGCCGGCGTCACGCCCGACGCGATTTTCGTCGAATCGAACGTGTACATTTTCACGTCCATCGAGAACGGACCGCCCCACGTGGTGTAGGTGCCGTAGTTCCACACAACGTCGATCTTTCCGCCGGGAGTATTGCGCGGCACGATGGGTCGGCAGTTCTTGGCCGCGGAACCGGACGTTATCTGCCAGGTTCTCCAGGTTGCGCCTTTGTCGGCCGTTATCCATCGTTCGAGTTCAAAAACGCCGTTGACATGCGTGCTCAGATAGATGACATTCGTGTTTGAATGATCCAGAATAAGCCCGCCGCCAAAGCCGACTTCATTCCCGCCTTCGGTCATGGGTCCGCCGCTGTTGATGAGGAAGTAGTGGTTCCATTTTGTCCCGTCCCAGCGGTAGTAATAATACCGGTGGTTGGCGCCCGACGGATCATAGATGTCGTAAACAAATACCGGATATCCGGCGGAATCAAGGGCGATATCCCAACCCGTCCCGATGGTGCCTTTCAAACCGTCCGGAGGGTTCGCCGGATCGTACACGGTGTCCGGTTGGGCGGTAGTGATGGGCGTGGCAGCGTCCTGTGCGACTGTTTCGATCAAGGTGCCGTTCATTTTGTAAAATCCGCCGTTGTAGTAGTACATGAAATACGTGGGTTTGGGCGGCGGGTTGTTGCGGTTGTCTCCCTCGATCAGCATATAAATTTTGTCTTTGCCGTTGGAAACGTACTTGCAGTAGGGCCGTATGCCGCCCCCCACCGACGAGAGGCCTCCAAAGAAGTACCTGACGGCCGCGCTCCACGTTGCGCCAGCGTCGTCGCTGGTCTGGTAATACGGCATCCCAAAGTCGCCGGTTTCCGTTGACGGTCCCCTAAAGAACACGTAGAGCCTGTTGCCGTTCGCTCCCTCAGCGCTCAACTGACAGACGTTGGGGTAGGTGCATCCTTCATTGACCTTCAGTTCCGGGCCCCAGGAGGTGATGTCTTCCGGATTCGTCGAAGTGCGGGTGAACCACGCCCCGCCGTTGTGCTCGCTGTAAAATGTTATGATGTGTCCGTTGGGCAGAACGTGGACCGTGGTGGTATTATGGTCGTCAAAACCCCAATTGGTTTTGAGGTAGAACGTGTCTATTTCCCCGGTTGCATGATCGTACGAGGCAATTGCCGCAGCGCCGGGATTCAGCGAGCTGCTGAAATAGCCTACATAGGTCTTCTCATGCGTTGCTTTGTAGTAGATCGCCCTGGAATCGTGATACCAGGTCCATATACCTTGCGTTGCAAGTGTGGCGCACGATGCGCCCGCCTTGGGGTATTCCGCGGATTGGACGCAAACTCCGCTCAGGAGCGCGACCGCCATTGCCGAAAGCATCAGCGGCCTGAAAGATGTGATCATGGGGGTCCTTTCTGTAAATTTTGCAGCGGATACATACTTGACAATATCCTTATTGCCCGCAATCTAATATACCGTAAAAGCGCCCCCCGCACACGCGGCAAAAATACTGTGCGTACACTGTTTGTTTACATCGGTTCGGTCAACAACAAGACCTTTGCGGCAGGCAACCGCGCTTTTAGTCTTTCGTGACTGTGAATATGACGGTTGCCGTGGCGCCGAGACAGTTACCCGCGCTGAGCCCTACCACCGAACCGGTCTCCGTAAAAGACGTTCCATTCCACGGCGTGTAGCTGACCGCCGACGCGCTGCAGCTGCATCCCGCTCCCGTGCATTGCGACAGCAAGCCGCTTATGTCTTGATCCATAGCGATTGTCAAGGCCTGGCTGAGCGCGGAAACGTCCGAACACGTATCCTCAGAACTAAACATGTAGCTGCCGTTCATCGAAACGGTTACCGTGTAAATTCCGGCCGGGACATTCGCAGGAAATCCCGGCGGCAGGGCGACCGAAGATCCGGTTTGCGTAACGGCGAAATCCTTGTCGGCGATGAATATGTCCGCCGACCTCTGGCTTGGAGTCGTGTTCGGCTGCACTGAATAGGTTACCGTACCCGCTCCGGATCCTGCGCCGCCCGCCGTGACCGTCACCCAGTCGACATTGTCCGCTTCCGCCGTCCAGGCACAGCCGTTCGGCGCGGTCACCGTTACGGAACCGCTGCCGCCGGTGGAATCAAAGGACCGTCCCAACGAAGACAGCGAATACGTGCAGGGCGCGGCAACCGCCGGGACAAACGACGCAATCGCGTCCTGCGCTCCATCGTATATGTCTTTAAGCTGCCCGGCGGTTTCACCGAAGACATTGTTGATAATTGCACCCTTGATCGGGTCCGTGAGCAGCTTCTCCGTCTGTTCAATTCCATTTTTCAGCGCCTGATATGATGCAACCTGGTTGACATCCTTCAGCAGAGCGCCGACGTCAAGTTGTATACCGGCGTCCATTACTCCCAGATACAGAAGCGCCGCGGCCGGCAGCGCCAATGCTATCGCCGGCGCCCCGGCAAGCGCCAGTATTCCAACGGCCGCACTGCCGACGCCGATCAGGAAGGTGAACCCTTGATTTACTGCTGCCACCGGCTGTAACGCATTACAGTCCTGCCACAGTTGATATGCCTGGTTTGCATTCGGTCCCCCAATGGCGTCATTGCTCAGATAGTCCATGCAATCGGTCGCCTGTCTTTTTGCAAGGGCGGTATTTGAGCCGTTGCTCAACATGCACAGCAGCAACCGGTCTGTTTTCAAAAGGTCGTTTGGTCCTACAGTCAAGGCAATCCCATTGACGCTGCCGAGTGAGAATGAAGCGGCCGAGCCCTGCACAACACTTTGCACCTGGGAAACCAGTGCGGAAAGGTTTGCAATGTTCTTCGCAATGGTTGAATCCGTTGACGGAGAATCGAGTGGGGTGCCTCTCATGCGAGCCTGAATACTGTCATAATAGACCAATTCGGCGGTGAGGAGGTTGAGCGTAACGGTGCCCGGAGGATTTAGCGATGCCGGCGGGTTTTCTATTCGAAAGGAGTCAATGGTGTTTGATTTGGTGGTGTCATTGCCTGACGTCTCTATTATTTGCACGCTGACGGCGCCGGAATCAAAATCACCGGAAGCGAAATAAGGAGGGACATACACCCGGGCCGAAGTCGAGGTTGGCCCCACTACCACAGGCACATCTACCTGATAGCCCAAACCATCGGAGAACCTGACTGTCATTGCATCTGTCGTACTAAAATTTGTTCCCGTGATGATGAGAGGCGACAGCGGCAAGGCACTCGTTGCGCTTAGTGCAGTGACATGAGCAATAGCACTTGCCTTGTTGTTTGTGTTGTTGACTCCGGTGCACGTCAGCAGCAAAGTGACCAGCACCAACAGTTTGGTTTTCATTTTAGCTCCAGTCTAAGCGATTAAATGACTGCATATTGATTGGCCTCGACGAAAGTATACCATTCACGCGCCCTGCTGTCAAATCTGAAAATCGACGATTGTGCGGCTTTTTACCGCGTCGGGTAGTTCGGGAGGCTGGATCAGGTGAAGGAGTTCCCGGCCGCGCAGTTGATAAAGAAGCAGTTCGTCCCCCGCCCCGCTGCGCCGGGAGGGAGAACAGTCACCCGCCGAGCTGGACGCGCTTGCCGACAAACGTCGTCGACTCGCACGCCTCGACCAGGAAGTCGGCCAGGTCGGCGCGGGAGATCGTCGCCGGCACCCTGATCGACTCTGTCGTGCGCCGAAGGTACTTCCCCTTCGCCGTGCCGTTGGTGAGCCGCATCGGGCGCGCGATGACGAAGTCGAGGCCGCTCTCCTGCGTCAGGCGTTCCTGAATGTCGTGATCGCGGAAGAAGCCCTTGAGGAGACCTCCGATGAGCAACGTCCTCTGGAACCAGCTCGCCTCAGGCCTGCTCTCTCCCACACCGTGCGCGCTGAGGATCACCAGGCGTTTCACGCCGTGCTCCTTCATCGCGTCGATGCAGTACTTTGTACCGCGCGAAAAGTAGTCGGGCTTCTCTTTGATTGCGCCCAGTGAGCTCGGCGACGCGCAGATGATCACGGCGTCGTGACCGGCCACCGCGCTGCGCACCGAGGCTGAGTCGTGGAAGTCGCCCGCCACCTTCGTCAGCGCGGGGTGTGCAGCGTCGAGCTTCGCGGGCGTGCGCGAGAACGCGGTCACCGAGTGACCCTTCGCCAGCGCCGATTTGACGCAGAGGGCGCCGGTTCCGTGCGAAGCGCCGAGGACGAGGATTTTCATAGGTGCACCATCCTGACAGGTAATTGCTTATTCGAAAAAGGAAAAATAGGCATTTCCGGGCGCCGTTGTCAAATCTGGTGATAGCGGTCTTGCCTATGGGTACTCCCAAGGGTCGCGGGTCAAAGCTAATGCCGCCGGCACGACCGCATGACACGGCCGTACGGCCTCTTCCCTATCGTGCATACCGCAGCAACGGATCTAGTGCCGCGCGCCCCGATACGCCTTGCCAAGATCTTTGAACGCGGATTCTATCAATGTGAAGAAAAGAACGCTGTCGGTCCAATCCGTCCCAGGCGATTCAACAACGCTCGCGCGGAACGACAACGAATCCCCACGGTTCGCGGAACCGATCGACAAGGTGAACGTGCCGCTATCCTTGGAAAAAGAAAAATCGGCCACCTGAGATTTGCAGGCTAACGTTACGCTGTCGCTTTGGGCTCGGAGCACAACAACGCGCTTTGCAGACATCTTTTCCAGGTTGTGAGCAATTTCGTCTGTAAAGTCGTGAATTTCTTCTTCGGTGGGCTCGTTTCCGACAGTTGCTTGGGTAAATTGGGGTTTTTTGAGGAAAAGCGAGTTTTCGCAATCGGCAGTGGCGGGCCTGAAGACAAGGTCTTCAACTCCGGCGGATACTAAAGATTTTCCGGAGTCTTTTGCATCGTTCCAAGCAGCTCGGACGTCGTGCAATGCGTATTCAAGAACCCCTAGAAAGGGCTTGAAATTTCCCCACCAAACCGTCGGCCAATCGCTGGTGGCGGAAATCGTGAAGCACGGTCGCGCGTATCCGTGTGACGAATCGTAAACCGCAACCTCGGCATCGACGGTGCTTCCTCGCTGGCCGCTCTTTAGGTACACAAGGAAAAAATGTCTGATAAGAAATACGCATATCAATGAATGAGACGATTCGGCGGACTCGATCGAAGCAGCGTCACATGCCGCAATAACAGGCTTTGCCCGGGTGCACAAAGCAGCGCTTCCCGCTATTTTCTTTTCGCATCGCGAGCGCTCGTCGGCGGAGAGCGCGAAACCGATCGATGCCTCATCGAGGGTGGGCGCAAACACGTATACGGTACGACGCTCTTTTCCTGCAAAGGACATTGTGAACATCGCAAGGCATAAAACCGTCGGCAAAATTGTCTTCATTGCGTTACCTTTCGGGAAAGGGCGTTTGCAAATGCGGACGGTCATGATTGAGCGCGTTAGCACCACCATTTGCAAACGCAATGCATCTGGTTGGCTGAGCCGGAAATATGAATTACAGAATGCTTTTGGTTGGCTGAGCCGGGTGACCCCATAGTGGGAGCTATGGCGAGAATCCAAACGATTGTTGTGGGGCACCCACAAGGTGCAGTTGTGAAGGCCAATAAAGCAACTCTAAGTTGACGAGTTGAAAAGTTGAATCGATGGCTGTAGCTGTGTGCAATTGAGCATTTGTTAACCGGGTGCCGCTACGGTGCGCGCAGCTGAAGGTAGGGGCTTGCAGCAGGTATACCCGCGCCGCACCGGCTCAGCACACAAAAATATTATCTTGATCTTGTTAATGCCGCACCGGCTCAGCAAACCAAAACTGAATTATCTATCAGTGCCGCTGTTCCCCGTTACAAATTAATATAACAGATAAATACCTTATACGGATTTTATCCTCAGAAATAGCCACGGTTTCTTATATTTATAAGCAGAAAAGACCTTCGTGCACCGGGAGGGGGGTTTCCATTTTAGCCCCATCTTCCGTGAAGCAAATCCCATTTAATAGACAGGAGAGCGTATGAAAAAGTGCCTCACTCTTTCGCTTATTGCTTTATTCAGTGCCACATTGTTCGGCCAGACCGGAACATGGCCCATCAAATTCCATAATGGTACCAAGATTTATGCCGACAGTGAGATATACGTCTGGTTCATGGTAAACGCTCCGGCTAACGGTCATGTTGATAAAAACGGCGTTGTGCAGCCCTATAATACGGCGGACGTTACTGGGCCCGGGCATTATACCAGGAATGGCATAAATTACGCCCCCTACGCCGTGCGTCTTTCCGATATGGTAAATTTCAGGTGCCCGACGACGACCGGTGGCGGGCGTATATATATGTCGGTCGGCGCACCCCTGTGTCTGAATGTTACAAACAACGGGTGCGCGCTCCCCGATCCCCTTAATCCCAATGACCCCAACGTCGGCATCTACTACGATTGGTTCGAATTAACCTATGGCTATAACGGTACGCCTTTCGGAGGAAATACGACCCAGGTCGACCTTTTCGGCTTCCCCTATGTCGCAACAGTCTATCAGTCGTCATCGCATTTCCTGGACAGTTGCGGCATCAACGGCCTGTCCATGCCCCAGATTCTGAAACTCTTTCAGGACAGTATGTCGGCGCCTTTCCAGGCTTCCATACAGCCTACCCGCATTTTGGCGCCGAGTATGTCGAGCCAGTTCGCCGCCGGAGGAGCATATGCCAATTATTACCAACCCTATATCGATTCTCTCTGGGCGCTCTGGACAACCTCGCCGGCCACCATCACCTACGGGGGTGGTCACTGGACTTTGACCGGGAATGGCAGCGACACGCTGACCGTCACCGGTACAAATTCGGGAAAACTGGGAAAACCTACCGCGCAGCAGATTTGGGGCAACGGCTTTGGCTCTATAACCCTGATAAACATGGTGGCGCCGCTTTCCTCGGCAATGTGTCGCGGCGTGGCGCGAGACACCAGTTGGTTTAATAATCCTTCCACGTATTACAAAAAAAGCAATTACAAGAGTGAATTTGCCGAGCTCCTGCATAAGATAAGCATTCATAACAAGGCCTACGGATTCGGCTATGACGACAACAACAACCAGAGTTCGGTTCTGATCCTGGGCAACTCGCAACCGCTCGACTCCCTCGTCATTACTTTCGGATCGTTCGAGCCGCTCAGCACCGGCACGGTTGTTCCGGAGCAGAAATCGCACGCGAGCTTGCACGCGATCCGGATGGGGACGCATGATATCGTTGTCGTTCAAAGCGCCAGCCCGGTTGAAAAGGTCACGCTGGTTTCCCTCAACGGAAAATCCATGCTCAAGAGCTTGCAGGTGGAAAATAATGCGTTCAGCATGGCGGGACTTTCGGCCGGCACCTATTATGTACGGATAACGGACAGGCGGGGTCTCACGACAACGCAAAAAATTTTCAAAGAGTAAGCAATCCTGCGATACGTGCCGGTGAATTTATTTGCGAGAATCGAATTTCCAGATACAAGTCAAATGTATCTGGTTGGCTGTGCCGGAAATATGAATTACAGAATGCTTTTGGTTGGCTGAGCCGGGTGACCCTGGTGTGCGCGCAACAATATCTAAATGCGAATTGAATTCATCTGGTTGGCTGAGCCGGGTGACCCCCACGTGAATTTATTTGCGAGAATCCAATCTTCGGTTGGGGGGCACCCAAAAATCAAGAGTAAGAAGTGGGCGTTCCCCGATCAACAGCAATTCTGGGCGCCCCGTCCCCACCGGGGCGGCGGCCCTCCTTTCAGGCTCGGCCGGTTGGCCTCGGTGCTGCCTGTCCCTACCGCCTTCGGCGAGGGATCAGGCAGTACCGCGCTTCGGCGCACCTTCCAGTCCGGCCTGGCGCTTGGCAGAAGGCAATGTCCACAATTGTCAAGATAGATCGAGTTACTAATGGTTGAAAAGTTGATGAGTTAGTTCGGTTGAGAATTTTTGTAACCGGGTGTCGTTACGGTGCGTGCAACTGAAGGTACGGGCTTGCCAAGGGTACACCCACGCTGCACCGGCTCAGCAAACCAAAATCGCATTAACTTTTGATTGCCGCACCGGCGCACACCGCAGGAACTCCCACAGTACCCGTTACACGAACATATAACGGAAAAACATCCTTTCGCCACATAGTTCCCCCGAAAAACTTCCAGGACCCGTATATTATTCCATAGCCCAAGAAACGCTCATGTAAAGATAGCGATTAAAGGGCCTTGGAACGAACTGGAAACGACCAGATCCAACGAAAAGGTGCGCGGAATCAATAGCAATGGAGAACAGAGGAGGATGGTATGAAACGGATCGATCTCATTAAATTTTCGGCGGCATTTCTAGCGTGTGCAGGCGCGGTTTTGGCGGCCACGGCTCCAAGTACGTGTCCATCGTTTGTCCGCAAACTCAATATTACGCAGTATGTGGATTCCGGGGCCGCTCTTCCTGTTGCGGGAACTGTTGTCGCCGGTTCAAACAACGGCGGGATTTACAAATCAGCTTTGGGCACCAACGCTCCTGCATTGATTACAAACACCTCGGGCGATCACACCAGCAGTACCGACATAACCGAAGACGGCCAGTGGGTGCTGTACAACTCGGGCGGAGTCAAACTCATCCGCATTGATGGCCAGTTCAAGACCACGGTACCTGCCACCAACCCCTCCACCAGCGACGGCAGCTGTACTTTCTGGTGGAACGCTCCCAGCGGGAAACTGGAAGTCGTCTATAGAGAAAGCGGCGACAAAGTAGTCCACTCGGTTCCCGTCACCTTTTCGGCAAATGCCGCTCCGACCTTCGGCACAGACCACATAATCTGCCAATTCACCTCAGAGGTGGAGTTTTCAATGGGCTGCGCCGGCAATCATTTCTTTTCGAGAATAGACTATAGTCCTACTTCGGGAGTGTGTAATTTTGGGCCGGTTATGGTTACCCTTCCCAGTAGCGGCGCCGCTGCCACCGAAGCCAACGAATGGCACCCGGCCACGAGCGCACCGGTTCCTCAAATGGGATGCATGTGCACACTATCACATAACGGGGCAATCAGTTGCTTCAATGCCGGGTACGACCAATGGTGCGGCTGCCTGGCTGACGAAGCTTGCCTGCTCAGGCACAAATCCTTTGTCCTGCTCCCCTTTCAGGAGGTGAACGCGCCGGCGGTGGCCTGGCCAACCGTTCTTGAAATGACCATGGCTGTCAGCATTAACTGGGCGCCCAAAAAGTATTTATTCCTTAGTCCTACAGACTCTACTCAAGGTCAAACTGATCTTTCCAGCAATTTCTGGTCTGATTTCAAGGATTGGAGGTACACGAACGACACCAGCTATATTGCAGGGGATTTGGATTGCCTTGCCTATGGCAATTGCGCCGTTAACCCGGATTCTTGCGCCGGCAGTCGCATGCCGGACTCGGGCACCATATGGCTTGCCCATTACCCCACCAACACCTGGACAATGATTCTCCGCTTGCCCGGGGGCGTAAGACTGAACCACCCGGCTGTTTGGATATGTCAAGATGCGTCGTGCCAAACAGGCGCCACTGCACCCTTGCCCGGCAATCGCCTGGAGTATCGCGGCGTTCCGCTGCAAGGCGACAAATACATGATTGATATCAGAGGCCGCTTCGTGACGAACGCCCGATCAACGTCGAAACTCATGCCGGGTGTCTATTTTTCCGTTACCCCGGACGGACGCTGCCAGCGCATTTTAGTGAGCCATTAATTAGAGAAGTTACGGCCACAGCGAGCGCTTTTTCCGACGCTCGCTGTGGCCTCTCTAAAATAACTTCGAATCGAAGAACCTCGTCCTTCCTTCCCGGTTGGTTTACAAATAATATAACGGCAAAAGACCGGAATCTCAGGAAAAAGTGGCGGGAAAGTGACTTTTTCTGCAGGCTTACCGCCGCGCTTTTGTGCCGGACTACGACCGCTTTTTCACTCCGCAAACCAAAGCTGTTTGCAAATGCGGAAGGTCATGATTGAGCGCATGGTTATGCGGCCTTTTTGATTTCTTCTGCTTCGTATTCTGGAAACATAATCATTGCTGGATGTACGTTGAAAGCGCGTGCAAGCTGCTCAGCCCGTCTTTTTCCTATTTCAACTTTATTGTTCTCAAGAAGACTGATGTTCGTTGCATTTATTTTGCAGCGAACAGCAAGTTCCTCCTGAGTCCATTCCTTTAATTCACGAAGCATCTTGATCACTTCGCCGGTAGTCAAAACAGCATGCTGTTTGGCAGGCCCGAAATCGTTCTTGTTAATTTTATTCATTGAATTTTCCTTTAATATTCATGTGGATTAATCTCAAGCATGTAAACCGTTACAGTGTCTTCCTCAACCAAATAAATAACCCGGTATTGCAGATTGAGCCCGGATGAACGCTGCCCAAGTCGGTCTCCCTTCAATTTTTCATCATGGAATCCCCGGAATTCCCGCAATTTGTCCGGTCCATGCCTGAAAACGATATCCTTCCAAAGTTCATATTTCTTAATAACTTGCAGCGGCAATTTGGCAATTGCCTTTTCAATTGAACGATGCTCTTTAATATGCCACATTATTAATTATCAGTAGTGTCCGGTTAAATTGACAACAAGAGAAGGGCTACCAACCTATTTTTATCGTTGAAGGTTTAGTTTTTGACGATTAAAAAGAGGAGGCAGCCCTTGAACAGAAGAAATACAATATTCAATCAGATAACGCAACTGTTGAATCGGAAGGGATTCTGGCGCATTGTTAATCGGTACGAAGGAGACAGGTACGTAAAGAGCATGACCTGCTGGCAGGAGATGCAGATTTTGCTCTTTTCGCTGGTAAAGGATTTGGTCAGCTTTCGGGATGTAGAAGCGTGTCTGAAGAGCAATGCGGATAAGTGGGAACATATTGGTCTTGCGAGTGTAGCCCGCAGTACACTGGCAGATGCACTCGCTCTCCGGCCATACAAGATGTTTGAAGATCTTTTCTATCAGTTTCTGGATAAATGCCAGCGATTGGCACCTCGTCATGACTTTCGGGTAAAGGTTCCGGTATTTACGCATGATTCAACCTTGATCAGCGTATGTCTGTCATCGTTTCCATGGGCACGGTATCGCAGGCGCAAAGGTGGATTGAAACTTCATATGCTTCTGGACCATGACGGTTACCTACCGTCGTTTATCCGGATGACGGACGGGAAAGTCCATGACATTCGGGTGGTGAAAGATGCCGAATATGATTTTCCTGCGCTTCCGCCGGACAGCATCCTCACCATTGATCGAGGCTACACAGATTTTGGCTGGCTTCATTCACTGCATACGACTGGTGTTACATTCGTGATCCTGGCAAAATCCAACATGGCATATCATCTTGTCGGACAGCACAAAGAACCGAACGTAAGACGCGGAATTATCCGTGATCAGGAAGTCGAAATGTCGAATTTTTACGAAAGCAAGGCATATCCGGAGAAGCTGCGACTGATACAGTATTACAACAAGGAGTTAAACAAGAACCTGGTCTTTCTGACGAACAATTTCACGTTGTCGGCAACGACAATTGCTGCACTGTACAAGGGAAGATGGGAGATAGAAACATTTTTCAAGTGGATCAAGCAGCACTTGAAGATAAAGACGTTCTACGGGACCAGCGAAAACGCGGTAATGACACAGGTGTGGATAGCCATGATCTTGTATCTCCTGTTGTCGTTTATAAAATTCCAAGCACGGTATGCCTTCACCATGCTGGAATTACTGCGGGTTATCCGAGAAAGGCTGCTTGGTTTTGAAAGCTTGATTGAATTACTACGGGTCAATTACGAGCGGTTACGTTCTTTGCGCTCCGCTCCAGTGCAATTATCATTCTATTAGCCATTGGTCAAGAGGTTTAGCCGGACAGGGCTGATTAATTATAATAACTTATTACGTTTGATAAGTCAATTTTGTTCTACTTTTCCGCATAACGGTGCGGTTAATTTGCCGACGCGGGAAACGCTACCAAAGGGAGGCGTTTGGGCCCCGCGATCGGTCATGAGTTGAACCGCTTGTTATGCGGCTTGCTTTTTTTGCAGGAGAGAGTAGAGGAAGTCGGGAGCCATGTCCGCACCATTGTCCCAAACAATGGTATTGATTTCATTATCAATCTGAAATCGACGGAAAGAATCAAGATTGCGCAACGGTTCAAACATTTCACCCCAGAGCTCTGCTGAGAGATCAATCTCTCCTTCTATTCCATTGTCAAACTTAATCCACAGAACATAATCTCGGATGTACTTGGCTTCGGCGATATGAATGAACATACAATTACTCCAATGGAG
Organism: uncultured Fibrobacterota bacterium; assembly: GCA_963729895.1. Classification (GTDB taxonomy): domain Bacteria; phylum Fibrobacterota; class Chitinivibrionia; order Chitinivibrionales; family FEN-1185; genus FEN-1185. The sequence continues at coordinate 982 of CAVSQB010000029.1, read as the reverse complement.
GTATATCGGCTAACGGTCTGTTTTGAGATGCTAAATTCCAATCATCCAACAATTCCGCAATATGCCTTTCACGCCATTCTTGTACCAGTCCAAGCGCTCGCGGGCTCATTTTTCCTAAAACAGCGCCATTCCGAACCTCAATTTCCACCTCTTCGCTGCCGTACTTGGCGTGAAAATGTGGTGGACTATGGTCGCGCCAATAAATGACTATGAGAATCCCGAAAAATCGACTTATTACCGGCATTGTTATCTCCTGGAATTGAAACCGCCTATCTCAAAAATGCGTTTTGGCAGCCTGCAGATGCCAGATTTAGTAATTTCTGTCTCGTGCCAACCGATTCCTCCATGTCCAAACCCTTGCCGGTAAATTTCCCGAGAATTTGGTTCTTGTCTTTTTCGAATTAATTGCCTTTAAATTTAACGCATAATGGTGCGGTTAATTTGCCGACGCGGGAAACGCTACCAAAGGGAGCGTTTGGGACCCGCGATCGGTCATGGGTTGAACCGCTTGTTATGCCGCTTTTTCCTTTTTGGTTCCGTTCGATTCCATGCGATAGTCGAGGACATGCGGCTCTTTTTCAAGAACCTCAAGAAGTACTTTTGTCGAACCTGTCGGTTTCCGTTTTCCCTGTTCCCATTGTCGTATCGATGACGGGCTCACATTTAAGAGCTTGGCGAACACACTCTGGCTTACATGTGCCCTCCGCCGTATGTGTCTGATTTTATCAGGGTCGATATGGATGGCCGGGAATTTAACACCAAGGCCCCGTAAGTCCCTTTCTGTAAATGACGTGCCGAACCCTGCATTGACGAGGTCTTGCACGGATTCGGAAATCGCATTTTTAATTGTTCTACGCATTAGATTCCTCCAGCGGTATTAGTATTCCGATTGTTTCAGCTCGCTCAAGCTGAGTAGGACTTAAAACAAGGTAGTCTTTGGTCAGTTTCTTGAACGCTTCCAATTCTTTTGATGATATGTTGT
>CAVSQB010000028.1:0-291494 GCA_963729895.1 uncultured Fibrobacterota bacterium | reverse complement strand
CATATACGCAACTAACACATTGAAATAAAATGAATAACGATGGCGCCACAACAAACATGTCTGATTCTGATGATTAAATGCCTCTGCATTATTTGAAACAGAGCAGGGATAACCTTCCGATTGATCGTCCCAACGCTCTCGTTCGCCCGCCAAAGCGCACGCCGATGCAATGACGCGCTGCTCTGTCAGACGCAAACCCGTCCCGGGCGAAATAGAAAATGTTCGGTCCTTGCGAGCATGTGTCGTGGTGAAGCAGGCGAGCTCAAGCCGTTCATGTCTTTGTGCACGCTTGCATACGGTTTTTCTTGTGTCGGAAACTATTTTACACGGAAGGAACCGAAGCTTCTTTTCAAGTTTACCATGGCGCCCGCATCTCTCAAGAAGAAACACCATCGCATGGTCATTAAGAAACGGCATATTGTTTCGCTTGTCGCTTTTGTGCTCGCTGGCGCATGCGGAAACGGGCGTGCCGTCCGGCTCTCGCTTGATTTCTCGAAACGTGCCGAATGGCGGTATTCGCTCCGCGCCGATATCAGCGGCATCAGCGTCTCGGCCGACACGCAGAGGACATTCGCGAGTTCGGCGCAATGCACGCTGAGCGGGAAAGCCGACGCAAACAACCCGAACTTGCTTCACGCGAATGTGGCATGGGTGTCCGTTTCTTCCAACATTCTGGGAAACGCCGAACTCATGAACCTGGAGGAGCAGGCAAAAGCCGTACGGCTTTCCTGGGCGCTTGCCGATGGCGTCATCGTACCCGAAGATTCCCTTGCCGCGCCGCAGGTGCGCATAGGCGAGTGGGACCTCTGCAAAGACCTGGCCAAAACCATCCCTGCGCTCCCCAACGTGCCTCTCCGCGCAGGTTCAATGTGGGAACGGGAGCGAACCATGCCTCTTGACACAAAGCGAGGCAATGCCGTCGGCCATCTGTACCAGTCATTCTTGCTGGACAGCCTTTTTGTCAGCGACGGCAGCACACGTGCGGCCCTTTCGTGGAAATTCATCTATCGTGTGGAATTCAGGGATCACGGCGCCACGGGCCTTCCCACCGACGTTCCGCCGAGGGGAAGCGGCACGGGATCGGCAATTGTCAATGTCACGAACAAAACGCTCGACCGCGCCTCCATGCTTTTCGAGGTCCCTGCGGCAACCAACGGCGCGTTTCGGATTTCGTGGAAGGAAGCCATCGAACTTCATCTGGCGAACTGAGTACGGCCTATGAAACTGACCGCTTCGGCCATCATCATTCTCCTCGCCCTGTTTGCTTCCGCCACGGCGAAAAGGGACTCGTTTACCATAGCGAAGGACACTGTTCTCCAAGCGAATTTCGAAGTGCCGGAAAGCGTTACCTGCACCATCAAACCGGGCACAACCATCAAATTCTCGGGCTACCACAAATTCATAGTGCGTGGGCTGCTTATCGCCCAGGCAACCCAAAACGAGCCCGTTATCTTCACCTGCGTGGGCAGGCCGCGCGGCGCCGCAACGCCACCCTGCTGGTATGGCCTCATTTTTCTGGGGAAAGCGGCCGGCGCTTATCTGCGAAACTGCAGGTTCGAGGGCATGTATCAGTGCCTTGCATGGGAAGCAAGTCCGGTGTTTGACTCATGCGAGTTTGCGGGGAACCACTGTGCGCTTTATTGCACGAAGAAAGCATCGCCCCATGTAAAGAACTGCCGGTTCTACCGTAACGTGTACGGCGTTGTGGCAGACTATGCCACTCCCCTGCTCGTGGGTAACGTGATTACCGACAACACCATCGGCGTGTATCTCCAGACAGGATCGCAGCCGTTGGCGGGACCCAACACGATTTTCGGCAACGCCACCAATATCCGCTCCGAGATCGCGCTCAAAGGCGACACCGCCGCGCTTTCGATCCAGTCGTTGTGGGAGCTCATGAACGAGTTGTATTGAGAGCCGGAATCACTTTCCCCAGATATCGGCCCGCCGAAACGCATAAAGAAACAGCGCCGAAACAAGAGGAACGTGCAAAAGTGCGGTGACTGCCGCCAGCGCCGCGAACGTGAACACCGGAATTTTTTCAAGACTTAACTGCATGCCCTGCGGCGGCCTGATGCAGAAATAGAACGTGAGCCAGCCCAGAAACGCCACCACAAACAGTTGCCAGAACGATCTGCTCAAAATCCGCCTTTCCCAACAAAACCCGAACAGACCGCAGAGTGCCACGAGAAAGAACCCGGTTTCCACAAGCTCCCACACGCGCCTTTCAAGAGGCATTACGAACGAGATCATGTCGAATGCCAGTATCACCCATGGCTATACCCCAATTACTTTCTCAGTCGAAATGGGAGTTTTCTCTTTGAATTGACCTCTGTATTCTTCAGGTGTTTTCCCCTTTAGTGATCCGTGTGGCCGTATCCGGTTGTAAATGTTCTTCCAATGTTCGATTATTCTTTCTGCGTCCTCTAATGAGATGAACCAGTTTTCATTCAAGCATTGGTCCCTGAATATCGAATTGAATGATTCTACAAAAGCATTCTGGCTGGGCTTGCCGGGCTGAATGAATTCCTGCCTTACCTGGTTTCGTATTGCCCAGAGCATGAGTTCTTTGCTCCGGAATTCCGGGCCGTTATCAGTCAACAGAGCTTCCGGCTTTCCGTACCTGGCCACCAGGTGGTCTAGAACTTGGCAGACTCCTAGTGCTGGAATAGAACGTGCTACCTTGATTGCAAGAGCCTCACGGGTGCAGTCATCGACAACATTCAGGCATTTCAGCTTGCGCTTGTCGGAAGTACTGTCGAATATGAAATCCATTGACCAGCGACGGCTTGGCCGATCCGGCAGCGTCAACGGCATCCGTTGGCTATTGCGTTTCTGACGCCTCCTCCGCTTGCTTTTTCTGAAGCGATTCTTCCTTGTAGAGCCGATGCACACGTTTGTGATTTACTATGTACCCAAGGTTGCGGAGATACCAATAAAGCGTCGGAAAGCCCCATGAACGGAACGATGAAATGGTTTCATGCATTTTTGTTTTCAACTCGCTGTTCAAAGCCGATTCCTGCGGTCGATAGCGGTACCCTGCCGGTGTCATACCCAGAAGTCCGCATGCTTTCCGTTGACTCAGGCCTTGCCGCATTAGTGCGTCCACAGTCAGCCTACGCTGAGGACGCTTCACTATTTTCTTTGCAGCACTTCCTTCATTGCATCGATCTGAAGTGCCTGGTCTGCAACAATCCGCTTGAGCCGGCTGTTTTCGCCCTCGATCTCCTTCATCCTTTTCAGATCAGAGAGCTCAAGTCCGCTGTATTTGCTCTTCCAACGGAAGTACGTGTTCTCTGAAATACCATATTGACGACAAAGATCAGCGACTTTGGCTCCGCGGTCGCCCTCTTGCAGGATCCGAAAAATCTGCTCTTCACTGTAGCGCTTGCCTTTCATGAGTCCTCCTAGTTAGTTTAAAATAACTCGGAAAACTCCCTTCTCAAATGAGCAAGTTTTCGGGGGTATAGCCACCCAGAAATAGTACTTCCACAAGAGAGCCTTCATGCACCTTGTAATGTAGAAAGATGGAAGAGGCCGGGGCAAGGAAATAATTCCTGACTCTCCGTTTGCCGGGTGCGGGACGACGGCACAAACGTATATTATTTCCCTATGGGAATCTCCGCAGGAATCGTCGGCCTGCCGAACGTGGGCAAGTCAACCGTTTTCAACGCGCTGTGCGCCGGCAAGGCGCAGGTGGAGAATTATCCATTCACCACCATTGACCCCAATAGCGGCATTGTCGCGGTCCCCGACGACCGTTTGGGCCGCATTACCCAGCTGTCGCCCACGCAAAAGGTGGTGCCCGCATTTCTGGAGCTCGTGGACATCGCCGGCCTTGTCAAAGGAGCATCAAGAGGCGAGGGACTGGGCAACCAGTTCCTGGGCCACATAAAAAACGTGCATGCGGTCGTGCACGTGGTGCGCTGCTTTGAGGACGGGAATGTCGTGCATGTGGAGGGGTCGGTTGACCCTCTCCGCGATGTGAGCCTGGTTGAAACCGAACTCCTGCTCGCGGACCTCGGAACCGTGGAACGAGGCATTGCGAGAGTTGAAAAGGCGGCAAAATCTGGCGACAAAGAGCTCAGCGAGCAACTTCTTGCCTTCCAGAAAGCATTCGACGCCCTATCGGCCGGCACACCCGTCCGGAACATGGCCGGGACTGCCGAGGATTTCGCCTCACTGCTGGAACTCAACCTGCTCACGGTAAAGCCCGTTTTGTACGTTGCCAACGTTGATGAGAATTCCGTAGTGTCGGACAACGCCGCCGCGGCCGCGCTGCGGAAGCGCGCGGATGCAGAAGGGTCCGATGTGGTGCGCATCTGCGGAAAAATCGAAGCCGAGATCGCCGACCTCCCGTCGCAGGAGCAACCCGAGTTCCTTGCAGGGCTCGGCCTTGACAAATCGGGGCTCGCGGCCCTTGCGCAGGCAACGTACCGTCTGTTGGGCCTCGAAACGTTTTTTACCGCAACCGACAAGGAAAACCGCGCTTGGACCGTGCGGAGAGGCACGTCCGCCGCCAAAGCTGCCGGCACGATCCACACCGATTTCGAAAAAGGCTTCATCCGGGCCGAGGTATTCACCGTGGCCGATCTGGAACAGTACAAATCGGAAACGGCGATACGCGCCGCAGGTAAGATCCGGTCGGAGGGCAAGGAATATATCGTCATGGACGGCGACATCGTGCTCTTCAGATTCAACGCATGAAGAACCTGCTTTTGTACCTATACCGCTGGACAATGTGGAACCTTGTGTCCCGCCTATTTGTCCGCTGCTACCTGTGGCCGCGGTATCACTTTACAAAATTAAAGGATTCCGATCCGCTCCCCAAACCTCCCTTTGTGATCATTTCGAACCACGGGACATTCTTTGATCCCTGGATCATCGGCTGTTTCAGCCGCTATCCGCTCGCCATTATGTGCAACGACGAAGCGTTTACCCGGGGCGCCGTATCCAGGTGGTATCTCAAAAGCATCGGCGCGTTTCCCAAGAGAAAGGGAGCACCGGATTTTAGGGCAATGAGGAAGACGATGTCGCTTTTATCGGCCGGCTATCCGGTATGCATTTTCCCCGAGGGCCAGACAAGCTGGGACGGCCGGACGCAACTCATATACAAAGGAATAGAGAAGATCGTGCGCCGCAGCGGCGCAAACCTCGTACTCACCCGTGTTACCGGTAATTTCCTCACCAAGCCCTGGTGGGCGGATTTCATTCGCAAGGGCAGGATCGCGGTGACCTACAAAACAATGAACCCGGTGCAGGTTGCTGCCATGTCCGACGAAGCGCTTTTCGATCTTATGAAGTCGTCAATGTGGCATAACGACATAAAGGATCCCTCAAACTCCGCTGCACGCTTTTCAGGTACACGGCTTGCGGAAGGCCTCGAACGTTTTGTCTGGATGTGCATGGAATGCGGGGCGGAAGACACGCTTGTCACGCGTGGGAACGACATACGGTGCACGTCCTGCGGTGGCGGGTGGTCCCTGGATGCCGTTTGCAAATTGACGCCGGTGGAATCCGGAACGAAGTGCTTTGCCGACCTTTACGACTGGGCGCAATGGCACCGGCAACGGGTGATCGATGTCATCAAGTCCGCGACCGCGGAATCGGTGCTCACAGAAAGCGCAGACGTCAGCCTGTCGGCCGGAGACGACAACGTGCGTTTCGAAGCTGAGGGCCGCGGCACCCTTCTCCTCACCCCGGCCTCGCTCACCTTTTCCTTCGAGCAAACATCCCGGCCTGCGCTTGTGTTCGAGGTACCTCGCATTCAGGCGGTTGTCATCCAAAAGAAGGACATCGTTGAATTCAGCTATCGCGGGCGTTATTACAGATGCCTCTTCAATCGTCACAGTCCAATGAAGTGGATCTATTACCTACGGTATTTGCAGGGGTATGAGGAATGTGAGAAGCGAGGATTCTTAGGTTGACAAATGTCTCTTCGGGTCAACTGCTTTCCGCGGGTGCCCCCACACGAGTGTTCGCGGCTTGCAACCGCTTCCATGAGGGGTGCACCCGAGGGGGGTATGGGTTCAGCCTACCGCCACTTATCGCAAGTGACCTTGGATTCTGCCGGTAGGCTGAACCCTAAGGGAAACTTCCCCTAGTAAAATCGCTTGATTTTACGCAACATCCACCCGGCACATCCACCCGTGCCGATCATCGATCTCGCCGTACTGGATGCCTTTTATCTCATTGTAAAGCCGCGTGAGCGTTGGGCCTGCCTCGTTTTCCTTGCCGAACGTAAACAGGGTGCTGCCGCGCTGTATCGAACACACCGGCGTGATCACCACCGCCGTGCCGCACGCGCCCACCTCGGCAAAGTCGGCAAGTTCGTCTGCACGGATCCGGCGCCGCTCCACCGTGAGCCCGAAATCACGGGCGATGTCCTGGAGGCTCTTGTTCGTCACGCTCGGCAGCACCGACGACGAATCGGGCGTTACGTACCGGCCGTCCTTGGTTATGGCCAGAAAATTCGACGTGCCGAACTCGTCTATGTACTGGTGCGTTGCCGAGTCGAGATACAAGCATATCGGATATCCTTTTTCTTGTCCGTCAATGTCACCCATCATGCCTGCGGCGTAGTTACCGGCCGCCTTGACATTGCCGACTCCCTTGGGCGCCGCCCGGTCGTACCGCTCCTGGATGTACGCTTTAACAGGATAGAAACCGTTCTTGTAATAGGCTCCCATGGGTGTGGCAAGCATCACAAACATGTATTCTTCGGACGGGTGCACGCCGATGTGCGGACTCGTGCCGATAAGAAACGGCCGGAGGTACATGCTTGCGTCCGTGCCGTACGGAGGCACGTATTGTTTGTTAAGCGCAACCAGCGTCCGCGCGGCCGACAGGAACAGTTCCTGGGGCGGCGGTTCCATCACCAGCCGCCGGCCCGTATTGATAAGCCGCTGCGCATTCTCTTCGGGCCTGAACATGGCAACGGAGCCGTCTTTCCTGCCGAACGCCTTGAGGCCCTCGAAGCACGCCTGGCCGTAGTGCAGGCAGGTTGCCGCAATGTGGAGCGTCAGGTGGGGATCGGTGCATATCTGGATTTCACCCCACCTTCCTGCCTTGTATTCGCAGGTGACGTAGCACTCAGTTTGCATGTATTGGAAACCGAGGTTCTTCCAATCGATGTTCTTTGCCATGACCCAACTCCTGTCAATTCCTTTGTAACTCTTTCCGCGCGCGGGCCGGACCGTGCCCGCGCCGGCGTAGCGGGCGCCGTTCGTCTTTCATGAGTTTGTATTTGAGGCTGTCGATAAGCGCCAGCCACGACGCCTCGATCACGTTGGTGGACACGCCTACCGTGCCCCATCGCTCCATGCCGTCCGAGGATTCGATGAGCACCCGCACCTTTGCAGCGGTCCCTTCTTTTCCGTCCAGCACGCGCACCTTAAAGTCTTCGAGTTTTACCTCTTTGAGGTTCGGGTAGAACTTGACAAGAGCCTTTCGCAGCGCGTTGTCGAGCGCATTCACGGGCCCGTCGCCTTCCGCCGCGGTGTGCTCGAACACGCCGTTCTTCCTGAGCTTGATGGTTGCTTCGGAAAAGACGTCCCCGCTTTCGCGTTTTTCCTCAATCACCCTGAATCCTTTGAACTCGAACGACTGTGAGAGCCGACCAAGCATTTCCCGGGCGATCAGCTCAAAGGAAGCGTCGGCCGCTTCGAATTGGTATCCGTCGCCTTCCAAACCCTTGATTTTTGCGAGCAGCTTCCTGACCAGAGGGTCATGCTTGCGGAGGCCGGGTTCCAGCGCAGACAACTTTTCGAGGATCGTACCCGATCCCGCCTGCGATGATACCACAAACTGCCGCGCGTTGCCCACGCTTTCGGGCCTCACGTGCTCAAACGACTCGTTTGCTTTGCGAACGCCGTCCGCATGAGCGCCCGCCTTGTGCGAAAACGCGCACTCGCCCACGTACGGCTGGCGTATGTTGTGCGCAACGTTGGCGACCTCGGACACGAATATGGAAATCTCCGTAAGTTGGTGCAGCGCGCGCGTGGGGAGCACCGTCAATCCCAGCTTGAGCTGCAAATCCGGAATGACGGTGCACAGGTTCGCGTTGCCGCAACGCTCTCCGATCCCGTTTATGGTGCCCTGTACCTGCACCGCTCCTTCGCCAACGGCAATAACCGAATTGGCGTCCGCGCAGCCCGAATCGTTGTGTGTGTGGACCCCGAGCGGGACCCGCACCGACTCTTTCACCTCGCGCCATATGCGAGCAAATTCGCCGGGCAGCGTACCGCCGTTGGTGTCGCACAAGACGATGACGGTGGCGCCCGCGTCCTGTGCAGCAGCAAGCGTCGAAAGCGCGTAATCGCGGTTGTGCCTGTACCCGTCGAAAAAGTGCTCGGCGTCGTAGACAACTTCGTCCATGTGCTTTGCAAGATAGGAAACCGTGTCGTAAATGAGCCCGAGGTTTTCTTCAAGCGACACCTTGAGCACTTTTCTCACATGCAGGTCCCAGGTCTTGCCGAATATGGTCGCGACAGGCGCGCCGGATCGCACAAGCATCTGGATATACGGATCGCTGGCGCATGCAGCGGCCGGACGTTTTGTGGAACCGAACACCGCAAGTTTCGAGGCAAGACGAAGCGCCTTTGCCTTTTTGTAGAACTCGACGTCAACGCTGTTCGTCGGGTTGGGCCATCCGCCTTCGATATAGTGCACGCCCAGATCGCTCAGCCGCCTGGCGATGCTCAACTTGTCGGTGAGGGAAAGATTTATCCCGAGCGCCTGGTTACCGTCGCGGAGCGTGGTGTCGTAGATAAAGATTTTTTGGTTCATGTATTCCATTCACATTCTAAAGAATTGGGCGTTCCCCCGCTTCGCGGGGCGGTTCTTCTTCCGGTCTCGGGCTCGCCCTCGGGCCGCCACGGCCCTATGCCGGGGTACCGGCGGGGTCCGAGCGGCACCGTTTTCCTAGAGCGGCCTCCGGTCGCCCCTAACGCGCGCAAATAGAAGTCTTATCAGTCAATTACCTCTTCTCGCGCCAATCTGCATCCGCATAAATCAAATACAGTTTACTGCCTGACCTTTCAACTCTTCAACCTCTCAACTACTCTCCGTGGGTGCCCCCGCACAGGTGTTGACGCTTGCCACTGCACTCTCTGGGGGTGCACCCAGGAGAGGGGAGCGCTGAGGGCGGCGTTGGCCGACCGAAGCCGGGGGAGAAACTTCTCCCCAGAATCTTGAGCTACGTTACTTCACAAGCGACGCCACAAAATCGCCAACTTCCGTCGTTCCCATTCCCATCTTGCCTGCCGCAAGGCTCTTGATCCTGCCCGAGGCCAGCGCGTCGTAAACCGCGCGCTCTATCGCGTTTCCCGCGGCAGTTCCCCCGATGGTTTCGAGCATCATTCCCGCGGCTGAGATGGCCGCAAGCGGGTTGATCACGTTCTTCCCCGTGTATTTTGGCGCGCTCCCTCCCATGGGCTCAAACATCGACACGCCCTCGGGGTTGATGTTGCCGCCCGCAGCGATGCCCAGGCCGCCCTGGATCATGGCCGCGAGGTCGGTGATGATGTCGCCGAACAGGTTTTCCGTCACGATGACGTCGTAGAATTCCGGGCTCTTGACAAACCACATTGTGCAGGCGTCGACATGGTTGTAGTCCTGCTTGACGTCGGGATAGTCCGCATCGCCCATCTCATTGTGCACGCGCACCCACAGGTCGCCCGTATACGTAAGCACGTTGCACTTGTGCACGAGCGTGAGCAGCTTGCGCCTGTTGCGCTTGCGCGTGAACTCGTAGGCGTAGCGCATGCACCGTTCAACCACGGGCCGCGAGTACAGCATCACCTGCGTCGCGATTTCCAGCGGTGTTCCCTTCTGCATCACGCCGCCCACGCCGGTATAAATGCCTCCGGTATTCTCGCGAATCACCACGAAATCGATGTGCTCGGGTCCCTTGTCTTTGAGCGGCGTCTCCACATTCGGGTACAGCTTAACGGGCCGTAGATTGATGTACTGGTCGAGCGCGAACCTCGCCTTGAGCAAAATCCCGACCTCAAGCACGCCGGGCTTGACGTCCGGGTGTCCGATGGCGCCCAGAAAAATGGCGTCATGCTTGCGAAACTCGTCAATGGCGCTGTCGGGAAGCGTTTCGCCCGTCCTCAGGTAGCGCTCGCCGCCGAAATCGTAATTGACATAGTTGAGTTTCATGTTGTACTTGGCGCACGCCACGTCGAGGACCTTTACGCCCTCCCGCACCACTTCCGGGCCTGTTCCGTCACCCGGGATAACCGCGATGTTGTACGATTTCATTTAAGAATCCCAGTTCCTTCTAGTGAGAGACAACGTGATAAAGAGAAAAACAAAATGACAGATAATAATAACAGTCAACTCAACAGTAGATTGCTTCGCTGCGCTCGCAATGACACTCTTTCTTTTTCAATCCGCATTCCGCAATCATCAATCCACCGTGGGTGCCGCCGCAACCATGCATGGTCTCGCAACTGCTTTGTCAAGGCGACTACCCAGGAGGGGGTAGCGGAGGACCGTAGGGCCGGAGCGAGGGGGAAACTTCCCCCACCAACACATCCTATTTATGTATTGGCAGCTTCTTCTTAAACTTCTTCATTCTGGCGATCTTGTTGACAACATCCATATACGCAAGGGCCGACGCCTCGACGATGTCGGTGCTCGTGCCCACGCCGGTGAACACCCCTTCGGGCGAGGCTGCCACGATTTTCACCTTGCCCAGCGCCTCGCGTCCCTCGGTGAGCGACGTGAGCGTGAAATCTTCAACGGCGATCTTGAAGCCCGTGATCCGGTCGATCGCCTTTGTGGCGGCGTCAACGGCGCCGTCGCCGCACGCGGCCTCCATGAACATCTTCCCCCGCGCCGCGATGCGAACCGTGGCCGTGGGAACGGTTCCCTTGCCGCTTGACACATTAAGATAATCGAGGACAAACGCGTCGGTCATGTCCGCGGCGCCCTTGGACTCCATGAGCGATATCAGATCGTCGTCGTATACCGTTCCCTTCTTGTCGGCAAGCTCGATGAAGCGTTTGTAAAACGCAACGATGTCGATCTCGCGCTCGTTGTATCCCAGGCCAGCCAGGCGCGACTTGACCATGTGGCTGCCGGAGCGGCTTGTCAGGTTCATCCGGTTGTCTAAAAGCCCTATCGACTGCGGGGTCATTATTTCGTACGTTTTCCTCGCCTTGAGGACCCCGTCCTGGTGAATGCCCGAGGAATGTGCAAACGCGTTGGATCCGACCACCGCCTTGTTCGGTTGGACCGGCATATTGCACACGTCGCGGACGAGCTTGCTCGTGCGCATGATCTCCTTTGTGTCAACTCCGACAGCCAAGTTGAACAGGTCTTTGCGCACATCGAGCGTCATCACCACTTCTTCGAGAGCGGCATTGCCGGCACGCTCGCCCAGGCCGTTTATCGCGCATTCCACCTGCCGTGCGCCGTGCGCCACGGCCGTCACCGAATTCGCCGTTGCCATGCCCAGGTCGTTGTGGCAGTGCACCGAAATCACGGCCCTGTCCACGTTGGGCACACGGTTGAATACCGAATCGATGATCCATGCGAACTTCTCCGGCGTGGTGTATCCCACGGTATCCGGAATGTTAATGGTGCTCGCGCCGGCCTTTATCGCGGCCTCCACGATCCGGCACAGGAAGTCGATATCGGTTCGTCCCGCATCCTCCGGTGAAAACTCCACGTCGTCACAGTATCTCCTGCTCAGCCTGATCGCATGCACTGCCATGGCGACCACCTCGTCGTTGGTCTTGCGCAGCTTCTTTTCCATATGGATTACGGAGGTTCCCACAAACACGTGGATCCTGGGCCTCGCCGCGCCTTTGAGCGCCTTTCCGCATGCGACAATATCTTTGTCAATGAGCCGCGCCAGGCCGCAGATAACCGGGCCTTTGATTTCCCTTGCAATAACCGACACGCTTTCGAAATCGCCGGGAGAGCTTATGGGAAACCCCGCCTCGATGATATCGACCTTGAGCCGCGCGAGCTGGCGCGCGATGCGCAGTTTCTGGTCGACTGATAAGCTGGAGGCCAGTGCCTGTTCGCCGTCACGCAATGTCGTGTCGAATATAAAAACGTTGTCTTTCATAAACTTCCTTAATTGTTAAGGCGGTTGGGCGTTCCCCTTCGCTGCGCTCAGGGTCGGTTCTCCCTCCGGTCTCGTGCACGCCCTCGGGCCGCCATGGCCCTATGCCGCGAGTACGCGGCCGGGTCCGCGCGGCATCCCGCTTTGGCGGGACCTCCGGTCGCCCCTAACGCGCGCAAACCGGAGTCTTATCGGTCAAATTCCTATTTTCGCGCCAATCCGTATTCGCAACAATCAACCAAAGGCTCTTTTGCAACTCTTCAACGCGTTTTCTTCTCAACTCCTCACCCATTCAACTGTTCTCCATGGGTGCCCCCACATTAGTGCTTGATTCTTGCAACTGCTCCCACTTGGGGGTCACCCAGGAGGGGGTAGCGGAGGACGTCGAAGGCGGCTGGAGCGAGGGGGATACTTCCCCCGCCCAGGACGACTTTAATTAGTTTTGGCCTCTTCCGCCGACTCCTTTTGTCAACCTCGAAATATCCTTCGCCTTCTCCTTGGGCCGCAATGCCCTTACAGCGGCACCGGCGAGCCACATCTCGGAATTATGGATCTGCGCGAGCTTCTTTCCGAGAAATTCCCGATAGTCCTTCCTGCCGCAGTCGCGGATGACCTCGCGCGTCTCGACGCCGGCCTTTACCGACTTGTAAAGCTTATCGAATACCGGCAGGTTCGCCGTGCGGAAAATGGGCCTCCACTTGAGCGCGCCGTGCTGCGCGGTTGCCGAACAATTTGAGTACATCCAGTCCATCCCGTTTTCGTCAACAAGCCGTATCAGGCTCTGCGTAAGTTCTTCCGACGTCTCGTTGAACGCCTCCGACGGCGAATGGCCGTTCTTGCGAAGCACGTCGTATTGGGCCTGCATCACGCCCGCCAGCGCACCCATGAGCACGCCGCGCTCGCCGGTGAGATCGCTGTACACTTCGTTCTGGAAGGTGGTGGGGAACAGATACCCCGAGCCGATTGCGATGCCCACTGCCAGGCAGCGCTCCCTGGCGCGGCCGGTTGAGTCCTGGAACACGGCAAAACTCGAATTGATCCCCGCGCCCGACAGAAAGTTGCGGCGCACCGACGTCCCGCTGCCCTTGGGCGCCACCATAATCACGTCCACGTTCTTGGGCGGAACGACCCCTGTCTGGTTCTTATAGACAATAGAGAACCCGTGCGAAAAGTACAGCGCGTCGCCCGGCTTCAGGAACTTCTTGACAACGGGCCAGATTGTGCGCTGCGCCGCGTCGGAGACGAGCATCTGGATGATGGTCCCGCGCTCCACCGCCTCCTCGATCGGAAACAGGGTCTTGCCCGGGACCCAGCCGTCGCGCACCGCGCGGTCCCAGTCTTTCTTGTATTCCCTGGCTTGGCCGACAATGACGCTGATCCCGTTGTCTTTCATGTTCAGCGACTGGGCCGGGCCCTGCACGCCGTAGCCGATGACCGCGACGACCTCCTTCTTGAGCACTGTACGCGCCTTTTCAAGAGGGAATTCCTTGCGCGTGACGACCGTTTCCTTGACTCCGCCAAAATTGATGACTGCCATAATCCGGGCTCCTTTGTATGTGAATGGTGTCGTTGATTGTTTTCCGTTTTCAACTCACCCCCTACCCCGCCCTTCGGGCACCCATGCTCCCCTCTCTCACGAGAGAGGGGAGCATGGGTGCCGGGGGTGGAGGGGTGAGTTATTTCCTCGTCTGCGCCATGGCGACCTTGCCGGTGCGGATGAGTTCCTTGACGCCATAGGGCTTGATCAGCCCGATGAAATCGTTGACGATTCCGCACGGCGCGGACAGTTCGAACGTGATCGACGATGCGCCCACGTAGGCCACTTTTGCGCCGAAAAGGTCGGCAAGCTCGATGATCTCGTGACGGCTCGACTTTGTGGAGTCAACGCGAACGAGGATGAACTCCCGCTCGATCACCGGACTTCCCTCGAAATCGATCACCTTGATGACGTCGATCAGCTTGTTGAGTTGCTTGACGACCTGCTCGATGATCGCCTCATCGCCTTCCACCACGATGGTCATCCGCGAAATCGACTGATCTTCGGTTTCACCAACTGTAAGACTGGCGATGTTGTACCCCCGGCTTGCGAAAAGGCCGGAGATGCGCGACAAGGTTCCGCTGTGGTTCTCGACGAGAACGGAAATCGTGCGTGTGCTCATAATTCCTCCATTACCTGGTCGAGCGGTTTGCCGGCAGGAACCATGGGGAACACGTTCTCTTCCTTTGCAACCGCGAATTCCATAAGCGCGGGGCCATCCGTACTCAGCCCTTGTTTGAGCACATGCTCCACATCGGCGTGCTGGGTTGCCCGAAATCCCGGAATCCCGTAACTTTCGGAAAGTCTCACGAAGTCGGGCACATAGCTGATCTTGCAGTGGCCCGGGCCCTTGCATTCGTCGCACAGCGTACCGCCGCGCAGGCAGGTCGAACTGTACCGCTTGTTCCAGAACATTTCCTGCCACTGGCGGACCATACCGAGGTATTCGTTGTTGAGAATCACGATCTTCACGGGAATCCGGTTTATGGAAATGGTCGCCAGTTCCTGTATGTTCATTTGTATAGAACCGTCTCCGGCCACGTTCACCACGGTCCTTCCGCCCAGCCCGAGGCTCGCGCCCATGGCCGCGGGCAGGCCGAACCCCATGGTTCCCAGGCCGCCCGAAGAAAGGAATGAACGCGGACGCGTGAACTTGTAGTACTGTGCCGTCCACATCTGGTGCTGCCCGACTTCCGTGGCGATAAGCGTATCACTATCCCTTGTCAATTTATACAGTTGTTCGATGACATATTGGGGCTTGATCATCTTGTCTGAGTGTTTGTACGAAAACAGCCGGCCGTCCTTCCACTTCTTTATAGTCTCGTTCCATTCGGACGGCTCGCGGGGCGATACGAGTTTGTTAAGTGCAGCCAGTATGTTTTTCGCGTCGCCCACAACCGGGATGTCGACCCGAACTATCTTTGAAATGGCGGCCGGGTCGATATCCAGGTGAATTATCTTGGCCTTTGGCGCAAACGATCCCACGTGACCGGTCACGCGGTCGTCGAAGCGCACTCCCACCGAAATGATGACATCCGCTTCCTGGAATGCCATGTTCGCGGTCTTGGAGCCGTGCATGCCGGGCATGCCCACAAACAGTTCATGCTCGCCGGGAAACGCGCCGAGCCCCATGAGGGTGAGTGTCACCGGAGCATTGAGCCTCGTCGCAAGCTCGAACAGTTCCGCGTGCGCGCCTGAGGTTATCACGCCGCCGCCTGCGTAAATCATCGGCTTCTTCGCAGTCTTGATAAGCCCGGCGGCCTTCTCGATCTGGCGTGGGTGCCCCACTACGGTCGGTTTGTAGCTTCGCATCGAGACTTCCTGCGGGTACTCGTAGTCGTCAAGTACTGCGCGTGAGACGTCTGCCGGAAGGTCCACAAGGACGGGACCGGGCCTGCCGGTCCGCGCAATGTAAAACGCCTGCTTGAGAATGAGCGGCAGTTCCTTGACGTCTTTCACCAGGAAATTGTGCTTCGTCACCGGCCTGCTGATGCCCACCATGTCCGCTTCCTGGAAGGCGTCGGTCCCCAGATACGGCGTTGCAACCTGGCCTGTCACGGCAACCATGGGTATGGAGTCGAGATAGGCATTGGCAAGGCCGGTCACGAGGTTGGTTGCACCGGGACCGGAGGTGGCAAGGCACACGCCCACTTTTCCGGTAGCCCTCGCATAGCCGTCGGCGGCGTGCGCCGCAGCCTGCTCGTGACGAACAAGAACAACCTTGAGGTCTTTGGCGTCGTACAACGCGTCAAATATCGGGATCGCCTGTCCGCCCGGGTAGCCGAACAGCACGTCCACCCCTTCCTTGATCAGGGCGTCGACCAGAATCTCGGCACCTTTCTTCTTCAACCTGCCCTCCACACTGTTGGATTGTGCACTAGTCAAGCGCCCGCCGCAGTGCCTGAAAAACAATCTGTTAAAATACCTCTTCCCTTGTGCCTAATCAAGGAATCGGGCCGATGTCTCCGGCATATCAGGCGGCGCAACCACACTAAAAAAAAAGACCCGTCTCTTGCGGGAGACGGGTCTTTTTGATTTCCTCTACTTGTTTACTTACAAGCCCGTCTCCGTGTGCGGCAATACAATAACTACCGCCACATTCAAAAGAAGAACAAGGCTTATAATCGAATTGGATTTTGCTGAGGGAAAAAACATGCTAGTCCTTTTCATGTTTAGAATATACATTGACAGGTTTGATTAGTCAAGAAGTTTCTTTCCATGGGTGTTTTTGCCGGGGCACGTGAAAGGAACCGCTCCAAAATTCTCAACACGAACCGCCAACCAGGGTCCTATGCCGCCAACGTCTTTACGCACTCCAATTCCTTCACCTGCACCTCCAGCGGCTGCGGATCATATCCGAGACCAAACGCCTTTTTGCTCTCCAGGGAAACGTCTTGGGGCCGCGGCGCAGCCATTGCAACGTCCTTCTGAAAAACGGAAACGATTCTCGGCGATTCCTTGCCGAGGAGCCTGGCGAGCCGAATGCCGAATTCGTACCGCGAAATGCGCTCCCTGCCGCCAAGGTGAAGAAGTCCCGGCGACGTTTCCAGCGCACGCAGCAGCCCCCGGGCGGCAGTTGCGCCGCTCACCGGCGTACGGTATTCGTCGGCAAAGAGTTTGATTTCCTTATTATCAATAATGGCGGCGATAAGCGGCTGGATAAAAGTCTTTGCAGCACGCGGCACGTCGCCGAACATCAGCGGCATGCGGCAAATTGTTACCTCGGGAAATGCGTCCTTCATCGCTTTCTCCGCCGCGAGTTTGTGTTGGCCGTACAGGTTGACCGGGCTCGGTTTACTTTCTTCGCCGTACGGAGGATTGTCGCCCGCAAACACAAGGTCGGTTGAAGTGAACACGCATGCAATATCTTGTTTCGCGCACACAGACGCGACTGCGATTGAAGCCTGGACATTTGCCCGGTACGACGCGTCCGGGTTTGCCTGGCACTGATTGGGGTCGGCAAATGCCGCGCAGTGAATGACCGCGTCGGGCCGGATATCGCGAAACACGATGGAGAGCGGATCTATGTCGGTGAGGTCTACTTGCAGGGTTTTCACCTTGTCAATTGTTACCGGATGCGTGTAAAAACCGCCGAAGACGTCCCAGGCGCCTCGCGCGGCGCAACACACGTTGTATCCGAGAAAACCTGATGCGCCGGTTACCAGCAATTTTTTCATTGTTCTCCTATCTCTCTGAAAAAATACTACGCGCCGAATGCAATCGTACAAGATGTGGGAGTTGCACCCAAGTACGGGTTCTGGTTTCCAAAGGTTTTGAGAGTCAAAGAGGTGGCGAGTTGCAGGTTTGTGAGGGTGACATCCGAAGATGCATGCAGGACGCAGCATTATTGCCCTGATTCAATCAAAAGATGTATATTCTTCCGCGTCCGTTTCTGCACCATTAGCTCAGTTGGTAGAGCAACTGACTCTTAATCAGTCAATTGACAAATAATACCAAACATATCTTCATATACTTCAAGCAGTTACAACAGCCCCCAATTTCAATCGGCACACCTTTGTCACTATATTGTCACACATTCTTCTTTTCCATCACATTGACAAAATTCCACAGTCTTTCGTAAAAAAAATATTCGTCGCTTTGTCCCAATTTTCATTATATTCACGATTGGCGCCCGTCCTGGGCGTCACCCTTACGCATTGGCGGGGCTCGACGGAGCCCCATTCTTCCAGTGCACAAGGGGCAAGCGTAAGGGGATCAGATACCCCAATTAAATTATCTGCGTTGCCCGGCTCCATAAAGCCAATTCAAACCGGCACTATCCAAGTCCGCTGGCAATGACGAAACCGTAGCCCATAAGATCGGGTTGTGGATCGTCGTGCTATTTTATTTGCCAACCAATGCGGACAGGGCAATGGACAGTTTTTCTGCAATTGTTAAGCTCTCACGGCGCTTCTCGCCCCACTTCAACAACTGCGTCCTTACACATAATATGGATTTCAGCGCCATCAGAGCGCTCGCACGCCAATGGGAGGTGCATAGCCAAAATCAGCTTCAAGGCCACAGGGGCTACCTGGAAGGAGTTTCCCTTCGGGACGCACACTTCAAGCGGGCGCTCAGTTCAAATATTGCTGAGCAGGATCACTGCCGGGCGCACAAACCTTGGACCAACACCAGCAGACTTGTACTTATCGATGAGTACCGAGATATCAAGAATGCCATCGGCCTCCACGGCGCTAGCTCAATCAAGATATTGCCGAAACAAATCGTCGTCCACAGCTGTTATCACCCAAAAATATTACTCCGGCTTCTGCAAGGCTTGTTCAGCGCCCTTGAGCGCTCCGAATCCATCAAGCTTCGCAGGATTGATTATTTCGAGATCAAGGTAAGCATCCCCATCGAATTTGCCAATAGGGAAGCGCTCCAGGGCATCAGTAAGCCTTTGCCGAGCACTCTTGCACCGACACGGCTGGGTATTGCCTCGCTCTATTTCTCCCGACCAGAACCCGGGGTATCGGCAGAAGCCTACGAGCTTCACGCTCGCAGGTACATCACATATTGTCCAAGGTCAGGCCGTGGTGAAATTCGCACAAGGCCAATCTACGCTGACAAGACCCGAAACGAACTCATCCGCCCGTTGGAATTCCGTTTTGGATCAGAGGCGTTGAGTCGTCTCGGACTTTCGACGAAGCCCCGCGACTTTGACAGAACGGTTGATTATCTCCGCTACTACACTGTCCAGACATACCTCCTGGACAGCGCAGACCAGCTGAAGGTGCCTATTCTACCCATTCCCGAACCTTGGCGTGGCGCTGATGCCAGCCCTCGATATAAACCCTGCGAACTGCGTCTCAGGCCACTGCGACGCGACAAAGGCGAGCAAGTCGCTTTCATCCGCGATGAGGACGGGCACGAGATGCCCGTCGCCGTCGCTCCTATCCACAATGAAAAGAGAGGGCGCCCAATAGAGGAACCGCCCTGGAATTGGAAATCCTGGAAGAATAACGCCCCGAGGATTCAGTTTGTAGACCAGATGCTCGCCGGCGATCCCTGGACTCAGTCCCTTTCCTCTGAGTGGCGACGCAGACACTTGTTTCTCTTCCACGACGACCTGGAACTTGAATGGCGTCAGTGCGAAAGTGCCTTTCGAACGGCAGGAGTAACCATTGCCGACTTTATACCATTTACAAAGATAACCAGTGAGGAGCTCGAGCTATATGGGCGCTACAGACAATTCGCCCTGGCCAGGCAAGAGACCCCGCAAAGTTACGCGGTATGGGCTGGCAAGCGCCTGCCAGAGTCAACAAACAGGCTCCTGGAAACGCTTTGCCCTTTCCTGGACGGCCTGGAAACCTTCAAGGCCTTCCTGTCAAGCGTTCCCAAGGAGTGGTTGAGGTGCTATAGCCCGAGCGCCGGAGAGAATATCCGTTCACAGTGTGGGTCAATCCTCAGTTCCTTTCTGGATGATCTCACCTGTGAAGAACCCGTCGGCGTTTCGCCAGTTCTTTTTGAAGACCAGCCTGCTTGTGCGCCCGCTTCTTCGACAACGCCATCTGCAAGCGCTTCTTCGCAACCCGCTGTCGCTATTTACAATCGGTTGTTGATATACCACATAATAGAGAAAAGTGATTCAGTGGCGCCAGCTTCCGCAATCATCCTTCCGCGTTCTCGCTCACCGCCTCTGCCATTTTTGATGATATGACGGAAACTGACCGCCAGGATCAGGCCTGGA
The DNA here is from genome assembly GCA_963729895.1 of uncultured Fibrobacterota bacterium. GTDB lineage: Bacteria > Fibrobacterota > Chitinivibrionia > Chitinivibrionales > FEN-1185 > FEN-1185. The sequence continues at coordinate 271,685 of CAVSQB010000028.1, read as the reverse complement.
CGCAAGTTTCTTGTCCGGCCTGATCCATAATCTTGTGGGGATCATCACAGTAGCCCTGCCGGAAAAACGACACACTTTAATATGGTGCGCCCTTCCCCCACAAGCGCCCCCACAACCTTTTCTTTCCAGATAAGTGGTTCCGGGCGTCCGCAGGCTCCGCTTCCAATGTGCTCAGACAACATCTCGCATAATGCTGTCATAGTCGCCCGCACGCCCAATCTTGCGGGGGATTAAGGGCTATTCACACCGCATGCTTGTCTTTTCATCTGTCAACTTATCGTTGGCATCTGAAAATCGCATCGCTCCTATTTGTTTTTCCGGCAGGGATTATTGTATCACCCGCCCACCCAAGTACCCATCCGCCCTCCCAAGGCTCCCATAAAGACAGGTCTTTCGTATCCCGTGCTATTCGGGTTCACTCTGCTCACCCGGCACGGGAACCCTGCTTGCGGAATGCGCCACGCTCACGCCCTGTTGGCGGAGCTTTGGCTTATGCGGATTGCTTATCTTAATGCCTCGCCGTCGCACCTCACCGCTCGCTGAGCGTGTCTTGTCGTGTCCTGGCTGGCTGTTTGACCAGCCGGCACTCTGTCACGCCAGCCTCGGGCAACCGGTCGCAGTCGCGTTGCTCCGTAGTTGTCGGAGCTTTGGCCGTGGCATTATCACCCGCCCACCCCTCTGGGCGCTACAAAGGGTTTTCCGTCCCCTTTTCCGCTCATCGTGGCACGCCCGCCCCATCCACCCTACCAGGGTTCCCTTTTATTCAATACCGGCTTTTTGCTGGTCTGTTCTTTGTCCGGCGCCTTTTCCCCACCACCCAACCCTTGCGTTTATCATTTTCCCCCGTCATTTCTCTTGTCAACCCTGGTTTTTGACTGGTTCAACCACGGACATTCCAAGGCCAAGAATCCACGCACCTCAAATGTCCTGTTTCTGAAACGGTATTATCTACGAAATAATAGCACTTTTACAATTTGATACTCCTTTAATACCTTATTTGAGAATGAGAGAATTCAAACAAAAACATCTTCACCCAGGAGGTTATCCAATGATCAAGAAGACGCATCGTCGTTCAATAGGATGCTTCAAGAGGATTACAATTCGCAAGGTTCGTCCATTCACGATTCCTTTTAAGAGACTCCCAACAAAGAGAGGTTAATATGGACAGGTACAAAATTGCACGGGAGGCCGTGGAGAAAGAGAGGATTGCCTGCCTTGTGCAACGGCTCAAGGAATTGGAAAAGATTGCAGACCGCAATGCTGACCAAAACGAGGAGCTACGGAAATGCCACTGCAGTCTGAGTATATACAGGCCTCCAATAACTTATGATGTAATACAGTACGACACGAATCCAGCAAAAATCGAAGGGCACAACCTTGAGTTCGCACGGAAAACATTTTATTGAATTTGGATCATCGAACACCACCAGCACGGCGGGAATGCAAGGCGTCTATGACTCGGTACAAAAATCTGCGGTCTCTTTGTCGTAGGTGCCGGAATTGCCTTTCCGCCTTCCGGTTCTGTAGCCTTGTATCGTAACCTGTCTGATTTCCGCTTCCCGAAGTCCCTGATGCCTCAAATGCCTTCTTGTTCATTTTGACACCCCTTTTGAGTGAAGTTCAACGGTTCATCTCTTAAAACTGAATACTGCGTATTTAAACCTTATTACAGTCGCTTTCTCCGGATTTCTTTTTGGCCTGCGTCAACTACTATATTATTACCATATCCCGCCTGTCTTCTCTTAATACCGGTGCCTATGAAACAAAAAACCCCGACAGCGCCGAGCGAACAGAACCCGATCCTCAATTCACCCTACGAAGAACCCGAATCGCATTACGCCACTGCGCCCGATGGTAGCCTTAATTACGAGGATGTCCGAAAAGGACGGCGGATTTTCACGCCCGATATTTCAGCCATCCCGATCCGGCAGGGACAACAAACCTCCCTTCTTGAAATTAACGACATTTCCTATGGCACCAAAGACCTCCTTGTTAATACCCTTCGGGAAGAGGTGAAAAAGTGGCGAAACGAGAAATATCCCGCTACCACCCGAGTAACGAAGGAACTGTTGGATTTCTGGTTTGACAATCCCGAACGCCCTGCACACCGGAAACTTTTCTTCGCTCAAAGGGAAGCCGTAGAAACTGCTGTATGGCTCAACGAAGTCGCCTCAAAATCCAACGCAGGGCAACACATTCTCAACAAGCTCGGCAGTGCCCAGAAGATAAACGGCGCAGACGAAGTGAACCTGCCTCGTGTCGCCTTCAAAATGGCGACGGGAAGCGGTAAAACGGTTGTTATGGCGATGGAGATTTTATATCACTTTTTCAACAGGCAGGAGTACCGGAACGACACGCGGTTTGCAGATTACTTTCTCATAGTTGCCCCCGGTATAACAATCAAGGATCGTCTCGGCGTCCTCTTTGTCGATACAATAAACACTGATATAAATTCCATAAATGATTACTATCGGGTACGGTTCCTTGTTCCGCGACAATACGAGGCAATCCTGCCCAACCTCAATTCCCGTATTGTCATCACCAACTACCATACATTTGAACCCCGAACCCTTCAGGGCAACAAGCGAAGCCCTTTTGACGGTAAGCTCAACGCCAATGGCGAGAAAACGGAAGCCAAGGAGGATTACAACCAAGTTCTCCGGCGTTTGCTTGGAAAATTCAAGACAGACAGCAGACTCCTCATTATCAACGACGAAGCCCACCATTGCTACCTTCCGAAAGAAAAAGGCAAGAATACCGACGAAGAGAACGCGGAGGACGAAAATACCAGAGCGGCCGTATGGTTCACGGGGCTTGTTGAAATTGCGAAACGGTTCAAGATCAAGAATATTTACGATCTCAGCGCCACGCCCTATTTCCTTCACGGTTCCGGTTACGATGCCTACAGTCTTTTCCCCTGGGTCGTTTCGGATTTCGGCCTCATAGAGGCCATTGAGTCAGGCCTTGTCAAAATTCCATTCCTGCCGGAGTCCGACAGCACTCAGGAAATTGAAATGCCTGTGCTCCGCAATCTATACGATTATGTAAAAGACGATTTACCCAAGAAGGGACAGCGGAAAGAGAAAAGCGAGGCAAGGAAGGCCGGATCAAAACCAAGCGTGATTGCGCCCCGTCTGCCTCCGCTAGTAAAGGGCGCACTGGATCAATTCTACAATCACTACAAGGATGTGTACTTCCATAAGGGCAAGAAACAACTCGACCTGTTCCGCGACATTCCGCCGGTCTTCATTGCCGTATGCAATAACACCTCAGTCTCGCGTGAAGTCTACAAGTTTGTCGCCGGTTACGAGCTTACGGACGATGAAGGCAATATCAAATCCATTGTGCCTGGGCACTACGATTTGTTCTCGAACTACGATCCCGCAACAAAGAAACCGTTGCGACGACCGCCAACCCTCTTAATCGACAGCGACGCTCTTGAAAATTCCAACCAGGTAAACGAGGATTTCAAGAAAGTCTTTGCAACCGAGATAGAGCAATTCAAACGCGATTACCGCGTCGCCCATCCGGATAAATCACCCGAGGACCTCACCGACGCCGATATTCTGCGGGAGGTTGTGAACACCGTGGGTAAACCGGGGATGCTCGGACAGCACATACGGTGCGTGGTATCGGTCAGTATGCTTACGGAAGGTTGGGACGCAAATACGGTCACGCACATAATGGGCTTGCGGGCGTTCGGCTCCCAATTGCTCTGCGAGCAGGTTGCCGGGCGTGCCCTGCGTCGCAAGAACTACGACCTTGGCAAAGACGGCAAATTCCCGCCCGAATATGCCCACATTATCGGCGTACCGTTCAAGATGTTCAAGGGTGGGTCAACGACCATCGTTGATCCTCCAAATTACAAGCGCATCTTTGCCTTGCCGGATCGGCAGGAACAATTTGAAATCACCTTCCCTAATGTAATCGGGTATCGCGTCGAATCGGGCGACGCTCCTTTGTCAGCAGATTTTTCCGGCATAGAAAACTTCGAAATCGACGGCTCAAAGTTTCCTGTCGAAACGGAACTCGCAAGCCCGTTCTCCCCGGATACTCAGAAGATGACGGTCAAGTCGGTATTGGAAATGCGGGAACAAGAAATTATCTACATCATCACCAAAGAACTCATCAACCTTCATTACTCGGACGACGACGGCAAACCCCACTTCCAACGGTTCAACAGACTCAAGCAGATCGTTTCCGAATGGTATGCATCCAAGGTGCAGTTAATCAGCATTAGCGACCCGGAATATAAGAAGCTCCTTTACTTTGAAGAGCCAAAGAAAATCTGCGACCACATTGCACGGGGCATCCATTCCAAGTCTCTTGCAACGGATAAAATCCTTCCCGTTTTCAACTACTACAACAAGTTCGGCTCCACAAGATATGTTAATGGCAACACCTCAAAAGATAAAGAGCACTTGTTCGCCACAAAAAAGAGCCATGTTAATTATGTGGTTGCCGATACAGAGAGCTGGGAGCAGATTGCTTCAAAGACCCTTGAGGAATTGCCCGAGGTAATCTCGTATGTAAAAAATGCATTCCTCGGTTTTTCCGTTCCCTATGTCGGTGAAGGAAAAGACAGGCAGTATTTCCCGGATTTCATTGCCCGGTGCAAGACGGGCAAGGGCGAAACAATCAATCTGATTATCGAAATTACCGGAATGGCAAAAGAGAAACAGGAAAAGAAATGGTATGTGGAAAATCGCTGGTTGCCCGCGGTGAACGCCGTCCGCGAAAAATACGGGTACGACCAATGGCACTTCATTGAGATAGCAAATGACATCCGGGACATAAAAAATCAATTGGCAAAAACTATCAGCTCCTTTGCGTCCTGATGCAAAGCCATAAACAGAGAATGCGAGAACTTCATGCAAGACAATCTCAATAACATTTTTATCCTGCAAGAAGACACCGAACGATCTCTATGGCAGGATTGCTTTTTCGTATTTGATACTTCCGCACTCCTTGATTTTTACTCTTATCCGGAAATTACAAGAAACGAAATCTATTCCGACATTTTTGAAAAGATAAAGGGAAGGCTTTGGATACCAGGGCATGTGGAGTACGAGTATATCAAGAACAGGGAAAGCGCAATAAAGAAACTCATCAATGACAAATACAAACCTCTACATGACATCTTGAAATCTATCCTTGACAATGCCGAAAAATCGAGAAACTCTGTAATTCAATTGGCTGACAGAACAAAGTCTTCGATCAAGCACCCACATATTGAACAATCCGACTTGAAGAAGTTCCAAAAAGTGAGCGACAAATATTTGGATGAAGCCAAGGAGCTTGATGAAAAAACCCGTAAGAAGATAAAGAAGCAAGAGGACGAAATACTTAGAATGTCACCTACAGATACAGTTCAAGACAACATCCGCAAGTATTTTTCAGTCGGGAATAATTATTCCTTCGATCAAATATTGGAGATTTCTAAAGAGGGCAAACACCGCTATGAGTTCAAAATTCCACCGGGTTACGCAGACTTTGACGAAAATGGAATGAAACAGGACAACACTAAAGAAAAGCATAAGGGGAAAGAAGGGACTCAAATTTTCGGTGACTTGATTATTTGGAAACAGATTCTTGATTTCGCCGTCGAGAAAAAGAAAGATATTCTTTTTGTCTGCAATGATCTAAAGCCCGATTGGTGCATCCTTGACGAAGATGCTACGGAAAAACGAATAAAGAGTCCTCGCGATGAACTCCTTAAGGAATTCTTTGACAAAACAGGCAAACGATTTTGGATGTACAGCCAAGACCAGTTTATTTATGCATCAAACAGAATACTTAAATCAACCATAACGGAAGATAAGATTGACGAAATACTTCGGGTAATTGAGACAAAGACTCGTGTTACGACCGAATTGAAAATCATCGAGGCTAAGTATTTTACAGATCAATTTAGTTCCGATCCTACAGTGAAATTACAATCCTTGATAGTAGACAACGTTCTGGACACAACCGCCGGCAACCATCTCTGTGGCGATCCACATGTTGGGATTGTAAAGAAATTAAGAATAAAGTATAGTGTGGGAACAGAAGTGTTCACGAAGGAATACAATGAATCCGAACATGTCCACTTGCCCTAGCATGTTCGTAAATTCAAGAAACAATTGTATTTCAAACAAGGTGAACGGCAAACTCAAGAGGGTCTTATTATGACAGTTGAATCCATCAAACATAAAGGCGAAACTCGTGTCCATATTCCATCCAAGGAAGAAGCGGGAACCGAGGACGCCAGCCCCAAGGTTCGGGAGAAGGCGCAGGCCGAATACCCCAAGAACCCAATCGTTCACCGGGGGCAAGACCCGGAACTATTCTGGCTCAACAAGTACGGCAACGACGACAGGGACGACGGCCTTACCGTGGACATACGGTCTTTGTACAGGCACGAGCACATATCCCCCGAAGTCCTGATAAAAAAACTCTATGAGATGAAAGAGGAGAAGGGCGCACAGACAAACTTGTTCGATGTCAATGAACTTTTCGGCCACACACTGCATACCGACGAGCTTGAAAAAGTCTCGGAATACTACAAACATCAGGATGGATGGAGCAACAGGCTGATTCAGGGCGACAGCTTGCTGGTAATGACCAGCCTGCTTGAGCGGGAGGGAATGGCCGGGAAAGTACAGATGGTTTACATTGATCCACCGTATGGGATCAAGTACGGTAGCAACTGGCAGATGAAATTGAACAACAGGGAAGTCAAGGATGGAAGCGATGAAGCACTTACGGGCGAACCAGAGCAAATAAGGGCATATCGGGATACCTGGGAACTGGGCATTCATTCGTATTTGAGTTATTTGAGGGATAGATTGCTTGTTGCGAGAGATTTGTTGACAGAAAGTGGAAGTTGTTTCATTCAAATCAGTGATGACAATGTCCACTTAGTCAGAAACCTGATGGATGAAATCTTCGGAAGCGAAAACTTCTGTTCCGAAATTGTATTTCGCAAAACAAGCGGTGCTTCTTCCAAACTCCTTGCTGTGGTTAATGATTACATCCTTTGGTACGCAAAAAATGCGGAAGTCATCAAATATCGAGCACTATATGTTCCAAAGACAATAGGTGGCGAAGGCACTCAAGAATACAATAATGTTGAACTTTCGGATGGAAGCATCCGTAAACTTTCCGAAGAGGAATTAGACAAGATTTCTCTTTTACCTAAGGGTGCAAAAGTATTTGTTGCAGACCCTGTGGTCAGCGATGGTGGTGGCCGCCCTGAAGATCAAGTTTTGGAATTTCACGAGAAAGGGAGAACCTTCCGGATCGATTGTGGCCCAAAAAGGCATTGGAAGACCACCAAAGTTGGAATGCAGAAATTGTGGAAAATGGGAAGACTCTTACGGAGGGAAACCCTACGGATTTACAAAAGATACTTCGATGATTTTCCATATTTTCCCTTTAACACCTTATGGGATGATACTCGTGGCGAAACCAATATGAGTTATGTAGTTCAAACTGCCGCCAAGGTGATTCAGCGGTGTATGTTGATGTCTACCGATCCCGGCGATCTCGTCCTCGATCCGACCTGCGGTTCCGGCACCACCGCATTCGTCGCGGAGCAATGGGGGCGCAGATGGATCACCACGGACACCTCCCGTATTGCCCTAAACATAGCCAAGACCCGGCTCATGTCGGCGGTTTATCCCTATTACAAGTTGTATGACCAAAGTTCAAACGACATTCGACAGGGGTTCGTTTACAAAAAGGTTCCTCATATTATGCTCAAAAACCTCGCCAAGGACGAGCCTCCCGAAGAAGAAACTCTCTTCGACCAGCCCGAGGAAGACCGGAAAATACTCCGCGTCTCAGGACCGTTCACCGTGGAAACCCTGCAAGCATTCGAACCTGTCTCGCCCGAATCCCTGGATGCATCCATCCCGGACAGAGACGAAACAGAGAACTTTGAGGCTCGGATTTTCGAGCATCTCAAATCCGCCGGCGTTAAGAACGGGATCAAGAACGAAAATGCGGTGTTCATCCGCGTGGAGCGCCTTTCATCCGCATACCTGCACGCGGAAGGCTTCTACAATACGCCCAAAGGCGAGAAGAAGGCCTATATACACATCGGAGCCAAGTTCGGTACTGTTTCCAAGCACGCGGTCAATGAGGCCGTGAAGGAGTGCAGGAATCGCGGAGACGCGGATTGGCTCATCATCCTGGGCTTTTCCTTCGACAGCAGTATTTCAAATGAGAGCGTCACAACCAGCGTGGGCAGTTTCGAGGTGACCAAGGCTCGTATGCACGACGACCTGTTGCAGGAAGGGCTTCTCAAGAAGGACAAGAAGGCCGGATCGTTCATCACCATCGGTGAGCCGGACATCAAGCTCCACAAGAAGGGCAAGACCGCGACCGTCGAGCTCCTGGGCATCGACATCTACGATCCAATCAAGGACGAAGTCAAGGCCAGGAGCGTGGCCGACATTGCCTACTGGATGGTTGACGACGACTACGACGGCAGTAATTTTGTGCTCCGGCAGGTATTTTTTTGCGGTGGCGACAAGGACGAATTCGACAAGTGGCAAAAAGGCCTTTCGGAACTCGCAAAGACTACTACGAAAACGAACGCCGAGAAAACCCTGAAAATCGAAATCGACCACGAGGCCTTTGACCGGCTCTATGGTCACAAGTCACACCCGATAGAAATAAAGGGCAAGGATCAGCGGATCGCGGTGAGGGTTATAAGCCAGTTTGGCGAGGAAGTGATGAAGGTGCTGGTGGTGTAGCACGGTTTTTGCTTTTGTATTGCATTGGCACCCCCTAGGAATGTATTATTTTATGTTACCTTTGTTGGTCAGTTTGCCCTTCTTGGCAAGCAATACAACGGCGCCTGACGGCCACATTACTTTTTTTTCTCTTGAGTATTTTCACAAATTCTTGCAGAATTACTTCTGATGTCCGAAAAAAACGAAGAGAATATTCCTCCAATCGAGAATGCTTTTGCTGGTATCGTCATAACAGCACAAACATTCAATCCATCCATCTTTACAGAGTCCTGGCTTGTTCAAAACAAAATCGTTCAAGCCGATGCCTTTACAGGCTTGCGACTCTTTTCCCCAGAAATCTCACAATTTCAAACAGCTCTTTTGCAGGTGTCAATTATTCCACCCAAGATGCAAACTATATTTAATATCAAACAGAATCCTGTTGACATTAGCATACCTATCCAATTCTCAGCGAAGGTAGTTGAGCTACTTCCTCATACACCCTACACCGGTATAGGGTTAAATTTCGACTATTTCCTAGCTCCACCAAAAGGAAAGGACTTTTTCTCCTTTAATCGCGAACTATTTGGTAAAGGCGACTGTAAACTCCTTCAGGAGTTTTCTGCCCCAGATACAAAATACGGCCGTTATTTTTCAAAACAATATGGCGATAGTCGACTCAAACTTGATATCAAACCGGTTCAAGCCGGTGAGGAGAAAAAAGACCTACTTCAGTGGTCATTTAATTTTCACTATGACATTTCTCAACTAACGCAAGACCTTCGGGCAAAAAAGGCTGTTGAATTCATAAACACTTTTGAAGCACTAAAGAAGTATTCTGAATCCATTTTGAGTTTCGGCACGGTGCCGTAGGGGCTCCTTAGATGCATAGTTCATCAACTATTTGGAGAAGTGATTTCTATCTTACTGCTAGTCCTCAAGCAGAAGGTTCTTATAGTTTTGAAGATGCCAGCTCTGAAATCGAGGCTTGTGCTGGCTATAAGGCAAAAGGGAATGTGAGTCAGGCGATCAGGGATCTCAACTCACATTTTTTGCGGTCGGAAAGTTGTTACCCTTATAATCCTTTAATGGTTGTCTTAGGCGCAGGAGGTGTCGGTAAGAGTGCTGCGCCGAACTTGTTTGCGAGGATTTTTGGTAGTCACCACAAACAAACAAGTAAGCCGCGGTATTATTCAGAGCCTTGGCTTGTCGAGATAGATATGAATCAAACGACAAAACTAATGCTGAGTTTTAATAGTTTTCAAAATCTGCACATCGAAAATCTTCTACCATACCATCGGCTTGATTGGCCTTTGCACCAAATGCAACCACAACCCACCGACATTGATTTATCTCCGACCTTTAATAAACTTAGTGAGTCAACAACTCAATTTATCAAAGATTCTAATCTGACCGACGAAGTATTATGGCTTCAGGATGTTGCGCCAAAACATTTTGAAGGCTGTGATTTTGAATTAACCGTTCTTCGCGGTGAGGATAGCGACGACACTTTGCTTGGCCTAAAAGTATATGGCGCTTTTTCGGTTATGGATTTTCGCGAGCGCAGGCATTCCTTATGTTCAGAAATGGTAAAGGCAGGGCACACTTCCCTGCGGGGAATCATAAGTATCTTTCAGCGAAGAATAGATAGTCATGGATGGGAAACTTTTTCTTGGTATAGCTCAATTTCTAATAAATGAGCGTACCGATGAAGCGGCTTTTCGGTGTGCCATCAGCCGTGCATACTATGCCTGCTTCTTAGAGGCACGCCAAATCGCCTTTGATAATTGTGAAAGAAATGCTCGCATCAAGGCTCACATAAAAGACCCAAAAGATATTGGGCATAAACCGCTACTAAGATACTTGCAAGATAGCTCCGACGTACAAGTTGTTAATCTTGGTGATGACTTGGCGAGTTTGCAAGGCAACAGAATTGATGCCGACTACTGTATGACATCCATATGCTCGTCTGAGGATGCAGGTGATTCAATTGAAGAGGCAACACTTTTCTTGGAAGCGTTAAGCCAATCCTCACCATCAAACATCGGCAAAGCAATGGCCGAGAACATAAACAAACTATACCCCTAAAGCCTCTCGTTTACTTGGTATTTGTCAGTCTCTTCCACACCTTTTTTTGCATTTTTTCCGCTGCCGCCTGTACCTCAGCTGACCGCGTTTTCGCATAAGATGTCCGCGTGGTATCAAGTTTTTTATGTCGGAGCAGTTTTTGCACGGTTTCAATCCGGTTGTCAAGGAGAGCCTCGGTTCCAAAAGTTTTCCTCAGGTCATATGGTTTGCCGATTCTAACTCCCGCGAGACGACAACCCTTGACAAACGCCTTCTGAATCTTGGCAGAGTTCAATCCAGCCATTTTTCCCTTTAAATGACTGATCCGCCCCAAAATGACCGACTAATCCGCCTCAATTTGACCGCCGAATCCGGATCAAAATGACCGATCAATCCGGTTCAATTTGACCGGCAAATCCGCTTTTATTTGACCGGACGGATGATTTTTCAGGAAGCGTTCCCGGATTCACCTATATCGTCTCTTTTCACCATTGAAGGGAGACGATATGAGCAGAGGGAGAACGCCTATGCGGAAGATTCGCCAGGTACTTGAGTACCGGTTATCAAAGAACATCAGCGCGGAGCAAACGTCTCTTGCGCTATCGCTGTCCAAGGGCAGCGTCATAAACTACCTGGAGCGGTTTCAACTGTCGAAGCTTCCGTGGCCGCTGCCAGATACGCTGACGGACACGGCGCTTGAGGCTGCGTTGTTTCCACCAGTGCCGCCGCCTGACGACACACCCGCCTTTCGGCTGCCCGATGTCAAATACATTGAGAAAGAACTCGTTCGGCCACACGTCACGCTGCAGCGCCTGTGGGAGGAATATGCCGAGCAGCATCCCGATGGTTTGAAGCGCACGGCATTTTACGATCATGTCGCACGGCACCGTCCGCCGGAGATTACCATGAAGGTAATCCATAAAGGCGGGGACAAGGTGTTCTCCGATTACTCCGGCGATGGCTTGGAGTATATCGATCGCCGTACCGGGGAAATCATCGCTGTCGATCTTTTTGTTTGCGCCTGGGGTGCCAGCAGCTTCACGTTTGCCGAAGGAAGCGAAAGCCAGAAGACGCGTGATTTTGCCCTCTCCCATGTGCACGGCCTTGAGTACTTCGGCGTTGCGCCATTCGCTTTTGTTCTGGACAATACCAAAAGCGGGGTTAAGAAATCCGACCGGTACGACCCGGTCGCAAATCCCGTTTACGGGAAGATGGCAGATCATTATCGTGTGGCGTTTCTTCCCGCACGGGTGCTGAAGCCTCAGGACAAAGCCATTGTGGAGAGCGCCGTTTTGCAGGCCCAGCGTTTTATCCTGGCTCGGTTGCGCAACCGGCAGTTCTTTTCTCTGGATGAGGTCAATGTCGCAATACGGGAAGAACTGGAAGCGCTCAACAACCGCCCGATGAAGGAGTATGGCGGCCAGACGAGACGGCAGCGCTTCGAAGAGCTGGATAAGCCCTATGCCCAGCAACTGCCTGCCGAGCCATTCAAGATATCCCTCGTGAAGCTCGACGTGCTGGTCGGCCATAATTACCACATCCGGTTCGAAGATCATTTTTACAGCGTACCGCATTACCTTGCAACGCAGCGCGTGGACGTATATCAGATCGGCCCGATCATAGAAATCTATCACGACAATATCCATGTCTGCCGCCATCAGGCAGGCCCGCCGAACTTCGGATACGCCACGACAACCGAACATATGCCGCCAAGCCATGCGTTTGTCAAAGGGTGGTCGAAAGAGTGGTTCATCGCCAAAGCGACTGAGATCGGTCCGGCAACCGCCGAAGCGGCCTGGCAGATCATGAACCGAAGAGACCATGTTCAGCAGGGCTTTAACGCCGTCATGGGCGTTTTGCGACTGGCAAAAGTATACTCGCCGCAGAGACTCGAAAGAGCATGTCAAAGAGCTACCTATTACAAATCGACAACGCTCAAAGCCATCAAAACAATCCTTGAGCAGCACCTGGACAACCAGACTTTTTTACCGCTGCCCACGCAAAGCCAACCGCCCGTGGTTCATGAAAACATACGCGGGCCACAGTATTACATCAACCAGTAACCGGAAAAGAGAACTTCTATGCATATCGAAAACGTCATTGAACAGCTCAAATCCATGCGACTCTCGGCAATGGCCGAATCATTGCAGACACGTTTGGCCGGCGGCAACAACCGTGATCTGGCCCCGGAGGAGTTCTTCGCCCTTCTGGTCGAAGACGAATACAATGCCCGGAAAAACCGGAGGCTCTCCCGCATGATCGGCCACGCAAACTTCAAACCCGAACAGGCAACCCTCGAAAATGTCACGTACAATCAATCCAGAGGGTTTATGAAAAAAGATCTCATGCCGTTGACCACGGCGACATGGATCAACAACTCGCAGAACATCATTATTACCGGCTCTACCGGATGCGGAAAGACGTATCTGGCCGAGGCTATCGGCCTGCAAGTCTGCATCATGGGCTTCTCAGTAATCAAAATCCGTTACCCGATCCTCTTCGAAGAAATCCATGCCGCCAAAGGCACCGGAATGTACCTGCGTTACCTGAAAAAGCTCGCAAAAACCAAAGTCATCATACTCGACGATTTTCTTATGCAGCCAATCGAATCAATCGACTCCGGACCGCTCCTGGACGTCATTGAAGAGAAAGAACAGGCAGGATCCATCATCATTACCACTCAGTTCCCGGTCGACAAATGGCACCTGAAACTGCCCGATCCTACCGTGGCAGACGCTGTCTGCGACCGCCTGACACACGGTGCCATAAAATTTAACCTGGAAGGAGACTCGATGCGAAAAAACAAATCAAAATCCGCCGCAAAATGACCGGACACATGGAAACATTTATATTATTACCGTAAATCGCTTTCTGTAAAGACATCCGTCCGGTCAAATTAATCCGGATACACCGGTCAAATTACGCGGACTGGGCATTTAAATTCTTGTGATAAAATTCCCTTGCTTTTGCCGAATATTCCATTTGATCCCATCGCCGTTTTTTCACGCTCCAGATTTGATTCTTATTAATAGCTTCAGGCGTGATCCCCAAAACCTCCAAGCCGGGTCGAGCGCCTATCATACATTGGAACAACAGAACATTTTGAATTCTTGCATCCGTGATTTCCTTGAGAATCATTGCAACTTGTTCAAGGGTGTACGGTTCTGGTTCAAGCTCTGACAGGTCGCCTGTTTCCACTTTTACGGACTGCACCCTTGCCCAAACATTTTCCGCAACTCTGTTTTCGTCCTTCCATACCCCCCAAAGCGATTTGAACAAGGAAATTTCTTTGTTCACCGTTGCTCCGCTCGCTGGCCGGTTGTTAAAGCCAAGTTGGCCAGGGCGCCCCATTGTTTCATTTAGGCGTTCCTTGGGGTATAAGAAAGCTAAAGCGCTTGTGAAGGTATCCAGTTTCAATTCGTGCCGTTTGACAAATCGCAATAGTGCATCGTATCTATCTCGATAGTATTCCAGCGTTTTTGCCGGCTTGTTTTCAGTATTTTTGATCCGATATTCATAGTTGAGAAGAACCTCCAAATCTTTGCAATCCTTCGGGGGTTCAAACTCGTCGAATTTAGGTGCGATTTCGGCATCAGCCATCTTCTTAATATCCTTGCCGAGTTCTTCCATATCGGGATAATATTGCGAAAGATTTGAATGTATACTTCCATCAGCGGGATCAAATGTAAGCACCAGTTTTGTGCTATACTCTTCTTTGAGCTCTGACCACGGCATGTTTCGTGCCCGCATGAACTGAGATCGTCGCATCGCTTCAAATTGATTGCCGGTTTCCGTGCTCCATCTTTTGCCATTGTGCCGGTAATAATATATCCCATCTCGTTCATAGAGCTGTTTTGAGGGTCTACCCATTCTAGCTCTCTCCTTGCATTTTTTTCCTGCCGATGTTATTTTATTCGATAATTCAAGAAGTGCGGATTTTAACACAGCACTTTTCGAGTATCAGCACAGTAACAACACATTTTAAGCACAAACTTAGTATACCTTGAGCGCAAACAAAAGTCAATATTGCTCTGTAAGTTATTGTAATTAAAGAAGTTAATGCACCATTAGCTCAGCTGGTAGAGCAACTGACTCTTAATCAGTAGGTCTCAGGTTCGAATCCTGAATGGTGTACCAAAAACCCTCGAATTTCGCTTAAGAACGCGGTTCGGGGGTTTTTTCATTTCTTCCCTTTTGCCCGAATTTCCACCAAATACTACGTTTTCCCCCGTACTGTGAAAACAAGTGTGAAAACATTTCACACCACTTGTCAAGAAACCGGGAACAGAATAGGCTTCGAGGGGAAACGGTAGGACACACGAAAATCTGTCAATTCAATCCAGAATCCTAGGGATTTTGATTTTGAACGAACCCCCTTAAAGAGGGCGAACGGCGCACCCGGCAGCGGATCGGCGGAAGGCCGGGAACGACACGACACACGCGCAAGGCACATAGGATCGGCGGCCGGGACCACTACCGGACGCGCGGGAAGCCCAGAGCGATTTCAGGCCCGTTTCGCGCGCGTTTGGTGAAACGGTCTTTTATGGACTCCGAAAAATTCGGATGAATGCACGGTGGGCGCGCAGGGAACGGGATTGAATTGCGCGACCAATACGCGCGCGCGTATTGGTCACGCGCAGCCTGTTATTCACTTGTTAAACAGGTGTGTCCATTATAAATTGGTCACGCAACCGCGGACCGGTGAGGCCGTGAACCTGACAAAACCTGAAATCCGGCCGCGAGCGACCGATTAACAACCGATTAATCGGGCTTGTTCATAAGAAATTGATTCGGGACCACTGCACAGAATGTCGGGAAATGCCATGGAAGCAAAAGGAAGAGGGGTGTTCACGCGCACGGAACCGGGCTTAATGGCAACATTAACCAACAGGTGCGGGCTAGGCGTGGGGAAGCAACCTGATTTGTCCAGGACAAAAGCGGGACATTAAACAGAATGTCCCAGGGAAAAGGCGCGTCCACGCGCGCGGGGGAACAGACTGCAACTTTAGTTGTATTCGGGTGGATAAATTGCAACCTTGGTTGCATCCAGGTTGCTGCTGGCAGCACGTGCGCGCGAGCCATGGAGTTTTGCAACCCCATAAAAGGAACGATCCACACGCGGAAAACAGGCACGATTTTTCGAGGTTTTGTGGGGCCATAAAGAGGAACAGGAAAAAGGTGTTCACGCACGCGGGGCAAGGGCCGCGAGTGCATCCTTTCGCAACTTACGCGCCTGTTTTCGTCAACGCGCACGCGGGGGAAACTTCTTAACCTTAACATTTGTTAACAGGCGAGAGCCTTGTCCGTCCTACGCTCGCGGGTGAACAACGGCAGAAATACTGCATATCATATTGCATAATCCGGCGCCGAAAAAATGCTAAAAAGGCCCGAATGAAGCGAAAAATGGCCTGTTTTTATGGAAAAACGCTCAAAAACGCACGAAATCTTATGCAGCACAGGGTGCAGGATGCGCGCGTGGGAAACCTTTTGTTCATGACAGCGTTCATGACGGGCGGTACGTGCGTACCACGTGCGCGGGGAACCGGGGTTAGGCAGGACAGTAGCCATGACAGGCGGCGCGTGCGTCCTACGCGCTCGTCGTTACGTGACGCATCGTTATGTAACATAACGCCGTCACGGTGCGTCCTATGCGCGCGAGGGAACCAATGATTTTCCGAGGTTTTGTCAGTCCATAAAAGGGAAGGTTTTGTAATGCCATAAAAGAAACGGTGCGAGCGCTGAAAACAGGCATGACTTTGCGAGGTTTTCGGAGTCAATAAACGCGCGCGCGAGGGAACAACATGAGAAAGGCAAACCATGAAGCGAAAAGAATATTGTAACGAGGCATCGAACGGCGGTGAGTGCATAGGGTGCCCGCTTGCGTCGTGTGGCCACGACTGCCACGGGGCGTTGATCCTGGCAGACGGCACGGACCCGGCAGAGGCCAGGAGACGGCGCGAAACGATATTGACGGCGCGCAAAATGCACGAGGGAAAAAGTGCTCGAAATCATGCGGGAAAGGGCGCGTTTCTCGCATGAAAACACCACTTAAAATCTGCGCTACTACCCATAGTACCGTTTTTGGGCTTTTAGGTTATATTTAACAAGCATGTGCGTGGAAACAACGACTTACAACGCAATGTCGCATAGGCAGTTTTATGTAAACTTAATCAATGGAAACACCATTGATAGTAGCATAAATTTCATTTGACACACCATTGAATGTGGCGTATATTTGAGGGGTGAAACCAAAGGAGGTGCGAAAAATGAGCATGGGAAACACGACAGAGCGGCGCGGGCACCGGCCACGGCTCGGGGGAAAGAAAAGCAAGGGCACGGTCCGGTTGAGCGTCAAAATTCCTTTAGAAATGGTGAGGCGGGTCGAAAAGAAGATCGGCAAAGAAGGGAACTTGTCCGATTACCTACGGCAATGCGTCGAAAGGGATTTGGCTTAGAGCACTTGAAAAAAGGGAATAGCGCGCCAGGTGAAGCGGATTGAAAAGGAGATCGGGAAGGGCAAGAAATAACTGGTGAAATTTGCGCGCGGGAATGGGAAAATGTATACTGAAAAGAAAGAGGCATCAAACGCTTTTACAAAGGATAGATGATTTGAGAAAATAAAACAGAAGAAACTTGAAATAGATAACGCATATTTTGCTTGGTTCTGTTCTGAAAACTGGTAAATTTCAATTCCGCAGAACGAGTAGAAATGTGCGTCCCGTAAGGGACGCGCTTTCTTTCGTCTTGCGGAAAGGTATACCAGTACCTCAGAACAGGACGTTTGATTGTCGCGTCCTTTTTATTATTAATTGCTTAACAAAGGATGGATGCATGAAAACAAATACTAATCAAACGCCAGCCCTTTTCTTCAAAGTCGCCTTGCTAATTGTTGTTTTCCTAACTCCCTTATTAAGCTGTATCGAAAAAAGAGAACTGAAGGAATCGAAATACCCTAGCGGGCAATTAGAGGAGCAATACTACGTCAAACTAGATAAACAGGGTAATTATGTGAGGGATGGGAAATACAATAGATGGTACGCTTCTGGACAAAAGGAAGCAACGGGAGCATACAAGAACAGGCCTGCAACGGATACCGCTGTTGGAAGCACAGGGATACCAAAAGGTGGACGCGAAGGGAAATGGGTGTTGTGGTATGAGAACGGGCAAAAAAAACAGGAGTGTACTTATAAGAACGGGAAATCAGAGGGAACATTTACTCTATGGTTTGATAATGGACAAAAGCAAGAGGAAGAGACTTATATAGACGGAAAATTAGAAGGTCTGGCTACCATTTGGTACAAAGGCGGACAAAAGCAAACAGTTGCTTCTTGCAAAAACGGAACAGAAGTTGCTGAAACTGCTTGGTATGAGAATGGCCAAAAGGAACATGAAAAGGCCTTTAATCCACTTTCAATGAATACTTGGTATGAGAATGGCGAAAAGGAAAGTGAGTTGCGCGGCAGTGATACATCAAATTTTCAGGTTGTTGAGTGGTATAAGAACGGGAAAAAGGAATTTGAAGGAACGTATAAGAATGGGAAAGTAGAAGGAGTTTCTACCCTTTGGTATGAGAATGGACAAAGACATTCGGAAGCTGTCTATAAGGATGGAAAACAAGATGGACCTGATACCGAGTGGTTTGATAATGGGCAAAAGCAAGCAGAGGGTGTCTATGAGGCTGGAAAACAAGGAGGGAAATGGACCAGATGGTTTGACAATGGGCAGAAGGAATCGGAAGCCGTATGGAAAGATGGAAAACAAAATGGGCCAGTTACTACTTGGTATGAGAACGGGAAAAAGAAATTTGAAGGAACATACGAAGATAAGAAAGGTACTGCGGATATTGCTGCTGGTGTCAATAGGAATAATTCGGAAGAATCCCATCAAAGTTCCGGTAATGTTATAGCGTCCTTTTCGGGTACGGGAACCAGAAGTACCCGACCATTTACAGTCAATGGCCCTTGGGAAATCCAGTGGAATGCCTACCCCGCTGCATTTGGAGTAGTAGCTTTTTCAATGGAACTCTACGATGCAGATGGAAATTTTGTAGACGGGATAGCTAACCAGGCAGAGGTAGGGCCGGGTTCTTCTTATCAGCCCAAAGCAGGCACATATTACTTAAAAATATCAGCAATGGGTAGGTGGGCGGTAAGAATAGTGTCAACGAATTAGTTTGTGAAGAAAGCATCCTTTGCCGCAGAACAGGCCGGAATGAGAGTCGCGTCCCTTTTTCTTGTTTGGCGGGAAATCATCATGGTGATTTTTGATATGCAATCAACCATGAAAGGGGCACCTATGAAAAGCATTTTGAAGAATCTTATCGTTGGTATTGGGTCGCTGGTTCTATTTACGCATACAGCAAGTGGGCAATGGGTCAAAATAAATGTGCCATTCGGGGGTGGCTGTAGAAATTTCGACATCAGTTTGCCATCAGGCGTTAGTGCGTTTGCAGTTACTGGAAACAATATGTTTGTGGGGATAGATAGCGGTGTCTTTTTGTCAACCAATAATGGAGCAAGCTGGACTGCTGCAAATTTCGGCCTTCCGGCAACTGCCAGTAATTATTCTTGTGTAGTGAATCGTTTTACCGTGAGCGGAAATAATATTTTCGCGGGAACAGATGAATACGGTGTATACATTTCCGCGAATAATGGAACAAGCTGGAAGGCTGTTAATAACGGTCTAACACAATATTTGATGCAAGGAAGCTGGAGCACTATTAACCTTCTTGCTATATGTGATAGCGCAATCTTTGCTGAGACCTATCTTGGCGGAATCTGTTTATCTACTGACAACGGAGTCAATTGGTTTCCAATCAATGAAGGATTTCCAACTAACTCGGGAAGCAATTATTCCCCGATTCTTTACGAGGTTATGTCTTTTGCCGCAAGTAGCGACACAATCTTTGCCGGTACTCAGGGTGGCGTTTTTTTGTCTACCTTCGGCAATCTAGCGAGTGGTGGCGGCTGGAAGGCAGCCAATGATTCCGGTCTTGCAAATAGTAAAGTCTACTCTCTTGCCGTAAAGGACAACAACATTTTTGCAGGGACTGATGGCCAAGGTATCTTTCTCTCCACCAATAAAGGTGCAAGCTGGAAGGCGGTTAATAATGGACTCACGTATACTAACGGACTTCTCACGAATACTCAGGTCTTTTCGCTTGCCGTGAGCAGCGGCACTATTTTTGCCGGTACTGAGGGCGGCGGTGTTTTTCTTTCCACCAACAACGGCACAAACTGGACTGCGGCCAATTCTGGCTTGACGAATTTGTATGTCTTGTCTCTTTCAGTGGGCGACAGCAATATTTTTGCCGTGACTATGGACGGCGCGCTTTGGCGAAGGCCGCTTTCAGAAATGGAAGGGGTAATTAATCCTAAATCGCAACGAATAATGGTACAACAAGAAAATCTTACCATACGAGATGTGAACCGTTTCCTCACCTTTAAATTCTCTCTTCCTCATTCAGATCAGGTAAGCGTCAAGATTTATAATCTATCAGGCCATGAAGTATCATCTCTTGTCAACAAGAATCTTGAATCAGGCGCGCACTGCGCAACATGGGATACCCGGAATACTGCATCCGGTTTTTATTTTGTTCAAATGCAAACGGGCGCGGGTATACAATCAAAACGGATTTCATTGGTAAGATAGCCGTTTTTCGCATGATGCAAATTGTAATTTATCCAAAAGAGATTTTTTAAATGGGATAGTCGCGGGGTAGCTACCTGCGATGATACGGCGCGCACCCTTCCGCTGCGCGCCTTCCTTTCCCACTAAAAGCGGAACGCCCGGAAGGGGGCAAGGATGCAAGAGGAAATTACAAAAGAAGACTTCATAAGGATTCTCTCAAGCGGAGGAAAACCGGTTTCCACGCCCGGCCTTTCGCCTGCAACCAAAGAAAACTTGAAAAGGTTTTTCGCAGTTGTTGAAACGCAATGGTGTATAACGCAGAAGCGGCTAGGAACCAATCTCCTGCCCGGCATAATAGAACAGCCTGACAAACCGATAAACCATACCCCAAAGTACCCGCACGCAGGCTACCTTAAGCCCAATCAATCACCGGACGACGTAACGATTTCACCGGAAGAATTTAGACCAATACTTGACATATTGCGAACAGACCATGCCATTCTTGATTATTTGAACATCCAAGCCGAACGCGCCGTAGACGTATCAAGCTCCATTAATGAGGAAATTTTGTGGGATTGCGATAAGCCTGCAGAATGGTTGTTGGCGAAGGGCAAGAGGGTATTACCTTATGCTTTTGAAAGGAATGAGGCGCTACGCACATTTCTGATTTTGAAAGATACCCCAGAGATTCCAGAGGTTGGGACAATAGACGAAATGTCTATGCTTGATGCTATCTGCATACCGTTCATGCCGCACCATTTGGATTTCTTGGAAGCCTTGAAAGACTGCGGCATTGACATTTCGACATTAACAGAAAAAACAATTTACGGAAAGTCCTTCAACGTTGTACGATGTACTAATGAAATTACCCTTATCCTGGCAGCGGTAATTCGGAAGGCATGTATTGGTGCGCTTGGATTAGGAAATGAAGACTTGAAAATCCTTCAAAACGTGTATGGTTTTCAAGACCTGCTTAAGAGGAAGGCACAGAAAGCGGGAATTGAGCTTTTCAACGATGGAACCATATTCGCAAGCATCAAGGAAATAATGGAGAGCCGAAAGCAAGAAGAGCGCGACGCAATATCGAAAAGGTTGTTTGAAAAGTTGGAGAGCTTGGACGGGAAGATAGAAGCGACACAATTGAAACCGGGAACGATGGAAGCGCCGGAGCCGGGGGACGGCAAGCAGGAAACGGCGCAAAATAGGGGCGGTGATTCAATAGTGCCTGCAAAGGGTTTTGTTCAAATGCCTTCCCTTCAGGCCATTGCGGACGAAATACCTTGTGATCCGGGAACTATAACAAACAGGCTTGAAAGGAATAATTCCCTATGGTGCGGAGCAATAAAATCTATTTGCGGAATGTGGTATTTTAAGAGAGCAGACAAAGAAAGGCTCCACAATAGTCTTCAACCAAAAGGACACAAGAAAAAGAAACCGCCCCTTACCCCCTCTTAACGTCTCCGAAGAAAACCGAAGAAACCCGAAGAAATCGGGTTTGTTGGCCCTCTTTTCTCTATGAAAAGTGGGCTTTTCATTTGATCTCTATTTCCCAAAATCAACAAATGCGGTATCTTTTGTATCAAATGCAGCGGCACTATAACAAGGAGAAACAACATGCCAGACGTTAGAATTGACATCAAAGAAAAATGCCGATTGCAAGGAAAAACTATTTCAGACCTTTGCCGGGCAACGGGTATACCATATCAGCGGCTTTCCGGCGCGGTCAACGGGTATTGGTTCTTGAATGACAATTACGAGCGGCTTGTGCGGTTTGTTTTTCAGAGGTGGGAAGAAGAAGCAAAACAACAGACGGCACAAAAAGAAATATAAGCGCCTCAGGAAATGCAGTATGCCCGAAAATCAATTAGGCCGGATGCGCCCATGTGTAAGGCTTGCTTTTGAGAAAGGCGCGCAAGATAAAGACCATTTTCGCAAGATGCGCCATGCAATCATCTACGAGTTGAATAGGCTCAAGGTTGAGAAATGCGAAATAAAGCAAGCACTCATGGAATGGAATCACAAAAATTACCGCAAGTTTACAGAAGGTGAAGCCAAGCGGCAATTATGCGATTACGTTGAATGGTTTTTCAAAAACGAGTGCAATCTATCATGCAAGGCACTCAACGATTACTGCTTACACCCAGACGCCGGGTGCAGTTTCAAGCGTGTGGCGTACCAAGAAAATATTGAATTGCCGTTTTCAATAATTGAAGCAGAAAGTTTTCTCCTGAGAGAGTGCGAACCACACGGATACCTTATGTCCTGTTTATTGAAAATCCTTTCCAAAATCCAGAAGGAGAACGCACGAAAAATTATATACATCGGGCTGAGGACTTTGCAGGCGCGTCTTTTGGATGAATACCGCGCGAGACTTGACCCCAAGGACATTCTAAGAGCACTCAATAAACTTGAAGCCGAAGGACTCCTAAGAATCACGCATGGAGAGCGCGGGACCTTTAGCAAGCACGCAAATGGCTACACATTCCTTCCGTGGGTGCTACCACAACCCATAATAACTCATGTGTGTGGCAAGGATGAGACACATTATTGTGTGGCAGGAGCGGTGATGGCATGAAGCGACGGCTACGGCGCACTCCAGCGGCATTATTGCAGCTACGTCTCCAGCGTCGGCGCGGCGCTTTCCAGGCAAGACGGAAACGAAACGGAAAGGAGTGAATAACATGAGTGAACAAACAACGACGGCCCGGCCCACGGGTGATGGCAGCGCGGCCCCGGCAGGCCCGGACGCGGGAAGCGACTTTTTGACGGCGCGCGAGCTGGCAGAATACTTGAATGTATCGGAAAAATTCGTTCGAAAGCACACGGACGCGGGCCGGTTGCCATTGGTGAGAATGGGGCGATGTATACGCTACCGGCGCGGCGAGATCGAACGGCGGCTTCTGGGCGGCACCCTGCTTGCCAAAAGTAAAGAGTAGTAAAAGGTAGAAAATGGTGGTATATTATGGACAAGCCTATTCTGTTCCCACAAAGCGGAAGGATGCTTTATGGGAATAGATCGTTTGAGGGATGGTGTATTTAGGGTTCGTGCGCGGCTTCGCATTAACGGGAAGATCGTGCAGGACCAAAACACCTTGACCGGCGCAAACCGCGAGGAAGCAAAAGCCGAACTTGAAAAGATGAAGGCCGGGCTTCGAGCGCGGGACAATGCCGGAACGCTCTTTGAAAACTTTGCCGAAGCACTTGATTTCTACATTGCACGCCACGAAATAGGGAAATCGAAGCCCCTGTTTGACCGGTTGCGGGCCGACCTGGGCGCGGTTGCCTTGAAAGACCTTTCCGAACGGTTTGACCGTTTCCTTCAATTGCTCAAAACAGAGAAGGGCAAGCGAACCGGGAAACCGATTGCAAACGGGACAATAAACCGTTACCTTGCCTGGGCGCGCGCGGCTTGTAATTTTGCCGCGCTTCACGGGCGGATGAAAGGAAACCCGCTTCGAGGCGGGCGGTTTACAAAATTGGAAGAAACCGCAAAGGACAGGATACTTACCCAGGATGAACAGGCGCGGCTTCTTGCGGCCCTAGATCGTGTGGCCCCTCACCTACTACCGGCGGTTAATTTCGCGCTTCGCGTCCCTTGCCGGATTTCCGAAATCGTGAATATGAAAAGGGAACACTTGAACCTTTTCAAGAATACAATCACGGTGCCGGGCGCAATCACAAAGAACGGGGAACCATGTATTAAAAAAATTCCCCCGGATATGCTTGATTATTTCCGGCAATTGCCCAGGGAAACGGATTTTCTTTTCTACCGGCGCGATAAGGCCGGGAAGTATCACACCCTGGGCGACTTCAAAAAATCCTGGCACCATGCTTTGAGGGAAGCGGGAATATCGGGCTTTGTCTTTCACTCTTTGAGACATTGCGCGGTAACGTCGCTACGGAATGCAGGCACGCCCGACACGGCGATTTATATGCTTGCCGGGTGGAAACGGGGGGATTATATGATGCGCGTTTATTATGGCTTCCGGGAAGAAAAACTTCTGAATTTGGTACGTTTTCCGGGGCAATGTGAAAACAAGTGTGAAAACATTTCGGCGGAAGTTGGCTAAAAGCCGCGAATTTTGAATAAAAAAAGCGATTTTTTCGAGATACCTACTTTCTCTTAATCAGTAGGTCTCAGGTTCGAATCCTGAATGGTGTACCAAAAAAGTCCCCAAATTTGCAAAATTAAAGCAGTTTGGGGGCTTTTTTGTTTTCTGCCTTCATTCCTTCATGCTACCAAATACTACCAATTGCTACGAAAAAGTGTACACTAAGTGTACACTCGGGGAAAGGCTGAAATTCTATATAAAGTGGCTCCAAGCAATGCTTCGCCACAAAAACTCATTTTGAAAAATATTCCGAGGCGCTTGCGCGTCCCGGATTCAAGAGGGCAAAAGGGTAAAAGAGAAAAGCGTTCTACTGAGGAAGCACAACGCGAAACCCGATGATGTAATAGCTGTAGACCGGGAAGATGAAGACGCTGCCGTTGCGGTATGCGGAACAGAAGTCGACGACGTTGACGACCCCGATGCCGTACCACGAGCCCCCGCGCAAAACGCGGTACGTACCACTTGAAGCACCAGTCGGGTCTGTTTCCGCTCCTGCCGTGTAAGCCCCATACCGGTCATTGCACCACTGCCACACATTCCCCGTCATATCGTACAGTCCATAGGCGTTTGGCAGCTTTGTTGCGACAGGGTGTGTTGTGCCCCCGCTGTTAAAACCCCACCATGTGCGCGCTCCCATCCTATTTGTGTCAGGCCCCCACCAATATTCAGTAGTTGACCCTGCTCGACAGGCGTATTCCCATTGTGCTTCCGTAGGTAAACGGTATCCACTTTTTGTAAAATCCGCCGCCCATGTCATACTATCAATAATGGTATCTAACGAGCCTGTAGAAAAACCCTGTTTTCAATAAAATCGGATTTCCCTTGTTCTCTGTCAAGTCAATTCGCGCTTTGTGCGGAAAGGTAAGAATGCAGGTTCAGAATTGTGGGGCGAGTGGCGTTTTTAGGTGAATCTGAGGCCTTGTGCGCCCTATAGTGAGGGACAAGCCGGCCCCCGGGCTCTTGCTAATGCCCATAGGAAGGCCCGAACCGGTAAATCTTGAAAATGTTGTGCACCATCGAGTACAGCTTCCATTGCGTATCGGCCTTTGTCCTGGTGCGCACGGTAATCCTATCGAGGCCGAGCGTCCGGCAGATGTTGGCGAACACCGGTTCCACCGTGCCCATTCGCCTGCTGTATATGTACCTGCCGAAGGCGGAGTCGAATTTCTCGATCATCCGTTTGGTATAGGCCCCCGTTGATCGTGGGCCGGATTGATCGAACTTCACCACCTGTCTGCGCTCCGTATGGTCAAGCCGCAAACATTTCTTCCGAATTTCACATGCAAGGCAGTCGGCTTTTCTCCCGGCATAGGCGATCCCGTGTTCGCCACGCGTCCCGACATAGTTCTTGTTCAACACGTAAAGCTTGTTGCCTGCAGGGCAGGTAAGCGTGCCGTCGGATTCATTCAGGATAAAATCACTTGGGGTAAAGTAGTGCTTTGACCGTACCGGCGTCTTGTTGCGGTCAATCGGATTTTTGTGCCGGTCCGCATCCGCAAACTGCGGGTCGCGCTTGCGGAATTTATTGTCCGCAACGTACCCGTCCACTCCTTCTTCCGCAAGCATCTGCATGTTCGCTTCGCTATGAAAACCGCTGTCCGCAGTCACTTTCGCCTGAGTAAAAATGTCGGGCTCGCCTATGGCCTCAAAGTTCTCCCGCACACCGTCGATCATCGGCTTCAAAAGCGCGTTGTCCGTCCCCTCGCTGAATGCCTCGGCATGAACGATCACCTGGCGCTTTTCATCAACCGCCGCGGCGCCGTTGTAGCCCTGGATCACGCCGTGTGAGCTCGGCATCTTCGCGCTCTCGTTGTCCGTGATGTTGCTCTTCTTCGCCTGTCCCTTAGCCCCGCGCTTATCCTCGTTTTTCCGCATCCAACGGTTGATCTTGCGCACCTTCGAACGAAGGTGGTTGATCGCCTTCCGTTCCTTCTTCCGTATGTCCTCGCCAAGTTCACGCTCATCGCACTCGCGGTGCTTGCGCAAAAGAAAACGAACCTGGTACTCTATCTTCTTCTTCCGCTTCTCGAAATCCTCGAGTGTGCCGCTCCACTCCTTGGCGCAGTTCGAAGACATCTTGCAGCCATCGATCGCAAACATTTGCCGGCTGATCAATCCCTCCTCCGCGCAATACAACAGGATGTCTCGGAACAGCGGCGTGATCTCCACATGCATCGACGAAATAAAATGTGCAATCGTCGTAAAATGCGGCTTCGTATCGGCCGAGAGTGCCATGAACATCACGTTCTCCTCGCAGCAGCGCGCTATGTCCCGGCTGTGCATGATGCCCCGGGAATACGCGTAGAGAACAATCTTCAGCATCACGCGCGGGTCGTACGCGGGCGCACCGGTCTCGTCGTTGGTAAACCGGCCCTCGAAAACAGAAAGGTCCAGCACATTATCCACGATCTCGCTCAACGCGAACTCGAAACTGCCCGGAATGATCTGCTCGCGAAACGTGATGGGGATAAGCTTGCCTTGTTCGTAGGAATACTCTTTGTAGCGGGCCATCGGCCTTCCTTCCTGCTGAGTTTACAAATAATATAAGGAAAAAAGACCGGAATTTCAGGTAAAAGTGGCGGGAAAGGGACTTTTTCTACAGGCTCAACGTCGTACTATTATAGACAGTATCTAACCCAGAGAGGTTACTTAAGGCATTGCAAAATCGGACCGCATCGTACCAACTTACCTGTTCTACCGGCCTGAGCAATGAACTCGCCCCCGTATCAAAATAGGACGGGTTTGTATCCATTACCGCCCGATATTGCTCTTGCGTCACATCGGTCTCCGACATTTTAAACGCGCTTAACGTGACCTGATGAGGTGGTTGTGCTCCATGATCAGCGGCACTATCCGATCCCATTGTAAACGTTCCGGCGGGAATGTCCTTCATCACTATCGTAGCAAGTATGTTAGCTAGCGTCGGCTTCGTTGGATTCTTGTTGCAACCCCAAAACGCCAAAAGACAAATCGCAAAGACAACCAAGAGTTTCGACTTTGGGCAAAACATTGACATAATCCTACCGCCATTGAGATGGGAATGACAAGGCGGGACATTAATAGAAAATGTCCTCTTACGAAGCAATACAAATGATAATACGGACATTGCGAAAACATTATTTTGGATATTTGCAAATTTCACAAATGGCTATAGGCTTAAGCAGCCATCACTAAAGAAAGAAGGGGGCTTTGCAGGCGCGTTCTTCTTTGGAACATTGACCCATAAGAAGGGCAGCCTGAATTGCTACCCCCATTCCAATACCTGATGCGTCCCTACAGCGACAATCAGTAGCGAAAGCTTTCTCCTTCAGGACAGACACATGTAACTCATGTAGTAGAATCATCTTTTCTTTTCCGTCAGAGCATCGTCCCGTGACGCCCAACTGAGTCGTGCCATTTTTCCATGGAATATCTGCTGAGTCAAGGTCTGGCTTGGCTAGACAGGCCTTGACTCAGGAGGAGAAAAGCTGGTCGATCTGCCCTCCTTTGCAAGTTACGCATTTGTGTAGGAGCTAGTTCATACAAACCACCTTCTGCGTCACTACCCTTGCGCCCTCAGATAACCGTACGACATAGGCACCTTTGTGCAGCACGCCGCGGACCTTGGCTAGGACGTCGGCGCCGGCCCTCGCCGTCCTCACCCAAGATGATAAATCCGCAATCATTTTGCCCTTCAGATCGTAAACACGCAGCGTCGCCGATGCCGGTTTAACAAGCGTGATTTTCACGTTGCGCGATGCAACGCCAACGGAGCAGATCATGGCTTTTTGATACACCCGGACGAAATCGATGTACATTCGTTGCGGAAAAATGCTATCATCGATCTGGCCAACCGCAGCCAATACACTTGGCCCCCCAACCGTGATATCTGCATTTAAAAAATGACCATAGTGGAAAGCTCCAAAATTGCCAGCAGCATTGATGTTCGGCGTTTCCGTTCTTGACCAATACATGCTGTCATCGAAATAGTATTCGACAAAGGCTGAATCCCAAAGGATTCCATATAAATGGTAGTCCAAATCCAGACCTTGGGGGAGTACCAGCTGTTTGCTATTGTGGCTCGCACCGCTGGTATCCATAAAATCACACGTACCGCTAAAAACCTTGTCGCCAATGGATCCGTCGACCGGCCAAGTACCCGTCAGTTGTTCATACATTCCCATTCCTCCGCATGCCGGCCAGCCTACAGTGGCAATGTTTTCGCCAATCGTATAGAACGACGGCCACAGCCGCCTTGAGTCTCACTTCCAGGTACCCGTAAAGGAAAGATATTTTCCCACGCGTATTTATGCGACCAGACGAATAGCCGTTACTGCAATCCGGGGCTCCGCTCGTTTGTCTTCTCGCCTCGATCACCAATGCACCGCTATCGAGGAATATATTGTTCTTTGAATAATAGGCTTCTGGAATGCTCGAAGATCCGTTTATGCAACCGGTATCGTATGTCCAAATGCTGGTATCAAGTGCTGTGCCATTAAACTCGTCAGACCAGGCGAGGGCGTAACAGGCGTTCGGTGGGTGAGCGAACGAGTTGACGCAAGCAACAACGAGAACCGGAAAGAAAATATTCGGTGGACGTATCATAGAGCCTCCCTTGAAGCGGCCTGCTCATAATTATTGGTTACGACATCAGCTTTTGTTTGCAAACAAGTACTTTGCGTACGCCCCATTAACCGGAAACACCAAAAAACGCCCCGGCAATAATATACAAACAATGAAGAGCCGTTTTGAGGCTTTCTTATTTTCTGGCCTTTGAAGCTTCATACGCCCAAGTACGCTGTAACTGTGTACTCTTTGTGTACACTTTTCAGCAGGGGGTTCGATCTGAAGAGGGGGCGGAGGTGAACAGTTCTAGCCTGGTTTTCTTGCAGAAAACACTTTATTTCAAAAAGCCTTGAAAAGCACCGGATTGACAGGATATTATGAGGGCAAGCGGTTGGTACTTCAAGCAAGATTGGTGGTTTGCGAAAGGAAACTGCGGTCATGGTCAGGCATATTAGCGCGGCGTTGAGCCTGTAGAAAAAGTCCTTTTCTTGACAAATGGGCGGTTAAATTCGTTCAAAATCGCCACTTATTTGGTGCATTTTGACTTTTCCTACAGGCTCGTTATGGGCACAATGAAAATGGTGAAATACTTATTGATGGTTCTTTCCGGTGACACCCAAAGAAATGGTGACTACCAGAAGCCGCAACTACAACCGTGTCCCCTTGAGGAATGACAACAAAAAAGCCAAGTAATCCATCAAGTTTGGCAAATGTGGGTTATATTATATGGTCAGGAATTGGGTTGGACCTGGTTTTGTAACTGGCTATACCCCCGAAAACTTGCTCATTTGAGAAGGGAGTTTTCCGAGTTATTTTAAACTAACTAGGAGGACTCATGAAAGGCAAGCGCTACAGTGAAGAGCAGATTTTTCGGATCCTGCAAGAGGGCGACCGCGGAGCCAAAGTCGCTGATCTTTGTCGTCAATATGGTATTTCAGAGAACACGTACTTCCGTTGGAAGAGCAAATACAGCGGACTTGAGCTCTCTGATCTGAAAAGGATGAAGGAGATCGAGGGCGAAAACAGCCGGCTCAAGCGGATTGTTGCAGACCAGGCACTTCAGATCGATGCAATGAAGGAAGTGCTGCAAAGAAAATAGTGAAGCGTCCTCAGCGTAGGCTGACTGTGGACGCACTAATGCGGCAAGGCCTGAGTCAACGGAAAGCATGCGGACTTCTGGGTATGACACCGGCAGGGTACCGCTATCGACCGCAGGAATCGGCTTTGAACAGCGAGTTGAAAACAAAAATGCATGAAACCATTTCATCGTTCCGTTCATGGGGCTTTCCGACGCTTTATTGGTATCTCCGCAACCTTGGGTACATAGTAAATCACAAACGTGTGCATCGGCTCTACAAGGAAGAATCGCTTCAGAAAAGCAAGCGGAGGAGGCGTCAGAAACGCAATAGCCAACGGATGCCGTTGACGCTGCCGGATCGGCCAAGCCGTCGCTGGTCAATGGATTTCATATTCGACAGTACTTCCGACAAGCGCAAGCTGAAATGCCTGAATGTTGTCGATGACTGCACCCGTGAGGCTCTTGCAATCAAGGTAGCACGTTCTATTCCAGCACTAGGAGTCTGCCAAGTTCTAGACCACCTGGTGGCCAGGTACGGAAAGCCGGAAGCTCTGTTGACTGATAACGGCCCGGAATTCCGGAGCAAAGAACTCATGCTCTGGGCAATACGAAACCAGGTAAGGCAGGAATTCATTCAGCCCGGCAAGCCCAGCCAGAATGCTTTTGTAGAATCATTCAATTCGATATTCAGGGACCAATGCTTGAATGAAAACTGGTTCATCTCATTAGAGGACGCAGAAAGAATAATCGAACATTGGAAGAACATTTACAACCGGATACGGCCACACGGATCACTAAAGGGGAAAACACCTGAAGAATACAGAGGTCAATTCAAAGAGAAAACTCCCATTTCGACTGAGAAAGTAATTGGGGTATAGCCATAACCACTTTAGGGAAGGGGGTATGCAAAGCGAAGTTCGAATCCAACCAATATATTGAATGTTAAATGACCTGAAAAAAAATCCATAAGGGAGGCAATGACAATGAAAGACAAAATTCTTGGATGCGCAATGGTTGTCACGATGCTTGCTGCCATGTCTGGTTTCGCGGATACTTACACAGGGGAATCGAGCAACAGGCTGACAATCAACCTGGGTGAAACACCCTGGCTGTTTATGAAGTCCGATCCCACCGGCGCTCAGGCCTCTGCGTTCAACGATGCCGCGTGGAAACAGATCGGCGTTCCGCACACCTATAACGACACCGACACCTTTATCAACCAGGGCAGCGGCGGCGGCGATGGGTCGATGTTTGGCGGTAATGTATGGTATAGGAAGCATTTTACCCTCGACAATTCCTATTCGGGAAGAAAGGTTTTCGTTGAATTCCAGGGGGTACACATAGGCTGTCAGGTTTACATCAACGGCACCTTTCTCCCCGGTAACAGTGCGGTAACCGCGGATGCGACCGCGACCCACGTCATCGGCTTCCAGGGATTCGTTGTGGATGTTACTCCAAATCTCAATTTCGGAGGCGCAGATAATGTGCTGGCCGTTCGAGTCGGTAAGAATGGCGGCTTTTTCGAAAATCCCGGTTTTTCCACAGTGTTCCGTTTTGGGTCGGAAGACGGCGGTATATTCCGGCCGGTCTTCATGTACATCACCGACAAGGTTCATATTCCGATGAATTCGTATTCGACACTCAGCCAATGGGGCACCTACGTTGCCACGACGAGCGTTGCGGCCGACGGCTCACAGGCAACGGTTCGCATGTTGACCAACGTCCGAAACGACAATGCTACAGCCCAAAATGTTACGGTCACAACCAAGGTCGTGGACGCAACAAATACGGTTGTGCTGACCCAAACAAGCACCGGCGCCGTCAATGCAGGACAAAGCACGGTTTTCGATCAGAACGGCACTGTGACCAATCCGCACCTGTGGTATCCGAACAACAGCACATTCGGCACTCCATATATGTACACGGTGTACCACATTGTTCAAGTCGGAGGAACCACAGTTGACGTATTCCAAAGTCCGCTGGGAATACGCACGATCACCTGGGACGCCAATTTTCCTTATATCAATGGGCACAAGCATCTGTTGTACGGTGCATCCGCCCGCTACGACTACCCGGCGCTCGGAACCGCATTGCCGCCGGAAATCGAATATCGTGACGCGCTGCTTCTCACCAAGTGCGGCGGCAACCTGTGGAGGCCCGGCCATTCCGCGTGCAGCCCGGGATTTGTCTACGCGTGCGACAACACGGGGGTGATGCTGATGCAGCCGAGCGGCGAAGGCGAAGGCCAGTTCTCCACCGGATCTGCGACTGCGGATCAAATCACGCTCAAAGAGGAAATGCAGCGTGACGGAGTCATACGTGACAGAAATGATCCGTCCATTCTCGCATGGGAAGTAAGCAACGGGAATATTGATCCCAATACATGTAACGCATTGCGGACCATTTGCGATACATGGGACTCGCTGTCGCCGCGAGTGATATCGGTTCGCGGAAACGGAAACGGACCCAAAGATATTCTCTCCTGCACGGTTACCGGATGCGAGATCGGCGTCAAGGGCGGCAACCCGGGTAATCCCGCCTGGGGCGCGGAAGCGTGGGGAGGGATGGGAATGTACGCTTCACAAAGAGACGCGTACGATTATGAAATTGAGATGGCCCAGGCATACCTGATGCACTGGAAGGACGCAAAGGCGGACAATTGTTTTGGCTTGTGTCAATGGTATATGGCCGAAACTCCGGGCGAGGACCAGCAATACGCCGACGGAACTCCGGGCAATTCGGTGAGATCGTTCGGCTGTTCCATGATGGACTTCAACCGCCTGCCCAAGATGCTTTACAAGATGTATGCCGCGTGCTGGATTCCATACTCCATTAAACCCGTGGTGTATCTTGCCCATCACTGGAACCGCAGCGGCGCGGTTCGGGTCAACGCGTTCAGCAACTGTCCCAGCGTGCAGCTTTTCATAAATGGCGCCAGTCAGGGTATCAAGACGCCGAATCCCGCGAGTGGCACAGGCGATGACTACACCATCGCCGCGAATACCAACACCGAGCTGCCGTTCCAATGCTACTGGGACAACGTGGCCTGGGCAGCCGGGACACTTCTTGCGAACGGCCTTGACGCCAACGGAAACATTGTGTGTTCCGACCAGAAACAGACCGCAGGCAATCCCGACCATGTCGTTCTGGTCGTGGACACGCCGGTGGTGAAGCTGGACGGAGACACGTTTCAGATCACGGCCAACGGCACCGATGCCGCGCTTATTCTGGCAAAAGTCGTTGACGCAAACGGCATTACCTGCCCTACGGCAAGTAATATTGTTACGTTCAGCGTGAGCGGTCCCGGCAATTATCGCGGCGGCAGCGATCAGATGGTCACGGCCAATCAGCCGGTCACCTATCATTCGCCGCTGGACCCGAACCTTTCCTCCGAAGGCGGCATGTGCAAAGTGGCGGTACGCTCGACATTCACGCCCGGAGTGGTGACCGTGACGGCCACCTCGCCCGGCCTCGGAACCGGCACAGCGTCGTTCACGGTGGTTCCGGTACCGAACAACGGAATAGTGGCCGCAGTGAGACCGGCGTTGCGCGCGATGGCGGCTTCGGCCATGCCGGCGCTCGACATCCGGACTATCAACGGCGTGGTACGGTATTACCTGGGTAGTCCCTCGCTGGTTTCCGTGGAGATCCTTGACGCAAGAGGAAGAATCCTGGAACGGACGGCCGGTTCAAGGGTCGGTGCCGGTTGGCATCCGATCGCCATCAACGGGACTCTCGGGAGCGGAGAGCTTAAGAGCGACGGAATTTGCTTTGTCCGTCTTGACGTGGATGGCGGACACTTTGTCAGGCAGGTTCTTCTGGCACGGTAGTTCCGTTCCCCGTCGGTCAGACAGACAAGGCATTCGAAAGGATGCCTTGTCTGTCTAGTGCGCCCGGCAGCGCGCCTTCATCCGATCACTTCGATAAGTCGATTTGGTTACCGCCTCGCCTTCATCTGACAACCAACAACAGGAATCACCGCCTGTGTTGAGCGGCCATGTCATCTCTGGACTATGTGAAGGTAGATTTAGTGTGAGGATAACGAATTCCAAAACGTAGTATGTATCCGGGATCTGATCCCGTTTGATAAAACGGCGCTCATGGCTGTGGAATGAGATCATCGAACTTGATATTCTTTGTTGAGATTGGTTATTTTTTCTCGAATTCCTAACCATTAAGGGAGGCAAATGAAACGAAATCTCGTTCAGCCTGTGGCTGCAAGTGCCTTGACAATCTGCAGCATCGCGATTCTTTTTTCCGCCTGCGCGCCGTCGCTGCAACTCGCCAATGTTTGGCGAGACCCATCGTACAATATCGGTCCCATGAAAAGCATCATGGTTATTTCCGTCAATAAGGACCGGATCAAGCGCAGAATGTGGGAGGATGCATTTGCCGTTGAGTTATCGAAACATAGCGTGATTGTGGCTCCCTCGTATCACGAATTTCCCGATGCCTTCCCGGATACCAATCAGATTGCAGATGCGGTTCGCCGTTACGGGTACGATGGCGTCCTGATTATCAGCGCGCTTCCAATCCAAACCCAATCAACTCCCGTGGCGCCTTATGCGACAACGGAACCCGTCACACAATACAATCCCTGGCGCAACAGGTATTATACCAGATACGTCGAGGAAGTTCATCCCGGCTATGTGGAAACATCAAAGATCGTCAGCCATGAAGTGGATGTTTGGTCAACGAGGGGTAACGAGCAAATGGTTTGGTCCGGGACGTGCGCAATTGCCGACCCTGTTTCGACCCAGCAGATTCATGATGAAACAATCGGCCTGATAGCACGTGAACTTACAAAGGCAGCCATTATTTCAAAACGATAATAGCGCTGATGTCTTCTCTTAACCGGCTGGACTTTTCGTTTCATACGTGTTCCGGTCCCCACCTTCTCGTCCCTTCCATCGCCCTGTGACGACTAATTGAGCTGTTCCCATATCCACAGTTATCCACCGGGTTTCGTGTAAGAGAGGCCGGTCACTCATTCTTTCTTGAACTTTTTCCTCTGTTTCGTCGACTATGATTTATATGAAACTTCAAAAATGGGCATTGCATGTTTTTTTGCGTTAGAAGTGCGGGGGAGAAAATGAAAAAGGCGATTCTCTTTATTTTCCTTGCTGTGGCTTTTTCCTTTGCCTCGGATTCGACGGCACAATCCTCGTCCAAGCCCTCTACTCCCGTAAGGGCGCCGAAAATGACCCAGGACACCGTTGTTGGCTACGAACGCATGCAATTCCTGCAGGATGAGATCGATGAGCTTAACCGCAGAGGATTAAGGGAGAAAGGCGAGGAAATCCAGCTAAGCCCAAACCAAATTCGCTATCAGAATTTGTTCGGGGCTATCACAATTGCCGGGGGGATTGTTGCCGGGGTTTGTGTTATAGTGGACGCAACTGGAAGCACGTCTATGGGCGTTCCGGATAATGGCACGGTGAACGTAAGACACCAATGGACAATGGGACACACTATCTGCTTTACGCTTTCCCTTACCGCAATAGCGGCAGGAATATCACTTCTTTGCCACTGACACAGGTATCGGTCTGAAAGCCAAGAGCCGCCTTTAATCTCAATAAGAAACCCGGCGCCGGGGATTGCCGGATATAACGCTGTGAAACCCACCTGATAAGTCCTCGGCATCCATCCAAAAACGACTGCCAAATGACTCTATCTGGGGATAAGGAACCGCGATCCCGACATGGTGCCGTTATGTCCAATCTCCAGGAAATAAACGCCCGGAGACAGTTTGCCAACAGGTAGACTTTGCGATTGCATCCCGGACATCAAGAACTTCGTCATCGGGTTACCGACCAGTTTTCCCCTGCAGTCCATGATGGAAAACGATGCCCTTCCAGCCTGTGCCACGTTCAAAGAAACATCAAGCATGTTTTCTACGGGCCTTATCTTTATGCCTTGTTCTTTCGGACCCGCAATTGCTGCATGCATGACACTCGCAGGGGTATAAAGATCGAATTGCATCCAGTCCATGTTCCAACTGCCGTCTGTAAAAGTCAGCTGAATAACCTGCAATCCGGTGTCAAGCATCACGGAATCCACATTCTTGGTGATACTCCACGAATGCCAGACTTCAGGACAGCCGGAGGGCAACGGCGTGTCAACCGGCATATTAATAATCGAATCTACTTTTACATTCTGGCCATCATAATAGGTGAGCAGCTGGAGATTTGGAAGGTTAGCATTCGCCTCATGGAAACTGACATAATACATCCCCGCCGTATTGACATGAACGGAATATTTTTCCCATTCGCCAGGGTCGCCGTTGGTGTAGTAGGTGGACGGAAGGATCCAGGCCAGATGCCAGTAGCCTGAATCATGCTGACCTGGGTTCGAACCGAAAATGTAGTCATTACCACCGAACGCCTGCATGCTTACAATGAAATCAGCCTGAATCTGCTGTCCGGCGGAATTCATTCGCATTGATCCGCCCGAATTGCTGTTTCCAGGGTAATGAAATCCCACTCCCTCCCCACCCGAGTCGAAAAATACGCATAAAACCTGTCCGGGAATCTGCTGGTAATGCCCTTTGAGCGTGTCGCAGCAATAGGGTTTGCCGGCATATCCGGCCGGGATCGCGGCATTGACACCAAGGGACAGCGCAAGAAATACAACCGCAATTGTGGCGAGCCCGCAAAAACTCATAAAATTTTCCCCCTTTTTAAGAACGTGTGATTATTCGCAAACCTGTGCCGCCGGGAACCCATCGGCTTTCGGCACAGTCGCGCGGGCAGCAACTGCAAACAATGCCGTTATTTGATTTCAATTTGTTGGATGCCGTCCACGGTCTTGACAGAATACTGACCTGTTTTTAATCCCGAGATAGTGCAGGAAACGCAGAAAGATTCCTTGCGCTTCAGAAGCGGTCCGGATCCGTAGTATTCCTCTATTCCCAAAGTATCGGAATTCTGCTTGAGTCTATACATGAATTTACTCGCAGTGCCGCTCGAACAGAAGAAGAACTTTACGGTGTCGTTGACAATTTGATAATTTGGAACCTTGATTTGGTCCATCTGGGAATATCTCGGGTCAATTCTATACTTGAAATTCAATGCTTTTACCACCTTCTTAACAGTGCTGGATCTCAAAGTGGGCCGTTTCTGACTTGGTGCCGGAATAACATGCGGTTCACGTGCCGTGTTTAACTCCTGGCTTGTTGGCGCGGCGATAACGCCGCCGGTACCGCCGGAGTAACTGATCCGGGCCGCAAATGTGTCTCTATTCACCGCAGGTTCAGCATACGTATTCTTTACAACCGATGGATTCACATTCGATACGGCACTGTTGTAGTAAAAGTTATTGTCTTTCCAATATCCGCCTGCATAACCGGACCCGGTGTACCCGCAGCCGTAATCGATTCCGCCGTAAAACCCGATATCCCGTGCCCAATATCCGGGGTGCCAGACATATTCTCCCTCCGACCAGCTCCAGTAACCGGGAGTCCACATCAAGCCTGCTTCCGGGGCGAGCTCCCACATTCCGGGAACCCAATAATATCCGTCTTGGCCATACGCCCAATAACCCGGTACCCATAGATAGCCAGGTCCCGGACAGTGCGGCTGGTCGTACGTTTGGAGCGGAGGAGGAGCTGTACGAATCGGAATACTCTCTGCGCACCCTGACAAAATCACGGCAAGGGCGACAGACAACATAAGTGAAAGCATAGTAAATCGGACTGGTATCTTGGAAACCATTGCTACCGCCTTTCTTGAGAGTACCGGACCGAAGATGGTTGGGCCGACCTTCCCTTTGCACGTTTGATTTTTGGCTGTGAGCGCCTGTTCGCCACATTTCTTGGAAAAACCAGGCCAACAGAAATTAGTACTTCCCTCCGACTTTATTCTCAAGCCTTGTGAGCTTCCATATAAATTGAACCTGGTTTGTAGGG
Organism: uncultured Fibrobacterota bacterium; assembly: GCA_963729895.1. Taxonomy (GTDB): domain Bacteria; phylum Fibrobacterota; class Chitinivibrionia; order Chitinivibrionales; family FEN-1185; genus FEN-1185. Next base: position 233,627 of record CAVSQB010000028.1, on the reverse strand, counting down.
CGTTCCATCTGGTTCCATATCGAGGTTCCACTTGCTCCAACCTTGGATGACGCTGGTTTTCTCGTCGCACAATTGGACGGACGAGAAACCGGCATCCCTTAATAACTGCTGCAAAGAAAATCTGTCGTACATCCACCGGTGCAAAACCCCGGCCCGCGCCGTATTTCCGATGAGAATATCTTCGAGAAACCGAACGATCAATTTATGCTGGCTGCGGTATCGCGGCCTGCGAACAACCATCTGGTCAATCATGTTTTCCACGGCTGCGGTATGGTCCTTCATAGTGGCATGAGCGGGGAGGCGATCGACAATCGCAATATATTCCCGAGCCGCCTTTTCAAAATCGGGCACAACGACGCGCACGATACCGCCCGTCTTGAGGACGCGATGGCACTCCTCAACAAAATAAACTGCAGCGTCCCTGTCGATGTGCTCCAAAACATGGCAATGGTAGACGACATCAAAGGTCCGGTCGGCAAACGGAATGCCTTTTGCCAAGTTCCATGCAATCGTCTTCTTGTCCATCGTCATGACCCGGCTGTAGCGCGCCGAACTGAGCAATTGAAGTCCATGAAGGGCGGAACATAAACGAGGATGCCTGCCAAGACGTATGAGCCAGCTCGAGTCTATATTGTTCCAGCCCGGGGCGCTGCGCGCGCTGCTTCCCAGGTTGATCATGGCGCGACCATCGGGAAGCCTCTTAACCGGAAATCTTGACGCAGCGTGCTTCATGATCACGAACCCTGCCCGGCAATCAGCCTCCGCAGGATATTGCTGTGTGCGAACTGGCGTTGATACAGCACCAAGGAGACGACCGCCCAAATTCCGATTTTACAATAAAGTGGGACCGGCAGGAACGCCGGGCCAAGAAGCGCAATTGAGAACAGCGGCGTGGAAGAGAAGACCCAAGTGCGCAGCGGAAACACGCCTGCGTCGCGGGACACCCATACCATGCATAACCCATAGGACAGTGAGGTCATGAGCGCAATCGCAAAGAGCGCGGCATACAGATGCGAATTGCCGAATACCCGGCACCATAGGATGTTGGCGGCGATATTGACAATCGCAGCTATCCATATTATGGTGGAAAGTCGTGCGATCCTTTGCCGGTAGGTAAGGACAGGAGTGGCGACATACATGGCCATCTTGAAGAAATAGACAAGCGTGAGAGGCGCCACCAGCACGGCAGCGCCGTGATAGCTGGGTGAAACAAAGTATCTGCCGAACATTTTGAGGGTCAAGACCCGGGGAAGAACAATGGTCAAAAACCCGATGAGCGCTGCAAAGAGGAGTACGAGCTTCTTTGAAAAGTCGCGCAGTTCCGACTCCCGATATTCCTTTTTCTGGGCGAACCTGAAGAAATAGGGGAACCACATTGAGTTGAATGCTTCCGCGCAGAACGAGCCGGCAATCGCGATTTTTGCGGCAGCGGAATAATAGCCGTTTGCCTGCTTTCCGAGAAACAGGAACACAACGTACCTGTCGGAAAGGTCATTCAAAAAAATGCCAAGACCGACGAGGGTAAGCGGAAGTCCGGCCCGAAGCAGCGAGCCGAGGCCCCACAGCGGATCCGGGCGGGGCATGAAACCGTCGAAAATGCATGCGAAAACGAATTCCGTGGCCGCAGCCGCAGCTTCTGATATCACGACCCCAGCCAAACCGCTGACGTGAGTCTTAACGAGCCAGAGCAGTACAACCACCATCACCACCGCCCTGAGCACTCGCGCCACGCCGAAAGGCACAATTTTCTGATTGAAGCGAAGCGACATCCTCGGCACCATCCCCAAAACGTCGGAAACGGACCACAGGATTATCCAGCCCGCGAGCGCGGAAATCGTTGTGTTTGCAAACAGGATCTTCGAACATGCAAAGAAGGCAACGGCCAGCGCCGCGCATATCTGAAGCAGGAACAGCATGGTGGTGTTCCTGAGCGCCGCCATCTGGTCTTTGTCGTTTTCCCTGAACTGGACGATCATGGCGGTAGGAAGACCCAGCGGCATCGCCACGCAGGCGAACTGGAGCGTAGCGGAGATAATCGCATACACTCCGAAATCGGCAGGAGTGAGAATGCGGGTGATTATGGCAACGAGAAAGAACCGGACAAATGCATATATCACGTCCGAGGCGCCATACAGAGCGGTGCCGCTGGTGAGGCGCAGAAGGTTGAGCCGCACTTCGCCGGACATGGCAGTTCTCCCTGGAGAAACCGAACGGGCGGATGCCGCAACAGAAAGAATATACATTTTGTAAATTAGTGAAAGGAGTCGCCCGGGCGGCGTAACGCGACGGATGCGGTCGTGCCGGTTCTTCATGCCGTATCGGCAACCAAGACGCAGGATCATGTCACACCCCGCATATCGAACCGTTCGCTAAAAAAGAACGATATCTTGCGATCTGGTCTTGCAAGCCTCGGTATTTGTTTGTAAATTTGGTAATGAACACAAAGGACAAAACAATGCCATCCATATTTGAATATCTTAATTTCAGGACATTTCTACGTGACTTCTATACCGAGAAAAAATGGAAGAATCCTCGTTTCTCATATCAAGTCTGGGCACACGCCGCGGGCTTCAGATCAAAGAGCTATTTTCCCGAATTGATCTCCGGGAAGAAACTTATTGCCGATGATGCACTTGACACCGTTGCCCGCTCCATCGGTCTTGATGGCAAATCGGTCGCTTTTTTTGAGGCACTTGTTGCGTTCAACCAGTCCAAGACGCACGATCAGAAAATGCGAACCTGGGCCAAACTCACCGAATTCAACCGCCGCAGCAACGCTCGGCTTCTTGTCCGGGACCAACACGACTTCTACAGACGGTGGTATCACCACACCGTCCGGGAACTTGTCGTCATGCATGACATCGGCAACGATTGGGAACGCCTCGCCTCCCTTGTAGTTCCTGCAATCAAGCCAAGCCAGGCGAAAGCCTCGGTCAAGCTCCTGTTGCGTCTGGGGTTGATTCGAAAAAGAGGAAAACGATTCGAATTGGTGGATACCGTAGTCACCAGCGGTGACGAAGTGCGGTCGGTCGCCGTCACCGAATTCCATCGCCAGAACCTCGATGTTGCGAAGAAGGCAATTACCGATTGTCCGTCTTTGGAACGGGACATCAGTTGCGTCGCGGCAGCACTCTCCCCAAAAGGTCTTATTGCCATGAAAGAGGAGGTCCGGCGTTTTCGGGAGAAGCTCGTAAGCATTGTTGAGAAAGATACAGACCAGAACCGTGTTTATCATGTCAACATCCAGCTGTATCCGACAAGCGCCCTCAACAATGGAGAACAACCTTCATGATACGGCACACGATCATCGGTGTTTCGGCTATGATCATGCTGCGCTGTTCTTCCGGAGGGTCAATGGGCGACACGGCCGGCGGGGGCGTGATCGGCAATCCTACAGGGTTTGGATATGTCGATTCCACCACCGGACCGGTCGTAACAACATTTACGGGACAACCTGATCTCGGAAGCGGACAGGTTGTGCCCATAGAACCGTTGGGCTCCGATACCGCTCAAGTAAATCATGCACAGAGCTACAGCTATACGGGAGCGGCAGGGATGAAACGGTTTCTGTTTTCCAGTCAGTCAAGCAATCAGGTGTCTTCACTGATGCAGGATTCGGCAATCGTATGGACCTGGACAATTGCAGGCGCCTGTTCGGTGCAGGTACAGCTTGTAAACGGGACAGATACGTCGAAGTGGTCTGAACCCTTGATCGTGCGTGTCGTTGAATAACACAGCCCGCTAACCCCGCTATTCGGGGCGGGGTTCTTCAATGATCCAAGGAGACAAAACCCCTTTTGTGGCTGGTGACTACCAATTGTAAGAGTGGTTGGCAAAGGAGCAAAATGTGAAACGGTATTGGACTATTGCGCTTCCCTGCATCGTGATGCTTTGCATGGAATGTGCAGGACCAAACAAGATGAGTGTGCCGCTTGCGGAAATAGACAGGCCGATTGTTGATCCAAAAGGAACCTGGTCGGTAGAACCATCAGTATCAGGCTTCCTTGAAGTTAGAGACCGTGTCACGTATCGAGGCATCTCTTACACTAGTGTGTTTCGCAACGATGTTTTCGCATCCTTATTGGTGGGTACAGCGTCCTACTCATTAACGGACAATCTCTCGTTGCCTTACATTCCTTATCCATACCTTGTTTGGCAATTGACGAAAAGCCCGCTTGTTGATACGACCGTACGATACAAGTGGCAATTTGCATTAGGAGGAGGCGCGTCAACCATCGATCCGAGTGGAGCCTATTGCAGCCTAAGGTTTTCCTGGAAGAAGCGGCTCTCTCCATCTGCCTGGTATCAAGGGAATATTTATGAGGCTTTGAATTACTCTTTCCCCAAGGGGACAGCAACTGAATCCTTCCCGACCGTTTCCAACGCGATCGGTTTTCAACTTTCACCGAAAGCAGCCGTCCTGTCGGCATTAGCGCTGTACTATACCGGAAACCACTCTGGAGGTACCGGCTCCTTTAATTTCCATTATAGCTTTTCCAACTGGTTCTCCCTCAATGTCGGGTCCGGAATCGGCATTTATGATGACCGAAATGAAACGGAAATGATCTTCAGTATCGGAAGTGAATTCTACTGGTAACGGCAAAAGAAACCCCATTTTGTTATTGCGCCTGCAGGGTTCAAGACAAGTATTTTACTTGTGAGAAGTGACAAACAACCCTTCGGGGACGGCGCGATGGATGCGAAAGAACGTCGGAAACACCCGCGAGTGAAGAAACAGCTCCGCGTGGTTGTCTACACGAAAAGGTTCTTCTTCCTGTGGGAAGGCAGGGATGTCGCGGAACTTGTGGATATCAGCACCGGCGGCGCGCAGGTCAATACAAAGAGGCTCTTGCAGCAAGGTGACAGGGTCGTGGTGACCATTCAGCCACGAAGCTTCAGCCCGTCCGTGCATTTCCATGGAAAAATTGTCTGGGTGAGAACGCGATACTTCCAAGACCGCAAGTACCTGCAGATCGGAGTTCAATTCAGGGCGCTCGGTCCGCTGCAACGCGCCGTGATGAAGCGCATGTCGGGCGCTGCGGCCACAATAAGTCCGGCCTGACTGCATAGTCCCGCAGAAACAGTGCAGACCATGCCCGATGATCCCAACATTCACGTAATGAGCGCCGCACATCGATCAAACACCTGCGGCGAGATTGTGCAAAGAATTCCCCGGGACGGTGCCTCAAATTCGACTGTATGTGCATAAGCGCTATTGTTAAGGCCGGAGGTGCATCGCCATGACCGAAGAGCCTCTTTCTCTGCACCACAAACAAATCCTCTATGAGCCGCTGCGCGGCCTGGCCCTGTCTGTTTCGGAGTACAGCTTTGCCAACCTGTATTTGTTCCGCGCAGAGCACTCGTACGCGGTGCTTTTCGAGGAGGAGATTTTCATCCGCGGTACAGCGCACAACGGCGATACTTACGTCATGCCCACGCAGGACGTCCGTGTGATAAAAAGGGAACTGCTTGACCGCATGATAACCGCCTGCGGCATGCTTTTTCCGGTGCCGGAAGAATGGCTCGGGGCGTTCGATCCGGCCGCCTATGACATCACGTTCGACGACGCCGAAAGCGATTACATTCACGAGATCGCCAAACTTGCCATCTATCCGGGAAACAAGCTGCACGCGAAGAAGAACCTGCTCAACCAGTTTCTGGCCCGCTACCGCGTGCAGGCGCTTCCCCTGACAAACGAACGGCTCCCGGATGCCCTGGCCGTTCTGGACGCATGGCAGGAAGAATCGGATGAATCGCCGCAGAATACGGACTACACCCCTTGCAAGGAAGCTCTTCTGTTGTATGAGGAATTGGGGCTCTGCGGGGCCATTTACTATGTGGACGGCGGGCCCGCAGGCTTCATTATCGGCGAAGAACTGGGCCGTACCTGCTTTGTGCTTCACTTTGCAAAGGCAAAACGTGCGTTCAAAGGGATATACCAGTACATGTACAGCCAATTCGCTCAGATCATGCCTTCACAGTACGCCGTTTTTAACTTCGAGCAGGACCTGGGCATGGAAACGCTGCGCCGGGCAAAGGCCTCGTATCGCCCCGAGCGCATGGTGAAGAAATACCGCATCCGGCTTCGTACGTCTTAAACCGCTTCCAAAGACCCGTGGTCCGCACTGACCGCGGCGAGAACAGAGCAATTGGGGACCTACTTCTTTGTCAAGAAATCAAGAACCAGCCCGTTGAATTCATCGGTAGCCTCAAACGGCGCCAAATGACCGATTCCAGGGAGAATTCTGACCTGTGCATGTGGAATAGCCTTGCTGAATGCGCGAATCTGGCCCTTGCGCACCGTCTTGTCGTCGTCTCCCCAGATGAGCATGATGTCTTTGACCGACTCTCCGGTTTTCCGGTAAAATGGCCGGTAATCGGCTTCCGCGGCGCTGCGCAGGAATGAAATGAGCGAACGCTGAAACCCCTTGATGGAAGCCTGTTCGATAAACAAATCCGCGTAGTGGTCCGGCATGCCTCGGTCCAGAAGGGTTTTCCGGATGCCGCCTTCGACCTGTTTCTGTATCTGGTTCTTTACAAAAGAAGCGCCCACCCGTGACTTTGTCAGGAGTTTGGCCAGATCGTTGAATGGGTTGACAAGCGGTGCTGCAAAAATCATCCGGTCGATTGTCTCCGGATAACAGGAGGCATAGTTTGCGATGATGGCGCAGCCGAATGAAATGCCGACCAGCGAGACAGGCTCTTTGATGCCCAAGAAGCCGATCAACTCGTGCAATTGGCTTCGGTACAAATCGATGGTGTATTCGCCGGACGGCCTGTCGGAGTATCCACGGCCGAAATGGTCGTAACGCAACACCCGGAAACCGGCGTCGGTAAGAGGCCCAACCAGTCTGTCCCAGGTCCACATAGGGAGCGTGGAACCGTGCACGAGCACCACCGTGTGTCCAAGTGCCGGACCCGACAGTTCGTAGTGGGTTACGCCCTGCGAAAGTGTCGCGTAGCTGCCGCCCGCCTGGTGCCGTATCTGGTCGGTGAGTTCGTTTACTTCCCATGGCGGAACATCGCCGGATGGCTTGCAGGACACAAGGACGCCGGCGAAGATTAGGAAAATACGTGTGCTATATCGTGCCATAGCTGATTGCCGATGGGATCACCCTGTTCGGCGATCCACAAGCATTGATTCTATTTCTTTTGTCCTAAATATCAACAGCAGATCGCCCGGCTTCGCTTGCCGGCTTTGTTCTTGATGAACGCTTCTGTCAATGCCGCGAGCGTCTGCCTCGCGGTTGTGTCCCAGGAGAACCTTGCTAGCACTTCGTCGCGGTGCTTCAGGCGCGCCTGCGGATCGAAATCCGGGGCGTATACGCCGGCTATCTTCTCTGCAATGTCGCGAGGATCGCCGGCGTCAAACAGGACGCAACACTCCCCGGCAATTTCTTCCATGGAAGTGCCCCTTGACGTCAGTACCGGCGTGTTGGCCACCAGGGACTCCAAAATCGGCAATCCGAACCCTTCGTAGATTGAAGGATACACAAATGCCTTGCACCGGCAATACTGCCGGATCAGCTCTTCTTCGCTAAGGAATCCCGCCATGGTTATCTGCTGTTTGAGACCGCTTGTTTCGACATAGGTTCGAACGGCGTTGTTCTTCCATCCTCCGGGACCAACTATAGAAAGCGGGACTATCAACTTCTTCTCCTTTTTCAAAAGGGAAATCGCCTTGAGCAGGTTCAAGAGGTTCTTCCTGGGTTCAAGGCTCCCCGCAAACAGCAGGTGGTTCCCGCGGCCCGTTGCCGTATCGGAACCAAGGTCCCACTTCGGTTTTCCGGGATAGGTGACCACAACCTTGCCGGGCGTGGCGTCGTGCGGAAAGAATCTGCACAGGTCGTCCTTGATGGAATGGGAAATAGTGAGGATCGTGCACGACCGGCGGACGCTTCTCTTGAGAAAGAGCATGTTGATGAAGTAATTGGTGTTCTGCATGGTGTGCGGGCAACGCTTTAGGGCAAGATCGAGCACGGTGGACAGCATGGCGGCGGAGCTCGAAGGCAGAACACAGGGGATAAGCTGCTCCGGCCCCCAGAATACGTCAATGGAGTGCCGTCCGAGAAAGAACGGCAACACAACCATGAGCCAGATTGTTCCGGGGAGTCGTGACGGAACAAGAACCTTTTGCCATCGGGGGTTGAACATGCGGTACGAAGAAGTCTTCTTTTCAAAAAGGAAATACCGGTTTTCGGCGTCGATTTCCTGAAGTTTGTCGAGCGTGTTTTTGATATACGCCGCTATGCCGGCCTTTCCCGCGGTAAGCGCCTTTATGTCGATGCCGATGTTCATGGGACCGAGCCATCCGGAAATTCTTTGGGGGATGCCTGTAATATAATAGAATCGGGATGCGTTTGGGCCGGCGGGTTTTCTAAGACGCTGCGGAAAGAACGGTCTTTTGCGCTTATCCTCCCGGCGGCTTCCGAAAAGCTCCCGACGGCGGGCATGGGTATTTGCCCGCCTGCGCACGGGAATGATTTATATTTTTCCACGCTGCGGAAAATCGCAGCATGTAAACGTCCCCGCCCCGGTCCTCCCATCAATCAACGGGGCCTTTCTTCTTTCAGGCGTTATGCGGCCGAACCGAGAGGTCGTTTTGACGGCTCGAAAATTCGCGCATCACCACAGTATGCCGCGCCGGTCGGCACGAAGGACGGGATTACCGTGAACGTGCTCAAAGATTACAGAGAGCATCTGCTTGCCAAGACCCCGCAGCCGCTGGGAGTGCAATACTTCTGGCTTGCATTGTCCGGGGGAATCATCGTGTATGTCATTTGGAATTTCATGGGCGCTCCCCTGTTGCGTTCGCTTTTGCTTCTCGTTATCAGTTCCAGCCTCGTAACGGACGCCGTTACCAATGTGTCCTATTTCAAGAACAGGCGCCTGTTCGAACTATTGGTGAATGTCAAGATCGGCGCGAATGTCCTGAGCCTGGTTTCCATTGTCGTGTTTCTCGCGCTTTCGTCGAAATTCAAATTGTAGGCGGGAAACCAACCAATCTTTTGCACGGGCAATGAATTGTCATAGAAATCGACTTGTCATACCATGGACGAACCGAAACAAATCGGCCTTCTTGATCTGCTGATCATCCTCCTTGAAAGAAAGTGGTTCTTTGTTTTGTCCATGCTCGTTTTCTGCGTGGCCGGGGTGATCACAAGCCTGGCCCTCACCAAGTATTACACTGCAACTGCCGTTATCATGAAACCGGTCCAGAGGGGCTCTGCGGGCCTCGGTTCGCTTGCCGGAAAAGAACTTCCCGTCTCCGGGATTCTCAAATCCATGGACTTTGCCGGAGCAAGCGACCCGGACAATTTCCTGAGCATCCTGCAGAGCCGAAGACTTGCGGAGAAAGTGATTGACCGATTCAATCTTGTTCACTATTACAAATTCGACAAGAAGAAGAACTATTATATGGAAGACGTACTGAAGCAATTCCACAGGAACGTCAAGGCGGACGAAAACGAATATGAGAACATCGAAATATCGGTCGTAGATGTCAGCCCGGCAATGGCGGCCGACATTGCCAATTTTGTGGCGCTTCAGCTCGACACCATAACGTATAGTATGGCAAAGGAAAGCGCGAAGAATTCCAGGATCTTCTTTGAAGACCGTCTCACGGCCATCAAACGTGAGCTGGATTCGGCCTCCAGCCAATTCACAAGATTCAGAACCGAGAATAACTACATAGACCTTGAGCAGCAAACAAAATCTTCCATTGAGGCACTTGCCGGGTTCGAGGCGCAGAAAATGGCGCTCGACCTCGAAACTGCGCAACTGCAAAGCCAGTTTGGAGCCGGCAACCAGCGGATTGCCGAACTGCAAAAGCAGAAACGTGTGATGGAACGGAAGATCAACGGGTACATGGCGGCGGGCGGCGGCAACCTCATCATTTCACTCAACGATGCCCCGCAAAAATCGGTCCACTACGGATACCTCCTTCGCAACGTGAAGATCCAGGAGTCTCTCTACGAATTCGTCCTTCAGTTGTTCGAGCAAGCGAAATTCTCCGAGTCGAACAACGTGCCGCGGGTCCAGGCGCTCGAATATGCAAGACCGCCGCAGAAGAAGACCCGGCCCAAAGGCTCGATCATCTGCATGCTTTTCTTTTTCGGCGGCCTTGGCATTACCTTCACCTCTATTGTTCTTGATAAATGGTATGAGATCCAAAGGCAAAACGGGACCTCTTTTTACGGCAAATTGAACCGAGTCCTCCGATTATTGACTTTTAAGAAGTGATGCGGGCTTTCGCGTCCGTACCGTCGATCTGTGCGTGAGAAGAGGCAACATGACCTTTCTCTACCTGTGTATCCTCGGCGCCGCCATCCTTTCGGCATATTACTACGGGAAAGACCTGTTCTCTCCGGTCCGGCTTTATGTCTGCGTATACTGCTTGCTTCTGGCCGTCAATTCACTGAGGCTGTCCGATTATCAGACGGATTGGTCCCTTACCACCCGCCTGTTCTTCTGGGGCGCTTCCGGATTGTTTATTGCGGGCGCCTGTATCATGCTTCTTGTCAACAGAGTGAACAATCCCCTGGCAGTCATCGATTTCCTCTTCATCAAGAAATCCCTTGCCCTGGACTCGCTGCGGATCGACTGGAAATGGTTCTTCAACGTCTGGCTTTTCTGTTCGCTTGTTTTCCTGGCAAGCTACGGCGTCTCCTTCCTCAAGAGCGGGTTCATCCCTTTGTTTGCCGCGCATGCCGACAAGGCGCGCATCGCTTTCTTCAGCGCAAATTTCTTCGCCAACTTCGGCCTCTTTTTCGGCCCCCTTTCGCTCATCCTTGCAGTGGAACTGCTGTTCTTCCCAACCCTCAGCAGGCGCCGCACCGTCGTCGTCGCGGTCGTTTCCCTCGTTTCGCTTCTGCTTTATTTTACCGTTGTTACACGGCTCGATCTTTTCCGATTTATCATCTTTGCCGTGGTTGTTTACCACTATGGAAAGAAGCGCCTCTCGCTTGCGCAGTTGCTGTACGCGTTCGGGTTCTCCGTCCTCTTCTTCCTCGTCTTCTTCTTACTCAGGGTCCGGTACGACACCCTCAACATCTTTTCGGAAGCATACCATCTCCACCTCCCCAAGGGAATGTTGTGGGCCGGGAACATGTACACGTATATTGTCAATGACTTCTGGAACCTCGACTTCGCGTTCCGCAAATATGTGGACGGAGCGTTCTCCTACCCGTTGGAATTCGGGCTCGATCTTTTTCGGCCCTTGTTCTGCCTGTCGTTCACGGAGGCCCCTCTTCTGCACAGCTACGGGTTCGACTCGATCATGAATGAATCGATTATCAAGGTGAAAGGGTTCAACACGGTTGTATACATGTGGCATTTTTACAAGGATTTCGGGGCATTCGGCGTTTATTTCCTTCCATTTGTGCTCGGCATGCTTTGCACCACGTTCTATGTCAACACCCTGCACCGTCCCTCCCTTTTCCGCATTTCGATGTGGGCCATTTTTGTGGGGTTCATCCTGCTCAGCTATCATGGACCCCTCTGGGAATTATGGTTCGTATACGTAAATATCCTGTTTCTTGCAATTGCCCACAAACAGATCAAACTGGTCACCTAGACGGGAACCATGTCACCGTGATACGCATCGCGTACGATCACCAGTTCTTCTCCACGTTCCGGTATAGCGGGATCACCCGCTATTTTTACGAGATCGTCTCGCGCCTGATCAACGAGCAGGACGTTTCGCTTTCCCTGTACATGGGGTTTCACATCAATGAGTTCAACTTTGCCCTGTTTAGGAACCGGTATGCGCATTTCTTCGGGATCCGGAGGCCGGTCATTCCAAAGACGGCGAGATTATTCAATGCAATCAACGATTCACTTTTCCCTCTTTTCATTAAACGCGCCGGGCCTGATATCTACCATCAAACCTATTATCGTTTGCACCTTCCGGGATTCAGGGGCAAGAGAATTCTCACTGTGTACGACATGACCGGAGAACTCTATCCCGGCATGTTTTCCAGAACCGACCCGGTAGTCCTTGAAAAACAGGCGTCAATCAGGCAGGCGGACGCAATAATCGCCATTTCCGAGTCCACCAAGAACGACCTTATCCGGCTCTTGTCAATACCGCCGGAAAAGATCGCCGTTGTGCATCTGGCGAACTCCCTCACCGCGCTTCCCGGCAACCGTTCCCCACATGGAGGGCCGTTTGTTCTCTATGTGGGCCAGCGGTTTCTCCATAAAAATTTCCCCGTTTTGCTCAATGCATACTGCCATTCTTCCCGCATAAACAGGGAGTTTGGCCTCGTATGTTTTGGAGGGGATCCATTTACAAGAGAAGAAGAACAGCTCTTGGCACGGCTCGGGCTGTCGGGCCGCGCCAGCCATGTTTGCGGGAGCGACGATTTGCTAGCCGAATACTATTCTCATGCTTCGCTCCTTGTCTACCCCTCGCTTTACGAGGGCTTTGGGCTTCCCCTTCTTGAGGCCATGCATTACGGGTGCCCGGTCGTGGCGAGCAATACCAGTTCACTCCCGGAAGTCGGCGCAGACGCATGTCTCTACTTCGACCCGACCAGCACCGCAGACCTGATGGACAAACTGGAAAGGGTGCTGTTCGACGATTCGCTGAGGCGTATCATGGTCGGACGGGGACTTGTGCGCGAAAAGCAATTCAGTTGGGACAGGGCCGCACGTGAGACCCTGGAAGTATACAAGCGGATTATGTGATAAGGGGAGCAGCGGCCATCGACAACCCGAAGGACAGGGGAACCGCGGTGGAAATCATCATTTATGGACAAAAAACGGCCCCTGATTTTGCACTTGACTGATTGCCAGAAGGACCCCGCTGAAAAAGACCTGCTCGATCCCGGCTCACTCTGATTTTGCACCACACAACCCTGTAAAGAGATTATTTTCCTTGCGAAAGAACCACATAGTATGAAACGTAAATCAACCTTATCACTCCTCGGAAACGTGGCATTCCGAATTCTCAAATCCGTTGCATTTGTTGCCGGCGGATTCCTCCTTTTTCATCACAGAAACAAACTTCGCTCTTTTCTCACCCGCCAAAGCATTATAATTTCCGCGCTCTATGCCCTCATCATCGCATTCATAGCTCTCTTCTACCGTTTTTTCATGCTCCTCAACTGGATTCTGCAACAAGGACGATAATCCGCCTTATCTAACCGCTTAAAACCGTACTTGAACACAACATTTTCTTCGTCCGCATAACATGGACATCCCTATCGGTCATCTCGTTTCCGCCATTGCCTCCACATGCTCAAGGAGCCTTTCCCTCTCCTCAAATGTCATGGTTTCCATCAGATTAGGATGACGCAATTGCACATGATCCAGCAGAATTCTTTCCGCTTCCTCGATACTCTTTCCCTCTGCGGTGAAATTACAAGTTCGCTCTCCCGTATCCCTGCAGTGTATCGTCTTCATATGCGCCTCCTTTCAAACCCATAGAGATTTCGGCTTGCCACCCCCCGATGTTGCGTTACGCGGGCGAAGGCGCCGATCATTCTCTCCAAACCGGGACGAAAATTTGAGTTATTAATCCAGTCATTATAGTGGTGACAACTTTACTTTTCAAAAACGCTTGCCGAGTGCCGCTCGCCTCGATACGGCACAAAGGGCCACTCGGCGAGCGGTGTATCGAGGCTAGCACCAATAGAAAATCAGGGAATGACGAACGGCGAGTACCAATATCATGTGCGAATAATAGAGCGCCAAACCGGTGCGGGCAAAAGAACGGTTGAAACCGCACCGTAGCTAGGTTATAAGCCTTCTCTTCATGAGCCTGACGCCTACCACAAAAGCCGCTGCCTCCATGACGACAAGGATAAGGAGGCTCCACCAGAGTCCCGGTACGGATTCGCCGGAAAAAACGGCCCTGGATATGTTTACCGCATGCGTGAGAGGCAAAAACAGCGCAAACACCTTGAGCCACTGCGGAAACTTATCGAGCGGGAAGAACACGCCGGAAAAGAACAGCATCGGCGTTATGATAAGTTCGGTGTAGTAGTTGAAGAAGTCGAAGTTTGGGGCAAAGGAAGTCACGATCATTGCAAGCGAACTGAATAGAACGCCGACGAACGCCATGATCGCCACAATCAGCAGCGCGCTCACCAGCGAGGCAGGGTGCACGCCCATGAACAGCGCGACCACAAGCATGAGCACGCCGCTCAAGAGTCCGCGAAACGCGCCCCAGGCGATGTCGCCTGCCACGACGTCTTCCGCGGACACGGGAGTTGCTATCAGCGAATCGTACAGCCGCTCGTGGACCATCTTGACAAACGTGTCATAGAGACATTCGAACGTGGACGACAGCATCACCGAGGATATGAGCACGCCGGGAACAAGGAAATTGAGATACGGTTTCCCGCCTACGTACCCCATGTACGCGCCCATACCGATGCCGAACGTGACAAGGTAGAACAGCGGCTGTCCTAGGCTCACCGCGAACGTGGGCAGAATGAACCGCTTGTACGAAATGATGTTCCTCACAAGGACATAGAAGATTCTGTACGAAAGGTTCATGAAACGCCCTTTTCTTCAAACGTAAGGCCGGCACCGCACATCATTCCACAAGACTCCTGCCTGTCAATTTAAGAAAAACGTCTTCCAGCGTTGCCGGCCTGTTGCGCACATTCGGCAGCCCGAGGTCGATCACTTTCTTCACCAGGTCGTGGCCCTCGCTGCAATAAAAATAGAGGGTATCGCCCGCCCTTTCGTGCCCGCAGCTGCACCCCGCCGCCAGGTTGATCAACATCTCGTCCTGTGCCTTGTCGATTCTTATTTCGACGACTTCTTTTCCTATTTCGTCCGAAACAAGCTGCCGCGGCGAGCCTTGCTTGAGGATACGGCCTTCGTCCATGACCACGAGCCGGTTGCACAACTGTTCCGCTTCTTCCATGTATTGCGTGGTGAGAATCAGCGTGGTGCCCTGGCTCGCAAGCAGCCGCAGCCGCTGCCAGATAAGATGCCGGGCCTGGGGGTCGAGGCCGGTGGTGGGCTCGTCGGCAATAATGAGCCGGGGTTTGTTGAGCAATGCGCGTGCGACAAGCAGCCTCCGCTTCATGCCGGTGGAGAGTTCGTCTATCCTGCTGTTCTTTTTTGCCTCGATCTCCACAAACGCGAGGAGTTCCGCCACCTTTTTCTTCGCCTCGTTGCCCGGGATGTCGAAGAAGCGCGAAAACACGAGGAGATTTTCCGCCACCGTGAGCCCGGAATCGAGGTTGATCTCCTGCGGTATCACGCCGGTCATGGCCTTAATCTTCCGGTTCTCAAGTCCCGCCGTTTCACCGAACACGGTAACCGAGCCCGACGATACCGGCGAAACGCAGTGGATCATTCGGACGGTGGTGGTCTTCCCCGCGCCGTTCGGCCCCAGAAACCCGAAGCATTCGCCTTGGCCGATTTCAAACGATATGCCGTTTACAGCGGTGAATTCGCCGAACTTCTTTGAGAGGTTGCTTGCGACAATGGCGGCGTTCATACGAGGTCCTTCCCGTTGCTTGTTCGAAAGGCACAGACGATTGCCGGGCATGCAAATGCAGGGACGCAGGTCATAAAATAATCAGGTTGCGGACAAAAGGCACGAAAATTGGGCATGAGTGAACTTGCCCGGTCCAGATTCCGGGTGAGATCAGCGGCACGGTGATTTTGGGAAGCATGAACGAGCAGGTGAGAAAGCCTCGCCATGACGCGGTTGTGATCTTGACTTGCGCGGCAACGGTGTTTTTATTGAGCGAATTGTATATTCTTATCGTAACGCCGGCAGGAAAACCACACTCGAGAACGGAACCTGATGAGCTTCAAGAAACTGAAGAAAGTGCCCACTGTCAAGGAAATCATCTCTCAGATGCCTCTGTCAAAGTATTTTGCCGACATCAAGAGCGAGCGCGACAGAACCATCATCGATGCCCTGTCGGGAAAGACCGACCGGTTCGTGCTGATTGTCGGTCCGTGCTCGGCGCACGACGAGGACGCGGTGTGCGACTACATTAACAGGCTCGCAAAGGCCGGCGAAGCGGTAAAAGACCGGCTTGTTCTTGTCCCGCGCATTTACACAAACAAGCCGCGAACCACCGGTGTCGGTTACAAGGGCATGGCGCACCAGCCCGACCCGCAAAAGGAGCCCAACATCGTCGAAGGGCTGCGCGCGATCCGCCGCATGCACATCCGCGCGCTGTCGGAAACCGGGCTCACCGCGGCCGACGAAATGCTTTACCCGGAAAACTATCCGTACCTCCAGGATTTGCTTTCCTACGTCGCAATCGGTGCGCGCTCGGTTGAGAACCAGGCGCACCGGCTTACGGTGAGCGGGCTCGACATTCCCATAGGCGCAAAAAACCCGACCAGCGGCGACCTGGAGGTCATGTTCAACGCAATCGCCGCGGCCCAGGTGGGCCACGTGTTTTTGTACAACGGATGGGAAGTAAGCACCAGCGGCAACCCCCACGCCCACGCGGTGCTGCGCGGCGCGGTCAACCACTACGGCCAGAACATCCCCAACTACCATTACGAAGACTTGATGCTGTGCGCCGAAAAATACCACAAACGCGGGCTTGTCAATCCGGCAATCGTCGTTGACACCAACCACTCGAATTCAAACAAAAAATACAAGGAACAGCCGCGGATCGCCCTGGAAATCATGGAGAGCCGGAGGCATTCGCCGCTCTTGCGCAAGATCGTACGCGGGCTCATGATCGAGAGCTTCATCGAAGAAGGCACGCAGAAGCCGGACGAAAAAGTGTACGGAAAGTCGATTACCGATCCGTGTCTGGGATGGGAAGATACGGAGAGGTTGATAAAGGAGTTGGCGGAAAAGGCGTAGGAGTTATTTGTCAATATTGGTATAATGATTTTCTTGCGGGGGAAGTTTCCCCCCTAGCAGGTTGTTGAAATAGTCCTAACAGAAGCGCTCTTGTTGATTTTTTATGAACCTAACTTCAACTTTACATATGTCAGAGAGGTTTTACCTGCCTCGTTCCGAGGCATTTCCCCGGATTCCCAGGCCATTCTCATGCTGCCCCCACCGTTTGCGGCATCAACTTAACCATGCGTATCAAGTTGTACGCTGCGGCAACCACGTAGGCAACAGTCTGGTTGATTCGTATTCCTCTTACCCGAGTTTTCCGCAGGCCACCGACGCTCTTGATCCACCCAAATATCTCTTCAACCCGTTTTCGTTTCCTTTGACTTACGCTGTATCCCTTATGCCGAGTCGTTCTTCCATCCAACCCTTTAAGCGAAGTGTTGGCCTTCTCGGCAATGTGAGGCTTCACGTGCAGGCGTCGCAGGCTCTTGATAAATTCGGTTGCATGATACCCTTTGTCTGCACCCACCGTCTTCATCCGGCGTTTTCCGCGCCTGCGTTCATGCTTTATCAGCTCAAGCGCCATATCCCGTTCCGCTGTCCCCGTCGCTGGCGCAATGGCGATATCAACACACAACCCATTTCGGTTTTCCATCAGCACGTGACCGGAATACGCCAGCTGCGCTCCCGTTCTCTTGTTCTTCCGAGCCAACCGCGCCTCTGGATCGGTCGAACTCTGATGTGTCTCATTGCTTCGCTTCTCATGGTGGAAATCAACCGACGGATTACTCCGATCATCGTCAGTCTTGTTCGCCGATTCCGCGTCTTTTCGCTTGAAGCTCTTCATCGATGCCCAGGCTTCAATCAACGTGCCGTCAACCGTGAAATGCTCATCGGACAACAACTCTTCGGAACGAGCAAGACGCACGATTTCCTGCATCAGCCGGTGCGCAATCTCCTGTTCCATAAGTCGATCTCGGTTCTTCGAAAACACACTATGATCAAACGATGCCGCATCCAGATCCATGTCAAGAAACCATCGGAACAGAATGTTATAGTCCAGCATCTCGCAAAACAACCGGTCCGACCGTATCGAAAACAAAGCCATCAATATCTGTGCTTTCAAAAGCCATTCCGGCGGTATCGAAGGGCGTCCCATCCGGCTGTACATCGCCTCAAAGTCACGAGAAAGGCGGCGCAGCGCTATGTCCGTAAACTGTTTGACACGACGAAGCGGGTGCGTTGCCGGCACTCGGGAATCCGGAGAAACGAAGCTGAACATACCGCCTTGGGCTGGCTGGGAACCTCTCATCAATACTCCTTGGTTGGGGTTCCCCTATAATATAAGGATAAATGTTTACAAAAGGGAGACTTTTTCAACACCCTGCTAGGGCTCAGCCAACCGGCGCAGCGTAGGGGCACATCATGATGTGCCCTTTCTTTTTGTAAACGCCGGTTGTCTGAACCCATACCCCCTCCTTGGTGACCCCCAAGCGGAAACAGTGGCAGAACCAGACACACGTGTGGGGGCACACACGGAGAGTGGTGGTCAGGAAAGAAAGCGACTGGTTGATGATTGTTGTTTCAAGAAATAGTGTGGATGATTTGATCTTTTTCGTAACTAACCATCTGCATGGCTGGAGCCACAAATGCTTCTTGATAAACAAGAACACTCTCGGCACGTTAGGCCGGACTGGAGGCCGCGCTGGAGCGCGGTGCCGCCCGGACCCGCCGCGACGCGGCATAGGGCCGTGGCGGCCCGAAGCCGAAGGCCGAGACCGGAAGGAGGGCCGACCCCTTGTCCGGGCGCGCAATCCTGCGCGTCTAGACAAGGGGGAACGCCCAACTCTTTCTTTTTAAATTACCTTGCACTCAAATAATGGTAATTATAAAGGATCTTGCACCAAATTAGTGATCATTTTGACAAGTTTTTCAAAGAAATTTTCATGACGATGATTGTACCGAAAAGCCATTTCGTTCAGATACCCTGGAAAGTATTCTTTGGAGACTCCATGGAACTTTGCAAGACGTTCCTTAGCATAGCTCCAGAAGCCTTCCAAACCGTTAATATAAACTTTGCCTGTGGCAAATCTTTTCCCATGGTCGACTCTCAAATGCCGATAACCGCAGAACATCAGGGCGTCATAGCCGCGGAATTTGTCAGTGTAAATGATGGAGCCTCGTCTGACCATTTTCACAGTCTCAGTCAACAGGCTTTCGGCAGTGACGTTTTTTACTACTGTCACCTTCACTTTTCCGTGTCTCTCCAGGATACCAAAGACGGGAACCTTTCCGGCAGCACCCCGGCCACGTTTACCTTTACGCCTGCCGCCGAAGTAGGATTCATCGAGCTCAACCTCTCCAGAGAGCCAGAAATCGCTTTCAGCGACCATCAAGGCCCTTCGGATGAGATTACACATCCGCAAGACCGTGGGATAGCTCAAACCGATCTGAGTTGCTATCCTGCGTGCTGAGACTTCCAGTTCAAAGAGCTTAATGATCCACAGCAGCTTTTTCAGAGGGACGCGGCACTGACCAATCCACCGATTCGAGAAGTCATGAAAGGTATTTCCGCATCGTTTGCACCTGAACTTTTTACCTTTTAAACGATAGATTTTATGGCTGTTACAATTGATGCAGAAAACATGGCCATTTTTCCAACAGAACTTTCTGAGGAACAATTTTGCCCTGTTTTCAGTTTTCCCTATGAATTCAAAGGTTTCTAATTGACTAAAGCCCATATGCACAAGATAATTCCTGTGCAAGATGTTTTATAATCACCCAAATAATTATTAATCCCTCGTCTGCCCCGCCTCAACATGCCCGATGGCCCCTGACCCGATATTCGCCGCATTCGCCTCATCGGTGTCGATGTGCATGGACAACTTGAACGCCGGGTCCACCCGTATCAGCACGTCGCCGAAAACAAGCTCTCGCTGGCCTTCCACGCGCACGCGCACCTTGAATTTGTCGCGCAGCCCGAATTTGAGCACGTCTTCGGTTGACATGTGGATATGACGCAGCGCGCATATCACGCCCTTGGGTATGGAGATTGACCCGTCGCTGCCCTCTATGGTGATGCCGGGCGTGTTTTCCAAATCGCCTGATTCGCGGATGGGCGGATGTATGCCGAGCTTGAACTGCTCCGTCATGGCGATTTCCACCTGGGTTTCCTTTCGCACGGGCCCGAGTACGCGCACGCGGTCCACTCGGCCCTTGGGGCCGACAAGATTCACGGTTTCCCTGCATGCGAATTGTCCGCGCTGCGACAGCTCGTGAGCCGGCGTGAGCGTGTGGCCCGCACCGAATAAGGCCTCAACGTTCCCGGCCGCAAGATGCACATGGTGCGCCGACACCTCAATGGGAATGGGCGTGTTCTTCTGCGTCTTGATGATGTCGGCGATGTAGCCCGACGAAACGGTGCGTATGGTTTCGCGCGCGATCATACGCTCTTCGTCGGTGGGGACCACCAGCACCCTCACGCGCGACCCGTCGGCCGAAACATCGCTCACGGTCGCAAAACCGTCGATGCCCCGGTTCTTCTTTTCGTCAATCTCGATTCCCATGTAGCCAAGGCCCTGGCACGCCAGGCTCCGCACGCCTGCGCTGCCCTGGCCTATCCCGCCTGTAAATATCACCGCATCGAGTCCCTGCATGGCGGCGACATACGCGCCGATGTATTTGCGGATCTGGTAGCAGAACGTCTTGTAGGCGAGGAGCGCCCGGTGATGACCCTGTGCGGCGGCCTTTTCGATTTCCCGCATGTCGTTTGTGATGCCCGACATGCCGAGGAATCCGCTTTTGTTGTTGATGAGCTTTTCCATGTCGTCGGCGCCCATGTTCTCGGTGCGCATCAGGTGGATGAGGATGCCGGGATCAAGGTCTCCGCTGCGCGTTCCCATCAGCAAACCTTGGGTCGGCGTGAATCCCATAGAGGTGTCCACGCTTCGGCCGTGGTCCACGGCGCACAGCGATGCGCCGTTTCCCAAGTGGCACGACACCAGATCGATTCCGGAAAACGGACGTTTGAGGAATTCGGCGGCCTTGAGCGACACATACAAATGCGATGTGCCGTGAAACCCGTACCGCCTGATTTTCTTCTCTTTGTAAAACTCGTACGGCAGGCCGTACATATACGCGTACGGCGGCAGGGTTGAGTGGAAGGCGGTATCGAACACCGCGACATGCGGCACGTGCGGAAACAAACGCATTGCTTCTTTGATGCCGGCAAGGTTGACGGGGTTGTGCAGAGGCGCAAGTGCGGAGGCTTCCTCGATGGCTGCAATCACCTCACCGGTTATCACCGCCGGCGTGATGAGCTTGTCCCCGCCGTGCACCACACGGTGGCCCACGGCGGAAATGTCCGCCGGACCGTTCATGGCGCCCACTTCCTTTGAAGCAAGCGTCTCCACCATGGCGCGAAACGCGTCGCGGTGGCCGCCTGCGCCGGGAACGGCCACGGCCGCGTTCCTTTCCCCCACGCGGCACACATGCTTTACCCCGGGAGTGCCTATGCGCTCAATGGAGCCGCGGACCACCCGCGCTTCATTGGCGGTGTCGAACAACGAATATTTGAGCGACGACGAACCGCAATTGACAACAAGCAATTTTGACGGCGCCTCGGATTTGAGCTTGAGGCCGTAGGGATCGTCGCTCTTTTGCAGCGCCTCGGCTGCCAGGTTGTGCAGAGTGGCCCATTGCGTAGTGCGAAGGGTCATTTCGCGCGACAGATAGCGAATGGCCGGCGGATAGGTTATGAGAACGGTTGAGAAAAGTTGTTGTGGAATAAGAAGCGCCTCGCACCGGGTTATCCCGATGATGTTCGCGATGGTCTGGTTGCCGGTCATAAGCGACATTTCGCCGAAAATGCTGCCCGCTTCAAGAAGGTTGAGGCGCACCTTGCGCCCGGTATTGTCGGTCACCGCCGCCTCGGCCTGGCCGGTAATAAGCACGCCGAGAAATCTCCCTTCTTCACCGAATTCGATCACCGCTTCATTGCCCTCAAAGGTTGTTACGCGCGATCCGGCGACAAGTTCCTTGAGGCGAGGCTCGGGAAAATCCTTGAACAGCTCCACCTTTTCGCGGAGAAAGGCAAAGAGGTCCTGTGGTTCCATGAGTCATTCCTTGATGATGTACGGGCACCTGCGGATAAACGATAATTTGGTGTCAATAGTATACGATGGGAGAGGTTTCGGAACAAGGGAAAATCGGCGTGCAGGAGCCGATGGCGCATTGCCTCAAATTAAATGTAACCGAAGGCTTAATCGAAACACGCACCAATTGATTCGTTGCCTCATAATTAAGGTAACCCAAGAAAAAAGGGGGTTACCACTATGGGGCACAAAGAAAAAGAAGCATATCGGGAAGCGATACGACAACGATATGCCCATTCCAACAGAGCCGGCAAAAAGCAGATTCTCGATGAGTTTTGTGCGATTTGCCGATACAATCGCAAGTACGCTATCCGGCTACTTGGAAAACGCAAACAGAAACAAAAAGCCAAGCGTGGAAGAAGACCCTTATATGCTGAACCGCTTTTTATTAAGGCGTTACAGTACATCTGGAAAGCCTCTGATTTCATGTGCTCTCGCCGCCTTAAGGTTGTCATTCCAGTATGGCTGCCATTCTACGAACAATCCTTTGAACTGCTTTCCGAGGAAGTCCGTGCGCGGCTCCTCTCTGTCAGCCGCTCCACGCTTGACCGCGTCCTATGCCCTTTACGTACGCGTATGGGCAAGGGATTGTGCGGCACCAAGCCCGGCTCCATGCTGCGCAATCAAATCCCCATCCGTACCGACAACTGGGATATTACCCAGCCTGGATTCATGGAGGCGGATACGGTTGCCCATTGCGGCACCAGCCTTGCCGGAGAATTTGTGTGGAGCCTTATCATGACTGACATCCATACTGCTTGGACCGAAGGCCGTGCTGTGTGGAATAAGGGCTCCCAGGGTGTCATTGAGCAGGTTAAAGACATCGAACGACGAATACCTTTTGCCCTGCGTGGCTTTGACTGTGATAACGGGTCCGAGTTCCTCAACTATCATCTCGAACGCTACTTCGCCGTGCGACAAGACCCTGTAAAGTTCACCCGGTCACGTCCCTACAAGAAAAACGACAACGCCCATGTCGAACAGAAAAACTGGGCGCAGGCCAGGCACATGCTTGGTTATGATCGGATCGAAAACCCCGACACGCTTCCCCTCATTAACGACCTCTATGCCAACGAGTGGTCTCTCTATCAAAACCACTTCTGTCCATCGCTGAAACTCAAATCTAAAATCCGGATAGGATCTCGATACCGCAAGACCTATGAAGAACCGAAAACTCCCTATCAAAGAATCGTTGAATCACCTTACATAGCTTCAGAAGTCAAGCAAAGCCTTGAACTGACCCACCGTGCTCTCAATCCATTCCAATTAAAAAAGACTATCGAAAGAAAACTCAAAACCATTTTCAACCTTGTTACGGTTACCTCATTTGTGAGGCATCGAATCTGACCCTTCGGTTACCTTTTATTATGAGGCAACACGATGGGCAACGCCCACCTGCTTTCGCCCCGCTCACAACGCCGACAAAAAATGTCCACCGCCAGGTCGCTTGCACAAACGATCTATCGGGAGGGCTTGCCGCAGCAGCCCGTCTTCCGAGATTTGCGCTTGTCGTACCCGGCAACCTATTTTCTGGAAACATGATTCTTTTTGAGAGAGGTTTGAAGGAAAGGGCGCGTATGAGAATCCTCCACTGTCTCACGGCAGTCTTACTACTCTTGTCGGCAGCCGTTTGCGTCGTATCGGCCAAGGACGAATTCGTCACCCTGTCGGACGGCCGCACTCTTGTGCTCCACGACAATTATTCCTGGGACATCAAGGGCGGTTCATCCTCCCGGCTTGGCGGCGACGTAACCGTAAACGTGTACGGCGACAAGAACATCGTGCTGCACGAGGACAAAACCTGGGACTTTGCAGACAGCGAAGGCCCCGCGCCCGCAACCAACCGGGCAAAGCCGAAATCCGTGTCCGCAACCGCCACGGCTGGCCGCCAGACCCTTGATGAAGCGCGCGACGCGGCACGGCTTTCGGCAATCAACAAAATAGCGCAACAGCTCAGACCGCACACAGACACCTCGGCGGTGTCCGGGGAATCACTTGTCAAATGCATAGGCCTTGCCGCAGTCCCCACGACAATAAAACAGGGACGTTCCAGGGACAAGGGCTGGATGGTGACACTCAAGATCGCCTTTTCAAAAGCGCAAATTGAAGGCGTCCTGACCTGCGCGACTCCCGAAAAAATCGAGTAGAGAAAGAGTGTAACCGCCTTCCGGCGCCGTACCAATCGTTTGTCAAACATCTCCCGTACTATTTTCTTGCACAAGTATTATTGCAAAGCTATTTTCTCTTATTAATCAAATTACCAAAACGGCAGGTTTGCTCTACTTTTTGAAGGGGGTTCTTTCCATGGCGAGGATAGGGAATCAGCAATTAATTAAACTGCAGGCCAAGTACAAAACAGACGATGCAATCGGCAATCTGTTCGGAATCACCCGGCAGGCGGTTCATCAGCTCAGGATTAAATACGGAATCGGGGCTGTCGAAGACAAGCATGCCGAACGTAACCGCGAAATCGTGCGAGCCTACAAATCCGGCATGCCGGGAACAAAGCTGGCGAGGAGGTTCAAACTGTCCGTTTCGCAGGCGTATCGAATTATCCGGGGAGAAGAGCCTCGCACAAGAAAGGCAAAAAGGAAGAAGTAAAGGGAGTTGCACGCCCCATTCGCGAGAAGCATGCTTTGAGACTTTCCGGCTGCACAGATGCCAGGTTCCAAACGGCATCAATCACCGCTAGACAAGACTGTCAATCCCCATTCGATTTTGCCCTGCCGAATGCCCTGGAAATCATGCCCATGGCATCGAGGACAAGGGCATCTTTCATCAACACCAAGCCAAAGAAATAGATACAGGCGCCCATGCTCATACCTGCGACCAGCAGGAACAGCGGTTTGAGAGTCATAAAATGGAGCGCCCCCGACAGCGCTGCTGCCATCACAAGACTCATGCACGCATATTTTGCAAATACCCTGTCGAGCAATCTAAATGCTAAGAGCCCTCTGCGAACATACACCAATTGAACCGCAAGCACAATTCCCTCGGCAATTGCCGTCGCAAGGGCTGCGCCGTTATGTTTATAGGTCGGAATAAGCACGAAATAGAGTCCGATGCTCGCAATCGCGGCTGCGAGGGTGGCAAAGAACTGTTCTTTAAGCTTCCCGAGCGGAATGAGTACCTGCAAACCAATGAGGTTTGTAAGGCCGACAACCGGAATAATCGCGGCAGCAATTCTCAGCGCCGACACTGCCTGGCCAAACTGCTTTCCTGCAAGGCAATCGATAATTGCCGGCGCAAGTATGATAACGCCGAAAAACGATGGCAGCGCAATCAGGTAGATGAAGTGGAGCGATTTCTTTGCAAGAGCATTGAATTCGCCGATCCGGTTATTTTCAATGTAATAGGAAAGCCGTGGCAGCAAAACCGTTGCAAGAGAGGTGCTCACAGTGGTAATAATCCTCGTGATCTTCATGGCGGTTGAATAATATCCTACATAAACATCCCCGGCCAGGAAACCGAGAATCGCATTATCAAGAATAGCATAAATGCTTACCGTAATGAGACTGGATGAATTGGTGAGCAGTACTCTTGCATGCTTTCTGAATGCCAGGAAATCGGGATGGAAGTTCACCACGGCGCGGGCACGGTATAGGCCGTGAAGATTCGGAATGAAAAATGACAGGAAGACGATCCCGCCGAAAAGCAGAAAGTCACCCTTGTTCCGGATAATCAGGACAATGCAACCGAGGAATGCGATTTTGGATATGATATTCCGGATTGTGATGTATTGGTATCTTTCAAAGCCCTGATAGAGCCAGTCTATTGACATAAAGGTAAATAGCACATTTGAACCGTAAATCAGGAACAGGCCCAAATCGTTTTTCACCTTTGGCAGGAAAAGAAACAGGCTGAGATAGAAGACCGTCGAAACCATACTGGACAAGAAAGTAATGCTGACAAATTCGGAGAAAAGCTTGTTGAGTGACGATTGATCATCGCGTTCTTTTGCAATTGCCGATGTCCCGTAGATCGAGAGTCCAAATGAAGCAATCAGACTAAAAAACGCTGCGATGGAAGCTATGAAGTTTATTTTCCCCAGAATTTCCGGGCCAAATACCCGGGCGACATACGAAAAAGTAATGATGGGAAAAACTATGTTGGAAATAGTCAGGGACACATTGAATAAATAATTTCTCTTTAGCGATGGACTAATATTTATAGGAAGAGGTGTATTCATCGTGTCTTTCAAGAATCGTTGTCGGGTTCTGCGCTCTACGGCTCCCCATCGCACGCCCTGCTTGGTGACATTCTCCGATCGCCGCTCACAAAACAACTTTGTTTTGGTATCGAATATAGCCATTCCGGTTTTTTTTGTCAAATTTAAAAAACCGATTTCTCCCAAACCGCCCTTTCCTCTTCTTGGAGGGATTTTTGCCGCATGCGACTTTAGCGGGATTTTCAGCCATAGAACCAAAAGGGCTTTTCTTCGGGGTTTTCCGCTTGTATTTTGGTTCACACCAAGCAGTTTGTAAGTAATGCCACATGGAATCTGTCGCGGTGATTCTATCAAACCGTCTTGTACTCGATAGACCCTTCGACCTGGTGACATCGTGGCTGGGTGACTATGCTTATGAACCACGTAATATGTCAGGGAGGTGGTACTACATGAACCAATTATTTCTCCGCACGGCGGCGGCATCGCTCGCCTTTCTGTGTGCAATGGCATGGTGCAGTCCAAAAGGAGGATTTATGGCCATTTCCGTCACGAGCCGGGCATTTGATTCCATGCAGGCAATTCCCGCCGCCTACACCTGCGACGGGACCAACGCTTCTCCGCCTGTTTCATGGAGCGGCGTCCCGAAAAACGCAAATAGCATTGTGTTGATATGCGACGACCCGGATGCTCCCGCAGGCACGTGGGTGCATTGGGTGTGCTACGATATTCCCCCGCACGTCGATTCCCTTGTCCAAGCCGTTCCGCCATCGGGTGCGCTTGTCTGCGGCGGCAAACAGGGAACAAACGACTTCCGGAGCATTGGCTACGGCGGCCCCTGCCCGCCGGGCGGGACCCACCGTTATTTCTTTAAAGTATATGCTCTTGACATTGTGCTTGGTCTGCCCGCAGGGAAAGGGAAAAGGGACATCGAGAAAGCCATGAAAGGGCATGTGATGGCTTCGGGAGAACTTGTCGGAACCTATTCGAGAAAACGATGATTTGGGCCGGTCCGCATGATGGTGCGAAGCGGGAAAGACACCCTTGACATCACTTCAATCAGCCTAAAGGCCCGTGCAAGTAATCGGTATCACTTTCGCATCAAGGGTAAACTATTTTACAGGGGAATTTGAGAAATTGATCGGTCCAATGCGGGGAGTATGCACCCATGCCAAAAAAGATCAAGATTGGAATCCTTGGCGCAACCGGTTATACCGGCGTGGAACTCGTGAGGATTTTGGCATCGCATCCCTTTGCGTCAATCGGTTTTGTCTCCTCTCAATCGTACGCAGGCCAGAAACTGAGCGCTGTGTTTCCGCTCGTGCAAGGCGTGTGCGACGACGTCCTGGTCGCCCCGGAAAAGGCCGTGGACATCGGGGTCGACTGCGTTTTTTCCTGCCTGCCCCATGCGGCGTCTGCCGGGCTTCTCATGCCCTTTATCAATAAACTCGTGAAAGTGGTTGACCTGAGCGCAGACTTCAGGATCAAGGATCCCAAGGAATACGCCTTGTGGTACAAGACCGAACATCCTTGCCCGGAGCTGTTGGAAGAAGCCGCGTTCGGCCTGTGCGAACAGAACCGGAAAGACATTGCAAAAGCGAGAATCGTTGCAAATCCGGGGTGCTATTCGACAAGCATCATGCTGCCGTTGTTGCCCCTTTTCAAGGACACGGGAACACGGATTTCCCTGGTGATCGCCGATTCGAAATCCGGGGTGAGCGGCGCGGGACGGTCGCTCAAGCTGTCGAGCCACTTTGTGGAGGTCCACGAAAACTTCTCCGCATATTCAATCGGCCACGCGCACCGGCACATTGCCGAGATCGAGCAGGAATTCTCGAAGGCGTGCGGCAAGGCCGTAGCGATCACCTTTTCGCCGCACCTGCTTCCGACAAACCGGGGGATCCTTTCCACAATCTATCTCGTCACAAACCGGACCGCGGCGGCATGCCTTGACATTGTGAAAAGCGCCTACGCCGGCGAG
The DNA here is from genome assembly GCA_963729895.1 of uncultured Fibrobacterota bacterium. Taxonomy (GTDB): domain Bacteria; phylum Fibrobacterota; class Chitinivibrionia; order Chitinivibrionales; family FEN-1185; genus FEN-1185. Next base: position 205,542 of record CAVSQB010000028.1, on the reverse strand, counting down.
CCGTTTATCCGGCTGCGGGATCCGTCAAACCTGCCGGACATCGGCGGCGTGGCGCATACCAATTTCTGCGACATCACGTTTACAGGAGGCGAAACCGGCCGGCCCGTGATTGCGGTGTCGGCGCTCGACAATCTCGTCAAAGGCGCCAGCGGACAGGCGGTCCAGAACATGAACATCATGTTCGGATTCCCTGAAACCACCGGCCTGCTGTAAGAAAGACCTTTCCACATGGAAACCGTGTGCATCAAAGCGGGCGGCTCCACGTTCGACACGGCGGGCTTCTTGCCGGATTTCGCGCAGAGCATCGCCGCCGTTTGCAAAGACCGTTTCCCGGTGATCATCCATGGCGGCGGCAAGGACATCGCCCGTCAGCTCGACCTGCTCAAGAAAGAATACACCTTTGTTGAAGGTATGCGCGTCACCGACGCCGAAACCGTGGGCACGGTCCAGATGGTGTTGTCCGGCGACGTGAACAAAAGGCTTGTGAATGCGCTCCAAACGGCGGGCGTTACTGCGCTCGGCATCAGCGGCGTGGACTGCAATTTGCTTTCGGCATCGCGCATGACGGTGCAGGGCAGGGATATCGGTTTTGTGGGCAGCATCAAGCACGTTGACATACGCATCATCGGCATCTGCAAGGCAAACGGCATCGTGCCGGTGGTTTCGCCTATGTCGCGCGACAATGTCGGCAATATATATAATGTCAATGCCGATGCCGCAGCGAGCGAGATCGCACAAGCGCTGCGCGCTGAGCATCTTGTGTTTGTGTCGGACGTGCCCGGCGTGCTGGTGGACGGCGCGGTGGTGCGCGTCATCCGGACGGGCGAAATGGAAACGCTCATTACCGAGGGCCATATCAAAAGCGGGATGATCCCCAAGGTGCGAGGCGCGAGGGAATCGGTTGAGAACGGGGTTGCGCAAGTCCACATCTGCGGCTGGAATGGAAAAGAGACCCTGACGCGTGAACTACGGCCGGAAACGGCCACCGGCACCGTTATTCTGGCGTGACGCCGGCTACCATAGAGCAAGGAACCCATGGAGCACCCTCATTACAACGACGTTTTTGTTCCAACGTTTTCGCGGACCGGCGCCGCCCTCGTCCGTGGCGAGGGCATGTACCTGTTTGATGCGGACGGCAAACGGTACCTTGATTTCGGCGCAGGCATTGCCGTGAATGCGCTCGGGCACAGCCATCCCGCCATCATCGCTGCGCTGCGGGAGCAGGGATCACTGCTCATCCATTCGTCGAACCTGTATTTTACCCAGCCGCAGTACGAGCTCGCAAAGTTGCTTTCGTCAATTACCTTCGGCGGCAAAGTATTCCTGTGCAACAGCGGGACTGAGGCGATTGAAGCCGCAATCAAGTTCTCCCGGAAATGGGCTACCCGGGCTTCAAAGGACAAGTTCCACATTCTTTCGTTTTACCGGGGATTTCACGGCAGGACCTATGGCGCCCTGTCTGCGACCGCCCAGGAGCAGTTTCACGAGGGATTCGGCCCTCTTCTGGAAGGGTTCCACTACGCCACATTCAACGACATCGCGGGGACCAAGGAAGAACTTGACAAGCACAGCTACGCCGCGATCATCGTCGAGCCTTTGCAGGGCGAAGGCGGAGTCAACCCCGCGTCAAAGGAGTTTTTGTCCTTCCTCCGGACCTATGCAAATGAAAAGAACATTGCGCTCGTGTTCGACGAGATCCAATGCGGCCTCGGCAGGACCGGCACGGTCTGGTGCTGCGAGCAGTACGGCGTTGCGCCCGACATCCTCGCCGCCGCAAAACCTCTTGGCGGCGGCCTTCCGCTCGGGGCGGTAGTCTGCAAGGACCACATCGCCTCCGCGATTTCACCGGGGAACCACGGGACAACCTTCGGCGGCAACCCCCTGGCGTGCGCGCTGGGGTGTGTCGTGCTCGCCATCATAGCACAGCCCGTCTTCCTTGCCGCGGTCAGGAAGAACGGAGAATATCTCAGAAACGGACTTGCGCGCATTGCGGCATCGCACAAAGGGATCAAGGAAATCCGGGGAACAGGGCTTCTTGTGGGAGTCGAGATGGCTGACGACCCCAAGAATATCATTCCCCAATGCAAAGATGCCGGCCTCTTGGTTATCAAGGCCGAGCAGAATACCGTCCGGTTCATGCCCCCGCTTATCGTTGAAGAAAAGGACATCAAAGCCGCTTGTGCCATATTCGAGCAGGTGCTTGCCAAATGCAAGCTTTAGGCGTCTGCCGTTTCGCTGTTGCAGGAGGCCGGCGCCGAAGGCGATGCACATAACCGAAGCCGTTATTCCGTTTTTCCGAAAGGGTACTTCCCATGAAAAAAGTGGTCCTGCTTTATTCCGGAGGCCTCGACACCTCGGTCATGATTCCGTGGCTCAAGGAGAACTACGATTGCGAGGTGATTGCCATGTGCGCCGACGTGGGCCAGGCTGAGGAAACAAGCGGCCTCAGACGGAAGGCGATCAGCACGGGCGCATCCAAGTACTTTCTTGAGGACCTCCGCGAGGAATTTATCGCCGGCTACATTTTCCCCACGCTCCGCGCAGGCGCGGTGTATGAGGGAAGTTACCTTCTGGGAACCAGTTTTGCCCGGCCCATCATCGCCAAACGCGCCGTCGAGATCGCGCATCGCGAAAACGCGTACGCGGTGGCCCACGGCGCGACGGGCAAGGGAAACGACCAGGTACGCTTCGAGCTCACGGTAATGGCGCTCGATCCGTCTCTTGCGATTATTTCTCCGTGGAAAGACCCCAAGTGGACGCTTCACTCGCGCGAAGACTGCCTTGCGTACGCCGCCGCACGCAACATCCCGGTGGGCCAGTCGAAGAAACGCATCTATTCCGAAGACCGCAACATCTGGCACATCAGCCACGAGGGCGGCGTTCTCGAAGATCCGGCCCTCGCGCCTCCGGACGACGTCTTTACTTTGTCGAGCACCGTCGAAAAGGCCCCGAACAAGGCGGAACTCATTTCCGTTGCTTTTGAAAAGGGAGTTCCTCTCTCGGTAAACGGAAGGAAACTGTCTCCCCTGGCGCTCCTCCAGGAGCTCAATCGCATCGGCGCGGTTCACGGCGTCGGCCACGTTGACATGGTAGAAAACAGGCTTGTTGGCATCAAGTCGCGCGGCGTGTACGAAACACCGGGCGGCTCCATTCTCTACGCGGCGCACCGTGAACTCGAACGCCTTGTGCTCGATCGCGAAACCCTGCATTATAAGGAAATGGTGAGTCTCAAGTACGCCGATCTCGTGTATAACGGCCAGTGGTTCTCCAAACTGCGCGAATCGCTTGATGCGTTTGTCGATGCCACGCAGGAAAACGTCACCGGCAGCGTCACGCTCAAGCTTTACAAGGGCGGCATATACCCGGCGGGATCAAGCGCTCCTCAATCGCTGTACCTGCACGATTTGGCGTCATTCACCGACACGGATTTCTACGACCAGAAGGACGCCAGGGGGTTCATACGGATTTTCGGGCTGCCCATGAAAGTGGCGGGAATAGTAGAAAGACGAAAAAGACAAAAATAATGGTGGACATACGTTGATTCATGAAAAAGCCACTAAACATGCAAACTGACTGTATTATTGTCGCTGCCGGAGGCGGCAAGCGGCTGGGCGCAAAAACGCCCAAGGCGTTTGTTTCACTGAGCGGAAAGCCGCTTTTTGTTCATTCCCTCCTCGTATTCGCGCGCCATCGATCCATCGCCAGAATGATCCTTGTCGCTCCCCGGGCGATGATGAAAAAGGCCCGAAGCATTGTCTCCGGACTTCAGATCAAAAAAGAAATCATTATCGTTGCAGGCGGCACGCACCGTTGGCAGTCGGTGAAAAATGGCGTCGAGGCGTCGAAAGGGACGTGGGTCCTGGTCCACGACGCCGCGCGGCCGTTCGTGACGCACCGCATCGTCACCTCCGTGATTACGGCAAGCGCGCGCTACGACGCGGTGATAGCGGCCACGCCCGAAGTGGACACGGTACGGAGATTCGCCGGGGACCTGGCCATGGAAACGCTCGACAGAACGGCAATCGTGCGCGTGCAAACCCCTCAACTTTTCCTGCGTGACAAGCTCCTCGCCGCATTCGCGCTCGCGCGGTCCCTCGCCTCTCCCCCCACCGACGAGGCCATGCTCATGGAGGCGGCAGGCATACCGGTTGGAATCGCCGCAGGAGATCCGCTCAATTTCAAGATCACCACGAAAGAGGACCTCGAAATTGCCGAGGCGCTGTGTAAATGCCGCGGCTAAATTTGTAGACCACATAGCCGACGCCTGTGCCATCGGCCTTCCCCCGGTCTTCATCGTCATCAAAAAACGGAACCGTGCGGTACCGGAGGCACCGCCTTGTTGTCGCCTATGGAACCAGCAACAGCAGAAGATAGGGGAAGATCGCTTCGCACACGAGCAGGGGAATAAACAAGCGCTGCAGTCGCAGCCGTTCGGAAAAATGATATAGGGGGACGCAGAAGAAGACAAGCACTGCCGCGAGCGAAGGGAACAGGAAGCGGCCGTCCGCATTGTCCCAGTGCAGGTTGTAGTTCAAATAGGCCGCGACATTGAGGAGAAGAAGTCCGCCCAGCAGTATTTCCCATAAAGCAATTTTCTTCTTGTAGACGGCGTACACGGCGAACAGCGAAGAATTGACGAGCATGATAAACGCTTCAAACCACAACATGGCGCCCACCGCGTGCGACGGGAGCACGTGCTGCATGGGGAACCAGAAACAGTATAAGGCCAGCTTGAGGAACCGCACGAACTGGTAGGGAGAGAAAAGGAAGAACTGCGGCGGGCCGTTTCCAACATTGAAAGCAAACAGCGAACCGTACACGCGAAGGTTTCGCAGATACCATGGCCCTGCAAGAACGGCGGTTGTACACAAGACCGCAGCCAGCGCAAAGAGCCACTGCCGGTTTCGGGACGCAAAAAACCGGTACAAAAAAAGCGCGCCCGCCACAGGGCCGAACAGCGCAAGCGACGCCTTTGTCAGCATGCCGATTCCCAGCAGTAATCCCGTGTACAGGGCAGAGCGCCGCAATCTTCCCGGATCGAAAGGGATGTCCTGCGTGCAGAGACCCGCCAGTTCCAGGGTCAAGAACAAGGCCAGCAGCCAGCTCAACGAATCGTTTGAGGCAACGGAACAGAAATAGGCATGCGTGGGAAAGAAGGCGGTGAACAGAACGGCTCCGTTGCCGACGGCCGCTGGAAATGAAAGAACGGAAAATATTCTTTTAATGACAAGCAGCGACAGCGCGCCGAACAAAAACGACAGGAGCCTGCATGCAAGGAGGGTATTGCTCTTTCCCACGACGAGTTCGATTCCGGCGCCGCACAGGTAATAGACAGGCGCCTGATAGTATTCAAACTCGTTACGGACAAAGGAGTCTTTCTCACGGGCATGATGATGCTGCACGGGAAACCGTTTGTTCTGCGCCAGGTAATGCACGTAGTTAAGATGGGAAGCCTCGTCGTTAAGGCCTTCAAGACGGTGGGAGACGGTTTGCGTCGGCGGGAGCAAAAAGACAAAGGCCAGCCTGATGCTCAGGGCAACACAAAGAAGGAACCCTGTTGTAAATCCAAGACGCATGGTTTTCTCACGAATGGATTGCCGCGTTCGTTCTGTCAACGGCGCCATTCTACTTTGTGTCACGGCGTGGCCTGTCTGTTTCGATAGTGGGTAAAATAAAACATGGGGCCGATACGCAAGACACTAAGAGCGTGTCCGTGGATTCCGCCGCACCTTGTCCGCGGTTCTTGCAACCTGTTGCAGCCGCATCGCTATTTGCAGATCGGCCCCAAGTTCCATGCCGGCAAATGCCGCCGAACAGAATGCGTTTGGAAATCCGCTTGTGAAAACCGATATTCAGTTGCTTGGGCCCACCTTTTGATATGCCCGATTTGTTTGAAAATTCGACGGGGTTGCAAAAGGGAGACCGCATACACCTTTTACCGCAGGAGGAATATCATGCAAGGTCATGCACCGGTCTGGATCTGGATGGTAGGATGCATTGTTGTTTTTCTTTTTCTCACGGGCATCAAGATCGTCAGGCCCACCCGCAGAGGCCTTGTGGAGCGGCTGGGGAAATACCATCATTTCGCCGATCCGGGTTTTCACTGGCTTATTCCTATTGTCGACAAAATGTTTCAGGTGAACGTGACGGAACAGCTGGTGAATGCCGATCCTCAGGAGATCATCACCAACGACAACCTCAACGCCATGGTTGACGCACAGATATACTACAAAGTGAAAGCCGATGAGGAAAACGTCAAGAATTCGCAGTACAATGTCAATAACGTCAGTTACCAGATAGTGAATCTATCCCGGAGCACGCTTAGAAACATCATCGGCACCATGTCGCTCAAATCCGCAAACAGCGAGCGGGGCAGGATCAACAGGGACCTGCACGAGATCCTCATCAAGGAAACCACGCACTGGGGCATCGATATTGTGCGGGCCGAACTCAAGGAAATCGATCCTCCCAAGGATGTTCAGGACACCATGAACAAGATAGTCAAGGCCGAGAACGAAAAGATCGCCGCCGTGGACTTTGCCACTGCCGCCGAGACAACGGCGGACGGCATCAAACGGGCCGAGATAAAGAAGGCGGAAGGGGTGCGGCAGGCCCGGATTCTTTCAGCCGAGGGTGAGGCCGAAGCGATCCGGCTGGTTAACGAAGCAGCCGATAAATATTTTGTCGGAAATTCTCAATTGTTAAAACGGCTCGAAACGGCCCAGTTCGCGCTCCAGAACAACGCGAAGATCATCGTCCCCGCAAATCAACAGCTTGTCAACGTCATCGGCGACCTGGCCGGAATAGCGCAGCCGGCACGCAGTGCCACGTAACGAGCTTCGTGCGGCATTGCAAACGCGGAGGCGCACCGCCTTTGTTGCGTGGTTGGGTAGCCTGTCTTAGTTGAGGGATCTCGTGCGCGGCCATTATATTGTACGGTGCAAAATGGTGCACGGGAGGCGCTGCTTGCCTCACCTCTGCACAAAAATGCGTTCTGAAGCGAGTTGAACAGGGGCCTGATGCGAAACGCCCCGGCACAGGAAGGGACAGTATGAACACGGCACACGGACCTTTGTCGCCGGATCTGTTGCAGAAGTTGGACGCTTATTGGCGCGCCGCGAATTATCTGTCGGTCGGCCAGATTTACCTGCACGACAATCCGCTGCTCAAGCGGCCGCTGGCGCTCGCGGATGTGAAGCGAATGCTTCTGGGACATTGGGGCACCACCCCTGGGCAGAATTTCATGTATGCGCACCTGAACAGGGTCATCAAGAAATACGACCTCGACATGATCTACGTTTCCGGTCCGGGCCACGGCGGCCCGGCCGTGGTGGCGAATACCTACCTCGAGGGCACCTACAGCGAAATCTATCCCGCCGTCAGCCGGGATGAGGCCGGCCTCCGGAAGCTCTTTGTACAGTTTTCGTTTCCCGGAGGAATTCCCAGCCATGCCTCGCCGGAGTGCCCGGGGTCCATTCACGAGGGCGGCGAACTCGGCTATTCGCTATCCCATGCCTTCGGCGCGGTATTTGACAATAAGGAACTTGTCGTCGCCTGCGTCGTCGGCGACGGCGAAGCGGAAACGGGGCCCCTGGCCACGGCATGGCACTCCAACAAGTTTCTCAATCCGGTCACCGACGGGGCCGTGCTGCCCATCCTGCATCTCAACGGATTCAAGATTTCCAATCCGACTGTTCTTGCCCGCATCGAACATGAGGAATTGGAACAGCTGTTCCGGGGCTACGGATGGACGCCCTACTTTGTCGAAGGTCACGAGCCCGCGCCGATGCACCAGGCCATGGCCGCAGCACTTGACGCCGCGGTGGAGCAGATCAAAAAAATCCAGCTTGACGCCCGCGCACACGGCAACCCGGCCCGGCCGCGCTGGCCCATGATCGTGCTCAATTCACCTAAGGGCTGGACGGGACCCAAAACGGTTGACGGCCTGCAGGTTGAAGGCACCTTCCGGTCGCACCAGGTGCCGCTCTCCGACCCGGCGGCGCACCCCGAGCACCTCAAGCAACTGGAGAACTGGTTGCGAAGCTATGGGCCGGAAGAACTTTTCGACGATCAGGGCCGGCTGAAACCGGAACTGGCCGATCTGGCGCCCAAAGGCGATCGGCGCATGGGCGCCAATCCTCACGCCAACGGCGGGATGCTGCTGCGCGACCTGCGGATGCCTGATTTCCGCGACTATGCGGCAGACGTGCCGTCTCCCGGGGTGCGCGGCATCGGCGACACGCATGTGCTGGGGTGCTTCCTGCGCGACGTGATTTCTCTCAACGTCGAAGAGCGAAATTTCAGGATCTTTGGCCCGGACGAGACGCTCAGTAACGGACTTGAGGCGGCATTCGAAGTTACCAAACGGCAATGGAACGCCGCGACCGCAGCAAACGACGATCTTCTCGCCCCCGACGGCCGCGTGATGGAGATGCTGAGCGAGCACCAATGCGAGGGATGGATCGAGGGGTACCTGCTCACGGGGAGGCACGGGCTTTTCAATTGCTACGAGGCGTTCATCCACATCGTGGATTCGATGTTCAACCAGCATGCCAAGTGGCTGAAAGTCACGTCGGGCCTGCCGTGGCGGCGGAAGATCGCTTCTCTGAACTACCTGCTTGCCTCGCACGTCTGGCGCCAGGACCACAACGGCTTCACCCATCAGGATCCCGGGTTCATCGACCATGTTGTCAACAAGAAATCCGAGATCGTGCGCGTGTACCTTCCGCCGGACGCAAACTGCCTTTTGTCGGTGATGGACCACTGCCTGCGCAGCCGCCATTACGTCAACGTCGTGATCGCGGGCAAGCACCCGGCCCCGCAATGGCTTACCATGGACGCAGCAGTCAAGCACTGCACCGAGGGCATCGGCATCTGGCAGTGGGCCAGCAACGACCAGGACGTTGCTCCCGACGTGGTGATGGCCTGCTGCGGCGACGTGCCCACCCTGGAGACGCTCGCTGCGGTTTCCATCATGCGCGAACACCTGCCCGGCCTCAAAATCCGTGTTGTCAACGTGGTGGATCTCATGAAGCTGGAGCCGCAAACCGAGCACCCGCACGGTCTGAGCGACCTTGATTTCGACCAGATCTTCACAAGGGACAAGCCGGTCATCTTCGCCTTCCACGGCTATCCGTGGCTGATTCACCGGCTCACCTACCGCCGCACCAACCACGACAACATCCACGTCCGCGGGTACAAGGAAGAAGGCACCATCACCACGCCCTTCGACATGACGGTGCTCAACGATCTGGACCGTTTCCATCTCGTGATGGATGCCATCAACCGCCTGCCGCAGACGGGCGACAAGGGCGTGTATCTCAAGCAACAGCTCAAATACAAACTGATCGAGCACAAACAATACATCGGCACATACGGCGAAGACATGCCCGAGATCAGGAACTGGAAGTGGAGCAACCCAAAAACGGATTGATACGAACACCGGGGGAGAATCGGCCGTGCCGGGTTCTTGCAGCAGGTGCACCCGTATGAGTGAAGCAAGCAGTCGGATAGCCAGATGTTCCTGGGCGGGCACAGACCCGGTGTATTGCGACTATCATGACAACGAATGGGGCTTCCCGGTCCGCAACGACAGAAAGCTGTTTGAGATGTTGACCCTCGAAGGCTTTCAGGCAGGGCTCAGCTGGCTCACGATACTAAAGCGCCGCAGCGCGTTTCGGAGAGCGTTTGACAACTGGGACTGGGAAGCGATCTCACATTATTCGTCCCGCGACGTGACTCGGCTCATGTCCGACGCGGGGATTATCCGCAACAGGCTCAAGATCGCATCCGCCATCAATAACGCGAAGCGGTTCATCGAGGTCCGCAAGGAATTCGGCACGTTTTCCCGCTATATGTGGCGGGTTACAGACAATAAAACTGTCCTCCCCAGGAAACCCCGCGCATCATGGAAAGACATTCCTGCAAGGACCGCACTCTCCGATGCGATGAGCGCGGACTTGAAAAAACGCGGGTTCACGTTTGTCGGATCGGTCATCTGTTATTCGCACATGCAGGCGGTGGGGATGGTAAACGATCATATGAAAGGATGCTTCAGATGTCCCTCTTGATTCCGTGAGTCCATGTCTGTTTGACGTTCCGGTGCAACCGAAGGCTTCACACGCTCTTCAACTCTATCTCCTTCACCTGCAGCCCGTCCACCTCAATTACGCCATAATTTCCATTCTTGAACGGGCCGGGATTTACAATTCTCGTATCTCCTATTTTGTCAACACCGCGTGCCTCGTGAATATGCCCGGTGATGCACACTATCGGCCGGGCGCGTTCGATAAAACCCCCGATCTCCCTGCTCCCGACATGCTTCCCAATCCGGGCCTTGTCCACGACGGTGTTGAAGGGCGGTTCGTGCGTGACAAAAATGAACGAACCCGGTGCGAGCGAGGCAAACGGTTCCTGTTCCAGGAATCGTTTGTATTCTGCTTCGCTGAACTCGTTCGGTGTCGTCTCCGGGCACGGCAACGACCCGCCGACGCCTGCAATCGCGATACCCCGGATATCCGCCGCCTTCCTGTCGATGCCGCACTCCACTTCCGCAAGGGCGGCGCTCGCTTCCGGCAGATCGCAGTTGCCGCAGACGCCGTACACTAGGCCGGCATATTTCCTGACTTCGTCAAGCACGGTGAGCAGCCCGTTTTTGCCGCGGAAGTTGGTGATATCGCCGGCGAGTATCACGGCATCGGCCGCTTCAAGGTCGCCGGCAATTGACTTGAGGGAGGACGTGGCTCCGTGGATATCAGCAAGGGCAACAAGCTTCATGGAGGGCTGCCAGTCGAAGGCCGGGGGCGCGTCAATCGTCGCGGAATTTGGACCACACCACCGTGATCGCGCCGAGAAGAACCAGGCACACGAGCGCGGCAATGCCGTATCCCGCGGTCTTCCTCATGCGCTTTTGTTCAGGCGTGCGATAGGTGAACGCGGACCCCGTTGGGGCCGGTTTGTCCCTCAATGCGGAGGAAGACCGGTTCAAGGCCTCGCCGTTTGCGCCTCCGCCCTTGGCATGGTCGGTGACCTTTTTTGCCAAAACCTCGTCGACATCCGCGCCAAACACGGGTTGGCCTGTTCCTCGTTTTGTCGTGTGTGCCGCTTTGGGCTTTTTGGAATTCATTGCCGTCTGGTCCCGGTTACAAAATAATTTTGGCGCAGGCTGCGCTCTTCAATTTACAATCGTCAATCTGCAATCATTACTTAAAGGTATTTGGCCTCCGGATGATGAACAAAGATCCCCATTGTCGAATGCTCGGGCACCATCTGGGACCCGGCCGTAAGCAAAACGCCCAGCCGCTCTTCCACGCCGAGGATTTCGAACAGCTTCGCCTGCTCTTCCACGCCCGGAAGCCCGGGATACCCAAAGGAATAGCGGCGGCCGCGGTCCGGCCCGAGAAAACAGGCCCGGCGGATCTCGGCGGTCACCTTGTTTGCAAGCTGCTCCGTGACGTAATTGGCAATTGCGTTCAGGTAAAATCCCAGGCTGTACTTGTTCTCAACGCCCAGGTACCTTCGGCACTCGTCGTCTATCGCGGGACCGATGGTAACCACCTGCACGGCGATCACGTCTCCGTCCGGGTTGAAATAGTCGGCCAGCGAACGGTTCTTCGCGCGCTCCATTCTGGGGAAGCCGAATTCCGCGAGCTGCGTATGAAAATCCCCCGGGTCCAGGATGAACAGCTTCGCGTCGTCGGTGAACACCGGGAAAATGCCGTACAATCCGGCGGCGCTCAGAAGGTTCTTTTCAACAATGTCCCGTTTCAACCGTTCAAATGCGGGAAGAAAGTCCCGTGCCTCAGTTTCGGCAAAGGCTTCTTTTCCGAGGTTGCCTCCGCCGAAGTATCCTTTGAACAGGCGTTGTTTGTCAACCGACGACAAAAGAGACGGCGTTTCCCAACGAAGCACCTGGCTTGTGCCGAAAAACTGCGGATGGACCGTTTGCAGATGGTCAAGCGGTTGAGGGACGGCGGGAGCAGCGTCAACAGTCGCGCGGCCGACCCGGGGCCCGGGCTTTTCCGGTTGCCAGCCCGGGGTACGTTTCTTGACTTCGTCGAGAACCTTTGCGGCTTCAAACGCGTCTTTCGCGTAGTATACGCCGCCGCCATACCTGCGTCCGTCTCCAAGCACGGAAATGCGGTCGGCAAAGTCCCTGTTGACAGCTGCGCCACCGATGAGGAGCGGCACACTGACGCCCGCCCCGTCGAGCTCGGCAACGCACCGTCCCATTTCACGGCTGGTGGTCACCAGAAGCGCCGAAAGTCCCAGCGCGTCGGGCCTCTCGCGGATAACCGCTCCGACGATTGCATCGAGCGGTACCTGCTTGCCGAGATCAACGACCTCGTAACCTTGATTCTTAAGAATAGACGCAACCAGGTTCTTGCCGATGTCGTGCACGTCGCCGTACACGGTGGCCAGCACGATTTTCCCCCGGCTTTCGGCCTTCTGCGCGGAAAGCAGGGGTTCCAGTATGGAAAGCGCCTCCTTCATCACTTCGGCCGCCTGAAGCACGAAGGGCAGGATCATTTCTCCCCTGTCCATTTTCGCGCCTACCTCGGCCATTGCCGGAAGCAGGATGCCGTTGAGGATCTCCTGCGGTGCGCGCGAAGCAAGGAGCGTGCGGATACACGGCGCAAGGTCCCGCCGGTCGCGATTGAGTATTTTGTCGCGAAGCTCTTGCTCCGGAGAAAGGTCGTGCGCCGGCGCCGCCGAAACAACTGCGGCCGGTGCAGCGCTGCGGAAAGCGCCGATGAAATCGGAAAGCGCGGCGGGCCTTCGGTTGAAGAGCAGGTCTTCGGCCAGACCGAGAACGGCCGGGTCGTATGTCTCTATTTTGTCCAGGTGCAGCGGGTTGAAAATCGCGGCATCGAGCCCTGCCCGGGCCGCATGGTGCAGCATGACGTTGTTGAGCACTCGGCGCGACGCGGGCGCAAGCCCGAACGACACGTTGCTCACCCCCATCACGGTGCGCAGGCCGGGCATCTCCTCCTTGATCCGCGACAATGCTTCGATGCTGTTCTTTGCCGCGTCGGCGCTTTGTGCGTCGCCTGTTGCAAGCGTGAAGGTGAGCGGGTCGACGTACACGAAGTGCTCGGGAAGCAGGAACTTGCCGCAGGCGAGGTCGCGGATGCGCCGGGCGATGTCGATCTTCTGTGCCACCGAATGCGCCATCCCCTCGTCGTCGATGGTGAGCGCGATCACCGGGCACCCGAACTCCCTGGCGAGCGCGAGTATGGCGCGGGCTTTTTCCCCGCCGTGCTCCAGGTTGATGGAATTGATAAGCGCCGATCCCGGGCATGCTTCGAGTGCAGCGCGAATCACGGCGGGCTCGGTGGAATCGATACAGAGCGGCACCGCCACCCGCTCGCATAAGAACGAAACGAGCGACGCCATGGTCTCCCGTTCGTCGTCGCGCTCGCTCACGGCAACGCATAGGTCAATAAGGCCGCATCCCTTTTGCTCCTGCTCCCGCGCCATCTGGTACAACTCGTCGAAGTTCTTTGCAAGCACCAGTTCCTTGGTCCTTTTTGATCCCTGGGCGTTGAGCCGCTCGCCTATGACAAGCGGCTTTGCCTCCGCTTCGAGCTCTCTCCCGGAAATGCAGGTCGACACATAGGTCTTCTTCGACACGCTGCGTGCCGCGACGCGTTTTCCTTCGCACGCAGCGCGCAACACGCGAATATGCTCCGGGGTCGTGCCGCAGCAGCCGCCCAGCACCGCAAGGCCGTCCTCAAGCACCAGGGGCACCATGATGTCCGCGAATTCGCGTGGATCCATCTTGTATACGGCAACGCCGCTCGCGTTCTCAGGCATGCCCGCGTTGGGCATCATCGACACGGGACACGGCGAAAGCCGCAGAAGCTCGCGGACAAAAGGCTTCATTTCATGCGGGCCGGTGGAGCAATTGAGGCCCAGGACGTCGACGGGCAGGTTGGCGGCTGCGCCGAGAAACGCCATGATGTTTGAACCAAGAAGCATGCGTCCCGCGGTGTCTACCGTAACATGCACCTGGAGCGGGACCACAATAGAGCGTTGGTCAAGCATTCGCCGGATGCCGATCACCGCCGCGCGAACCTCGAGGAGGTCCTGCATCGTTTCGAGGAGGAGGATGTCGGCGCCGCCGTCCACGAGCGCGCCGGCCTGACTTCCGAACACCGCGGCAAGCTCGTCGAAACTCAAACGTCCTCGGCCGCCGCCGACCGGCGATGAAAGAAATCCGGTTGGCCCCATGGTACCGCACACGAGACATGCGTGCGAACAGCATGCTTCGGTCACGGCGGCGCGCGCGAGCCGGGCCGCAGTCGTGTTTATTTCCCGCACGCCGTCGGCAAGGCCATACTCGCCTAACTTCACGCTGTTGGCCCCGAAGGTGTTTGTCTCGATCACGTTAGCGCCGGCTCGCAGGTACCGCTTGTGGATTTCCGTTATCACGTCCGGGCGCGACAAAACAAGGATCTCATTGCACCCGTCGTGGCCGCGAAAATCGTCCCGCTGCACACCGAATTCCGGGATCTGCGTACCCATTGCCCCGTCGAAAATAACAGGCTCGCGCGATGCAAGCAGGGCTTTGTAGGGGTGCGGTTCCTGTGTCATAACAATTTTTCCTGCGAAGTTTGCCTCAGATGCCTTACGGGTGTCCGACGCAATCGATCTTCGTATTAGTCAATTTTTATTTCCCCTTATGCCCGTTGGGCCGTTGAAAAGCGATGCGGGGAGTGCGCTGCCGGTCGGCAAGAAGTTGAGTATTCGGAAATCCCGCTCAAAAAATACATGATGCTGCGCCGTGCAGCGGGAGCACCGCCATGGAGCAATACAAGGGGATCAGACCGTTTGCGCGGGCACCTGCCTCTTCTCCCAGAGGAGCGTTTCCGCGATCAGAAGAAGGGCGCAGGCAATCCAGAGCCACGGGGAAAAGGTCCCGGACCGCCTCGCCGCGATAAAGGCCCCGAACCGGTCCGCCGGAAGAAATTTCACCCTGGACGCCATTGCCGCGGGAACATGCGGGGCGCGGTACGCAAAGACGGTCTCGGATGAATCGATGCCGGCGGCAACCCAATAGTACGGTTCCCCGTCCGGCTGAATACGGTACAAGCCGGGCGCATCGAACGCCACCAGCGGCTGGCTTGACCATCGCGAAATATTCCTGTTGCCCGCGTCGAAAACGAGCGCCCCGCGCGCCGCGCCGAAATACGGGTTTGGTCTGGGAAAGCCCGCCACCCACACCTGCGGTTCCTTCTGGATTGCCGACAATGCATAGCGGGCAAGCCTGTCGAGAAGGGGCACGTACAGCCCGGTGGTGAACAGCGGGAGAGCGGCCGCGACGTTTTCCCGTTCTCGGCCTATGTATGCCGCAAGCAGCACCCACGAATTTCCCGATGCGTCAATCAAATGGGTCGCAAATGGTTTGCCGTTGTCCAGGAAAATAAGCGCGCCGCCCGGGAGGCCGGTGCAGTACCTGTTCACCGCGGCATCGGCGTCCTTGAGGCGCCTGAAACCTTTAAACAGGGGCGAAACCGTGTCCGGCAGAACAATGAAGCGCGGCGTGGGGTCCGACACGACTGCCAGCGGGGCCCGGCTTTCTGACGGAAGCAGCGCTTCGGCGAGGCCGGCGCTCGCGCTGTCGGTTGCGGGGGAAAACAGAATGGCCTTCCGTTCCGGCGACGGTCCGTGCACCAGCGCGGCAAGGGGCGATGACAGTTGACGCACGCCACAGAGCACCACAAGGGCTGCCGAATCGATGTCGTTGTATGTTACGGCGCGGACCGGCCGCACAACAGGGCTCCATTGCGATGCGCCCAACGACGAAAAAGCGGCCGACACCGGGAAACTTTCGTCCGGTTCTCCCACCACAAGCACCCGCAGCGCCTGCTGAGTTCCGCGAACAAAATAGAATGTGTTGTCGTCGGGAAAGGGATCGTCGCAATCGAGCAGAACCGTTCCGCGCGGGTCCTGCACGTCGGAGGTGATGGCCACGGGCACCCGGCAGCTCTCCCCGGCTTTCACGCTTACCTCAGCGTGCCCGACGCGCATGCCTCCCGCAGTCACGGTGACGCCTGCGTTGTCGAGCGACTTCCCGACGCATGACACCTGTACGGTCACCACCGAACGAACGCCGGCCGACATCACGGCGTCGCGCACACCGCAATTCCAGGGTGAATGCGGGGCCACGCTTACACACAGCGCGGGCATGTTTCCGCATCTCACAAGCTGCGTGTCGAGGATTCGGCTGATATTGTCCTGAAAATCGGACACCATAACAAGCAGGGACATGCCTGCGCGGCTGCCGCCGGCTTCCGCGAGCGCAGCGAACATCTTGTCGAGCGGCGCCGCACCGTGCCTCACAAACGGTCCCGACGGCCGCGTAAATGACTTTTCCTGCACGAATTCGGCGCGCGCCTCATTGTACATGAACCGGTGCGCCGCCGAAGGGAGCGATTTGTTGAGTGTGTCAAGAAGATCGAAGGCCGTGCGCCACAGCGGCACCCCCCTGTCGCGATAGTCCATGCTCACGGTTGGGTCTACAAAGGCGAAAATCGCCGAGTCGGGATTGCGCAGAGCCGAAAAGGGGTCTCTCGTGACGTACGGCCTTGCAAAAATCGCCACGCATACGCAGATAAGCGCCATGCGAGCGAGCAGCAAAAGGAGCCGCCTGAGCCGCCGCATCCTGCTGGCCCTTTTCGCGGCAGCGGAGAAAAAGCGCAGCGTGGAGAAGTCCAGTTTTCGAGTCTGCCTGCGGTTGAGAAAATGGACAAGGAGCGGGACCGCCAGCGCGGCCAGCCCCCACAGGAAAGCGGGGTGAACAAATGCGATACCGCTCAAAACAGGCGCCTCCGCTTTTGAAGGACGCGCAGAAGCGCCTTCTGGAACGGCTCGTCGGTTACCACCCGCTCAAACCCGATCCGAAGCGAGCGGCATGCGTCCTCTATGATCTTCCTGTGGCGCAGTATGCCGCTCGTGAAGAATTCCGATGCTGTCAATCCATCCACCATGATGCTGCCGCCCGTCTCCAGGTCGTGTACGTCAAGTGAGCCGCCGTTTGCAAACCTGTCTTCCATCGGGTCGAGCACCCACAGGACCATAACATCCTGCCGCTTGAACCGCAGATGCCTGAGCCCGCGGACGATCGCCTCGGGGTCGTCGAAAAGGTCCGAAATGACAATGCACAGGCCGCGCTTGCCGATGGCGGTGGCCAGCCGTTCCAACGAGCGGCCGCAGTCGGTTGTTCCGCCCGCCTCAAGCGAAGACAGCCGCGATAGAATGGTGGTGAGTTGGATGGCCGTGGAGTGAGGCGGCACCATGAGGCTTTCCGCGCTGTCGAACGCGAACAGGCCGACCGCGTCGCGCTGGCGGATCAGGATCCAGGCAAGCGACGCCGCGAGCGTGCGCGCGTACTCGTACTTGTTCATGGGCCCGCCGGAAGAAAACGCCATCGATCCGCTTTTGTCCAGAAGGATCCATGCAAACAGGTTGGTTTCATCCTCAAAGAGCCGCACCACGGAGCGACCGGTCTTCGCGTACTTGCGCCAGTCAATACGCCGCGTCGATTCCCCAGGGAGGTAGGGCCGGTATTCGAGGAACTGCGCGCTGAAGCCGTGGTAGGGGCTCTTGTGCAGCCCCGCTATCGTCCCTTCGACAATCGCCTTTGTCCTCAGGTTGAGGTTGCGGATGGGCGCAAGGTGTTCGGGGTTTAAGAATGAGATTTGTTTTTCCATTTACTTCTACTAATAATGAAAGAGTTGGGCGTTCCCCGCCCCGTGGCCGGGGTGGCCCTCCTTCCGGGCCACCCCTTCGGGTGCTTCCAAGGGTCGTCGGCTTTTCGCCTCGTTGCGGGACCGCCCTTGTCGCCTCCGGCGAGGGTCGGCCGGCAATCCCGCTATGGCGGAACCCTTCAGTCCTGCCTAACGCATCGAGCACTTCCGGTTAGTGAACGTACTTTAGTGACTGAACGCGGACTCAATAATGGATAGCTAACTAATTGGAATCAGGTATAATAACAATAATCAAAGCAATCATCCTTGCCTGTCTACTGCCCTTCGTGGGTGCCCTACAGCCCAAGATTGTCTCTTGCAACTACTCTCTCTATGGGTGCACCCAAGAGGGGGTAGCGGAAGATCGGCGCGCGATTGGACCTGGTTACAAATTGGAAAACGCGCCGGGCTGGAGCGAGGGGGACGACCCTTGGAAGTACCCGACGGGGTAAACTTCCTCCACAAGCAGACTTCCTTTCCCTAATGTCAGTTAGTCCCACGGCTGTTGAGGCGTTTCTTCCTGTTCCCTGCTCAGCTCCTTCGTTTTCTGCGCTATGATGTCCGCAACGGCAGTTTCTTTCTTATACGTACGGATTATGTCGGCAATGTGATTCTTTACAATTGTCATGTCGTCCTGCGACAACGCAGACACGAACAGGGCGTCCGGGTACTGCATCGAGAGCCTTTTGCGCTCCACAGGGTCGGCGACAAGGTCGATCTTATTGAACAGAAGCAGACGCGGAATTGCGCCGGCCCCGAGGTCGGCAAGGACTTCATTGACAGTTGCGAGCTGGCGGTCGGCCCACGGGCTTGCCGCGTCCATAACGATAAGCAGCAGATCGGCCTGCGACACCACCTCGAGCGTGCCTTTGAACGACGCCACCAGATGGTGCGGCAGTTTACGCAGGAAGCCGACCGTATCCGAAATAACGATCTCCCCCGCGCCGGGAATAAACGTGCGACGCGTTGCCGTGTCGAGCGTGGCAAACAGCTTGTTCTGCACCAGCACGTCGGCGCCCGACAGCGCGTTCAGCAAGCACGACTTGCCTACGTTCGTGTATCCCACAAGCGTCACCTTGAATTCACCGGCGCGCGATTTGCGCTGTGTGGCGCGCGATTTCTCTATGGTCTTGAGGCGGCCGTTGAGGTCGGAAATCTTCTTCTGGATGAGGCGCCGGTCCACCTCGAGCTGCTTTTCGCCTGGTCCCTTGGTGCCGATGCCGCCCACCTGCTGGGAAAAATGCGTCCACGCATGTGTGAGGCGCGGGTACATCGTTTTCATCTGGGCAAGCTCCACCTGGATGCGGGCCTCGTTGGTGCGGGCGTGCTTGGCGAAGATGTCGAGAATAAGTTGCCCTCTGTCAATTACCTTCCCCTCGATGATCTTTTCGATGTTGCGCACCTGGCCCGGCGACAAGTGCGCGTCGATCACCAGCGTTGTGCACGCGAGCCGTTTCATGAGCGCGGAGATTTCGGAGAGCTTGCCGGGGCCGATGTAGGTTGATGCCACCGGCGCTTCCCGGCGCTGAACCGCGGTATGCACTATGTTTGCGCCGGCCGTGGCGCACAGCATCCTCATTTCTTTCATGTCAATATCGAAAAGCTCCTGGTCCTGGCCGCCGATGAGAAGGCCGGCAAGGATCACACGTTCGCTGGGGGCCGGGATGTCGGTGTCGAATACGCGGGTGGGTTTCATGAAATGCTCATGCCGGGAACGGCGATTGCCACGTGCGCGGCTTTCTGGGACGGCGTGAGTGTGAGGAGCTCGGGTTCCGATTCGGTAACCAGCACGGTGTGCTCGAATTGCGCGGAAAGCGAGCCGTCTTTGGTGCGCACGGTCCATTTGTCGTACGGATCGGTGACGACTTCCCACCCGCCGAGGTTGATCATGGGCTCCACGGTGAACGTCATGCCCGGTTCCAGCACAACATCGTCGCAGTCGTCGGCCCTATGGTGATACACGCTGAAATGCTGCTCGTGAAACTGCCTGCCGATGCCGTGGCCCGTGTACTGGCGCACCACCGAACAGCCGTGCGAAACCGCGTACGGCTCAATCGCCTGCGCGATCTCCCGCAGGTGATTGCCGGACCTGCATGCGGCAATGCCCAGCAGCATGGCCTTCGCCGTTACGCCCACGAGGTGTTTCGCCCTTTGATCCACTTCGCCGATCATGAACGTTTCGGACGAGTCGCCGTAGAAACCGTCCACGATGGTGGTAAGGTCCACATTCACGATATCACCGTCCTTGAGAACCTCGTTCGGCGATGGGATGCCGTGGCACACCACGCTGTTGACGGACGTGCAGATGGACTTCGGATATCCCTTATATTGGAGGCATGCCGGGGTGTGGCCGCGGGAAACGGTGTAGTCGTGCGCGCGCCCGTCAAGTTCTTCCGTGGACACGCCGGCCTTCACGAATTCCCGCATGTAATCCATGAGCTCGCCGTTGAATGCGCCTGCCCTGCGCATTCCCTCGATCTCCGATGGCGTCTTGACAAGCCGCTCCCGGGCTTTTGCCGGCCGCGATGCGCCCTTTTCGTCAAGAAGCATATGGCACTTCTTGTATTTCTTCCCGCTGCCGCAGTAGCACGGGTCGTTGCGGTTGGGTGTGGGTTTCATCCTGAAAATAAAATAGTTCGTTGTGGGCGAGAGAGTACCGGTTGAGTTGGAGAAGCGAAATTAGTCTGGTGGAAAACTGTCTCCATGAGTATATTCTTACAGTATGAAAAGGCTCACGCACACCAAAACGGCAGGCCATTGTCCCGCGGCATATGCCCTGCGCAACAACCGCGGAGCACTTCCGCGGGAATCTGTTGAATCATTGCATACGAGAGTCAAAAGAGTCCTCACCATCTCCACGGTACAGTCGGGAAAAGACGACATCCAATTCTGGCGATCCAGATCCTCCCGGGAACGTCTGTACGGTCTTCAACAACTTCGCAGACAATGGTATGGCCATGACGCTGCCTCGCGACTTCAAAGACTTCTTGAAGTTGCTCAACAAGCATAGAGTGAGATATCTTCTTATCGGCGGATACGCGGTCTCTCTTTACGGCTACGTGCGCGCCACCAACGACATGGATTTCTGGGTCTCTGATGATCCGGTCAATAAGAAGAGATTGAAGACTGTTCTTGAAAAATTCGGTTTCTCACGCCAGTCCCTCCCTCAGGATTTGTTCTATCTGCCGGGCCAGATTTTACGTATGGGCATTCCGCCCATGAGGATTGAAATAGTATCCACAATTTCTGGGGTTGCTTTCAAAGAGTGTTTTAAAGCAAGGAAACGTATCGCGGTTGATGACACATTTATCAACGTCATCAGCCTGCCTCACCTGTTGAAAAACAAGAAGGCGTCGGGCAGACCGCAGGATTTGGCGGATTATGAAAAACTGCGCGAAGAGAGATAACGACAACGGCTTTTCTAAAACATTCTCCCCACCACTGCCGGTACAAACCACTCGGTTCTCAATATCCTTTTCCCGAAAGTAACATCCTCAAACCCCTGCTTCTTCAGCAAATCGATCTCATACGGTATGAACCCGCCTTCCGGGCCGACGGCAAGGGTTACGGGGCCTTTTATGCCATGCGGGCACTGCTTTTCCGCCCCGGGATGAGCGACAATCGCCCGGGTCCCTTCCAGTATGGCGGGGACCTCGTCTTCGACAAACGGTTTGAATCGGCGTTTGAAAACGATGTGGGGCATCACCGTATCCCCGGCCTGCTCAAGCCCGAGCACGCACGAGCCGGCAAGGACGCCGGGAGCCAGAGACGGGCTTTCCCAGAAGCTCTTTTCCACGCGCCATGTTTCCATAATGTAAATCATCTTGACGCCCACGGCGGTAGCGCATTCCGCTATTCTTCGAAGGACTTTGGGCCGTGGCAGGGCAAGCAGCAGCGTGAGGGACAGAGGGTCCGGCGGATTTTGGTCGAGCCTCACTTCCATGGTGCATGACCGCACGTCAATGGCCGTGACCGTCCCGGTGCCCAGCAGACCGTTCAATTTACCGACTCGCAACGTGTCACCAGCGGCAACCCGGTGCACCTCGGCCATGTGCTTCAGCCTGCGGCCTTTGAGCACGACGTGCGATCCGTCGATGAAATCTGATTCAAACAACAGTATCAGATTCACCGTTGGTTCCCTTCACGAAACATCCGCCGGACTCCCTCGTCCTGCCCGGTGGAGCGCACGCCTGTCGCCGGCGCACTGCGGTCCGCACACGTTTCCAAACGCGGCATTCTCTTTTGGAAAGGAAGCCTAGAATCCTGCCTGGAGCGCGACACCGGAGGCCCTGGTGCCCGGATCGTAGCGGGGAACGAATTGCAGCGACGAAAGCGACTTCGCCTCCATGTGCCTCGCCGTAAAGCGGGCGTCGATGAACGACACCAGCCTGTTGAGAACCATTGCCCCGATAAAAAACGACGACGCCACCTGCCAGCCCATTGACTGCTGCAGCATGCCGCCGTAAATCGTCCGGTTGGACGTATCATCCCAGTGCCATTGCAGATTAGACGTAAGGTAGTCCTGGGCCTGGCTTCGGTAGATGAGTTCAGCCTCCTTGTTGTACCCCAGGGAAAGGGATTGATTGTATCCGTCCGACTCGTCGTAGTCCGCCACGTTCTGCCAGTACTGGTCGTTTGCGCCGGCGCCGCCCTGCGCCTCGGCATGGTCCCAGGCGAAGGCCTTGGCGTTGTCGAACACCGTCCGGGAATAATGGCTGCAGAAAACCGCGCCGACAATGAACAGCGCTTCGGCGGAGTAGTAGGCAAGCGCCTTTGTATTGTCACCCAGGTACTGCTGCCCGAGGCCGGGCAGCACGATGGATGCGCACATCGCAAGCACCATGGATTTTTGCGGTTTTGAGGACTTGGCAAAGAGGTCGACCGTGTCGGTGCTCACGCCTTCCTGGACGACAACCTGGCAGTCGGCCGGGCCGAACAGGGCGAATGCGACGAACAAGGCGGTTGCCGCAGAGGCGCGAAATGCGTTCAAAATTTTATCCTCAGGGATAGTGCCGGGCCGCTCATTGTCCCGGCTGCGGCAACGCTGGGCTCCAGGTCGATATGGTTCCAGAAGCTCTGCTTGCCGAGCAGCTCGTCGTTGTATATTCTGGCGGAAATCAATGCATCCACGGCGCTCACGATATGATTGACAAGGATGATGAACAGGATATTAGTGGCCGTCTTGTAGTCGCTGTTGGACTGGGACATCAGGGCTTTGTACGCAATCAGGCTGTCGGAATAGCCATATGCGGCATTTGCGGGATTGCCGTTGATATCCACTTGATACAAATTGCTGTCAAGAGTGTAGGTTGTCCCCCCCTTTGTGGAATATTTCTGGTTAAGGGAAAGATTCTGTATCTGACTGAAAGTTGGCTGGCAATCTTTCCATCCCTGAATGTACTCGGGCTGCGCGATCAGCGTGTAATATCCATGCGATTTGGTCTTGGAACCCTGGCTAAGGCTCGAGTTGGCGTTAGGGACGGTATCGTAATAGATGCCATTGAGCGTGCCCTGGGCAGTGGTGTCCCCTCCCATGAAAGCAAGAAGTTGGGTGTAATAATTCTGCATGGTTGAGACGGAATAATTCCTGTCGGCAAACGCGGTGGCCTGATTGTACTTGCTGCTTCCCTTGTTCGAGTACACCACGCTTGCGCCGATGATCGCCGCCTCGGCCGCTATGAAAAGCCCGGCCTTGACGTAGCTCTTGACATATGCCTGTCCGAGGCCGGGAACGAGCAGCGACAGGAACATGGCAAGTTTCGGCGAGCGGTAGTCCTTAAGGTTCCTGGCAAAATTGATGGGGCGGGCTTCTTCGATTCTCACGGGCGCGACGGTTTTCTGCGCCGCAGCCTTTTTTGACGTGTCGGCAAGAGCGCCGACCCCGGGGACCTGCGCAGGTTTCCCGGTTTCGGCGGCCGGTCCCGCCGGCGCTCGAACAGGCGCAGCGCCTGCCGCTTTCGAAGTGTCGGCTGCCTGCTGCATTGCCGCGGTTTTTGCCGCGGCCGGCGCAGGGGCGGCCTGTACCGGCTGAGGCGCTCCCTTTTCCGGCAGGAGCATCTCCTCATCAAGATCTTCCTCAACCGGTTTCTTATTTGGCAAGGCTGCGGGCTTTGCTGAAGCTGGTGCGCCGATGGCTGCGGGCGTTTTCTGCGAAGTGTCTTTGGCTGCAACAGGTGCAGCTTGCTTGGGCTGCTGTTGTTGAGCGGTGTCCCTGGTTGCAGCGGAATCAGACGCCGCGCCTGAAGCGGTTACGTACGAGAAGAAAAGCACAAGAAGGCTTACTGCAACGGAGAGTGGATTGGCCATTCAGGCTCCTTGCGGAGTGGTACTCGTGGTGCGGACGTTCATCTGAAAACCGATTGCGCCGGAAAAAATACAGCACTAGTATTTCGTGTCAGGCAACAAAAAATTGATGAGTGCAATGCCCGATCCGAAAAAACCTGCGACCGGCCTCCCGCGGAAGAATAACACCCCTTGTGAGGGTTACAGCCCCAGAACGTCACGCATACTGTAAAGGCCTGGTTTCTGCGCCGCAAGCCACTTTGCCGCAACAACGGCCCCGCGGGCAAGAGTGGCCCGGCTATGCATCACATGACGAAGTTCGATTCGTTCGCCCATGCCGGCAAAAAGCACCGTATGATCGCCCACGATGTCGCCGCCGCGAACCGCATGCATGCCGATTTCCTTCTTCGGCCGCTCGCCTACCATGCCGGCGCGGCCGTTCCTGACCGCATCATCGTAGGTTGTGCCGATGGCGGCGGCCGCGATTTCGCCGAGCTTGCGGGCAGTGCCGCTGGGCGAGTCCTTTTTGAACCGGTGATGCGCTTCCACGATTTCGATGTCGTACGAGTCGCCGAGCTTCTGCGCCGCGAGTTCGGTGAGCGCGAACAGGAGGTTGACGCCGTAACTCATGTTGGGGCTTAACACGATGGGAATCGCCTGCGCAGCCCGCCGGATGCGCGCGATCTCCATATCGGAGAATCCTGTGGTTCCGATCACGATGCCCACGGCCCTGCCTTCCACGGCGTCGAGCAGGGCGAGCGTCGCCTGCGGTGACGTAAAATCGACGATGACGCTTTTGTCAACAGGCAGGCCCTCGGGCGAACCGCTCAGAAAAAGCCCGGAAACCCCCAGGCCCGTGAGGGAACCATAGTCCGTGCCGATTGATTGATGCGTCGGGTGTTCGATGCAGCCGGCGAGCGTGCATACCGCATCGGCGAGCACGACCGAGGCGATTTCCCTGCCCATTTTCCCGAGCGCGCCGGTGAGGATGATATCCGTTGTCAAGCCGCGTCCGTTCTACGGCAATTGTTTGATGCCGCTCTGCTTCAATACCGAAATGAGTTTTTCCCGGGTGTCGCTTTCCATATCGACAAGGGGAAGGCGCAAGGGACCCGCGGCAAGCCCCAGGTAATTCATGGCGGTCTTCACCGGCCCGGGGCTCGTCTCGAAAAACATTGCGTTGGAAACCGGCAGCAGCTCCTCGTGCAGCGCAAGCGCCGTTGTCATGTCCTGCGCAAAAAACGCATCCAGCATTGCGACCATCTTCTGGGGCCAGATGTTGGCGACCACGGAAATGACGCCTTTGCCGCCGCAGGCGAGTATGGGCAGCGTCAGCGCATCGTCACCCGACAAGATGGTAAGACGGTCGCCGCATCGCCGGTGGATTTCCGAAATCTGCTGCAGGTTGCCGCTGGCTTCTTTGAGAGCGACGATGGATTTGAATTCGCACAGTCGTTCCACCGTTTTCGGCTGCATGTTGACGCCGGTGCGGCCCGGCACGTTGTATAAAACGATCGGGATGTCCACGGTGGTAGCGATCAGCTTGTAATGCTGGTACAACCCTTCCTGCGTGGGTTTGTTGTAGTACGGCGTGATACAAAGGATCGCCTGCGCGCCTTTTTCCTTGGCATGCACGGCGGCCTCAATCGATTCGTTCGTGTTATTTGAGCCGGCCCCGGCAATAACCTGGACGCGGCCCTTTACCTGATCGAGCGCGATATCCACCACATTGTTGTGCTCGTCCCACGACAGCGTGGCCGATTCGCCCGTTGTGCCGCAGGGAACTATTCCCGCGACCCCGTTCTGTATCAGAAACTCGATGTTGCTCCTGAGTCCCGCCTCATACACCATGCCATCATTTGCAAAGGGCGTGGCAAGTGCAACATAACAACCTCGCAATGTCATGCGTCTCCCTCTTTGTGCTTAGGCGCTACTTCGACTCTTCCTTAACAACCCAGACTTTGAGCCTTGCAACCACGTCCTTGTACAGCGTGATCTTAACGGAATAGACTCCCAATTGCTTGATGGGCTCTTCGAGCTCGATGTCCTTTTTGTCGATGGCAAAGCCTTCCTTGGTAAGGAACTCGGCGATCTCCTGCGTGGTCACCGACCCGAACAGCTTGTCCTCTTCCCCCACCTTCACCTTGATAGTGCACGGCACCTTCTCGATCTGTTTCGCCTGCACCCGGGCTTCTTTTTGTTTCTTCTCTTCTCGTTTCTCGGAAAGTTTCTTGGACTCCACCACCGCTTTCCTGTTTCCCTCCGTTGCGATCACCGCGATTCCCTGGGGAATAAGGAAATTTCGGGCAAACCCGTCGGCCACCTTGACGACGTCCATTGCCTTGCCGAGCTTCTCGTGATCCTTTTTCAAAACAACTTCCATAGAATACAACCCCTTGCTTACCGAATGTTAAGTAGCGTGTTTACGTGCCGCGGGGCCGCAGGATCCCGCTCCGTTCCTACTTCAGGTTTTCCGCGACAAACGGCACGAGCGCCAGGTACCGGGCCCGCTTGATGGCGAGCGCAAGCGCTTTCTGGTGCTTGGCGCACACGCCCGACAGCCTGCGCGGAACAATTTTCCCGCGCTCGGTGATGAAGCTCTCCATCATCCGCTGGTCTCTATAGTCGGGCTCCAATGAGTTCTGGTCGAACCAGCACACTTTTCTCACTCTGCTTCTTCTGTACATTATGCCTTCTCCCCTTCTGCCGCAACCGGCGCCGCCGCCGGGGCTTCTTTTGCCGGTTTCGTAACGTTCGGATTCCGCACGACGCTCAGGTGGCGAAGCACCGATTCGTTCAGCTTGAGAAACTTCTCCAGCTTGCCCGCAACGTCTCCTTCACCCTTGTAAACGTACACGTGGTAGATCCCGGTCTTCTTCTTCCTGATGTGATACGCAAGGTACTTCTTGCCGAGCACCTCCGTTCTCTCGAACTCCGCGTTCTTCCTGAGAAATTCTTCAAGCTTCCCGCTCTCGCTTTGAATCGTGTCATCGGGGAGCGTGGCGTCGTAGATGACGACGGTTTCGTAGGGTCGTTTCAACGTGAGCCTCCTTTGGTCTAACGGCTTCACTCATGCTGCGCATTCCCTTGGTGCGCGCCGGTGAGGCAGGATGAATGGAACTATGATTACTCGACAATTGCTTTCTGCGCCCGGCTGTGTCGCGGAGCGGCCGACCGGCGCACCAAACGGCCGAGGCATCAGCCCTTGTTGAACAGGTTCATCGCTCTTTCGATCCCCAGGCCGCAAAACGCAGCCGAGGCATCCGCGGCCGTGCGAACCGCCGCATCGACAGCCGGTAATTCTTTTTCGTCAAACTTCCCCAGGACGAATTCCACCGATTTTGAGCCGGGGGCAAGCGGCCCTATACCCAGCCGGAGCCTGGCGACATTTCCCCCGCAGCTCTCGATGACCGACGCGAGGCCGTTGTGCCCGCCATCCGAGCCCCCGCGCCTCAGCCGCACGGCGCCGAGCGGAAGGTGGTAATCGTCGACAACGACAAGGCGCGACTCCATGGGCACGCAGAACAGCGAACCGCTTGCCGCGAACGCGGTCCCGCAACGGTTAACGAATGTTGTCGGCTTTACGAGCACCACTGTCTTCCCGGACAGCGTTCCCCAGATTGCCTCGAAGGACGGCTCGCGCCTCGTGCGCGCGTCCGTCAACGACTCCGACAGACGATCGACCACCATGAAACCGGCGTTGTGCCTCGTATAGTTGTACTTGTCGCCGGGGTTGCCGATGCCGAAAACAAGATAATCGGCTTTGACAAGCGGTTTCTTCCTGCAGAAGAACCCGAAAAAACTCGATAAGGTTGCCACAAAGACCGGTTGCTTCCGTTATTTGCCGCCCTTGCCGCCCTTTGCATCCTTGCCCGGTTTTGCATCGCCGGCGGCAGGTGCAGCGCCCGGTCTCGCAGGAGCGCCGGGTTTTGCGGCCGCGCCCGGCTTGGCGGGTGCGCCCGGTTTCGCGCCGGCACCGGCTTTTGCCGGAGTTCCCGGCTTGGCAGCGGCGCCCTCCGTGCCTTCGCCCGCCGGAGCTGCTGCGCCTTCCGCACCCTCTGCGCCTTCGGCGGGAACAACGCCTTCCGCACCTTCCACGCCTTCGGCCGTGGGTTCGGCTGCCTTGACTTCTTCGGCAGTAGGAACGATGACCACGGCAACTACCTCATCCGGCGAATCTTTGATGACCGCATTGGGCACAACGATATCGCGAACGTGAACCGAGTCCCCGATCTTGAGCATGGATACGTCAACCGCGATTTTTTCCGGAATATTGGCCGGCAGGCACTCGACCCTGATGATTTTTGCAGGATGCTGAAGAACGCCGCCCATTTCCTTGACGCCGATGGGCGGAAGCCCGGTGAGCTCCACAGGCACGCCCACCGTGACCTTTTCGTCCATGGCCACACGCTGAAAATCGATGTGCAAAAACTCTTTTCTGTTGATGATATCGCGCTGGATTTCCTTGATAATTGCAACGGCGTCCCCGCCTTCTTCATCGGTGAGGCCGAGATTGAAGAGGTTTCGGGTCTTTTTCGAACGCACGAGCTGCGTGAACTCGATCGCGTCGATTTCAATTGTTCTCGGCTGCCTGTTGTGTCCGTAGTAAATGGCCGGAATCCATCCCTGAATGCGCGCCTTGCGCGTATATGATTTGCCTGAACCGGATCTGGGTCGGGCCTTGAGTTTGACTATGTCCAACGGAAACCTCCTTATGATTTTTTTTTCGTTCAGAAAGAACCTGGCGCTTCAGGCGGCGGCATCCGGAAGCACCCTGCGCGGCGGAACGGACATTGTAGCCGTCCAGGCTGATTTCCCACGCATATGCTGAATGGAAACCTCTTCTCGGTTCGAACCCTTCCGTACCCAGCTTATGGCCGGGGCGGAAGGATTGGCGCCCCGCGCCCGGAAGTATCGAATTCTTTTCAAACTGTACTGCGGTTTCCCTTGCGGGAAACCGGGCTCTCTCGAACCTCTTCTCGGTTCGAACCCTTCCGTACCCAGCTTATGGCTGGGGCGGAAGGATTCGAACCTCCGAATGCGAGGACCAAAACCTCGTGACTTGCCGCTTGTCGACGCCCCAGCAAGTGACCTAAAATAATATCTGGATACCCCGGAGTAAACTATAAGGGCAGAAAAGGTTGGAGGAGGAGAAATTTCCTGAATCTAGTATGCGCGAGGCCGGATCAGTGTTCTGCCTTTGCCGCTTCGTCTTCCAGATCGAAATCTTCTTCTTCCGCAGGACCAGGCGCCTTGGTAACAGGCGCAGCGGCTCCCGATTTGTTCAGCTCATTCTCAAATGCATCCAAGACCTTGTCTTCGATTTTCTTTCTCATCTCGTTGTTGATGGGGTGGGCAACATCCTGATAGCTGCCGTCCTTTCTCTTGCGGGAAGGCATGGAAACGAAATATCCCTGAGAGCCGTTGATCACCTTGAGGCCCCGTACCACAAAGCAATCGTCAAAAGTGATGCTCGCAAACGCCTTGAGTTTCTCCTCATTCCGAAGGGTAATCCTGACTTCTGTAATATCCACCTGAAGCCTCCTGATGAATAGGTGAAAACCCTGCAGCAGTGCTCTTGGCTTGCACCGGTGCACCCTCGAAAAACCCCGCCTTCCCCCTTTAACAAGGGGAACCCATGCACGAAACTATTTTTCTCTCCTATGTCTAACAGGGTGTTGAAAAAGTCTCCCTTTTGTAAACATTTATCCTTATATTATAGGGGAACCCCAACCAAGGAGTATTGATGAGAGGTTCCCAGCCAGCCCAAGGCGGTATGTTCAGCTTCGTTTCTCCGGATTCCCGAGTGCCGGCAACGCACCCGCTTCGTCGTGTCAAACAGTTTACGGACATAGCGCTGCGCCGCCTTTCTCGTGACTTTGAGGCGATGTACAGCCGGATGGGACGCCCTTCGATACCGCCGGAATGGCTTTTGAAAGCACAGATATTGATGGCTTTGTTTTCGATACGGTCGGACCGGTTGTTTTGCGAGATGCTGGACTATAACATTCTGTTCCGATGGTTTCTTGACATGGATCTGGATGCGGCATCGTTTGATCATAGTGTGTTTTCGAAGAACCGAGATCGACTTATGGAACAGGAGATTGCGCACCGGCTGATGCAGGAAATCGTGCGTCTTGCTCGTTCCGAAGAGTTGTTGTCCGATGAGCATTTCACGGTTGACGGCACGTTGATTGAAGCCTGGGCATCGATGAAGAGCTTCAAGCGAAAAGACGCGGAATCGGCGAACAAGACTGACGATGATCGGAGTAATCCGTCGGTTGATTTCCACCATGAGAAGCGAAGCAATGAGACACATCAGAGTTCGACCGATCCAGAGGCGCTGTTGGCTCGGAAGAACAAGAGAACGGGAGCGCAGCTGGCGTATTCCGGTCACGTGCTGATGGAAAACCGAAATGGGTTGTGTGTTGATATCGCCATTGCGCCAGCGACGGGGACAGCGGAACGGGATATGGCGCTTGAGCTGATAAAGCATGAACGCAGGCGCGGAAAACGCCGGATGAAGACGGTGGGTGCAGACAAAGGGTATCATGCAACCGAATTTATCAAGAGCCTGCGACGCCTGCACGTGAAGCCTCACATTGCCGAGAAGGCCAACACTTCGCTTAAAGGGTTGGATGGAAGAACGACTCGGCATAAGGGATACAGCGTAAGTCAAAGGAAACGAAAACGGGTTGAAGAGATATTTGGGTGGATCAAGAGCGTCGGTGGCCTGCGGAAAACTCGGGTAAGAGGAATACGAATCAACCAGACTGTTGCCTACGTGGTTGCCGCAGCGTACAACTTGATACGCATGGTTAAGTTGATGCCGCAAACGGTGGGGGCAGCATGAGAATGGCCTGGGAATCCGGGGAAATGCCTCGGAACGAGGCAGGTAAAACCTCTCTGACATATGTAAAGTTGAAGTTAGGTTCATAAAAAATCAACAAGAGCGCTTCTGTTAGGACTATTTCAACAACCTGCTAAATATGTGAGATTGAAGTTGCTGGAAGCAAGAATATTCCTATATAGGAAAAGAAAATATTCATTATCCTTGCTGGACGTAAGTGTGAAGGAATTATTTTAGTAAATCTTTCGCAACGCAGAATGCACAGATTGTTTTTTGCGATGCTGTTGGGCGTGTGCGGCGGCTGTGCACGAAAGAGCCAGTGTGCGTATTTAACAGGCTTAAATACCTCAACCAGGGTACAATGCAGGATGAGTCCGGCCAAAGCCAGGAAACTTGCCGCCCCACATCACGGTGACGCACAGAAACATGCGGCAAAGAGAAATCTTCTCACCCTGTTCGATTACACACCCCTGGAAATAGAGCGCCTGCTCACCTTGGCAGGGGAACTGAAAGCCGGGCGCCTGAAATCCGACCCCAAGGCCTTTACCGGCAAGACAGGGGTGCTCATTTTTGAGAAGCCGTCTCTCCGCACCCGCATAACCTTTGAAATGGCAATCTATGAGCTTGGCGGCCACTCAATATATCTCGCGTCGGACCAGGTTCAAATGGGCAAACGCGAAAGCGTCAAGGACGTGGCGAAAAACCTCGACCGGTGGGTCCATCTCATCATCGCGCGTACCTTTTTTCATGAAACCGTTGTCGAGCTTGCCGTGCACAGCCGTGTCCCGGTCATAAACGCCTTGTCGGACAAGTTCCATCCGTGTCAAGCACTCGCCCTCGGCCTCACGCTCCGTGAGCGCCTTGGGAAACGCGCCGGTATCAAAGTCGTATTTGTGGGCGACGGCAACAACGTGTGCAACTCGATCATGGTGCTGGCAGCCAAGCTGGGTTGGCATTTTGTGGCGGCGGGACCCACAGGCTACGAGCCGGACCCCGCAGTGGTTTTCCTGTGCAGGGGCGTTGCAAGAAGCACCGGCGCCAAAATCGATATATCGGACAATGCCGCAGCCGCGGTTCCCGGTGCGTCCGTTATCTATACAGATGTTTGGGCAAGCATGGGCCAGGAAAAGGAGGCCGCGGTGCGGAAGAAACGCTTTGCGCCCTTCCAGGTAAACGAAAGGCTCCTTGCCAAAGCGCCAAAAAACGTGCTTGTGTCGCACTGCCTGCCCGCGCACCGCGGCGAAGAAATAACGGGCGGTGTTCTCGATTCTGTCAACTCCATTGCCCTCGACGAGGCGGAAAACCGCCTCCATGTCCAGAAAGCGGTCATCGTCCACCTTTTCTCCTGATTCGAGGAACACTCATGAAGGAAAAACGGGCATCATTCGGCATAAAGGGCCTCGACGACATGATCCAGGGCGGGCTCCTGCCCGGCTCGGCGAACCTCATCGAAGGCGCGCCCGGCACCGGCAAGACCACCATCGGCATGGAATTCATCTACAACGGCATCACCCAGTTCGACGAGCCGGGGCTCATCATAACCTTCGAGGAATTTCCCCAACAGTACTATCACGACGCAATGCAATTCGGCTGGGATTTCAAGAAGCTGGAGGCAAAGGGCCAGCTCAAGATCGCGTTCTCCGATCCCGAAACCACCATGAAGGAACTGGAGAGCGTTGACGGCACGTTCATATCCATTATCGAAAAGATGAAGATCAAGCGCGTGGTGGTCGACAGCGTGACGCATTTTGAATCGCTGTCGCTTGACGAATTCCACCTTCGCGATATTGAGCGCAAATTCATTAACGCCCTCAAACGGGAGAACGTTACAAGCATCCTGCTCCGCGAAAACGACAGCCTTATGGGGCAGATGAGCAGGGTGACGAGCAAAATCCCGTTTATCGTCGACTCCTATTTCCTCCTGAGATACGTGGAAATCGACAGCACCATCCAGAAGGCGTTTCTTATTCTCAAGATGCGCGGCAGCGACCACCAGAAAGACATTCGCTGCTTTAGAATTGGCCCCGAAGGCATCGAGGTGGAGTCGAAATTCTCCGGCCGCGAGGGAATCATGAGCGGCATCTCGCATCACACGCCGCAAGACGCTTTTGTCAACGTTTTCGGAAAGAAGTGATGAACGTTTCCATCCTGCTGGATCCGGATCGCGTTCTTCTGGCCGGGTACATTCTCGCCGTGGTGTGCCTGAACGCCACGATGTATCTTATTGCGGCGTTCTACCACAAAAAATTCGGTGAGTCGACCCCCCGGGCGGGGTTCGTAATTTCGATGTTCCTGTCGGTGGCATGCGCGGCAAGCGTGTTTGTCAACATCGGCGGCGGTCGGACCCTCGGCATCGTCCAGTCGTCGCTGCTTATCCTGAGCGCGGGCGCATCCGCCGTCAGCGCAATCAATCTGTACTTTAAGATGGGTAGACCGAGGAAGTAGCGCATGATCGTTCTTCATACCCTCGCCCTGTTCGACGCGTCGGCGATCCTCACGATGATCATCCTCGCCTACCTGTCGCGCAGGCTTGGCGAGGCGCTCAAGATTCCGCCGTTTTACCGCATCCTGTACGTGACCTCGGTTTTCATCGCGCTCGCGGCGATCGGTGAGACAATTTCCAGCGACATCGGCCTCACTGTCCCGCAGAGCATTCCCATGCTCGTGCGGCTCGCATCCGCGGGCACGGCATTTCTTGTATGCCTCAAATACTGGAACTGGGCATTTTCCGAGTACCTCAGAAAATGAAGGCGACGTCTCTATGAAAAAGAAGATCATCGTAATCGAAGACGAAATGGACATTGCGGAACTGGTGAAACTGGTCCTCGAAACCGAGGATTTCGAAGTTGAAACCGTGCTCGACGCTCCCGCCGCCTACGACAGGGTAAAGGCCTACAAACCGGACGCAGTGTTGCTCGATCTTTCCATGCCGAAGATGAACGGATGGGACGTGTTCAAACAGATCAGGAGCGACCCGGAATTCGCCACGATGCCCATTGCCATCCTCACTGCCAAAACCCAGGCCTTCGACGAGATGGTGGGGTTGCACGTGATGAAAGCGGACGCGTACATCACCAAGCCGTTCGGCAAACAGGAACTCATCGACAGGACCCATGAGCTCTTTACCAAAAGCGCCTAACCGGCGCATCCTCATCGTCGACGACGAAGCGGACGTTCTCGATTTCCT
This sequence comes from uncultured Fibrobacterota bacterium, assembly GCA_963729895.1. Classification (GTDB taxonomy): domain Bacteria; phylum Fibrobacterota; class Chitinivibrionia; order Chitinivibrionales; family FEN-1185; genus FEN-1185. The sequence continues at coordinate 171,473 of CAVSQB010000028.1, read as the reverse complement.
GAAAATTTACCTTGAGAGCCTTGGCTGGCAGACCGCGCTGGCGTCCTCGTCCGCCGAGGCGTTCGCGCGGCTCGAAACAACGGCGTACTTCCTTGTCCTCACAGATATCGCCATGCCTGAAATGGACGGATACGAATTCATCAGAAGGTTCAAGGACGCAAACGTACCATCGCAGGTGGTCCTCATGACCGGCTTCGGCTACAATCCCAAACACACGCTTGTCAAGATTTACAAGACGATAAAATGCCCCTGTCTGTTCAAACCGTTCAACCGGGTGAAACTGGCCGAGACGGTACAGCAGATGTACGAGGAGTATCATCGTGACATTGCACCTGCATCGCCTGATTCTCTCCCGACCGCCGCGCCCACAGTCTAAGACTACCCTCTTATCGACACGGGGCGCACATCAATCCACAAATGCATTTTTAATGAACCTGGGCTAAAACCCAGGCCACACAGTGCGCTGATGGCGGGAAGAAGGATGGGAATGTTGGATAAGTCTAGGCGACAGCATGCGTTGACAAGAGCGGAACCGATCTTCTGCCCCGCGTTAGGCAGGACAGGCGGCACCGAGGCCATCTGGCTGAGCCCAGAGGGAGGGCCGACCCGAACGTAGCGAGGGAAACGCCCTGTGTCCTGACTTGTTTCAGCAGCCGGGCGCCCAACTCTTTTCCTACAACCTCAATCAATAAGCCGCCCAAATTCTCCAACAATCCCAAAACCCCACGTTGTAATTTTAACCAGACTTTCCGGCATCAACTATCCGGGCCCGGAAGGCGCCTCAACCAAGAATCATCAATCCCATGCAACCAAAAGACATCATCATAAAAGGCGCGCGCGAGCACAACCTCAAGAATATCGACGTCACCATACCGCGCAACAGCCTCACCGTGATCACCGGCCTGTCGGGCTCGGGAAAATCGTCGTTGGCGTTCGACACGCTCTATTCCGAAGGACAGCGAAGGTACGTTGAATCCCTGTCCGCGTACGCGCGGCAGTTTCTCGGGCTCATGGAAAAGCCCGACGTGGATTCCATAGAAGGCCTGTCGCCCGCGATTTCCATAGAGCAGAAGACCACGGGCCACAATCCGCGCTCCACCGTGGGAACTATCACCGAAATTCACGATTACCTTCGCTTGCTTTTTGCGAGAATCGGCGATCCTACCTGCTACAAGTGCGGCAGGGCCATTTCCCGGCAGACCGTGCAGGAGATCACCGACAAGGTACTCGGGCTCCCGCCGAATGCGAAATTCCAGATCCTGTCGCCCGTGATATCGGGCCGCAAGGGCGAGTACAAAGACCTGTTGGAAAAGCTCCAGAAAGACGGGTTTGTTCGCGTGCGGGTCGACGGCATCATCTTCACCCTCGATGAAAAGATTCCACTTGACAAGAACAAGAAACATACCATCGAGGTCGTGGTGGACCGGCTGGTAAACGGGCCCGCCATCAAAGGCAGGCTCGTTGATTCTCTGGAGACCGCGCTCAAACTGAGCACGAACAGCACGGTAATCGTGGACCTTATCGACAAGGAGCCCATCGTCTTCTCGGAGCTGCTCGCCTGCCCCGACTGCGGCATTTCCTACGACGAGTTGTCGCCGCGCATGTTTTCCTTCAATAACCCGTTCGGGGCGTGCGAGACCTGCACCGGCCTGGGCTACCTGCTCGAAATAGACCCGGATCTGGTTGTGCCCGACCCGTCGCTTTCGCTGCTCGACGGCGCCATCGTGCCCTGGAATGGGGCCGCCACCATGGGAAGCTGGAACCAGCAGACGATGCTGTCGGTATGCAAGCATTTCTCCATTCCGGTTGACAAGCCTTACAAATCGCTTTCCGACAAGCAGAAGCACCTCCTGCTCAACGGCGCGGGCAACGAACGATTTCTCATGAAATGGCAGGGCCGGTCCGGCGAGGGCTATGGTCAGTTCAAGAGACACTTTGAAGGCGTGATTCCAAATTTGCTGCGGCGCTACCGCGATTCGGCCTCCGAGGAAATACGGCGCTGGATCGAGGGATACATGACCCAGCGGGCCTGTCTCGCCTGCAAGGGCAAGCGGCTCAAGCCGCAGAGCCTGGCCATCCTTATTGACCGCCGCAACATCGCCGATCTTTCGCACCTGTCGATAGACGCGCTGAAACAGTTCTTTACCACCCTGTCGCTGGAGAAGCGCAAGGAACAGATCGCGAAGCAGATCCTCAAGGAAATCGGTTCGCGGCTTTCGTTCCTGGTAAACGTAGGGCTTTCGTACCTGTCGCTCGAACGCGCGTCCGCCACCCTGTCGGGCGGCGAGGCGCAGCGCATACGGCTCGCCACGCAGATCGGTTCGCGGCTCACGGGCGTCATTTACATCCTCGACGAGCCGAGCATCGGGCTTCACCCGCGCGACAACGGCAAACTCCTCGACACGCTTTTGTCCCTGCGCGACCTGGGCAATACCGTGGTCGTGATCGAACACGACAAGGAAACCATGCTCGCGGCCGACTGCGTGATCGACATCGGACCGGGCGCCGGAGTCCATGGCGGCGAACTTGTGGCCTTTGGCACGCCTCGTGAGATCATGGCAAATGCCGCGTCCCTGACGGGCCAGTACTTGTCAGGAAGGAAAAGCATCCCGCTTCCTGCGAACCGCAGGAAGGGCAACGGAAGTTCCCTGGATGTGATCGGCGCAAGCGGCAACAACCTGAAGGCCGTCGACGTGTCGTTCCCGCTCGGCATGCTGGTATGTGTCACCGGCGTGTCCGGTTCCGGCAAGAGCACGCTTGTCAACCAGACGGTATACCCTGCGCTTGCGCGCAAGCTCAACAATGCAAAACTGCAGCCGTTGGCCTTTAAGCAGGTAAAGGGCCTGGCCATGCTCGACAAGGTTATCGACATCGACCAGTCGCCCATCGGCCGCACACCCCGCTCCAACCCGGCAACGTACACCAAGACGTTCGACCACATCCGGACGCTTTTCACCATGCTTCCCGAAAGTAAAATACGGGGTTACAGTCCGGGACGCTTCAGTTTCAACGTGAAGGGCGGCCGGTGCGAAACGTGCCAGGGCGACGGCCTGCTGCGCATCGAAATGCACTTTTTGCCCGACGTCTACGTTGAGTGTGAGACCTGCCGCGGCAAGCGCTACAACCGCGAAACGCTCGAGATCACGTTTAAGGGCAAGACCATTGCCGATGTACTTGACATGACGGTCGACGAGGCGCTTCTGTTCTTCGACAGGATCCCCTCCATCAAAGCGAAACTCGCGGTGCTGTCACGCGTGGGGCTCGGCTATATCCACCTGGGCCAGCAGGCTACCACCCTGTCCGGCGGGGAGGCGCAGCGCATCAAGCTTGCGGCGGAACTTGCAAAACGCGGCACCGGCCGGACCATGTACATCCTCGACGAACCCACCACGGGGCTCCATTTCGCGGACATCCAGATGCTCATGGACGTGATTGCCGAGCTTGTTGACAAAGGAAACACCGTGATCGTGATCGAACACAACCTCGACGTTGTCAAATGCGCCGACTGGATCGTGGACCTGGGGCCGGAAGGCGGGGACAAAGGCGGGCGCGTGGTGGCGACGGGAACACCGGAACAGATTGCGAGGAACCCAAATTCCGCGACGGGGAAGTATTTGAGGCCGTATCTGGGGTGAGCGAGACACACAGACGGTAAGAAAACAAAACTCACCACGGAGGCACGGAGAGCACGGAGAAAAGATAAAAGAATTGAAAATCCAAGATTAGACCCGCATTTATTACCTTAACGTCATTGCGAGGAGCGTAGCGACGCGGCAATCTCCCATAATCCTCCGTGTCTCCGTGGTGAAATCTTTATTGCGGTCTTATTTCCCCACCAATTTCTTCGCCTGCGCAAGCTGCCTCCGAACGCTCCCCAGGCCCGTTCCCCCGGCGCTATTCCGGTGAGCAATCGCGTGCTCCCATGAAAAGACCTTCTTGACATCGGGGCCGAACAAACGGGAGAATTCCCGGAATTGCGCAACGGGTACGTCGTGCAGCCGGACTTTTTTCGCAATGCAGTGCGCCACGATTTTTCCCACCACCTTGTGCGCGCTGCGGAACGGCATGCCCTTTGACACAAGATAATCGGCGACGTCGGTGGCGAAAAGCAAGGGATCAAGATCCTGTGCCATTGCATCCGCATTCACGGTAAGCGTTGCAAAGACCGCCGTAAACACCTCGCATACCATGCTCAACTGGCGCAGGCTGTCGAACAGCGGCTCCTTGTCTTCCTGCAAATCTTTGTAATACGCCAGACCGACTCCCTTGAGGGTTGTCGCAAAGCGGGTGTAATTGCCGATGAACCGCCCGGTCTTGCCGCGGATGAGTTCAAGCGAATCCGGGTTCTTCTTCTGCGGCATCATACTGGAACCGGTCGACCACGCCTCGTCGAGCTCCACGAACCCGAATTCCTTCGACGACCAGATAATGAGGTCTTCGGCGTAGCGCGACAGCAGGACCGCGGCCGAAACGCAGCACGACAGCGTTTCGAGGATAAAATCGCGCGACGCCACGCCGTCAATGCTGTTTTCCGACACCTTTGAGAACCCGAGCTTTGCCGCAAGAAAATCCCTGTCGACGGGAAAACCGCTTCCGGCAACCGCACCGCTGCCGAGCGGCATGAGATCCGCGCCGGATGCCGCATTTGCAAACCTGACCTTTTCCCGCTCCAGCGCGAACACGAGGGAGAGCCAATACTGCGACAACACGATGGGCTGCGCCTGCTGAAGGTGTGTAAACGCGGGGGCAATCACGGCCAGGTCTCTTTCGGCGCGTAGGTACAGCGCTTTCTGCAGCAGGGTGAGGCGTGTGAGCAGACCTTGTATGCGACGCATCACGTACATACGCACGTCGGTGACAACCTGGTCGTTTCGCGAGCGTCCGGTGTGGAGTTTTTCGCCGGATGCACCGATCCTCTCGGCGAGCAGGCGTTCGATGGCCATGTGGACGTCTTCGTCCGATTCGTAAAAGCGGACCTTTCCGCGCCCGTAGTCCTCGATGATGGCGCGCAACCCCCGTTCGATTGAACGGTATTCCTTCTTTGACAAGATGCCGGCCTTGTGCAGAGCCCCGGCCCAGGCGATGCTGCCTTCCACGTCCTCCCGGATCAGGTGCCGGTCCACGGGAAGCGAGTTGTTGAACGCTTCCATCAGCTGTGCCGACTGTTTGGAGAAGCGCCCGTTCCACATGGTCATACTTCCACTCCCCTCACCTTCAGCTGAAGGCTTTTCTTTCCGTTCCATTCGTTTTCGTCAAGACAGAAGGCGATGGTGTACGCGGGCGCGCGGACCACGTCGGCAATACGGTCGCCGAAGTTGAACGCAATCGCGTCGAGCGACGCGCCGCCCTCCCGCACCATCATCTTGAGGTGCTTGCCGCCCACGATCCGCGGATCGAACCGGTTGGAAACATTCCGGCACACCAGAACGGGCCGCATGTTGCCGGGCCCGAACGGTTCCATTTTCTTGAGGATGGAAAAGAATTCCGGCGTGAGGTCGGCCAGGCGGACCTCTGCGTCGGCCGTGACCTTCGGCACCAGATCGAACGGCGTGAGCTTGTCGTGCGCGATTTGGTTGAACTTCGACCTGAAGGCCGCAAGATTTTCCTCTTTGATGGTCATGCCCGCGGCCGCAGCGTGGCCGCCGAAGGCTTCGAGCAGTTCTCCGCACTCGGTGAGTGCATCGTGCAGATGGAACCCGGCAATGCTCCGGCCCGAACCCCGCGCCGTGCCGTTTTCCCCTATTGCAAACAGGATCGCGGGCCGGTGATACCGTTCCACCACCTTGGACGCCACGATGCCCACCACCCCGCAATGCCAGGAACGCGACCCGGCCACAATCGCAAAGTCGGCGTCGGGATCGCAGTTCTCCTCCACCCAGGCAAAGGCCTCCTCCTGAATGTGGCCGTCGAGCGCGCGGCGCTCGATATTGGCTTCCTTGAGTTCCCGCGCGTAAAGACCGGCGAGCGCCGGATCGTCGGTTAGGAGCAATTCCACGCCGCGCCGCGGATCGCCCAGGCGCCCCACGGCGTTGATGCTCGGCGCGATGCGGAACACCACGTCGCCGGTCGACAGGCTCTTGCCGTCGCAGTCCTGGACGGCAAGCAGCGCCTTGAGCCCTTCGTTTCTGGTATACGACAGCTGGCCGAAGCCGATGTGCGCAATGATCCTGTTCTCGCCCGTCAGCGGGACAATGTCCGCAGCGGTCCCCACCGCGGCAAGGTCAAGGTACCTGCTCCACAGATCGTCGGTCCCGCCGATGCGCCGCACGAGTCCCTGCGCCAGTTTGAGCGCCACGCCCACGCCCGCAAGGGAATCGTCGGGATAGCCGCACGAGTCAAGCTTGGGATCGAGCACGGCGAATGCGGCCGGCACGCTCCGCTTGGGCTCGTGATGGTCGGTGATGATCACGTCGATGCCGAGCGTCCGGGCGAGCGCAACTTCCTCGCACGCGGTGATGCCGCAGTCGACCGAGACAATGACGCGACCGCCCTGCTGCGCGATGGCGCGGACGCCTTCGGCGGACAGCCCGTAACCTTCCGTCAATCTGTTGGGAAGATAGTAGTCGCAGTCCGCGCCGAACTGGCGAAGCAGGCGGATGAGCAGTGCGGTGGACGTCACGCCATCGACATCGTAATCCCCGTAAATAAACATTTTCTCACGGTCGCGGATTGCCGCGCAAATGCGGTCGCAGGATTTTTCCATGTCCTTAAACAGGAACGGATCGTGGAACTGCGACTGCTCGGGGGAAAAGAAGCGCGCGCATTCGTCTGCGGACGTAAATCCCCGCACGTTGAGAATGGTTGCCACCGTCATGGAGACCCCAAGATCGGCCGCCAGGCTGCGCACCGCTTCCTTTTCGGCGGGTCTCACGACAATCGTCTCTTGTGCCGCACGCATGGATGGTTGCATCACCGACCTCACGACACTTTCGAGCCGGGGGTAACCGGCCTGTCGGGCTGCACTATGGATAATGCGCCGTTTTCGAGCGCGGCAAGAAGCATCCCCTCCGACCTGACTCCCATCACCGTGGCGGCCTTCAGGTTCGCCACCACCACCACCTGCTTCCCCACAAGCGCCTCCGGCGGATACGACTGCGCAATGCCCGCTACGATCTGCATGGTCGATTCCCCTGTGTCTACCATCAGCTTGAGCAGCTTCTGGGATTTTTCGATCTTCTGGGCCTGCTTCACTACGCCCACGCGGAAATCGAGCGACTTGAACACGGAGATGTCGATCCCGGTTTCTTGCTGCGTGGCCGGCGCGGCGGCCTGTGCACCTCCGAACAGCGCATCGAGCATTGCGCGCTCGATGGGAACGACGAGTTTTTCCGTCGCTCCGAGCTTCACTTTCCGCAATGAAAATCTGTGGTCCTGCCATGCAAACGTCGTCCCGAACTGGGCCTCGACCTTTGCGCAGAAGCCGGGAACAATGGGCTTGAGAAACACCGCGATCGACCGGACAAGGTTTGCGCACGTCACCATGACCGCTGCCGCAGCTGCATGATCGGTCTTGACAAGCTCCCACGGCTTGGAATCCTGGTAGTATTTGTTGCCGAGAGCGCCCAGCGCCTGTATCCGCTCGATTACCGACTTGTAATCGGTGCGTTCGAATTCCTCCGCAATGGCAGCTCCCTCGCCGGCGACACGTGCGGCAATCTCGGGGTCCCACGGCGCGTCGGGGATGCCCGACCCGAAATACCGGTCGCAGAATACGAATGTCCTGTGGTGCAAATTTCCGATGTTGTTGGACAGGGTGGTATTGGCACGATTGACAAATTCATCAATGTTGAAATCGAGGTCGAGCGCCGTGCCCGACAGCTTTGAGCCGAAATAGAACCGGAGGAATTCCGCGGCCTGCGGGTGCTTCACGTTGTCGAGGAAATCCCGCGCAAGGATGAATGTCCCGCGGCTCTTGGACATCTTCTCGCCCGCAACGGACAGAAATCCATGGACGAAGATCTTTGACGGGAGCCTGAATCCGGCGCTGTCGAGCATCACGGGCCAGAACAAGGTGTGGAAATAGACGATGTCCTTGCCGATGAAGTGCACCAGCCTCGAACCGGACCCGGGGCTCCAGAACGCGCCGACGGATTCCTTGTGCTCGTCGCACCACTTCTTTGTTGACGAAAGGTAGCCGATAGGCGCGTCGAGCCACACGTAAAAAAACTTGTTCTTCATGTCCGGGATTTCAAACCCGAAATACGGGCCGTCGCGCGATATGCACCATTCCTTGAGACCGCCGTCGATCCACGTGCGCACAAAGTTCTTTATTTCGTCGGCGAGGGCGTCGGAAGACAAGGTATAATCGCGGAGAAACTGTTCGCATTTAGCAAGCTGGACGTACAAGTGCGTGGAGGCCCGAAGCACCGGCGTTTTTCCGCAGGTGATGCAGGAAGGCGATTTCAGGTCCGTCGGATCGTACGTGGACCCGCACGTTTCGCATACATCGCCATACTGGTCTTCCGCGCCACATTTGGGGCATGTGCCCTTGATGAACCGGTCGGGCAGAAACCTGCCGTCGGTTTCGCAGAAGTATTGCGATATTTCTTTTTTTTCAATAAGCCCTTTGTCGCGCAGGCTCCTGTAAATGAGTTCCGCGTAGAAACGGTTTTCCGGCGAATCGGTGGTGTAGAAGATGTCGAACCCGATGTTGAAGCCGGCATAGTCCGACGCGTGGCGCTGCCACATTTCGGAAATCAACTGCTGCGGCGTGACGCCGCGCTTCATGGCGTTAATCTGAATGGCGGTGCCGTGCGTGTCGTCGGCGCACACGTATACCGCGCGGTTGCCCCGCAGTTTCTGGAAGCGCACGAAAATGTCGGTCTGCACCGCTTCGAGCAGGTGCCCCAGGTGAATATCGCCGTTGGCATAGGGCAGCGCGCCCGTGACCAGGTAGGTGGCGGCAGCGCCGCTGTTCTTATTTGTCATTACTCACGCGGCCTCTCATCAGCTCCTCCGGGGCGAGCCATTCGTCGGTACCGTCCGCATACCGCACCTGGCCCACGTCCTTGAATACGTTGATAAAGGTAAGTACGCCGTCTTTCTCTTTTCCGTCTTTTCCCGTAATTTTCACTTTGCTTTCGATGGGGGGGTATTCCTTGAACACGGCCTGGTAGAATTCTTTTTCGTAGCGGAGGCAGCAGAGCAGCCTGCCGCAGTTCCCCGAAATCTTGGAGGGATTGAGCGATATCTGCTGGTCTTTGGCCATCTGGGTGTTGATCTGCTCGAACTCGTTGAGAAACGCGCTGCAGCACTGCTTGCGGCCGCAAATGCCGAAGCCACTCACCCGTTTCGCCTCGTCGCGAACGCCGATCTGCCGCAGCTCGATGCGCGTACGATAGACAGATGCGAGGTCCTTCACCAGTTCCCGGAAGTCGACCCGCTGGGCCGCGGTGAAATAAAAGGTGATCTTGCTCCCATCGAACTGCATCTCGACGTCCACGAGCTTCATGTCGAGATTGTAGTGCTTGATCTTCTCCCTACAGACTTTGTACGCGTCGTTTTCCTTCGCCAGGTTCGCATTGTGCTGGTTCATGTCTTTATCGATGGCCATGCGTACGATGCCCTTTGCGTCGCCCTTGCCGCGCTTGAGCTTGACAAGAGCGCCAACGAGCGAGACGCGTCCCAGGTCCTCGCCGCGCTCGGCTTCGACCACCACCGCATCGCCCTCGTTGATGTCAATCTCGTTTCTGTTCCGGTAGATGGCGCGGCGTTCTCCCTTGAACACCACCTCAACCAATTTGCTGTTCTTCGACATTGCACAACTCCATGATCTTCATGACGAAATTGACGAAAATAACAGCTATATTACCATTTCTTTTGACGCTTGAAAGCGCATCATTGCACGCGTGCATGAGCCGATCGCTTCCAACCGGATCAGAAAGTATGCCTTTCGAATCGGCGAGAATGCTGCCGGGATCAAAATAATTCTCAGAACACCCCGTTTTCTGTAAATAGGTGTTTCTAATTATATATTGCATGAATCCAAGAAACTGCTCATGAACGGCAAGATTTCTTTCCTTGAAAATTCGGTCCAGTAAGGGTGTTGTTGCGGGCCAGTCCCCGGAACAGCACACATTCCACAATTCTTTCACCTGCTGAGCGGTTTCCTGAAGGGTTTTGACACCGTCTGTCGATTTTTCGGTTTCAAGTTGAACCAGAGCGCGACCCAAAGACCCCATTGAATAGAATACCGCGTTTGTGATTCCCGTTTCATTGACGACAGTTCCAAAGGCGGTCATGAGCTCCTGTTTGATTTGCTGTGCAGGAACATGTCCAAAACGGACGGTCTGGCAACGCGAAGCGATTGTGGGCAGCACTGCACTTGGATTGTTTGTCGTAAGAAACATATACGTATTTGCCGGCGGCTCTTCCAGGGTCTTGAGCATGGCGTTTGCGGAATAAACATTCATAGTGTCCACATCACAGAAGATAGTGACTGTGCGCTCGCCCTCAACCGCCCCGCGCAGAATACCGTCATTCACCTCCTTAATCCATTCGACTGGAATTGCCGGAACCTTATGCAAAGCTGATTTGTCAATATTCTCGTCTTCATAGGAAACCGGCACATAAGGCGAATGTATCCTCTTCGGTATAACGGACGCAATGAATTCCCATCCCTTTTGGTTCAAATCGTTGCCCGACTTATGACTATCATCAAGAAGAATCGGAAAAATGACGTGGAGATCGGGATGGTTGTTGGTGAGCGCTCTACGGCACTGCGCGCACGTGTAACACGGAACGCTCCCCTCGCTCTTGCACAATATCGCAAGCGCAAGATCGAGTGCGGCTGCAAACTTGCCAACACCGGCATCTCCGCAGAACAAATACGCATGACCAAGATTGCCGGAATGGTACGCGGAACTCAGCATCTCTTTCACCCGGTCTTGGGCAACCAAATTTTTCCAATTTACAGTTTTTTCGGCCAAGAGGAATACCTGTCAGGGTTTGTCGAATGGCGGCGCAATGGTTTGTTTCCGAAAGGATTTTTTATTCCTTCCGCGCGAAATCTTTACCGAACCGATGAGACCTCTCAAAATTGAAGAACCTCGCAGCAAGCTGCAAGGACCGCGATTACCACTGGATGCGACCCTTGGAAGTCCCCTTGCGGGATACACCCCAGTGAGCAGCCCGCAATCTTCCATCCCTCAATCCAGCGGTCAATGCAAACATCAACCATCTAAAATAGGCATGTTTCTACCAATTTGTCAACAAATAAACCACTTGCTGATGGTCTGTTGCGATCCGGGTAATCGGGCGCCTCTTGGGTGCGCGCAGCAGAAGATTCGGCCTTGCATCGGGTACACCCACGCTGCACCCGCTCAGCAATCCAGACATCTATTATCTTGGAGCGCGGACCCGCCGCTATTTTTTCTTCTTCTCCAGCCACTCCACGGGATCCATTGCCTCGGTCGACTTCCTGATCTCAAAATGGAGCCTTGGCTCCTCAAACGGGTTCGGCTCGCCGACCAGGCCGAGCGCCGAGCCGCTTTCCACTTTTTCGTCTTTGGTGGCGAGCGCCTCTTCGAGCCGCGCATAAGTGGTGTAGTAGCCGCCGTGGTCCACAATCACGATCTTGCCCAGGCCGCGCATCCAGCCCACGTAGGCAACCTTTCCGGATGCGACACAATACACCTTTTCCCCTTTTGACGCGCTGATGTCGACGCCCGTGTTCATGGTAACGGTCTTGTACACCGAATGCACCACCTTGCCGAAATCGGTGACAACGTTCCCGTCCACGGGCCATGGCAGCCTGCCTTTGTTCTTTTCGAACGTGGCGTTCAGGCTTCGCTCGTAGGGAGTGCGGACCTTGGAGCGCCTGTTCTTCTCGAGTATGGCGACGATGTTCTGCAGCTCTTTTTGCGCGGCCTCGAGCTCCCGTATCATCTTGACATAGGCTTCTTTTTGCGACCGGACCTCGCCGAGCAGCTTTTCGTGCGACGACTGCTCGGCCACAAAGGCCTCATGCTCGGTCTCCTTGTCGCGTTTGAGAAGCGTGAGCCGTTTTTCTTCGCGTTCGAGCGCGGCCTTGCTTGTTTCTATCTTCCTTCTCGTTGTGTCAATGTTCGCCACAAGCTGCCGGTCGTACCGGATGAGTTCCCGGAAGTACCGCGCGCGGTGGAGCATGTCCGACACGCTGCGCGAGGAAAGCATGAGCCGCGGCAGGTCCGCCGGTCCCGCCTTGTACATGGCGCGTAGCCGTTTCTTCATGACGGACTGTCGCCACGCCAGTTCCATGGTTGCGGAATCAAGCTGTCCGCCGAGGTGGATAATCGAGTGCGACACGGAGTCGATCTTTGCGGCCATACGGCGCAGGTAATTTTCCGATATCGCAATGTTCTTCTCAACCTGTTCAAGCTGGGCAACCACCGTTCCTTCCTGGTTCTGGAGTTGGCGCAGTCTCTCCCTGCCTTTTTCAAGCTCAGTCTTGATGGAATCGAGCGCGACGTTCTTTTCTTCGATTTTTTTTTCGTAATCGACGCTCGGGGCCGGCCTTGGGGCAACAGCTTTCTTGTTGTTTTTTGCAAACAGGGGGGAGCAGATTCCGATAACGAGAACCGCTATCAGGAGACGAGGAATCTGCGAACCGCGCTCATGCTTCCTGTACACCCGAACAACGCTCCTATCGCGGCAAAAAGTGTGACCACCACGTACCAGGGCCAGGGCCCCCACGCGAGGACGAAATGCGAAAGCGATGCCTTCACAAGAAGGAGCGCGATGGAGCCGAGACACCCGCCAATGATGCCCTGCAGCATGCCTTCGAGGATGAACGGGGCCCTGATGTATCCGGTTGTGGCGCCTACAAAATGCATGTTGCGGATAAGCTCCCGCCGTGCGTAAATCGTGAGTTTGATGGTGTTGGAGATCATGATGGTGGGCGCGACCACCAGCACCAGGCAGAAGATGATGGTCCCGATGAGAAACAGGGTCCTGTATCGTTCGAGCTTCTGTACCTCCTGCCTCGACATCTGGACCTCCTCGACGCCGTCGAGCTGGGAAAGCTCCCGGGATAGCGCTTCGGTGGCGGATACCGACTGCGACTGGCTCCACAGCGTGAGCTCGAGCGACACCGGGAACGGATTTTCGTCAACGGCCTGGAGCATTGCGCTGTCGTTCTGCGCCTTGAACCGGTCCCATGCCTCTTTCTTGTCAACCACATGAACCGATGCGACCTGCGGGCAGGCCTTCACGTGCTCAACGAGGCCGGCAAGCTTCGCGGCGTCCGCGGCCACGTTGTCCTTCACATACACAACCGCTGCGACGCTCTCGCTCACCGCCTTGAGCCCCTGCCGGATATTCACGTACCCGACCGCCATGCAACCCAGAAAGAAGAGGGTGAGTCCGATGGTCGCCACCGAGACAAAGGTCATGAGCTTTGCCTGGTAGAAGCCGCGGAAAGCTTCCTTGATGAAATAGAAGAGATTCATGAGTGCTTCTTGCGGCGAACGGCGGGCGCCGCCGGCCCAAAATCGGGAATGAGGAATTATTTTCTTCTTGTCACTGAACCCGGATAAATTGCTTGTCCCGTATCTTGATGATAGAAGCCTCGGTATTGATCCGCTGCGCCGGGTCGAACGAAATAGGACCGGACGCCCCTTTGTAGTTCTTGATTGATGCGAGCGCCTGGGAAATCTGCTGCGCGGACGCCGACGCCCCCGCCTGCCGGAGCGCCGCGGCGATAAGCGATGCCCCATCAAAACCGAGCGCTGCCACGCGATCCGGGTCGGCGCCGAACCGTGCCCGGTACAGGGCCTTAAACGCCAGCCACTCCTTGCTTTCGCCCGGGCCCGCCGGGAGATTCGACGAGAACAGCGCGTTGTTCACGTATTCTTTTCCGTCAACAATCGTCTTTGGATTGTGCCAGCCGGTGGACCCGAGCAACTGCGTTTTCATGCGGTGATACGCGACCTGCGGCGCCAGCATCACCACGTCTTCCGACTCGGCGGGTAGAAAAATCCCGCCGATCTCGTAGCCCGAATCCGCAGCAGCCGCGAGTTTGGGGTCGGTCTTGGGCGAGGGCATCGCGTCTCCGGCAAGGCTCTTCTCGACGGGCGTGCGTTGCTGCTTTCGCATGATAAGCTTGGTTTTCAGGTTGTCGAACTGCACCTTGAAATCCTTTGTTCCCTCTTCGTAGGTTTCTTCCGAAACCATCTCGCGGCCGCTCTTTTCGACCTCCTGCCGGAACCCGCTGGACAGCGCGGCCGCGTAATCGGTTGCGGGCGCGATAATGGCAAAATCACGTATGTTAAGGTTGTCCATGGCATAGCGGGCGATCTTGGCGCCCAGGGTGCCGAGCGTCACGTTCATCTGGAAAATATTGGACCCCAGCCCGGCAATGCCGTCGTCGTTCGCCGTGGGCGACAGCATTACTGCGTCTTTCTCCATAAGAATGGAGGCCGCCACTACGGCGTTCTGGCTGAGCACGGGGCCAAGGACGATGGGCACGCGGTGCTCGTACAGGAGTTCCTTTGTCTTCTTTGCGGTTTCGATCATGCTGCCGCGGGTGTCGCACATCACCAGCTTGAGTTTCGTGCCCGACGCGGCTGTATACTGGTCGAAGGCAATCTGGGCGCCCTGCACAATCTGCCTGCCGATGTCGGATTCGTCTCCGGACAGCGGCGCCAACATTCCGATTTGCACCATCCCGCGCTGCTGGTCTTGGGCCTTGGCGTCGTATTCCTTTACAGATGCGGTGTGCGGAGCGCGGTCGTAGGTCTTCAGATACTGCTCCGCCTTTTCCTTTGCGCGTACAAGTTGGCCGCCGTCGTACAGTTTTACAATCTCGTAGTAGGCGAGCGCCTCGACGATACGCGGGTGCAGGTCGGGGCGCGGCAGGAGCGCCTCGATTTCATCGGCGGTAAGGACATTCTCGCAGATCTTCTGCACATTGTCAAGCGTGAGCGTGTCGAGCCCGGCGCTCACGCCGCCCGACAGCGCGTTGGAAAAGGCCGCGAGCGCAGCACTGTAATTTTCGCTTTTGGTAAGAAATATGCCGTCGAGGTACCACAAGCGCGGCATGAATGCGGACGTGGGAAATTTCTTGAGGTAGATCTGGAACAGCCGTCCGCCCAGGGCATAGTCCTTTTCGCGGATACTCGATTCGATGAGCAGCGGCACCAGATATTCGGCCGCATTGTCGTTACCGCGGATCTTGAGAAAAGCCCTGATGATTGCCGAGCACGAATCGAATCGCGACTGCTTGTAGTACTCGGTGGCTTTTTTGAAAACCACTTGGGGATCGTCGACCGCTGCACGGGCGCTTGCACACCACAGCAAGGCAACGGCGCACGAAAGAACGAAAAAACGGCGTCGGATCATAGATCTCTCCGGATAGTATCTCCCGAAATTACTGGGATCGGCATTGGAAACGGCGGCATGCAGGACGTCGCCTCAAACGAGGACGTTTCGATGCGAATTACCATGGAGAAAAAATACACTTAATATCAAACAAATGCCAGGATTACGAGGATCCTGAATGATTCTTGACTTTTGCTTGGTGCGTCGACGGGGCTTTGGCGGCGTGTCAACAGAGCGCTTTCAAACCAATGTCGGCTCGTTGACAAAAACGGTCTCCACGTCAAACTCCTTTTCCAACTTTTTCCCAACCGCTCTGACGCCGGGCGTCTCCGAGTGGTAATGGCCGAGATAGATCACATTGAGGCCGGCTTCAAGAGCGGCATGGTGGTTCCAGTGAGAAGGCTCTCCCGTGATGAAGCAGTCTATCGCTTTGTCAATCGCCTCGGGAATGGCATCCGACCCGCCGCCGGATACAATCGCGAGCGTCCTGCATTTTTTCTTCCCGAACGGAAGGGTTGAGAATCCGCCACCCAGAATTCTTCCGCACGCGCGGCCCAGGTCATCGGGCGAGGTTGCCGAAGGCAAAACGCCTTGGCAACCGATGAGCAAGCCCCGGTAGTTGCCGAATGCTTTGATGGAAGATAGCTCCAAGGCCTTTGCAAGAATGATGTTGTTCCCCACTTCGGGATGTATGTCGAGGGGGAGATGCGCGGCGTACAGGTTGAGACCGCGGCTGATCAGGTACCTCACCTGTTGGTAGGGCGCGCCGGTTATGCTCGTGAGTCCGTTCCAAATCAAGCCATGATGCACGATCACCATCTGGCATCTCTGTGCAGCCGCCTTCCTGTAAACCGCCATGCACGCGTCAACCGCCAGGCCCACCCGCCTAATTGTTTTTTCGCCCTGCACCTGAAGGCCGTTGCAGGAGGAGTCCTTGATTTTGTCGATTTCGAGGAGATTGTTGAGGTAATTCACGATTTCTCTGCGTGATGCGGGCATATTGCCCTCCTCCCTTGTTTTCACTTTACGGAATTTGGCGAGCCTCGTTCACACCCGGCCTTCGCTCCAACTGCGTCGGGAGCTTCTCATAATAATTTTGTAAGGGTGCGGTAGTGGTGCTGAAGCGCAGTGCAGGTCGACCCGGCCCGCCGCTGATTGTCGAGTGCCGCTCCCCTCGATAAATCCCTGCGGGACACTCGGGGAGCGGTATATCGAGACACAGCGGCATAGGGCGATCCGGCACCGAGGCCGACAGGCCAAGCCCGGTCCGTAGGGGCAGGTTTGAAACCTGCCCCTACGGACCGGGGGAACGCCCATGTTAATCATACATTGACCTATTGGAAATTCAACAAATAGGCTTCAATAAACATGTCGATATCCCCGTCAAGTACACCCAGCGCATTCGACGTCTCGACCTCGGTCCTGTGGTCCTTCACCAGATTGTACGGATGAAGGACATACGACCGTATTTGGCTCCCCCATTCGATTTTCTTCTTTACCGCAAGCTTGTCGGTGCGCTTCTTCTCATCCTGTTCCTTGTAGAATTGTTTCACCCGCGATTTGAGGACCTTCATGGCAACGTCGCGGTTCTTGAGCTGGGAGCGCTCGTTCTGGCACGCCACCACGATATTGGTGGGGATATGCGTCATACGCACCGCCGAGTCGGTTTTGTTGACGTGCTGGCCGCCCGCACCGCTGGCGCGGTAGGTGTCGATGCGGATATCTTTTTCGTCAAGCTCAAATTCGTCGGCATTTTCGATCATCGGGTACGAGTATACCGAGGCGAAGGAGGTGTGGCGACGCGCGTTTGCATCAAAGGGTGAAATGCGCACAAGCCGGTGCACCCCGCACTCGGCCTTGAGATGGCCGAATACGTACTCGCCCTGCACCTCCGCGGTCACGCTCTTGAGGCCCGCGCCTTCGCCGGGCTGGCTGTCGAGCACGGAATACGAAAAACCTTTTCTTTCCATCCATCGGCAGTACATGCGGAACAGCATGTCGCACCAATCGCAGCTCTCGGTGCCCCCGGCGCCGCTGTGCACCGTGAGAATGGCCGGCTTGTTGTCGTCTTCGCCGGAAAGCTTGCGCACAAACTCGAGATGCGCCACTTCCTTTTCGAGAGCGCCGGCATGCTCTGCGAGTTCGGCCGCGACGGCAGGGTCGTTGTCGTCTTTGGAAAGAGTGAATAGTTCTTGGATGTCATCGCTGTCTTTTTTCGTTTTGTCCCACAGCGTGATGACGTCTTTGAGGGCTTTTATTTTCTTAAGCGTTACCTGGGCTTTTTCGTTATCGTTCCAGAACCCTTCCTTTGCGGTGTCGAGTTCGCTTTCGGCAAGCGATTTCCTCTTCTCATCGACGTCAAAGATACCTCCGCAGGTTATCGACACGTTCCGCAAGTTCAGCCAGATGATTCTTTTCCAGTTTCTCGGCCATGCAGGGCGCTCCTTTTGTTGATTGATGATGAATTAAAATACACTATTGGGTACGCAGCGAATTATTAATCCGGTCATTAAATAGGTTAGCCTTGGTTTTTGGTTGCCTTATTTTCCCTTGGCGCTTGCCTCGATGCACCGCTCGCCCCGTGGCCCTTTGGGCGTATCGAGGCGGAGCGGTACTCGGCAAGCGTTTTTGAAGAGTAAAATTGTCACCACTATAATGACCGGATTAATAACTTCCCTTGGGTGTGCCTTTCACGGAAAGGCGGAGTAAAACAACACAACATGTGCTTGGGCTTAGCAAAGTCTATACCATATATTGTGTTGTCTGGCTGTTTTGGCCTTGACCCACACCGGCTCTATTAATATTTTTAGAAACACGCCCCTCGTAAAATCGTAGTATAGGGAACCAGGCGCGGCAGAGCACGTCGTTATATTGTGCACCCTGGATTTCCCTTCAGAAGGAGTAAGTAAAAATGTCGACAGAAGCATCATTCGGAACTGCAAACAAGACCGTGAAGTCGGCGGTGGTTCGTCCCAGCGCGCCTGAACCTGAAGACAAAAGCGAGTCACTGAGAGACCGGCTCATGAAGAAAAGAGTCAAGCTGTCCGACAACGCACGGGTGGTGCTCGAAAAACGGTACTTGAGAAAGGACGACAACGGCCTTGTCATCGAACAGCCGGAGGAAATGTTTTTCCGCATCGCGGAAAACATCGCAAGCGCGGAGAGGAAATTCGCTTCGGATGCATCCATGGACATCTGGACCGAGAAGTTTTACAACGTCATGACCGACCTCGATTTCCTTCCCAACTCGCCCACCCTCATGAACGCCGGCCGCGAATTGCAGCAGCTCTCCGCTTGCTTCGTGCTGCCCGTGGGCGACTCCATGGAGGAAATTTTCGAATCCGTCAAGAATACCGCCCTCATCCACAAGAGCGGCGGCGGCACGGGGTTCTCCTTCTCGCACATCCGACCCAAAAACGACATGGTGAAATCCACCAAGGGAGTGTCGAGCGGACCGCTTTCGTTCATGCGGGTGTTCGACATCGCCACCGAAACGGTAAAGCAGGGCGGAACGCGTCGCGGGGCGAACATGGGTATCCTCAACTGCACCCATCCGGAGATCATGGATTTTATCGAGATAAAGGAGCACGACGGCGTGCTTTCCAACTTCAACATCTCGGTAGGAATCACCAAGGATTTCATGGAAGCGCTCAAACGCGACACCGAATACGACCTCAAGAACCCGCGCTCGGGCGAGCCGGTGGGCAAACTAAAGGCATCCACGGTGTTCAAGCGCATTGTGGAGCTCTCCTGGAAAAACGGCGAACCGGGGATCGTATTTCTTGACAAGATCAATGCCGACAACCCGACGCCGCACCTGGGCGAGATCGAAAGCACCAACCCGTGCGGCGAGCAGCCGCTGCTCCCCTACGAATCGTGCAATCTCGGGTCCGTCAATCTCGCGCACATGATTGCGGAAACCGACGGCAAGAAGGAAATCAACTACCTCAAGTTGGGAAACACGATCCGCACCGCGGTGCGGTTCCTCGACAACGTGATCGAAGTGAATTCCTACCCCCTGCCGCAGATTGAAAAGATGACAAAAGGCAACCGGAAGATCGGGCTGGGCGTGATGGGGTTTGCCGACCTGCTCATCGACCTCGGCATCCAGTACAATTCTCCCGCGGCGGCAAACGTCGCGGAGCAGGTGATGAAATTCATCCACGAGGAAGCGAAGCGCGTGAGCGCGTTTCTCGCGCAGGAACGCGGCGTGTTCCCAAACTTCAAGGGTTCCGTGTACGACAGGGAAGGCGGCCTCAAAGTGCGCAACGCCACGGTAACCACGATCGCACCCACAGGCACCATCAGCATGATCGCCGGCGCGTCGAGCGGCATCGAACCCCTGTTTGCAATTGTCTACGAGAAAAATGTGCTCGACGGCCAGCACCTGCTTGAAGTGCATCCCGAATTCAAGCGCGTTGCACAGGAAGAAGGCTTCTATTCCGACGAGCTGATGAAAATGGTGGCCTTCTCGGGCAGTCTGCACAAGATTTACGGAATTCCAAAACGCATACGCGATGTTTTTGTTACCGCGCACGATATCGAGCCGCGGTGGCACATCAGCATCCAGGCTGCGTTCCAGAAATACACCGACAACGCGGTGTCGAAGACCGTCAACTTCAAGAACGAGGCAACGGCAAAGGACGTCGAGGAGGTCTTTTTGTACGCCTACGAACTCGGATGCAAGGGCGTCACCGTATACCGCGACGGCACGAGGAAGAACCAGGTGATCACGTCGGGGACCTCCGCAAAGAAAGGCGCCACCCAGGTCGACATCAACGTCGCAGCGCCCGGTTCCATTCATCCAAGGCCCCGGCCGGCCGTCACGCACGGCCGCACCTACAAGACAAAAACGGGCTGCGGTAACCTGTATGTCAATGTCAACGCGGACAGCGTTGGCCTGTGCGAGATATTCACGCAGATGGGAAAATCAGGCGGCTGTCCCGCATCCAACTCCGAAGCCGTTTCCCGCCTCATATCGCTGTCGCTTCGGGCGGGCGTGGATCCGAAATCAATTGCGGAGCAGTTGCGCGGCATACGCTGTCCCATTCCCACGTGGATGGACGGCGAAATGATCCTGTCGTGCGCAGACGCAATCGGCCATGTTCTGGAACAGGGCATAGCGGATTTTGAGGGCACACATGACACCGGCACCGTCACCAAAATCCAGTACACCGGCCTGGACATGGGTTTTTGCCCGCAGTGCCCGCAGTGCGGCACCATTCTGGTGCACGAAGAAGGCTGCGCAGTGTGCAAGACATGCGGGTATTCGAAGTGCGGCTGATTGCTGCTTCTTTTCCTCTTTTCTCATAAAGAAATTCGGCAGAGGGAATCCGGCTTTTCTTGAAAGTTGACAGTGGTTTTGGGCGTTCCCTCGCTTCGCTCGGGTCGGCCCTCCCTCCTGGCTCGGCTTTTCAGCCTCGGTGCCGGATCGCCCCTATGCCTTCGGCGGGGCCGACCGGCACTGTGCTTCTGCACACCTTGCGGTCGTGCCTAACGCAAGAAACAAAAACGCAAAGGTATTGTAGGTTTTTCCCTCAGTGGCACAGCTGCGGCTGGAAGACCAGAGGCCCTGTATTTGGTCTTGGATTTTGTTAACCGGGTGTTTCTAGTGTGCGCGCAGCAGGCGTTTCGGTCTCGCCCCTGAAGGTGCCTCGCTGCACACGCTCAGCAATCCAGAATCATATTCGTATCCAGAATTTGCCACACCGGCTCAGCAAACCAGAATCGTATTAGCGGCCGTCATCTTCTCACGTTTTTCATCTATTTTTCAATTAGACTTCCCAATCCTTAACCGCTGTTTTGGCAATGAACATCTCCCTCTACATCCACGTCCCGTTCTGCGCAAAGAAGAAATGCCTCTATTGCGACTTCTATTCCGTTCCGTACGATACATCCCTCGCCGACGCATTCATCACCGCGCTTGAAAAGGAATGGCTTCTTGTGAAGAAAGGCCTGGCGCTTGAAGACAGCTGTGTCAAAACCATCTTCTTCGGCGGCGGTACGCCGTCGGTCCTTTCTTTGCAACAGTGGGAACGCATCAATGCGCGTCTGATCGGAGGTCTCACCATAGCGGATGATTACGAATTGACTATCGAGTGCAACCCGGACTCGTTTACTGAAGAGAAATCTGCGCTGTGGCGCTCCTTCGGCGCGACGAGGCTGACCTTCGGCGTGCAATCTCTGTGTGACAACGAGCTGGAGTTCTTGGGCCGGTCGCATTCCTCGGCGCAGGCGCTCGCACTACTCGCTTCACCCTTCCTTTCAGGTTTCAAATCGATCGGCCTCGACCTTATGTATGGGCTTCCGAACCAGACGCCGGAGTCATTCAGTCATTCGCTCAACGCCGCGCTTTCAGCGCCCGGCGTTCGCCATCTGTCCGCCTACGAATTGACACTGTGCAAGAACTCCCCGTTTGGCCGGGCAAAAGACCTGCCCCTTCCGGACGAAGATGCCGTGTACGACATGACGCGGACGCTTGTCAGCACATCAAGAAATGCGGGGTTCGAACGTTATGAAATTTCCAATTTCGCAAGACCAGGCCACCACTGCAGGCACAACGAGTCATACTGGGACCATTCTCCGTACATCGGGCTCGGGCCGGCCGCGCATTCGTATCTTCAACCGCGCAGATGGGCGAATATCGGCGATGTGAAACAGTACATTTCTCTGCTGGCAAGCGGGAATCGGCCTGTCGATTTTGAGGAAACCATCGACCGCGAGAAACTTGTTTCCGAGATGATATTCCTGCGATTGCGGACAACGGACGGACTGAATGAAGAAACGTTTGCGCACGCGGCGAACGAGGCGTTTTACTCATCAAAAAGGAGAAACATACTGGATGACTTGCAGCAACGAGGGCTCATGCAATATCAAAAGCCGCTTTGGACGCTCTCGGAATCGGGAATGATGGTGGCGGACGGCGTAACGCGAAGGCTGATGTAAGTGAACTTGCGGAATCGGCCATCTCTTTGATAGCTCATGCCGCCACCTAAATCCCCCGAAGGGGGACTTGCAAGGAGGTCGGCCTGTTATCTAAATTTCTCTTCCAATAAGTTCCCCTTCGGGGGATCTGCGAGGGGCGCCGAGATTGACAAAATCAGTCGTTTGGGGAGTCCCCGAGCTTCCGAACCTCCCTCACCTCACCGTCCTTGAAATCTTCATGATCTCATACTTGAGAATTCCGGACGGCACCTTTATTTC
This sequence comes from uncultured Fibrobacterota bacterium, assembly GCA_963729895.1. Lineage (GTDB taxonomy): Bacteria > Fibrobacterota > Chitinivibrionia > Chitinivibrionales > FEN-1185 > FEN-1185. The sequence goes on along the minus strand of CAVSQB010000028.1, from coordinate 148,973 downwards.
CACCTTCTCGCCTTCCTTGTGCCCCAAGAGCCCTTTGCCGACGGGCGACGACACCGATATCTTGTCCTGCGCGAAATCGGCTTCCACTTCGGACACCAGCAGGTACTCGATATCTTCCGCCGTGTCAATGTCCCGTATCTTTACCGTTGTGCCGAGCACCGCGATTCCCTCCGGCAGGTCTTCCTCCTTGATTATCCGCGAACGTGCGAGCTTGTCCTCCAGTTCGCGGATCCGAATCTCATTGAATATTTGAGCTTCTTTTGCCGCTTCGTATTCGGCGTTCTCCCCAAGATCGCCGTGCACGCGCGCGTCGCGCAACTGGACGGATATTTCCTTCCGCCTGGTGGTCTTGAGCGCCGTCACCTGTTCTTGCAGCTTGTCGTAGGCTTCCTTGTTCAGGTAGATAAGACCATCGTCCACGGGTAACCTCCAAGGTTGTTTGCCCGCCCGTAATAACAAAAATTCCCCATCCCTTTCTAAGGGACCGGGAATTTGCATTGCGCGGACGGGTCCGATCATACTACCGTTATAATAAAAATCATACGCTTTTACCAAGTCAAGCAAAAAATTCTTAACCGCGAAAAATCCGTTCGTTTCGGATCGATGGGTACGACGGCAGGCGTGCGTGACGCCTGAAAACCGATCCCGGGGCCGCTTCGCCTGCGGCTTCCGTGCGCCCGGTAACCTATTTACAAAGCGGACGATTATTTCTTTGCACAGCCTCCAATAAACTATATATATGAGATATCTATAATATATATTTATTGGGTATGTTCGTATCACATTTGCACCTTGATAACTTTCGAAATTACAAAGACTTATCACTGGACGTCCCGGAGAAAGGTGCACTACTGACAGGCCCAAATGGAAGCGGCAAGACGAATCTTCTTGAAGCCGTTTTTTTGCTGTGCGCAGCCAGGTCCCAGCGCGGATCGAGCCGTAACGAATTGATCAATTTTTCGTCGGATTATTGCTACCTTGAAGGCACATTTTCAAATAGGGAAAACGTGGCGAACATTCCGGTTTCAATCGGGTTCAACCGGGAACAAAAGGTGAGTATGAAGGTCAACGCCAGGCCGGTTTCGTCATTCTCACAGTGGCTCGGGCACGGCATGGCCGTCTCGTTTGGCCCCGATGACCCGAAACTGGTACAGGGCATTCCGAGGGACCGGAGGAGCTTTTTGGATCTTTTCATCAGCCAGATTGATCCTTCCTATTTGTCATCGCTCATCCTGTACAGGAAGAGCCTTGCGCACCGCAATCATCTGCTCGCGCGAAAGATCGGCGATGCCCAGCTTGACGTATACGAAGAAGCCATGGTTCGTCACGGTGCCTTCGTCTTTGAGAAACGCCGAGAGATATGCGGCGCCATGGCGCCGGTATTCGCCTCTTTCCACGCGGAAATCAGTGGGAATCGCGAGACCGCGTCAATGGAATACAAACCTTCGGTCCTCTGTGAATCGGACTCCCGCAAAGACTGGGAAAATCTATTTTTCAGCAGCCTGGGAAACGCGAAAAGCAGGGATATCCGGGCGGGATATTCGTCCGTCGGTCCCCACCGTGACGACATCGCGCTCCTTGTAAACGGCAAAGACGCCCGGTCGTTTGCTTCGCTGGGGCAGTGCACCACGGTTGCGCTGTCCCTCCGGATGTCGTCGGTTCTCCTGAGCGAACGATACCGTAAAGATGCCATGATATTCCTCTTCGACGACGCCGTAAGCTACCTGGACGCAGCGAGGACTTCCCGCGTCTTCCCGCTTCTGGAACACCGCGGCCAGATCCTGGTGACGGCGCCATCGGACCGGGAACCCCGTCTGGCGGATTTACCTCACTTTGAAATCCAGGAAGGAGCGGTGATGCTCCGGTGAGCGCTGCGCGCAGTCCCGAAACTATCGGATCCATCGTCAATGCCGTGCTCGCGGAACGCGGGTATCTTGCGCCGGTGCGGGAATGGGGCGTGGTGAACGCGTGGCCCCGCATCGTGGGTGAAAAACTCGCGTCCGTCACGGAATGCTCCAGGGTCGAAACCGGTGTGCTGTTCGTGCGGGTCGCATCGTCGTCGTGGCGTCAGGAAATAAGCTATGTAAAGAAACAAATTCTCGATTCGATACGAAGAGAAACGCCATGCACCTCTATCAAGGATATCGTCTTCTTCTGACTTTTCCGGAGGCAGTGTTCCATGAGTAACAGCGTTGTTGACGAAAACCAATACAGCGCGAAAAACATCAAGGCGCTCAAAGGTCTGGACGCGGTCCGGAAGCGCCCCGCCATGTACATCGGCAGCACCGGGTCTGCGGGGCTGCATCATCTGGTGTACGAGGTTGTCGACAATTCCATCGACGAGGCATTGGCAGGCTATTGCAAAAACATCGACGTCGTGGTGCACAAGGACAACTCCGTCTCGGTCGTCGACGACGGCCGCGGCATTCCCGTTGACTATCACGAAGAAGAGAAGATGTCCGCCTTGCAGCTCGTGCTCACCACGCTGCACGCCGGCGGCAAGTTCGACAACAGCTCTTACAAGATCTCCGGCGGGCTCCACGGGGTCGGTGTCTCCTGTGTCAATGCACTGTCGGTGACTCTCGAGGCGGAAGTGTACCGCGGCGGCAAAGTGTACTATATGAAATTCAACCACGGCGATCCGGAAGAGGACGTCAAGGAGACCGGCGTCACCGAAAAGACCGGGACCAAAATCCGTTTCAAGGCCGACCCTGCCGTGTTCGAGACGGTCGAATACAGTTTCGACATTCTGTCCAAACGGCTCAGGGAGCTGGCCTTCCTCAACAAAGGCATCCGCATCACCATTGCCGACGAGCGCTCCGAGGACAAGAAACACGAGTTCTGCTATCCGGGCGGCCTCATATCGTTTATCAAATATCTCGACGAGAACAAAATCCCCATGCACGAAGAACCAATCTATTTCCTGCAAGAACGCGACGGCATGGAAATAGAGATTGTGATGCAGTACAACGACTCGTACCTTGAGAATATTTTCTCCTTTGCAAACAATATCAATACGGTTGACGGCGGCACCCATCTGATGGGATTCAAGCGGGGCCTCACACGCGCCCTTAATAACTACATCACGAGTTACAACCTGCTCAAGGGCAACACATCCCTCGAGATCAAAGGCGAAGACCTGCGTGAAGGGCTCACCGCCGTGATAAGCGTCAAGCTGCCCAACCCACAGTTCGAAGGACAGACAAAGGGGAAGCTCGGGAATTCCGAGGTCGCAACTACCGTGGAAGCGTCGGTGGTTGAGGTGCTCGGCGCATACCTTGAGGAGAACCCTCCTGTTGCCAAGAAAATCGTGGAGAAATGCATAAACTCCGCCATCGCGCGCGAAGCGGCCCGCAAGGCACGACAGCTTGCGCGGCGCAAAACGCTCATGGATGGCGGCGGCCTGCCCGGTAAACTGGCGGACTGTCAGGAACGCGACCCGAAGAAATGCGAATTATTTCTTGTCGAGGGCGACAGCGCCGGCGGCAGCGCAAAAATGGGTCGGGAGCGGGCCTTCCAAGCGATTCTGCCGCTCAAGGGAAAAATTCTCAACGTTGAAAAGGCCCGCATCGACAAAATTATCGAGCACGAAACCATCCAAGACATGGTGCAGGCACTGGGTACCGGCTTCGGCAACACCGAAGACGAGGACGGATTCTCGTCCGATAAGGTGCGGTACCACAAGATCATCATCATGACCGATGCCGACGTGGACGGTTCGCATATCCGTACGCTCTTGCTCACTTTTCTGTTCAGGCACATGCCCGGCCTCATCGAGAAAGGCTTTGTGTACATCGCACAGCCGCCACTGTACCGCGTTAAAGCGGGCAAAGATGAGAAATATCTCTTTGCAGACGAGGAAAAGGACAAGTTGGTGGAAGCATGGAAAGACAAGAAGAACGTTACCGTCCAGCGATACAAAGGACTCGGAGAGATGAACCCTGACCAGCTTGCCTCAACCACCATGAACCCGGCCACACGCTCGCTTTTGCAGGTGAAACTCGAAGACGGCATCGAGGCCGACAAAGTGTTCTCCATGCTCATGGGCGAAGACGTGGAGTCGCGCCGGAAGTTTATCGAGGAGAATTATTACAAAGTGAAAAACCTGGATATTTGACGATTGGCGTGCCTTGGCTGTCAACGCCCCCCAAATCCCCCGGAGGGGGACTTATTAGAAATGACGATTTTATGGCTATACAAACTCTTTGCGAGTCCCCGCCGGGGGATCTGCGAGGGGGCCGGCAAGGATTAATGTAACGCAAACCAGGTTTCCAAACATTAACTCATGAACAAACGCTTCTCAGTATTATTGACAAATGATGACGGCTTTCACTCCGCGGGCATCAGGCGGCTTTACGACGTGCTGAGTGAGGAATATGAGGTCGTCGTGGCAGCTCCTGTCAAGGAGCAAAGCGGGATCAGCCACGCATTTACGTTCAACAAGCCGATTCGATACAGCGATTTGCCGCCCGGATGTGCCATGAAGGGATACTCGATTGACGGCACGCCGTCCGACTGCGTCAAATTCGCCATCAGCCACCTGCTCCGGGAAAAACCCGATCTTGTAGTATCGGGAATGAACTTGGGCGAAAACTCCGGCATTTCGGGCCATTATTCCGGGACCGTGGCCGCGGCGCGCGAGGGCGCCTTCTGGCGGGTTCCGAGCATCGCATTTTCTCTGTGCGCAAGCGCCGGCGACCACCTTGAACCCTACTGCCGCAAAGCGCTCGGAATCTTGAAACGCATTGTTGCCGTCGGGCCTGGCCCCAACGGACGCTGTGCATTCTACAACGTCAATTTTCCCGATTGTCCTCCGGATGCCTGCCTCGGCGTCAAGGTGACGAGGCAAAGCATGGCCTTCTTCGATGACCGCTACCGGCGGGTGGAAGGCCCGGAAGACGGCTATGTTGTGTATGGCGACAAGAAGGACGTCGAAATGCTTGACACATTTGACTCGCGCGCCCTTATGAACAGGTATATCACCGTGACGCCGCTCAGCTTCGACGCCACCGCGGAATGGGCCCTGCCCCTGCTTTCCGGGCTCGAAGGGCGGTAACACTCTTTCGTATCGATCCAAGGAGACTGAATCTCATGGCAGACGACCAACAAACCCAGAACATTACTCCGGTATTTATCGAAGACGAGATGCGGAAATCGTATCTCGACTACTCGATGAGCATGATAACCGCTCGCGCCCTTCCGGACGTCCGCGACGGGCTCAAACCGGTGCATCGCCGCGTGCTCATGGGGCTTTCGGATATCGGCCTGGAACACAACAAGCCTACAAAAAAATGCGCCAATGTCGTCGGCCATGTGATGGCCAAATACCATCCCCACGGCGACGCCGCCATTTACGACACGCTCGTGCGCATGGCGCAGGATTTCTCCCTTCGCTATCCCATGGTGGAAGGGCAGGGAAACTTCGGGTCCATAGACGGCGATCCGCCCGCCGCCTACCGCTACACCGAATGTCGTATGACAGCGCTTGCCGAGGAGATGCTTGCCGACATCGACAAAGACACGGTTGATTTCGTGCCCAACTACGACGACTCCATGACGGAGCCGTCGGTACTGCCTGCAAAGCTGCCGTTTCTTCTGCTCAACGGCAGCACGGGCATTGCGGTGGGCATGGCAACCAATATGGCGCCCCACAACCTGAGCGAAGTGATCGACGGCGTCGTCGCGTGCATCGACAATCCGGACCTTACCGTTCTCGACCTTCTCGCATACATCCCGGGGCCGGATTTTCCCACCGGGGGCATCATCTACGGAAAAAACGGCATTCTTTCCGCCTACAAGACCGGCAACGGCAAACTCATCGTGCGCGCAAAGGCCGACGTGGAGAAACAGGGCGAACGCGAGCAGATCGTGATAACCGAGATCCCGTACATGGTCAACAAATCGGCCCTGCTCGAACGCATGGCCGAACTGGTGCGGGAAAAGACCATAGACGGCATTTCCTTCTTGCGCGACGAATCGGACCGGTCGGGCATGCGCATCGTGGTCGGCGTGAAGAAGGAGAGCTTTGCCGACGTCGTGCTCAACCAGCTGTACAAGTTTACAAGCCTGCAGGACACCTTTGCCATTAACAACCTCGCTCTTGTCAATAAGCAGCCTCGCCAGCTCCCGCTCAAAGACCTCGTCACGTACTTCATCGACCACCGGCACACCGTGGTCACCCGCCGAACCCGGCACGACCTCGCAAAGGCCCAGGAACGGGCGCACATCCTTGAAGGCCTCACCATCGCCATAGACCACATCGACGAAATAGTCGCTCTTATCAAGGCTGCCGCCTCCACGGACGATGCAAAGCACCAGCTGATGCAACGATTCTCGCTGTCGGAACTTCAGGCGCACGCGATCCTGGAAATGAAGCTGCAGCGGCTCACCGGCCTCGAACGCGAGAAGATCGAAAATGAACTTACCGAACTTCGCCGCCTCATCGGCGAATACACGGCCATACTTGCGAGCCGGGAAAGGCGCATGGCAATTATTAAGGCTGAACTCCTCGACATCAAGACACGGTTCGGCGACGCGCGCCGCACCGAAATCGTTGAGGCGTCGGATGAAGACACCGACATCGACATGGAAGACCTCATTCCAGACGAAGACATGGTGGTCACCATGTCGCATTCCGGTTACGTCAAGCGATGCCCGGTATCGGCCTACCGGACGCAGGGCCGCGGCGGCAAGGGCGTGCTCGGCATGGAATCCAAGGACGACGATTTCGTAGAGACCCTGTTTGTCGCGTCGGCGCACGCTTCCATCCTCTTTTTCACCAACGCCGGACGCTGCTACTGGCTCAAGGTCTACAAGATACCCGAGGCGCTCCGCCAGTCGCGGGGCAAACCTATTGTCAACCTGATAAGCCTGAAACCGGACGAGAAGATCGCGGCGTTCGTGCCGGTGCGCGAGTTCGACGAATCGCACTTTGTGGTGACCGCCACCGAGCGCGGCGTGGTGAACAAGCAGCCGCTTGCGGCCTACTCGAATATCCGCAAGGACGGCATCAACGCCATGCACCTCGACGACGGCGACAGAATGATCGAATGCAAACTGACAAACGGTAACAACGACATCATCCTGGGTACGGCAAACGGCCAGGCAGTGAGGTTCCACGAGAGCGCCGCCCGGGAACTCGGCCGCAACACCCGTGGTGTACGCGGCGTACGGCTCGTGAGCAACGACCGCGTGGTAAGCATGATTATCGTTGACGAGTCGCAGCAGGTGCTCACCGTGACGGAGAACGGCTTCGGCAAGCGCACCGCCCTTGAGGAATACCGCAAAACCAACCGCGGAGGTTCGGGGATCATCAACATCAAGACCACGGAACGCAACGGCGCCGTGGTTGGGCTCAAGGGCGTCACCGGAGGAAACGACATCATGCTCATTACCAAGAACGGCATCATCATCCGCTGCGACGTGAGTAGAATTTCGGTCATCGGCCGCAACACCCAGGGCGTGCGGTTGATCAATCTTGACGAAGGCGATAAGGTCGTTGATGTTGCGCTGTGCGAAAAGGAGAGCGAGACGCAGGTAGCGCCGCTCTCCGGGCCGGACGCAGCCGCGCCGAATGCAACGGGATCCCAGGAAGCCGGTTTGAGCAGCCCTGCGGACACTGCCCCGACGCCTCCGGACTAGGACGGGCCTGACATACTTGGTGCGTAGCGGGCCGTGCCGGAATGCATTCGCAAAGAAAAAGGGCGATTCTCCGTGGGGAAAATCCCCTTCTTTCTTTGCGAGGCGGAGCGCCTCGATCCATTTGCCGCCCAGCTTATTGCCTGGACAAGACAATCAAGGTTGCTATGACGGACAGAATGCTCACAATCTGGAAAACCGCGGTAACCGTGTCCATGAAAACCTTGAAGTTGTTCTGGTACTCAATTTTTTGCGGGACAACCACGACATCGCCGGGCTCCAGGCCTGTTTCCAGGACATTCACATTCTTGTTGGTGACGATGCTGCCGTTTGCCTTGTATATGTAAATATTTTTCTTGGCTGCATTATCCTTGAACCCTCCGGCCATGTCGACATAAAACCTCGCTTTCGTGTTTACGCCGTCAAATCTGAACGTTGCCGGATTGAATACTTCGCCGATAACCGAAACTGTCCCCATCTGCTTTGGAACAAAGACGCTGTCGCCGTCCTCGATATTGAAATTCTCATAAGCCGCGGGATTGGTCAGGTCTATAACGATCCGTCCCGTCGATTCCTGCTTCCTCAACTTCGACAGCAAGGTCAGCTGCTGCTGCAACAGCGCCTGAGCATCCGCAGAACTCTGACCTTTTGAGGCAAGGTCCGTGGAAAGCTTCATCGCGTCGGTTTCGAGTCCCTTCACGTAATCGTCATTTCTTTTCTGCTCCAGCATCCTTACCGAACTACGGCAGACCAGCGCCGCGGGCAGGTACGCTTCCTTGGTAAATCCGCCGGCACGCTCAATGAGATGCCCCAGGGTTTCCTTTTCCAGAACAACGTACTCTCCAGGGAACACGAATTCGCCTTTGAGCATCACCCGCCGCTCATCCTGCCAGCCCTTTTTGGTGCGAACGTACACTCTGTCGAATTTCTTGAGCAGCATGTTGTTTGATGAATCATTTGCAAGCGCGCAGCTCACGCAGAAATTGATTTTTTGGGTGGATACTATTTCACCGTCATAAGTCCGGCGGTAGATTTCTCCGAACTGGGGACTTGCCTCCTCGGTCAACCCGCCCGCCTTGATGATGAGATCCCTGACTCGCATATTGTCGAGAAGGGTGTCCTTGCCCGGGTTTGTTACTGCGCCGTCGATCGACACGGTCCTGTCCGGTTCGAAATAGTTCCGCGAGTACACGATTACCTCATCGCGGGGCTGCAGCGGAATATTGTCCGCCGAGGCATGGTCGGCAAGCCCTTTCTGGAGATTGAATGGGACAAGACGGTTGAGATAGGTGGGCGGGTCTTGCCTCAGGATAAGGGCGTATTCGAAATAAGTTTCCGGCAAAAGCGCGTTGAAGTCGGGGAGGATATCTGAAAGTCTCATGCCCGGCTTGTATTCGTATTTCCCGGGCCGCAACACGTTTCCGGAAAGATAGACCGCGTTCCTGTTCATGTCGACAATAGGGAAAACCTTAATGATGTCGCCGTCCTGGACATCGAATTCCGGAATGGCCTGACCCGGTTCGGAAGCGAGGTCGAGCACTACCTGCATCGCGTTGTCCTTGAACCGCTCTATCTGGATCCTGCTGCTCCACCCCGCGGGCGACACACCTCCGGCCAGGCCGAGCGCCTCCTTAAGCGTCGTATTCGGCCTGATTTCGTACAACGCGCTACGCCGGACGTTTCCCGCGATGGCGACCATCTTCTTGACAACAGGGACCATGATGACGTCGCCCGATTTGAGCCTGACATTCGTGTTGTCTTTGCCGGAAAGCAGGAAGTCGTAGAAATCGACGGTGGCGATCGCGCTGCCGTTGCGCTTCAACTGGACATTACGCAGGGACCCGCGCCTGGTGGGGCCGCCGGCGGCAAACAGCGCATTGGTCACGTTGGACAGCCCGCTCACGGTGTAAAACCCGGGCACCTTGACTTCTCCGACAATGAACACGCCGATGGACCGCAGTTCCCCCATGGAAACCGTCGCCTGCACGCCTTCGATGTTCTGGACCCGGTCGAGGATGTTCTTCTGCAGGGCGTTGAACGTGAGCCCAGCCACCGGCACCGGTCCGATGTGCGGAATATTGATGCTTCCATTCCTGTCGACCTTGAGCCGGTATTCTCCCTCGTTGATCCTGCCCCACAAAAGCACCACAATCTCGTCGCCGCCTCCAACCACGTAATCTGCCGGCGTTGCCACATAATCGGCGGGAGCGAACGTGGTGACTTTCGCGCTGGTGAATGCGTCGAGCCCGAAAATGGTGAGGGTCCTCAGCAGCGAGTCCGGATCAACCCGCCTGTTGCGAACGATGTTCTCGTAGGTCGACAATTGCGCGGTCGTGTCGATTTTGAGACGGCGGGCCGTCGCGCTGTCGGCCGAATCCGGCGCCGAAGCCGCATTTGATCCCTGCCCGGCCAGCGAATCCGGGTTCTGTTTTGAATTATAAAGATTTTTCGCCTCTGCAGGGGTCAGTCCCTTTTGTTGCATGTACTGTTTGGCAAGTGCGCTGTCCTGGGCCGTGAATTGCGAAAACGCGGCGACGGCGAGCACCGCCGTTGCCGCCATTGCGTTTGTGAAGACCGAAGCCATTCGTGCAAATCCTTGTGTGAGAACATCCAAGAATGATTTACAACCGTCAAGCGGCCATTCTTTTTAGTCTACCATCATTTACAATCAGAGACACTATAAAATATATAATTCCGGCGATATCCGGTTCTCATAAATGATTGTCCCGGAACAATCTGCAGCCTGCCGGCACGGAGCGCAAGCCCGCACAGGCCGTTCAAAGCGTCGTGACGCACGCCGCCGGGTATCGCATCACACGCGATAATACTCCCGGTACCACTCCACGAATTTCTTGATGCCCGTACCGATGTTGGTTGCGGGAACGTAGCCGAGCCTCGACAGCTTTTCTATGTCGGCGACCGTTGCCGGCACGTCGCCCGGCTGCATAGGCTTGAAATCGATCACGGCCTTTCTGCCGAGGTTCTTCTCTATTTCCCTGACAAAATCCATCAGCTCCTCGGCCCTGTTGTTTCCGATATTGTAAATTTCGTACTGAACCGGATGCGACAGCGTGAGCAGAACGCCTTCCACGATGTCGTCGATGTAGGTGAAATTCCGCTTCATGTTTCCCCGGTTGAACACCTCGATCGGCCTGCCTTCGATAATTGCCTTTGTGAACAGGAACAGCGCCATGTCGGGCCTTCCCCAGGGGCCGTATACCGTAAAGAACCGTAGGCCCGATGTCTTGAGCCCGTACAGATGACTGTAGCAGTATGCCGTGAGCTCATTGGACCGCTTTGTGGCCGCGTACAGCGAAAGGGGATTGTCGACCCTGTCCGATTCGGTAAACGGCAATACGGTGTTGCCTCCGTAGACCGAAGACGACGACGCGTACACGAAGTTGTCCACGGAATGTTGGCGGGCAATTTCCAGCATGGCAAGAAAGCCCTCGTTGTTCGCCTTCTGGTAGGCAAAAGGATTTTCGATGGAATAGCGCACGCCCGCCTGCGCGGCAAGATGGCATATCGCGGCCGGTCGACCTTTGGCGGTAATCGAGTGTACTCCTTCGTAGTCGCAGATGTCCATCCTGTGGAATTCGAAGCCCTTCACGGCGGCCAAGATCTTCAGGCGCGCTTCCTTGAGCGACGGATCGTAGTAGGCGTTGACATTGTCGATGCCCACCACTTCCTTTCCCTCGGCAAGGAGCCGCCTGCACACGTGAAATCCGATAAATCCCGCTGCGCCGGTGACCAGAATCATGCGAACATCCTGCCTATTTTGGGCCGCATCGTGATGTCGCCGCCCCGGATCAGGACACCCCGCTCCAGCACGAGTTCGCGGTAATGGTACTGTTGTTTGAGGAATTCGTCATGCGTTGCCATGATCACGGTCGTTCCCCAGCTGTTGATTTTCTCGAACAGAAGCATGATTTCCTTGGAAACGCCCACGTCAAGGTTGCCCGTGGGCTCGTCGGCAAGAATGATCCACGGATCGTTCGCGATGGCGCGCGCAATGCACACCCGTTGCTGCTCTCCCCCGGAAAGCTGCATCGGACCGTACGAGCACTTGTGGGACAGGCCGGTAAGCGCAAGCACCTCGAACACCTTCCGTTTCACCTCGCGCTCCTTTCGCCCCGTCACACGCATGGCAAAGGCGACGTTCTCGAACACGTTGCGGTCGGAAAGCAGACGGAAATCCTGGAATACGATCCCGAGCTTCCGGCGCAACAGGGGAATGTCCCGGCTGCGCATGTAGGTGGAGTCGTAGCCGCCGACGAATACCTGGCCCTTGGTGGGAAATTCCTCCATATATATGTGCTTGAGCAGCGTGGTCTTTCCCGCGCCGCTGGCGCCGGTGAGAAAGACGAATTCGCCTTTATCAATAAACACCGACACGTCGGAAAGCGCCTCAAACGATCCTCCATACACCTTTGTCACATGGGAAAACTGGATCATGGGCCGCCCTTTTTCCGGAGGAGAAAGTGCACGCGCTCGGAGTGCGGCGTATGCTTTTTGAGGGAAAAATCGTCCCAGATGCCCACGATGTCGAACTGGGCGCAGGGGACAAAATCTCGTATCACGTTGACGGGAAAGACCTTTTGCGCGTGGTGTTCCATGCTTTTCCGGTACAGGCCGGCGTCCTCGTCCCCAGCGGGCGGCACCGCCGGCCCTGCAAGGCCCCGGGCCACGGCTGCCGCAACGCCGCCGGCCGGCGGCGACGCGTCCCGGTCCGCACAACGGCTGAAAATGGTGAAATCGTTGTATTGCACACCCTGCAACGCATGATAATAACTGTGCCGGAAGTAAAAATGGTCGCCGAAGTCGTCGGAATCAACGTATTCGTTGAAATTGTTGACGGAATTAAACACCGTGGTTATGTCGAACAGAAACAGTCCGCCCGGTTTCAGCTGCGCGTGCACCTCGCCGAACAACCGGCAGTATGCATCACGGTCCCGGAGATAATTGATGCCGTCGTACAGGAAGAGGACGAGGTCGAATACCGAGGCGGCCCTGAAGGGGAGATGCCGGCCATCGGCGCAGACTACTTTACCAATGCGTTCCTTGGCCTGCAGGCACATCGGATACGACAGGTCGGAGCCGACGTAAGGGAAACCGGCGGCAACCATCCGTTCACCGAGCACGCCGGTGCCGCCTCCGATTTCAAGGATCGACGGCCGCCTCGATTCGCTGTAACGCCCGACGACCTGTTCGATAAGACTGTGCCAGCGATGATACCCGACATGTGCCATGAGCCTGTCGTACAGCGGAGCAAGAGCGCCGTAATTCACGGGGACTACAACCTTATGTCAACGAATATCTCACGGCGCCATTTCTTCACAAGATCGAGCAGCTTCTTTTGCGCCATGATTTCTTTTGCCTTTTCGGAAAGGAGATCGTAATCGTCCTCCATGGTAAGCGCCCTGTTTTTCATCCGGTCGTCGACCCGGTACAGGGTGATTTCGTTGCCGTCGCGCACCGGTGCGGTGATACCGCCCGCCGCAAGGCTGTCCAACGCCGTGCGCGCGGCCTCGGGCATGGAGAACAGCGGCACCCATCCGACACGCCCGCCGTGCGCCTTCGACTGCGCATCGGTGGAAAAGCACCGCACCGCGTCGGCAAAATCGGCGGGCGTCTTTGCCGCCGTCCTTACCGAGTCGAGTTGCGCCATAGCGCGCTGGATCGCGGCCTCCGGCGGCGTGACGCTCACGAAAATCTGCCGCACGTGGACCGTCTGGTCCTTTTTTGCCATGACGTTAACAATATGGAACCCGAGACGCGACTCGATGATGTCGCTTGTTTGCCCCACGTTGAGGGAGAACACCGCCTCCTCGAATTTGAGCTCATTTAAAGTCCCCTTCGTGATAAAACCGAGATCGCCGCCGCCGGCGGCGTTGGGATCTTCGGAGTATTGCTTCGCAACCGCGGCAAAATCTTCGCCTGCGTCAAGGTGCCGTTTGATGCTCTTTGCCTTTGCGAAGGCCGCCTGGCGGACAGAATCGGGCGTGCCGAGCTTTACGGCGATCTTGGACAACAGCACGCTCTCCCCGATGGTGGGCAGGCTGTCTTTGTAGTCCCGGTAAAACTGCTCCACATCATTCTTGCTCACCGAAACCTGCCCCACATACTGCTGGGTCACTTTCTGCTTTATCAACTGTTCCTGGATTTGGGAACGAAGCTGCGCCTTGAACTTGTTGAGCCCCATGCCGTATTTCTCGTGCAGCTCTTTTTCCAGGGCATCCAAGGTCATGCTGTTCTGTTCGAGGATCTGCTGCACGTGGGCGCTTACGGCCTGGTCCACCTCGGTCTCCTTCAGCACGATGTTGGAATCCTTTGCCGCGTGAACGATAAGCACCTTGCCGTCCACCAGATCGCCGATAAGCTCCTTGCGCAGGTCGCGGAACCGCACGCTGTCCGGTTTTGCGCCGGCAGCGCTTTCACGCACCATGATGTATGCGTCAAGCTCCGACTGGAGGATTGCGGAATCACCCACCACCGCGGCGATGCCGTCCAACCGGTCTGCGGCGTACAGCGCCGCCGACGATACGACACCATATATCGCTGCTGCAACCATCCGTGAGATCACGCTGCTACTCCTGACTTTCTTTAGGGGAAGAATCCGCCGGTGCCGCCGGGACCTTTTCCGCCGAGCCCCCGCTTCCCGGAGACTTGTGCTGATCGGTCACGATCTCCAGGTGCGCTTCAACGATCATCTTGGACCGCAGCGACGAAATGAGGCGCTCGATTGTGGCGTTCTGCATTTTAGCCGCGAGAATGTTGGTGATGTCGTCTTTCACCTCCGACAACTGGCACAGGGTGCCCTTGGGCTGCCTGTCGAGCACGCGCACGATACAATATCCCGAGCCGGTCTTGATGACGTTGGAGGTCCCGTTGATTTTTGTGGAGGAGATTTCCTGTGCGACCTCTGCCGGGATCTCGTCGAGTTTGACATAGGCTGCATTCTTGGGATCGGGCGCCGGCGCCTTGGAATACTGCGAGGCAAGATTCAGAAAATTGTCGGGCGTGACAAGCGAGCGGACCTTGAGCGCCGTGTTGTAGTCGTCGCACACAATCTGGAGGTATTTCGCAACATTCCTTTCACGCACGAACTTGGTTTTGTTGTCGTTGTAATAGTTTTCGATCACGTCTTCGGGCACCCGTATTTCCTGCAGCGGCACTGCGTTGCGGCTTATCATCTCCGCGCACAGCAGGTCTTCCTTCATGCGCCTGAGGCGGCCGCGGATGATTTCGTCTTTGTCGATCTTGAGCCGGATGGCCTCGTTGTACAGGATCTTGTTGTCGATCCATTGCTTGACATAATTGACTATCTGTTCCCGCGTAACGAAGTCACTGTATTCGGGCGGAATACTCTTGTACAGTTCGTCGAGCGTGAGGACGTCCGAACCGACGCGCGCCACCACGGGCCCCTTGGGCCGGTTTATGCAGTTTACAAGCGCAGCTGCGAAGCACGCCGCAAGGAGCCCCGCAACAAACACGTATCTCATTGGTTTCATAAACGTTAAAAAAAATACATGATGGAGCGCAGGAAAGCCACGCGCTTCAAGCCAGCGACGCAAGCAAATCTCGCGTTTCGAGCGCCATGTCCTCCATGGATTTCGCCTGCAGGTGCGTCCGGAGCACCAGCGGTTTTTCATTGACAATATCGAATTGCCGCTTCGTTTTTGAGACGATGCGTCCTATCCGTTCCCGCACCGCGGCGTCCTCGCCTTCTACCGACAATGCGCATCGCCCGTCGGGCGTAACGCTCACTTTTGAGCATCCGAGGCCGCGGGCCAGCACCTTGATCCGTATGAGCAGCAGCAGGGACAGAACGCTTTTCGGCATGGGGCCGAACCGGTCGGCCAGCTCGCGCTCCATGGCATTCACGTCCGCCGGTGACGTCGCCCCGGACAATTCCTGGTACACGGAAATCCTGGCCGTGCCGTCTTCGATGTAATCCGTGGGAATGAATGCATCGAGCGGAATGTCGAGGGTGACGTCTTTTTCCTGGACAAGCGGCTTCTTCTCGCCGCGCAATTCTTTCACCGTTTCCTCGAGCAGCCGGCAATACAGCTCAAACCCGACCGCCGCGATGAACCCGTGTTGGTGCACGCCCAGGATATTGCCGGCCCCGCGGATCTCAAGGTCGCGCATCGCAATTTGGAAGCCGGACCCGAGGTCGGTGTACTGCTCGAGCACGCGCAGCCGCTTAAGCGACAGCTCGCTTGCTTCCCGGAACGACGGGGCGAGGAAGTAGGCGTATGCCTGCTCCGACGAACGCCCCACCCTGCCGCGCAACTGGTACAACTGCGACAACCCCATGGCGTCGGCGCGGTTCACGATGATGGTATTGACATTGGGGATATCAAGCCCGTTTTCGATGATGACGGTCGACACGAGCACGTCGAACCGGCCCGCGATGAATTCCTTCATGATGCGCTCAAGCTCCGATTCGTGCATCTGGCCGTGCGCGCACACCACACGCGCGCGGGGGATCATGGCTTCGATGGTGTCGCGCAGGGCGCCGAGGGTCTGGATCCGGTTGTGCACCACGTAGGTCTGGCCGCCGCGGTCGAGCTCGTTTTCGATTGCGGTCTTGAAGATCTCGTCATGCGCTTCCATGACGTGCGTCTCGATGGGCAGGCGGTTGCGCGGCGGCGTGTTGATAATGGACAAGTCGCGCGCGCCGATGAGCGACAAGTGCAGTGTGCGCGGGATGGGCGTTGCAGTCATCGAAAGAACGTCCACTTTGTACCGGTACTGCTTGAGCCGTTCCTTGTGGCGCACCCCGAACCGCTGTTCCTCGTCGACCACAAGCAGCCCCAGGTTCTTAAACGCGATGTCCCGCGACAGCAGCCGGTGCGTGCCCACGAGAATGTCCACGGCTCCGTCCTTGACACGGGCGAGAACGCCTTTCTGCTCGCGGGGCGACAGAAACCGCGACAACATGGCGATTTTCACGGGGAAATTCGCCATGCGCTCCGTGAGCGTGGCGTAATGCTGCGCGGTGAGGATGGTGGTGGGCGCAAGGATCGCCACCTGGTATCCGCCCATGACGGCCTTGAACGCGGCGCGCATCGCCACCTCCGTTTTCCCGAAGCCCACGTCGCCGCACACAAGCCGGTCCATGGGCCTTTTGGATTCCATGTCCTTCTTTACTTCGGCGATGGCGCGCGCCTGGTCGGGCGTTTCCTCATAGATAAAGGAATCCTCGAATTCCTTCTGCCACATCGTGTCTTTTGCAAACTCTAGGCCCTCAAAATACTGTCGCTTCGCGTACAATTCGATAAGCTCCTGGGCCATCTCCCTGAGCGATTCCTTGGTGCGCGCCTTGAGCCGCTCCCACGCCTCGCTGCCGAGCTTCGACAGCGCCGGCACGACCGATTCCTTGCCGATGTATTTCTGCACTTTGTGGAAATCTTCCACGGGCACGCTGAGCCGGGCGTTGTTCTGGTAGGCGATGAGCATGCAGTCGCGGCCCGCGCCGGCCGCCACAACGCGCTCGATCCCCAGAAACCTGCCGATGCCGTGGTCGACATGAACGACAAAGTCGCCGGGCGACAGCGCGTCGTAGGAAGGGAGCGCCTGGCCCGCCCGCGCCCGTTTGTGGACTATCTGCCGGGAGGGCTGGCGGTTGAACAGCTGGATGTCGGTATAATACAGCCGTTTGTTGATTTTGTCAAAGAAGCCGCGGTGCAGAAACCCGGTGCACATCTTGACAAAAGGACATCCTTCGCCGATAAGTTCCCACAGGCGCTCGGCATGGCCCGCATTGCCGCACACCAGGATGGTTTCGTCGCCGACCGCGTCGTGGGCGGCAAGGTCGGCCACAAGCGGTTCCATGGTCTGTGGAAACGCGGGCTGCTCGGCCATCGAGCAGGCGGCGGTCCACGTCGCGTCCGCGCCTTCAACGGTGCCCACGTACACGCGCGTAAACAACGAGATGCCGTCCGCAATGTCCTGCCCGGGCATGAGCAGCTCGCGGGGGGGAGAGACAAAAGCGGAAAAAGCCTCGGGCACGCGTTCCAGATGGCGCTCGTAATTCTGCATGCATTCGTCAATGCGGCGCAGCGGCGGAAGCAGGTCGTCCCATACGACAATCGCGTCGGCGGGCAGGTAATCGAACAGCGACGCCTCGGGGAGCCCGAACCAGTGTGCAAACCACTCGATGCCGTCATGGTCCAGAAGCGTTTTCCACTGGTGCGACAGCTTGGCAAAGCCGCTTTCCATGTCGCGTTGTCCGGAAAACTGTTCCGCCATAGCGGCCAGCGCGCGCTCGATCTGGTCGTTTGAGAGGCAGTATTCCTTCATAGGGAATATTTCCACCTGCTCGCGTGTTCCGGAAGTCTTTTGTGTAAACACATCGAATTCGCGGATGGATTCGATGACGTTGCCGAAGAATTCGATGCGCACCGGGCCGTCGGTCATAAAGGGATAGATGTCGACGATGCCGCCCCGTATGCAGAAAGTTCCCACATCCGCAACCATGGTCTCGCGCCTGAACCCGTTGTCGGCAAGCCACGACGAAAGCGTTGCAATGGGAATCTCTTCCCCGTTGTTGAGCCTGATGATCCGGTTGAACAGGTCCTTGGGCGGCGGCACTTTCTGGACAAGCGCCGGATGAGGGGCGACATACACCGCCTTCTTCCCGTTGAGGAGCTGTGACAAAACGGTAAACCTGCTCTCAACCACGGGGCCGAAGGGCGATTTCATGTTGTAGGGTACTGCGTCACGCGAGGGAAAGAGAGAAACCGAATCGTCGCCCAGAAGCGAGGCGCACTCTGCGCTGAGCACTTCGGCCCGCTTGCTGTTCTCCACGCACGCAATCACGGATTTGCCGGATGCGGAGAAAAGGCCGGCGACCAGGAACGCGTCGCTCGAACCTGCGCATCCTGTGAAGAGCGACGACTCCGGCCGCCGGCCCAGCCATTCGCTTATTCCGGGAAAAGTTCCCCGAGACCATTGTTTTGAAAGGGGTTCTATTGGCATGGGATTATGTCAAATTACATCATTAGAACTCTTGTGAGCGGATCATGATGAACTGGCTGGAGATTCGTTTTGATTCTTGGTTTGGTGTTGGCGGGCCACTACTTCCCGAACCCCATCTTCTTTTTCCCCTCCGGCGAGTAAAGGCTTTTTCTTTTCCGTCGCTTGGGCAAACCAAAGGGTGTCGTGGCCTCGGCCTGTTGTGTTGCAACGGAGTAATGCTGCGTGTTCTGCTGACAAAAGGGACAGAAGGCCGCGGTGGCCTCAGACGTTGAACCCGGCACGTTTATCTGCCCACATTTCGAGCACGCAAGGTCGTGGAGCGGTTTTGCCCGCAGGAGCGGGGGAATTTTCGGCTTTTTCATGGCAGCACCCCCATGAGAACAGCAGGTCAAATAAAAACACCCGGAGAAACGTTGAAAGTCGCGGCTATCTTTTTGGCCTTCATTCTGCTTATCGTCCGTCGCCCGGCCTCCATGTCCGAAAGGTAGTTGACACGGACGCCGATTCTTTCCGCAAGGTCTTTTTGCGTCATGCCAGTCGCTTCCCGGAAATTCCGAAGATAGTCGCCGGGCTTCATGCGTGCCGCAATTTCCCTGTGCAGATCCGTTTCAAACCAGTCCTCGTATTCATCGCTTGAATCGATGACATAATCGGAAAACTGCTTTTTTACCGCCCGGATAACCCGTGCGGGAGTCCTGGGTCTTAAACGTATGCTAATGGGGCGCGTCTTCACGGCTACCGACATAGTACACCTCAATGAGTATGGTTTCCTTTTGGTGCCGCCAGCAGGCGACACAATGATACGTCAAATGACAATGGTATTCGTTTTCTCCAAGCCTGGAATAATGCGACCAGCCATGCGGTCCTGTCGGACCTCCATCACGAAGCGCCACCGTCAACGCTTCAAACCGTTGCCTCACGTTCAAGGGTAATTTCCAGAGATTCTTCTTTACCGCCTTTTTGAGAGTAACGGAATAAACTATGTCTCAATATACCCTTTTTTAGGGTGAAAGTCAATACCTATTGTAGGCTCGGATTCGGCCGAGCCTACATAAGAAAAGCCTGTTTCCCCTGAAACACCAGGAAGAACAGGCTTTCTTGATAAATGAGCTAGGCGGGATTTGAACCCACGACTCTCGCCTTAAAAGGGCGATACTCTACCGCTGAGTTACTAGCCCAACGTGCTTGCATGCGAATGTAAAAGCGATATAAAATATATCTCTTGCAGGAATTTTTGCAATTCCCAAGTATTTCAGTAAAATTAATAATGCACAGGGGATGTTGGGTCGTTGCGACGATATGTAAATAAGATTTTGGTTTGCTGAGCGTGTGCAGCGATAACTAAGTCAACTAAATACGATTCTGGTTTGCCGAGCCGGTGCGGCGTGGATGTGCCCGAGGCAAGCCCGAACCCTCTGCTGCGCGCACCGTAGCGGCACCCGGCCGAGCCTGAAAGGAGGGCCGCCGTCCCGGTGGGGACGGGGCGCCCAAGTCTTGATAAACGAATGAACATCGAAAGGAAGTTTATAAGTACACCTTCATCTGCATCGACAGCACGTGCAACCCGGTGGAGTTGTAGTAGTTCTTCCCGATTTCGCCGTGATAGGTCAGATCGACGGAAAAATGCGTCGCGAAGTTGAGGTGGGCGGACGCCTCGATGGTGTGGCTTGTACCGCTTGTAAATCCCTGGGCCACGCGAGGGTCGATGATGTTCTGGATGCCGACGAACGAATAGGTGTAGGAAACCTCAGCGGAACCCTTCTTGAATATCTGCCATTGCGCGCCCGGAACGATGCGGTAGTACCAACCGCCGTCGGCCGAGGAGTCCTCGAACGCCCACCCGCCGGTCTCCTTGCAATACACGGTGATTGGCTTGATAATACTGAATTTCTCGGTGAGCTGGCCGTGCCTGTCGCTGATCTCGTAGCCGTTTTCACCGTACGGATCGGTCCTCCACACCCACAGCATCGCGCCTTCTACGCCCACAAACCAGGGATCTTTGGTCCGGTCCAGGCCGCCTCCCCAATCGATGCCTTGTTCGTAATAGTCGGAAAGTTTTTTGGTAAACGGTTCGGCGTAGAGCTTGCCGTGAAACCCCTTGAGGCTGTCCGGGTTCCATTCAACGGTCTGTCGGTACAAAACATTGGAGACTTGCAGGGGTATCGAATCGCCAAACCCTTTCTTTGAAAACAGCGACATATACCCCGGGACCCATGATGCAGCGGGCAAGGTTGCGGCCATCGACACGTTTTCTTCGCAAGTGAGCGAGCCGAACCACGACAGGTCCCGCAGAATTCCCGCAAGGTGTTTCTTTTCAGGAGAGAACGACCAGTTGAGCAGAAGGTGAGTCTTGCGCACCCTTCCCTCCTGGGTACTGTCGTACACTTCCCGCTGCTCCAAGAAGTAGTCGCCGTTCGCTTTGGGAATATAGGTATGGAGTGAATCGCTCCACACCGCGTCGCCGCGTCCGGGCTGGGCATACACGCCTACCGTCTGGTAGGTGGACGCCTGTTCCACGTTCACGCGGTATTCCTGGTGCGAGGTGAAGCCGCTCGCCGGCAACGATACATCGCTTTGCGCCGTGACCAGGACTGTGGACGTTTTCTGGCCGTTGAAAATGTCAAAATCAAGGAAGTGGCTCGCGATATCCACTTTCCAGGCTTTGGTAAGTGCCCGGGAGAGCGATTGGTCCCACGTGATAGACCTTCCCGTGTCTTGGGCGGCGAATTCGCTTCCCGTTCCCTTTCTTTGAAGCTGATAGAACACGGCCTCGCGAAACATCCAGGGAGTCCATATCATTGTCGCTCCCGCCCCGGCCTTACCGCGGTTGTCGGAGTCCTGGTACATCCGCCACTCATCGCTGGCCGAAAGATCCCAGTCTGTCCCAAACAGTTTTAGCCGGGCGTCCACATTATCGCGCCTTGTGTTCTCGTCCCAGAGAAAATGGCGGAACAGGCTGCCCTGATATTCGAGAGAATAGTTCTTGAACACCGTCGTCTGCACGGCGCCGCTGATCCGGTCGGTGTGAAGCTCATTGTCGTGCCGAAGCTGCCCGTACGTTACTTCCGCCCAGGTTCCCGGCAAAACCGTACCGCCTGCGCTCGTGAGCCAACTCTGCCGTAATCCAGACCGCATGTCGTCGCTTGTGTCGTCCCAAGCTTGGTTTCCTTCGTAGGTGCTCACCACCTCGCGCGTAAAATTGGGCGTAATGTACAGGTGGCTGGCCGAAAGCCAGAGCGAGCGTTGATCAAACAATTTCCGTCCCAGCAGCAGGCTCGCATTGGAAGCCGAACTTGTGACATCGGTGTTGTTCGACGATGCCAGGTTCTTGTTCACGTCCGTTCCCGCAACGTCAACAATAGCCGAGACCCATTTGTGCGGTTTAAGGGAGACCTTGATCTCGCCGTTCGCCGTGCCCTGCGGAAGCGGAATCGTGGTGGAGTCGGTTGCCGTGCCCATCCCCGGTCCCACGTATTTGTAAATAGTGCCCGGGAGCCCCGGATTGGCGTTTTTGGCGGCGGAGTCGGCCGCGTATGCTCCGCCCCCTGGTCCCCGTTCCGTAAACCACACCTCGTAAAACCCCGTGTCCTGGGTGGGGAGCAATGGGTTGTACACGGTAAAAACATAATGGCCGGAAACCAGCGTGTACAGGGGCATCAACTGGCTTTCCTGCGCCACTTCCTGAGGAAGAACAAGGCGGCCGCTGGGGTGCTGCGGCGCAGAATCGCCTGAGTTCGCCATCAGCGCCATGTCGCTTGCGGAAATAGAATTGTCGAGCGGCTGATTCTTGTCGTCGGCCTCATACCAGATGCCGCCATCCACCTTCACCGACGAATCGGGCAGCGCCCCGGAAACGTCGGCGCCCACGAGCGTGCGTTGATAATCGAACAGCCGGTATTCGTATTCCACCCGGATGATGTCGTCGTCCTGGATGAGTGTCTTTGGGGTAAAGGTTATTGTCCCCATGTCGTAGCCGACCGTGTAGTCTGCCCCGTCGCCTTCGGCCCGTTTTTCCCCGTTTACGGTAAGCGAAACCGTACCGCGAATCGGCATAATCATGCCCTCCTCGCCTTCTCCGGTCAGGTAATACGGCCCCTGGAGCCCGCCTCTTCCCTTGAGGGTCTGGATGGTAAACTTGCCCCCGCAGATCGCGCCGAACGCCTTGACGGTGAATCGGGACGAGGAGATTCCCGCCAGGCCGGGCGCGCCGCCTGTTCCTCCGCCCCTGTAGGCGGCGGAAATGCCCGTCAGCTTCTTTTGGTCGCCGGTAAATATGCCGCCCGACACCGGCCAATAGACGTACTGGTCCCCCACGACGAGCGAATACTTCGGATTGTCAAGCTCGACATAGATCCTGTCGAAATCGGAAAGCTCGCGGGTTCCCTCGATGTTTGTTCCCTGATCGGTGAGGTGGCCCGACAGCGTGGTGTGCGGCGCTACGTCACCGGACAGGCTCACGTCGAGCGCCTGCTCCAGGTTCATGCCGCCCGCCGTGCCCACGGACATGTTGATGCTCTTGTAGCCGCTGAGCGTCACATTGTCTTCGGCAAATTCGCTGGCCCGAGTCTTGAACAGCGAGTCGCGGATCAGCACCAGCGTATCGTGCGCGCCCGCGAAACGTTTTTCGAAAAGCGAATACATTCGGGGCATGCCGAAATTGAACGTCGCATAGCGGATGCGCAGCAGGGCGCCCTTTTCGAGGGGCCCCGCAAACATGATCCCGTTCGCCTCGTCCACAAAGACGTAAGGAGGGACCTCAAGCGTGTCGCTCCGGGCCTTTCCGGAACTGTCCTTGACAAGAGGAGTCGACAGAGAAACGCGGATCGACGAGGTGTCGACAAAGTACCTGCCGAGGGAATACGGGCCCGGGCCGCCGTCGGCTATGATGGTGGTGTCCACGTTTGCACAGAACGCGGCAGTTACGGCAACAATGATCAGCGGTCCGGCTCTCAGCGTGTTCTCGTTTCTTTGCAGGAAAAAGTGCGGCATTGCAATCGAGGCATATCCTTCCCCTCACCGGAATCGTTCCCGGGCGATTGCCGCGTCGTTTCGCTTCTCGCAATAGCGTAATGGCAACCCGTGAGGCTGCCCTAAATATACTCCTCGGGCTTTCTTTTAACCTCCTAATCGTACCAGTAGTAATTAGTTTGGCGGGGTGATTTATTTTTGAAGTTGAACCATGACGCGATCTATCGACAACCGCCTCGACTTTCTTTCGCCCGTGGGCCTTGTTCCCGGCCTTGGCGAAAAGCGCGTCCTGGCGCTCAACGAATCGGGCATCTTCACCCTGGGCGACCTCCTTCACCACTTCCCGCGCCGCTACATCGACCGTTCGATGGTGACGCCCATTGCAGATTGCGGCGGCAGGATAGGTTCCACAGTAAATGTGCTGGCCACCATCACCAGGGCCCGGGTCGAGCGCGGACGCCGGCCCCGGCTGCGCATACAGCTTTCCGATTCAACCGGGACCATGGAGGCGTTGTGGTTCGCGGGCGTCGCCTTTTTTCGCAAGACCCTTACCCCCGGCCTCCGCGTGCTGTGCACCGGTACAGTGTCGTACCATACCGGCGTGCACATGGTGCACCCGGCCGTCGAGCGGGTCGCCGAGGGCGCCACCGCACCCGACATTCTCTTTCTGCCCGTATACCCCTTGACGCTCGGCATGAAAGAGGCCGGCATGCTTCAGAAAGTGCTGCGGAAGACAATCGCGTGGGCGCTTGACAATATCCAGCACTATCCGCAGGTGCTCCCGCGCTCAATCGAGGACAAACGCGGGTTCCCGCCTCTTGACAAGTGCATCCGCGAGATGCACCTGCCGTCTCACCCCAACCGGCTCGACGCGTACCGTGCGCGGCTTGTGTACGAAGAGCTTTACCGGCTCGCGGTCACGCTCCGGTGGAGCAAACGAAAATTCGCCCTGCCCGGCCGGTCCATGGCGCCCGGGCCCCTGCTTGAGAAGGCCCGTGCCCTGTTTCCTTTCACGCTTACCGCAGAGCAGGAAGAAGCGGTGTCGGTGCTTCACGCCGATGCGCAGAGGAGCGGCCGCATGCACCGCCTCCTGCAGGGCGATGTCGGCTCGGGCAAGACCGTGGTGGCGTTTCTTTCCTGCCTTCCCGCCCTCAACCAGGGAATGCAGGCGGCGTGGCTTGTCCCCACCGAGATCCTCGCCCGCCAGGCCTATGCCACGCTCTCCGCCTGGCTGTCCAGGCTTGACATACGCCACGACCTGGTTCTGGGGCAAAGCCTGCCACAGGACCGCAGGCGCATCGCCGGCGGCTTGTCGGACGGAAGCCTCAAATTCCTCGTGGGAACCCACAGTCTGCTGTCGCCCTGGGTAAAGTTTTCGAAGCTCGGCATGATTGTCATTGACGAACAGCACAAGTTCGGCGCGGAGCAGCGCCTGCGGCTCGCTGAAAAGGACCCGGCCGCCGACCTGCTGGTCATGTCGGCAACGCCGATTCCACAGACGCTCGCCAAAACGCTGTACGGCGACCTCGACGTCGTTTCGATCCGGTCGACGCTCTCTGGGCGCCGGCCGGTGAGCACCCATTGTGTCCCAGAAAACAAGCGGGCCGGCATGGAACAATTCATTCTTGAGGAAATACGGAAGAACAACGGCCAGGTGTTCTATGTGGCGCCTCGTGTCGAAAAGGACGATGATGCGGACGACGGCGAAGAACTCAAGGACGTCCACAGCGTATTCGACTCTCTTCGCAACGGGCCGTTCGCATCCGTGGAGGTGGCGTTTGTTCATGGCGGTTCGGACCCGGCCGAGCGCGAAAAGATCATGAAGAAGTTCGCTGCCGGCGGAATCCAGGTGCTCGTGTCCACAACCATCGTGGAAGTGGGAATAGACGTGCCCGGTGCAACCGTACTCGTGGTGGAAAATGCGGATCGGTTCGGATTGTCGCAGCTGCACCAGATTCGCGGAAGAGTGGGCAGATCGTCAAAGAAGTCATACTGTTTTCTCCTGGCAAATGCCTTGCCGGACTCGCCCGCGCACAAGCGGCTTGCGTACTTTTGTTCTCACCACAACGGATTCGAAATTGCGGAACAAGATCTTCTCATGCGCGGCCCCGGAGAAGTGAGCGGGTTCCGCCAGAGCGGGTGGGAAGATCTCAGGCTGGCCGACATGTTGCGAGATGCAAGACTGTTCTGCGAAATCCAGAACGATATCGAGGAACTGTTCGAGCGCTCCGGCAGGCCTGCGCCCCGGTAACAAGCACCAATTTTTTAATTGGCTTGTCTATCCTTTCAATTTATTTTAATGTTGCTTTCTCTTTTTGGACTCGAAATATCAATATATTAGGTGATTATAAAACATCTTGCACAGGAATTATCTTGTGCATATGGGCTTTAGTCAATTAGAAACCTTTGAATTCATAGGGAAAACTGAAAACAGGGCAAAATTGTTCCTCAGAAAGTTCTGTTGGAAAAATGGCCATGTTTTCTGCATCAATTGTAACAGCCATAAAATCTATCGTTTAAAAGGTAAAAAGTTCAGGTGCAAACGATGCGGAAATACCTTTCATGACTTCTCGAATCGGTGGATTGGTCAGTGCCGCGTCCCTCTGAAAAAGCTGCTGTGGATCATTAAGCTCTTTGAACTGGAAGTCTCAGCACGCAGGATAGCAACTCAGATCGGTTTGAGCTATCCCACGGTCTTGCGGATGTGTAATCTCATCCGAAGGGCCTTGATGGTCGCTGAAAGCGATTTCTGGCTCTCTGGAGAGGTTGAGCTCGATGAATCCTACTTCGGCGGCAGGCGTAAAGGTAAACGTGGCCGGGGTGCTGCCGGAAAGGTTCCCGTCTTTGGTATCCTGGAGAGACACGGAAAAGTGAAGGTGACAGTAGTAAAAAACGTCACTGCCGAAAGCCTGTTGACTGAGACTGTGAAAATGGTCAGACGAGGCTCCATCATTTACACTGACAAATTCCGCGGCTATGACGCCCTGATGTTCTGCGGTTATCGGCATTTGAGAGTCGACCATGGGAAAAGATTTGCCACAGGCAAAGTTTATATTAACGGTTTGGAAGGCTTCTGGAGCTATGCTAAGGAACGTCTTGCAAAGTTCCATGGAGTCTCCAAAGAATACTTTCCAGGGTATCTGAACGAAATGGCTTTTCGGTACAATCATCGTCATGAAAATTTCTTTGAAAAACTTGTCAAAATGATCACTAATTTGGTGCAAGATCCTTTATAATTACCATATATTATATTACTTCCCTGTTAAATTTCTTGTGCCGCCCACAAGAGCACAGGGATGTCATGAGGACAGCCTCACTTTCTTACTCTTTCAAAACGGGTAGAATTCTATGATTCCAGTCATCGTGTGTTCGCTTTACGTCCTGTGCTCCATTGCATTGCTGGCCTACGGCGCGCAGTGTTACATCCTGACCTATCTCTACCTCAAGAAACGAAACTCACGGCTCAGCTTTCAGCGCAAGACCATGGTCTATTTCGATAACGTAACAGACGAAAAGCAATACCCTCTCGTCGTCACCCAGCTTCCAATGTATAATGAAAAGACCGTTGCCAAACGTATCATTGAGGCCGCCGCAGCCATGGACTACCCTGTTTCCAGGCACGAGATACAGGTGCTCGACGACAGTTCCGACGAAACGCTCGCCCTTGTCGACAAAACGGTGGAAGACCTGAGGAAGAAAGGCCACAACATTTCCGTAGTGCGCCGGCCCAACCGCACGGGTTTCAAGGCGGGAGCTTTGCAGTACGGCCTCAATTTCACCAATGCCGAATTTGTCGCCATCTTCGACGCAGACTTTGTGCCGCATCCGGATTTTCTCAAGAAATCAATATGCTTCTTTATCAACAGGCCGAAACTGGGCCTTGTCCAGGGACGGTGGGCGCACCTGAATAGCAGCGCGTCCCTTATCACACGCGGCCAGGCCATGGGAATAGACGGACACTTCATGGTTGAACAGGCGGCGCGGAGCTGGAACGGATTGTTCATGAATTTCAACGGCACTGCCGGCGTGTTCCGCCGCGAGGCGATCGAATCGAGCGGCGGATGGCACCACGACACCCTTACCGAAGACATGGACCTTTCCTATCGCATGCAGCTGAAGGACTGGGAAACCGAATACGTGCCGGACCTCGAAGTCCCCGCCGAACTCCCGGAAGACATCAATGCATTCAAGAACCAGCAGTTCAGGTGGGCAAAAGGGTCCATTCAAACGGCCCTCAAAATTGTTCCGATGCTTCGCGCAAAGAAGCTTCCCCTGTTCAAATTTTTCCAGGCCATCCTTCACCTCACGCATTACACCGTGCACCCGCTCATGCTGATGCTCGCGTTCCTTACCACGCCGGTCCTGTTTTTTGTCAAGGTTTATATGCACCCGGTTCTGCTGGCGTGCGTGATCTGCGCCATGGTGCTGGCCACAAGCGGCCCGGCCAGCATGTACATGATCTCGCAGCATTATCTTGGTAACAAGGTCCGGCGAAAAATTCTGCTTGTTCCGGCAATGATGCTTATCGGGACCGGACTGGCGGTCAACAACGCAAAGGCGGTGCTTGAGGCATTGTTCCGCAAAGATTCCGATTTTCTTCGCACTCCCAAGAAGGGACAGGCGTCAAAGACGTCCTACAAACCGCTCAAAGACATCACGTGGATCATCGAGCTCTTTTTCGGCCTTTACTGCCTCACCGGCCTGTGGGTTTTTATCGGGTTCTCCAACGCGCTGGTGAGTCCGTTCCTGGTTTTGTATTCGTCCGGTTTCCTCTTTGTGGGGCTCCTTTCAATTGTTCATTACAAGCACCCGGAACTTATCTCCATCAAGCTGCGGCAGCCGCCGCTTGCGAATCCGGAGTAGCGCAACCGCGCTTCCCCCGTTGCCGTCAGCGTGAGCAGAACCTACGCAATTATCGGTACCGGCGCTGTGGGCGGTTTCTACGGCGCCTTGCTTTCGCGCGCAGGCTTCGATGTTCATTTTCTTGCTCGCAGCGATTACGAACACATCCGCGACCACGGCCTTGTTGTGGACTCAAAAGACGGCGATTTCGCAGTGCCGCATGTACACGTGTACAACGACGCGCGCAGCATGCCGAAGTGCGACGTGGTTGCAATCACCCTTAAGACCACGGCAAACTACGATCTGGCCCGCATACTTCCTGCAATTGTCAAGGAAGACGGCGCGACGCTCGTGATGCAGAACGGCATCGGCTACGAAGAGAATGTCGCGCAGATCGTGGGGCCGGACCGCGTGCTCGGCGTTCTCTGTTTCGTGTGTGTGAACAAAGTGGGGCCGGGACACCTTTACCATCTCGATTTCGGCCGTGTCACCATTGCCCAGTACACCAAAGACGGCTCGCCTGCCGGCATCACCTCGCTGGTCAGGGAAATCGCCGCCGACTTTGCAAAGGCAGGAATAACGGCGAAGACCGAGCCGGACCTCGGCACCGCGCGCTGGAAGAAGCTCGTGTGGAACGTGCCGTACAGCGGCCTTTCGGTGGTGCTGTCGGCATCAACCGACGCTCTCAACAGGAATCCCCATTCACGCAGGCTTGCCGCCGACCTCATGGCGGAGGTGGCCGCAGGCGCACGTGCCTGCGGCCACCTCATTGAGGAATCGTTTATCAACGAGATGCTGTCGTACACCGACGTGATGCCGCCGTACCGCACCAGCATGAAAATCGATTTCGACGAGAAGCGTCCCATGGAAGTGGAATCGATCTTCGGGAACCCGCTGCGAGCCGCGCTCAAAGCCGGGGCGAAGATGCCGCTCACGGAAACATTGTACAGGGAGTTAAAGTATCTGGACGAGGAGAAGGGGAGGTAGCGGCGCGTTTCCGCCGTAAGATACTGCTTGGGGCCGAAACATATTTTGTCGCCTCCACCGTCACTTCGCATAAAGAGAGAATGCGGTGAATTCCGGAATTTCCGATTACATTATTTCGCTGCGGCCGTCGCACTGGACCAAGAATTTGTTCCTGTTCGCGGCTCTTTTCTTTTCTCAGAGTCTTTTTCACCCCCGGTTGCTTCTACTGACGTCCGCGGCATTTCTGGTGTATTGCCTGTTGTCAGGCGCATCCTATGTATTTAACGATCTCTGCGACAGGGAAAACGACAGGTCGCATCCGGTCAAATCGAGGCGCCCTATCGCTTCGGGAAAAATCGGGACCGGCCCGTCGACCGTTCTGATTGCCGCATGCGCGGTCGTCTCGCTTGCAGGAGCATGTGCACTAGGACGCGAGTTTTTTTTCGTCTGTGCCGCAGCTTTCGTCATTCAGATCTGTTATTCGCTCGTACTCAAGAAAATCGTCATCGTCGACGTTTTTGTCATTGCGGTCCTTTTCGTGCTGAGGGTCGCAGCAGGCGCATTCGTTATTCATGTTGAAATCTCCTCATGGATCCTCATCTGCACGTTGCTTCTGTCCCTTTTTCTCGCCTTGGGAAAGCGCAGGCACGAGTTTCTGCTGGACACGCAAGGGGCCGCGCATCACAGAAAAGTGCTGAATGAATACAGCATCGGCTTGCTCGACCAGATGATATCCGTGGTTGCCGCGGCCACGGTGATCACCTATGCCTTATATACGGTGTCGGAGAGCACGAAGGTAAAATTCCATACCCAGAACCTTCTGTTTACGGTACCATTCGTCCTGTACGGCATTTTCAGATATTTGTACCTTATCCAGAAGAAGCAGGAAGGCGGCAACCCCGAAAGCATTCTCATCACCGACAAGCCGCTGTACGTCAATATCCTTTTGTGGCTCGCAACAACAGGGATAATACTGTATGTCAAATAACTCGGGACGCGCCGTGGTTGCGGTTCTCAGGACATCGCCGCGCACGGTGATCGACGATTACAAGAAATTGATGGACCTTGCGGATTACCGGAGCTTTATTTCCAAAAGTAACGACACGGTGATAAAACTGAATTTGTCGTGGACAAAATATTTTCCCGCCTGCTCCTCCCAGCCATGGCAGGTTGAAGGAACGGTCAAGACGCTCCTCAACGACGGGTTCGACCGCAGTTCCTTGTTTGCGGTGGAAAACAGGACGGTCGTTACCGATCCGTGGAAAGGCGCGCGAAGCAACAAATGGCTGCCGGTGCTGGAACGATACGGCCTGCGGTTCTTCCCGCTTACCGAACAGGGATGGACACACTACGATTTTGGCGGGAAACTCCTCAGGCTCGACCGGATCTTTCCCGAAGGTATTGAAATCCCCAAGCTCCTGATAGGCAAGAACGTCTTTCATCTTCCGACGGTAAAGACCCACGGACATTCGATCACCACCGGCGCGGTCAAGAACGCGTTCGGCGGCCTTCTCAAGGAAATACGGCACTATGCGCACAAATACATCCATGAAGTCCTCGTGGACCTTATGATCATGCAGAAAGAACTTCATCCGGGAATGTTCGCCGTCATGGACGGAACGGTATGCGGCAACGGCGCCGGGCCCCGAACCATGGTCCCGGTGATCGGCAACTATATTCTGGCAAGCGGGGATTGCGTTGCGCTTGATGCGGTTGCGGCATCGCTCATGGGCTTTGACCCTTTAAATATCCCGTACATCCGGATGTGCCATGAACGCGGCCTGGGCGTGGGTGATTTGAAAAAGATCGACCGCACGGGGGATGATATTTCAAAAGACAATCTCGGGTTTGGCACTCGGCGGAGTTTTGTCATCTGGGGAGACCAGATGCTTCGCCGAGGACCGTTGCGTTTTCTGGAAAAACCGATGCTCCACTCGCCGCTTGTCGTATGGGCTCCGCTGGCGTCGACCCTGTACCACGATTTTCTCTGGTATCCCTTGATCGGCAGGAACCGGGTGAAGAAATTTATGAATACGGAATGGGGAAGGCTGTTTGCCGGCTATTAATCCTCACCACGGCAAAACGGCTCGAAACCCGAGGTTGCCGTAGCCCGTGGTCGGGTCGTTGGCGCCGCGGTATGCGGAACTGTAGGAATCGTTGACGTTGTTCCATGCCCCTCCGCGCACAACGCGGCCTGTGCCCGTTGACGGCCCGGTCGGGTCGGTTGCCGCACCTGCCGAATACCCTTCGTACCAGTCGTGGCACCATTCCGCAACGTTTCCGCTCATATCATACAATCCCCACGCATTCGGCAATTTCTGCGCGACAGGATGGGTGGAATCGCCGCCGTTGGCGTAATACCAGCAGTAATTCCCGTCGATGCTGTCTCCCCAGTAGTACTCGGTGGCTGTCCCCGCCCTGCAAGCATATTCCCACTCCGCCTCCGCGGGCAGACGGTAACCCTTTGTCAACATGGCGGCCGAAATGCCGGCAAGACCGTCACATGAGCTGCCCGACAGATCGACCGCCGTGTAGGTATACACGGTGTCTCTCCCTTCGAGCTTGCTCCTCGCGTTGCAGTACAGCACCGCAGCAAACCAGGTCACCTGTTCAACCGGGTTTGTGGAATCGCCGGTAAAGTTCGACGGATTTTCTCCCGTCACCCGTTCGTACTCAGCCTGCGTCACCTCGGTGCTGTCCATATAAAAATCCTGCGTAAACGATACCGTGTGGACTGGCTCGGCAATGCCGACTTCCCCCATCTGAAAACTTCTGCCTGCCGCGGAAATCAGTTTCATGCCCACGGGCGTAACCGTTGCCGGCGCCGTCACGGCCTGATGGTTCTTGACACAGTTGAAAATTCCGAGGACCGCACATAGCAAAAGCGCGAACTTCTTCACGGCGTTATTTCCCTGTACTGCATTGTTGTTTGATCACCGGGCCGTCCAGCTGCATGACTATTGCTGGTCAACGGCGATGGTTAGTACCCTTGTCTTTTCGGTTACCGTGTTTGTAATTGTCAACCTGACTTCGCCGATGCCGATAAAATCGACCTCATAGGTGCGGTGAGGAAAATCGACGACAATGCTCCCGCTGCGCGGGAACCAATCCCATTGGCCGTTCACGTAATCACGCGTCACGTTGGTGATCGCGCCGGTGGCGGTCGGTTCGCCGTTAAAGGTGCCGGTGATGGTGCCGTTCTTCACATGGGTGTAATTGCCTGCCTGCCCGATTAGACTGAGAATGGAATGCATGTCCACGGTGATGTCCAGCTCGTTGCCGCCCTTGTCGCGACTAACGTGGCGGACGTGATGGATTGAATCAACGGTGGCAAGGGTGGGATACCGGAGTTTTCCCCCGGCGCCGTAAAAGGTCAGTGTGTCTACGCGGACCCGCTCAAACCCGTCCGAACAGATAAGTGTGGCGGTGCGCACATAACAATCATTTGTGGAATCCCACGAGTAGGGATGAATTGTCAGGTCATAGGTTACCGTGTCTGGGGCCGCGGCCTGGAGTTTGGCCGTTGCGCCCTGAGTAACCATGCCGCTCGAATTGGCGTCCATGTTCGAAACTTCCTCCGAAGCGATGCGCGCGAACTCATCGCTGATGTTGTCTTGCGCACAACCCGCCAGAAAAGCGGCGATTCCCGCAACGGCTGAAACGGCAATTGTCCGCACGGCACCATGATGGATCTTCATAGGAGACCTCCTTCTTTGCTGTATTTCTACGCGAATTTTACTGCGGTTCCATAGGCAAATATCTCCAACGTCTGCTTCCCGCCGGGCAGATCGGCCCCGGCGGCGACCCGATGGGAGAATCGGCAGTGGATCACGGCGTCGCCGCCATGGGCCTTGCACTGGCGTCTCAACTGCATTTTCACTTTGTTGAAGACGACGCCGGGGTCCACGCCCGCGGGGCGGTTGGGCGCACTCTGGTCCGCGGAGTCAATCGCAAAGATAACGTCGATGACCTGATAGCGCCTGTCCGTCTCTCCCGTGGACAAGAGAACCTGCCCGGAGGTGAGTTCGCTTTCCAGCTGCGCCTGTTTCTCTTCTGCAACCAGTTTTTCATCATCCTCGTGCTTCGACTTGACTTTGGCGGCCCGGCTGCAGTTGGGACACAACTGATCTTTTGACAAGTCGAAAATGGAGACCGAAAACGTATTCCCGCATCCCAGGCACTTTGCCATTCGATTTCTCCCCTGGTTTTATGGAACGGTGTTTCGCTCACCAGGCGCCGCCGGTGCGGGCGACAAACGAATCTGCCGCGCCGTCATAGCGATACAAGTGGCGCCGCCACCTGTTCACGAAGACGCCTTCCGTGTGATTATACCATTATTACTCCGGCAATTAAATATGCGCAAAATAAGACATCTATTTTCCAGCACAATTGCCGCAATTTTGGGCATTTATTCCTACCCGAGTAATAATATACACAGGGGATCCTGGAAATGGTGAGCCGGCAATGCTTTTCACCGAACCGAAGTTTCGGGGTGAATGTTGTGCGTGCGATAGTGAGGCAATCAAACCATTTCCCCTTTTAGTGTACTTACACCAAGGAGGGAGTCAAGACTAAAGGGCATGATGAGGGGAAATGGGAACGTAATTTGCTTCCAAATCTTTGAGCATGAACCCGAAAGAAAAGAAGCGGCAGGCACGGAAAGGGATGTAACGAAACACGGATCGCGCGAAATCTAATAAAGGCATCAAACGAGTTCCTGGCGTCATCAATCTACAGAAAGGACGTTGCCCATGGGTACCGGATGTTCCAGAAGGTCTTTTGTGAAGAAACTAGGAGCTGCGGGGATCGGATTGGCCCTCGCTGCCAACGAAGTGAAGGCGCAGGCGGTCGACACCCTGAAAAACGCGGGCAAGAACATCCGCAACTTCAAGCCGGGGATGAACTACCGGGAGGTGGGAAAAACCGGGATATATATCTCGGCGTTCAGCATCGGCACCACGCGCGGAGAGCTTGAACCGATAAACGCCGGAATTGACAAAGGAGTCAATTTTATCCATACCTCGTCCGCGTACATGAACGGCAGAGGCATTGAGATGGTGGCCGGCGCGATAAAGGGCCACGCCGGCAAAGTGCATATCGGGCTCAAGGACAATTTCGATTCGATTGAGGAGGCATTCAAGAAACTGGGCGTTTCATCGGTGGATTTCCTGTTTTTCGCCCGGACCGATCCCGACGCGCTCAAGAAGGAACTCCCGGAACTGCGAAAGAAATTTATGGACTGGCACGACAAGGGAATGGTCAATTTTGCAGGCATAACGGTCCATAAAAACATGGCCGAATGCATCGACCTTGCAGCGGGGACCGATTTCATCTCGTGCGTGATGCCCAGTTACGGTCCTGTTCAAGTGAAAGAACTGGGGCCGCAGCGGCAGGTGCTGAAGAAGAAGGGCATAGGGTTGCTTGCGATGAAGACAAAAGGCGAGTTGGATGACACGGCATACCCTGCGCAGATAACCGCGGCATTGTCGGACGGGGTCGTCTGCTCGGTCTGCAAAGGCGTAAAGACCCTGGAAGAATTGAATTCGTGGAGTGCAGCGGCCAATGCGGCAAGGATCGGGTGGCTCCCCACCCATGGCGACCTGCAGTATGCCGGGTGTGGAATGTGCGGCCGATGCGAAGGCGCGTGCCCGGAGAAGGTGGCAATTGCGGATATTGTTCGGTGCGTCCGGTATTACCACAATGCGGAAAATGATCCCGTGCTGGCCGCAGATATGTTCCGGGAAATGGGCCTGGCCGGTCAATTGGACCGGTGCACTTCGTGCGGCCGATGCGATGCCGCCTGCCCGCAGGGACTCGGCGTTTATGAACAGCTTGACCGGGCACGTGCACTGTGGGCATAAATGCTATAGGTAAAACGCCTGTTCTTCTTCTCAGCGCATGGCTGGGGACAGCTTGTGCCGGCGCCGTTGACAAACCAGTACTGCTGCCGGACACGATCGGCACGGCTGTGGCCACGGCCGCGCCGGAGCAGTATGCGTCGAACCACCTGTATGAGTATATTGACGGCGGCGCCGACGTGTACATCGAAGCCGGCCTCAAAACGTGCACGGTCCGGGAATACCGCGGCCTGAGGAATAAGGGCGCCGAATTCGAGATCGCCGTATTCGAAATGGGCTCTCCACTGTATTCATTCGGCCTGTTCAGGCAATTGCACGAAACCCGCTCACATGCGGCGGGGACCGAATCGGCCGCCGAGCCGCTGCGGGTCTCTTTCTGGAAATCAACGCTGTATGCAGAGGTGCTTGACAAATCATCGAAGCCGGTCCCTGATTCCACCCTCGCGTCCCTGGCGAAAGCAGTAGCGGGCCGCCTCCCGGGCGATACGCACTTGCCCGTTGAATTCCTGCTGCTGCCGGAAGCCGGGAAGATTTCCGGCAGCGAGCAGTACCGGAAAAGCGGCTTTCTCTCACGGTCCTTTCTCAACAACGTGATCTCGGCGGAGTATAAAGGCGCCACCGGCGCCTGCACCCTCTTTGTGATGACCTGTTTGTCGGACAGCGATGCAACGGCGAGGCTCGGCATGATCGGCAAGGAATATACCGGGGACACTCCGCGGGTGAGGGCACTTGCGTCCCGCAACCGGGTTGCCAGTTGCGTGGGATGCAGGCCGGGGGAATTCGACCGGAAATGGGCGGGCATTCTGATAGAGCAGTTACGCAGCCGGTGATTATTCCGCTCGCACGTGTTCCACGCGGGCTCTGTTTTCTGTCAATGCACAAGATTCCGGATGGCCGAGTCCCGGGATCGTTCACTGTGTGCCGCCCCGGATTATCGCACAATCGAAATACTCTTCACCTCCGCAAATGATCCGGCCTGCATTCTTACCGTATAGCAACCTTCGGCTATGTTCCGGGTATTCCATGTTGTGCTGTGCGCACCTGGCTCGAGGTCCTTATCGACAAGAGTTGCTATCACACAGTTTGACGGTTGCGTGATCCGAGCAAGGAAGAAAGAATCCTGACTACAGCATCTCTTCCCCTCACCCAAAATCCTCGAATCCCGCGGAATCACCGGAATTATCGCTATTTCCCCGCCCTGATCTCATACTCCGCGCCCACCCCGAACTCCACCCCGCTCTCCCTGGTGTCCGCCGATCTTGACAGAAACGCAAGCATGAAATCCACGCCGAGCATCCTATTGAAGAACGTCCCGCCCGCGCCCAAGGAGAATCTGCTCACGCGCTCGTCCTGCCCGAAGGCGAGGCTGTAAGGCCCGTTGCCGCCGGCAAACTCCGAACGCGCAACCACGGGGCTCACCTGCTGAAACTCCTGAGCGTCGTACCCGCCGAACCGGGCATTTTCCCTCGTGTTAAGGTAGCCGAGCCGGAGGAACACCTCGATGGACGCGGGCATGTGAAGCCCCGGGATAGCGTTCACGTTGCCTTCCAGGCCGCACCCGATTCGGTCGTAGCCGCGGCTCTGGTCCTGGCCATTCACTCCCGCGCCGTAGGACGCCCAGAAGAATTCATGCGCGTATTCGAACCATGCCTTGCCGTACATTTGCAGAAGTGAAGACGCGCCGACTCCAAGCGAAAACGAGGAAAACGTCCAGTTGGTGTCGCCGCGGGCGGGTCCGTACTGGAGCGGATAATTCCTGCCGCCCGGAGCATAGTCCTGGATGCCGGTGCGCCAGTATTCCATGGAAAACGCAGGGTGATACTCGAACCCCGCGTACCCGATTTTCCCCATTGAATGCCACTGCCAAGCAAGACTGTCGGCCACGAGCGCGTCCTCGTTGCCGTCCGGTTTCTGAGGTGCCAGTCCCTTGGTGACATACACAAAGTTGTTCGAGGCAATGTCGATGTTGAAAGTGCTGTGCACGGGCAGGCCGTCTTTGCCCACGTCGATGTCGCCGCCGTACGAGGGAATGGCGCCGTAGAAAAACCTGTCCTGGGTCAGGTTCGTCCGGTCGGAAAGGGAGTCGAGGTTGCCCGTTGCGCCGCCGTGAATCCCGATCCGCACGAACGGGTGTACTTGACTTCCGAGATACGCGGAAAGGGCCGTGAGCCCCATCACCGTGCGTGTGTTCCCGCTCACCGACGTGGTAAGCGTCCCGACATATCCTTTCCCCACAATCCCGAACCGCAGGTACTTTGACGGCATTTGAGCCGCCACCGCGAGCCCGAACCGGTGCAGGGGCGACAGGGCCAGGGTCGTGTCCAATGACTTCTGCGATATCCACGAAGGCTCGTAGTCGAGCATGAGATAGATGATGTCACGTTTCCCCACAAGCAGGCCGGGGAGGACGGGAACGTCTGCCGATTCGCTGAAGCTGTCGGCGGAATTCGCGTTTGCAAGGGAGAACGTCCTAAAACTGAGATCCAGGCGGACGGAGCAGGTCTCCTTCTCGAAAATGCCGAGCGGCGAGCCGGTGAGATCGTATTCGTTGTACCCGTCTTTGTCGGAAAACAAGGGAGTGCCGTAGGCCTCCGTGGAAATGGATTGGGAGGTGAGAACGCCGGTTTCTGAGACGGAAGCATAGGCACCCAATTAAACAATGCGCCGGTCCTGGTGCCGGGGGGCTTGTCGGAACATATTTACCGAATCGGTGCGACGATTGCTAAGTACTATGATTCCGGTTTGCCAAGCCGGTGCAGCGATTACTAAGTGATATGATTCTGGGTTGCTGAGCGTGTGCGGCGAATATCAAGATAGAAGATTCGGTGCCTCGCCGAATGTGCCTATGGATTGCCGAGCCGGTGCAGCGTGGATGTACCCGCTGCAAGCCCGATCCTTTAGTTGCGCGCACCGTAGTGGCACCCGGTTAACAAATACTCAACAGCACACAACCGCAGCCATCGATTGTACTCTTCAACTTCTCAACTCGTCAACATCGGATCGCTTCATTGGCCTTCACAACTGCACTTCATGGGAGCCCCACAGCAGAAGATTGGATTCTCGCAACTGCTTCCACTTTGGGCGCACCCGGCGCAACTATCCAGACGCATTTTTGCATTAAATTCTCCCGGCTCAGCCGTCCGGAAAGATTTATGTATTAATCCTGCTTGGCTCAGAGCGCGCCATCACGGTCCGGAAAAAACACCTCTGTCAACATAGCGCCGATTGCGGCAAAGAGGGTAAAAAGGAATACGCGCCACATAAAACCGGTAAGCAGGTGCATGGCCCCTGTCTGCACCGTGCCCAGGCAGACGGAGGCCCCCGTCGCGAGAATTCCCATGAGTACGCCTGCAATCGCCGTTGACACAATGCGTTTCTGAAGCGAAGCGCCGCCGCACCCCAGCGTGACGGCCGCGCCCAGGAAGAACGGCACAACCACCATGGGCAATGCCATGTCCTTGAGCGTGGGCAGAGCGTGGAACCTGTTCTTAACAAAGTACTCGGCTGCGCCCATCGCCGCCGCGCCAACGATCGCCCAGGCGTCGATATGCCAGCTGCGGGCAGGCAGCGAAGCGCGGCGCTGCTGGCGGCGGACCAATCGACTTCGAATTGTCAATGGCCAGTTGTAGAAAAAACCGAATACCGAATGTTCCAGAAGCGCTCCGGACTCGCCGAATACGGGCACGATGTGCACCGCACCCGTGGCCCAATGCAAGGCCATAAAACGGGCAAGAACCGGATAGCGATAGGTCATCTGAATGGGAAAAGCCAGGTACCCGATATATTTGAAGAAGGCCAGCACGAGCGCGATGTTATAGTCCTTGACGGTGCGCTCCCTGATGACAAGATACAGCACGTACATGCCCCGCGCGATCGATCCGGGGGAAATGGGGATCACCTGAAAAAGTGCGACGATGCCCGCGCCGACCGTCCAGGCCTGCGCACGAGGCATGCCGGGGTGCGTGACGACGTACCAGATGGCAAGCGCGATCGCCACGACATGAGTGGTCGGCATCAGACAGACGTGGACCGCAAGACTCTTGAGATACTTCTGGATGTAGGGTTCATGCACCTGTGAAGCGATTGTCCCGGCATCGCCTTCGCTGATCAGCCGCTTCTCGCGACCTTCGCGTACCATGTCGAGAAGCCATCTCTCCCGCGCGGTGCTGTTGAAGAAAAGCCGAAACGGGCGGATGAAGATGTAGTCGATACGGTCCCTGGCGAATTCCCAATTGGTCAGGAAAGTGTGGATGCCGGTGGGCAGCAGCGATAGGCAGAGGTGGAGGGCAAAACGGCCGAGGGACGACGCGATGGCCCTGGTTTCTCTCTCGTCAATACGGCCGGCCCTGTGCCATGTGACCGCCATTTCAATCACTTTTCCCCTGACCGCCCTGCCGAGGTATTTCCCGCTTGTCGCCAGCTGCCAGTAATGGCGGCGCCACCCCGCATGTGCCCACAGGCGGCGAACAATTTTCCCCGCTACCGGAACACACCCGGCACAGGAGAAGACCACGGTTTTGAGGGTATTCGTCCGAAGGGCCTGTTCGCCTGCGGCGTCAACCACGCCCCGGATGCTCCACCCGGTGAGTGCGCTGTCTTGCATTGTTTTCCGGAGGCGGGGACTGAAAAGAACGCGGAGGTGGTTGTGCGTGATATCCAAAGTCGAGTCGCGGTAGATCGCCTCCATGGCCTTGAGTTCGTCAAGCATGCCGTCCATGTCCCTGAACTGTTCCTGGTGCGATCCCACGAACGCTTCAAGCTTCTTCACATCGCCGCGGTCGAACTGGACAATGCTTCCGCGGGCAAGGCCTTTAAAAATCAGCACTACGTCGCCGGGGCTCATCGGCAAAAAGGGCAACAGCACGAGGCCCGACCTGAAATCGA
Source organism: uncultured Fibrobacterota bacterium (assembly GCA_963729895.1). Taxonomy (GTDB): domain Bacteria; phylum Fibrobacterota; class Chitinivibrionia; order Chitinivibrionales; family FEN-1185; genus FEN-1185. The sequence continues at coordinate 108,831 of CAVSQB010000028.1, read as the reverse complement.
CCGCAACAAGCCCGCTGGCCGGCGATTGCTCGGTTTCGAGGCGCTTGAGGCAGTTGGGCTGGCTCTTCCACGTGCTCCACTCGTACTGCCGCGCAAATTCATGCGCGCCGATGTCGTGCAACAGGGAAACGAAACCGGCCATGAACCGCTTTTTCGCCCGGTACTCCGGCGATCCGAGTTTCGCTTCGTCAACCCTTTTGCCCCGCATCCACCGGCCCAGGAGATCCATGCGTTCGTCAATCTCAAGCCGCCACGTGCGGCCGGCGATCCAGTCGCTCATCTCTCCCATGCTGCCGAGCGTTGTGTCGACAAAGGTCCCGTGGACGTCGTTCACCAATGATTCGTCGCCGAATTTTACTCGGGCCGCCCGGCGGATGAGCTTCTGCCACAGTGCGCCGCTTCGGGCGGCGGCCGGATTGCATTGGAGCTGAAAGGAGCCCTGGAAGCCAATCGCGTAAAGCGCATCGCGAAACCACTTTGAGAATGTCGAGGGCGGTATGAGAATCTTCAAAGCGTACAGGCCGCCCACGGCCACGCCGGGCAGTCCCTGCGGTCCCAGGCTCTCGACGCGCACCTTGTAAACCTGTCCCGCAAAACCGCCGCCCACAAAACGCTCCACCCTAACACCAGCACGGCATTTTTTCTCGGCGCCGTGGACGGCAACAGGCTCCATGTCGTAGGTCAGTAGCGCCCCTTCGTCATAGCGCAAAGCGGGCGCAGGCCGAAAGAGGTCCAACCTGCGGTACGCCTGTTCAAGTTCCCGGCGCACCTCCGGGGAGTACGAAATGTTCACGGTTCTTCCTTTTTGGTAAAGAGTACGCCTGTTTGCCGGCACGGCTATCTCATCCTGTGCAGAGCGAAAAAAATAGTATTTCGGGGGTGACAGTTTTCGGTTAATATCGCTTTTTATTGATTAATTCATCTGGATCGCCGAGCGAGTGCGGCGATTGCCAAGTACTATGATTCTGGATTGCTGAGCCGGTGCGGCGTGGGAGTACCTGCTGCAAGCCCGAACCTTCTGTTGCGCGCACCGTAGCGGCACCCGGTTGAACAAAGTCCCAGACCAATTACAGGCTCCTGGTCTTCCAGCCTTAGCTGCGCCACTGAGGAGAAAACCTAAAATACCTTTGCGTTTTTGTTTCTTGTGTTAGGGCCGTCGCCGGGAAGAGGACCGTTGCCACCATTTCAGCCGAAGAAATAGGCCAATGTAAAAACCCATTTGCAAAAACAATCAACAGCATCCTGACGACATTCTTCAGTTGAAAGCCTCCCCGGCGGGGGAGGTTTGGTGGGGAGCCATAAAAAGCATTTTCCTTGCGGGATCTAAAGGGCGGAGCCCTTTCCATACCTTTATCTTGAATTCTTGTATCCTGATCTTCTCCTCATTCCATCATACAACACTAAAGTGGCCTTGAATCTCGGGATTCATATATATTTAGTAAGTTTTTCCGCTTGAACGACAACCCGGCCTCACTTTAGTCCACCAGCACGTGGCAAGGGATTGGTATGCCCATAAAAAGCATGACGGGGTTCGGCCTTGCCGAGGTACGCACGCCGTCAGGGACCTATCGCGTGGAAATCCGCGCGGTAAACAATCGCTTCCTGGATGTGCAACTGCGCCAGCCCAAGTCGTTTTCCAACCTCGAACAGAAGATACGCAGCGCTATTTCCGAGACGATTCCGCGCGGCAGCGTGTCGGTGTATATCGGGTGCGACAAGGAAAACGAAGATGGCAGCCTTGGTTGGGACAAGACCTTGGTGCGAAACTACGTATCCATTTTCCGGGAAATAAAGAAACAACACAAGCTCGGCGGCGACGTCACACTGTCGGACCTGCTTCATTTCACGGATTTTTTCAAGACCGACTCCGCGCAATGCGACGAAAAGACCCTGTGGAAGCATTTCTCCCCTGTCCTGACAAAGGCGCTCGATGTGTTCCAGCGTTCCCGCATTGCCGAGGGGGATCACATCATCGGCGACTTAAAGAAGATTCTCGACTCGGTTTCCCGCCTTCTTAAAGACGTGGAAGCGAGGGCGCCGAAGCGCATCGAGGAGTATTCCAAGACCCTGGCGGAGCGCATCGAGAAACTGCTTAAGAACCCTCCCGACGAGGCGCGGCTGGCCATGGAAGTGGCCATGATGGCCGACAAAATGGACATCTCGGAGGAATGCACCCGGCTGCGCGCCCACATAAACGCCTTTGTGAAGGATTTCGACAGCAGCGAACCGGTGGGAAAGCGGATGAACTTCCTTCTCCAGGAAATGAACCGGGAGGCGAATACCATCGGCTCCAAGGCGAACGACACCCTTGTTTCGCATTTGTCGGTAACACTCAAGGAAAACATCGAGAAAATACGGGAACAAATACAGAACATAGAGTAACACTGCGCAAGGAGGGTTCATGCTCGAACTGCAGCTCGACGATCTGGAAAAACGCGGAATCAACCGGTATAAGGCCGTGATCATGGCGGCGCAGGAAGCCCGCTTCATCAACGACCAGGTGAGGTTGGGCATTGTCAAGGCCGAAGACAAACCCACGACAACCGCGCTCAAGCGGCTGTTTGAAGGCCGCGTGGTGGAAAACGAGGAAACGGAGTCTCAAGGATAGGACCTGCCCGGCCCGCCGGTTGGTGTTCGTGCGCAGACTAACGGGGATGTGCGGATGGAAACCGTTCAACGCATCGTGCTCGGCATAACGGGCGGCATAGCGGCCTACAAGGCCCCGGAGCTGGTGAGGCTTCTTACAAAGAACGGCATCGGCGTTACCGTCGTCCTCACCGGAAACGCGCGCTCCCTTGTGGGGGAAGAAGCGCTTCGAGTTGTTTCGTGCAATCCGGTTTACATCGACGGCCCGGTCGACTCTCCCGAGATGGCGCACATCGAGCTTGCGAAGTGGGGTACTGCGCTTCTGGTGTGCCCCGCGTCCGCCAACACCATCGCCAAGCTGGCCCACGGCATAGCCGACAACCTGCTGACCACCCTCGCGCTCTCCTTTGAAAACCGCACCATCGTCGTTCCTGCCATGAATACGGCCATGTGGAACAACGCGGCAACGCAGGCCAACGTGGCGGCTCTCGCATCGCGGGGGGTAACGGTATTGCCTGTTGACGAAGGCGAACTTGCCTGCGGCGACGAGGGCCCGGGCCGGATGCTTCCGGTTGAAACGATCGTCGATCACGTGTGTTCCTTCCTGCAGCCCCGGTCGCTTGCCGGCAGAAAGGTGCTCATTTCCATGGGGCCCACGGCGGAAGCCATCGACGCGGTGCGGGTCATTTCCAATCGCTCGTCCGGAAAAATGGGGGCCATGCTTGCGCGCGCCGCCCTGCGTGCGGGCGCTACGGTATGCGTGGTGAGCGGCCCGGCGCCGGTTGTGCCGCCCCCGGGATGCCGCGCCGTTTTTGTGACCAGCGCGCGCGACATGAAGGCGGCCCTCGAAAAAGAGTTTCCTGCGTGCGATATTTGCATCATGGCCGCGGCGGTGAGTGACTTCCGGCCTGCCGCGATTGTCAAGGGGAAAAGGCACCGGGAAGAATCGGCGACGTGGAACCTTTCGCTTGTTGCAAACCCGGACATTCTCGCAGGCCTGGGCGCAAAGAAGAAAGGCCAGTTTCTGGTGGGATTTTCCCTTGATACCGGCGGCAATGAAGCAACCGCCAGGGCAAAGATGAAGAAGAAGAACTGCGACATGATGGTCGCCAATGCCGTGGAATCGGCAATGGAGCGCGATGACGCCGCTGCCGCTATTCTTTACAAGAACAAACCGACCGAGCGCCTTGCCCTGCAGAACAAGCAGAAATTGGCCGAAACCATACTCGACCGCATTTCCGCCTGTGCGGGGCAATCGCATGAATGACCGCCTTGTCACGACCCGCGCATATTTTTGCCAGCAGCGGGAGCTCGGCTTGCCCGACATTATTCTTCCCCGTGGCTCACACGCGCCCGCTGTTCTCTCGTCACTCCGCTCACGTGCGGTTTCCCCTCCGGTTCACCCGATTTTGCAGCGGCCCGGCACGCCCACCGCGGCCGGTCCCCGGCCCGGGGCACCACAAGGGCTTCTTCCGGTTTCCCGCCTGATGAAAGCAGCTGTGAAGGTTGCTGTCACGCCTGCGGTGGAACAGAACAATCCCGCCCGCGAGGCGCTGGTGACGTTGTACCATTCTGTAAAGGATTGCAAAGATTGCCCCTTGGACGCCTCGCGGAGCAAATTCGTGTTCGGAAGCGGCAACGTGCGCTCGCCGCTGTTGATCGTCGGCGAGGCCCCGGGCGCCGAAGAAGACGCGCAGGGCGTGCCGTTTGTGGGCGCGGCGGGCGGGCGGCTCACCTCCCTGCTCGAGGCGATCGGTCTTGACAGAAAGAAGGATGTGTTCATTACCAACATTCTGAAATGCAGGCCGCCGGGAAACAGGACCCCGGAAGTTTCCGAAATAGCCGCATGCGCGCGGATTCTCTCCGCGCAAATCGCCATCATGCGGCCCAGGGCGTTCCTGCTTTTGGGCAGGGTCGCCGCGCACGCCCTGCTGCCCTCCACGGCCGGCATTTCGTCCCTTCGGCGAGAGTCGCACACCATTGACGGCGTGCCCGCGTTCGTCACCTATCACCCTGCGTCGCTCCTGCGAAACCCCGAGTACGAGAGGCCCGCACAGGAAGACCTGCAGAAACTAAAAACATTCCTGGTGGAAACGGGAGCATATGCCGCCACGCGTTAGCGACCAGTTTACAACAGACAAGATCCCGCCGCAGGCGCTCGAGGTTGAACGCACGGTACTCGGTTCCATGCTTATCGACCAGAATGCCGCCGTGGCGGCCATGACCCTTCTCTCCGAAGATTGCTTTTATGCCACGCAGAACAAGCGGATCTTCCAGTGCATGGTCTCCATGTTCGAGAAAAGCATCCCCTTCGATATCCTGACTCTTGCCGACGAGCTCAAAAAGCGCGACCACTTTGAGTCCATCGGCGCCGAACCGTATTTGTCGGAACTCGTGGGGAACGTTGCCACGTCGGCGAATATCGAGCATCACGCGCGTATCCTGCTGGAAAAATCGACGCTGCGCCAGCTCATTTCGGCCAGCGGCGAAATCGCGACGACGTGTTTCTCGTCCGAGGCCGAGGCGCAAGTTATTCTTGATAAAGCGGAGGCAACAATCTTCGGCATTTCCGAGGCGCGTATCAAGAACAATTTCGAATCGCTCCAGCAGCTCCTTCCACGCACCTTCGAAGACATTGCCAGTTATTCAAAGGGCGGTGTGCAAGGCGTGCCCACCGGGTTCAAGGACCTCGACGAGCTTACTTCGGGTTTGCAAAAGGGAGACCTCATCATCGTTGCGGGGAGGCCGTCCATGGGGAAGACGGCATTCTGTCTGTCGGTCGCCATGCACTCGGCCGTGGTGGCGAAACATCCCACGGCCATCTTCTCCCTCGAAATGTCGAAGGCGCAGGTTGCCCAACGCATCCTGTGCGGCGAAGCGCGCATCGACATGCATGCCTTACGCAGCGGCAAGCTACCGCAGCGCGAGTTTCCCAAGTTGTCGCTTGCCGCGGGCCCCTTGTCGGAGGCGCCGCTCTTCATCGATGACACGCCCGGTATCGGCGTGCTCGAACTGCGCGCAAAAGCGCGACGGCTTAAGGCACAGCATAAACTGTCGCTTGTCATTGTGGACTATCTCCAGCTTATGGATTCGTCGGTACGCATGGAGAACCGCCAGCAGGAAATCTCGCAGATCTCGCGCTCGCTCAAGGGCATTGCCAAAGAACTCGACGTGCCGGTTATCGCCCTGTCGCAGCTTTCCCGCGCCCCCGAACAGCGCGGAGGGGATCACCGGCCGCAGCTGTCCGACCTGCGGGAATCCGGCGCCATCGAGCAGGACGCGGACGTGGTCATGTTCGTGTTTCGGGAAGAGTTCTACAGCAAAGACGATCCCTCAAAACAAGGGACTGCGGAAATCATCATCGGCAAGCAGCGCAACGGTCCCACAGGGTCCGTGCAGCTTGCCTTTGTCAAGCAATACGCACGGTTTGAAAACCTTGCGGCGTCCCATGCTGAGGAAGGTGCGGAATTTTGAACCCGTTTGTGCTTCTTGTTTCCCGAATAGGCGGCACGGCCATCGTCTTTCTGACCCATGTTTCCCGTATTGTCGCACTCTTGGTGCAGATTGTTTCGCGCATTCCCACCATGGTGAAAAACGTGCCGCTGTCCGTGGAGCAGATGTACGGCATCGGCGTCGACTCGCTCCCGCTCGTTTCGGTGATCGCCGTGTTTATCGGCGCAACTACCGTTACGCAAGCGGTGTACCAGTTCTCCGGATTCATCCCGCTCAAGTACCTCGGCCTTGCGGTCTGCAAGACGCTCATCATCGAAATCGGGCCGGTGTTTACGAGCATGGTGGTGGCCGGCCGCATTTCCACCGCGATCGCGGCCGAGGTCGGCTCCATGAAGACCGGCGAGCAGCTTGACGCAATGACGTGCCTTAACCTTGACCCGGTGCGATACTTGTACGTCCCCAAAATGCTTGCCTGCATGCTGATGATACCTATGCTCGTTATCTGGAGCGAATTCGTGGCTTTTATCAGCTCGATTCTCACCGTGGTTTTTTCGGTAAAGATCACCTTGTTTGTCTATCTCTCCGGCCTGAGAATGCTGTTTAATCCGTCCGACCTCCTCATCGGTGTTGCAAAAACATCGGTGTTCGGCGCCATCATCGCCCTTACCGGCTGCCATTTCGGCCTGGAAACGAGCGGCGGCGCCGAAGGAGTGGGCAATTCGACCACCAAGGCCGTCATGACATCGTTCGTGCTCATTCTTGTCTTCGATTTTCTCATCGCATTCCTTGTGCTGTAATGCCGGGAGACAAATAACTTATTTTGTGATGGACAAGAGACCATGGCCACATGCTGAAGATAGAACACCTCAAGAAACGCTTCGGAAACCAGCTCGTGCTCGACGATGTCAACCTCGATGTGAATAAGGGCGAGGTTGTGTGCATCATCGGCCAGTCGGGCGGCGGCAAGAGCGTTGTTCTCAAGCATATCATCGGCCTCATGATCCCGGATGGCGGCCGCATCCTTATTGACGGAGAGGAAATCTCCTCGCCCACCAAGAAGTCTTCCGACTTCGACAAGGTGCGTAAGCGTTTGGGAATGTTGTTCCAAGGCGCCGCACTGTTCGATTCCAAGAGCGTGGGCGAAAACATTGCTTTCCCGCTTCGCGAACATACTTCCTATTCCGAGGAGAAAATAAGCCAGGTCGTTGCCGAGGCCCTCGAAATGGTTGGGTTGCAGCAGAACTTCCAGCACAAGATGCCTTCCGAACTGTCGGGCGGTATGCGCAGCCGCGTGGGCCTTGCCCGTGCGCTTGTAATGAAACCCGAGATCATGCTCTACGATGAGCCCACAAGCGCGCTCGACCCGATCATGACCGACAAGATAAACGATCTGATCCTGTCCCTTCGCGGCAAGCTCAAGATGACGAGTGTGGTGGTAACCCACGACATTGCCTCGGCGTACAAAATAGCCGACAAAATGGCAATGATTTACGAAGGGAAAATCATCTTTACCGGTACGCCCGCGGAGATCAGGGCCTCGCGCAACCCGTACATCCAGCAGTTTATCCGGGGCCAGCGCAAGCTCCATTATGCGGTGGGTTCCGAAGCGGAGGAGGAGTCGGCACTCCTTCGTCCGGTTAACGTGGGCCACATCAAGCAGCGTGTCGTCTCGGACCGCCAGTTGAGGCGTGACAGGAGTTTTGACCCGGCCTTGCTCCACACACTCACCGATCTCATGGGATACCAGCAATTTGCCGCCGTTATGAAGGACGAGGCCGAGCGGGCCGGTGCGGAACAGGATCCCCTGGCGTTCGCCCTGTTCGGCATCGACATGCTCACGGACCTCGGCGACCGCTACGGCCGGCAGTTCTGCGAAACCGTCATCAAGGAAGTGGGCGGAAAACTGGCCCTGTGCATCCGCGGCACCGACAGGGCGGGCCGGTTCGCCGGCGACGAATTCGGCCTCATTCTCATAAAGATAGACCCCGCCATTATTGACAAAACAGTAGACCGCATCCGCAGGCGCCTCATGGAAACCACCCTCAAAACCCCCGGCGGCGACGTCCTGCACCCGGTGCTCTCCGCGGGCGTGTGCGTGTGTACGGAAACCTCCGCCTCCGTGGACGTGCTCGGCACAACAGCGGGCCAGGCCCTCGGCCGCGCGCGCCGGCTCGGCGGCAACCGCGTCGAAGTGAGCGAGCCGCCGAAATCGCAGGAATAATGAACAAGAAGCCCTCTACCGTTTACGTCTGCAATAACTGCGGCGAGGATTTTCCCAAGTGGCTGGGACGGTGCACCAACTGCGGCGCGTGGGACAGCATCATCGAAATGCGCGGAGTAAAGGCCACGCCGTCGTCCCGCGCAACCGTCTCCGGCCCAACCGAGATCGTTGCATTCGCCAATTGCAAAGTTGACGAATCGGCACGCATTGCCGGCGCGTTTCCCGAGATCGACCGCGTGCTGGGCGGCGGGCTCATCCCGGGCGCGTTTGTCCTGCTCGGCGGCGACCCGGGCATCGGCAAGTCCACCCTGCTGCTTCAGCTCCTGAGCTCGTGGGCGAAAAAAGGCACGCAGTGCCTGTACATTTCGGGCGAAGAATCCGCCGAACAGATTTACGCCCGGGGCGCCCGGCTGGGTGTGAGCGATGCGCCCGTGCTCATGCTCACCGAAACGTCCGTAGAAACCATTCTTGCGAAATTGGCGGAAACCAGGCCCGATATCGTGGTGGTTGACTCCATCCAGACCATGTTCTCCGAGGCGATGGAGAGCGCGCCGGGCAGCGTGTCCCAGGTGCGCGAGAGCGCCTCCATGCTTCTCCGCTTTGCAAAGCAGCACAAGACCGCGGTGATCCTCATCGGCCATGTCACCAAAGACGGGTCCATTGCAGGGCCGCGCGTACTGGAGCATATGGTGGACACCGTACTCTACTTCGAGGGCGACGGTAATTACCAGTACCGCATCGTGCGCGCGGTTAAGAATCGCTATGGCCCGAGCGGCGAAATCGCGGTGCTGTCCATGACCGACCGCGGCCTCAAGGAGATCGCCAACCCATCGGAGTTCTTCCTGCTCAACCGGGCCGATCCCCAGGTGGGCACGGCCATCGTGCCCGTGCTGGAGGGAAGCAGGGTGCTGGTGGTTGAGGTTCAATCACTTGTCAACAAATCGCATTTCGGCCTTCCCCAGCGCGTCGCCTCGGGAATCAACCCCAAGAAGCTCGCGCTCCTGTTGGCCGTGCTCGAGCGGTTCGGCGGGTTCTCGCTCGGCGACTACGACGTGTTCTTCAACGTCGCCGGCGGTCTCACCGTCGCCGAGCCGGCCGTCGACCTCGGGGTCGCGGCCTCCATTATTTCCTCATTCCGCAACAAGCCCCTCCGGAGGGAGCTCGGGTTCGCGGGTGAGCTCGGCCTCGGCGGCGAAATCCGTCCTGTCAACAACATGCCGCTGCGCATCAGGGAACTCGGCCACCTGGGATTTTCCCAGTGCCTCGTGCCCCGGCAGCCCAAGAAAGCGGACTGGAGGGATGCGGGGAACAAGATCGATTTGCTGGAATGTGGGAAAATCGGGGAAGTGGGAGATCTTATTTTTTGAAGGCGCGCACGAGAAGAAAAATTTCGGCGCCAGGATCATTCCTTAACCGTGGTTTTTGATTTATGCAACTAATGCCCCTGGGCAAAACAGGCCTCCTTGTCGGTCGCAGCGGTTTTGGTGCGCTGCCGATCCAGCGCGTTCCCCTCGATGCGGCGGTAGCCCTGCTTCGCAAGGCGTACGATAACGGCATCACGTTCTACGACACGGCAAGGATGTATTCCGACAGCGAGCGAAAAATCGGCGCCGCCTTCGGCCGCATGCGTCGCGACGTGGTGATCGCGACCAAAACGACTGCAACGACAAAGGACGGTGCTCGTGCCGACATTGCCGCGAGCCTTGCGGACCTCCAGACCGACCATATCGACCTCATACAGCTGCACAACCCCTCGCCGCTTCCCGATCCCGGCGACCCCCAGGGCCCCTACGCAGCACTTGCGGAGGCCCGCGACAAGGGAATGGTCCGCCACATCGGCATCACCAGCCACAGTTTGACAAATGCGGTTTCTGCGGCACGCAGCGGCCTCTACAGCACAGTCCAGTTCCCGCTCAGTTCGCTCTTCTCCGATGCCGACCTGTCGCTGGTTGCAGAATGCGACAGGTCCGGTTGCGGGCTCATCGCCATGAAGGCCCTGTCGGGCGGCCTTATCACGAACGCCGCAACGTCGTTCGCGTTTCTACGGCAGTACAATGCCGTGCTGCCCATCTGGGGCATTCAGCGGGAAGAGGAACTCGACGAGTTCATTACCCTCGAAAGGCATCCCCCGCCGCTCGATGAAATGCTGTGGAAGGCAATCCGCAAAGACCGCTTCGAGCTTGCAGGTTCCTTTTGCAGAGGCTGCGGCTACTGCCTCCCTTGTCCCAGGAGCATTCCCATCAATTGGGCCGCCCGAATGTCATTGCTTCTGCGGAGAGCGCCCTATCAGGGCTTTCTCACGCCGGAGTGGCGCGACAAAATGCGCGTAATTCGCACCTGCAGCAAGTGCGGCGCGTGCCGCGGCAAATGCCCCTACGGCATCGACACCCCTTCTTTGCTGGAAAGAAATCTCGAAGACTACGAGCGGTTTTACGCGGAGCACGCAAAGTAAGAAGGAAAGATTCTCACGCCCGGAAGCCGGACCTTACCGCCGCACGGCGATCTTTCCCGTGAGTACGCCGAATCCGCCGCGAACGGTCGCGAAATAGACTCCGGGGGAAAGGCCCGCTGTCGTAAACGAGAACGACTGCGCCTCGCCGACTTCCTGCAGGACCCGCGCCCCGTTCACAGAAACGAGTTCCGCCGAATAGCGTCCGTAGAAGGGCAGCGCGACCCGCACCAGTGCGCCCGAGACGGCAAAGGCTGCGCGAGCCTCCGGCCGCTGCGGCGCAGGACCGCTGGCCGCGACGTTCGGATTCCATTGGTAAACGCGCACGTAGTCCACGATGAGACTTTCCGGGAACACGGTGGTACCGTCGATATTGCCGTCAAAATTGCCGCCCACGGCGAGGTTTAGAATGAAGTAGTATTGCTTGTCAAAAGGGAGGTTCGGGTTGCTGGCCTTGGTAAGGGTCCCAAAGTTCACGTTGTCAAAATACCAGCGTATCGAATCGGTGCTCCATTCCGCGGCGTAGACATGGAAGCTGTCGTGAACGTTCCCCGTCGGTAACGTATACTGGTTAAAGAGGTCGAAATTCGTGAAGTGGTACGATCCCGATGTCCAGTTCGGCAGCCTCCCTCTTCCTTCCATGATGTCAAGTTCACCGCAGGCCGGCCACCCGCCTCCCACGCCGAGCATCCAGAACGCGGGCCACATTCCCTGGGTAAGGGGCAGACGCATACGCGCCTCCATGCGGCCGTACTCAAATGTTTTCTTGCCCGAACTTTGGATCTTGCCAGAGGTGATTTCCCCCGCGTTCCTGGCCTCAAGAATCAGATGTCCGTTCTTGACGAACACGTTCGAACCGGGTTGGTCGTGTCCGGCCGTGTAATGTTCCTGTTCGGCATTGGGCGGATTGTCCGTTTGCTGCACGGCCCAGTTTCCCTCGTTAAGCGCCGTGCTGTCGAATTCATCGGACCAGTACAATTGCCAGCCACCGGCTGCAGAAGCATTTGTAAAAAAAAGAAATAACGCCGCCGTCAAGCTAGGCAAAAGAACTTCTCTCAAACCGCTTGTACTATACATGAAGCCGCCTTCTCTATCCCCCCGGATGATGTTAAGCGATTAAGGGCATCTTTCAACATGCCAATAATCGAAAGTGCAATGCGCAAGGGTTAAATATAGCGAAAAAGAAGACTGAAATGAGAAATACTTCTATCCAAACGAAATGCTTCTGCGAACGATCATGTTTTTTTCCTGTTGATATACATAAAGTTATGTTTTCATTGATATGGCGAACACAATGTTTTTGCGAACAAGAAAAGCAGCCCTCTCCGCACCCTCAGGCTCAGCCGGCAACGAGGCGAACCTTGGAAGTGCCCGAGGCGGTGCTGTCATGCGAAACACCATTGATCTCCTTTATGAAACGTAGCAGCAATGCGCGGACTGTCATTCAGATCGCGAGAGTAACTTTTTCCTGCTTCGGCAGTCAAAACAATAAGGGACCAAATCATCAAATCGCATGAAAAGAGGTAACAATGCTTCGTTCAATTGGTTCGATTCGCCTTCTCATCCTCGCCCTTGTTCTCGTGGCTTGTGCATCATCGTTCGGCGCGGAAGTTTCCGTGGGAATATCCATCCAGGTGGGACCGCCGGAGTTGCCCGTTTATGAACAGCCTGAGTGTCCCGCCCCAGGCTACCTGTGGGCACCGGGTTACTGGGCATATGGCCCGGACGGTTATTATTGGGTCCCCGGAACATGGGTCGCGGCCCCTCGTCCGGGACTGCTTTGGACTCCAGGCTATTGGGGCTGGGCAAGAAGCGGATATTTCTGGCACGAGGGCTATTGGGGGCCGCATGTTGGATTTTATGGAGGCGTCCGTTACGGCTTTGGGTACACGGGGAGCGGTTTTTCCGGCGGGTACTGGAAAAGCGGCTCGTATTGTTACAACCGCGCGGTGACAAACGTTAATGTCACGGTTGTTCACAACACATATACCAAGGCGGTCGTCAACAACACCGCGGTAAGCCGCGTGAGCTTCAACGGCGGTACAGGCGGTACCCTCGCCAAGCCGAACGCCCGTGAACTCGTTGCGGCACGCGAAAGCCATGTCCCTGCGACCGCCGAGCAAATGCAGCACAGGCAGACCGCCGGCTCCAACCGCGAGCTGCTCGCCTCGGTAAACCACGGACAGCCCGCCCCTGCTGGTCTTGCAAAGCGCGCTTCGGTGCCCGCGGCAAAAGAAGGGGAAGATGCTTCATCTGTCAGTCATTCGTCCGGGAAGCAGGGAAAGAAGGGAGCGCAGCACGGCGGCAAAGGGAAACATGCGAACCAGAAAGAGGAGCGAAGCGGCAGGGAGCGGTGAAGCTGGGGGCAGATCGGCCACTCAAATTGTTCGAGCCTGAAAGTACAGTGGATGTCCGGGCGTTCCCGTCGGGTGCTTCCAAGGGTCATCGACCGGTAGTGCGCTCCAGCGCACTACTCCGGTCCACCTAACGTAAAGAAAAGGCAAAGTCATAAAGGCTATTTTGCTTTTCCCCAACAGTGGAGCGGCTAGGGCCTACTTAATTCTTTTGTACACAACATGGGCCCCGTCGTTTTCGCTTCCCTCGAAATGGTTCTTGTTGATCTTCTTTATGGTATTGACTATCGGCGCTCCGGCAGTTCCCACCCACTCTTTTGTGAATGTCACCGTCTCACTCGTGGCGTCGTACTTGAAGCCGGTAATATTGAATTTGTGCTTTCCCTCAACAAAGCACTTTGTTCCGTCGATGATTTCAAACTCCTCGGAACCCGAAGGCCCTCCAACGTGAGAATACGCATTGCTCCATCTCCCGGGGAATATGGATTGAATTGTGAGGCCCTTTTCTGAAGCCATAGTCATCCTTTCTGAAGGAGAAATTGGTTCATTTGTTTCGTTGTCATGCTATCGGAATTCTGTTTCGTAACAAGGTTCTATCCGGCTTAACACAACCAAAATAAATCCCCGGCGCGATCTTGAGTGATCTCTTGACAACATCATAGTCCCGTTTACATCTCGCATGCCACACCGCAGTTGCGGCAAAATGCCTTAACCTTCCTCACCTGTTCGGCATAGAACCTTGTGCGGTTCGGATACTTTCCGGCCACAGAGCTGTAGTTCCATTCGCCGAAATAAACGGCGTCCACAAAGGCCACCGCTTCCAATAAAGCATCAATGTCCTGAATGATAATATTCGGCGTGGGATATGGCTCGATATGCGCGTACACGGGATAGCCTTGATCGTGCAAATAACGCAGGGCCGTGATGCGATCCGCATAAGGGGCTGCGCCCGGCTCCCAGCGCCGGCGAAAACCTTCGTCCAGGGATACGATGCTGATGCCATACCGGTTATCACGATCAAAGCGCGCATCAGCCAGTTCCCTGGGAAGCACGCCTTTTGTCAAGATGTCGCACGCCAGGCCTGCGGCATTGATTTTTTTAATGATACGCATGCTCAGGGACCCGATCTCCGGCCGCCCGGCCATAAAAGGGTCCGTGGTGAGGCATAGGTGGATGCGGAATTCTTCCGAGCCGGAGTCCACCCCTGCCCTGGCCAGATGCCTCGGCAGTTCCTTGTCCAATAGATCCAAGGCATTGGCCACGAGTTTCGGCTTGCACCACTCCTGGTAATCGGCTGCCCGGCCGTAGTGCTTGGCCATGGAAAAGGCGTAACAGGGATAGCGGCACCCGTGGCTGCAGCCTTGAACGTGGTTCAGACAATAGAAGCCCAGCCCGCTCTTATAAATTAGGGATTTTCGGGTGATGGTTTGCAATGCGTTCATAATGCAGACAAGCCCCCGAATGCGCTACTCAGGCAGCTTCCCTCGCACTTTCCTGGTCCACCGGTGGAACGCGTGAAACGATTTCACCGGCTCGGCAAACATCATCACGCACTCACCATAGATCGCCGGGATTCCCTTCTCCTCGCACAACCGGATAGCCGCTTGGGACTCGCAACCGCGCTGGATCCAGACCCGTGGGATCTTGGCCTCAATCACCCTGCCAACGGCCTTCTCCGCCTGGCCGGCCGGTACGGCTATAATCACCCCGCCGACCAGCTCCTTCAGGTCGCTCAGCTTTGAGCCGGGACCGTCCTCGTCGAGATAAACCACGCAAACGGCGTATCCCCTGGCCCCAAGCTCTTTGTCAATGCTGACTCCGGAGACAGGCGTCTTTCGCGATGCCCGGACCAGGGCAAGCTTTTTGGGTGCCATAAACTCGTCGATCAGTGCACGTGAGGCCATAGGTTCCATCCTTTCGCAAATAATGAGTACTGCATATCATAAGGAATCCGGTTGCCGAACGAAAACCTCTGCGCCCGAGGTTCTTTACTGCTCCCGATCTTCTTGCTCCAGCCACCCGCGCCAATCGGGTTTCTTGATCTGTGCAAGAAGAGTGTCGTCGATAGCCCATTTCTTCTTTGCATCATTCCAGATCGTCGCAAGTTTTTCAGGCCACTTTGCCTTTATGACGGCCAGAACATCCGGATCAAGTTTCGTCTTGTAAAATGATTTGACGTTTTTCAGGTCAGATTCGTCAAGGTCAACTTCCCTGAGGTCCGCTTCCCTGAGGTCGGTGCCCAGAAGATCGGCTCCGTGAAGCTCAGCTTCCCTCAAGTCCGCTCCATGAAGGTTGTCTCCCTGGAGAGAATCTCCCGTGAGGGAGTCCTGCCGAAGGTCGGCCCCTTCAAGGTCCGTCCCTTTCAGGTCGGCCTTACCCAGCCTTGCATTGCGAGCAAACGCCTCGGTAAGGTTAGCTCCCCGCAGGTCGGCTTTCGTAAGGTTCGCAAATGTGAGGATAGCTCTCTGCAAGTTGGCTTTCTCAAGATTCGCACTTTCAAGGTCGGCGCCCGCAAGGTCGGCATCCGCAAGGAATGCTCCTGCAAGGTTGGCCCCTTTCAAATGTGCATTCCTGAGGTCCGGCCTGGCGGTCTTGTTTTCCTCTCTCCACCTGTTCCAATTCTCAACTCCGGACTTAAGGATGCCGCTATTATGCATACTGGCGCACCCGGCGCATATAGCAAGCAACAGGAGAATGGCAATTGCGTTTTTAAGGCCCATCATACTTACCCGGCATCTAGCGGGGAACGTTTGCAAACGCAAAACTCAACATCACGCTGACGAACAGAATCCCGGCAAAGAATACAAGAAGGTTCCATTTCTTGTCCGGCGCTATCTTCCCCGCCCTGAACAAAAAATACCCTATCACGAGGTTGGCCAATGCCCACAGAACATTGACCGTCGGAGAGGACATTCCTTTGCCCGGAGGATTTGCAAAAGGAGAGGGAAAAGGCGAACCCGAAATACCGTGGATAAAATGCGGAACCACGTTTGCAAGAAAGGATCCTGCAAAGAAACACGCTATGAAATTATACCATTTCATCATTGGGCCCTCCTTGGGGAATTTCCCCAGGTTGTGGGAACCGACACATTTGCCTTTCCCTTATCGTGATACGTAACAAACTTGCCCTGTTTGCGTCGAAAGCCCGTGCGAGGGATCACTCTGTTGCTCCATACTGCTTGAGGAGCCTCACCATGTCCTGCTTTCCGACGGCCAAAGCCTTGTGCAAAGGCGTCTGACCGAGGTTGTCTTTCGCATTTACCTGCGTGCCTTTTTTCAAAAGAATTTCGGCCGCCTTCGTGTGGCCTTTGCAAACGGCATAAAAGAGCGGCGTCAAACCGCTTTGGTCCTTTGCGTCCGCAACCGCGCCACGCGCCAGCAGTAATGCGACAATTTCCGCCAGACCGGAGTCTGCGGCCGCATGAAGCGGCGTGCAGCCGCGCCTGGTCTTTGCGTTCGCGTCTGCGCCATGGTCAAGCAAAGATTTTACTATGGTTTCAAAACCTTTCCGGGCCGCAAGAAACAGCGGCGTTTCGCCAAGCGTGTCTCTGGCGTTCACGTCGGCGCCGTTTTTCAACAGGACATCCACCACATCCGCCGTACCTTGGGGCCTTTCGCCGGCGCCGAGATCATTCAGAGCGTTGCTTGCTTCTTTGGCCGTGCCGTAGTAGATCGCCTTTTGCACTTCATCCGGGTAGTAACCGTAAAATGCCGCGCAGTGCAGGGGAGTCCAGCCGGCGCCGTCCTTTTCATTCACATCGGCGCCTGCCGTTAGGAATCTCACGACTTCGGAATAATCGCCGATGGTCGCCGCGCTGTGGAGCGTGGAAAGAAGGTGACGCACCATGGCCGGGATCCTGTCTGTCAATTCGCCGAGGTACCCTTCAATCGACTCCGACACCCGAGCGCGCGTCGAACCTTTTTTGACGTCGATAAGCCTGAAGTTGCAGACATAGTTTCCGTTGAGCATTCCGATTTCGCCGGTTACAAGGTATTCCGCTCCCAACGCGCCGCCCAGGTCGGCAAAGCATTTTTCATCGTCGCACTCAAGCGCGCCGCTTCCCCGCAGTTCAAGCGCTTTGGCCACTGCATTCCGAGCGATGACGCGATAGCCGGGAATGTTCCCCACCTCAGTGGTGATATAATCGGTCAAGGTGATGCGATCGGATGGCTTGAGTTGGTCACCCTGGATGTCAAGAACGGCAACGGGATGTCCGGCGTGCGCTCCAATCGCGCAAAACAAGACTGCCGCGGCAAAAATTGGGGATAGGTTAAGAACAGGTACCACTAGACCTCAGATCCCGCACACGGTCTTAGGGTTTGTTGTCACTCGCGCACGCCGGCACGTGGTAATAATCCGGTTACATAAAGAAGGCTTTTCTCGCTAGTGCTTCTGAACCGTTGGAAACCCTTATTATGTAAAAACCTCTCTTGAATTCGCCGGAAGCAAGAGAAACCCGGTGATATCCGCATCCCGAGAGCAGCTCCTTGTAAACCGCTTTGCCCGATAGATCATAGAGGCCTATTTCCCAATTCGGATTTCCCTCCCTCGGAACGCCCACAAGCAAGTCGATGGAGCCGTTTCTTCGCGTGACCCGTGCGCTCAAGATCATCGGCTCGGGGTTGTCCTTAAGATTTGCCACGATGACGGCTGTTGATGCCACCACGATGGGCTTGATCAATGTGTCGCTTGTCGAATCGTTTGAAACGGAAATTATGATTGTGTCGTTGCCGATGTCTGATTCACCGGGGGCCCAGATGAGGGTATTGGAAATGTCCTGCATACCGGAAGGCTTTTTCAATATGGTCCAGGTTAACTTGGCACTCCCCGCGTGCGTCGCAGTCAGATGTATTGAATAGAGTGAGTCCACATAGAATGTATCTGGGAATACTGCGGAAATCGCCAGGGTCGGCGCCGCCAGTACCTGTATCGGTTGCTTCAGCGTGTCGCTCACCGATCCGTCTGAAACGGAAAGTACAATCGTATCTTTGCCGACGTTTGCCAGCGTCGGCGACCATACAAGGGTGTCAAACATTTCCTGCATATTGGCAGGTTCTTTAAGTATAGTCCAGGCCAGGGTGCCGTTGCCGCTGTACGTTGCCGTCAGAGGAATCGTGTAGAACGAGTCCGCGTAAAATGTGTCGGGAACGCTCGTGGTGATAATAATACCGTTTGCTTCCGCCTGCAGCCGCTTTGCCGCCCCGGAATTGGCGGAGAAAACCTCACCAGCCAGCACCAGCATTGCAAGAAAACAGCACTTCGTCTTTTTCACGGCAACCGCCTTTGTTGATGGTTTGTCTTCCCGGGAGGTGCAGGGTGGACTTTACGTAGAGAACCCGGCACCTCACCCAGCATTGAACAACGCTGCAGATACTCGATAAGGGCCAAAGGGACCAGTTTACACTGGTAACAAAATAATTTGATCACCTCAAGCCGATATGGATTTTGAGAGGAACCGCCGGAAATGGAGAGATTGCCTCCGCGTCGAGGCGTACGAAAAGGCCCCATCCTTAAAGGAAGGGGCCTTTTCGTACGGTGTGTTGCAAAAACGGACTTGCGGATTACTGCCGATTTAGGTCCTTTAGCGTCCTGATTTCCTCACTGCCGTTTCCGGCAAGCCGTGCGAAATAAAGGCCGTGAGCGGGAATTCCGGCTTTCAGAACACTTGTATACGTGCCGGGCTCTTTTGTTTGGTTGACAAGTGTTTCTATTCTGCGTCCCAGAAGATCAAAGACCTCAAGCGTCACGAATTGGGTGGAAGGAACAAAAAATGAAACAGAATTTCCCGACGCGGTTGCATCGACAAACACCACCTGATTCGGATTCCCTGCATTTGCCGAGAGCGGTACCTGCCGCACCGCCGCCGCGCTCACCTCAAAGGAGCCGACCATGCCGATGCTAAAGTGAACATCGCATTGGTAATTGTAATTTCCGGGAACGGTAATAACATATTCGAACGACGTTCCCGACGTATTATGCCAGCTCGGGGCGTTTGCCGGAATTGTTGTTGAGCTGAGCGGGTGCACGCTGAAATCGCCTTCCCACTCCACCGTGTCCCCCACAGTGGCGGAAAAGTCCTTGGGCGAATACACAAATCCCAGACTTCCCCCGAACTGAATTACATGGGTCGTGGCCCAGTCATTCTTTGCCGCCAGCAAAAGAACCATAACCAGAATGCCGATGAATTTGCCGCTTTCCGGAACGCAGTGTTTCATAAGCGCCTCCTGTTGCGTGTTTCAGAACCAGGGATACGGAAAACAGAAAACACGTTTGAGCGTGAATCCGAATCTCAGATTGTTGTCCAATGTTCCAATCACCAAGTGGCGCATGCCCGGCAGTGGCAAACTTGACGCCCATCAAAAATGGGTTTTCTATGCTGCGTCCTGAATAAAGCGTATCGCCCGATTCGTTAAGTACCGTGAATATTCCCTATATGCACCAGCAACGCTCGTTACTTTTACGTCACGGCCCGCACAAAGGCTGAAAGCTTTTCTTTCAAAATCGTATCAGCACGAAACAATCATCTGCTCTCCGCAGCACGTCAGGTCGCACGGGGTGGCGCAATTGCAATCATCAACGACCCTGACCTGCAATCCGCATTCCCTGCAGGAAAGCTTGGAACCTTTGCTTACGGTGTTCTTTGATTTTTTGTGAAGCGGCTTTTTCGATTTCTTATTCATAGAAGAAAATCCCCCTTCTTGAAAAGGTCACCGGAATCTACTCCCGGTCTTCGATGAACGACCTTTCCGGCATTCGCCGGAGGTCAGATGACTTGAAGTGAAATAACGCAAATATTAAGCCAGCAGTCAGTCGGTCACGGGTTGCAAGACAGATTATCGCTCTATTTACCTGCCCTTTTCGAATATGCGAAAACAATTCTCACTTTCAATAAGACTTCGTGGCTCAAAAACTTCTTTATCGTCGTTGCATTCCGGTTCAGAACTCTGGAAACCATCGCTTTCACACGTAGTGCACCAAGACTGATTTTGTCTACCGGCTTTCTTGCGAAAACTCATTTGCCATTTGAATTGCAGCAGAGCTCAAATTGTCAACCTTACCCACAACCTGTTTTGACACATTCGCCAAAATCTCTCCCGTTTTGACACTGATAATTCTGATGTTGATAACCCAGCTTTCGCCAAGTTTGCCGATACTGCCGACAAACATGTTATCGATGCTCAACAACCGGCCTATTTCAACCGCACATTCCGTGGTGCTGCATGCGCCGCTGCCCTGAAAGCCCTGTTCACTTAATATCTTGTTCATTTGAGATCTTTCCATGACCCTGTATTTTCCGTTTGCTTGAATCTGATTTGTGAAAATATCCGTCACAACCATCGATATGCCGCTGTCGAAACCGGCAGATTCAAATCTCATAACTGCTGCGTAGCCCGAGGCCTTATCCTTCTTTGGCGCCAGAGATTTGGATAAAGGAATTATTCTTGATGCGGTATCGGCCTTTTCGCCGATCGGGGTTACACGTTCCGAACAAACAAAGGCTCTTCCCGAAACTGAAGCGCCAAAAACTCCCTTGTTCGTTTTTAACCACAAAACATGTGTTGCGCCTTTGGACCTGGCCTGCTGTAATGCTCTCTTTTTTGCCAATTCCAAACTTCTATTTTGAGACAAGAACCCGCCCCAATAAGTATTCCCGGTAACAAGGCCTATTCTTTTGCATCCTTGCACATCCGCTTCATCGGAAATTTCCACTATGTTGTAACCGGCGAGGGTGGATGCGCATCCCATCAGGAACCTTGATAAAAACACAAGGAGCATTAAAGACCAAATCTTGCGGGCACATAATCTCATTCCAATCTCCTGTTGCAAATGCCGACAGGCGGTCAGCCTGCCGGCGCATTTCGATTTAGGACGTAGTTTCCATTGAGGCTATCGATCCGGCAAGCGACGAGCAAAGACATTGAGCGCGATGGCAATGACGATGAACGCGATGACCAAAGGTGCGGCCAAAAACACCGGTGCCCACATGCTGGTGGGCGGCGGAGCCTTACCTTGAGAGAGGTAACCCGAGAGAATAAGGAGCAGACCGAACCCAAGGAATAATTTCCCGCCGAAAGCGTTGATCGCGTACCAATTGTACTGGGAGACGAACGCCTTCCGCACCCGAATTCCATAGGCCCGGTTCATGGGAACTTTCTTGAGGATGAGTGGAACAGCTAAAAGAGCGCAGAGCAGACCGGTTCCAACGTGGACATACGGTATTGGAACGATCATGAAGTTCATCTCCCGAAGTACGGTCATTGAGATTCCCGATGGCGCCTGAGCCTGCCACTCCGCCCAAAAATTTACCTCTTCCTTCCCGCTAAAATCAAGTCATTTCACTCCGGGTCAATCAAAAGTCGCTTCTTCATGTACTTGATCTTCCCCTTTTCAAATGAGGTGCGGCAAACTCGTCGCGAGGCTAACTTACTCCGGTTTCGGCGGTGCCCTCGGGGTGGCTCCGGTGATTGCCGGAACATCGACGTCGAGATGTTTGTAGGAGCGTATCGCAGACACCAGCGCTTTCTGCGGCACGGTGAAGCGGGATGTGGCGAATTCGGGAATATTGTACACCTTGATGAACGAATCGTAGAACCGCGGATCATTCTGCGGGAGGATGAACGGCTTTGCAGCTTTGCCGTGGGCATCGATATGGGACAGATAAATCCTTCCCATGATGCCGCCGTTCCTCTTGCTTGTAAATGCAAGCCATCGGCTGTTGGACGACCATGAGTGCCACGACTCCGACCATTCGCTGTTCACGGCCAGCGGCTCGTACATCCTGGTCGCGATATCCATGATGTAAAGATCGCTGCCCGGCTGCAGATAGGGCGACGGCCCGTAGGGATGCATGCAGAACACGATGAATTTGCCGTCCGGCGAAACGCGCGGCTGGGTGATGCTCTTGCCGGTGACGTCGGCCGACAATACCGTGTCGACCGCGCCCCAGGAATCGCTGTTCAGGTCATACGGGACGCGCATCAGGCTGTAACGTGTTTTTTTCAGATTTTCGGGCGGGTTCGTCTTGAAATCGCTCCACGTGAGCGGGGCGCTCGAAAAATAGAGACATGTTCCATCGGCGGACCAGCACGGCCATGTTTCCAGCGCGGATTCCCGATAAATCTGCGGCACGGTGACGATTTTGTGCCGATCCACCCGGTACACCTTGAGCCCGGAATTAAAATCGAATGCGTCGCGCGGGTCCTTCCAGGCGGCATGGAAACACTGGTCCACTTTGTTGACAGAGTATACAATGAGTTTGCCGCTCGGGTGCCACGATGTGTATCCGAACTTTGTCGGTATTTTCCCTACGGTTCCGCCGGTCACGACGAGGGCGGAATTGCCGAAGTCCTGGGTCCGGATATGGAAGATTGCCCTGGAAGGATCATTGCCGCAGAAGGTATGACAGTTGCAGCATCCCGGGAAAAAATTCAGCGCATTCAATATTTCGGATTCCCTGTTCGTTTCAAGGTCCCGTTGGTACAGGCAAAGGTCCCGGGAATAGATATATAAGACGCTCAAGGTCCGGTACATGATATAGGGATCGGTCCGGTCGCCGGATACGGCGTTTTTTACGGTCCGAAACCCGCGCCATGATCCGTCCGATTGCCTGATGCAAACGTCGATGCACAGCGTATCGCCCTGGTTCTTCAACAAGAGTCTGCGCCACGGCCCGGGTGGAACACGGACTTCGGGATGCGCCGAAAAAACCGTGATCGGTTTTCCCTTCTTTCCGGAGATGCGCGTGAAGTAGCGCGCGCCGGTTTCTTGTAGGACAAAGTTAAGCGGTCCGATATTCGGCGGAATCGTGATATCCGCGTAATCGGGTTTGAGAACAGGCGTCCGGTCCGCTGCCGCCGCTGCACTGCGGACCGCAGCAAAGTCAGGACAGCCGCCGCACCCCGAAAGGCACAAGGCGATGGTGAAGCCGAAGAAAAGAAGATGCGCCTGCTTCATGATTGATCCCCGGCCGAATACCTGAAGATAAAGAAGAAGAAATAGCTCGCACCGAATTCGGCAATCAGCGCCGCCTGGGAGCCGGGCGCGCCGGTTTCATAGAGCCGCATAAGCTGGAGAAACCGCTCGCTCCGAACCGCGGTGAGAGGGCTTGGCGTGAGCTTCGGAAGAACGATATCCGCAACCGTGTCTTTTTCGCGGTAAATTTCCAATGCCTCCTCGTAGAGCACCGGGATCTTCGTATAGCCGAAATCGTCCAGACGATACAGATTCCGTGCAACCATGTCCGGCCGCCGGGAAAGAAGATAATACGCCATCAGATATTCAAAGGCCATCCGGTTGCGGGGATTGCTTTTAAGGAGATTCAACAACACCGTTTCTTCATTGACCCGGCTGAAAACATAATCGGCCGTGTCCATGCATGAACGGAGACGGACGACCCCGGTGTCCGCAGAAAGATCGGCCGTGCCGGCGCCGCGTCCGAACCGCCGCGCGAGTAAACCGTATCCCGGCATTCGTTTCAGTTTGTTAAGGTAGACATGGGCGCACTCATCGTTCCCTTTCGCCGCCTGGATAAGCGTGCGGCGGAACAGAAGGAACGGAAGCGGCCCCATGTTCTCCATCGCCTCCCCTGCAGTCTTCTCGGCAAAATTCAATGCGCCCAGGTCCATGGCCGATTCTAGGGCCATTGCCCAGGCGGGGACATAGTTGCTTGAAGAACTGTTCCACAGCAGAAGCGGCTCAGGGTCTGCAATCTGGGGAAAATCAAACATGTTTGTTCCGAGACGGCCGGTGTGGTATAACGCACGATACAGCGCATGCGCCGTCAAGAGAGTGGTAGGGGATTGCCAGTTCGGAGAATTCTTAAAAAGAAACGAGTGTTCCTTTTGGAGAACATCATTCCATACGGCATTGCGGTCATCGTAGAGCGCCGAACCAAGCTCCCGCAGGGTCTTGGTTGTCCAGTCGCGGGTTGCCCACAGCATGGTCGCGGCAAGGGCCAGCACCACGACAATTTCCCGCGCCACGCCCAGGAGCTTGGCAACGCGCCCATGTTCCGATTTCTTCCCACTTATCCGGACACCGTCCGCCGAAAATATCCCGAGGCCGGCGAGCAATGCGGAAAGCGGAGCGGCAAGGAAGAGATACGGCAACAGCTGCTTGAAATCAACTATCGATGCATAGTTAAAGACCCTGTCGAAGGGAAAAACGAGCAGCCTTGACAAAAACAGAACAACGGCCAGAACCGCGGCCGTGCAGAGGATCGAAACCATTCTATTTTTCCGCACAAGAAACTCGTGGACGATCACCAGCACTCCGAAAAGGACGGCGGTAAAACTGAAGAGATAATAGGAAACAAGAAAAAGAAGGGAAAACAGCGCACAACGTCGCGTTGCGGATTCTCCGCAAGTGCACTGGTAGACATGCGCGAGTATGATTGACCCCACTATAGACAGGATGCCTGGAAGGTACTGCATACTGTACCGCGAAAGGACGGCCAGAAAGAGAATCGCCGGAACATAGTGCAGGACAAAAAGGGGCTTTCGGCGCACGGTGGTGACGAACGCCGCCGTCCCCAGCGTCAGTCCGCCTGCAACGAGTGTAAGGAGAACGGCGCCAAGCCAGCCATGTTCGCTCGCCTCCACAATAAGTGTCGCAGCGAGTTTTGCAAACCCTCCGGGCACGAATGCGATTGCCCCGGCATACTCCCTGCTGAATTCGAAGACATAGGAATATTTGTTCATGCCGTTGAAGATGAACATCAGGCGAGGGTCGAGGTAGAGAAGTGTGAAAAGGAAACAGGAAGCAAAAAACAAGATCGCCGTGATATACGGACCCCTTGTCAAATGCCGAAGGATCGAGTGATTGTCCACCGGTTTCATTGCACGTTCACCATGAGTTGGGAAATCGTTTCCGGGTCGGTGTGCTCGGCGGTCGGCCTCTCACCTATTGACGCGGTCCGGCTTTTTCCTGGTTTTCGGCGCGGCGTTTTTTGGCGCTATGCTTTTTGGGTGGTTTCGGCGCGGTCGCCTTATGGAGCCGCTTCTGATTTGCCGTCGGGCCGATATGCGGTTCGCGGGCTGCAACCAACTCCTGCTGCGTGGGCCTGGCGTTTATCCCCCCAGCGCCGCCATTGTAACTGACGGGGACCGGGGCTGCAACTTTGGCAAGAACGGGCCTGCTGTAAGTGTTATTTACAACCGTGACATTCACCCTGGTAACGGCACTATTGTAATAGAAGACCCTGTTGTTCCAATAGCCGCCTTCGTAGCCCACGCCCGAGTAACCATACCCGTAGTTGATCCCGCCGTAAAATCCCACGTGCCTGGCCCAATAACCGGAGTGCCAGACGTAAACGCCGTCTCCCCAACCCCAGTACCCAGGGGTCCACAGCAGGCCTGCGTCCGGCGCAAGTTCCCACATGCCCGGCACCCAGTAGTAGCCATCAGAACCGTACGCCCAATAACCCGGCGCCCACAGGTACCCCGGCCCGGGGCAATAGGGCTGCTCGTAAAAAGGAAGCGGAGGAGGAGCAGTACGGACCAAAACACGTTCCGTGCACCCGATCAGAATAACGGCAAATGCCGATATGATCGTCAAACCAAGCAGCGTGATGCGGAGGGATCGGGCAGCGTGTTTCATTGTCACCTCATGTAAAGTTATAGCGTGCTCTTTTCCAATCTTCAATATTTGCTCTTGAATAGGTACTTTTCAATCTTTTCCGCCAGCCGGCATATCTATTTCGTCAAGAAACTTGAAATAACTTGCGTAGGTGTTTGTAAACCTGCTCACCAGGAACTTGAACCCGCCCTTGAGGAGCAATGTCTCAAAACTGAAGCGGAACGCTCTCCTAAAATCCCATACCAGCGCGTCAAGCAACACATTAAAGACCAGCTTCAGTCCTTCCAGCAAAAGATGCTGCAGGGAATAGAATCTGCGGTACGCGGAAATCATTTCCCGCTGCAGCCGGGACGCGGTCATGGTCTTGGGCTGGAATACGGCAAACATGCCATTGTAGTACTCCCATCGCCGGTGGAACAGCCGTTTTTCCTCGACAAGTTTTTCGTACACGGGCGTGCCGGGAAACGGCGTGAGGATCATGAACTGTACGGTGTCGATATGCTGGTTGATGGCGAAATTCGCGGTCTGCCGCAGGCTCTCCACCGTGTCGTGGTCGTCGCCGAAGATGAACATTCCGTGGACGTTGATTCCCGCCTGCTGGATCACCCGGATTGAGACTTCGATGTCCTTGCGCGTCTGCGACTTGTGCATCGCCTTGAGCGTTTCATCGCTTATCGACTCAAAACCGATGTACACGATCCGGCAGCCGGCCTTGGCCATTTTGCCGAGCAACACTGGGTTGTTCGCGATGTCCTGGCGCACCTGGGCCGACCACGAAATGTCGAGACCTTCGCTCACGATCAGATCGCAGAGTTCGTCGATGCGGCGTTGGTTGGCCGTAAAATTGTCGTCGTAGAAGAAGATGCTGCGGGTCTTGAAAAAGGAGAGCGCGTGCTTGACTTCGGCGATTATGCGCCGCGGCGACTGCATGCGGAACTTCTTGCCGAAGATCTTCGTCACGGTGCAGAAATTGCAGTCGAACGGGCACCCGCGCGACGTCATTATCGGGATGATGTCCATGGCGTCAACGCCCTGGACCAGGCCGTAGTTGATAAACGGCAACTGTTCCACGTCGTCGATGGCGCGGCCCTGCACGATCTTCCCCGCGTCGGCTCCTTCTATGATGTCAACGATATTCTTCTCGGACTCGCCCTGCACGATGCAGTCCGCCGCGTCCGCGAAATCGTCGGGCAAGAGCGATGCATGGATGCCGCCGATGATGATGCGACTGCCCGGATAGACGCGCCGGATCTGGTTCGCCAGCGCCTTTGCACGCACGGACGACGTGGTGAGCGAGGAGATGCAGTACACGTCTGCACTAATGGTAAAGGGATCGATTCGCTCGCCGAGCACACTTTCGTTGTAGATGCGGACGTCGTACCCTGCCTCGTGCAGAATGGTGCCCAAATACAGTGTGCCGGTGAGGGGCAGTTTCATGTAATTATCAAAAACGTTCGCGGCCGCGCCGGCCGGCTCTATGAAGACCACCGATTTCTTCCTGTGTTCGGGCCTGGCGGGGCTCATTTGTCCCTCTCGGAAATCCATACGCTCGTACCGGCAAGAAGAAACACGGTCCACCACAGGTCATGGCTGATTGAAAAGACAAGAAAGAAAACCACGGATGTGGAAATCAAAAGCAGGCCTATCAAGAGCCAGGTATGTTTCTTCCGGCAAAAAACATAGTCGCAGGTCACCGCAATGCCGAGGAATGCAACAAACAGGGGCCAGAGCGTTTGGAGAGAGCCCCATCGGGTAAAGTCGCACCACAGGGCAAGCCCGCTGAAGCAGATCAGATAGAGGCCCACCGTAAGGTACAGCGCCTCCCTGCGGTCGCGCGTCCGGAAGATGCCGACAAAGCCGATGCCGAGCATGGTGATGATAAGGGGCCAGAGCTTGTACACAAACGAAAGGTGCAGCACGGAATCGACGCCCAGCAGCCCGCCCACGATGAACAGCAGAATGGCGAACCGGCCCAGGCTGCTGCGTTTTTCTGTCCTGGCCATGAATATTTTCTCCTTGACCGGCGTTGCTTTGGGAGAAAAACCGAAGACTGCCGTTGCGCGCAGTTGTTATGAATCCGAATATACTACTTTCTTGCAGGAAAGGGGGTGTTCCGAGCGCACTTTGGATGAGACAAAGAATAGAGATTCGATGCTTTTGGATGGCTGAGCCGGATCATCGGGATTTACTATCCCTCCGGATGGCGGTGCCGGGTGCGCCCAGGCTCACCCTTGAACAAATCCAAACACCTGCAGGGGTCGCCTCAGCCTTGCGGACCGGGAAGTGCTTAACGTCCTTCCAGCCACGTATCCTTGTTGACCTGCGGAACTTTTTTTACGGCAGGTACGTCATTCTTTTTTCAAAGATGCCGCTCGTCTTCTTGTTTTCGTCGAACGCTTCCATGCGCACCACATACATCCCGGCGGCAACGCGGCGCTTGTCCAGCGACCTGCCGTCCCACGTGATCTCCCGAATGCCCTGGAAACCTTCTTCATTTGTGGTTATCTGCCACACGATCCTGCCGCGCATGTCGTATATGCAGAACCGTGCGCTGCTCACCCCGCCGCCTGCAATGTTGTACCTGATCCGGACCATCCTTCCGAACGGGTTCGGCGACGTGCCGACAAGCTGCAGGGTCCCGGTCTTCATGATAATCGCCATCTTGGCGAGATACGTCTGGCTACCCACCACCAGCAGCCGGTATGCCCTGCCGCCCGCCGCAACCGTGACCGCCGCGTCCTTGGCGGAAAAGTC
The DNA here is from genome assembly GCA_963729895.1 of uncultured Fibrobacterota bacterium. GTDB lineage: Bacteria > Fibrobacterota > Chitinivibrionia > Chitinivibrionales > FEN-1185 > FEN-1185. Next base: position 80,437 of record CAVSQB010000028.1, on the reverse strand, counting down.
GTCGTACATCCCCGTCTCCTCGTTCAGCGCCTTTGCAAGAAAACCCTGCGGAAGCGCTGTCAGCGTTTCCACGTGATACGATATCCGGCTCTGCTCCTGCCCGTCGTTGACAAAAGCAAGCAGATACGTGCACCCGCCGCCCGCCGTCGTGTGCGAAAGCGCATCTCCGTACAGCTTCTTCCCCGTGTTGTCGTACACGCACACATGCTCCTGTGAAAACGAAGGAGGCACCGGAAAGTAGCTCACTACCGCGCTCTTTGCCTGCGTGTAGCCGCACAGCACGGACGTCAGCGGCGAGCCGTCGGAAAGGTGCGGAACCACCGACAGCGCCCAGCCCGTGGCTCCGCTTGTCTTTGCCATGCGCTTCTTTGCAACATAGCCCGACAAAACTTTCGGAATCGGAGCAACTTTGAGCGTCACCGGAACGGTCAGGGGATTATACACCGTGTACGCGCCTGCAAGGTCTTGCGAACTGATCACCGTTCCCTTGTCGCCAAGCGAAGCCAGCGCACCAGCCATGTCCTCGATGAAAAGATCGTTCAATTTCAATTGGCTGCTGCCCGAGTCTTTCACCCACGAATGGAACTGCAACGAATCTCCCACGGCCATGGTCCCGATTGAATCGGTTGAATCGATGATGTCGCCTATCCTGATGTCGAACTTGAACGGCAGCGCAAAATCGGTAAATTCGCCCGGCGCAAGCGAAATCGGATATGCATTCTTCAGACTTGGCGTGATGCCATTGCCAAAATTAACTGAAATGCTCTGCCGCGACTTTGCCCATACCACGATCCCCGGGACCATGGAGAAAATACCGGTCGTCTGGCCCGAATACTCAACCCACTTGTCCGACTGCCACCTGAACAACCGCAGTTGCGTGTTATCGTAGGTCCATGCCGGGTTGGCCGTGCTCGCTTCGAGAATGTTCTTCATGGTGTCGTTGGCAAGGCCAGCGGTCACCCGCAGCGGGACCCACGTTTGCACTCCGGTCGGGACGACATCAGAGTTGTCACGCATCACCTGCCGCGACACGTTCAGCGTGTCGTTGTGGACGCCGTCGCTGGCCACCACCAGGCCGCGATACCCCGTATACTTGGAAACATACGGGCCCAAAATGGTGTCGACAAAGACAGCGCTCGTTGACGAAAGCATGTTGCTGTCCAACCCCGCCTCGCTGTTGTCGCCGCTGGCGTAATAATATTTCACTATCACGTTGGCGCAATTGTCGCTTATGTGAAGTTCATCGTACAGGTTCGCAAATGCCCCAACCGTATCCGAATGCAATCCTAGCGTCACGGTCACCGACATGGTGTCGATGAGCGCCATGAACCGGTCCTGCGGACCCATAAAATCCTTGTTGGCCATGATCGTCCACGCATAGCCGGTGCTGTCGGCCATCGACGTCCTGTCCACATACCAGAGGCCATTGCTCCCTTGTTGATAAATCCGCACATTGGCCAGCCCGTACGTGGCGGCAGCCGGGAAAAGCTTGAATTCTATCTTGAACGGCGCAGACTGGTCCAGATGGGAAAAGTAGAACGGCACGCTTACCGGCACAAACCCGTAGAGATTTGCCGGGCCGATTGAGTCATACCGTATCGTGTCGGGCGTGTTGGTCACATCGCCAGGGGTCAGCGCATTGGCAATGATCACGATATTCCCGTTGAACAGCGCATGCGTGTCGCCAGGCACCGTGGTGAAAAGCGTGGCCGGTTGCCAGTTGTAAAACGGACTCGCAACAACCGCCTCGGAACCGGAGGTCGGATCGGCCGGCGTTCCGTTGAGCCTGCTTTCCCACAGAGCAACGTAATACTGAGCACTATACACCAGGGGCTGCAGCTTGATTGTCGTGCTGTCCGACCCGGACTTCACCGGTATGAGCTGATGGATACTCGTGTCCGCCGTCGGATACCCGCTCAGCGAATACGAAATGCCGATCTCCAGGGTGTCGGGAAGATTGTTGTTCACCGTCCAGCTTACATGGATCTCGTTGGTGGCGGTATCGAACGTAAGGCTCGTTATCTTCACGGAATTGGTATCAAGCTTCCCGCCCGGTTGAAAGGTCGTTGCATTGGCGCTCGAGGAGTCCGTCACGTACGACCACTGCCCGCCCTCAAATACCTGCGCGCCGAAATAGTAATGCGTTTGCGACAGCAGGCCCGTTACCACAAGCTGCGTGTTTGACACCAGGGGCACGTCTATCGAATTGTAGGGCGGGGACGCAAAGGTGGCGGTATTCACCGTGACGGCGGCGCCGGCCTGGTACCAGATGCGGATGTTGCTGACCCCTCCAACCGGGTTCCACGTCAGCAGGATACTGCTCGCGCTCTGGGCCACCGCGGTCAAAATAATCGGATTCGAGGGCCGGTTCGCTCCGGCATAATACTGCGCGCGAACAAGCGAACTCTCTTTCTTGTCTTTTCCCTTCACAATAACATAACAGTTCAACAGCTTCTGCACCCCTGTATTGAACTGCGGATTTTGCACGACAACGCTGTCCCGGCCGCTGGCATAGACGGACCCAAGCTTGAACCGCCAGGTCTGGGCCGGATCGGCATAATTCGGCACCGTATCCGTGGCGCTCGTGCCGAACCAGACTATCACCGAGTCCACGCTCGACGTATCCAAACTTAACAAATTAGAAACCGTGAACTGCACCGAATCGCCGCCAAACCATTGCCCGCCAACCCGGGCCGTGTTTACGGGAGTGGTGGTGTCGGTCATCACCACGATCGTGCCGTTGCCGGCACTGAACGCGCTCCAGTACCATGTGCCGTTGTTCCAATGCACTTGCGTCATGAATCCGGCAGCAGTATCCGTACCCGCGAGCACCACGGTAACGTCCGCCTTAAACGGCGGCGTTGCTTTCTGCATGTCGGACAGGCTGTATTCTCCGCACTGCGCCGCGGGCGCCGCGGCAGAAACCGGCAGTGCCGATCCGGACTGGTACCACAGCCTCAGGCTGTCCGCGTATGGCAGCGGAAGCGGACCAAGGGGAACAAGCGCGTAGTTCGCAAACGTTATCTCAGCTTTGCCCGCGGATACATACCTCCCCGTGATGGCAACCGGGTTGTCCTTGAACGTGGTTATGGATATTGTCATGCTGTCGGCTCGCACCGCGCCGTTCAGCAGCACGAGCGTTGCCGAAAATACCCCGGACGAATTGTACACGTGCTGCGGGTTCGAATTGTTGCTGGTATCAACCCCGCCGTCCCCGAAATACCATAACCGCTTTGTAAACGGGCCCGTGGACTGGTCGGTGAACGTGATGGTGGCCGGAACCTGCGCAATGGTCTGGCTCACCGTGAACATTGCCTTTATGGGCACAAGCACGGTTACCACCGCAGGCTGGCTTTCCACGCTGTCCTGAGTGTTCTTCACCACCACCGTGTAACTTCCCGCATCCGCAAGGGCAACCGGGTTCTTACTGTAGGTAGCAGCGGTGGCGCCTGCGATCGCCGCGCCCCCTTGCTTCCACTGGTAAGCGGTCGCGTTTGTGGCCACCACGGTAAGAGACAAACTGCCGCCCACATTCACGGTTGTTGCAGCGGCCGGCTGGACGGTTATGACGGGCGGCTGTGTAGTGACTGTAACGGAAACGGCGTTCGACGTGACCGAGGTCCCGCACGCGCTGGTGACAATGCAATGAAATTGCGAATTGTTGTCCGATGATGTCAAGGCAGACGATGTAAACGATTGCGAGGTCGCTCCCGCGCCTCCGGCGGCGGTCCAGGTCGCCCCGCCGTTCTTGCTCTGCTGCCACTGATAAGTGAAAGGAACGTTCGTGCCGGTTGCTGAAACGGAATAGGAGACTGCACTGCCGACCAGGACGGTTTGAGTTGCCGGAGTCGGCTGGGTGGAAATGGAGGGCGCGTTGCACGTCACGGTAAGCGTCGCCGTACCGGACGTGGCAGCCCCTTTTGAATTGGTCACCGTACAGCGGAATTGTGCTCCGTTGTCGGCCGGGTATGCAGCTGTGAAGGAGTAGGCGGATGATGCGCCGCCGGTACCGGTGGCGACATTTGTCCACGTCGTCCCGTCCGGGCTGCGCTGCCACTGGTATGCGATGCCTCCGCCTGTCGCAACGACGGTGAATGTGGCCGTCTGGCCCGAATTTACCGTCAGGTTCGATGGCGAGGTCGTGATCGAAGGCGCTGCCGTAGTCACGGATGCGAACGTGATCCAGTTGGCGCCAAGTTTCTGGGACTGATAGCACAGGGTTATCCAGTCGGCAGAACGGACACCGGTGGCGATGGACGGTTCATCAACGATACCTTTAAAAAGATTGGTATGATCAGACCTTGTTGCTATGTCAATTTCACCGGACCTGCCGGGACGTGTCCAAAGCACACTTGTGGCCACCGGGCCGCCGTCCTTCCAGAGAGTAACGGTGGGGCCGCAAAAAACCTGAGTGCCTAGTGGCGGTGTTGTTATGCTTGTAAACGCGCTCACCCTAGCCCGGATCCAATAGGCCGTAATGCCGTCCACGGCTGTAGTTGCCCAATCCGGGGGCTGGGCAAAAGAAACCGAACCGCTTAGCGTGAGACCGCCGGTGTTACCCGCGGCGGCGTTTATTGTTCCGTCAGATACTCCGCTTAAAGGAATCCACGCGCCGTTCCAATATTCCCACGTGATTGTCCAGACGCCGACGCCAAGAGTGCCCACATGCAAACCAAGTGCTCTGAACGTGGTGGCATTTCCAAAATAGTATGCATCATTGACCGCAGGAGTAGCGCGAATCAGGGTCATGTCATTTGCAGTAACATTGTTTGCGGCTGCTGTCTGGTCTGCAAAAGTACCAACCGGCCCCTCAGCCACGGCGCCCGCCAAGGCAAGATTAGCAGGTGTCAAAGTATCGTAGGTGACTGCCCACAGGTGCCAGTTGCCGTCAATGGCGGTTACGTCGGTCGTGAAATTACCGGCGGTATGGTCATTGATATCGAATTCGAACGGGAAGGGGTTAGAAGTATTAATGCCCAAGTCCCAACGTGTGTTGCCTGTGCCGCCCTGGTTAAAAACGTATTGTTGACTTGCAGTACCGGTCAATTGCGTCCACACCATCGCAGTTATGCTTTTGCCCGTCTCACTCGGCCCTGAGGCAGCAAAAAGATATTTGCCGGTAATGCCGGCAGGGATGTTGGAAACATTCGTACTCCCGAAATTCTGTCCCCTTCCTATGACGGCATTTGTTTCGTCACCGGCCACCATCCCGACCCCGGTGAGAGGAAAGCTGCCGGTAGCATCGGCATATCCGTTGGCGTTGGTGTTTCCCGTTTCATTCAGATGCCACAGGCCCACAAATCCATTGCTGAACACCGCGGACCCGTTCGAGCTGTCCGCAGCGCCTGCGTTGCCCCAGTACATCAAGAGTTGGGTGTTGTTGTTCCCGTTCACGTCCGCCTTCACCCAGATCTCCGCAACCTGGTTCGCATTGTCCCAGCGCTCTATCTGGTACGGGATGTGTATGCCGCCGGATGTTGCAAAGCGAATGTCTTGACCGGCGGGCTGTGCCTGGGCGAACGAAAAGACGGTGTTTGCGCTTGTCAGCCTTACGACCACGGGAAAGCCCGCCTGCGCAGTAGCGACGTTCGCGCCCGATGCCGTGGTGTTGAGGGTGATGGTGCTGGCGTGCGTCCATTGCGAATAATCGTCCGCGCCCAACGCGGCAAGGCCTAGTCCGGCCATCCAAGCGAAGGCAAAAGCAGTGATCAGGCTGCATCCGCCACGCTTCATCACAAGACTTCTCATCGTACATGCTCCCGCTTTGCACAAGCAGTGTTGTCACGCGCCCGTCATGCCCCGGTGTCGGCCGGCGAGTAACTGAAGACAGATAGGAAAGATTCCACGTTCGACCGCGTTTCGGCTGCCACGCACCGGGCAGCTTGCGGCTGAATAATCTCACTACTTATTATATCAGATTGTTGCACGAAATTCAGCTTAAAATGACGGATTTCCCCCACATGATCAAAAACTCCGCCCGGGTTCCGGGCTTTGATCGGCTCTGCACAGCGGTTACGTATGCGGCCTCTCCTGCATGGCCTCCGATCATCAATGGTTCTTCCCTGTCAATAATTGAAACTCTCTTTGCATCCCCTGTACGATTAATGGTTCATGCTTCCGGTACCCGCGTGAGGCGATCTTCGCAGCCCCTTCACGTTTCCATAGTTCAGCGTATTTCGGGGCACAATGTATATTTTTGGTCCAAACCGAATCTCCTTGAAATTACATTGTTTCGATTTCTTGAAGAATTTTTGCAATACGCGGCCATAGCTCAATTGGATAGAGCGCCTGACTACGGATCAGAAGGTTGGCGGTTCAATTCCGTCTGGCCGTACCACTATAAGCCCCAAGATTTGCAGGGTATGCAGTTTTGGGGCTTTCTTTTTTGAATGTCGCAGGAAGCCGGGTTGTTTTAGCAGAAGTTTTGTGGTATAGTATAGCGTACAGTCGGACGCCAACTATGCCGCCGAAGGTAACCAGCGGAACTTGTTTGTGTTCCAAAACGGCAAATCACGAGGCTTGCGCAAAAGGAATCCTCACATGAAGAGAGTTACGGCACAGTTTGTTCTTGGCGTTGGTTTGGTGATTTCATTTTCGCAAGGGGCGCACGCCCTGTGGGTACAAACAAATGTGCCGCAGGGGGAACACATTTATGCACTTGCCGTGAACGGCAGCGCTGCATTTGCCGGCACCTTTGGCAGCGGAGTGTTCCGTTCCACCGATGGCGGCGCAAGCTGGACCACGGTCAATTACGGGCTCACGAATAGTACGGTCCTGTCATTTGCTACCAGCGGAAGCGCCACCCTTGCAGCCACCTATGGCGGCGGCATTTTCCGTTCCGCCAACAATGGAACAAACTGGAGTCCGGTCGATTCCGGTATCACGAACCCGAATGTCATTTCTCTTGCGGTAAACGGGAAGGACATCTTTGCCGGAACCTATGGTGGCGGCGTTTTCTTGTCGAGTAATAACGGCACAAGCTGGACCGCGGTCAATTCCGGTCTCCCGAACATGATTGTCACTTCTTTTGCGGTGAGCGGCGGCGGCATCTTCGCAGGCACCTGGGGCAACGGTGTTTATCTATCCACCGACAACGGTGCAAGCTGGACCGCGGTCAATTCCGGACTGGCAAGTTTGGATGTACAGTGCCTGGCGGTGGGCGACGGCACTGTTTTTGCGGGAACCGATAGTACCGGAGTGTGGCGCAGGCCGCTTTCGGAAATGCTGGCGGCGCGTAATCCTTATCCGCGGGCGGGAATGTTACAACAGGTGACTTTCAGCGTCCTCTCTCCCGGGCATTTCAACCCAAACGCAACCATAGCATTCTCCCTTCCCGGTCCAGGCCGGATTTCCGCCGCCCTCTACGATTTGTCCGGCCGTAGAATAATGTCCCTTGTCAATAACTATTTTGGTTCCGGCCCCCACAGCATCTTATGGGACGCCGGGAATCTGGCAGAAGGTTGTTATACGGTAAGAATGCAGGCCGGATCGAACCGCCTTGCAAGAAGTGTCTTGATAACCCGCTAGCCTTGCGCCCCTAAATGCGTTTATCTCCTGAACATAATCGAAGGGGAACGGCATTCCCGTTCGCTTTGGCGCCAGTGACGGACGAGCCGCCATTGCAGAAGGTTTTCACATCGATCCTTGCCCGGCACCCAACCGGACGATGTAATTTTGAAAGCAATCTGAACGCGCGAACTTCTGTGCATGAGTTGAGTCTCTGAGGATGATTCCAGGCCGGCCATGACCCCATTAACCGCCACACCCTTCGCCGCCGCCATTCTTGCTTTCGCATCTCTTGCGATTGCGCAACCCATGCAGGACACCGGCGTTTCTCTTGTGCCGGATTCCGCTGCGAGGGTTGATACCACAGGCAATGCACCCATCCTCGATACGGCGGCGGCCCAGTCGGCCTCCGGGAGCTACGGATCCGCGCCTGAGCCTTTGGCGCCGGACCTCACGGCCGCCGAACGCCCCTTTTCACTGTTCGACTACCGCCAGATCGTCTCGATCGGGCTTTCGCTCGGGTACCTTTACTATAGCGAGGACCTGGACCTGAGCGATGACATCCGGGATTTTACTCAGATGTACGGCCGGGCGCCGGTGATCGTGGGAACGCCAAAGAGCACGGAGTATGGCACCGTGTTCGGCATCAGCGCGAGCGCAACTTTTTACTCATGGGAAAACAGGCTGATTGTCCGGCCCAGGGTCGCCTTGGTGCTCGGATTGAACAACACCTACAACGGCTCGACCCAAGAGCAATTGTACCGCGACAATAACGGCGACACCACCGGCATTGAATTCGACCCATTGACTTTCCAGAAGAACAATGCGTTTCTGTTTGCAGGGTGCGACGTCGGCTATGCCATTCCCTATGTCAAATTCCCCTTTTTCATATATACCGGCATCGATTTCAAATTGTGGTACCGAGATCTGGTGGACAACGGGGGCGACCTGTTATACAGCACCGATGTCAGCAATTCGGAAACGTATTACTGGCTGAGCGCGCCGCTCGGCGTTCTCGTCACCAGGCCGGTGTCGCCGCGTTACGTGCTCGGCATAGACGCATGTGTCAACTTTATGTTTTTCGGCGGAATGCAGGCCGGCCAAGGCTCAGGGGGGACCTCGGTGAATTATCCGCCGGTGACCCTCGGCAACCGCGCGTCGGCAAAGGTGGAGCTGTTTGTGGAAAAGAAGCGCGACAACAAACCTGCGTTACGGTTTGCGCCGTACTTTTTGTACTACACCTTTGGAAAAAGCAATACCCAGACTGCAGGCGACGGAACCGTGTTTCTGGAACCGTCAAGCAACACTTTCCTGTTCGGGTTCACCCTGTCGTGGGAATTCCTGGGGAAAAGAATCAATTGAGCATCTGCCTGAACAACACAGCCCGCTAACCCCGCCACTTGGGGCGGGGTCCTTCAATTGACACGATGCGATATCTGCAAACGCCATCCTGTGGCTGAGAGCGAACGCCGGGTGAGTCACCGGGAAACCCAAAGGGCATCCTGTGCGGACGCCCTTTGGGGTGATTCGACGATACGGACGAGGTAAGGTCACCGCATGACGAGAACCGGCTTGACGCTCTGGAATGCGCCGTCCACCGCCACACGCACAAAGTAAATACCGTTGCCGTTGACGAGCGTGCCGTTCGTCTGAACCGGATGCCATCCGGCCTCGCATTTCGAATTCCGGACCTGTCCCAGCACTCTTCCGCTTGCATCAAGGACTTGCACAAACACGTTTGCCGTCCTGCTCACGTAGAACCGGATCATGCTTCCGAGGGTCCCTATTCTTATTGCCGGCGCCAGGGATGTCCGGTCTGTTCCAAGCCCGGGCCGGGCGAGCGATGTTTGCCCGGCGGAGACCGGCACCACGGTATACGAGACCGTGCCCGAGCCCAAACCGGGTGACGTTGCCGTGACCGTCACGGTCCCGGTTGTGAACGTGGACCGCACCGCCACCTTGCACATGCCGCCTTCAGCCGTGAGTTCAGGGTCGAGCGGCGAATGATACCCGATGGCCTGGCCTGCCGTCACAAACGCGTCGGTGCCGCCGCGATACACGCAGGGCCCGGTAACGCTGAAGGTGACGTTAGGGCTTACCGTGGGATTCAGAATGCCGTTGGCGTCCACTACCTGGGCGAGGATGGTGGCGCAATCGGTACCGTTGGCGGTAATGTTGAACTGCGTGCCGTCAGGCTTTACAAGCTGGGAATCGACGGTAAGCAGGATATGATCGGGATTGCCGGCGGTCTTCTTCTCGTCGAAGCAGACGACGTTGCCATTCGAGTCAAGACCTTCGGCGCGCAGGGTCCCCGCCTGCCATGCCACGCTCCACCAGCACTGATAGGGCAGGTTCGTGGTATTCTGATTATCAATTTCATTACTCGAGATGTTCCATGGATTCGGCACTTTTACGCCAAGGTTCGTGCCGTTAAGAAGAAGCTGCACCTTGGGACAGTTACTGAATGCGTTCACCTGCACCGTGCCGGCACGGTTCCAATGATGTGCAAGAACCACTCCCGGCCTGAGCGAATAGGGAATCCATGCAACTTGATAATAATGATAGAGCATCTTCGGAAGACGGTTCGCATCCATGATGGAAGACCCGAATGACCGCGTGGTGCGGGCATCTCCCAGGAACGCACTTTCCTCACCCGGCGCCTCGGCCAGATACCAATGTGCGGTGCCGAACGCCTGCGCTTCGACGGAGTTTTTCCAGTTCTGCATATAGGGGCTTGCAAAATAAAGTTCGTAGTCCCAGGCAAACCGGGACGCCCGGGCAGGCCCGGCATCCCAATCTTCGGCGCCAAAGGCCGGATAATTGGTACACGCACCATTCAATTTCTCTCCTGCTTCACATCCGCTCGACGAACATTCGATGACATCGGAGATGCCGGCCTTGCAGCCATCGAGATATGACCTGTCCGACTGGGCGTGATACGAGATTGGATCCCATTGTTGAGCGAGCGCCTTGAGCGCCCGCGCGAGGCTATCAATAATGCCGGCATTCGTCACTTCCCACATGAGAATACTGGGGTTGTTGCGGTCGCGGACGATCATATCGCGATGCAACTCGGTTTTTAGAATCCCTATGTTGGCGGTGTAATTGTTGGCTTGGAATGCCCCCTCGCCGTCGCCGCTTGGCTGGTCGAGCATGACGCCGAACGCATCGCACGCGTCAACGAACTCGTGCGCGCAGGTGGAGTGTCCCGGCCGCCATACCCTCCCGCCGATGTCCGCAGTGAGTTTGACGTCCTTCCACAACAGCTCGTCCGGGATCGCGGAGCCGAGCGCGGGATAATCGTACCTGCCGGACGCGCCGGCCAGGTAATGCTGGTGACCGTTGAAATAAGGATAATTATGGTCCCAGGTTATCACGCGGATACCCAGCGGGCTCGTGAAAACGTCCACCGTAGCGCCTCCCACCTTTACAATATGGTAAACCTTGTACATATAGGGCTTGCCCCAGATGCTCGCCGCCGGATACCACAGGTGCGGATTCACCACATCGCCGCTCTGGTCGAACACGAAGTTCGCGCCCGCGGCAATGGCCTGCGTCTGGTCCATCGACAGCACGACGTTTGTGGACGCATCCACCACTTTTGTGGTTACCGTGACCGTCTGGGCAGCGCCACTCTCGTTCTGGACGTGCGTCATAAGCCGCACGGTGGCCAATGCGTCGGTGGCCGAAACCGTGCCCACGCACGTTCCCCAGTTATTGACAACCGAATAGACGTTCGCCGGCACGTACACCTTGTCGGTGATGTGCATCCATACCGGGCGCACCAGACCGCCGTCGTGCTGCCCGAATCTGAATTCGGTGGAAAAGCCCGGGTCCGTGTACAATACGCCGCCGTTGCTCACCCGGGCGGCAAGCACGTTGTCGGCCCCGCCGAACTGCACATACGGCGTAATGTCGACGACAAAGGGAATGAACCCGATAACATGCGTGCACTGAGGGTTCAAGGCGCTGTTTCCCGGTATGAATGTTCCATTGATATACACTGCGGCGCCCACATGGGCGCCCTCAAATTCGACAAATACCTTTCTTGCGGAATATGCGTTGTCTAAGGTGAAGTGCTTGCGATACCAGCAAACTCCTCCCCACGGGTTTCCACCGCTTATATAATTGGTGTAGCTGTCGTCATCGTTCCAGCAGTGGGGAATGCCCACCGTATTCCATGCGCCGTCGTTAAATGCAACGGTCTGCGCATTGGCCGGGTCACTCTTTATGAATTTCCACGGCGTTACGCCCATGTTGATATCAACCCTGTTGCTTGTCTCCCCCGTATAGGTGTCTGCGAGACACCAGGATGCTGCCAGGAACGCCACCATCGAGGCCGTCAGGAGCTTTTTACTTATCATAAGCTATTCCCCCTTTGTTTGTTTACAAAAACTTTGACGGATTATCTATTTACTGCATCACGAGCACCCGCTTTGCGGGTTGATTTAGGACTGATGCAACGACATTCCTGAAAGCCATGCATACCCTTTTAATCGTTTAATATTTCGAAAAAATCTGTTCTTGCCTTTTGCGGAAAAAGCTTGAAGGAGGGGCAAACGTGGCAGAATACGCCATACCCAGCATTAGAAAAAAAATCACGCCCTCCCACCCATAATATATTAAAGAATATGCCTAAAAACCAAAATTTGTTGGCTCGTATCTACGCCATCCTTTTTCCGACTCTCGGTTACACTCAATATATAAGGAGGAGGCAGGGATGGTAAGGCTTCCGGGAACATGCTGTTCACCCCAGTGAACAGTCAACGGGATTCGTCTCCGCATCGGGCGCACAAAACGGTTTGAAAAACGGTGAAAAGAAGATCCGAATTTTTGAGGTTCCCCGGGAGCAGCTTGAAGCGCGATATGCTATATGGTCGGCGTCACACCGGGAGGAGAAGTGGGGACAACGCTTGCCCCTGCCTGACCCGGCAGTGCCGCCTTCTTTGTGTCCGCTCGCAGCTTCACCAGCCGCTGGGTGGCTTCACTGTTGAGTTGCTCTTTGCGTTTGCCCATCACCATGTTCCAAGTTGTTTCTTCGTCGAGACTGAACAACTCATGCACGAGCTTGAGATAAAAGGCGGCTGCTTTGGAACTGAGTCGGTGGACGAACAGGACCTTGTGTTCCTTGACAAGTGTGTCGAACACGCTGTCGAAGGGGATGGCGGTTGCGGCCATCTTCCCCGGAAACCGCTCCGCAAACGCGCAGATAAAGGCTTCATGGGCCTTGACATTACGGTAAAAATTGGGGATAATTCTGGTTATGGTGCGAGCGCCGCAAAAGTGTCGCGAAAGCATGCCGATCATTTCACTTATCCCGTCGAGCGCGAATTGCGAAAGCTCGGTGGGAACGAACAGATCTTCGGACGCGTTGATCGCGGATTCCTGCAGCACGTCCATGCCCGGGCTGTTGTCGATGATGACGTAATCGTAGAACCGGTCGAGCTGCGAGTACACAAAGCACTTCCGCAGCACAAACGGGTCTTTGATGTCGGCCGATCCCAGGTCGTTGGACGACGGCACTACCGACAGGTTCGCCACACTAGTCTTCCGGGCCGATTTCAGGAGAAGTTGCGATGCGATGCCGATTGTTGACGCATGGTAAACGTCCCTGATGGTAGGCTTATCTACCGTGGCGCCCAGCATACTCGTAAGATTGTGCTGCGGGTCGTTGTCGATTGCCAGCACTCGGAAACCGGTGAGCGCCAAGGCCTGGCTCGTGCACGCAGACAGAGTGGTCTTGCCCACGCCGCCCTTATAGTTAAGCACGGACACGGTTTTCACGCCGTATTCCCCTTCTTGTTGCTCGTCGCACTACGGATGAGCGGCCTGGTCGACTACGTATTTCAAATATAGGTGAATTTGCGGACAATCGGACTAAAGATGTTGGATGAGCGGCTGAGGTTACTCCTCCGTTTCCACATCCACAATCTCCTTCTGAAACGTTCTTCCCGGGCTGTCGGTCTAATTTTCGTATGAATAGGTCGCCTTCCCTTAGCCTGCCGGGGCCGTATACCGAAGCGATACACGATCCATCGTGCGCGCGATGCGTCTACGACTGGCGATCCGCCGGACCGCCCCTGCTGCACGCCACGATCGACGTTGAGCCTTTACAGTTTGCGAACGTCACGGTCGCCGTCGGCGGTCCGCGGAGGCGTAGCGCAGCGCTCGTCACGCAGCTCGACGCGAGCCATGTATATTTCATTGAAATCACCGGCGTACGCCCGGAAGGGCGGCGGGCCGATCGCGACCTTGCAACATTTCTCGTGAACTGCGCCATTCAGGCGATTGCGCCCCTGTATCCGAGCCCCGCTCGCGTGCTCCTGTTCGGAAGAGTAGTCGACAGGGAAGCCGCGCCAGCAGACGGGTCAAACGCGAACGCCGTCGCCCAGGGAATGAAATTCTGGGAGCGGTTCGGGTTTTCGTTTCACGTTTTTGACAACAGCGTTCCTCCGCAACTTTCCGGCACTTTGTCGCAGCTGCACATCGCAAGTGGAACAGGAGCTGGCGGTGAGTTTCCTTCTGTGGTGCCGCTATGGCAATTCGAGACCAGGAAGTTATACCCGGCAACCGGACTCGCACCGTCGGTGCCACGTCCCTCTTGTTAGGCATTGCCCGGCCGTGGCGCAGGAGGCAGCCTTGTGATGCAACCCGCACTGGTATCTCCCGGGAGATCATGCGGTATGTGGCGAGGAATCCCGCGCGGCCTTCTCCTGTGGATAGTGCTCCTCTTTCTTTCGCCGTGCGCCGCGAATGTGCCCCAAAACAGCGAAACCGTCTGGCTGCAGGGCGTAAAGCTCATGGACGCGGGAAAAGTTCTTGAGGGGATCCGCCTGCTTGACAGCCTAAGAATGGCCGGATTCGCAGACAGCCTGTTTCTTTCCGATTACGCAAGCCGCGTGTTTCGTACGTTCGTGCCGCAGAAAATGGATTCCTGCATCGCGTTTCTGCAAAATGCGAGTACGCGCCCCGTGTGCGATTCCGCGTACCCGGATCGGATTTCCTGGAAAGTCACAAAAGCGGTCCGTTCTTTGTATCCGTGTTTTCAATACGGGGCCACTTTTGTGTACAGAAAGCCCTACCGTTTGGTGTTCCTTGGTCTTGTGGCACAGGATGCGACCGGGGCGCTGCTTCACTTTCAGACCTTGCAGCCCCCCTCTCCCACCCAGCGCGTCCTGTCCGCCGAATTCGAAGACCGCGAAGACGCGGCGGAGTGCAACGTGTACGTCGATCTCGATGACACGCAGTCACCGCTCACCGACTACGTTGCACGGCGCATCAACGGCGAGTACGATTCCATCTCATCCGCAAACGACCTTCCACGGTACCATGCGCTGTCGCTCCGTTGCTACCGGCGAAGTTGCTATGCGGGGAAACAAGGGGATTTCGCCGCTTACATCGTGTTCGACCGGCCGCTAAACGACCTGCTCAAGGGCTCCGGCGCGAAATCGCACCCGTTCCCGAAGCCGGTCCCAAAAATCAGATTTACGGTGGCGGTCCGGTCGGGCATGGAAATCCAGGGCTTTGCAGAAGAGAAACTCCAGTCGATGCTGCGGGCGTTCTAGCGCCGGTGCTCCGCATTTTCCATGTTCGACAAAATGCTGGTATCCCCAGGTGCGCAAAACCTTGTTTTAATGGGTACCTCGCCAAAGGGCATCGCACCATGAAACCGCCCGAATTGTACTTTTCCTGGCTCCAGCACGACAACCCGACGGGCCCGGTGGAACATTTTCCATGGCTCGAAAACCGATTTGAAACCTCGGTACCGGGTCTGTACTGCATCGGCGACCTCACCGGCGTACCGCTTATCAAGCTTGCCGCGGAATCCGGGTTCGATTTCATCGAATGGCTCTCGCGGGACCCGCGGTTCGCACAAGACCGGTTGGCCAACAAAGACCCCGGCGTGTTCGACCTGATCGTCGCGGGCGCGGGCGTATCCGGCGTTTCGGCAAGTCTGCGTGCAAGGGACCTGGGACTGTCGCACCTTGTAATCGAGGCTTCGCGGATATTCAACACCGTTGAAAACTTCCCTGCAGGCAAGCCCATCTACGTCACGCCCCGCGGCGTGCCCCAACGATCATCGCTTACATTTGCAGACGGGACAAAGGAGACGCTGCTTGATCAATTGCATTCGGCAGTCCGTGGTAAATCCCTGCCTCTTCACGAAGGGGAGACCGTCCAAAGCATAACCGGCCATGCCCGAAGCTTCACCGTTGAAACCGGCACGGCCTCCTACCGGGCGCTCAGGGTGGTTGTCGCTATAGGCAAGACGGGAAACGCCCGGTCGCTCGGCGTGCCGGGCGAGCGCCTCCAAAAAGTCTTCACCCGTCTCATAGACCCCGCCGCGTTTGCACAGAAGAACATTCTGGTGGTTGGCGGCGGCGACAGCGCGGTCGAGGCGGCAATCGCTCTTGTGAAGGCCGGCAACCGCGTGACTCTCTCGTACCGTGCCAGGGAACTGTCGCGCCCCAAAGAACAATCCCGGCAGGCGTTTGCGAGCCTTGTCAACAATCGTACGCTCACCTTCCTTCCCGGATCGACCGTCAAAGAAGTCCGCGAGTCCGAGGTGCTCCTCGCCACGGACCGCGGCGATACGGCGGTCCCCAATGACATTGTCTTCGTCTTGATAGGAACGGAACTCCCCAAAACTTTTTTAAGGCGGTCCACTATAAGAATGGAGGGCGAGAAAAGGCTTTCCGACCGGATTTCGCTTGCCGCGATGCTGCTGTTTGCATCGCTTCTCTATTTCGGCAAGAAGGCGCCTGTTACGGTGGTGTCAGGTATCGGCGGCTTCTGGGGGTTGCCTGCCATGCTTTCCCGCCTGGAATGGCCGGCGCTCGTGAGCGGCCTGATCGCATGGGCAAGCTTTTTGGGATTTGCCGTTGCCGGGTTTCTTCTTCTCACGCACGTTGTTGCGAACGCAGGGAGGTATTTTTCCACGGGCTCACAACGCGTCAAATACGGTTATTGTGCGCTTGTCGCCGTTGCATTCCCCATTCTTTACATATCGTACAAGATCGCGGGGCGCACGCCGCTCCTTTCCGACATGGGAGACTGGTACGCAGTTGTCTATTCCCTGACCATAGTTTTGTTCGGCCTGCGCCGGATACGGTCGCGCCGAACGGCGTACATCACACGCCAGACGGTTTCGCTTATGGCGTTTCAGTGCATAGGATTGTGCATTCTGCCGTTGTTCATCATTCCACTCTTGGGCCGCCACGCCATGCTTCCGGGCTGGTTCATCCACAACGTAGTCCCTCATGAATCCTATTGGCGAGTCTACGGGCTGATTCTTGCCTGGCCGCTGTTCATCTACAACCTTGCCCAGGGACAGCCCACGCTCTTCTGGCTTGTTGCGGGGCTTGTCCAGACCTTTGTACTCATCCCGGCTATTGTTTACAAATGGGGCAAGGGAGCGTATTGCGGATGGATCTGTTCGTGCGGCGGCCTGGCCGAGACGCTCGGGGAGGAATACCGCACCATGGCGCTGCACGGCGTGCGCGCCAAACGAGCGGAGAACGCCGGTCAAATCCTACTGTGGATCGCCGCGGCGGCAACGCTGACCGCCCTTGCCGCCGGCGGCACAGGCACTCCATTCTCTCGCACCGTAATCGACGTTTACGGCCTACTCGTCGACATCGTGTGCGCCGGCGTCCTCGGGCTTGGCGCCTATTTCTTCTTGTCGGGTCGCGTCTGGTGCAGGTTTTTATGCCCCCTGGCTGCGCTCATGCATGTGTACGCCCGGTTCTCTCTGTACCGTATCTTTGCAAACAAGAAACGCTGCATCTCGTGCAACATCTGTACACGGGTGTGCCACATGGGAATCGACGTGATGGGATATGCAAACAAAGGCATTCCCATGAACGACGTGGAATGCGTTCGCTGCAGCGCGTGCGTGGCAAGCTGCCCGCTCTCGGTGCTCACCTTCGGATCGGTGCACGGGCCGGACCCAAACAACGTGGCCTACAAATCGGAATACCCCGCTGTCAACCGCGGATGGGCCAGCGGGCTCCCGGAAAAGGATACTGCCATGCTGGTTGAAGATGAAGAAAAGGAGCGCCACACCGGTTCGCAGCCGTCTGCCGGGCTGTAGGCCTCTGCTCCAGCGCAGTGATCCGCCCTCCTTCCCGACCCCCGCCGCCCCGGTGTGACGGCCGTCACACCGGGGCGGCTTGCCGCAAGCGATATTGAAACAGGCACGCGCCGCGCTGGCGTAATTTGCAGGCATTATTCGGCGAAAGATTATTTATTTTGTGTACCAGGCTGTTCGGCACCCATCCACGAAAGGGGTCTCGATGAAATCGTTCATTCTTGGAATATGCGCGCTGTACGCACTCGCGTGCTCTCAAGGTCCGTGCGACGACGCGAGATACCTGGAGTTGAAGAAGAAAGCCCTCGACGCCATGAGCCAGCGCGAATTCGACTATTTCATGCTCAAAGAGAAATATTGCATCGAGGAGACGGGAAAAACCGCGTCGCGGCAATGTACCCTGGTGGTTGTCCTCGATACCGCGGTGATTGACGGAAAGGATAAAGACATGCGGGTATTTGTCGACGATGTGGAAACGAGCCCGGTGTCCAAGCGCACCACGATCGCCATTTCCCCGGGCCTGCACAAGATAAGCCTGTTCTCCCTCGCGGAAATCGACGACTACGAGAAGAAGATAAGCCGCCGGATTATGACAAACGAGAATAAGAACTATTTCTACGGCATCGGCGTCATGGAGTCGAAGCTCAAGCAGATGAAAGCTACGGTGAAGGCGATCAATGCTCCGGCAGGCGGGCGAGTAGCCCTCCACTACCGGTTCACCTGCGACACGGGCAAGACGGGCAAGTGCACCGACGACGGTTGGTCGCTGGTTCCCGAACTCAATTAACTACCGCCGCTCTCATCTCCCGAGAAGGCGCTGCGCGGCGTTATTCCCCGTCCCAGCTCACACAATAATGCGTGCCTTCCGGGCTTTCCATACCGTCCAAAACTTTCCATACCCCTTTGAGCCCAAGCTCGGCTGTGGCCAGCCCAAAGTGACACATGGCAATACCGGCATGGAGCTCACTTGCCGTCCTGGAGCCTTTCTTTTTCATGAAGAAATGGAATGAATTGCGGGCCGAATCCTTCACGATGCGCCACGGCTGAAGGTTAACCGCAGACGGCGCCAGTCGCACGCATTCGAGCGCTTGCGCGTACGAGCCTGCAGATGCCTTTGAGAGTGAGGCTCCAATAGTATCGAGAAAGAACAATCGGTCCCACGGTTTACGTCTGCGGGGCCTTGCAATGGCCTTGATAAGAAGATCGACTATCGCCCGTTTTCCCGAGGGAACCCCTATCGGCGATACTATCATCAGAGCCTCATCGGCTCGCAGGTTGATCCTCTCCTTGAATCCCTCGGCATTGTAGGTGAGGGCCATCCAGCATGTGCCGAAGTTTTGGTCTGTCAACTCCAGCACCGCTTTTTCGAAACAGTAGCCGAAATCTAGGAACCCCTTCTCGGCATTCTTTGCCACGCCTGCCATAAAACTGCTCGCACCCCGCACAAACCCGAAGGTGCCGTATTTTTTGGACTCTACCCTGTTCGCACCGCCGATGTCCACAAGTTCCAGCCTTACCGGAGTCCCGAAAGGGCCGCTGGAATTGGTTATCAGAATTCCCGCGATGAGGTCTTTTTGCTCCGAAGAAAGAGCAATTGGTTCAAAGGTCCGTACCGAGACCCGGCGCTTGATGCAGGCGGCGATAGTGGACATGGAAATTTACTCCTGGTACTGAGGCGGTGCGAGGAGGGGGAATACTGCTGCGGCATTGATTAACAAGAGACTATGCTCCCCTTTCGGCCGCACGGAAAATGTGCCCTCCCGCCGACAAACCGAAATGTTCCATCGGCGCTTGTCTGTCAAGTGCATGCCGCGCGAAAAAAAGGGGCGCATCGTACTGCGCCCCGGCATTATACCCTCAGGAATTCTTTTAACTATGGATTGTATTCCTTGAGCACATCCTTGTTCGTAACCTGCAATTCCACTCTCCTGTTCTGCTTGCGTCCCGCCGCGGTCCTGTTATCCGCCTTGGGCATGTCCGGGCCGTAGCCGTTGGCCGTGAGCCGCGTCGCCAGGTCCGGCGCCACCAGCACAAGGAATTGGCGTACCGATTCCGCCCGCGCAAAGCTCAGGCGTTTGTTCGCCTCGTACCCGCCAAGGTTGTCGGTGTGGCCGCCCACCTCGAGTTGGAGTTTGGGATACTTGAGCAGCATCCTGCCGATGATGTTGAGATACGGCTTGGAATTGATGGATATCTCGGTTTTGCCGCTTTCGAAGTAGACTGCGTCAAGGATAAGAAGCCCGGTGGAAAGCAATTTCTTTTCAACGTCCGACCGTTTCGACATTTCATCCTGGAGCCGCTTCCTTGTCTCGGCAAGCGTAATGGAGTCCTGCTGTGCCTTCTGGGCAAGGGAATCCGCGCGCCGTTTTTCCGCCATGCGTTCCTGCGCCGCTGCAATGGAATCGGCTTTTACCTTTTCTGCAAGGCTGTCTGCCACCGCCCTGAGGCGCGCCTCTTTTCTGAAGTGTTCCGCTTTTTCAAGCCCTGCTTTGCGTTCCGCCTCGGCCTTTGCCTCGCGCTCGGCTTTTCTCTTGCCGGCAAGCAGGTCGAAGGTGAAGTCAATGCCGCCAAAGATGCGGTACTGTTCGAGGCTCCTGAGCGCACCCAAGCTTCTCTCTTGTGAAGCGGCAATGTCCGCGCCGAGCAGGAAATTCATGTACCACGGCGTACGAAACATGATGGAAGGCGTTACCCACAGGGGATCGGTGCCGAACGCCACGCTGTCGAAAAACGTGCGCGAGTTTATTTCGAGTCCAAGGGCCACGGCCGGGTGAACGTTTCCCTGTATGCCGAGTCCGAGAAGCAGCAGGGGTTTCATGTTTTTTTGCAAGGAGTATACCGCGCCTTCGTTGAGATGGATCTTAAACGACTGCGCTTCGGTACCGAACACGAGCGACTCGAGCAGCTTGCCGACAAAGTCGTAGCCCGTGCGCGTCTCAAAAAAATCGTACCCGTCCGCCTTGTTCGAGTCAAGCTGGTTGGCGGAAGTCCCGCCGATGATGGAAACCTGGGCCGCGGCATGAAACGGCGACTTGTCGGGCAAAGGCAGCGCTCCTATTACGCCTGCCTGCACAGCGCCGACGCCAGCCGCCGGACTGCCGGTGTACCCGGTTGAGCCGAACCCGCTCCCAAGCGCAAAGACGTCGAACCAGGGATTGATGCCAAAGGAAAACGCGCCTGTGCCGACAATGATGTTCGAGCCTGCGTTGGGCGTTTGCAGATAACCCGTTTCCTGTTTGTACCAGCTTCCCTCAAGCGAAAATGACAGCCTGCCCTGGCCCATGGTTTCCGCTGATTGGGTGTAGACGAGACCTCTGGTCCCGTTGGTGGAAATCGTGGGGTTCGGGCCTTCGTCGTTGCTTGCCGATTGAGCAGCGAGAGCGAGTCCCACGGTACCAAGAACGGTAACAAGGCCGAATACTCGAACAGCAGGATTTGGCGTCATGAAAGCTCCTTTCGTATGCCGATCAAAGGCCGGGGAGGCCATGCGCTCGTCCCTTGCCATACCAGAGAAGATAGGTTACTCATGGTGCCGAATCAAACATTTTTTTCGTGTTTGCCAAATAGGTGGTCGAAATCGTGAATGTCGTCCCGCATGGATACCCGTCAAACTTCGACTTATTCCGTCAACAAGAGAGTATATTGCACCTGTACCAACAATATGGCAAAAACAAACAGATCGCTCACGAGCATTGCGGTAGTCTTCATCGTTGCGGGTGCGGTACTCACTCTTGAGAATTTTAATGTCGTGGCAGGAATCAGCTCGCACTGGCCCCTGTTCATCCTGCTGACGGGATCAGGCTTCATGCTCTTGTACTTTCAGAGCAAACGGGGTGATGCGGCACTTATCTGGATCGGTTCCTTTCTTATTCCGCTGGGTCTCCTTTTTTACTACCTGAATTTCACCTCCTGGACGCAGATGGGCAGGCTGTGGCCGCTATTTCTCGGGATCGTAGGCGTGAGTTTCCTCGTTACCACTATTGCAACCAGAAGTAGGATCTTTTTGTACATTTCGATACTGTTCGTTGCCTTGTTCGGCGCGTTGTGGCTTGTCTTCTCCGTGTCTCTGAGGCTCTGGCCGTTGTCGCTCGTGGTGTTCGGATTGAGCCTGCTTTCCATAAACCTCTTTGCAAAAAAGGAACTCCCTCAGCAGAAGGACTTTCAATGAAACCAAAAACAATTCTGTTTGTGGAACCGGTCGGCGCAGTTGCCAACATCTTCTCCCGGTTCATGTCAATCCCTCTTTTGGGGCCCATGTATCTCGCCGCAATGGCAAAGGCGGCGGGCTACGACGTGTCGATCCTCAACGAGAATATCCTCGGCCGGCCTATCGCCGCCAGCGAGCTTGCCGACGTCGATCTCTTGTGCGTGAGCTGCATCACGGCCACCATCGAACGGGGCAAGGAACTGTCGGCATTGTACAGGAACACGCGCGCCGCGCTCCATAGGCCCTCGCGTTCGATTGTGGGCGGCATACACGCAAGCATGCTCCCCAACGACGTGAGCGAGCACTTCGACCAGGTGGTGGTGGGTGAAGCGGAGACGCTGTTCCTTGACTTGGCGGAAGGAACCATCAAAGATCCCCTGGTGCACGGCCACAGGCTCGAAGACCTCGATTCACTTCCCTTTCCCGACTATTCGCTTATCCGCGGCTGGGGAAAGCGCGGTCTCAAACCCGTCATGACCTCGCGCGGCTGTCCGTTCGACTGCAATTTCTGCTCGGTCACCAAGATGTTCGGAAGAGACTATCGGGCGCAGAGCCCCTCCAGGGTGTGGAGCGAGATATCGCGTCATGTCAAGGGAACGGTATTCTTTGTAGACGATAATTTCTGCGTGGACCTCGAACGCTCGGGAGAAATCCTCGACATCATGCTCAAGAACAGGTTCAGTCGGAAATGGACCGCGCAGGTCCGCACCAATGTGACGCAGCGGCCCGAGTTCGTGAAAAAGATGAAGCAGGCCGGATGCAAAGTGGTGTACGTGGGATTCGAATCGATAAACCCCCAGACCCTCAAGGATATGAACAAGCGGCAAACCGTGGACGATATCAGGCGCTCGATAAAAGTTTTCCGCGAGAACAACATCATGGTGCACGGCATGTTTATCCTGGGCAGCGACGCGGACACCAAGGACATGTTCAGGACCACCGCCGAATTCTCAAAGGAAAGCGGCCTCGACTATGTGCAATACTCGGTGCTTACCCCCCTGCCCGGCACCGAGGTCTTCGAGCGGATGATCAGCGAAGGCAGGTTGCTCCACAGGAACTGGAACTACTACGACGGCATGCACGTGACATTCGCGCCCAAACAGATGACCGCAAACGAGTTGCAGCGCGGCATGATCGAGTGCTTCGGGGACTTTTATTCCTATACAAACGCGATAAACAGCGCGATAAACGCGAGCGCGCACGCGGCAATCGCCTCTGTGGAGAACCTGTTCCGCACGGCGCATATCAGGTCGTTTTATCCGTCGTTTATCCAGTTTATGGGCAAGGGCATCCTCCGCCAATGGACAAAGGAGAACAAGCACTACCTGTCGTACCTGAATGCGTCATCCCGAGACTGATCCGCATTCTTGCGATGGGCGCCGGCCCTTTTTACCCATCATCGTGTGAATTATATTATTCAAGGCGGCTGCGATATCGGCGGCGCCGGGGACCGATGCAATGGGCAAAGAACTTATCATCATGCCGAATTGGCTGGGCGACTGCACACTTGCCCTGTCGGTGATTCATCGAAAAATCACCATGCAGCACGCCGGCGTCACGATCCTGGTGCATCCTCCGCTTGTACCGCTGTGCAGTCTTCTGGGCGGCCTTCCCGTCATTCCCTACAAACGAAAATCCTGGACGGAACGCCGAGACACGCTTGCGCGCGTAAAGAAAGAAGGGGTCGAAACGGTGTACGTGCTGCCGCCATCGTTCTCGTCCGGGCTTTTTTC
Organism: uncultured Fibrobacterota bacterium; assembly: GCA_963729895.1. Lineage (GTDB taxonomy): Bacteria > Fibrobacterota > Chitinivibrionia > Chitinivibrionales > FEN-1185 > FEN-1185. The sequence goes on along the minus strand of CAVSQB010000028.1, from coordinate 56,901 downwards.
ATATTTGACAAGGATTAAGAGGCGGCGCGGCATCACGAGCGACGGGCGGTCGTGCCTGCTTACCCAGGCCCTGCCGCGGTCGCTGCGCGACACCTCGCGCCATCTTACCTACGAATACGCCCTCGTGCTCGAGACCGACTTCGTTCCACCGGAGTATTGGCAGGGCGTCAAGGTAGATAAACCAGAAAAATACGGCGGGCGCATCGTGTTCTGCCCCGGCTCCAAATACGGGCCGGCAAAACGCTGGGGCGGGTTTCCCGAACTGGCGGAACTGCTTCCCGAACGGGAAATCGTGATTCTCGGCGACAGCGGCGATGGCGAGGCTGCAGAGGCCATAGAGTCCGTTGCCCCCGAGCGCGTCAAGAACTTGTGCGGCACAACGTCCCTTGTGGAAGCTGCGCGGATCATTTCGAGCGCCAAGGTCGTTGTTGCAAACGATTCGGGCCTTATGCATCTGGCCGGCTACGTGGGAACGCCCGTGGTGGGAATATTCGGGTCAACGTCGCCCGCATGGACACGGCCGCTCGGAAACAAGGTCCGTATCGCGCATGCAAAGACCGGCTGTTCACCCTGTTTCAAACGCTCCTGCAAGCACCGCCACCACAATTGCCTCGCGCAGATTACGCCGGACAGCGTTGCCGCGCTCGTTCATCAGCTTGTGCCGGAGAGAAGTTGAAAGGTTGAGGGGTTGAAAGGTTGATGCAAGGACGGATTCAGGATTCTGGATGAGACGAATCCACCTTGTCATTGCGAGCGAAGCGAAGCAATCTGCTGTTGGTAATTCGAACCCACAAAAAGTGAGCTCTTCTTGCTCGCCCCCTAATCCCGGAGGGGCACCTCTAAATATTCAAAAACGCGGGTTGTCATTGCGAACGAAGTGAAGCAATCTCGCGTTTTTATAGTGGAGAACCGGAGATTGCCGCGTCGCTTCGCTCCTCGCAATGACATCGAGACAATTTTTGGAGATTCCCATAATAAATTCTTCCAATAAGTCCCCCTTCGGGGAATCTTCGAGGGGGGCATTGACAAATAAACAAATTGATACAGGTTCCCTTAATCTCTTCCTTTCGCCCTCCTCGCAAGAATATTCGAAAATACCAATGAAAAATACGACAAGAACGGCAGGAGTCTCCCAAGCAGCGGCGTTTGGATGGTGATGGCACCGGAGGGACATATCTCGTGGCAACAGAAGCACCGGATGCATCTTTCGTACTTGTAACGCGGCGGGCGTTTGTTCCCGTCCGTGCCCCACGCAAGCGCCTTGGGCTGCACCGGGCAGGCTCGCATGCACGCGCCGCACCGAGTGCACGCGGGCGGTGAAATAACGGGCTTGGTGACTATCGCGTTCCGAATGAGACGGGTTACGCCCTGTTCGGGCAAAGACACCGGCGCCGACCTAGTCACCTTGAAATCGCGCACCACCAGGTCGCCGATATCGTCGCCCACCAGGTCGATGCTTCCGGCATCCCACGTGCCCAGCCCCGCATCCTGGCCCGGTTGTAAAACGGGAACATACCGCGGGTCAAGGTTGATGAGCCTGCAGGCCACCGCATCCATGGCAACGGGGTCGGCCGACACGAGTAGTGCGCCCACCTTGCGCGGGCTGCCGTTCATGGGCCCGTTTCCCTCCATGGCCATCACCGCGTCCATCACAAAGAGCCGTGGCTTTACAAATGCGGTAATGTCCGCAAGGAGCCGCGAAAAGTCATGCACGTTCGGCACCCGCGCATGGTACTGGCCCTTGTAGGTTCCGGGCACACACCCGTACTGGTTCTTGAGAGCGCCGGTCATCCGCGTAAGCCCGTGGGTCTTGAGCTTGGGCAGGCTCACCACGCCGTCGGCAGCGCGCACGCCTTGAGCGATCACAAAAAGCCGGTGCGAACCCTTGCCCGTGTTATTCACTTGGACGCCGGCCGCGAAATCGGCGCACGAAACGCCCAATTCCTCGGCAACCGCCGCAAGCCCCGCCTTGCGCAGGGCCGGTTCGCATCTGCCCCAGCCGTCAATAAGCCCCGGCGAATCACCGTAGGTAACGGTGCAGCCCGTTTCCTTGAGGCACGTGCACACGGCGCCGAATACCGAAGGATGCGTCGTCACACACCTGTGCGGAGGAGCACCCACGAGAACATTGGGCTTTACGAGGATGGTTTCGGCGCTCTTTACAAACTGCGACATGCCGCCCACCAGGTCAACGCCCCGGCGCACCGCGGCAAGGACTTCACCAGTCTCGTAGGTGCCGCATTTAACAATTGCGACCGTGGCGCGGCGGGCGCTGGAGGTCATGGCGTATGGCGTCCCTGTTCTCCGCGCATCACGATGTCACGGATAGCGGCCGCCACCTCAACCGACGGCCGCCTGCCGCCGAGCTTTTGCCTGAGCCCGGAGAGTTTCTGTGCGGTTGATTGGTACAAGTCTTTCGATTCAAGAAAACGGCCGATTTCCTCGGCGAGCCGGCGGCCCGATGCATCGTCTTGAATGCATTCGGGAACGATGCGTTCGCCCGCCACGATGTTGGGCAGCCCGATAAAAGGCAGCTTCACCATACTTTTCATAAGGGAAAAGGTGGCCGCGGACGTGCGGTAGGCTATCACCAGCGGCACGCCGCACAGCGCCGTTTGGAGGGTTGCCGTTCCCGAGGTCACGATCGCGCAGTCGCATTTGCACACGAGGGAGAACAGGGGTTCATCGCTCACTTCGATGCTGCCGGGGTAGCGCTTGGTAAACCGTTCCGCCTGCGCAGTAAACAGGCTGTCCGGAAGTCCCCTGCATTTGGAAAGGCGCACCGTGAGTTTCGGATAGGCTTGCCTGAGGATCATTGCCGCATCGATCATGGGCGGCAGCATGCGCACGATTTCCTGATGCCTGCTTCCCGGCACAAGAGCAAGGGCAATCGGCCCGTTCCTGTCAACAGCGACTTTTGCGCCTGCGACGGACGCTCCGCCGAGCAGTTCCACCAGTGGATGCCCCACAAAGGAAACCGGTGCAGCAAACGGTTTGAAATATGCCTCCTCGAACGGAAAAACAACGGCAATAAACGACGCGTTGGCGCCAAGGACAGCGGCGCGCTTCTTCTTCCATGCCCATACCTGCGGGACAATATACCAGATAACCGGGATGGCCATTCGTTTCGCCGTTTTCATAAGCGGAATATTGAATCCCGGAAAATCGACGCACACGAGCGCGGCCGGTTTCCGCTCGCGAAGCTGCTTTACAAGATACGATTTGGCGCGCAGGAAAAACGGCAGGTGCAGAAGAACTTCGGCAAACCCCATGCGGTTGAACGGCTCAAAGGGCATGAGCTGCTCAAATCCCTGCGCCCTCATGCATGGCCCGCCTATGCCGAACGTCCGCGCCTCGGGCAGCACCGTGTGCAGGCGGCGGATGATTGCCGCGGCATGCTCGTCGCCCGATGGGTCGCCGGCAAGGAACAGTATGGAGAGTGGTTTTTCTTCCATGGCGGGCACCGGGGAAAATCAGAACAGGCTTCGCGGAAACTTCCTGTCCTTCATCATTCCCAGATATTTCTTGATTTGAGGTAATAGCGGCCGCGCAATCGCGAGAACCGCGTCGGACGTAACCACGAGTACAATGTTATCGAGGCCAAGGGACGCCACATGGAGCCCCGACGCATTGTACACGATGGAACCCGTGCACTCGCGTTCGAACACCAAACGACCGACGACGGCCGTTCCCTTCTTATTGCCCGGATGAACGCGCCGTATCGCCTCCCATGAACCGATATCGTCCCAGAAGAATCTCCCTGCCACTGCAACGATACGGTGCGATTTTTCCATGATGCCGTAGTCGATGGATTGCGCCTCGCAGTTCGCGTAGAACCTCTCGATTGCTCTTTTTGTAAAGCCAGCCTTTTCTGCGCGGCAGGCCTGGCGGTACAATTCGGGCATGCTGCGCTCGAATTCGGCCAGTATCACCGATGTTCTCCACACGAACATGCCGCTGTTCCACAGATAGGTTTTGGCCGCAACGTACCTTCTCGCAAGGCGCGGGCCGGGTTTTTCCACGAACCCTTGTGCCACAAAGCAGTCGACGCCGCGCATTCCCGGCAGCGGCTCTCCCACCTTTATGTAACCGTATCCAACGTCGGGCCGCGTGGGTCGGACACCAAATACTACAAGGGCCGGCGACCGCACGGCCTCGGCGACGGCCGCCCGCACCGCCTTTACATATGCGCCAACCGGCGCAATGGCGTGGTCGGAGGAGGCGACAAGCATCACCGCTTCGCCGTATCGCCTGCGCATCCAGGCGGCGGCCAGTGCGATCGCGGGCGCGGTGTTTTTGCCCGCAGGCTCCACGATGCAGTCGTACGCGCCGCTTCCCGCAAGCGCTTTTCTTATTCCCGCGGCGCACTGCCGGCCGGTGATCACCAGGGGCTTTCCGCCTCCCGACGCGGCCCTGGTGCGCGCCAGGGTTTCCTCGATCATGGTGGATTTCCCGAACAAGGGGAGCAACTGCTTGGGCCGCGACGAACGCGAGAGCGGCCAGAACCGTTCGCCCTTTCCGCCTGCAAGAATGAGCGGTATTGTCTTCATGCGGTTGCGTTGCGGGAAATCGAGGGTGAGAGCCCGGCAAGTTTCTCCCTGAGGCTTTCCACGGCGCTGTAGGGAACCTTGGGAACGCCGATTTCCGACTTGCTCTGGTTCCCGTTATGGAAATCGGACCCGCCGGTGTAGGCGAGGCCGTGCTTCCGGCAATACTGGAGGTAGAAGCGCTCTGCGGCGTCGCCGTGTTCCGAGTGAAACACCTCAATGCCCAGGAGCCCTTCGCGGATGAACTGCGGTATGCGTTCGTCAACTTTGGTCACGCCGGGGTGCGCCAGCACCGGGATGCCACCCGCGCCGAGGATGAGACGGAAGACCTCTTCGGGCTGCATGCTGAGTTTCTCAACGTAGGCCGGAGAATCGTAGCCGATGAGTTTGTCGAAGGCCTCGCGGAACGAGTACACGAGTTCCTCCTTGAGAAGCGCGGCTGCGATATGCGGCCGGCCGATCGACGCGTTTCCCGCAATGTTAAGCACGGTCTCGAAACGAAGGTCAACGCCCTGGCGGTTCAAGTTCTCAACGATTCTTTCTGCGCGGTTGTAACGAGCCTTTTTCAATTCGGCGAGCTTTGTGATGAGCTGCGGGTTGCGAATATCCAGAAAATACCCAAGTATGTGGATATCCGACCCGCTTATTTCGCTCGAAAGTTCCACGCCCGGGATGATTTCTATGCCGCACGTAGCGCCAAGATCCTGGGCAATCGGGTACGCATCGATGCAGTCGTGGTCTGTAATGGAAATGGCCTTGAGCTTCTTGACCGAAGCGGCCTCCACTATCTCCTCTACCGGATGCGTTCCGTCTGAAAACTTCGTGTGAATGTGCAGGTCTACATATTTCTTGCCTGAAATAAAATCGCGAAACATTGTCCTGACACGGGTTTATGGTTGCTAGAGAACGTATAAAATAACCAAAGACGATTTTAGGGAGCAAGCCTTTATTATGGAATAGTGGTTTTGTCCAAGTACGGGAATGAACCGAAGGAAAGGAATGCCTTGCCGCGGTGGACGAGGAGTGCCCTCCGCGCCTCCGTGGCGACTTTTTTCCCAAAGGCCAAAAAACACCCTGCTTCACATATGCTTGTGCACGATCCCCTGATACGCGGCCGCCTGCATAAGCTCCCAAGAGGCTTGCGGGAGAGCATCTTCGAGTTCATCGAGAAATTCCCGGGCGTTTTCCCATTGGCGGTCGAATACGGCCTTCTTAACAAAACAGAAGAGATAGCCGCTGTCGTCCGGATACAGGGTATTCCAGCATGCCCTGAACTCATCATTCGTCAGCAGGCCGCGATAATACTGCGCAATGATGCGCGGGACCACAAACGGATGCGGGCTCCTTATCACATCTTCAAAAATCCCCTTTGGCAACTCCGCGCTCGCGGCACGGTCGGCCAGCTCTCCCATCTTCACCCGCGCGAGCCAGGCGATAACCAGCGATTTGGGACAATCCTCGAACACTTTCCGGTAGGTGGTGTAGGCGTCGGTGTAGTTCGCGTCGTACTCGTAAATCGACGCCAGCTCCATCCAGGCCAGCCATAGTCCCTGGGTAGGCACGTAGGAGGCGATGCACTGGTTCAGCAAGTCGACCGCCGCCCCTCTTCTGTTTTTGACCATGTACAATTCGCTGAGTTTTACTTTTGCAAGAGAAATGATTTCGCTGTCCTCAGCGTGGAGCTTTATAATGGCAAGTCCGGTTTCGATCGCACGGTCCACCGCACCCTGCGCCATGTACTGCTCCAGGACCGCAAGGTGGAGCCTGCCGAACAGCCGCGAGTATTTCGGGAATTTCTGCGTCAGGAACACGAGCTTGCGCTCGGCGGCGGCCTCGTCACCCTTCTTCACCAAGCCGACGATCTCCCGCGCCACGGTGAACATTGCCGACCCGAACAGCAGGCTCGAACCCGGACCGCTTCCGATGGCCAGAAAGGCGCTGTCGGCAGACAGCGAATTGCCCCGCCGCTCCTCAATGACGCCGGAGAGATACAGCGCCCTTGAGCGTGTTTGTTCGTTGTTCCACTTGAGCTGCGGGCTCCTCAGGACGTCTTCGGCCTTGTCGTATTTGCCAAGACGAATATAGCACTCCGCAATCCGTAGATCGATGTCCTGGGCAATCGGCTGCGTGGAAAAATCCATAAGCAGCTCGTTGTATTCATCTATGGCGGTCTCGATTGCGCCGCGCTCCGCGAACCGGTCCGCAATGAGCGTGGGGCTCGGCATCATGGGAATGGCATACCGGTATATCCTAATGTTTTCAATTGCACATCGCGAACCGTCCACAAAGAAACCCATTGTCTGGTGATCGGCGCCGAGCGGCGGAAAAAAGTCGCAGATCCTGGCGATGAGCATCTCGTTGAGTTTGAAGGTGATCACGTTTTCCTTGCGCTCTATGGTCACGTGGAACCGCTTTGCCGGCACAAGTTCGAGCGGGTTGTAATCGGAAAACAGGTAGGTGTCGCCCGGGAACGTAATCCCGCACTCGGCAGATGGCCCTTGGAACAGATGGAATCCGTATCCCGAGTCGGGGCTGGAACCGTAGAGGAAGAACCCCGCGTTGTAGAAATTGTTCCCAACGCTCCGCAGGTCAAATTCCACGCGCGCATCGCGGGTGACGGGACGGTCGAGCCTGATGAACGACGGCCCGGCGGGCGACAGGAGCTCGTTGTTCTTGACAGACCAGCCTTCGTTCCTGTCCGACACGCCCGGGTACTGCGACCATTCGTCGCCTATGGCAAGGCCGACGAAACGTTTCTGATACATGATTTGCCAGTAGGGCCGTTCCTTTTTCGACTGGGCGTAGCCAAGATACGTGAATACCCCGGCAAAGAGCGCGAGCAGGAAGAAAATGGATACAAACGGCCAGCGCCGGCGGAGGAAATGTTTCGCTTTTATCCATAGCGAGGGCGGGTTGGCAAGCACCGGTTCGCCATGCTGATACCGCCGTACGTCCTCGGCAAACTCTTCCATGGTCTGGTAGCGCTTGTCCGGGTCTTTGTGCATGGCCTTGAGGGTAATGGACTCTATCTCCGGCGGCAGCCACATCACGAGCTTGCGGGGCGGTATCGGGTTAGCCTCTATCACGTTCAAGGTCGTCTGGTGAATGCTGCGCGGGTCGAGATAGGGGTTCTTGAATGTCAACATCTCGTACAGCATAATCCCCAGCGAACAGATGTCGCTGCGTGCGTCGGACCCGGTGCCGAACAGCCGCTCCGGCGCCATGTACGCGGGCGATCCCATGATCTCGCCCGTCTTGGTGATGGTGCCCTCCTCGCTCTCCAGCGCCTTTGCCAGCCCGAAGTCGATGAGCACGGGCGTTACGTTGTCTTTCATGATGACGTTGTTGAGCTTGAGGTCGCGATGCACGATTTTCTGACGGTGCGCGTACCCGAGCGCGTCGGCCAGCTTTGCCGTGATTTCGAGTACCTCGATGAGCTTGGGCTTTTGGTAGTTGAGGTGGTAGTAGAGGTTGACGCCCGGGATGTAATCCATGGCCAGGTAGTACACGTTGTTTTCCACCGCCACTTCGTGGATGTTCACGATGCTCGGATGGGTGAGTTTGGCAACCGCGTGGGCCTCGGACAGGAAGCGGTCGACGAACCGCCGGTTGATGGTGATGTTGGCCGGCAGCACCTTGAGCGCCACTTCGCGGTCGAGATCGAGCTGCAGGGCCTTGTACACCACCGCCATTCCTCCGCGGTCGATCTCCTCGATGATGCGGTACTTGCCGATAACGGAGCCGATGGCAAGGTAGGTCCGCTCAAGCGAGGGAAGCAGATTGTGAATCTTGAGCTTCCCTTTGTCAAAGGATTTCTGGATGTTTTTTGAGGTTTCCGGGAGGGACATACTGGTTTCTTTTATTCTTTCTTAAGGGGACCTCTAAAAATTCTGTAAAATAGTAGATTCCAAGATCATGTTGACAGATAGTATTATTTCGCGATGTCAGGGCGTCTATTTGTCTGATAGGTGCCCAAAACTGTTCTTTTTTCGGTCCCTTTGGGGGCCTTGTGCGGTCCTGTCCCGCTTTTCAGGCGTGGCACTCAAGATATGCAAAGCGTTTTATGTTGTAAACCAGGTTCAGGAGTCCTATCTTCGCCGCGGCCCTCAGCCGCCCGATACACCTGATCCTGCCACGAAACATGATTTCTATTTGAGCAAACACATGTTCTATACGCGATCTGACTTTGGATTTCTTCCGGTTCTGTGCCAATTGTGCTTCCGTCAATGGTGCGCCACGAGTCCCTTTGACACATATTTTGCTTCTGTACCAGAGATAATCAAGCCTTTGTTCCGCCTTTTCCGAATGATACGCGCTGTCGGCAAACACGTCCGCGTTCGTGTTCTCAGGATTAAGGAGAGGTTCAAGCATATTGGAGTCGTGCACTTCTGCGGATGTCGCCGCATAGTCTCGAATGATTTTATGCTTCGCGTCTACCGACGCATGGTTCTTGTAGCCAAAAAACGTCTGATCGTTCTTCTTCGTCCATCGCGCATCAACATCTTTCTGACGAAGTTTCTCAGGGTGCTTTTCCCATTCCTGCGGCGTGCCCCCGTTCTTGATTTCTTTATTCTCCTCCCGCGTGTTTCTCTGGCGAGGTACCTCGACAAAACTCGCATCTATTATTTGGCCTTTCTGGGCAGTGTAACCCGCTTCGTTCAACTGACGACCGAACAGGTCAAACAGCTTCTTGACAACGCCTGCTTGTGTCAGCGTTTCCCGAAACAACCAGACCGTTTTCTCGTCGGGAATGCTATCCTCGGAAGTGAGTTCAAGAAACCGTTTGAACGTCAATCGGTCCAGAATCTGAAACTGGGTTTGCGCATCGGAAAGCCCATACATCGTCTGCAACACGAGAATCTTGAACATCAGGATATAATCGTACGGTGGACGACCGGCGTTGCTCTTCCGTTCCTTGCGAAAAGCCTTGTCAATAACAGGACGAAAACTCTTCCAACGTATGGCCCGATTGATGGTTTCAAGAGGGTCTCCCATTTCGGAAAGCTCGGAAAGGCGATTCTCAAGGTCAAAAAGGCCTATCTGTCCCATCGCAATATCCTCCAGACGGTAGTGGGTTCGCAGGTTTGTTGTCTGGAATTAAAATAATTGACGAAATAGCCTTTGTCAAGCATTAATTGGGCAAATTAGGCAATTTTTAGAGGTCCCCTTAAAATGGCCGTTACCCCGCGTCGCGGGGTCGGCCCTCCTTCCGGGCTCAGCCTATCGGCCTCGTTGCCGGATCGCCCCTATGCCTGACGGCGGGAGCGGCCGGCAATCCCGTTTTGGCGGGACTACTCCAGTCCTGCCTAACGCGAATACAAAGAAAAATGTCAACACCGATTCCGATTAACAACCAACCTATCAAAGCGAGAAACACAAAGGAAAAGATCAACTGCCTGTTGTCGGTCCCGACTGCTTTAAGCGCAATAATCAAGACCCGCGTCTTCACTTCTCAATAAAACGCTCGTGGGTGCCCCCCCACAACCGGAGCTTGACTCTTGCATCTACTCTCTCTAGCAGGTTGTTGAAATAGTCCTAACAGAAGCGCTCTTGTTGATTTTTTATGAACCTAACTTCAACTTTACATATGTCAGAGAGGTTTTACCTGCCTCGTTCCGAGGCATTTCCCCGGATTCCCAGGCCATTCTCATGCTGCCCCCACCGTTTGCGGCATCAACTTAACCATGCGTATCAAGTTGTACGCTGCGGCAACCACGTAGGCAACAGTCTGGTTGATTCGTATTCCTCTTACCCGAGTTTTCCGCAGGCCACCGACGCTCTTGATCCACCCAAATATCTCTTCAACCCGTTTTCGTTTCCGTTGACTTACGCTGTATCCCTTATGCCGAGTCGTTCTTCCATCCAACCCTTTAAGCGAAGTGTTGGCCTTCTCGGCAATGTGAGGCTTCACGTGCAGGCGTCGCAGGCTCTTGATAAATTCGGTTGCATGATACCTGATTCCGTGAGATAAGGTTATTAAAAACAAATTGACGGCGTTGACAAGAACGAATATGGTTGCTAAGGCTTCTTGATAAGTTGTTGCCGGGGTGATTCCACTATGATTTGCGCTTCTGACCCCATGGTTGACAAATACACTCAACGTGTCGGTGGCGACGTTTGTTTGGTTACGGGTCTATTTCCGTTTATTGCTCTCCTTAGGTCAGCCATCCGTGGCGAACGCCAGATACGTTTGCGTCCACGCTATGCGGAGTTGATTCCGCCGCGACAGGGCAAGCATCAACCGGCGGGCATGCGTTATCACGCGTGCTGCTATGTACATAAGATCCTGAATGACCTTCCGCAATCTCCGGCGTGCAACTTTCTTACGCGGCACGTACCCCTTGTCGATTCCAACTTGGCCGCAGAGCCGCAGCATGTTGAACGCAAGAACCGCCAACGTCAACACCAATGCGTTGGTCGTGAACTTCCCGCTGGGAAGCCGCTCCAGCGCCATATCACTCTTCAGCTCCGAGTGAAACTGCTCGCTGGTGCCATGATCCCGGTACGCTGCAATAACGTCGTCCGGGCCGGCGTTGCGTCTGCTCAGGCTCGTCCACCACGTGTGAACCTCTACATCCGGCAGCAGCAAGGCGTTTCCGTCGCGGTCGATTGTCCGTTCGATCACCTCGAACACAACGCGCATGTTTTCGCCGTTTCTTTCCCGTATTGTCTCACCAACGTACACGGTCTTGCCTTCACGAGGATGACGCCAGTCACCGAGCGCTTGAGCATCCACGAGCCATTCGTCAATAGATTCCCTGCGTATGTTCCGTTTGATTATGTAATCGACCTTTTCCTTGCGGCAGACTCGCATGTTTTCAATATCGTCATGTCCGGCATCAAGACGCACAAGGATCGAACGATCCGTTATTTTTCGAGCAAGGGCTATGGTCTTGCGCAGAAACTCCGGAGTTCCTTCCTGGCAATGTTGTTTCCCTTCGCGCAACTCCGCGTTCAGCAGGTAGCCTTCCACGCCTATGTAGGCAAGCATCGGAGAATATCCCTCGAACAACTTGTACGTGCAGCTTACGCCTTCCTTATGAGAACCACTGTTGTCAAAAGGAGATACGTCAGCGTCAATCGGAATATACGGTCCAAAGCAGGCGGTGAGCCGTGGCGCTGCTTTTTTCAACAGGGACGCCGAAGCGGAAAGGACTGCGTTTTGAACGGTCAGGCCCGTTTCGTCCATTCGCTGCCGCAGTGTAGCCTCGGAAGGAACCGCTTTCAATCCAAGCATCTCCTGAAAATAGTCGTCTTCACGAAACTGCTCGACCCCGTCAAAGTCTGGTTTGGCAAGACACAAAAGCCCCGTCATGGTCAGCAGCGCGTCCGCGGTGCTTATACTCCCGCTCTTCTTGTCCGGAGTAACCTGCGAAACACGCTCGCGCAAACCGGATCGCTCCGCAAGCATCCCGATCATTGCCATTCCACCATGGCTGGTCAGAAACTCGTCCGTCTCCGTGATTATCAACTTTCTCGGCTTTGGCATGACACCTTCCGGGTGAATAATGTGAACTGCCATTTAGTCAAGCACCATTCACCCTTAATCTACACGAAAAATCATCAAAATGCCAAAGTTTTTCTCACGGATTTAGGTGATACCCTTTGTCTGCACCCACCGTCTTCATCCGGCGTTTTCCGCGCCTGCGTTCATGCTTTATCAGCTCAAGCGCCATATCCCGTTCCGCTGTCCCCGTCGCTGGCGCAATGGCGATATCAACACACAACCCATTTCGGTTTTCCATCAGCACGTGACCGGAATACGCCAGCTGCGCTCCCGTTCTCTTGTTCTTCCGAGCCAACCGCGCCTCTGGATCGGTCGAACTCTGATGTGTCTCATTGCTTCGCTTCTCATGGTGGAAATCAACCGACGGATTACTCCGATCATCGTCAGTCTTGTTCGCCGATTCCGCGTCTTTTCGCTTGAAGCTCTTCATCGATGCCCAGGCTTCAATCAACGTGCCGTCAACCGTGAAATGCTCATCGGACAACAACTCTTCGGAACGAGCAAGACGCACGATTTCCTGCATCAGCCGGTGCGCAATCTCCTGTTCCATAAGTCGATCTCGGTTCTTCGAAAACACACTATGATCAAACGATGCCGCATCCAGATCCATGTCAAGAAACCATCGGAACAGAATGTTATAGTCCAGCATCTCGCAAAACAACCGGTCCGACCGTATCGAAAACAAAGCCATCAATATCTGTGCTTTCAAAAGCCATTCCGGCGGTATCGAAGGGCGTCCCATCCGGCTGTACATCGCCTCAAAGTCACGAGAAAGGCGGCGCAGCGCTATGTCCGTAAACTGTTTGACACGACGAAGCGGGTGTGTTGCCGGCACTCGGGAATCCGGAGAAACGAAGCTGAACATACCGCCTTGGGCTGGCTGGGAACCTCTCATCAATACTCCTTGGTTGGGGTTCCCCTATAATATAAGGATAAATGTTTACAAAAGGGAGACTTTTTCAACACCCTGCTAGGGGTGCACCCAGGAGGGGGTAGCGAAAGACTCCTCAGGCCAAAGGCCGAGGAGTCTGAAGCGAGGGGGAAACTTCCCCGCATGAAAAGTTATTTGGACCCAACCCCCAGATATTTTACCACTTCCACAATTTACCCTTCAACAAAAAAAACCGAAAAGAACGTGTCACATACCTGTCTTCATGATCACAGAAAACTCCTCAGGCTCGGGCACCGTGAGCGTAAGCCGCCTGCCGTCGTTTGGGTGGACAAACGAGATCATTCCTGCATGGAGGTACAGCCGCCTCACCACGCCGCTCTTCGAAAACAGACGCTGGTCCTTGCGTGCATCTCCGTACCGCACATCACCCACCACCGGGCACCCGATATGCGCCATGTGCACCCGTATCTGGTGCGTTCGGCCCGTCACAAGAGTGAGTTCCAGTTTGCAAACATCATTTCCCCGCTTGGCCACCGCGTATTCCGTCTTTGAATACAGGCCCTTTTCGCCGACCCTCATCTTGGTGCCCTCGTTGCGTTCAAGCGTTTTTATGAGGTCTGCTTCGACAGAACCCTGCTGCTGTGGCGGCGCGCCGTGGCACACGGCCAGATATTTCTTTGTAAGATCGTGGCCGCGCAACAGTGTGTGGAGCTTTCGCACTACAGCCTTGTTCTTTGCAACAAGAATAATGCCCGAGGTATCGCGGTCGAGCCGGTGCACGAGAACAGGATCGGCATCCGCGTCCTTCTTGTCTTTTGCAAGCATGTAGCTCTTGATGAGGTCGATAAGCGTTGCCTGACTCTCGTGACCGGTGCCGGAATGCACGACAAGGTGGGGTGGCTTGTTGCAGGCAATAAGGCTCTCGTCCTCGTAGACAATCTTGAGGTTGCGGCGGAAGAACTCTGTCTTGGAAAGCTCGGCAAGCCCTTCTTCGTTTTCCGCCTTTCCCGTGGCAAGCTCCGTTTCGTCCATGCGAAGTTCCAGCGTGTCGCCTTCCTGCAGACGGTAATTCTCCTTGACGCGCTTGCCGTTTACGCGAGCAAAACCGGTGCGGATCATACGGTAGATGTCGGACAGGGTACGCAGGGGAAGGCGTTTGCGCAGGAAACGGTCTAGACGCATGCTCGCGTCATTGGGAGTGATGGGAAGGGTGATCATGATGGTAGGAAAATACGCTGCAGCGGGAGAAGGGTGAAACAAATGGATGGGGTGATTGTTTTGGAACTCGGGAAACAATACAAATTCCCTGAATCGTCGTGTACACCGGGTTGCTTGGTTTGGGGCCGCCGATACCCCGTCCTTCTCAAGTTGATTAGTAACGGTAGAGAAAATGCATTGAATATATTAGTGACGGTGCGCAGGCAATTCCCATTATTGGTGACAACGTGTGGAACTATCTGCAAAAGGATAGCAAATGAAATGCTTTCTTGCCATCACGACATTGCTCGTTGCGACGGGAATGAATGTTGGGGCAAGGACCTATTCAACCTCTTTTCCCCTGACGGAAAATCCGATTTCCGAGGGAGGACAATGGATCAACGGGGCAACCACCGGTCTCGATTGGTTCAACGTGGAAACAGCGGCGGGGAAGGCTTATGGAAACGTTACCACGGGAAGTTATACCGATCCAACGGCCACGCTGGCAGGAAATTGGGGCCCGGACCAAGATGCAACAGCGGTTGTTTATAGCAATGATCCGAACGGTACTTTGTATCAGGAAGTGGAGCTTCGTCTGCGGACAACGATTGCCGCTCATTCCGTTACCGGTTATGAGGTGAATTTCCGGTGTCTAAAAACCGGCGCGGCGTATGCCCAGATCGTCCGTTGGAACGGCCCGGCGGCAAATTTCACCTATACCGATGGTTCATGCTCCGGTGCGGCTTGCGGAGTGGCTACAGGAGACGTTGTCCGGGCGACAATTACCGGGAATGTGATTAAAGCCTACGTCAATGGGAATCTGGTAGCCCAGGCGACCGACACTATGTATACAACGGGAAATCCGGGAATAGGTTTTAACTATGGGGTCGGCACCACCAACGCCGATTTCGGGTTCACCAGTTATACGGCCACGGACGGCATGGCATCAACATTCCGTGATTCTCCTAAGTTAAATAGGAACCAAAAGCTTTCCCGCTGTTGCCTGATTTATTCGCGGCCGGCCAGCTCGGGCCTTTCAATCCGGTTCGCGGGCGTGTCGGAAAATGATGGGAGAATGGACGTGAGGATTTTCAGTCTTTGGGGACGTGAAATCAGACGGGTGTATCAAGGCCCCGAAGTCAATCAAGTTGAGTGGGATGGGAAAGACGAGTCAAAGAATGCTGTTTCTGATGGTTTCTATATCGTAAAATACAGGTATCAGGGTTTGACCGGGTCAGGACGCGTTTTGCTGGTCCGGTAACTTGAGGACGCCGTTTGCGGCCCTTGTACTGCGCCTGGCCGGTCTGCACCAAGTTTTGAAGATGCTTTTTCGGCAGATGGTGAGTGTACTTATAGTGCCTCTTTGCGTTTTAGCCGGCCTCCTTTCACCCGTAAGAGCGAGGACCCCATGAAAATCACCGGAACATCCTTCGTCTCCGTCTGGCTTCTGGCCATCCCCTCCCTGGCGGGCCAGCTCGGCGTCAACATAAGCCTTCCCGAGCGCGGCGGTTCGTTTGTGGACATCGCAAAGGAGAACTACCGCTGGAGCAAGGTGAGCACGGGCGCGGACCTTGCCGCGGCCGACGTGGATTCGTCAGGCTGGCCAACGTGTGACATCAACTTCGTGCTGGACCTGCGTCCTGTGGCCGAGTGGGCGGGCAGCATTGACGACCCGGCGTCGTATCATCTTGACTTGCGCGGAACGTATCATTGCCGCCTTTCCGGTCTTGCAAACGTTGCCAGCACAGGCGAAGGAACGGTGCAGAACGCCGTCTACGATTCCGCATCGAATACCACCACCTTTGATTTTGTGATTGCCGACGCGCCGGCCCCGGGCGGCGGGTTCATCAACCTGGCGTTCACGAACACGCGGCGCACTGCCGGGAGCGCACCGAGAAGCGGGTTCACGCGGTTCACGATGAACCATCCCGGTTATCCGTTAACCGCAACAAAAATCTTTACCGACGATTTTCTCGGGGCATTGACCGGCATCAATTTTTCAGCGATCCGTTTTATGCCGTTCACTAACCCAAACGGCATAGATCCTCTGTATCCCGGTCTTACCCCATGGAGCAAACGCAAGCTTGTTACGGACGCGGGCCAGAACGCCATTGCGCCTCTGGGGAAACCCGACGGCGGCGCGTGGGAATATGTAGTCAATCTTGCCAACACCGTGACGATGGACGCATGGATCAACGTTCCGCTATCCGCGGATGCGGGCTATGTCCGCCAGCTTGCGCAATTGTTCAAGGATTCCCTTAAGTCAAATCTCAACATCTACGTGGAAAGCAGCAACGAGGTTTGGAACACGGCGCCGGGCTATGAACAGAGTGCGTACAATCACGCCTGGGCGCAGGCGCTCGGCATCACCGACCAGCAGAATCATGCGAGGCGCACCGTGTCGCTCGCCATGAGTTTCGACAGCGTGTTCGGCGCCGGTTCTCTGAACAACCGGGTCCGCGTGGTGCTCTGCAGCCACAAGCCCATGCTTAAATGGTGGGTTGAGCCCATGTTGCAATACGTGGATTCCGCATTTGGGCCGCCAAAAAATTTCATCTACGCCATTGGGTGCCAGACGTATTTCAGCGGGGACGCGGACACGAACGCAAGTCCGGCGGAGATCCTGTCCGCCTGTCATGCCGATATTCACAGTCAGATTGATGAGACCGGGGGAGTTAACGACGCGGGCCGGCTGCAGTGGATCGCCGAAGCCAAGATATACAACCTCGCGGGCGGTTTTGTGTCGTATGAGGGCGGACCCGACGATGGCGGCGGCAGCACCTCGGATGTGTCCAACCGCATTCTTGCCGAACGGGAGGCGGAAATGGGAGAGCTGCTTAAATACAATTACGACACCGCGTTTCTCGCAATCGGCGGCGCGCTTGCGATGCAGTTCACCCTGAGCAGCGGCTACAACCGCTACGGTTGCTGGGGACTTACAGACGACATTTCAAACCCGAATCGTAATTACAAGTACGGCGCGATCAAATCCATTGTGGGAGGACCGGCGTCGGTGATGGTTGAGAGGATCAAAGCAACGCCGGATCGATTGACAGTCTCCATAACAGGCCGGGGATTGGCACTCGTTCGGTTCTTTATGCAGAACGGCACACAAGCCAACCTCACCCTGCACACGGTTTCGGGGCGGCTGGTAAAAACCATGAACCTGTTTGCGCCGGGAACAGGCATGCAAGAAGCAGCGTTGAGCACCTCACAGCTCGCGCCCGGGCTTTATCTTCTTCGCCTGACCTCGGGAAATACCCAGATAGAACGACATATTGCACTTGTGAAATAAAGAATATTCTCGCCGCCATCCTCGCATTCGCGGCTCTTTCCAGGCGCCCTCGCAAATGATATCTTCGCTCCTCTCCCGCTGGCGACCCTTGTGACCCTTGGGAATCCCTGACGAGGGGGAAGTACCCGAAGGGGTAGAGAGGGCGGGGTGAGGTTGTTGACGCTTGCAACGGTACGCTCGCGGGATTCATCTGCGGTGTCGTCCAATAATGAGATAAAGAATAAATCTGTCGCACAGAATATGAACTATTTTATTTGTTGAAACCCGGTCTATCCGGTGTATCTTCCCAGACATATAACGGCAGGCTCCTCATGATTGACACTTCCACAAAAGATGCCCTATCTCGCCGAATCCTTCCAGCCGTCATTTTCTTCACATTTTACTTCCTCTACTTTTATTTGCTCGTTGATCCGCGGCTGCGTTTTTACGCTCACACCACCATGGGAGATCTGCATTTATTCACGCAGAAAGAAGTCTTGTTGATTGACCTGTGGAAAGCTCCGGGCCAATTGAGTTTGCTCTTTGCCGGTTTCGTTCTCAAATACCTGATTTTCAGATGGACAGGTCCGGCACTTTTCACTATTTCCGCTGTTTGCTTATTTTGGATCACAAAGCGCCTCGCGGCCTCAATGGGCGGCAAACGGATGGAGATCATTCCTTACCTGCCCGTTCTCCTCACTCTGGCATTACCGGTCGAACATGACATCATATTTGTGTATATCCTTCCTTTTTATCTGTCGCTTTTTCTTGCAGTCCTTTACGTCGGACTGCCCCACCGCGCCCTGGTGCGAATTCCTCTCGTGCTGCTATGTGCCGCACTAGTCTATTTCTTCGGAGAAAACGTCCTTTTCATTTTTCTCGCTGTCTGTTTTCTGCATGAGGTTTTTGGAAGAAAGTCGTTTTTGCTCGGGACGGTGATTGTTGTCGCGGCAGTTCTGATTCCGTTTATCGGCACTGCGTTTATCTGGACTGCCAGACTTCCTTCCTCAAATGCCCTTCATAATTATCTTGAGTACGATCTCGCCCGGCGGGATTCCATCGCTTTGTACATTTTTATTCTTTCCGTTCCCGTGGCAATGCTGGCGGCCTGGATACTGCAACGGCTGCTTCCCGGACATTCTTCCGGGGCGGAAGGAGCACAGGGCGCTCGGACTTTTTCCTGGCGTTTGGGAACCCTGCTTTTCGCAGGAATCGCTTTTGTGGGAGCACTTTTCCTTTTTGACAGCTTTCTCAATTCCTATTTGCGCCTTATGGCTGTTTCCGGCCCGCGGCTTTGGATTCATGAAGAAACAATGTCGGTTTTTCCCGGGGCGTATGGAATTCTAATTCTCGCTGAAATCGGCTTGGCTCTGTTGGCCTCCTGGATGATGTACATTTGGTATTTCCCTGAGCGCTCGAAGACCAGATTGTCCGTGTTCCTCATTCTTTCTCTCGTCAACAGTTATCTATTCGGCGCCTTCGTCTTCCTGTTTGCCGTCGGCTGCATTCTGTACGAGTGGCTTTACGCAAAAAAGTATGCATGGATCCCGGTTCAAATTATTGCGGTGCTCGTCTTTTCCCTCGTTTTCACCCTTGCGACAAGAAAAGACTGGACCCAGGTCCTTGTCCCGCTGAATCCGTTTCTGCTGAATCGGGAAAGCAACGAAGGTCTGGCGGCCCTGAAGATTTTGCGGTTTTTCCCGATGCTCATGACTTTTTTTGGAATATGGATTGCATGGGCTGGCGGCGGTCGGGACAAAATGTCACCTTTCACCATTATTACCTCTGTTTCTCATTTCATGCGTCGCCCGCTGGGCAGCGCCGGCATTGGAACCACAAGCGCATTAATTCTCATTACAGCAAGTTTGGTGATAGGGGGCATCGCCTTCGATGTCGAAAGACACGCCCGGTTCCGCCTCAATTATATGGCCAGGACCGGACAATGGGACAAGGTGCTTCCAGAAGTTCGTCAGTTGAGCAGCCAATCACTCAATGATTATGTCATGTTGGACATAAACAGGGCGCTGTACCAAACGGGACGGATGAGCGATGATTTTCTTATCGTCCCTCAAAATCCGAATGCCCTCTTCCCCAATTGGGGAGACACGCACGCACGATTGCAATTTGCCGAAACCTGGTTTGAACTCGGGTTGATCTCGCCCGCGGAGGAAGTGGCGTATCAAATTCTGGCCGAAGGAAAACATCCCCTTGTTCTTCTGCTGTTGGCCAAAATTCATCTCGTAAAGAATCAAACAACGGCGGCAAGGGTTTTCCTGAGAGCTTTGGAACGGGAGCCGGGATGCGCCTCATGGGCGAAACCGTATCAGAATTATCTTGACCATGTGTCCTCACCCCCTGTTGAGGAAGAAATAAAATATCTTCATGATCAGATGTTTAAGGGCGAAAAGATCATGCAAAGTAACACCAATTCTCTTTCCCTGCTCGAAACCATTTTGGATGAAAATCCTAAGAACAGGATGGCTTTTGAATATTGGATGGCCTTCAATTTGCTGATGCTGCGGGAAAAGAAACTTGCCGTTTCTTTTCATTTGTTAACCGACCTGGAGGTCCCGGGAAACCATCGGCTTTACCAGCAGGCATACGTGTTGATGCGCAAAGATGCTCCAAAAGCCACCATAGATTCTATCGAGATCGAACCATGCACCCGGGAATTGTTTGCGAGATTTACGGATGCCTACAACAACCGCGGTCTATCCGAGCCGCTGGATGCCGTCTATGATTTCAGGAATACATACTTTTACCTTGATCTTTTCGTAGAATCCATGAGGTCCCGGTGAAAAAGACAAAATCGGGCTTGAAGTATTTCCTGATTTCCTGCATTGCCATTGCGGCTGCAAGCGGACTTCTCTATTCCTTGTTTGCTGCTGTCAAGAAACCCGATATGCTTTCGTGCGCTTCTATTGCCCGATCTCCGTCGATCAAACCGGATTATGTAGATGTAACGGTGCCTCCTAATATCGCCCCGCTTAATTTTATTGTTGAAGAGAAGGGGGATGCCTATTACGTCCGGCTCACCGGCGAAGCCGGGCAGTGCGTAGAAATTGTTTCTAAAGATCGCGTCATCAAGATTCCCATGTACAAATGGAAGAAACTGCTTTTCGCCAACAAAGGCCGGTCGTATCAGATGGACATCTGCGTCAAGCGCGGGAAACAATGGAGCCGGTTCGCAACCATAACGAATCTCATTGCCAGCGAAAAGATCGACCCATACCTCACCTATCGAAAACTGCCGACGATGTTCTATAACCCCAACCCGGAAATGGGCCTGTACCAAAGAAACATCGAGACTTTTGAGGAGCGCGTTTTGCTCCACAGGCGCGATGTCGGAAATGCCTGCATCAATTGCCATATTTCTTCCGCAAACCAGACCGGCACCATGCTTTTTCACGTGCGGCGTCCTCACGATATGGGTCCTGCCATGGTTATCGTGCACAATGGAACCGTGCGATTCGAAACCCATTCCCTTACCCCGCGCGGGC
This sequence comes from uncultured Fibrobacterota bacterium, assembly GCA_963729895.1. Lineage (GTDB taxonomy): Bacteria > Fibrobacterota > Chitinivibrionia > Chitinivibrionales > FEN-1185 > FEN-1185. Next base: position 35,984 of record CAVSQB010000028.1, on the reverse strand, counting down.
TCATCTCTCTTACCAGCATTCATCCCAACGGAAAGGTAATGGCATTTGCCGCTGTCAAGATGGGCTTCTTTTCTTTCATAGGTGGCGGCAGCATCAATGACAGATTGCAATTTGAATATTCCGCCGACCTCGGCCTGTACGACATCGAAACCGGCGAGATCAAGTTCATTCCCGGATTGTCCACCCCCGAATACAACGAAACATGGCCAAGCTGGTCCGGCGATGGAAAATATCTCTATTTCTCACGATGCAAGGTAACCTGGCCCATGCCGAAACCGAACGAAGAAAAAGTCCTGCCAAAAAACTATAAAGATGTCAAATACGACCTCATGCGGGCTTCATTTGACCCGGCAACCAATACATTTGGGGAGCCTGAAACAATCCTCAGTGCACAGGATGCCGGGAAGAGCTGTATGCAACCAAGCGTTTCTTTTAACGGCAGGTTCGTTGCTTTTCTTCTTGCAGATTACGGCATGTTCCCGATCAACAATCCGGAGAGCGACATATACCTCATGGATATGCAAACCCGGACCTACAAGGCGATGGCCTGCAACAGCCCCCAAAGCGAATCAATGGTCCGCTGGTCCAGTAACGACCGCTGGATTTTATTTGGTTCCAAGCGCCGGGATATTTTGTATACACGGCTCTATTGTGCGTATGTGGATGAAAACGGCCGGAGCCGGCGCGCCGTGGAACTTCCTCAAGAAGATCCAATGAAGGATGAAACGGATCTGAGGCTTTATACCACGGCTTCTCTGCTGACCGAACCTGTCAAGTACGACAGGAACGAAATCATCAAAGCTATCCTTTCCCAAAATGCCGGTGAAAATAAAAACGCCGGCACAAGAAAGGCTGAGAACAACCTGCCCGGGGAACAGCAGCGATAGCAATTTCTGAAATGCGGAGAAACCGGAAAAGAAGATGCCCTCCGATCAGAAATGATCGGAGGGCATCCAAAAAAACAATTACTGGTAAGCGGCTATTTCATCGACACAAGGTTTTGTGAAAACGATTTGCCGTTATCGACCAACTGCACCACATATGCCCCCCTGGACAGTATGGCAGGAAGCGTCTTCATCACATTGTCGCCCGCCCTCATCTGCCTCACTTTATTCGTATAATCGTCAACCAGTTTTCCCCTCAGGTCATATACCTTGAGCTGGGCTGTCAACGGGTTTACGAGTGCATACGCCTGCAGTGTCAACTTCCTGACATACCCGTTGACAACAGCGTTGGGGGCGCCCTTCTGGTACACCCTGACATAATCAAGGTCCATATGCGTCGGAAAGATTGAATTGTCGATGATCTGCCCCTGGTAATTGCCGCCTACCGCGACATTTATGATCCAGTAGAACGGCGAAGAAAATGCCACTTGATTCACTGTCTGAGTAATGCTTGGAGCGCCGCAACCAGTTGGGAAATTCGGGCCCCAGTACAGATTGTCATCGAAATAATACTGTACGGAATCTGTATTCCAAAGAATACCATATTTGTGAAAGGCGGTGCATAGGCACGACCCATAATCATGCGCGCAGCTGTTATAGATAGCGCCTCCGCCTCCGTTTCCGTAGTGACAGGTCCCAATAAAGAGATTGTCTCCTGGAGCTGCAGGATAACAACTACCGCCTTCATTTTGAGGACCGGTTCTTTGTTCGTAGAGTTCCATCTCGCCGCACGTAGGCCAAGCAACGCCGTGATTGATGCTGTTGCCCAGAAGCCAGACAGCGGCCCACAGAGCCGGCCCATTCTTGCCTCCTGTTCCCACCGGACCTTGGATGGCCGCTTCGAAATAGCCGTACGTGAAGATCTTCTTGTCACCGGTATTTATGCGGCCGGATAAGTACTTTGCATTTGCGGGAGAGGCAGCATTGTTCACGCCATTCGGATTGTACTTGGACCAAATGTGCAAGGCGCCGTCTGAAACCGTAACGCAACCCTGGGAGTAGAATTCTTGTTCGGCGTTCGGCTGGTTGGCTCCGGTATCATAACTCCAAGCAGTTGTATCCAGGGAGGTGCCATTGAACTCGTCGGACCACACAAGGCCGTACCCTGATGCCACCGCTGGCGGCAAGGCATAAATACGGGCTGCAAAGACGAAAAGCGCCCCCATAGCCAACGCAATTGACCTTTTCACCCAGTCCTCCTTTTTTGTAGTTGTTACAAGCCCCTTCAGACTCAGCCGGACCTCGATGGCACTAACGCCATCCGCTTTTCCAGGTGTGCCTGAACCACGTAAGGACATAACAATATAAAGCGCGTTCACGCTTTGTAGGTGATTTTTTTCCGGAGTGTTAACAGCGGCCTAGTATCTTTGCATTTTTCGGATGACAATAAGAAGGCGAGCCAGCAGTGGGCATGCGGCCCAAATCAGGGAAGGGCCTTCCGCTGGCCTTCTTCGCAGCTAATGGGTTGCTATGAGGTTATCTGCCCGTCAAACAAGAGAACCCGGATAAAAAAATACCCCCCGGCCATTTCCGGACGGAGGGTGTTTTCAAAACATCGAGTGAAAAGCGGCTATTTCATCGACACAAGGTTTTGTGAAAACGATTTGCCGTTATCGACCAACCGCACCACATACGCGCCCCTGGACAGCATTGCACTTATCGTCTTCATCACGTTGTCGCCCGCCTTCATCTGCCTCACTTTATTGGAATAATCGGCAACCAGTTGGCCCCTCAAGTCGTATACCTTGAGCTGAGCCGTTGATGGATTCACAAGAACGAGCGCAGACGCTCTCGGTGCATGATAGCTGAAATCGCTGTTGGCAACCTTGGTGCCACCCGCCTGGTACACCCTGACGTAATCGAGGTCCATATGCGTCGGGAAGATTGTGTTATCGATATTCTGTCCCTGATATGCGCCGCCTACCGCGACGTTTATGATCCAGAAGAACGGGTTATGAAACGCCGCTTCATTCGCAGCCTGGTTAATATCGGGGGCAGTAAATTGGGCGGATGGGATATTCGGGCCCCAGAATAATGTGTCATCGAAGTAATAATGCACGTCCGTTGAATCCCAGAAAATACCGTAGGTGTGGAAACGATCGCACAGGCACTTTGGATAGTTGTGCTGGCAGCTGTGATAGCTCGCGCCACCGTTGACTCCGTAGTGACAGCAGGAGATGAATTCATCATCGCCGGCTATGGCCGGTACCGGCTGCGCCGCGTTCGCGCCCACGACACAGGCGCAGGTTCTTTGCTCGTAGAGTTCCATCTCGCCGCACGTGGGCCATGCAACGCCGTGATTGATGCTGTTTCCCAGTCCCCAGACAGCGGACCACAGACCCGGCCCATTCTTGCCTCCTGTTCCCGTAGGACCTTGGATGGCGGCTTCAAAATAGCCGTACTTGAAAATCTTCTTGTCACCGGTGTTTATTCGTCCGGACAGGTACTTTGCTTTTGCGGGATCGGTAGCGTTGAGCACGCCATTCGGATTGTACTTGGACCAAATGTGCAACGCGCCGTCTGAAACCGTTACGCAACCTGCGGAGTAGAATTCCTGTTCGGCGTTCGGCTGGCCCGCGCCGGTATCATAATTCCAGGCAGTCGTATCCAGAGCGGTTCCGTTGAACTCGTCGGACCAGACAAGTCCCCAGCCTGAATCTGTTACTACTTTCGGCAAGGCCAGAGCGCCTGTTGCGGAAATCAAAACCACAGATAACACCAACAAAATCAACTTGTTCATTACGTCCTCCTTCAATTATTAGGTTTGGTTTCCTGTGTGCGTATTTCCTGATTCACCCGATCTGGCATTGTCGCAATTTCCATGTTAATATAACAAATTTTTAACAAAGAGTCACTATAATTTTGGCATTTGGGAAAATCCCAGCCTCTTGTCGGCCACACCAAGTTTAGAGACGGCCAGCAACACCGTCGTGCTTGAAAGCGCGTTCAAAGGCCGAGGTACGATTCCCGCTGACACCCGACCATATGAGGGCGGTTTCAGGCACTCTTTCACCCTATGACTCTTCTCAAATTTTCCCGAACAGCCCGCTTATAGAGCTCCCGCGGTTGCTGAATGCAATCGCTTTTGCAAAAAGCGGCGCAACGGACAAAATCACCATCTTGCGAATTCTCTTCTCCGGCGGGATGGTTACGGTGTCGGTAACCACGAGCCGCGAAAGACTGGAATTGCCGAGACGTTCCACTGCCTTGTCGGACAGCACCGCGTGCACGCAACACGCCTCGATTTCCTTTACGCCGAGCGACTCGAGCGCCTTCACCACTTCGAGGATGGAGCCGCCGGTCGCGATTTCGTCGTCGAAGATGAGGGCGCGCTTGCCCTTCACGTCGCCGATAACGTGGTGGATCTTTGCGTTTTCGGAATCGTCGTTGCGGCGTTTGTCCAAAATGGCAAGAGGCAGTCCCAGACTGATGGCATAGATGCCGGCGCGCTTTGCGCTGCCCGCGTCAGGCGCCACAACCACGCAGTTTTCGATCCCGGCTTTTTCCTTGTAGTACTTGCAAATGAGTTTTCCGGCGAGCAGGTGGTCCACCGGAATACGGAAAAAGCCGGCGATCTGGGGCGAATGCAGGTTCATGGTCATTACGCGGTCCGCACCCGAGGTTTCCAGGAGGTCGGCAACCAGCCGCGCGGTGATGGAAATCCGCGGCTCGTCCTTTTTGTCGGAGCGGGCATACGGATAATACGGCAACACCGCGGTGATGCTGTCCGCCTTGGCGTGCTTTATCGCATCTATCATTATAAGCAGTTCCATGATATTCTCGTTGACAGGCGGGCACGACGACTGCACCACGTACACGTCTTTGCCGCGAACGCTCTCCAGGATCCTCACTTTGAGGTTCTCGTTTGAAAACTTCACGGTTTCGCATTTGCCGAGCTTGATCCCCGCATGCGCACAGATCTTTTTGGCCAGTTCAGGGTTCGAACTGCCGGTAAAAATCTTCAGGTCCTTCTTCATGGCCTTCCCTCTCTGTCGACCCGTACGAAGTACCGTTCTTGTTACGCCCCGGCGGACGGACTTGTTCCGGGTTTATTGGCTTTTCGCGCGTCCCATTCAAAGGCGATGTCGATGATGGTATCGGAAATGAGACGGGGCTGGGAAATGGTCTTGGGCTCAAAGTAGAAATCCCCGTCCTCAAGGTCGAGCATGGCAAACACGGCCTCGCGCTTTGTAAAATTCCGGTAAAAGGCGTCGCCCACCTGGCCTTTCACAAAGATGAGGTAGCCTTTCCTGCGGCCGCAGTAGACGTGCAGGATACCCTCCCGGCGGCCGATCTCGAGAAACTGTATCGCGTCAAGCAGATGGGTTTGCCGCAGGTTTCCCTGAAACGCAAAGGTGGTCTTATACTTCTGCTCCTCCATGGGCTTTCGCCTTAGGGCGGAGAAAAGAACCAGCGATCCGGCGCCGACTGCGGCTCCTGCGAGGAATCCTGTGGACATTATGACAACGGTGAGAAACAGCATGAAGATAAAATAGTAAATGGGTCAATGGATTGACGAGTTGAAAGACCTATAATAGGCGGCGGGGTGCCCAACTCACACCGGCAAAAGCTTGACACTTGTTACACGTCCTCGGCCTCGGAAAAATCCGCCAGTTCTTTTGTCCTTGCGATGTTGTCGATTCCCTTTATCTTCTGGATCCTCCTGAAGATCTGTTTGAGCTGGTTCTTGTGCTGTATCTCTATGGTAAAAGATGCGGTGGCCTGCTGGCCTCTGGCCCGGATTTTCCCCTCCACGACATTGACCCCGAGGGTCGAGAAAACCTCGGCGATCTCGTGCAGGAGACCGGGCCTGTCGCCTCCCGTGACGTGCAGCGACACCGTGTACTTTTTCGCTTCACTTTCTTCCCAGCTCACCTGAATTCTTCGTTCCTCGTCTTCCATAAACAAGGGCGAGTTGGGGCAGTCGGTGCGGTGGATCGAGATTCCCCGTCCACGGGTGACAAAGCCGGCGATCTGGTCGCCCGGAATGGGATTGCAGCACTTGGCAAAGCGCACCATGAGATTGTCGGTTCCGCCGACGAGCACGCCCCTGCTTCTAGTACCGCCGCGGAATGTTCGCACAAGGCGCGAGACAACGGCCGACGGCCCGAACCGGCGCATGTTCCTGTTCCGGACGAATTCCATGACGCGCGCCACGGGAAGGTCGCCCGAGCCCGTCATTTCGTACAGTCGGTCAAGCGTCTTGATACCCAGCGACGTGAGGATCGACGGCGCCTGCTCGATGAACTCGCCGGTGCGGCGCAGCTTCTTGAGGTGCGTGCCGATAATGCGCTTGCCCAGTTCGATGCTTTCCTGGCGGCCGGCGGTCTTGAGCCAGCGCCGTATCTTGGAGCGCGCCTTTGCAGTCTTCACCTCGCGCAGCCAGTCCACCGACGGCTTCTTGGTGCTCGACCGCAGGATCTGTACGGTCATGCCGCTCTTGAGCACCTTGCTGATGGGTTCTATCTTTCCGTCAACCTTTGCGCCGATGCAGTGTATGCCGAGGTCGGTGTGGACCGCGAACGCGAAATCGAGCACGGTGGCGCCTTTCGGCAGCGAGATGAGATCGCCCTTCGGCGTGAAAACGAAAATCTCCGCGTGAAACAGGTCGATTTTGAAAAATTCGTAGAATTCGGTGGAATCGGTAAGGTCTTTTTGCCAGTCGATGATGTTGCGCAGCCACGACAACGAGCGGTCGTCGCGCGAGACGCCGGCCTGGCCGCCATCTTCTTTGTAAAGCCAATGCGCGGCAATGCCTTCCTCGGCCACCTGGTTCATCTCCCAGGTGCGGATCTGCACCTCAATAATATTCCCCTTCTCGCCGAATACGGTTGTGTGGAGCGACTGGTACCCGTTCGACTTGGGCGTGCTGATGTAATCCTTGAACCGCTCCTGGATCGGCTTCCACATCGAATGGACCACGCCGAGCGCATGGTAGCAATCCCTCACCGACGGGGTGATGACGCGGATCGCAAGGAGGTCGTATACTTCCTCAAAAGGCTTGTTGCGCTGGATCATCTTGCGGTAAATGCTGTAGAAATGCTTGGGCCTTCCGATGACCGTCGCCCCGATCTGCTCCTCTTTGAGCCGGTGCCGAAGCGGCTCGGCGAACGTCTCGATAAGCACCTCGCGATCCTCGCGCGAAGCAACGATCTTGCCCACGATCTCCTTGTGTTCTGCGGGATACAGAAACTTGAACGCGAGGTCTTCGAGCTCCCATTTTATTTTCGCCATTCCAAGGCGGTGCGCGAGCGGTGCGTATATGTCCAGCGTTTCAGCCGCGATCTGGCGTATTTTGGCCGGCTCAAGGTACTTGAGGGTACGAAGATTGTGCAAGCGGTCGGCGAACTTGATGATGATGACCCTGATGTCTTCGGCCATGGAAAGCAGCATCTTGCGGTAGGTCTCGGCCTGTCGTTCCTCGCGCGATTTCATCTGGAAGCGCTGGATCTTTGTCACGCCTTCAACGAGCAGCAGTATCTCCTCGCCGAACTCCTCGCCGATCTTCTCGCGGGTAATGGGGGTGTCTTCGAGAACGTCGTGCAACAAGCCTGCGGCAATGGTCAGCGAATCGAGCTTCTGCTCGGCAAGGATGATTGCCACCGCCACGGGGTGCGCGAGAAACGGCTCGCCCGACTTTCTCAGCTGGTCGCGGTGCGCGTTCCACGAAAATCGGTAAGCCTTTTCGATAACGGCCGTACTGACTCTCGGGTTTAGCTCGGCGATCTGTTTGATAAAGGCTGCGGCGGACTCGTCGATGTCCGAGACGGCCGGAGGGAGCAATGAAGGCGGGGTATCCATGGAACCGTTCCTCTTGGTCCAAAATACACCATGGCAAAAGCAGGTAAACGTCGGGCAATGGCAGCCTTGCTCCTCTTCGTCCGCATAGCCCTTCTCATCGCGGCATACGTCTGCCGCGTACTCAGCGGGATGCGCGCCCGCTGATGTATTCGTCAAGCATGCGCCCCACCGATTCGATGGTACCGCCATCGGGCTGCGTGTCGAATCTCAGGCCCTTAGTGGTGTCGGATTCCCTGCAGAGCGTGTCGAACTCGCGGGCCTCAAACACGCCCACCACCGGCTTGTGCATCACATCGGCCAGCTCGAACAGAACGGTGGCCCCCGCGACGAGAAACTCCGATTTATAAATGAGCGCGGCGCACCGGGACGCGGTAAGGTTCGAAAGAACCGGCACGCCGAGTTGCCGCAACCAGCCGGAAGCGCCGGCTTCAGGTTCGCCATGGGAAAAGAAGTAACAGATACACGGCCTTCCGCGGAGCGCAGCTACCAGCGCCTGCGTCCACTTTTCCCCGAAGCGGCGGTAGAAGTACAGGCCGTCTATGCCGACAAGCCTCGCCGGGGGCGCAAGGTTCATTTCCCGCAGCATATGCCCCACTTCCTCCACCGATTCCTTTGCAACGCTCCACCGTGCCATAGGCCGCACCGGCACTCCCAGCGAGGCTGCCAAAAGAAGCCCCTTGTCCGGAAGGTAGCTTCGGCCGGGGACAGGGTTAACATGCACGTTGAGGAACGGGTAGTCCCCGGCGCCGCTGATGCCGATGCGCACCGACGCCGCACTCTTGCCCGCAACGCAGAGCAGGGGGATGTCGGGTTTCATATCCAGCATCACGCATACCTCGTAGCGTCCGGCGTGCACGTCTCTTCCTATTTTGTCAAACTGTTTTGAAAACAGGTACTGCTCGGCCGCGTCGTACTCGATGAATTCGGAAATCCCCGTTACCGTCCTGAAGAAGGGCGCTGCCCGCCTCTCACACAGGACGGCACAGTGACCCGTCGTGCACCGGCCCGCAATCGCCGCAACGCCCGGCATCTGACAAAGTGCGAGAAGGGGATCGGCAGGCACTATCACAAGGATCCGCGCCGAAACCCCTAACGGGCTGGGGAACACAAAGTGCGGCGACTTGCAGGCGCGTTCGATGCTCCAACGCAGCAGCGAAAGCCGCACCTCTCTCGGGAGGACTCTTGATAAAAAGGATTTCAAACTTCCGAAAGTCTTTGATTTTCTCATGCGCTCATAATACAATGTCTAATGTCCAGTACCTTTCCTGCGCGTCCGATTTCTTGAGGACGCCGTTCGCCCAGTATAAAATACGAATCTTTGCCGTCAAAATGGAACCTCAATCTTTGGCATCGCTCGTGTATTTATATGCATGACAAAAGTCATACCCTGCCGAACACCGGCCTGGCGCTGTTATTCGCCTGTGGCGCCGGCATAACGGTTTCGGGAAAGGCGGACCCGCTTCTTTCGCAGATTCCGTTCCTTGCAGAGGGCTTTGGCCTCGTGCTCGCGGCGTGCATCGTTTCGGCGCTCGGGGCCGCGCGCTCCAGGAAACCCGCGTTCACAAGACTCGGCCCGGCATGGGGACTTTCCTTTCTCGCAGTGTGCGCGGTTCATTTTTCCGGACACGATGCAACCTACGGCTACCCTGCGTCGCCACTGTTTCTCTCCTACTATGCCGTGATATTGCTGTATGCGTCGTTGGGCAGGTTTCTCCCCTGGCTCGCCGTCCTGGCATTTATCCTGTGCGCGGAACTTGGGTCGCTCTTTGCCGTCGGCTATCTCAACGTATTTCAATCGGCGGAGTGGCGGAACGTGCTTCTGACCAGGGCTTCCCCGCTTGTTGGGCCCCTGGCAAGCCTGCTGCTGTCCGGCATCATTCCCTATGCTGCGGTCCGGATAAGCAGGAGCGCGGCGAATTCACAAAAATCAACAGCAGGGGGCGCGTCTTTGCAGCCGCAGGCACCCAGGCCGGCGCCGCCGGCGCCCGGCAAGTCAAAGATCCTGATGCTGGAGCAGGACACCGGCCTTTACAACAAATCCGGTATGGACGACCTGTTGTCGAGCGTCGTGTATTTCATGAGCCGGAACTTCAAGGCCTATTCCGCGCTCGGGTTCGTGTACGATTCCGCACGGAACGCCTTCACGCTCAATTCGTTCCATTCCAGGAACAGCTCCATCATTGCGGGACTGGAAATTCCGCTCGGCATCGGCGTGGTGGGGCGGGTGGGCATGGAAAAGAACTCCTTCATGAGCGGCGATTTGTCCTTGTACCCGGAAAAACTGCTCTATTACGGCACCCACGAGGCCATCAATTCGGTGCTGGCCGTGCCCATCCTGTCCGATTCCAGGGAGCTTCTGGGCGCGCTGGTTGTCGATAGCCTGGACAAGAACAGCTTTACAGAACATCACCAAGACCTGATGCGCCGTTTCTCGGTGCTCGCCGCGGCGCTTATCGCCAACATGCGGATGCGGCTCGACCAGGAAAAGGCGGCAAAGAGCTTTCAAATATTCTACGAGGCCTCCCAGCAATTCATCACCGCCCTGCGCACCAACCAAGTATTTGAGGTGCTGTTCAGGATGATCGGCCTGCTCACCGCTTCCACGCGCATGATGATCGTGACGTTCAACGAACAGACAAGGGACGGCGTAGTCAACAGGGTTGTAGGCCCTTCGCCGGACATTCAGGAAGGCCTGGCATTCTCCATAAATGCGGGGCTGTACTCCTACGCATTCACAAAGCGGACTACCGTCAACATAGGCACCTTTCAAGCCTATCGAGGCAAATACTACCGGTTCCTGCCCAACGAGCCGTACAACGAGGCACTCCAGTCGCTCATCATCATCCCGATCTTCGACGACGAACAGCGAATCCTTGGCCTGCTGTCAATCGAAAGCGACGCCGCCAACCAGTTCGCGGGGGAAACCGAAAAGTATTTGTCAACCCTGCTCGGCAATGCTTCCGTGGCGATCACTAGCAGGGTGTTGAAAAAGTCTCCCTTTTGTAAACATTTATCCTTATATTATAGGGGAACCCCAACCAAGGAGTATTGATGAGAGGTTCCCAGCCAGCCCAAGGCGGTATGTTCAGCTTCGTTTCTCCGGATTCCCGAGTGCCGGCAACGCACCCGCTTCGTCGTGTCAAACAGTTTACGGACATAGCGCTGCGCCGCCTTTCTCGTGACTTTGAGGCGATGTACAGCCGGATGGGACGCCCTTCGATACCGCCGGAATGGCTTTTGAAAGCACAGATATTGATGGCTTTGTTTTCGATACGGTCGGACCGGTTGTTTTGCGAGATGCTGGACTATAACATTCTGTTCCGATGGTTTCTTGACATGGATCTGGATGCGGCATCGTTTGATCATAGTGTGTTTTCGAAGAACCGAGATCGACTTATGGAACAGGAGATTGCGCACCGGCTGATGCAGGAAATCGTGCGTCTTGCTCGTTCCGAAGAGTTGTTGTCCGATGAGCATTTCACGGTTGACGGCACGTTGATTGAAGCCTGGGCATCGATGAAGAGCTTCAAGCGAAAAGACGCGGAATCGGCGAACAAGACTGACGATGATCGGAGTAATCCGTCGGTTGATTTCCACCATGAGAAGCGAAGCAATGAGACACATCAGAGTTCGACCGATCCAGAGGCGCTGTTGGCTCGGAAGAACAAGAGAACGGGAGCGCAGCTGGCGTATTCCGGTCACGTGCTGATGGAAAACCGAAATGGGTTGTGTGTTGATATCGCCATTGCGCCAGCGACGGGGACAGCGGAACGGGATATGGCGCTTGAGCTGATAAAGCATGAACGCAGGCGCGGAAAACGCCGGATGAAGACGGTGGGTGCAGACAAAGGGTATCATGCAACCGAATTTATCAAGAGCCTGCGACGCCTGCACGTGAAGCCTCACATTGCCGAGAAGGCCAACACTTCGCTTAAAGGGTTGGATGGAAGAACGACTCGGCATAAGGGATACAGCGTAAGTCAACGGAAACGAAAACGGGTTGAAGAGATATTTGGGTGGATCAAGAGCGTCGGTGGCCTGCGGAAAACTCGGGTAAGAGGAATACGAATCAACCAGACTGTTGCCTACGTGGTTGCCGCAGCGTACAACTTGATACGCATGGTTAAGTTGATGCCGCAAACGGTGGGGGCAGCATGAGAATGGCCTGGGAATCCGGGGAAATGCCTCGGAACGAGGCAGGTAAAACCTCTCTGACATATGTAAAGTTGAAGTTAGGTTCATAAAAAATCAACAAGAGCGCTTCTGTTAGGACTATTTCAACAACCTGCTAGGGCGCAACTGTATCAGAAAATGGAAACGCTCGCCACCACCGACGGCCTCACCCTTCTCAACAACCACCGCACCTTTCAGGAACTGCTAGCCAAGGAGATGGAGCGCTCGCGCCGGTACCAGCGGCCCCTGTCGCTTCTGCTGATGGACATCGACCACTTCAAATCGTTCAACGATACCTACGGCCACCCTGTGGGCGACCTGGTTCTCAAGGAAATTTCCGCGTGCATCAGGCAGTCGATCCGCATCAACGACATCGCGGCGCGATACGGCGGCGAGGAATTCACCGTGATTATTCCCGAAACAGGGCCGGAAGGCGCCATGGTGATAGCGGAACGGATCCGCCGCACCGTGGAGCAGCACACCATTGTCTCGCTTGACAACAGGCTCCACGTAACCATCAGCCTCGGCTGCTCGGTGATGCCCGTCCATGCAACTACCCAGCAGGCGCTCATAGACGCGGCCGACAAAGCGCTCTACTTTTCAAAAGGGAGCGGCCGGAACCGGGCGAGTTTGTTTTCGTCCCAGATGGCGAAGTAACGAATTCGTGGAAATGAAGTTCAGCCCGCCGGCGGTGGCCACGGAAGCACACCTGCTCCGCGAATCCGTGCTTCCCTGGTCATCCGACCGGCGAGGCCTGTCGGATGACCACATCCCCTTCGGCAAACGGGCCTTTATTTGTCGGATTTTTCCGCGGGCGGGGCCGGCGTCGCGGGGGCATTTTCCTTCTCCGCCTTCTGAGCCTCGGCAAGACCTTTTTTGGAAAAGGCGAACAGTTCGATGTCCATGTCGCCGAGCGGTTTCAGGTTGCGTTCGTCCGCGTCGACAACAAGCTTGTACTTGGTGAGCAGCATTTTCTTGACGCCCGGAACCTTGTTGCCTTCCACGTCGATGGCCGCATCGCACGCCTTCATGCCCCGCGGCTTCACTTTTGCTCCGCCCGCGTACATGTATTCTATGCTGTCAACCGGGAGTTTGACGGCGCCGCCGCCGGTGTCGATGACGAAGATTGCCATGCAGTCGACCTTCCCCTTCCTGGTGTAGCCGTACCCTTCGATATAGCCGCTCGACAGCACGGTGAGATTGATGTCCGAGTTTACCGGCAGCGAATCTTCGCCGGGAAATTTGCGCACGAGCGTTATTGCCGGATACGTGCCTATGAATATCTTCCAGTACTTGGTGCTGTCGATTTTCCCGGTGGCCGGGTTCACGAAATAAATCGACTTTTCAAGCAGAGTCTTCGCTGACGCCGCGCCTGAGGAAACGAACACCAGCATGGCGCACAGAAGCAGCAAACGTGAATGTCTCATAAGGGCCTCCCTGAGGGTAAACGGGTTCCGGCGATGAAAGATATGTCCGAGCCGCCGTACCAGCAAAATAGTAGATAGATGAGCCGAAACAAAAAGGTATAGGTAGCAATATCTTTTCCGGCGCGTTGTACACTATTTACATGATCGAGAAATACCGAAAGGATCCCACGTTATTGCATTACTACATTATTACAGCAAACCCTTTGCGATCTTTGCGACAAGCCTTTTGTTTCCCGTATGTCGTTGGATCCTCCACTCCCGCCTCGCGGAAACCCTTTTTGCGCAGCACGCAGCTGTCGCACGACCCGCAGGCGGCGCCGCTCGCCAGCGGGTCGTAGCAGGAATGCGTTATCGAATAATCGACGCCGAGCGCCGCGCCGCGCCTGATAATCTGCGCTTTTGTCAAATTGACGAGCGGCGCGTGGATGGTCATGCGGCAGCCCTCAACCCCGGCCTTGGTGGCGAGGTTTGCCACGCGCTCGAACGCAGCGATGAATTCGGGGCGGCAATCGGGGTAGCCCGAATAGTCGAGCGCGTTGACGCCGATAAAGATGTCGCAGCTGCCGAGAGTTTCCGCAAACGCAAGTGCATACGAAAGAAAAATGGTGTTGCGCGCAGGCACATAGGTGTTCGGGGTGCCGGCAGCGATTCGATGTGCCGTCCGGTTCTTGGGCACCGGCTTGCTTGACGTGAGGGAAGAGCCCGCGACGGCGGCACCATCAATGCGGATGACCCGCTGCTGCGCCGCCGAGAAGAACCGGGCGACGCGCTTGGCAGCCGCAAGTTCCACGCGATGCCGCTGGCCGTAGTCGAAACTGAGCGCGTGAAGTTCGAAATGTTCCGATTTGGCAATGGCCATGCAGGTCGCGGAATCGAGGCCGCCGCTCAGAAGGACTATCGCTTTTTTTTTCATCCTATCTCCCCCTCGCATCGCCCCAGATATACTTCTGCAACTGCAGGCCCAGACGCGCGCCGGTGTTCTTTTCGAGCATCCAGGCCGCAAGGTCGCCCGGCGTCACCACGTTCCAGGCGGGAGAGAAGATGACGGTGCACCGCCCCGCAAGCCGGAATTTTGCGGTAAACTCGCGCGCCCAGTCGAAATCGGCCCGGTTCGACACCACGAATTTGCATTCGTCGTGGAGTCGCAGCTCGTTCACATTGTTCGTGAAGAAGGAATCGGCAGCGCCGCTCGATGGGCACTTCACATCCACAATACGGACGCATGGTTCCGGCAGCGGAGAAATATCAAGCGTGCCGTTGGTCTCGATGAGCACGGTGTGGCCGTCGTCGCACAGGCGGCCGGCAAGCTCCACCGTGTCTTTCTGAAGCAGGGGTTCGCCGCCCGTGATTTCCACGAGCCGGCATTCCTGGCCGCGCACCCAGGCATGCACGTCGTCCACGCTGCGGGAAGCGCCGCCGTCGCGGGCATACACCGTGTCGCAGTAGGAACACCGGAGGTTGCACCCGGAAAGACGCACAAACGCGCACATTTCGCCGGCAAACGTGGATTCGCCCTGGATGCTCCTGAAGGTTTCGCACACGGTAAGCATGGGTTACCTGAAATAGGCGGCGGTATTTCCCGGGGTCTCGGTCACTTCGACGCGGACCACGCGGCATTGTTCCCGTGCAAGCGTGTTCTCGAGCCGCTCAAAAATGTACCTGGCGCAGTTCTCCGATGAAGGATTCAGGCCCTTGCCGTCGAAAATCGTATTGAGATCGGTGTGGTCGAGTTCCTTGAGCGCGTGCGCAAGCGCGGTCCTGAGGGTCCTGAAATCGATGCCGATGCCCAGTTCGTTGAGGATTTCACATTTGACAACGGCGTGCACGAGCCAGTTGTGCCCATGTACGTTTTCGCACGGACCATCGTAACGGTTAAGGTGATGCGCCGCAGAGAAGCTTGCTTCGGTGGAAATTTCGAACATCGCGGTTCCTTTTCTGCTATGGCGGTAAAATAATTCCATCCACCCCGGCCTGCCGTTAAATACGATTCCGGCCCGGCGCCCATTACTTATATTTTATTACTATTTGTTGCGCCTCTCACCACTACACGGGGAAACGCGGCCCTTTCCGATGCCGGGACACACCAACACCACCTTCACAGATCAGCAGGTTCTGCGGGTCATCGACGTGAACCTCAACCGCCTTCGTGAGGCGCTCCGCGTCATTGAAGAGTATTTCCGGTTTCTATCGGCCGATGCGGGCAGGGCCGCGTCGGCGAAGGCGCTGCGCCATTCGCTTGACGCCGTTGAGGCGGCGATCGGCAGGGAGAAACTGCTTGCCGGCCGCGATATCGCATCGGACCCGTTTGCGTATGTTAACAAACCGGAAGAGCTTTCGCGCCGAAACGCGGGCGACGTGTTGCGCGCGAATTTCAAGCGCGGCCAGGAGGCCGCGCGCGCGCTTGAAGAATACGCGAAGGTGTCGAGCGCGCCGGCCTGCTCCGAGGTGGCAAAGCAGGTGCGTTTCTCGCTCTACGCCCTCGAAAAGGAACTCTCGGAGTAAGCACGCCATGGCGCACAACGACGACATCGACGAACAGGAAGACACCAAAAAGCCGCTGCGGGAAAAGAAGCAGCCGCGGGCGAAACAGAAATCGAATTTCGGTCACGAGGTCTGGGGCGTCGTGTTTCTCGCCGCCGGCATGCTTGTTTTCATTTCGCTCGTTTCTTTTTTTGTCAATAACACCGAAAATATCCTGGGGCCCTATCTGGGAACCGCCCTTTCGAAGGGGCTGGTGTTCCTGTTCGGCGCCCCCGCCTCGCTTCTTCTCCCGCTCATGCTGGTCGCCATCGGGTGGAAGAATCTCACAGGCTCCGACCTGCACACCACTACCCTGCTTTTCATGTCGGCGTTTGTCCTCGAGATCTCCCTCCTTGTGTCCATATACAACCTTCCCTTCCTGGCCCGGGGAACCTTCATTATTTCTGAGAACTATCTTGGAAACACCGTTACCTATTGGTTGCATTACCTGTTCGGCAGCCGCAGATTCGGGCCGTATTTCCTTTCGGTATTCGCGATTGTCATAACAGGCCTTCTCTGCTTCCGCATCAATCTCATCACGGCCTGCATCGCCTCATACGGGTTTGTTGTTGCCTCTGCGCTGTGGCTGGGGCGGCTTTTTGCAAAACAGAAGGGCGGGCAGACGCCTTTTGTCAAGTCCGTCGAAACAAGGCGGAAAGAAACCGAAACACTCACGTCTCCCGCAGGCGGCGACGGCGCGGGGGACGGCGACGCGATCGACCGCGAGCGCCAGGAGCAGCAGGAAAAGGAATTGCAGAAGTTTAGGGCGAAATTGAAAGACCCCATCAAGATCATGACCATGACGGTGCAGTCCAAAAACGACGAGCAAGGCGCAGACGAACCGGCGTCCGAAGGCGACGGGGGCGATCTTGACTCAGGCGAAACGGGCCGGCGTCAAAAGGCGCCCCGGCTTTCCCAGAAAGCCATGTCGCAGCAGAAGCCCTACCAGCTTCCGAAGCCCGACATTCTCTCCTCGCCCCCCGAAACCTCCCTGCAGGCCGACGAAAAGGCCATCAAAGAAAACTCGCAGATCCTGGAAAACACCCTGCTCAATTTCGACATCGAAGGCAAGGTCTGCAACGTGTGCTACGGCCCGGTGGTAACCCGGTACGAAATCGAACTCGCTCCCGGCGTCAAGGTGAGCAAGGTCATTAATCTGCAGAACGACATCGCCATGGCGGTGGGCGGCCAGAAGATCCGCATTGAGGCGCCCATTCCGGGCAAGGCCGCCATCGGCATCGAGCTGCCCAACAGGAACAAGCAGATCGTGCACTTCAAGCACATCCTCCTTTCGGAGGCGTTCAGTAAAGCAAAAGTAAAGCTGCCCATGATTGTTGGGCAGAACATTTCCGGGGTCCCCTTTGTCACGGATATCGACAGGATGCCGCATCTTCTGGTGGCCGGCCAGACCGGTTCGGGCAAGAGCGTGTGTATCAACGCCATCATTTGCAGCCTGCTCATGACGAAAACGCCTGAAGAGCTCCGCCTCATCATGATCGACCCAAAAAAAGTCGAGCTCACTATTTACGAAGGCATTCCCCATCTTGTGTCGCCCGTTGTCACGGAGCCCAAGGAAGCGGTGAAGGCCCTGTACTGGGCGGTCATGGAAATCCAGCGGCGGTTCGCCCTGCTTAAGAAACTCAGGTCACGCGACCTCGAAGGGGCCAATATCCGCCTTGTGTCAAAAGACTATGCCGAGGAGATCCTCACCGACGATGAGAAGAACCCGCTGCCGCACATCGTTATTTTCGTCGACGAACTCGCCGACCTCATGCTCACCGCCTCCAAAGATGTCGAAAGCCACATTCTTCGCATCGCGCAACTCGGACGCGCCGCCGGCATCCACCTCGTTGTCGCCACGCAGCGGCCATCGGTGGACATTATCACCGGTCCCATCAAGGCAAACCTTGCGTCGCGCGTGGCGTTTCGTACCATCCAGGCCATAGATTCGCGTACCATCCTGGGCCATCAGGGAGCGGAACAGCTCCTCGGCATGGGCGACATGCTGTTTCTGCGCAACGGCGCCCCGGACCTCGAACGGTATCACGGCGCGTATATCTCCGAAAAAGATGTTGAAAAACTCGTTGCCGCAATCAACGAGCAGAAGTACGAAATGGAAAAGTTTGAGAATTTCCACGACCTCGTGGGCGACGCATCCGCCGGTCCGGACGCGTACAGCACCGACGGCGGCCGCGACGACCTGTTCGAAGAGGCGGCGCGTCTCATCGTGAGCATGGGGCAGGGTTCCACATCGTTGCTGCAGCGCAGGATGAAGATCGGCTACGCGCGCGCCGGCCGCATCATGGACGAGCTCCAGCAGGCAGGCATCGTCGGACCGGCGGAAGGCAGCAAGATGCGGGAAGTCCGCATGAAACCGGACGAACTCGAGGTTCTTATTCAGAGCTTGAGGTCCGGGAATTCGGGCCAGGCCCCGGCGTAAAAAGAAAACCGGGACAAACATTTTCTCGGGATATGCGTAATTTTACCGTTTGAGGCGATGTGCAAAACAAACTACGTTCGCTCGCGTGTGTCGCCGTGATGGCCGTTCCTTGCTTCTGTCAAGAAATGGGCCTGCTGGACCGGATCAAAGAGAACTACTCGGGCAACACGCCGCTGTCGGCATCGTTCGATCTCCATATCGCGTGGAAAATCCGCGAAAAAGAGGAAACACAGCACGGATCGATCGTTCTTGCTCCGCGCGACAGATTCCGCATTGAGCTTGGCGGGGGGCTCTGGGTGAGCGACGGAACGACGCTGTGGCAGTACGACAAGACCATCGGACAAGCGGTGATTAAATCCCTTTCGTCGCTGGACAACTCGGTGCTGCCGTCTCACGCAATAACAAAATATTGCTCCGAGTATCCGCTTGCGCCCAGGGCCGGTTCCGGCGCAAACGAGGTCCTCGAATGGAAGGCCGACACCCAGACAGCGAAGGCAGCGGAAGTTGTATCCGTGAGCATCACGGCGGACAAAAAAACAGGCGCCGTGAGACGCCTGGTTGTCGTTGACAAGAACGGCAACGAGAGCGCCTACACGTTTGCCCATATCGTTTTCGGCAGGGCCGCACCGCCGCAAACTTTTGTTTTTGAGGTGCCGAAAGGAGCGCGAGTCCTTGACCAGAGATAATATCCGGCGAGCCGGTCTTGCCGCCGCGATCCTCGCGTGCGCCTGTACCTCCGCGTATGCGGCTGATCTTCCCACAAAGGAAATTACCAGCAACAACATCTACGGTTTTGCGGGCAACGGTGACACGCTCTGGATGGTGACCGACCAGGGCCTTAACTTCACTATTGCAATATCCGACACGTTGTCGTGGCTCGGATACAAGGCGCCTCTGTCGGTGCTGGCCATGGGCTTCGGCGGCGGTACCGCCGTGGTGTGCCTCGACACAGCGCCGTACAAAAAGATCGGCACACTCTGGTATTACTCCCACACCGCTCATTCGTACGACAGTCTGGCATTACCCTTCCGACTCGACTCCGCCGTCAACGGCGCCGTATTCAAGGCGGCCGGGGTGACCTGGGCAAACGGGTACTTCTGGCTCGCCTGCATGGACGGCGGCCTGGCCAGGTGGGATCCGTCACATCCGGGAACGATCAGCACCTTCTTCCCTAACGCCAAGAGAAGCTTCAACCCTTCCACGGTGCTGCTCGATACCGTGAGCGGTCTTGCCCCGTTTCCCGATTCTGCGAGACGCGTGATCGAGGTGAGCGTACAGTCCTCCGGCGCCGATTCGGCCGTGCTGAACGTGCTGACCCCGGCCGTGCTGTACCGGTTCTCCACCAAAGACACTTCATGGGACTCGCTTCCCGCCCGCATCGGCGTTCCCTCGATTACCTTCAGTCAATATATTGACGCGTTTTCCTCCGCGCGCTCCCCGCTTCTTTTTGCGACCATCGCAACAAAAAGCAGTGCGGGACAACCGGACACCTCGCTGTACAGATACGATACCGCTTCAGGTGCATGGATAACCTATTCGTTCCTTAAAGGAGCCACCTCGATTACCTTCGGGCCGGACAGTATCGTGTACCTTTCGGTACGACCGAACAATGTCCAGGCCGCCGCCGGCAGCAGAAGCGACACTCTCGTCCGGTCGGCGGGCGACACGCTCATATGCAGCCAATCGTCGTTTCACACCAGAATCGCCGTTGCCATGAACAACAACACTCCGGACCTGATCACCGACGTCTTGTATCTTCCAAAATCCGACAGCACCGGTTCGCTGTGGATAGGCGCCGCTTCTTCCGGCGTCATCAATAACGGGCTCTTCTTCACGCGAGACGAGAGAAGCGGCGAGCGCTACCGGATTCCGTTCGTGTATGTCCATCGCGAGCAGGTGATCCAGGGCGGCCTCAAGCAGACGTACGCGTATCCCGGCATTCTCACCGGCGACTATTCGCAGCAAACGCGGTCGATTTTTGCGTACAGCCTTTCAAAGGCCTCAAAGGTGAGCATTGCGGTGTACGACTGGAACATGGACCTTGTCAAGAACATCATCACCAACGAAGACCGGAAGGCCGGCAAAGACGACCCCCTCGGAAACGGCAGGAGCACCGACAGGACCCGGGACTTCTGGGACGGCACCAACAACGCGGGCAAGCGCGTGGCCGTGGGAGTTTACTATTTCAGAATAACCGCACAAAGCGGAGAGAGATCGTTTGGAAAAATCATTGTCGCAAAGTAAACCCGCCTTCTATGTGGCCGTTTTGTGCGCCATCGCCGGTTCGTGGGCCCAGACCGGCGGCGAAGCGGGCGCGTACCTGCGAGCGCCCGTTGACGCGCAGGCTGCCGCTATGGGCGGCGGCCAGACTGCATCGCCGTCCTACTGTTCCACCTGGTGGAACCCCGCCGAACTCTCGCTTATAGACAAATCGGTTCTGAGCGTGGGCACCGGCCTGTATTCACAGGGCCGCACCGAAGCGTTCGCCTCGCTCGAATTCAAACTCCCGCCCCGTGTGGGCGTCGGCCTGTACGTGCTGTACCGCGGCGACCCTTTTATCAACGACCTGTACAACGCCTCGGAAGAAAAACTCGATAACGGCGCCTACACCACCTTTACGGTGAAGGCGGGCCTGAGCTATCTTATCTCCCGGAGGCTGTCCGCCGGGCTTTCAATTGGGTACTTTTACCAGGAATTGCCCACCTCATATACAAACACCACGCTCAACTATTCCGATGCCACGGCCGTTGGCGGATTTTCACTTGCCGTTCGCTACAGGCTCACCGACAGTTTGACACTTGCGCTTGCGGTCCGCGATGTCGACCTTTTGCAAATGCTCTCCGGCGCACCCGCCGGCATCAGCTTTGACTGGCAGGTTTCCCCATCTTCCGAGCAGGGCGTGAGCACCACCGACGCAAGCGGCTTCGGCAGTCCAAACTCCCTGAGCGACCTGGTCTTGCCGGTGTTTGTGATTGCAAGCGCCTATCACGGCCTGCTTGCCGGATATCCGCTCCTTTGGACCTGCGATGTCGACGGGTATATTGTCGACGGATCCTTTACAAAGCTGAGCGAAATGCAGGCGCAACTGTTTACCGGGTTCGAATGGCGCCGGTGGAAAACGTTCTGCCTCCGCGCCGGCATCGGCAGCATTACGGTCGACCGCGACATCGTTTCCGATTGGCAATCGTATTCCCAGAATTTCGCCCTCAAGATTACCGCCGGCTTCGGACTCGACCTGTCTTATGTACGAAAGGGACTTGTGCTGAACTACGCCCTTACTACCGATGAAGTTTGGGCCGGTGTGGACCAGAAGCTGGACGTCGTGTACGGATTTTAAAGAGTTGACGGAGATGTAACGGTGACGTATTCGGTGCCCCGGAACCTGCGTGTCAATGCGAGCAAAGCGGCACCATGGCTACCACTCATACAATCCTGCGTGAGTGGCCGCGTCCGCAAATCTCCAAATAAGTCAATGGAGCAATGCGTATTCGGGCAAACGGATTGATACACAAACGAGGAAAAGCTGCCGGTCCCAGTCGCGGAAAGGGGCCGCAATCGTGTTTCGTCTTGTTTTCACAATGTATCTTTGAAACCCCAGTATGAAACAAACAATTGAACGGCTCGTTATTCCGCTGATCCTGCTGATCGGCCTCTGGGCAAATGCATCCGCCCAGAGCGAAGAAGCTTCTATGGCAGGGTTCCAGTTTCTCGATTATCCTCCGTCCGTTCGCCAGATTGGGCTCGGGTTTGCCGGTACCGCGCTCGGAGGCTCGGGTTTTGCAGGGTACAATCCGGCATCGCCCATGCTCACCGACAGGCCGTACCTGAATATAGAGTACGCCCCACTCCCGTCGGAATACACCATCGCCTCCTGCGAAGGCGCCTGGACCTTCTCCAATATGTTTGTGGGCGCAAATTTCACGAACCATTTTATCGGCGGCATAATTCCCGCGGATTTCAATGACGGCCCCAACTACAATATCCCCGGATCGTACGACGGCTCGGCCTTTTCGCTGTGCTTCGGTTTCAAACGCGACGACTTGGGTCTCGGGCTGGCAGTTACAGGTTTACAGGAAAGAATCGTGTCCTACACCTCTTACGGAATCTGCGTTTCCGCGGGCCTCGCCTATTGGCTCGTTCCGCAGAAGCTCACCCTTGGCGCTGCCGTTCTTAATGTAGGCACCACAACGGGCGGACTCGACGATACGAGATCTTTCGGCGAGGGAGCGCCGCTGCCTCGCAGCGGTCGCGCGGGCGCGGCCTACTCCGACACACTTTTCCGGATCGCCTACACGATCACCGGCGATGTCGTATACCGCGACGTCGGGAACAAGGTAACGTCCGCCTCCCAGATCCTCAACCGCATGACCGTGCCCGTCGGCATCGAGGCGTGGCCCACCCAATACGTCGCTTTGCGAGTGGGAAAACGGTTCAACTACGAAACCGAGCTTTTCTCGTTCGGCGGCGGGCTCAGATTTGCGATGCTTTCTTTTGACCTTGCCTTTACGTTGTCCTCTCTCGTGAGCGACCTGGAGGTAGACCCTTATTTGTCCCTCACCTACACGCTTGCGCCGCCCAGACAGCCTGCTGCGAAACCGAGAAGATCGTTGTCGCAGCCAATTATCATTCAGCAACCGGCGGTGGTGAAAGGCGCGGCGCCGCAGACGGCGCCGCCAAAAGATACCGCTGCGGTCCCTTCACAAAAGGCTATCGGCGCAGGCGCAACCTCGCATTCCGACAGCGTTGCCGTTCTTCCCGCAAAAGCAGACTCGACGGCCTCGCCCACATCCGTTGATCGCAAAGCGCAGACAGTGCCGGCGGCGAAAGATACCGCCGCGGTCCCTTCACAAAAGGCTATCGGCACAGGCGCAACCGCGCACTCCGACAGCATTGCCGTTCTTCCCGCGAGAACAGATTCCACAATCGCGCCCAAACCGCTTGACCTGAAAGCGCGGGCCGATTCGGCAAAAACGCAAGCGCCTCCCGCGGTGCCAAAACAGTAGCCGGGTGCGCAAAGCCGGAATTTGCCATCGTGCCCACAATTCTATACACGAACCGATGCCATTATTGTATATTTTTTCGTTGGACCATCAATGTGGCGGCGCTATGCATGTAACTTATTATTTTTTAAAGCCCGCAGCGCCTTTATTGCCAGTACTTAATTAATTAAGTCAGCTCGAATCTTTGGTTGATATGAGGCTTGCCCTATGGCTCTCTTCCCTTTTCTCTCCAACGACCTCGGCATAGATATCGGGACCGCAAATACCCTGATCTACGTGAGCGGCAGGGGACTTCTTATCGATGAGCCCTCAGTGGTCGCGCTTGACAAAAGCACCGGTCGGGTTGCCGCCATCGGGCTTGAAGCAAAGCGCATGTTGGGAAGGACTCCGGGTGAAATCGAGGCCATTCGCCCCATGAAAGACGGCGTAATCGCCGACTTCGACCTCGTTGAGGAAATGCTCAAGCATTTTATCAAGAGGGTGCAGAAGTACCCTTCGTTCTTCCGGCCACGCGCCGTTATCGGGGTCCCGTCGGGAATCACCGAGGTGGAAAAGCGCGCCGTTATCGACTCTGCCGAAAGCGCCGGCGTGCGCGAAGTATATCTGGTTGCCGAACCCATGTCGTCGGCCATCGGCATGGGCATCCCGGTAAACGAGCCGTCGGGAAACATGGTGATCGATATCGGCGGCGGCACGGCCGAAATCGCGGTGATCGCCCTGTTCGGGATGGTATGTGACATGTCGGTGCGCGTCGGCGGGGACGAAATGGACGAGGCCGTCGTTTCCTACCTCAAGAAGACCTACAATCTCCTTATCGGCGAAAGCACCGCGGAGCAGATAAAAATCCAGATCGGGTCCGCCTTTCCTCTCGAAGACGAGCTCGAAATGGAGGTAAAGGGACGCGATCTGGTTGCGGGCATTCCCAAGACGCTTCGCATCACGTCAACGGAAATCCGGGATGCGCTCAACGAGCCCATTTCCACCATCGTCGAGGCGGTAAAACAGGCGCTTGAGAGAACGCCGCCCGAGTTATCCGCCGATATTCTTGACAAAGGCATAATCATGACCGGCGGAAGCTCACTGCTGCGCGGACTCGACGAGCGGCTGCGCCAGGAAACAAACCTTCCGGTGAACGTGATCGACGACCCGCTCACCTGCGTCGCACGCGGAGCGCTCAAGATTATCGAGAATCTCGAAACGTACAAGCCGGTGCTTCTGAATACCGGCAGGAGACGGTAGAAGTCAAAGCGGACTCAAACCCCCTAAATCCCCCGAAGGGGGACTTATTGGAAGAACATTTTGTTGCACATAATAATTTCCTTGTGTCCCCCTTCGGGGGATTTAGGGGCAGACATTAGACAGCGAAACGTAATGCTGGTTTCCCGCTCCCAAATCCGGAAAATCCTGATTTGAGCACACCATGCAGTGGATCATCCGGCTTTTTGTCTCCCATCTCAACAGTACCTCGCTGCTTATTACATCGGTTGCCAGCATCCTGATGCTGTCGAGCACTCAGGTGCAGCAGCAGCGCATTGCGCGCGTCCTTACCATCAGCGTTTTTTACCCGTTCCAATTCTACTTCAACCAGACCGCCCAAATCAAGAATATCTATGCCGAAAACCGCAGGCTCAAAGAGGAGATCGCATCCCTATCCGTAAAGGCTGCGCAAACAACCGAAAACTCCCGTGAAAACGAGCGGCTCACCCAAATGCTCGGCATTTCGAAGCAGTTTTCCTTTACCCTTGTTCCCGCACGCGTTGTGGTGCGTGATCCGTCGTTCGTTTCGCGTAGCGCAATTGTCAACGTTGGCGGCAGTGACGGCATTCTGCCCTCTATGCCTGTGATGACCGGTCGCGGCGTTGCCGGCAAAATCGTCCTGGTCATGGGGCACATGAGCCTCGTGCAACTCCTGGTAGATCCGGCAAACAGGACCAGCGTCATGATCGGACGCACCAGGGAAGTCGGCATCCTGGAAACGACCGATGGCACCGACTTCTTCATCATGTTCCGCGCACACGCCGACGTCGCGGTCGGCGACACTCTGGTCACTTCGGGACTCGGAGGTATTTATCCGAAAGGGCTTTTGGCCGGCACGGTGACAAAACTTGAGGAAAACCGCGACCCGATCTTCAAGAAGGCGTCGGTGAAACCCGAAGTGAATTTCGATCGTATGGAAGAAGTTTTTGTCATTAAAATGTCGCCGCAGTGGGCCGCTTTCAAAAGCGAACTCGATTCCCTTGAGAATGCCAAATGATGTCGGACGTGGCGAAATGGGTGATTGCGTTCGTGGTGTCGCTTATTCTGCAGACATCGTTCGTGCCCGTCATTTCCATTGCCGGCGTAAAGCCGGACCTCCTCATTGTGGTCCTGTTTTTCTTTTCCATCAAGTACGGAGTACTGCCCGGCATCTTTGTGGGCTTTGTTCTGGGGCTGGGCCAAGATCTCTACTCTCCCTCGCTCCTGGGACAAAACGCGTTTGCAAAAACCATAACGGGCGCGTTCATCGGCTTGTTTAATGAGCGCACGATGCGAACCGATCCGCTCATCAAGAGCGTCCTGTTGCTCGTGGTGTTCATCGTCCACGATGCGATTTTCCTCGTTGTCCAGGTTGTGATGATCGGCGATCCCGTGTCGACCGTCTTATCCGGGCTGTTCTTTCATACCCTGCCCCGGGCGCTGTATTCGATTGCCGTGGCGGCGCTGTTTTACGTTTGGGAGATGCTTCCCAAACCCACGGTCAGGAAATAAACGTTTGCAATGCCCATAAGCTCGCACTTTCAGGACGACCAACAGGAACGAACAAGCAAAAGCGTCCGGCTCTGCATTGTGGTATCCGTCCTGTTTGCCATCCTGTTTGTCCGCCTCTTCTATCTCCAGGTGGTCCAGGGCCAACTCAACATCCGCCTGTCCAAGGAAAACGGCGTGCAATTGCGCGTGATCAAGGCGCCTCGCGGGCTGATTCTCGACCGGAACGGCGTCGTGCTGGCGCGCAACCGGCCGTCATACTCCATTTGTGTGCTGCCGTACAAAGTGAAGAAGCGTTCCGAGATTGTAAAGAACCTACTCAAGATCCGCGACTCTCGCGGCGCCGCCGTGTTCGACAGCGTGGAACTGTGGCAGGCCCTTCGCGACGCACAGCGGCACCGGTTCGACCCGGCGCGGCGGCTCAAGGAAGACGTGTCCATGGAACTCGTGTCCATTGTGGAAGAACATTCCATGGAACTGCCCGGCATAACCGTGGAAACCGAATCGCGACGCGAATATCCGCTGGGCGCCAAGGCGTTCCATGTCTTGGGATATATGAGCGAGATTCCCGAAAATCAATTTGATTCCCTCAAGAACCTCGGCTACCGCTTCGGCGACCTCGTCGGCAAGGCGGGCATCGAGCGCCAGTATGAGGACATTTTTCGCGGCAGGGACGGTCAGGAATATGTGGAGGTGAATGCCTACGGCAAGAGCCTGGGCACCATCAAGGACATGCCGCGCACCGAGCCCGTCCCCGGCGGCAACCTGTATCTTACCATCGACGTGAATTTGCAAACGGTTGCCGCTGACTCGTTCCCCGGCGCCTTCAAGGGCTCGGTTGTTGCGCTCGATCCGCGTGACGGCGAGGTGCTTGTCATGTATTCGAGCCCGAGTGTGGACCCGAACATTTTTTCGGCGTCTGCTGCCATGCGTTCCAGAAACTGGGCCGCCATAGCGCTCGACTCGAACTTGCCGCTTAACAACCGCGCCATTGCGGGAACCTATCCCCCCGGTTCGACGTTCAAGCTGGTAACCGCCGCGGCCGGGCTCATGAGCGGCAAGCTCACCGCTCAAACGCACATGCCCGTTCCGTGTTACGGCTCTTTCAGGTTCGGCAGCCGCGTTGCCCACTGCTGGGACCTCAAGGGACACGGCAGCCTCGATCTCGTGGGCGCGGTGAAGGCATCGTGCGACGTTTACTTTTACCAGGTGGGCCTGAGGCTGGGCGACAAAATCATCAACAAGGCCGCTGACATGTACGGCCTGGGGCAGCCGACGGGCGTGGACCTGTTCGGCGAGAAAGCGGGTTGGTTATCCGGCGAGGAAGAGTACAACCGCCGATTTGCGTCCCGGGGTTGGGTGTGGACCACGGGGCTGAACATGGATATGGCAATAGGCCAGACCCAGCTTGTAACGCCGATTCAACTTGCATCTCTTGCCGGTGCACTTGGCAATGGAACGTTTGTGTACCGCCCCTATCTCATGAAGGAAGTGCGCAATAGCGACGGCATCGTTGTTGCCCAGCAAGGCCCTGTTGTGTCAAAAACGCTCACTCTCGACTCAACCAGTACCGCCACCCTGCACAAATCGCTCATAGAAGTGATGGCGGCAGGCGGCACCGGAGGGCGCGCTGCCGTTCCAAACGTGCCGGTGGGCGGGAAAACCGGGTCGGCCCAGAACCCGCAGGGCGAGAAGACGCATGCGTTGTTCATGGGATGCGCGCCCGCAGAGGAACCGGTCATTGCCATTTCCGCGGTTGCGGAAAACGCCGGCCACGGCGGCACCATTGCCGCGCCCATTGCCGGCGCAGTGCTGCGTTACTTCTTCGCAACCGATCCGGAGGGAAGAAAAATAGCGGACTCGTACGCGCAGGCAGCGCTTGCGGAAAAGGGAAAATCCAGGACGGCAACAAGATGAACGCCCCATGTTTGAAATAAGGAAAAGGACCGAATTCGACGTGGCCCTCGTCGCCGTTGCCATGGCCTTGTGGATCTTCGGCGTGCTCCTAGTATTCTCCGCCACTCACATCTACGATTCCGGCCCTCTGGTCCATTCCACCAGAAACCAGATCATCTGGATTGCGATGGGCATGGTTATCATTCTTATCGTCACATCGATCCCCACCCGGTTTTACTTCTCCTTTGCCTACGTGATGTACGGAGCGTCGCTCCTGCTGCTTCTATACGGCGTCTTTACCGGCGTCATCAGCAAGGGTGCTGAGCGGTGGGTCTCCATAGCAGGCTTGCGCGTTCAACCGTCCGAATTTGCAAAAATAGGCCTTCTGCTTGCCCTTGCGCGGCACTTTTCCACACAATCAATCTCTCTCGACCGGCTGCCGTCGTTTGTGCTGCCGGGTGCCATGATACTCGTCCCGTTCGCCCTCATTCTCAAACAGCCGGACCTCGGAACCGCTCTTATCCTGGGTCTCATGGCCGTGCCGATGCTGTACTGGGCAGGTCTCTCGCTGCTGGAGCTCTTCTTCCTTGCCTCGCCCTTGATTTCGCTCGCCCTCTCGGCCATTCCGCTCATCCTCGCATTTACGCTTAAGACCCAGGGCGGTATCTGGGAAGCCATTCCCTGGGGCATCTTCTTTGTGGTTCTGTGCGGGGTGTTGTACGTCATCCGTCCCCGCATGCTGATACTGGTGGGCGTTGTCGCCATCAACCTGTTTACTGCAGGAATCACAACCGTGGCCTGGAACGGCGTGCTGCAGGATTACCAGAAGAAACGCATCCTCAGTTTCATCAATCCGCAAATGGACCCTGCGGGCGCAGGCTACCAGGTTATACAATCCAGGGTCGCCATCGGCTCGGGAAGCGTCATGGGGAAAGGATATCTTCAAGGCACGCAAACGCGGTTGTCGTTTCTGCCCGAGCAGCACACCGATTTCATCTTCTCCGTATTGGGGGAGCAGTTCGGCCTTTTCGGCTGCACGGCTATCCTGCTCTTGTTCCTGTTTCTCATAATCCGGGGTTTCACCACCACGCAGGTGGTCCGGAACAGGTTCACCAACCTCGTTGTGGTGGGCTCGGTGTCACTGCTCGCGTTCCACGTATTCATCAATGTTTCGATGACCCTCGGCATGATGCCCGTTGTGGGCGTGCCGCTGCCGTTCTTGTCGTACGGAGGATCGTTTACTTTGACGATTGCGATATTGCTGGGGTTTCTGCTGAACGCAAAGTACAGCAAACAGGATTTCTGATTTTTCCGGGATTTTTTGACATGCAGGAAGATACGATTCTTCCGGATAGCCGAGCGGGGTGCGCCCAGGCCGAGAATACTGCGTTCAGGCTTAAACATCTGTACCACTCTCTCGCAGTCTGATTTTATTTTCAGTATTGCCCAAACGTGTAGAATCACCGAAAGGACAAACTCTTTTCATGCATCCCATACTGTTCCACATCTTTAAGTTTCCCATTCACTCCTACGGATTCATGCTCGCCGTGTCGTTTCTGTTCGGCATCTGGTTCGCCTCGTGGCGGGCAAAGAAGAACAACCTTGACCCGAACGTCATTTCCGATCTGGGGTTCTGGGTGATCCTTGCCGCCATCGTAGGGGCGCGGCTGTACTACGTCATACTTCACTTTGAGGAATTTTCAGGCGACCTCACCGGCATTTTCAACCCGTTTCACGGCGGCAACCTCGGCATCGGCGGGCTCGTGATGTACGGCGGGTTTATCGGGGCGCTTGTAGCGGGTGTGACGTATTTCAGAATCAAAAAGGAGCAGTTTCTACCCTACGCCGACGTTTCCAGCGCCAGCTTGGGGTTCGGTATTTTCCTCACGCGAATCGGCTGTTTTCTCAACGGCTGCTGCTACGGCGCGGCCACCACGTCGTCGTGCGGCGTGACGTTTCCTGCAGACAGCCCTGCCGGCGCCTACGCTCACGAAATCCATGCGCATGCGCTGATTCCCTCCCAGCTCATCGAGAGCGGCGGAGGCCTTCTCATGGCAATCATCATTCTTCTCGTAAGTACCCGTAAAACCTTTGTTGGGTTCCGTTTCTATCTTATCGGCATCATGTACGCCGTCCTCCGGTTCTGTGTCGATTTCACCCGGTTCTACACGCCGCACGAAAAACTGGGTCCGTTGAGTCACAATCAGGTCTTCTGCATCGCATTCTTCATCCTTTTCGCCGGCCTTATCCTCAGGAATTTTCTTTCCAAAGAGGAAGACCGGGGCCGTCCCGGCGCACCCGATGGCGCTGCCTGACGCGGTGCGTTTTGCAAAAGCCTCCCTTTCCCGCGCGGGCAAGAATGCGGCAGGCTTCTTCTTTCCCGCGCTGTGCATCGCGTGCGGCGCTCCGTGCTCCCGGGGAAGCGCCTGGCTGTGCGGCGGGTGCGAAGCCCTGCTCGCAAAGAATCACCATCACCGCAATGCATGCCCGCTTTGCGCGCAGAACCGTTCCTTTACGGAATGCGCATGCGAGTACGCCTGGGATTATCCGTTCGAGAGAATTTATTCCCTGTTCGACTTCGATGACATTGTCAAGCACATAGCCCACGCCTTCAAATACGGCAACCTCAAGAGGCTCGCCTTCTTTATGGGCCGGTCGTACGCTCATTGGGTGCCGCCGGATTTCTGGGAAGGACTTGACGTGGCGGTTCCCGTGCCTCTCCACGTTCTGCGCGCTCTCAAACGGGGATACAATCAGGCCGACTATTTCGCGGCCGGCATAGTGGCTTCGGGCCCGGGCCGGCCGGCGCTGTGCCGTCATGCTTTGCAAAGAAGAAAGCCGACCGGAACGCAAACCGCGCTGGCCCGGGAGGACCGCCTCAAAAACCTCGCAGGCGCTTTCTGCGTGCCGCCCGGACGCACGCATTGCATACGGGACAAGGGCGTGGTTCTTGTGGACGATATCGTCACCACCGGCGCCACAACCAGCCAATGCGCCCAAGCATTGCTGGCCGCGGGAGCGGCCAGGGTTCGCGTGCTGTCACTTGCGAGAGATTAGAAGGGCGAGCTTGGTTGAAACCGGCCGGCAAGCGCCCCGCGCTTCAAGACTGCAGAGTGAGATGGTCCGGGATTTTTGAACAGGAAATAATGGTTTCTTAGTTGGATTCCGAGGGTATTTTTTCATTATCAAAGGAGTCCAACATGAACCGGAAGCAGCAAGCGAAGGCCGCCGCGATGTCCCCGAACAGCGATGGCAACCCCGCCAAGCGGACCCGCCGCAAGATCGACGACGCTCTGAAGACGAAGGTGGTTCTGGAAGCCTTGAAGGAGGCCGAACCGCTGTCCGTTTTGGCAAGTCGGTACGAAGTCCATCCCAACCAGATAGCTCAGTGGCGCAGGCAGTTTCTTGGCAACGCGCAGATGGCTTTTTCGGGAGACAAGAACGCCGAGCAAGAGCTTGAGCGCGTTCGCGGTGATCGCGATGAGTATGCACGCAAGGTCGGGGAGCTGACCATGGATGTCGAGTTCCTAAAAAAAAACTTGCGGAAGCTGGGCATGCTATGAGAGCAAAGATGGCCGATTCTACAAGCGAGGACTTGACTTTGAAGAGGCAGTGTTCGCTGCTTTCCATTTGTCGGACCTCGATTTACTATACGCCGCAGACTAGTCCGATGAACAAGTTGCTCATGGATCGTATCGATGAGCTATTCACCGATGACCCCACGCGGGGCACCAGAAGGCTCCGGGCGGCCATGAGGCGTCAGTTTGGGCTGGAGGTTGGGCGCAGCAAGATTCGCAGGCTGATGGCCCGTATGGGCCTCCACGCGATCTACCGGGCCCTGAACACCTCGAAGCCCAATAAGGCACACAAGAAGTACCCGTATCTGCTTCGTGGCGTAGTGGTCAACCACCCCAACCAGGTGTGGAGCACCGATATCACCTACATCCGCCTCAACGGCGGCTTCGCTTACCTCTGCGCCGTTATCGACTGGTACAGTCGGTGCGTCCTTGCATGGCGTCTGTCGACCTCGCTGGACAGCGGCTTCTGCATCGAAGTTCTCAAGGAGGCACTGGCGAAGTACGGAGAACCGGAAATCTTCAACTCGGATCAGGGATGTCAGTTCACCAGCGAGGAGTTCACCTCGGTGCTCCTTGAACGCGGTATCTGGATCAGCATGGACGGACGAGGGCGGGCGCTGGATAACGTGTTTGTCGAGAGGCTGTGGCGAACGGTCAAGTACGACGACATCTACATACGGGGGTACAGCTCCGTTGCCGAGTGCCGCACCGGCCTTGCGGAGTTCTTTGAACGGTACAACAACCGGAGGGAGCACTCGTCCCTCCTTTACAACTATCCAATGGAAGTGTATATTGGTGAGGTAGTGCTATCAAAGGCAGCTTGACGAGCAAGACAGGCAAGGCCAACTAAGCAATCAGAAATTCCTGTCAAGAAAAGTCGACCATCTCAGAGACCTTTATCGGAACCTCACGTTTTTGGCACGCCAGTTGATTTGTATTATACTATGTGGATGAACATCGATAACATGAGGATTCGTAACCGGGTTTGCTAAGGGAAAGGACAATCTTAAAGAGGGATGCAATGAGGCGGGCCAAACATGCTGCTTGCCAATTCTAATTCTCGAAAATGGAAACAAAATTGGAATCAACCATAAGGGGATTCTCAATGAAAATCAAAGTAAACGGCGTTGAAAAGATAATCACGGCGGCCAACCCGTCCGTTCTCGACCTGTTGGCGCTTGAGAAGGTCGATGTTCCGGACTACGTGTCGGTCCAAATCAATGGGGCTTTTGCCCAAAGAAAGGACTACGCAACGGTAACGGTTGCCGAAAATGATGAAGTGGATTTTCTGTACTTCATGGGCGGCGGCCTGTAGCGCCGTGCGGCGGCAGGTGCCCTGGGCTTTGCATTTTTTGTGCACGGAAGGATGACGGCAATGATTGATTTTACGGATGGACAACTCCAACGATACAGCAGGCACATCCTGCTTAAAGGCGTGGGCATCGAAGGCCAGGCAAAGATCCTGGAGTCAAAAGTGCTCATTATCGGCGCGGGCGGGCTCGGGTCTCCGGCGGCGCTGTACCTGGCCGCCGCAGGAGTGGGGACACTGGGCATTGCGGATGCCGACACCGTTGACCTCACCAACCTCCAGCGGCAGATCATCCATTTCACCAAGGACGTCTCGCGGCCCAAGGTAGCGTCCGCGAGCGAAAAAATGCTCGCGCTCAATCCGGATATACACGTCAACACCTATCACACGTTTGTAAGCGCGGATTCGATAAACGACATCATTGCCGGCTACGATTTCGTAATTGACGGAACAGATAATTTTGCGGCAAAATTCCTCATCAACGACGCATGCGTGCTTGCAAAGAAACCGTTTTCACACGGCGGCATTTTGCGGTTTCACGGTCAAACCATGACCGTGGTCCCCGGCGCCTCAGCGTGCTACCGGTGCGTTTTCCCCACGCCGCCGCCTCGCGATGCGGTGCCAAGCTGCTCGCAGGCGGGGGTGCTTGGCGGGATCGCGGGCATGCTCGGCACCATCCAGGCGGTCGAGGCGATCAAGTTTGTCACCGGCGTAGGAACGCTCTTGACCAATGCCATGCTGACGTTCGACGCCCTGGAAATGGATTTCCGCAAGATAAAGATGCGGCGGAACCCGGCGTGCGAATTGTGCGGCGAGCATGCCACCATACGGACGCTGTTCGACGAAGAACAGCCGGTATGCGACATAAAAACTGGTAGTCAAGGAGCCTGATATGCTAACCATGCGGAAATCCATTTCGGACGGGATCATCGGTCACGCGCGCGCCGAAAAGCCGTTTGAAGCATGCGGCTACCTTGCAGCAAAGGACGGAACGGTAGTGCGTTTCTTCCCGCTCAAGAACAGCGACCGCTCGGCGGAACATTTTTCGTTCGATCCGGCCGAGCAGTTTTCGGTGGTGCGCGCTATCCGCGGCGAATGCCTTACAGCGGCCGCAGTGTATCACAGCCATCCGAATACGCCTGCACGGCCGTCTGAGGAAGATATCCGTCTGGCGCGCGATCCGGACATCAGCTACGTCATTGTCTCGCTGGCAGGCGACGTTCCGGTGATGAAGTCGTTCAGGATCCGCGGCTCCGAGGTAACTCCCGAAGACATCGCGGTGAGCACGTAGGAACCTGGAAAGGAGCTCATTGTGGAAAAGAAGAAATTATCACTCATCGTTTTCAGCGGAGATTTCGACCGTGCCGTAGCAGCGTTTACTCTTGCAACAGGCGCGGCGGCCGTGAACTGGGAAGTGAACCTCTTTTTTACGTTCTGGGGCCTCAATCTTATCAAGAAAGACAAGGGGCATGCGGCAATCGGAAAGGGGATTCTCGCCCGGTTCTTTAATTTCCTGTTGGGGGGCCGAAACAATTTGCCGCTTTCCAGGCTCAATTTTGCGGGCCTCAGCCCAAGGCTGATGACCGGCATGATGCGGGGCCGGAACGTGGCAACGCTGCCGGAACTCATCGCCGCCGCTCACGAACTCAAAGTGAAGTTCGTTGCATGCGAAATGGCAATGCACATTCTCGGCATCACGCGAGGCGACCTCATCGACGAGGTGCAGGAAGTCATCGGCGTTCCCACCTTCCTCAGGTACTCCGAGGATGCCCAGGTTCTGTTCATTTGAAAGGAGATCGCACCGTGTTCACACTCGATATTACCCGGGAACATTGTCCCATGACCTACGTAAAGGTAAAGTTGATGCTGGCAAAGCTCAAGAAGGGCGACGTTCTCGACGTGAGCCTCTCCAGGGGCGAACCGCTCCAAAACGTGCCCCGGTCGGCCGAGGAAGAAGGGCACAGGATCGTTGAGATACGCAGTACCGCTGACCCGTGCCATGTGGTGATTGAAAAAGCCGCATAACGGCGGAACGGTTTTGTCCTGCGGCAGTTCTATCTTGCAGGCTTCCTGGAAAGCCCGATTGCAAAGGTTTCGCTGAAGGGCTCCTCCATCTGGTTTCCGGTGGGGCGTATGTGTTGCCCGCCCCCGCTCATCCCTCCCGCTTGCCCGCCCGAGGGGGGGGCCGCGGCTTCGCCGCCGGCAGGGGCCGAGCCGGAGTCGGGAACAATCGACTCGAATGCCACGTTCACCACGGTGTCTTTTCCTATGTCCATGGCATACCTGCTTACCGAATCGGAATTAAGGGGGACTTTTATCATATACACAAAATTTTCCTCGGATGGATACGCGCGAACAACAATCCCGAACGATTCGGCAACCACGGTCTTGACCGGAACAGTGTCGCTTCTCTCCGGTCCCAAAATTTCCATTTCCTGAAAAGACTCGGCGAGCTTCGCGCGCAGTTCCTCGGGATCGCGGGTCTGCTCCCTGCCTCGCCGCTCCGCGGCCTTGTTTTCGGGCGCGCCCATGGGAAAACGGATCCCGAACCGCTTTCCCTTCTTCGACGCGCTCGAAAACCAGGCAGTGGAGCCATACTGAAGTATGCGGCCGTTAATCTCCCGTTTCCAGGAGATGAGGCATATGTAAAGAAAGGCGCCGTTGTTTCTCACACCAATTCCAAATTGCGGGTCATCGGGATACTGCAGGACGTCTTTCCACTGCGCAAGATTTGCGTCGAATACGACATCCGCGTCCGTCCATTTGCTTTGGACAACTTCAGGCGGTTCGCACAACACGAGCGCACATGCGAGGGCCGGCAGAAGAACCGTGAATATTTTGTTCATAGGAATGTGCCTCGAGGCGGATTGAAACTGCGACCTTCGCGTATAGGAGAGAAATATGGGATGCGCGGGGCCCTCGCGCAATCATTTTGGTCAAATTTAAGCACCCGTGCCGGGGCCGTTGGGACGGCAGCCGAGACGGGCATTGCCGAGGCCATTCTCGTGATATATTTTTGGCTGGAGTTTCGGCTTTTTGTTTTTCTTTTGTCCAGGTGCCGCGGCCAAAATCCGGAGGAATAGGATAATGGTAATCCGACGGTCTTGAAAACCGTTGCCCGCAAGGGCTTGGGAGTTCGAGTCTCTCTTCC
>CAVSQB010000027.1:0-104760 GCA_963729895.1 uncultured Fibrobacterota bacterium | reverse complement strand
TCCGGCGGTATCGAAGGGCGCCCCATCCGGCTGTACATCGCCTCAAAGTCACGAGAAAGGCGGCGCAGCGCTATGTCCGTAAACTGTTTGACACGACGAAGCGGGTGCGTTGCCGGCACTCGGGAATCCGGAGAAACGAAGCTGAACATACCGCCTTGGGCTGGCTGGGAACCTCTCATCAATACTCCTTGGTTGGGGTTCCCCTATAATATAAGGATAAATGTTTACAAAAGGGAGACTTTTTCAACACCCTGCTAAGGTATGGTAGTGGCGCTACGCGCCCAGTATTATGTCGTTTGCCTTTTCCCCAAAGGTTCGCTTGCGCGGCTACTCCTGTAGCGTTGTATGCAGCCGTAGTCGTGGTGCTTCGGGGTCAGCGAGCGATTATAGATATGTTTTTTTCCATAGGGATTGAAGATTGTCATTTCATTCATAAAGGCATGGTGGTAACGCTTCGCACTAGTCATTATGCCATTTGCCTTTTCCTCGCAGCTTGCTGCGAGGAATCTTCAATGTGATGGTCATACTATTGAACGTTTACTTGACAAACGTTTCAAGTTTCATGCCGTCAAGAGATACATTATCGAGATACATCGTGATGGTATTCCCCGGATTGTTCTGCGGGGTATAGGCGATCAAATAGATTATTTGTATCGTAGGGGCCACCTGCGCCCAGGTATAGCCCTGCTGATACGCGGGGCTGTTCGCTGGAAGCCGCAGGGAATCGGTCGGGATCGCAACAGAGGTCCAGGTACCCGGAAGCGGCAGCACGTATGAAAACTGCTGCCAGGTATTGCCGTTCACCGAATCCATCATTTTCGAATAAAACCTTACTTCAATGGTCCCGGCACCCTTTGCCATGAAGGAAAGCGCCGTCAAATTGGACAAATCGTAATTCGTCGAGTCCTTTCCGAGAAAGAAACCCATGAGCGCCCACGGGCCCGCGCTCAAGGAATCAAGGGTGTACACCGCGCGCATGCTCTGGCCCGCGTAGGCCTCCGCGCCGGTCACAAAACTTAGTGTTATGGTGGAAGTTCCCTTTGCAACGCTGTCGTTTACTGTGTACCACCATCCGTCCCCGATCGTCCTGCCGATATTGGTTTGAAACTGGCCGATGGAAAAATCGTCAACCAGAACGCGGTTGACGGGCGCGGGCAGGGTCTGGCCCGCGACGACAGTGCCCGACCTCATCTGGACCGAAGCGCCCAGGGAGCGCTGCTGAGAGCCGGCAATATCGGTTGCGGTTACGACCACGTACGCTCCCTCGGCAAGCGCCGGGAAGGCGTAGGTCTTGTCCGCATTTACCACTGTACCGTAAGAGCTGCCTGACAGCGCAAGCTGCTGCGGTGTTCCAGCGTCCGGCTGCACTGTTCCGGAAAGCGTTGCATAGGGCTTGAGCTTGAACTGGTACGCGGTGTCTTTCGTGCTGTCGACCAGCGCGCTAAAATCACGGGCCAGAAGGCCCTCATCCCTGCTGTCAATCTGAATGTTCCAGCTGGTGGAAGCAGGCTGCCGTATCGCAAAAGCGCCTGACGCGTTGGTGCGCGCGCTGTCAAGAACAACAGGCTGTCCGTTTATAATGTCGGCAAGCCAGTCGGCATTGTCGATAATCTGCACCCGGGCGCCGGACACCGGTGCATCAACACTGGAATGCACCATGCCGGACACTTTGGTGTTCGGGTAATCGGTGCCGCTTCCGGCGACATTGACCCCGCACCCCGATACCAGAGCGGAGCAAATCGACGCGCCGAGGATGGCCAGAATCAACTTTACCTTGTCATTCATGGTTACTTCTCCGTTCTCCCCCCCGACCGGTCGATCTTCATGACCGGGAACAACTGTATATTCAGCGAGACTATTCTATCAACGGATTCCATGTGGTCGTCTCGATCCAGGAATTCTTTGCGCAGGGCGTCGATCTTTGTGCAAAGTTCGTTGTACGATGCTTTGCTGATTCCTTTCATAGTCATCGAGATATGGCGTTCGTCTTTCGGCATTTCCTCCATGGCATGAACCGACGCCTCGATGAGCGTTCTTTTCACGTCGTTCACTACAGGGTGCGGCATGTTCTTGTAGGAGATTGCGCCCTTGTCGGCGGGACGGTACAGGCCGGCCGCCTTGTCGTGCACGATCATGCCCCATTTTACCAGTTTCGCAAGCGCTTGGTTTACTTCATGCGTGGAAAGCTTCAGGTTGACCAATGCGTGTACGATTTCCTTCGCCGAAGAAGCCGAACCTTTGCACACCACATACTCCCTGATCACCGGATATTGCCACGACGCGAAATATTCCAACGTGCGGTTTTCAAGCATCGTGGACAGGTTGCCGTTCCGGAGCTGTGCGAGACGGTCGAAAACGGGTATCTTATCCGCAGGTTTTCTGCACCGTCCCTTTTGTGCAAGCAGCCGGAAATATTCCCTTTCGTCGCCACGGAGTTCGAGCGCTTTGACAAATCCCGCAACATGGCTGCGGCCTATTTTTTTTCTTCGCCCAATAACGTCGGACAGGAATGCATTCGCGTTAATCCCGGCCCTGGCAAGAAATTCACGCTGCGTAAGCCCGAAACGCTTTGCATACGAATACCAGTCGCGAATGAAGTCCACGTGGTCTTCGTAGATAAAGATGGGGGTGTTGAGGCGGTTCTTTTTCATGATGGGGCCTGGGGATAATATAATGCCAAGATCAAAAGAAAGCAAAAGAAATAGTAATATAGTAACAGAAGTTATTGATATATAAATAGAATAGACTAATTAGTATAATTTATTTGGGTACATTTTCGATGAAAAAAGGAGAGAAGTTTTTAATGATGCGTGATGCGGGGGCTGCATACACGCGCCAATTGATAACGCCGATCACTTCTGCAGCGTTTACGGCAACCAGGGAGTTTTGGGTTAAGTTCGTGAAAGAAAATTAAGAAATGCTTCCCGATGGCTGTGCCGGAAATATCGATTATCAAATCGATAATCAAATACATTTGGATGGCTGAGCCGGGTGACCCCATAGATGATTGATATGCGATAATCCAACCTTTAGCTGTGGGGCACCCACGAGGTGTGGTTGGGAAGGCCAAGGGTGGAAACCGGGGTAACCCGTTTACACGTCGATGCGTGAATACGTTGGATGCTTCAATTTGGCCGAGGATTCTTTGAGTTGGCCGTGCTTGCGGGGATATTGACATGTTGGCAATCAACATCTGCGCCGCGCCAGGGCGGACGGAAGAGTGCGCTGGAGCGCAGGGCTGCCTGACCGCGCTGCCAGGCATCGCGGTCAGGCGGTACCGAGGCCTTGGCCGAGCTCGTACGGAGGCCCGCCGTTCCGGTGGGGACGGGGCGCCCAATCTTCTTTTATCTTGTAGCGGCGGGGTACCCAGATTCTTATCTTGCTAGTACCGCACGCGTTCAGCCGCTGACCACCTGGTTCTTTCCCCTGTTTTTGGCATTATAAAGCCGCTTATCTGCGAGCGCAAGGAGTTTGTAAATGTCGGACGCCTCGTCAAAGCTGGCAAAACCGATGCTGATCGTGACGCAAATTGGGGGCGCCGTCTTGTCCAATTGAATGTGGAGGTCCTCTACGAACCTTCGGATTTTCTCAACCGCATAGATTGCTCCGTCCCTCGGAGTGGCTGTAAAGAGGATTACGAATTCTTCTCCGCCGTAGCGGCATAGAATGTCCCGCTCGAACAACGATGATTTTATGACCCGGGCCACCTCGGTAAGGACCGTATCGCCTTCCAGGTGTCCGTACGTATCGTTGATGTGCTTGAAATCGTCCAGATCCAGAATCGCGAGGCCGAAATTGACTTCCCGCGGCGACCGGTACTTGATGTGGCTTGCATTGCGCCTGATTTCCAAGTCGAGGTATTTGTTGAAAAATCTCCGGTTATAGGCCCCGGTCAGTTCGTCAAGATCCGACATTTCTTCCAGCCTTTTCTTTAACTGGTCGTTTTCCTTGACGGTGAGGAGCGACAACAAGGCAAGCAAAGACACCACGGCCGCTATGTTGCATAATCCGACGATATCGAGGACGACGGGATTAATCGGAAATATGCAGAAACCCTTTCGTGTCAGAACGAACAACGCAACAAAACAAGCGGAAATGAACGTCACCTCACGAACCTTCAGCTTCAACGTAAGGGAATACGAGTTGAAAACGATTACCACGGAAGCCAGGAGGTAAAGCCCGAAATAACTTGTCCAGCCCAGAAGGCATGAGGCGACAATGGAATGGAGCGTTATCGCGAAAATGGCAAGCTGCAGCGATACGAGATACTGTTTTTTCTGAAGGAGCTGGAAATTCAATAGGAAAAGGCCGCAAATGGAAATATTGAGAATCCAGAGGACAGGTAGCTGCAGGAAGATGAATAAAACAAACAGGAGTGCGTGAACGGCAAGGCACAGCAGAAATAAAATCCGGAGCAATACATGCTTCCGCTGTTGTTCTATGGCGCTCTCGTGCATGGTCCTTGCCTTCCCTGTACTTCCTGTGCTGTACCTCACTTGAGAGTATACGGCATCTTGCCGGTATTGTCAACGGCGGTAAGGCGCGCAACAATGCGTAAAGAAAATCAAAATGCTTTTGGATAGCTGTGCCGGAAATATCGATTATCAAATCGATAATCAAATGCATGTGGATGGCTGAGCCGGGTGACCCCATAGATGATTGATATGCAAGAATCCAACCTTTAGCTGTGGGGCACCCACGAGGTGTTGCTGAACAGGGAAAGTCTTTTATGCATTATCTCATAGAAGAAGTTGACAATTGTGGAATTGCTCTACTGCCAAGCGCCAGGCCGGACTGGAACGTGCGCTAAAGCGCAGTACCGCCTGATCCCCAGCCGAAGGCGGTAGGGACAGGCGGTACCGAGGCCGACCGGCCGAGCGTGGAAGGAGGCCGCCGTCCCGGTGGGGACGGGGCGCCCGAATGACTATCTTTATATTGCCACGGGTACATCCACGTCGCACCGGCTCAGCAAACAAAAATATTATCTTGTCTTAATGCAGCGTCTGAACCTCTTTCACCGCCGCTATCTTCCACTTGCCCTCGATCTTTTTCCATGCCACTTCGACTTCTCTCGCGTCAAATTTCCTGGTGCCTTCCGAAAAGTCCTCGCCGATCGCTTCCACGGTCATGGTGACCGCTGCACTCAGATGGTCGGGCGCCACGGTCACCGACACGTCCTTGAACAGGATCTTCAGTTCCTTCACCGTCTTGATTCCCTGGGCAAATAGGGCGCACAGCTCGTCCGTTCCTTTCATTTCCGGAGCAGGCTCGCCGGCCGAAATCACACAATCCGTGGTGAACAGCGACTGGACGATTGCGACGCGCTTGAAAAGGTCCATGCCTTCGATAACCGCGCCCCGCGGCTTGTGCACGGCGGCAGCCAGACGGTCGAGGTTCTTCCTGATGCGGTGCTGGTCCCGGTCCCGGGTCACGAGCCACGCCGCCACAGCCGCGGCCGCGATCAGGACAATAATAACAACTGCTTTTCCCGTTATCCTCAAAACAACGGCCCTCCTACGATCCTTCGTTTGTCCACCCGGCCGAGCGCATGGCCCTCTATGGCCGTGCCGCGGTTGTCTCCAACCACAAAATACTCGCTATCGCCCACCGTCACCTCCGGCATGTTCCATTTCGCGCGGTACACCACATAGGGCTCCGGCCATTCCCGGCCGTCAACAATCAGTACTCCTTGACGAAAGCCTATTCGCTCG
This sequence comes from uncultured Fibrobacterota bacterium, assembly GCA_963729895.1. Taxonomy (GTDB): domain Bacteria; phylum Fibrobacterota; class Chitinivibrionia; order Chitinivibrionales; family FEN-1185; genus FEN-1185. The sequence goes on along the minus strand of CAVSQB010000027.1, from coordinate 99,049 downwards.
CCCGGCAGGCCCACGATCCGTTTGAAGAGCATCACCCGGGTCCCGGCCATCCGGATCGCCACAACGTCGCCGCGATGCGGCGAGCTGAACCTGTAGCTGAACGTGTTGACGATGTTCACCGATCCGTCTCTATACGCAGGCTCCATGCTCTTGCCCGCCAGGTGGATGGGGATCAGGAAGTACCTGAAAACGATAACGGCGATAACGGCCACCATCGCGGTGCGAACGAGCGTTCTCCGCGGCGACCGGCCGACAAGGAGGCGGAAATACCATGGCATGGGATCACTATGCCTCATGGACAGACTCGATTGCGCCCCTTAGAGGAACAATCCGTTGAGGAACTGGGCGGCCGGTACAACCGGAATGCCGTCTTCCCTGAATTCCCTCCTGAGGTTCCTTATCACGGCAACTGCGGGAAGGCCGTATTTTGCATGAATTTTTTTCAAGGAAGTTCCGAAATCCCTGCCGCCGGCCTTCACTTCCACGATGTGCAGTGGCTGCTCGTCTTGGATGATGCAGAAGTCAACTTCTTCGCCGTCCCTCGTGCGTATGTATTTCAGGTCGGCCTGTTTGCCCAGAAAATCGGATACGCCGCACGCATGTTTGTAGAGGCATACCGCGACCATGTTTTCAAACCGCGCACCCTCGCCCCCGATCACCATACCCGTATCATAGAAATAGATCTTGGGCTCCTTGAGTAATGAACGCGCGATGTTCCGTGAATAGGGCGTTATCCTGAAGACGATAAAAAGCGCTTCCAGGATCTCAACGTATCGCATGATGGTGGTCGGCGACGCCTGTACGTCCTCCGCAATTGAATTGTATGATACCGGCGAGCCGACGCATCGCCGCAGCAACTCCACAACGGTCTGCATCGTGCGCAGATCGTGGATCCGCTCAAAATCAAGAACGTCAGTTCTCACAAGGCCGTCAACATACTGCTGCCGCCAGCGGTCGGCGTCCACATCATCATCTGCCGTGAACGGCTCGGGGAAACCGCCGCGAGTCATGAGCCGGTCAATCGAATCTGCCTTCTTGTCGGGCAATTCCTTGTACGAAAGCGGAAAAAGGCGGTGTCTGAAAAACCTCCCTGCCAGTGAATCGCCGGCCTGCCTAAAGGTGTCCAGGCGCGCGCTGCCGGTCACCAACAGGTGGAGCGTTTGAGGTTTTGTATCGTAAATTCCTTTTACATAATTCTTCCATTCCGGCATCTTGTGTATTTCGTCGAAAATCAGAAGGTCGGCCGTTTCCGGCCAGGCTTCGTCCTTTATCAATTTCCTGTCTTCGAGTCTGTCATAATTGAGGTACATCGGCTTTTCATACTCTTCCGAGATTCTTTTTGCAAGCCATGTTTTCCCCACCTGGCGCGGGCCAATGAGGAAAACCATTTTTTTCTTCAAATCTTTTAGAATATACGAAGCCTGCGCTCGTTCCATATACCGGCAAATTACCATTGCTCTGAAAAAAAGTCAAGGCATTTTTGCAGTTGGCTGGCAAAAAGCCAACTGATCCGGAGGGCGCGCCGCGCCCAACACCTGTCCTTGTAACAAACGAAACCTCAGACGGTTCACTTCCTTACCGGCCTGAACACCTGCCGGATACTTTCCATCCCGGCCTTATGCCATCCCGACTCGTTGACAAGTTCGACGGCGCCCGCCCCAACGCGCATCCGGGGCTGGCGGAATTTCCTGTAGAAGAAGAGGACCACAATGAGCCGCGCCGCAAACGACACAAAGAACAAGGTCTGGAGTTGAAACGAAAACAGCACCGGCAACCTGGACGAAAGAAAGCCGCCCAGCAGGCTGAACGTGAACATTGAAACCGCGGTTACGGCGGCGGCGAAGCCGATGTAGTGGTCCTTGTTTTCTTTCTCCGTTATGTGAAGCAGATAATTGACATTCGCAATGTTGAACCCGCCCCACGCCATTCCCGAATAGAAATTGGACAGCCACACCAGGAGCGGGGACGTACCAAAAAGGTAGGGCACGGGCACAAACGCGCACATGAGCGCTGTTATGCGAAGGACGCGCGCGGTCCCGGTCGCGTCGATAAGCCGCCCCCACAGCGGCAGAAATGCAATTGTGCCGACAATCATGGACGCGGACGCGATGGTAAAAACCAGGAAGTCAAACTTGAGGTCCCGCAAAAACCACACGTTAAAAAACGGGCCCGCAAGGGCCGTGGTTCCCTGCAGGAAAGCCACCGACGCGCAAAACCAGAGAAAGTTTGCCGAAGGCTTGAACCCGAGCACCTGCGAGCGGTCGGGCAGGTTCGACGGTTCCGGATCGTTTTGCCATGAAAGAAACTGGCCCGAACCGAACCTGAACAGGCTTCCCACGAAAAAAATGACGGTAAAGAACGCCCACGGCGCGTTTTGGGAGCTATACTTCCGCGAAAGGACCCCGGCGGTAATTGCACAGAGCAGTTGCGTAAGGGAGAAAAACCTGTTGCGCCATGCAAAGTGCCTTCCCCGCACGCCCGGGGGCACGCAATCGCGCAGCCACGACGTCCAGATTCCCGCAAAGAGGTTCCCCGATGAGCCGTACAGCACGAACGCGAAAACATACGCCCAGGCATTGAGCGGCGCGGGCAGGAAACCCGTGAGCCCCGCCAGCATCAGAAACGTCGCCTGGACGCGCACGCTCGAGACCACGTAGCGTTTGCGGGTATGCTTCTTGTCAAGAAAGAGCGGCAGGAAGAACTGGCCCACCGAACCGACCAGGAGCGGTCCGCTGCCGAGCAGCGCAATGGTCATTGCGGGCGCCCTCAGGCGCACGGCCGCGGCAACGGAAAATGTGTCCGCAAGGGCAACCATCACCGAGCACAGCATGCCGTCGGCAAGGCTGCAGAGAAGAGCCTGGCGAAGAAACGGTGACCCGACGTCTACTCCGCCGAGGATGTGGGGTGACGCTTTTGTGCCTGTCATGGGGAAAAGTTCAGTGACCGATAATCCTGCCGACGAATGCCCAATAGGTCGAAATCAACGTGTCGCCGAAAAAAACAGTTGTCCACAGCCCCAGGGACAGAAAAGGGCCGAACGGGATCTTGTGGTCTTTGGACAGCTTTCCATGGACAAGAAGCGCGATTCCTACGATAGACCCGGTGAATGCGCTCAGCACGATGGTCAGGAACGCGGTTTTCCAGCCGAACGCCGCACCCACGAGCGCCATGAGTTTCACGTCGCCGAACCCCATGGCGTTCCCCCTTCTCAGCACTCGTTCGCCGAGGAACCCGGCGCAATACAGGAATCCGCCGCCGGCAATAATGCCGAGGCCGCATTGCAACGGGGTGATGCCGCCCGGCAGGAATGCACAGACGATCGCCAGCGCCAGCGCGGGAAGGGTGAGGACATCGGGAATAAGAAAATGGAAGATATCGATGACCGTTATGGGAATCACGATGAGAAGAATCAGCGACTGCAGGATACTGGTGGCCATCATGACGGGGGAATGGAATCTGGCAAGTGCGGGCGCGATGAGAAACAGGTACAGGGCGATTCCCGCAAAGCCGGTAGCCAGTTCCACAAGGGGGTAGAAAATCGGGATGCGTGCCTTGCAACCGGAGCATTTCCCGCCGAGGAACACGTAACTGAGGACGGGTATATTTTCCCACGCCCTGATAGGCCTGTTGCATTTCGGACAATGCGAACCGGGGTGGACTATCGATTGGCGGCGGGGCACGCGGTAGATAATGACGTTGAAGAAAGACCCCAGCACAAGCCCAAGCATAACCGAAACGACCGCACGCAACGGTTCCATGCCGAACCTCACTTGGCGGAAGAGGACGTGGCCGGTTTGGATGATTTCTTTACAGGCGCGCCCTGCTGTTTTCTAATCGCCGAATCACCCGCCGACGCGGCATTCTTGAGGGCCTTGGTAATTGCAGGAATCGGGTTTGCCTTCAGAATGTCTTGGACGGGCCCGGTTGCCGGCACGAGACCCCGGGCGCGCAGCACGGGCGAAATTACCATGAAGAAAGAATAGAACCTGGACGGCCTGAACCAGGCCTTGATCCCGTCGAACGGGAGCGAGGCAACGGTCATGACCACGATCCACACGATGAAGAAGACCTTCACAAACCCAAGTGCGCCGCCGCACACGCGGTCGATCCAGCCGAGCACCGTCAGGTGCACAATTTTCTTGATGACAATGCCCGCCAGAGCAATCGCCAACACGGAGGCGAGAAATATCACCAGGAACGCGATAACCGAGACCGCCGCTCCGTTCAGGTGCAAAAACCCAAGGTACCCGGCGCCCCGGCGGTACAGCGAAAGGCCGGCAAAGAAGGCGCCCACCACGGCAACGACGCGGACGACCTCTTCCACAAACCCGCGCTTGATCCCGAGAACAACAAAGAGAATCGCCGCACAACCGCACACGATGTCGAACAGGTGCACGAACACTCCCTTTCAAATGAAAAAGGCGAGAGGATTTTCTCGCCTTGGTTTTTCAAGAGGATGGAACCGCGGTTATTTTTTCGCCGTTTCCAGAATGCCTACCACGTGTTTCTCTTCGATGATGAACGTCTTCTTGCCGTTCTTGTAGTAGATCCAGTTTTCCTGCGTTGCCCAGGGTTGCTTGACAATTTCAAGTTTGTCCGGCTTTTCAAGCAGGAATTCCAGGGTTTCCACTTTCATGCCGATCTCGAACCTGCCGTCGTAGATGCATTGCTTGTCGAGATCGGGAAGGTCAGGGTGGTTTTGCACGTACTGATCGATTTTTTCCTGGTTTGGTTTGATAAAGGGCTTCATGAAGCAGCCGCCCGCCGCACACACAACCGCGAATAAGACCAGGGCATTAAGAATGTTTCGTTTCATTCTCGAATTCCTCCTCGGTCGCGTAGATTTTGACCAGTTTGTTAAGTCCGACAACGTCGAGCACGTCCTTGACGTATTCATTCGGTTCTATAATGACAAGCAGTCCGTCGCGTTTTTTGAGGGTGTTGTGGCTGTAGATGAGCACGTTGAGCGCGCCGCTGTCGAGATAGGTCACCTGGGAAAGATTCAGCGCGATCTTCAGGAGATTCTTCTCGAGAAGCGTGTTGATGTAGGACTTGAGAATAATCGAATCCTTGAGCCTGTCGATTTTTCCCACCACATCGATGATATGGAACTTGTTGCTTTCCCGGCCGCCAATATCCATAACAGCACCGCCCTGATTTGAGGGGAGAAAATTCAACACAGTAATATAATCAAAATCATGGAGGCGGAAAATGAAAAAGAAATCCGCTACGAACAGCCCTCGCACACGTACACCGCATTGCGCCCTTTCTTCTTGCCTTCTTCAAGGGTGTTTTCGAGCGATTTCATGAATTCCGCGGATTTGTCGTCGTGGGACGACTGGCCCACCGCAAGCGTGGCAGTTACTCCCACCGCCAGGCCCTTGATGCGCTTTGTGCGCTCTTGAATGTTGCTTCGAAGCCTCTCCGCCAGCTCGGAGGCTTCCCGCTTGTTCGTATTGGGAAGAATAAGGAGGAACCGGTCGCCGGAGTATCTGGCGAGAATATCGACCGCCCGGATGATCTTCTTGATGATTTTGACGATTACGGTGAGAATTTCATCCCCGACCTTACATGAGAAATCCTGGTTTATCCTGTGAAATTCGTCAACGTCAAGCAGTATTGCGGACAGGGCGTGCTGGTACCGTTTGGCGCGGAGCATCTCTTCCTTGAGTTTTTCCACGTGGTGGCCCGGGGCGTAAATGCGGTTGATCCATTCCTCGCGGTTGATCCCGCCGTCGAGCGTTTCCAGCCCGGCGGGCCCCGGACCCTGCCCGGGCCGGCCGTCAAAGTTCCCGATGACCTCGAAATAGTCGGCTGCCGTCACGTTGATGCTGACGCGCCGTCCCAGCTTTGCCTGCATGTTCTCCTTGTGGGAAAGGATGCGCTGCCAGTGGTCGCGGGCTTCCCGGCCCCGGTAGGTCTTGCCCGCCAGCCGTTGGATGAGTATGCGGAACGGATCGTTCGGCGCGCCGGGAGTGTCAAGGAAAATACTCTTGACACGGTCGAAGGAGACGGGGTCGCCGGTCTCCAACGGTTCCTGCACAAATTGCTTAAACCCTTCAAAGGGAAGTTCGGATTGATTTTGCATAGCGTGGAGCGACCGGGGCCGCAGGGAACGGATGGCGCGGCGTGCAGCAGACCATCCTAAAATCCGCTTTTTTTCCTTAGGGAAGACCGAGGATAATATAAATTCGCGGCCGGCGCGTGAGGCAATATCTTGATCGGCACAAGAATGTTGCCGCAGCGAAATTATTCAGGAGTTATTTTATACATCCCATGGCGAGCGCATTGCAGGCCGCTCAGGGGGGCGCCGTTGTTTTCTTGCCGCGCGACCGGGGGCACATCATGAGTCTTTTCGAAATCAAATGTCCGCTGTGCAAAGGCACGCTCTGGGTGGATCAATCCACGGGCAAAGTGGTGGACCACAAGTCGGCCGACCACCAGAAGACCGGCTTTGACGATTTCGTGAAGCAGCAGAAGGAAAAGAGCTCCCAGTGGGAAGACAAGTTCAAGAAGGCTGCGGAGGAGAAGGCGAAACGCAAAGCGGAGATCGAACAGAAATTCAAGACCGCCAAGGAGAAGCCGGAGGAAATCGAAGGGGACTACGAGTCGCCGTTCAAGTGGGATTGAAGAATAAGTATGTTGAAGGGTTAATGCGTTGAAGAGTTGATGGGTTGACAGATTGGCCGAATTGAAGAACCTCGAAGAACCACGACTGCGACCGCTGAACCCACAAACTCATTAACGCATTAACCCATTAACCCATTAACAATCATTCGCAAGGAGCCTTTCATGAACAAGCTGATTGCCATTGCAACCGCTGCATTGCTCGCCGCATCGTTTGTGTCCTACGCCGCCGACGGTACCGCAAACCCCCGTGTTAAGATCGAGACGACCAAGGGGACCATCGTTGTGGAGCTTTTCCCCAAGGCCGCCCCCAAGACCGTTGCGAACGTTCTCCAGTATGTCAAGGATGGATTCTACGACGGGACCATTTTCCATCGCGTTATCAAGAATTTCATGATCCAGGGCGGCGGCTTCACAAAAGATATGACCGAAAAGCCCACCAGGCCGCCTGTACCCAACGAGGCGGACAACGGGCTCAAGAACGACCTGGGTACGCTCGCCATGGCCCGCACGGGCGATCCGAATTCCGCCACGGCCCAGTTTTTTATCAATACCAAAGACAATGCATTTCTCAATTTCCGCAGCAAGGATGCCCAGGGGTGGGGATACTGCGTGTTCGGCAGGGTGGTGTCCGGCCTGCCCATTGTCAAGGCCATGGAAAACGAGCCCACGGGAAATTCGGGGATGTTTCAGGACGTGCCGCAAACGCCCATCGTGATGACAAAGGTGACTCTTGTGGCAACCGCCGCGCCCAAGCCGGCGGCCGCTCCCGCGGTCAAGGACTCCGTTCCCGAAAAGGCGAAATAACATTGATTCATCGTATTGTTCTCCGGAGGGTATCCGTTCAGAATCGACTTTTCATCGCTCGCCGGGTGCCGCCCGTCTCGGTAGTCAGAAGGGACCGCTCGACGAGCGGTGTATCGAGGCGAGCGAAAAATGCCGGATATATCAACCGTCAACGTGTTTTGAACGGAAACCCCGCTATTCATTCTTGACAGGAAGGAGCAACTGTTTTCCATGAAGCATCTTCTTTGCATCATCGGCATTTGTGCAATGGCCGGAACCGCGATGTCCGCCGGCGAATCTCCGGATTCGGCGGCAGCCCCCGCCCCAAAACCCCACAAGGCCTCCATGGCAGCCAGGAAAGCCGCCAGGGCTTCCGACACCGTCACCACGAAATCAGGGCTCAAGTATATCGTCCTCAAAAAGGGTAACGGGGTCAAGCCCAAGGCCGGTACGTCAATCAAGGTCAACTATACCGGAAAATTTACAGACGGGAAAGTCTTCGACAGTTCCATTCCGCGCGGCGAGCCGTTCCAGTTCACCGTGGGCGCGGGCCAGGTGATAAAGGGCTGGGACGAAGCCCTTCTCATGATGTCAAAGGGGGAGAAGCGCACCCTCATCATTCCGCCGAGCCTCGGCTACGGCCCGGCCGGCATGGGGCCTATTCCTCCGAACGCAACGTTGATTTTTGAGGTCGAATTGGTGGATTTCTAGAGTAATAGGTAGGTGTAAGGATGATGAAAATGCTTTTGGATGGCTGGGCCGGAAAATCAAGATCCAATATATTTGGATGGCTGAGCCGGGTGACCCCCAAGTAAGTTTATTTGCGAGAATCCAATCCTCGGCTGGGGGGCACCCTCGAAGTGCTGTTGTGAAGGGCAATGAAGCACTCCGAAGTTGAAGAGTTGAATCGATGGCAGTGGCTGTTTGCAGCTGAGCATTTATTAACCGGGTGCTGCTACGGTGCGCGCAACCGAAGGTACGGGCTTGCCAAGGGTACTCTACGCGGCACCGGCTCAGCAAACAAAAATAATATCCTGATCTTGATATTCGCCGCCCGGCTCGGCAATCCGTGGCGCCACTTCGATATTGCCGCACAGCAGCGGGGCGCCCAAATCTTTATCTCGATATCAGCCCAGAGGCGTAGCTTTTCTTTTGCTAAAGCGCATAAATTCTCAGCACCTTGGGAATCGGTCACCATGAAACTTCTATTTGCGATCCTGTCAACCGCCGTCTGTCTTGCGGCACTGCCCGCCCGCGCCGACGACGTGAAGATGTACCTCCATCTTCCCGGCGCGTCCGACACCGCTGCGCCCGATTCCGAATCCGATTCTTCGATCAACGCGCAGGCGCTTCACGCGGAACCGCCCGCCGGTCCGTCCCACATCAACATGGCGCATATCGAGGGCGGCTGCTTTGTGATGGGAAGCCCGGAAGGCGAGGGTGATCCCGATGAGCACCCGGCGCACCGGGTATGCCTCGGCGGGTTCTACATCGACCGCTACGAGGTGACGCAGGCCGAGTACGAAAGCGCGACAAAAAAGAACCCGTCGGTGTTCGGAAAATGCCCCAATTGCCCGGTGGAATACGTGTCGTGGGACGAGGCCAAAGAATACTGCGAAAAGAACGGCAAGCGCCTGCCCACCGAGGCGGAATGGGAATACGCCGCGCGCGCCGGCAGCGATACGCGATATTACTGGGGAAACGAGCCCGATACCGCCTGTGCGTGGTTCTCCTCCAACGCGGGACGCCGGACGCACCCCGTGGGGCAAAAGCGGCCAAACGCAAAAGGTCTGTACGACATGCTCGGCAACGTGCGGGAATGGTGCGCCGACAAGTTTTCCGATGCCTTTTATCGCACGAGCGCGGTCAACAATCCTTTGTCAAGCACCGGGCGTTTCCAGGTACTGCGGGGCGGCTCGTGGATGGACGATGCGAAGAAGATCCGCAGCGGCGCTCGCGGCAGTGAAAAACCGAAAGCCAGGGACAGCATGATCGGGTTCAGGTGTGCAAGTGACAATTAGCGTTCAAGGAAAATGATTTGGGCGCCCCGTCCCGGCGGGGACGGGGCGCCCATTTTTTCTCTACGATTTTTAATTATCCTTTGTTCCTGTTTTCCCATAGCATCAAGGCCGCTTTAATCGCGGCTAATAAACTCTTCTCCGACGCAACGCCTTTTCCCGCGATGTCGAACGCGGTGCCGTGGCCCACCGAGGTGCGGATGATGGGCAGGCCGACGGTGATATTGACCCCGCTCTCAAAATCGCGGGACTTGAGCGCGACAAACCCGTGATCGTGCAGCATCGACACAACGCCGTCGAACTCGCCCTTGAACGCGCGCATGAACACGGTATCGGGCGAATACGGGCCGCTGGCGCCGATGCCTTCGAGCACGGCCGCGTTCACGGCCGGTGCGATAAAACGGGCCTCTTCGTCGCCGAACAGGCCGTTTTCGCCCGCATGCGGGTTGAGTCCGCCCACCGCGATCCGCGGCGACTTCATGCCGAGCATGTGCAGCGTGCGGTCGAGCAGCCGGATGTTGGTGAGCACCCTGTCGCGTGTGACAAGGCCCAGGGCTTCCCTGAGGCTCACGTGCGTGGTGACGTGCACCACGTACACGTTTTCCACGGCGAACAACATTGAGAATTCTTTGGCGCCGGTGCGGGCGGCAAGAATTTCGGTGTGGCCCGGGAAATCGATAGCGGCCAGGTGAAGGGCTTCCTTGCTTATCGGGTTGGTTATCATGCCGCAGATCCGTCTGTTCATGCAGAGCTCAATGGCCTTCAGCACGTAGGCGTATGAGGCTTTTCCGCACGCCGCCTGCGGCTTCCCCACCGAGAAATCCGTGCGGCCGACCTGCTTCATGTCAAGGACGTTGACGGCGCCGGCTCCGAAATCATCCACAGATGCCATGGCGCGCAGCAAGGGAGCGGCAGGGACGATCCGCCTGTTTTCTTCGAGCACGGCGAGATCGCCGATGATGAATATTCGGCATCCCACGGGAAGATCGCGTGAGGCAAGGGCCTTGAGCGCGATTTCCGGCCCGATGCCGGCCGGATCGCCCATGGTAATTGCAAAACGGGGATTGTCTGCATGGGCGTTTTCGTCCTGGTTCATTGCGGCTCCATTGTGGTTTGCATTCTTAAAATAATCATGGGAACCGGAATATGCATTTCTTAAATCAAGATTGCTTGGTCGTCTTATGATGCATGGCAGGAAAGCCGGTGCGGCAAATATCCAAATGATATTATGGGTTGCCCAGCGGGTGCAGCGTGGAGGGAGTGGCGGCAAGCCCGGAACCTCCGCTGCGCGCACCCTACAGGCACCCGGTTGCAAAATTCTCAACCGAACTAAATCGTCAACTTTTCAGCCATTCGATTGAATCGATCTTGACAATTGTGGACATTGCCTTCTGCCAAGCGCCAGGCCGGACTGGAACGTGCGCTAAAGCGCAGTGCCGCCTGACCGCGGCCCGAAGGGCCACAGTGGCAGGCGGTACCGAGGCCGACGGGCCGAGCGTGGAGGAAGGGCCGCCGTCCCGATGGGGACGGGGCGCCCAAGTCTTGACCCATTTACTCCACCTATGGTGTCACCCGGCTCAGCCAACCAGAAGCATTTGATCTTAATGCGAGCGGCCAAACCCTCCAGCCAATCCACGAAACTGAATCATTTTCCCCCCAAAAACCCTCCAAATCGCCTTTCCTTGGCATAGTAATTGCGGTTTCTTATCACTCCATGACCACTTTTCACCCCTTTTCACGCACCGATGTTCGCGTGTTTTTTCCTTCACCTTCATTTTAAATCCCAAAGGAGGGTTTATGGATCTGGAACAGAGCAATGTCAGCCGCAGGGAGTTTCTGGGTGCGGCCGCTATCGGCGCCGCGGTAATGGCTGCGGGACCGGTATTTGAGGTCGTCGGCAAAGAAGAGGCGATGCCCATGGCCAAGGACATTTACGTGTGCACCGTGTGCGGGCACGTGGAGTTCGGCATGGCGCCCGAAACTTGCCCGGTGTGCCACTCTCCAAAGGAGAAATTTACCGAAAACAATACCGTTTTTACGGATGCGATTTCAAATTACAAAGATGCCGGAATCTCCCATACACCGGCCATCACGGTGAAAAAGAAATCCAGCCTGATCCCGGAAACCCCCACCTACGAAGTTGAAGTAAGGATCGGGAAAAAGCTTCATCCCATGGAAGAAGCCCACCGGATCGCGTTCATCGACTGCTACGCGGACGACAAGTATTTTGCGCGGATGATGCTTACCACGGGGGCCGATCCCGCCGCCACCTTTTACACAAAGGCCGCGGGCGCAAAGATTCGCGTGGTTGAATTGTGCACGGTCCACGGTCACTGGCAGGCCGAAGCCAAGGCGTAAGAGGAAGAACGGGCGCGGCCCGATCGAGCCACAAGCCGCGAGTTCGGGCCCTGTCCTTGTCCGGCCAGCCATTACTAAGGCCTATTCCTCTTGAGACTTTGTTTTCAAGAGGGATGGGCTTTTTTCATTGGTTGTCTGGTATTTCTCTTAAGACAAGTTAGGCCGTGGGCCGCGCTGCAACGGAGTCGGGGCGGTCAGCCCCGAACCCCTTGTCAGCAGCAAACGCCCCTTGGAACCCCGTGCCACAGTAAAACTGAGTCGGGGGCGTCCCCCCAAGCCCCTACCTACTTTCTGTCTGCAGCGACAGAAAGTAGGCAAAGAACGCCGCGCCCGCAGCTCCGGCTTGTCCTCGGGCCCAAGGGCCGCTCATGAACTCACCCGGCAGGATAAATCTAGGCTCTGATCAAAGATGCCGGGCTCAAACAACACGAGCGGCCAAACCTTGGGCCCTCAGGCCGTCGCTGATAGCGGGAAGAAAAAAGAAGGATGCGTTGGTCCATGATTGATTTATTGCAAATGCTGTTTGGCGCAAATAGAAATAATTGACTGAAAGGAATTCCATTGCCGCGCGTTAGGGGCGATTGGCGGTCCCGCCAAAGCGGGATGCTGCCCGGACCGGCGGCGAAGCGGCATACGGCCGTGGCAGCCCGAGGCAACGCCCGAGACCGGAAGGAGAACCGACCTGAGCGCAGCGAGGGGAACGCCCAAGTCTTTCATATTCCGGCGTGGCGGGGCGCCCAACTCTTGACCTACCTTCGAGCGGCTAGTCCTCCGGCCTCGGGGACGTCGCTTTCACTTCTTGCTCTGCTTTGATCCAATTGTCATTAGCCGCACAGGAATCACCCTCACAGGTAAGGAAAATTTGATAGGCCCGTAAGCGAACCCTCTGCCGCAACTCCAACAAGGCGGCAAACAGTTCCGCTTTCATCTCCACGGCAACCATGGACGCGGCCTCCGGAGACGTTGCATTCACGGCTTTACCCCTGGGTCTGAGAACATAGCCTGGAGTTTTGGTCATTGTTTGACCCTTTCATCGGACGGATCGCCTCTGGGAAAGAATACGGGGCCTCCACCAAGATTATTATCACGAGGCTGTCGCTCTTAAGATTCTAACATGAGCGGGGCGCCCGGCACTCTCGCGCAGCGGTGCAACCGAGTCGGGGGCGTCGCTGATGGCGGGAACCAAGACCAGGAACAACTCAGGTTTGCGGTTGACTAATCACGCGTGGTTGTCGAGTGCCGCTCCCCGAAGGCCGGCATTTCGATACGATGCTTCGCATCTACTCAATGACCGGCGGGACAGTAACCCGTTCGTCGAGCGGGCCGCGCGGAGCGCGGGCTGTATGGAGACGAACGGGGAGGGAAACGCCCAGACTTATTCTCATCGATAGCCGCTCGTTGATTATTTTTACCTGAGGCGATAAATCTAACGATTCTTGCTCAAAATGATCTTGATCTTTCTTAAGGGGACCTCTAAAAATTGCCTAATTTGCCCAATTAATGCTTGACAAAGGCTATTTCGTCAATTATTTTAATTCCAGACAACAAACCTGCGAACCCACTACCGTCTGGAGGATATTGCGATGGGACAGATAGGCCTTTTTGACCTTGAGAATCGCCTTTCCGAGCTTTCCGAAATGGGAGACCCTCTTGAAACCATCAATCGGGCCATACGTTGGAAGAGTTTTCGTCCTGTTATTGACAAGGCTTTTCGCAAGGAACGGAAGAGCAACGCCGGTCGTCCACCGTACGATTATATCCTGATGTTCAAGATTCTCGTGTTGCAGACGATGTATGGGCTTTCCGATGCGCAAACCCAGTTTCAGATTCTGGACCGATTGACGTTCAAACGGTTTCTTGAACTCACTTCCGAGGATAGCATTCCCGACGAGAAAACGGTCTGGTTGTTTCGGGAAACGCTGACACAAGCAGGCGTTGTCAAGAAGCTGTTTGACCTGTTCGGTCGTCAGTTGAACGAAGCGGGTTACACTGCCCAGAAAGGCCAAATAATAGATGCGAGTTTTGTCGAGGTACCTCGCCAGAGAAACACGCGGGAGGAGAATAAAGAAATCAAGAACGGGGGCACGCCGCAGGAATGGGAAAAGCACCCTGAGAAACTTCGTCAGAAAGATGTTGATGCGCGATGGACGAAGAAGAACGATCAGACGTTTTTTGGCTACAAGAACCATGCGTCGGTAGACGCGAAGCATAAAATCATTCGAGACTATGCGGCGACATCCGCAGAAGTGCACGACTCCAATATGCTTGAACCTCTCCTTAATCCTGAGAACACGAACGCGGACGTGTTTGCCGACAGCGCGTATCATTCGGAAAAGGCGGAACAAAGGCTTGATTATCTCTGGTACAGAAGCAAAATATGTGTCAAAGGGACTCGTGGCGCACCATTGACGGAAGCACAATTGGCACAGAACCGGAAGAAATCCAAAGTCAGATCGCGTATAGAACATGTGTTTGCTCAAATAGAAATCATGTTTCGTGGCAGGATCAGGTGTATCGGGCGGCTGAGGGCCGCGGCGAAGATAGGACTCCTGAACCTGGTTTACAACATAAAACGCTTTGCATATCTTGAGTGCCACGCCTGAAAAGCGGGACAGGACCGCACAAGGCCCCCAAAGGGACCGAAAAAAGAACAGTTTTGGGCACCTATCAGACAAATAGACGCCCTGACATCGCGAAATAATACTATCTGTCAACATGATCTTGGAATCTACTATTTTACAGAATTTTTAGAGGTCCCCTTAATAGAACCTAGGCCTTGTTGAAAACGATGTCACGCAATTCAGAAAAGAAAATCGTCATTATTGCAGGTCCGAACGGAGCTGGGAAGACGACGTTCGCACGCGAATACCTGCCGGACGAGGCCGGGTGTCCTGTGTTTGTAAATGCCGACCTGATTGCCGCCGGGCTGGAGCCTTTCAGGCCCCAGGTTGCCGCGATTCGGGCAGGACGATTGATGCTTAAGGAAATAAAAGAGCATTTCCGTCGAGGTGAGAATTTCGCTTTTGAGACCACGTTGAGCGGGTCGGTCTATGCGCGACTGATTCCGCACTGGCGAAAACATGGGTTTCGCGTGAAACTCATATTCTTACAATTGCCCAATGTAAAAATTGCCATCGAGCGCGTGGCCGTGCGGGTCAAACAGGGCGGCCATTCAGTACCGGCGGATGTTATCCGACGTCGTTTCTTCTCAGGGCAGAAAAACTTTCGTCTGATTTATCGGGATATTGTTGACACATGGGCGGTTTACGACAATTCGGCCGAAACTCCGAAACTGGTTGAGGAGGGTGAAAATCCATGAACTCAATAAAAATCAAGGATGCAGACATGGCCAAGGTCAAACCGGCGTTGCTTCGCGCCGCTCGGCAGGCGCGGCGGACCGCAGCAGCAACGTTCACCCCCCTTGTGGTGTATAAGAACGGAAAGACGATCAGACAGATGGTCGTAAAAGAAAAGCGGAAAGACTACAGGAAATAGCAACATCTGCGCAAGCGGCGCACACCCATAGGTCCACGTTCGTTTTCATCCGGTCTGTAAACTTGCATTCTACACTCCCGAACCCTTCGGCCTCCGGGCCGCACATCAACCGAGTCAGGAGCTTCACTCCCGAACCCAGACTCACTTTCTTTCTGCAGCGAAAGAAAGTGAGCAAAGAACGCCGCGCCCGCAGCTCCGGCTTGTCCTCGGGCCCAAGGGCCGCTCATGAACTCACCCGGCAGGATAAATCTAGGCTTTGATCAAAGATGCCGGGTTCAAACAGCACGAGCGGCCAAACCTTGGGCCCTCAGGCCGTCGCTGATAGCGGGAAGAAAAAAGAAGGATGCGTTGGTCCATGATTGATTTATTGCAAATGCCGTTTGGCGCAAATAGAAATAATTGACTGAAAGGAATTCCATTGCCGCGCGTTAGGGGCGACTGGCGGTCCCGCCAAAGCGGGATGCTGCCCGGACCGGCGGCGAAGCGGCATACGGCCGTGGCAGCCCGAGGCAACGCCCGAGACCGGAAGGAGAACCGACCCGAGCGCAGCGAGGGGAACGCCCAAGTCTTTCATACGTGGCGGGGCGCCCAGATCCTTTGCCTCTCTACAAAGCGGGGAAACGCCCAATTTATTTTATTATTCTAAAGGGGATATCACGTGCCAATAAACATATACATAGACGCCGACGCCTGCCCTGTAAAACGGGAAACCTATCACGTCGCGGAGCGGTACAAACTCAACGTTACGCTGGTCGCAAACTCCTGGATGCGGGTGCCGGAGAAAAAATGTCTCAAGCTCGTTATCGTCGGCGACAACCTCGACGCCGCTGACGACTGGATCGTTGAAAACGTCAAGGAAAACGACATCGTGATTTCCGGAGACATTCCCCTGGCGTCCCGCTGCCTCAAGAAAGGCGCCCTGGTTTTGGGCACGACAGGCAAGGAATTTTCTGATTCGGATATTGGCGATTCGCTGGCGACAAGGGACCTCCTTAAAGAATTGCGTGAATCCGGAACAATAACCGGCGGGCCCGCGCAATTCGGGAAAAAAGACAGGTCGAGGTTTTTGCAGAGTCTTGATGGGATGATACAGAGAGTAAAGAGAAGCGAGAATGAATGATATCAAGAATTTTAAGGGGGCGGCTTCCGGCGCCGCGCTCCGTGCCGCGCCTGCAGCTCCGCTAAAACTCCTCGGCCTCCGCACCGGGCCGCTTGACAACGGAGCCGGGAGGGTCTCACTATCGTTTCGTAAGGGTATGGTAGTGGTGCTCGCACCATCCATTATGTCACTTGCCCTTTCGCCCCCGAACCCCTACCTACTTTCTATCAGCAGCGACAGAAAGTAGGCAAAGAACGCCGCGCCGGCAGTGGCGCTGGTCGCCGCGTACTCCGGGGGGCTGCGCAACAACCGAGTCAGGAGCTTCACTCCCGAACCCAGACTCACTTTCTTTCTGCAGCGAAAGAAAGTGAGCAAAGAACGCCGCGCCCGCAGCTCCGCCGGTACCTATGTGGCCGGCAGGCCGCTCGCGAACGCGTCCGGCAGGACATTTTTCCAATCTTCAAAAGATGCCGGCCTTGAACGACGCGAGCGGACCAATCCGCCGGTCCCATGGGGCGGCGCTGATGGCGAAAGAGAAAACAACATTCGTCATTGTTGGAACGAATTGCCATCACATTATCCGCATATCCATTTGGACGAATTCGCCATTATGCCGAACCACGTTCATGGCATCATCATTATTCGGGATTTTGCATCCGTAGGGGCGCGGTCATCGCGCCCCATGGAAACGTGGCAACCTGAAACATCGCGGTCATCGCGCCCTGTTTCGGGATTGGGCAATCCCGTGGGGCGCGATGACCAAAATACGGGGCGCGATGACCGCGCCCCTATAAACGCGACGGACGGGGTTACGAATGCAACCGGTGATACGGAAAAACCAACCGCGCGAAAACCGACGTTGGGAAACATGGTGGCATATTTCAAATATCGATCAACGAAACGAATCAACGCGATGCGGCGGAATGGGATTGAAAAAATATGGCAACGGAATTATCACGACCATATTATCCTGGACGAAAAATCATTATTCAATATCCGCCAATATATCCGTAATAATCCTTTGCTTTGGGCCGTTGATTCGGAAAACCATCTCAATAATGAAATCAACCAATACAATACAGAATTTTGGATTGAAAGATAAAAAACGCTTGCTCCCTGTCAGAGTCGTAGTAATTTATCGAAGACTTTATCGGGCGGTTGCGGGTTGATTGATTCTGGCCGTTGAATCTGCCAAATCCTTGATATGTGGCAATAGCTTTCTGTCCAGCGCCAGGCAGGACCGTAGGGCGTGCCGGAGCACATTGCCGGCCGACCCGGCCGTAGGCATAGGGCGGCCCGGCACCGAGGCCGTAGGCCGAGCCCAGAGGGACGACGCATCGAAGCACCCGAAGGGGTGGAGCCGCCGTCCCGGTAGGGACGGGGCGCCCGAATGACTATCTTTATATTGCAAAGGGTGCATCCACGCCGCACCGGCTCAGCAAACCAGAATCGTACTTAGTTGACTTAGTTATCGCCGCACCGGCTCAACACACAAAAATATTATCTTGATATAGATATTCGCCACACGGGCTCAGCATACCATGTGAATTAGAATTTAAATTTGCAAATGCTGCACGGGCTCAGCAATCCGGCATCGTACTAAAATAGGGACGAGAAGACCCTCATGAAATCAAAGAAAGCATCGATTCTTTGGACTGGCGGAAAGGATTCCGCGCTCGCTCTGCATGATTCCATGTTGATTGGACACGACGTTCTGAATCTCGTTACTTTCGCGCCGGTGGGCGAGAAATTCCGCGCTCACCCGCTCGGCTTTATGGCTTATCAATCGGAAGCTCTCGGCATATCACATTCCATAATGCCCGTGAAAGAGCCCTACAAGAAGAGCTACGAAGACTGCATCGCCGCCTTAAAAGTGAACAACGGTATCGACCTCCTTGTGACCGGAGACATTTCCGAAGTTAATGGTTACCCGAATTGGATAAGAGAATGCAGCGAGCAATCTTGCATGGATGTCCACTGTCCTTTATGGCATCTAGACAGAGCCGTTTTGCTGAAACGGTTGATCTCAAACGGATTCAAAGTGATATTTTCCTGCGTAAAGAAGCCTTGGTTCACGGAAGATTGGATAGGAAGGTTGCTTGACATGCACACGTTTGAATTATTGGCCCAAAAATCGGCCGATACAGGTCTTGATATGTGCGGAGAGAACGGAGAGTATCACACTCTTGTTCTTGACGGGCCGCCTTTCAAGAAATCGATTCGCATAGAATCGAACTCTGTTCACCGGGACGGTTCGCTTATGTATCTTGAAATTCACGATGTAACACTTTGTGACAAGGGGTGCGCACGGGTGCCCCGTCCATTCGCGTGATGGATGAGAAAAACCGAAGCGTGTGCCACGATCATCCTTGATCGTGCATTCTGTCGCCGAGACTGAACGTCCACATAATCGCAAACGCCTTAATAGAGAAGAAGTTGAAAGTTCAAAGTTGACAGTTGGCAGTAAAAGAACCGGCTTGACGACTGTGGCAGTGGCGTTCCGCTCGGCGCAAGGAAAGGATGCTGGATCGAGTTTCTTTTGTCTTTTCTTCCGCCATCAGCGCCGCCCGCTCGGCCGGAGGATTGGCCCGCTCGTGCTGTCCGAGCCCGGCATCTTTGAACGAAATTGCTCGTCGTCCTGCCGGGTGAGTTCACGAGCGGCCCGCAGGCCGAGCGATCAGGCGGCGCTGCGGGCGCGGCGCGGATTCCAAAGGCGCTCGCTGCAGAGCACCTTTGGTCAGGGTTCGGGGCAGACTGCCCCGACTCATGTTTTGGCAACCGAAACCCTCCTGAAGCAGGCGGAACTGATCGCGGGGGGAGTTGTCAGCAGGGAAATAGGCTGGCGTTGGGAATTTTGCAACCGGGTGTTTCTGCCGTGCGCGCAACGGGTGTTTCGGGCTTGCCGCCAAACCACCCACGCCGCACGGGCTCAGCATACCATGTGAACTAGAATTTAAATTTGCAACCGCTGCACGGGCTTAGCAATACATATGCATTAGATTCAAAGTGATTGTGAGAGGAAGTCTCGTGACCAGATTTGTTGTTTCTTCGCTGTGCTTGTTGTCACTGGTGAGTTGCGCCCGCTTCCAGCGAATTGCCATACCCAGGACTCGCATACAGGAAATGGTCGGTAGACAGTTTCCCTGTGAGAGAAATATTCTTGGCCGGGGGGTCACTCTGGATTCGCCGCTCGTCTATTTTTCGGGCAGGAATATAGGCTTGAAATTCAGGTACTGCGAACGCGTGTCGGCTGCCCATCCGAATCCTCTCTTCCCCAATTGGCGCAACGGTATTGCCGGAGCCGTCGATCTCAACGGCATGCTTGCGTGCAAACAGGGCTTGTTCTTCCTATCAAGAGTCAGAATCGTCAACATGGTCGTAGAGGACAAGGATTCTTCGAAGAAGAAAGGGAAGCGCACAGGTCCGCGGTTGGACGTAGCCGGCAGTTATATGGCGTGTATTCCCGTATACCGGCTGGATTCTACGTCCTTTAAGCAAAGACTGGCAAGACGTTTCTTGAGAGATACGAGGATTGAGGGCGACAGTCTTATTATCACGCTTGGATTATAACGGCCGGTGTTGCTTCCACACGACGAATATGTAAATGCAATTTGCTAGTGGATGGCTGAGCCGGAAATATGAATTATAAAATGCTTTTGGATAGCAGTGCCGGGTGACCCCATAGTTGGAGCAATTGCTATAATCCAATCTTCTGCTGTGGGGCACCCAGAAATCAAGAGTAACAAGCGGGCGTTCCCCTCGCCACACTCGGGTCGGCCCTCCCTCCGGGCCACCCCTTCGGGTGCTTCCAAGGGTCGTCGGCTGGTCAGCCTCGGTGCCGGATCGCCCCTATGCCTTCGGCGGGGCCGACCGGCACTGTGCTTCTGCACACCTTACGGTCGTGCCTAACGCAAGAAACAAAAACGCGAAGGTATTTTAGGTTTTCCACTCAATAGTGCAACTGCGGCCGGAAGACCAAAGTATTTGGTATTGCATTTTGTTAATCGGGTGATTGTAGGGTGCGCGCAGCTGAAGGTTCGGGCTTGCCACGAGCACATCCACGCTGCACCCGCTCAGCAAACCAGAATCGTATTTAGTTGACTTAGTTATCGCCGCACCGGCTCGGCAATCCGGAATTCGATCTGATTCTAACTGCATTGTGAAAAACCGGGGCGGGGCGCCCAATTTATTATCAATGTACTATTTCAAATCTTCTACGTATTTCTGAGGCACCAACTTCAATCTGGTCCGTATTTCTCTATTTATCGGAGTGGACGCCGCAAGGTTGCGGAGATCCTGAACAGTAATGCAAAGCCGAAAAACAGCAATCACAGCTCCACTTGCACGCCCAGCTCCACGACCCGGTTGAGCGGTAGGGCATAGAACGAGGATGCGTCCAACGAATTCTGCGCCATGGACTGAAAGATTTTCTTTCTCCAGGAAGCCATTCCCTTTGCATTGGTGATAATCAAAGATTCCTTTCCGAGAAAATAGGTCGTCTTCATGGTTTCGAAAACAAGGCCGGGGATGGAAACGCCGGAAAGCGCCACCGGAACATTCGCGGTTTCAATGAAGCCGTACCTGAGAATGATTTGATGAAACCCTTCGCCAAGATCCTTGTGCGACATCCGTTCACCAAAGGGAACTTTAGGTATGTCTTCGATAAGCACCGATAGGATTACGGTCTTTTCATGGAGAATCTTATTGTGCTTGAAATTATGCAGCAATCCGCGTGAAACGCCGGAAATGCTGCTGGAAAGAAACACAGCCACGCCGGGAACGCGAAGTGGTTTTGTTTCACGAATGTCCTGGAGGAACATGCACATGTTCAATTCTGCAGCTTCAACATTCTTGTGGAGAATCGTCCGTCCCTTGATCCAAGTCGCCATGGCCAGATAAACCGCAATTGCAATCAGGACAACCACCCATCCGCCCGCAGGTATTTTGATCAGGTTGGCGACAAAAAATGAAAGGTCGACGGGGATAATGACGGCATACATGGTAATAAGCAACGGTCTCGGAATGCGCCACACGCTGGGCGACAAATAGAGCGAGAGAAACGTCGTTATGAGCATGGTGGCGGACACTGCGATGCCGTAGGCCGCCGCGAGCTTATCCGATTCCTTAAAATAGAGTATCAGCATCAGAATGCCCACCAGGAGCATGATGTTCACAAAAGGAAGATATACCTGACCGATCTTGTTCTGCGATGTGTGAATCACACGAATACGCGGCCAGTAGCCCAGGCCCACGGCCTGCCTGAAAATCGAAAACGTCCCGGAAATGACGGCTTGTGAGGCGATCACGGTTGCGGCTGTGGCTATTCCCACGCATGGCAGCAAGAACCATGTCGGGCACAATGCGTAAAACAGGTGCGGCGGAACGGCGTTTGAACGCAGGAGATAGGCGCCCTGCCCGGCGTAGTTTAGAATAAGCGACGGGAACACCATGTAATACCATGCTTGACGGATAGGATGTTTGCCGAAATGGCCGATATCAGCATATAGCACCTCTGCGCCGGTCACGGTTAAGAACACGTTGCTGAGCATGAAGAAACCGTGCAGGCCGTTATGAAAGAAGAATCTGACCGCATAGAGCGGGTTCAGCGCAACCAGGATACGAGGACAGTGGATTATCTGCACCAGCCCAAGCACGCCAATAGTGAGAAACCATACACAAATCACCGGTCCGAAAAGCTTCCCAACGGTGTCCGTCCCCCGCTTCTGGATCATGAACAGGGCAACCAGAACCAATATGGAAAGCGGCAGGATGAAGGGCTGGAACAACGGTGTGGCCACATCCAAACCTTCAATAGCGCTCATGACGGAGATGGCGGGAGTGATGATACCGTCGCTGAAGAGCAGCGCCGTTCCAAGCAAGCCAAGCATCAGGATAATCCCATGCATGCGCGGAGTCTTGACGCCTATCCGGTCAACGAGCGCCGAAAGCGCGAGAATCCCACCCTCGCCTTTGTTGTCCGCTCGCATCACAAAGAAGACATACTTGATACACACGACAATAAAGAGCGACCAGAATACGAGAGATACCATGCCGAAGATGTTTGTCGAATTCAAGTCGACATGATTCTGGCCCGAAAAACATTCGCGCAACGCGTAGAGCGGACTGGTGCCGATATCGCCGAACACGATGCCAAGCGCACCCATCGCAAGGGCGAGACTTGCCGGAAGAGCGCGGGCCGGCATATCGGAGGCTGGATGCGGATTGGCTTGCATGCTACTTATTGACCCGCGGGTGAAGTGGAACGTCAACGTCGGATGGCTCTTGTTTACTAAAACGAACGTTCGTCCGTCTATATTATCAGGTGCGCGTCGGCGCAGGCGTCAGCTGTTGATCCCCCTACCGACATCCCGGGATTTGGACCATATCGCGGAAAACGCTTCTTCTTTCCTCGCCGAAAAGGCCGTATCAAGTGACCTTTCTGATTCCGGACAACCCGGTACGCTGCAGATATCGTCTCCATTCTCCAAAGAGGTCTACGGCAACAAATGCTTCTCCCTCATCTCTTTCTCTGCCAGAAGCCAATCGGAAAGGGCATCTCCCGGAGCCTTCGATGCTTGACGTTTCAGAAATATTTCCTTAGCTCGCTTCTCTATTTCCGCTTTGAACTGGTCTTTTGCTTTGAATTGGTTAATACCGAAAGAAAAACCTGCTTTCTTTGTGGTACCTGGCTTAGCGGCAGCTCTTTGTATCAATACCATACAGGACCTCCTTTGAGCTCAAGTATCAGTTGACACTGCGCAAACATATCAAATGTCTCAACCTCGGGCATCATGGAATGATAAGAGAGACGTCATGACAGACGTCTCTTCTTCGATGCGTTTTCCCACATGTTTGAACTTACTTCTTTTCCGGTTTCTTGAACCAATCCTGAACCGCCGGCAGGTTGACGTCAAACTGGACGGTAACCGTTGGTTTTGCCGGAGTGCCGCCCACTTGGTTCACATAGTCGATATCGCTCCAAACGTCGTATCCGACGATAAAACTCACGTCGGGTGTTATCGCGTATGAGGCGCCGACGCTTATCTCGCTGTAACTGTTGTATCCGCCCATATAATCCACGGCAAGCCAGAGTTTATCGGTAAGCTCGGACATCGTGCGATCCCACGACACCAGAAACCCCTGGGCGTCTTTCTTCGCCACGCCCAGAGCATTGTCGTTGCCCAGATAATATCCGGCCGAAATGCGTCCGAGCTTCCAGATATTCTTTGCAATGAGACCGTAGGAAATGTTGAAATTAGTGAGACTTGCGCCGCTCGTTTTTGTTCCCAAATCGAAGGCCCCGATTGCCACCGCCGGCATGTATTTGAAGAAAGCGTCCTCAGGAACCCCCAGCTTGGCGTTGAAGTAGAGCGGGTATATATGATTGGCATTGATATCACGATAATCGATGCCGATCTCAAGCCCAACCTGCTTAAAAGGCAATACGCCTACCGTTATCCCGCCGTTGGTGACCGTGGGTTCAAATACTCCATTGAGCGCGGCGGTCTTGATGTACGAATCCCAGCCGAGATGAAAAACGCCGAATCCCTGTATGTCGGTTGACGGAATCCAAATCTGTGTGGAAGGCGTGGCCTGTGTGGTGTGGGCCCCGAGAAATACAGTAGCCGCAATAACGAGCATCGTCATTAACCTTTTCATGATGCATCCTTTCGTAAAGGTGGAAATTGCACAGTTTTGTCTTACATTCATTCGTCACGGAATGATTCTCAACTTTGCAAAGCGAATTTTTTGCAGGGTGAAAATTGTGCCGCTTCGCCGGGCGGCGAGCGGATTGCATCGTCGGCCCGCCGAATAACAGGCACGCAGTCACCACTATTCCCGGTTTGTCCCTCCTTCCGGGCTGCCCAAAGGGTCGGCCCCGTGGTTTGCGGTGCAACCATTTCATGACGCGAAGAACAAGTTGAAAGTCTCATTTTGACAACAGTACCATTGGGAAAAACATGACCATGAGAGCTAATCCCGCGGGAACTCCTATTCTCGCCCATTCCCTGCTCGTAATCTTCAATTTGCCCGCGGAAATGATATTTGGAATATTCCCAGGAATCAGGATGCCCCCGGCGATCAGCAGTCCGAGCAATGCCGAATTGATCTGCGACAGACTCATGGAAGGCCCGATCTCCGCTGCGGTAAGTGTCGCATTGTCAAGAATTGCCGAAATACTATTTACCCAGTATAGTATTGCGACGGGTATGCGAGAAATGTATGTATCTATTATCGGCTTGAAACCCTGCCCAAGGAAAATGAGGGCCATGACGAAAAAGTAAACCTTTAGTGTTCTGACGCCGATGTCCCTGTATGTTTCCTGCCGGTCTTCGGAAAGGCCGACATTGGTCCTTTGCGCGTTCGAAATAAATAGTACGGCCGTGAAGGCCGAAAGAAAAACAGCGGGGATAACGGATATCCACAAATTCCCGCCTAAAAACCAGAATCCGGCGTGAAAGGGCGCGCCTCCAAGTTTGGCTATCGCGATGGTACACAAAGGCTCACCCACCGGCGTCAGAACAGCCCCAAGTCCGATGGAAAAACAGGCCAGCACGACTACCGGGATTTCGGCTTTCCTGACCAGTTTCAAATGGCTGATTATTTCCACAAGGACAAGCGCCGCGATGATCGCCGTTATCAAGCTTGACGCAATTCCAAGAGCCGCTACCATGATGAAAACGAATTTTTTTATGCCGAGCACTTTGATCGACCATTCGACAAGCCCGGCTATGTAATTCTGAAGCAGTCTAAAAAGTATTCCGGCTGCCAGAACCGCGAGTGTAATCTTTACGGGCTGTCCCAGTCCCTCGGCAAAGAGTTTCATATTCCATTGGGAGGTTAACGTCACCGCTCCAATTCCGCTTATCAAAAGAAATATTTCGAGCTGCTTTTCTATGATCTTCACTGTAAAGGGAAGTACCAGAACTGCAAGCAGGATAGCGAAAAGCCCGGCCATTTCCAATGTCATCGAGAACTCTCTTTTCCCCTGTTGAAAGTCCTCCGGGATGGAGGCATTCCGCCTTCCATCCCAGAGCAGCGCCACCGCTATTTCCCTTTTTTCCGAATCATTTTGACGATCCTGAATGTGAACCACACATCGGCGGCCAGAATAAACCCCCCGAGTATTCTGTGGGCAAACAGGCCGTACCCGCCCAGAAGCAGGAGCAGGAAGGCCCCCGAAATTAGAGACCACAACAGGATTTTCTTCTGATTATCGATTTGGGCGAAATATCTGCCGATCATGGCGGTTGTCATGACACCACCTCTTCACCGCTTTCTCCGGTACGGATCTTGATCGCCTGCTCGACTTCGGAGATGAAGATTTTCCCGTCGCCAACGGCACCGGTTTGTGCCGCCTTTAGAATGATGCCGACGAATTCCTGCACCCTTGTCGACGGCAAAACCAATTCCAGCTTGACCTTTGGAACAAGTTTCATCTGGACTTCCCGGCCCCGGAACTGCTCGGTAATGCCCTTTTGCTTTCCGTATCCTTCAATATCGCATATCATGATGCCAGGGCACTTTACCTGTTCCAGGGCGTTCATGACGTCCCCCAGCTTTTCTCTTCGGATAATTGCTTCCACTTTCTTCATGCATTACCTCCTTCTTATGGCTTCCGCCGTTACTTTGACATTGGAGTTTCGGAGTATTTGTCCATCTTGACGCCGCAGTATCCGGCCGTTCCCATTTCCGGTATGTCCAGGCCGCCGATTTCAACTGCCGTGCTCACCCTGTTACCGACGGTGATCTGGATGAACTTGAAAACAAGAAGCCCAATCAATCCCACGAAGATGAAGTTTGTCAGGACGCCGATGACCTCTGCGCCAAATTGCGCGGGGCACCCATAGAAGAGCCCCTTGACGGTGCCGGCAACGCCATTCCAGCCGTCTCCGTACGTACCGTCCGCAAAGAGGCCGAGCGAGAGGCAACCCCAGGCGCCGTTTACACCGTGAACGGATATGGCGCCGACAGGATCGTCTATTTTGAGGGCGCCTTCGAAGAAGTACACCGATTCCACGACCAGCACGCCGGAAATCAATCCAATGATGCTTGCGCCTACAGGATTGACAAAGGCGCACGGTGCGGTGATTGCCACCAAACCCGCAAGCATTCCGTTGGCCATCATGCTCGGGTCCGGTTTCTTTGTCTTGAATATCCACATCCACAGGGTGGATGCCACTGCGCCGGTAGCCGAGGCAAGCATGGTGTTTGTCGCGATGATGCCGATCCGCAAATCGGTTCCGGCAAGCGACGAGCCCGGGTTAAAGCCGAACCATCCGAAAGCGAGAATGAATGTTCCGAGGATCGCCATGGGTATATTGTGCCCCGGAATTGCATTAGGCGAACCATCCTTGTTGAATTTTCCTATTCGCGGTCCAATCAGCCATGCGCCAACCAACGCCAGGACTCCACCGGTCATGTGCACAACGGAAGACCCGGCAAAATCGCAATGTCCATGGCCAATGCCGAAATTCGCTCCAAGCTGTGAGAGCCAGCCGCCGCCCCATACCCAGTTGCCGAAAACCGGATAAATGATGGTGCCGACAGCCACTCCATAGAACATGAACGCAATGAATTTCCACCTTTCCGCCATTGATCCGGTCGGGATTGTGGCCGTGGTATCCATAAACACCATCTGGAACAGGAACAGCGTTATGACGGCTGCATCGTATGAAGTTCCGCTGAGGAAGAAACCCTTCAACCCCAAAAGGCCGAATGGTTTTCCAAATAGGTTTATAATGAACTCATGGTTTAAACCCGCGTAATTTCCCATCGTGGCTATGGGCCCGAGACCGCCAAACATAAAGGCAAAACCGCACACAAAAAATCCCAGCATGCCAAGAGGGTAAATCATAAAATTCATCGCCATGGTATGCGCAGCGTTTTTTGCCCTGGTAAGCCCAGTTTCAACCATTGCAAACCCGGCCTGCATGAACATGACAAGGAATCCCGTAATCAACGTCCACACGAAATTGATTGAGATCCGGTTATGACCGACCGCGTCGCCCAGTTCGCTGAGTGTCGGGGCGCCCGCTTTCGCCGCGGGAACGTCGCTAATGTTTCCGGTCTTAGTACCGCTTGGGTCCGGTACCGGTGCGGGCGCTGCCGCCGGGGCTGCGGCTGGTGCGGCAGCTGTGGATGTGCCGGCCGCCGGCGCAGCCGCGGCCGGACTGTTGTCTGCCAACACTGGGTTGGCATTTGCAAAAAGGACAAACATGGCGAGAACAATTGCAAATAGTTGCCTCATGATTCTGGACCTCCTTCTAGAAATGAACGTTGTTACCCTAAGTTAAGTCCGACAACAATCACCCGATGTACGAACGCTTGTTTTGCCGCACGTGGTCTCCTTTTGTTTGAAGTTTTCGTATGCCGTATCAGTAGTGTCCGGTTAACTTGGTCGCGATTCTTTGTAAGTCAATGTATGCGAAAACCCTGAAAGACATATCCCTTACGGCAACAAAAAATTCCCGCTTTTATGGCGGTTTTTCAAACGCGAAAAGTGATCCCATGCCTGTGTGAAATGCTCATCCGCACGATAATCATTCTTTATGGCCCTAAAATCAATTCCGTGCTTGGCGATCTTATATTGGATTTTGCGCCTGGTGATTCCCAAAAGAATGGCGGCTTTTCTCTGGTTTCCATGGGTATCTTTCAGTGTCTGTTCGATGATGTTTCGCTCGAAGGTCGCAAGAACTTCGTCAAGGCTCCTGGTAAATTCCTGCATGGTACCTATCCATGTGCTGCGTTGAAAACAAAACCTACACGAACCAGATCCCTGCTTCGACTGCCGTTATAATTGCAATGGCTGTGCCACGCGGTAAAAGTTCATTTTCAAAACATGGTAATGCTTTATCAAAGAGCGAGTTGCTTTCCATGCTAATTTACAAATAAGCCCAGCGGAAAGGCAATCATTCCTACCTGTCCGTAGGTTGGCGCCTGGGAATCCTACCAAAAGGTATGATTTCTGAACCCGGGAATAATTTTTTGAAAACACGCCGGCACAAAAATGGTACAGAAAAGAACCGGGATCCCGGCAAGAGCACATTATTGTTTGAAACTGTCAGCAAGGATGGCGTAGAGAGCACGGTATGAAAATTGCGTAATAGAGGTAGGCGTGTCGGAACAGACTCGTCCTGTTCATGCTTCGAAAGAATTTCGCAATAGACGTGGGAGCGCACATGCCGCAAAAATCGTCATCCGCTGGAACGCAGTCGGAGGTAAGCGAGCTTCGTTTGCTTTTTGAGATTTCGCAGGCATTGAACCGTAATCTCGACCTCAGCGCTGCGCTGAAGCCTGTATTGGAGCGGATGGCTCACTACATGGGGCTCATCCGCGCAACGGTGACAATTTTGAACCGTGAAAGCAAGTCAATTCATATTGAGATCGCCAGCGGTCTTTCAAACAAGGAGCTAAAGCGGGGACGCTATCGGCTGGGCGAAGGAATCACGGGCGGGGTGGTTGCAACCGGGGAACCCGCAATTGTACGAAAGGTGTCGGAGGACCCTCGATTCCTGGACAGAACACAGACTCGAAGGCGGGAAATAAAAGACCTCCGTAAAGAATTGTCATTTGTCTGCGTGCCGATCCGGATTACTCATGAAGTGATCGGTGCGCTGTCGGCCGACCGCGAGTTTCGGGTAGACGTCTCATTGTCGGACGACATGCGATTACTCTCGCTGGTCGCTTCGCTCATCTCTCAGGCAGTGGCCATGCGACGCGACGCCCTTGAACAGGTGCGCGTTTTGGCCGACGAAAATGAACGTCTGCACGGTGAAATAACCAACCGGATGAGCAGCAGCAAGATTATCGGCTCATCCCATGCGATCCTCCAGGTCCATCAGCTCATCCATCAGGTGGCAAACACCGACACAACCGTGCTCATCCGGGGCGAAAGCGGCGTCGGCAAGGAACTCGTCGCCGAGTCCCTGCATGTCAACGGCAATCGCGCCAAAGGGCCTTTCGTAAAATTCAGTTTGGCCGCAATCCCGGAAACCATAGTCGAAAGCGAACTGTTCGGGCATGAGCGCGGGGCGTTTACCGGGGCCACCAGCCTGCGTCACGGGCGTTTTGAGGCTGCGCAGGGGGGAACGATCTTCCTCGACGAAATCGGCGACCTGCCATTGTCAACCCAAATCAAGATCCTTCGCCTGTTGCAGGAACGGCAGTTCGAACGTCTGGGCAGCAATGTGACCCAATCCGTCGACGCCCGGGTGATCGCAGCCACCAACCGCGATCTGGAAGCGTTGGTCCGGCAAGGCGCATTTCGTGAGGATTTGTATTTTCGGCTCAATGTTTTTCCGATTTTTGTACCTCCTCTGAGGGAACGGCGCACCGACATAACGCTATTGGCCGACTATTTTGCAGCAGCCATTTCAAGGAAAATGGGAAAGGATATAAAACGTATCTCCACTCCGGCAATCGACATGCTCATACGGTATCATTGGCCGGGCAACGTCCGTGAGCTGCAAAACTGCATTGAACGCGCTGTGATCTTATCTACCGACGGGGTGATCCACAGCCATCAATTGCCACCGAGCCTTCAGACGGCGGAATCGAGCAATACGCCACCCAAAGGTAAACTGCCGGCCGCCCTGGAGGCATTGGAAAATGAAATGATCGTTGATGCTTTGAAATCAAGTAATGGCAATATGGCGGGAGCGGCGCGCTCTCTTGGTATCACCGAACGAACGATGGGAATCCGGGTAAAGTCATATTCCATAGACCCGAATCGTTTTTGCTCGCAGTGAAGAGGACACTTTTTCCTTATTCCATCAACCGTACAACTTTGTACTTTCAAACCCTCAAAATACAGAAATGTGTCGAAACTCGTTTTCTTCCACTCGCATTCCCCTGCGAAAAGAGCTGGTATGTGCTTTGCATCGTACTAACCATATACAAGGATCTTGTCAATAGAAGAACTGGACGCGACGCTCGTGTGACCGAAAAATCCGCTTGCAAATCGCGGCCGTTCTTTCACAGATGAGGTTCTGGGCATAACAAAGGAGGGCGTATGTCTGTTCTGCGAGCAAAGGCTGTTCGTTGGCTGTTACCGGCAATTTTCGGTCTCGCACTTGTTTCTAACGCCAGTGCCGCAACCCATATCATCTATTTTGGCGGCAACTTCAAACCCGTGTACAGCCCGTCACAAATCTCCGTCAACGTGGGAGATACCGTTTCCTGGCGCGGCGACTTTAACGAGCATCCGCTTTCTTTCATTTCCGTTCCTGCCGGGGCGGCGGGTTTTTCAAATTTTTCAGGCGATCAATTCGATTATGTCGTGAAGACCGCCGGGACATATCGGTATCAATCCAATCTGCC
Organism: uncultured Fibrobacterota bacterium; assembly: GCA_963729895.1. Lineage (GTDB taxonomy): Bacteria > Fibrobacterota > Chitinivibrionia > Chitinivibrionales > FEN-1185 > FEN-1185. Next base: position 68,344 of record CAVSQB010000027.1, on the reverse strand, counting down.
GCATTCATTGGCAATGAATGGATCGTTTGTCGCGAGGTCTGCGGCTGAGGCTGGAGGGGCTGCGATGAAGAAGTAGGATCAATCAACTACTGCTCTTCCTGGGTGCGCGCTCTGTAGTGATATAAAATGTGGGATCGGCGCGATTGACAGGTAATTCAGATGGAAGCATGACAACTGAAGACGACAAGAAGACCTCTAACATCACTTATCTGTAAAGCATAAGTGATGATTTTAACTTCTTACCGGGTGGTTTTGTGTGCCCCCAGCCAGTGGTTGTCTCGACGCATCCCGCGGCTCGCACGGGACACTTGACGACCGGATTAAATCGATAATCAAATACATTTGGATAGCAGTGCCGGGTGACCCCCAAGTAAGTTTATTTGCAAGAATCAGATTTTGGGCTGTGGGGCACCCAGAAATCAAGAGTAAGAAGCGGGCGTTTCCCTTGCTACGCTCGGGTCGGCCCTCCCTCCGGGCCACCCCTTCGGGTGCTTCCAAGGGTCGTCGGCTGGTCAGCCTCGGTGCCGGATCGCCCCTATGCCTTCGGCGGGGCCGACCGGCACTGTGCTTCTGCACACCTTACGGTCGTGCCTAACCCAAGAAACAAAAACGCGAAGGTATTTTAGGTTTTCCACTCAGTGGCGTAGCCGCAGCCGGAAGACCAAAGTATTTGGTATTGCATTTTGTTAACCGGGTGCTTCTAGTGTGCGCGCAACAGAGGATTCGGGGTTGCAACGGGTACACCCACGCCGCACACGCTTAGCACACAAGAATATTATCTTGATATTCGCAGCACACCCTCAGCGCATGTTCCTGCCTGCTGCCTTTTATTTCTTCCGGGCTGTTTTCGCGGGCTTCTTGCTCGCGGCCTCGATTTCCTCGAGCCTGCGGGCCGCCTCACGCTTGCCGATACCGCGCAAGGCAAGAAGGCGCGCCATGGTGGGAGTGCGAAGCCTGAGCCTGCCGCCTTTGCGTTCCATTACGTACACTGCCTGGCCGGACACGCCGAGCAGCGCGGCAAGCGAATCCTGCGAAAGCCCGAGCTTGCTCCGGAGCGCCTTCACCGATCTTGACGAGACACGCACCTTGTTGTCCTTCGCGTCCGCGACGCGGGCCTCGCTCTTCTTCTCCTGAAGCTCATGCTGCAAGGCGATAAGGCGCTTGTTCCCGGATTCGAGCACCGCCATTCTTTTCTTGAGCGCGGCAACATTCCTTTTGAGAACAAAGCTGGCGCTTCGGAGCGGCTTCACCGAGGCATTGGTTTCCCTGCGGCTTATTCTTGCTATTTCGGCTTTGAGAATCTGGGAGAGATTGGGCATGAAAAGGTCCTTTCGGAAAGAGAAAGCGTTTCGAGAACGTCAAGAAGCAACGGAATTCAAAATAGCAGATACCTTGAATTATGTCAAGCAAAATGCCCGGGAAGTTTGCACGTATGGCAGGGCGTTCGAGGCGCCGACGCGCTGCCATGCGCACAAACCCGTTACCGGATCACCGCGGAATTCGGCCCCGGCAGCCGCAGCGCAAGGACATTGTCGATTGTCGCGCGCGAAACCTGGGCGGGAAGGCCGGGCAGCAGGGAAGCCACCGTCGCCGGGACGTTCGCCGGATGGATCAGCGCGAGCTGGACCTGGCGCGTCTTCACGTCGAGCAGGATCACAAAGAACCGGTAGCCGGTTTCGGGCCTGCGGAAGGCGACGCTCGGGGCGTTCGTGGGAGTGCAGATGGCGCCGCCGGTCGCCTCCACGTTGGTCTGCTTTACGATGAGGTCGATTTTCGGGTCAAGGCCCTTCACGTTGCAGGCGCCGCCGCACGGCCCTTGACCGATGTATCCGGCGTACCCGAAGAAGTTTGTGGAGAACACGTCGAAGTTCTGGCTTGCGTCGTTGTCGTTGACAACCTCGAACGCATTGAACTGGCCGCAGCCGTCGGCGAGGTACCACTCCGCCGGGTCTTTCGCGTAGCACTGGCACGAACCGAAAGCGCCCGACCGCACCATTTCGCCGTGGGAAAGCCCGATCCACGGCGCGTCGTACCAGTTGTTGGTCGGATCGTTGCCGCAGTTCTTGGTGGTGTCGATGGCGCCGGTTGCCAGGCGGGGCATGAATGCCTGGATGATGATCATCTTCGATCCGATCCATCCCCAGTACTGGGTGTCGCTTGTCGGAGGGCAATAGGGCATGCTTCCCGCGCCCGTTGCGAATTTCCTGTTTGTCGAGACGTTGACGAGGCAGGTATTGCCCACGATGCCCTGGAAGCCGGCGGTTTCGGTGTTGTTGCCCTTAAAGGCGATCCCGGTCATCACCGTGGGGCTGGCGCCGTCCCACATCGACGCGAGGTTCCACACGCTCACGTTCGCGGAATCGGGCTGGTATGCCGCGATCTGCTTTACGATCATGGGGCCGCGCAGCGTCATGATGAGGTCTTCGTCCCACGGCGTAAGGCTGTCGCTCGTGATCACGTACTTTGCCATGCAGCAGGTGCCGCTGCTCTCGGCGTCGCACGGGCCCACAGCCGGGTCCCTGCGGCTGGGAAACCAGCCCGCCGCGCCGATGTTCTGAAAGGTCAAGGTTCCGCCGTCGGATGTCGCGTCGAGTGCGGTCTTGACGAGTGTGCCGGCGGGCGGGTTGCCGGACTTCCCGGGGCCTTCGGGTGCTGCCGGGCCGAGGTTCGTCTCCGAGGCGTTTTCGCCGGAATTGAAACACGCCGTCATCAAACACGCAGTTGACAGGACAAGACAGGCGATTGCGCACAATCGCTTTTTCATGCTGCTGCTCCTTGTAGAGGGGCCGACCCGGCCATGCCGACAGGATGGGACAGGGCGCTTCCTACTGCTAAATGTACCAAATGCGCCGAAAAATGCCATGAATTTGTTGCGGGCCCGCGCCTACCCCTTCTGCATCTTCTTCGCCATGCGTTGCAGCTCCGACGCCGCCTTCTTGTAGTAGTCGTGGTCCGGGTCCGAACGGAGCGCGTTTTTTACCTGCCACCATGCGTCAAGCGCGTCCTTGTAGGTCTGGTCGGTGGGGCCGGCGTCGAACCGGGCCGAGGCGCAGAGGGCGGTGTAGTAGTACGCTTCCTGCTTGAGAACGTCGTAATCCATAAATGCGTGCGGAAGCCCGAGGCAGTGCGCAAGGAGACGTTCGCATTCCCCGTAGTTCTTGTCGCGGAAAGCGAACTTGGCTTTTTCGAGAACGAATTCTCCGTCGTTGACGCTGTTGCTTTCAAGGAATTGCGCGAGACGGCCAAGGCTCCCGGTGTTTACAAACACCCTCATTTTGAGCATGAGGGCCTTGGGCGTGCGAGCCAGATCCGGCGGAAGCGCGTCGTACAGGCCGAGCACATTCTGGTAGTTTTTCGCCGCGAGTTCTTTTTCCATAATGGCAAGCCCATCGTCGGTGCCGTATTTTTGCGAGAGGGCGGCAAGAAGGAATTCGGGCCGGGGAGTCTCCCGCACCGCCGCCTGTCCGGAGGCCGGCGCCGAAGCCCTGGCGGGGGGCTGTCCCTTTGGTCGGGTGACATTCGAGACTGCCGCAGTTTGGGCCGCGGGTCGCGCCGCTGCTTCCGCCTCGGGAGCGGAAGCGGCCGGCGCAGGAGATTGCGCGGCCTGGGCGGCCACGGGCGCCGCAACGGACGGAGCCTCCGGATGCAAAATGCGCGAGAGTGCCGGCCGCCCGTGCAGGTACGCGGCTGCACCGAGCGCGGCTGCGCCGCAGACGAGTGCGCACAGTTTCCATGGGAAACGCCGCCGCAGGGCCAGCACGGTCCTTTTACCTTTGCCCGATGCCGTGAACGCGGCCATGATCTGTTCCGGGCTCTTGTTGGTGAGGAGCGCGTGGATCTTGTGGAGTTCGTCGAGCAATGCGGCGGCGGAGTGCACGCGCCTATCCTGCGACTGTTCCATGCATTTGTAAATTATCCGCCTCAGCCTGGGCGGCAGTTTGATGTGGAATTCCTCCAGGGGCTTGAACTTGTTTTTCGACTTGTCCGCAATGAGCTTGGGAAAGCTCGTCTGCGGAAACGCGACGATGCCCGTGACGATTTCGTACATGGTAACGCCGAGCGCATAGAGGTCGGTGGTCACGTCGAGTTTCTTTTTCTCCAGCTGCTCGGGGGCAAGGTATTGAAGGGTTCCCGCAACAAGGCCGTCCATGGTGTGAAACGATACGTCTGCGGGACGCGCGATGCCGAAGTCCATCAGCTTGACGATACCGCTTGCGCAGATCATGATATTGGCCGGCTTGAGGTCCCGGTGAATGACGCCGTGATAGTTCTTTCCGTAAATCGAACAGTCCTGGTTGTGCGCGTAATTGAGCGCGCGGCAGATCATGATGCCGATGGCCGTGCACACCACGGGCGGCAGCGCTCCCCGTTCCGCAATGAGCGCGTCCAGTCCTATGCCGTTGATCTTTTCCATTTCGATGAAGGGCAGGCCGTTCCACTCTCCCACGCCGTGGATTTCCACGATGTTGGGATGGGAAAGCTTCGCGCTGATCTTGATTTCGGTCTGAAAGCGCTGCCTCACCGCTTCGGTGGAGCCCGGGTTGATCAGCTTGACAGCGCGGAACATTTCGAGCTGGGAGTTCCAGATTTCGTACACCGCCGCCATGCCGCCCTGGCCCAGGAGCTTTGTGATGATGCCCGAGCCGAGCGGTATCTGTTCTTTACCGTCCGGCAACGCAACGGGGGAAGGCGTGGCGGAAAGCGCGACGTTTCGCACGATTATCTTGTCGTCCGGATTATCCATGGACCGTTTCGATCCGGCAGGGCCGCCGGACTCTGGAAGATTATGCGTCAACCTCGGAAAACATCAACATACGCTAATTATACCTTTTCCCTTGGGTTTTTGCCCACAACTTATGCAACGCGAAGAATCAACGCGCATCGTGTCGCGGCGGGAACGGCGAACCCATTCGACCGGCATTCTAGCGGATCACCACAATCGTCCTGGAGTAGGTCCGCCCTTGCCCGCAGAACTGCGCCAGATATTTTCCGGCCTTGTACCCGCTGCTGTTCCACAGGACTTCATCGGTTCCTGCCGCAATCGACTGCCTCAAAAGGCATTGGCCTCTCATATTGTACATTGAGAACGAAGCGGGAGGGCTGGCGGCGGGCAGGGCAAACCGCGCCATCGCCCGCACCGGGTTCGGTTGGCACAGGAGAACCTGCCGTTGGAAGTTCCGGCGGGACAAGGGGACCGTCACGGCGTTCGGGAGCGCCGTCGGCAGCCGGTCGGCGAACGGATACGTGCAGAATGAAACAATGTCGTCCCGTTGCTGCGCCGAGAAACCGAGCACCGCATTTTTCGCTTTCTGCGCCTCGCCGCCGTGCCACAAAATGGCCTCCAGAATACTGCGGGCGCGGCCGTCGTGCAAATAGCTCTCCCTGCCGCCGGCCGCGGAAACGAACCCGAGCGCCCACAACGGGGCGGTGCGCCACTGCGATCCAAGGGCGTTGCCCTGGCCGTATTTGTCGGCAAGGTCGGGGCCCATGTCGTGCAGCAGGAGGTCGGTAAACGGCTGGATTTCCAGGTTGTCAAGTTCCGGAAACAGGTTACCGCCTCCCGTGCGGGTCGCGGGAACATGGCACGCCGCACAGCCGGATTTCTCAAAGAGCGCCTTGCCGCGAATCGCCGAGGAATCCCGCCAGTTGTTTCTCGGCGGCGGGGCAAGAAGCGTGGCAAAGGAAACCAGGGCCGTCAGGCCGGAGTCCGGAATCTCCACGCCGGAAGCGCCGCTTCCGTCAACGGGGAAATATCGGTTGGCAAGGCCGATGCACCTGTTGGCGAGATAGGCTATCTGCCCTTTGAGGCTCGGCATGGATGCCTTGTACCCGAACCTGCCTATCCGGGTCGTGCCGTCCACGGGGTCCACGGCCATGGCCGGCATGCCGGAAATGCCGTCGCCGTTCCGGCCGTTCTGGGCTGCATGGTTCATGATGGTGTCGTCGGGAATGGCCTCAAGAAGGCCTGCGCCGCACAGGAAAGGGCTCACCCGGTAGGAGTACACCGTGTTGCTGTCGAGGGGTCCCTGCGACAGATTGACAAGATTGACAACGGGTTTCCGCAACGTGTAGGTGGTCCCGTCGTTGAACGCGCCACCGACGCTGGTATAGGTTACCTGCACCTTCCCGTCGGGCGGGGTGCCGTCGGCGGTCTTGCAACGGAGCATGTCGCCGTACAGAGGATGAGGGGAAATCCCGTTTGGCCCGTTTACTCCCAGAAACACGATCGCCTGGAGCGAGTCGCCGGCGCTGTCCGCCGGATGCCCCGGCCCGGCTTCGTGGTGGCATTCAAAGCAGCTTTCCTGAAGGTATTTGGGCCCGAGCGCCCCGGAAACGAAAAAGGGGCTTTTGTCAAGCAGCGGGACGCCGGCATTCCCGTTGCAATCCGGCCCGGATGCTGCGGCGCGCAGAAAGGAAGTCTTCCAGTCGGTGTCAAAAAGCGCCTTGCCGGCCAGGAAGACCTGCGATCTTCCGGGCAGGGCGTTCACCACATGCTGGGAAAAACCGAACGCGGGTTGCGTAACGGAACTGATGGAAGCGTCTCCCGCGGCGTTGGCCCAGGGATGCTGATATTCCTGCCCCAGCTTCCCGCTGCCCACGTAGTACCGGTACACCACCGAGGGATAGGTGTTCGTTCCCGCAGCATCGGTCACCAAAAGCTCGAAGTCCACGAGCTCCCCTGAGGCAACTGCGGAGACCGTTGCGGTGTACCACGGGGTCGCGGCTCCGTATGGCGATCCCTGGGGGAATTTGGGCGTCGGGCCCGTGTGCCGCTCAACGAGGAAATTGGTGGAGCTTCCCATGTTAAGGGCGAACTCCGCGCGTTTGCACACGGAATCCACCACACTGTGGTTGAATGCAAGAAGCTCCAGGCTGCTGCTGTTGATGCAGGGGAAAACGGCGAACTCTATGCTGTCGCCGTAGTCCTTGAAGGTAAGGGTGTACACGGTATTCGGATAGTCTGCGCCGGGGAACAGATCCGACCAGTATTCGTTTTCGTGGGCGGTGCGCAGGCGCCCGCTCGACTGAACTATGAGCGGGAAAGCCGGCGCAGGGTCGAACTGGATTCCCATCACCTTGGTGAACCATTTCGTATCATCGGAGAAGGTTCCTGTTCCGGTAAGCGGCGCGCATACGAGCGTATAGTAGAAATCGACCGCTGCGGCCGCACCCGGCGCGGACACGGTCGCGGTAAAATGGTCCCCCGTTCTGGTCATGGGAACGGTTGCGAGCGGCTCATTGTTCCTGATGTAATTGAGATACACGCCGGCGATGGCCGCTTTTTCGTCGGCAAATTTGAAGGGGAAGTAATTGAAAACGGCGTTGGGGCCGCTTTCCACCACGTCCTGGGTAAAGAAATTGATATACACGAAATTGTAGGTGACGCCGGGCGCGCGGAACGCCAGAGCGGAAAGCAGAAGGCACGTCGCTGCAATCGTGGAATTTGGTTTCATCGGTACCATCGGGATTCGGATGATCGAGCACGTGCGGAAATGCCCCTGCCAAAGCAAGGCGCCTCGCGACAAAATAATTCCGACGAAGTCCGGCATTGAAGCACGGGCCGGCAACAACGCACTGTCGGATGCGGTTGGAACCGGTTGGAAATATACGCAATAGAAACCCTTTGTACCACAACCACGTGAAAGGCCGGGGTGCGATAAAGGGGCTGAGACGGCTGCAGCGGAAAGAAGAGGCGGGCATCCTCCGCAAACGGGAAGAGGTTTCTAGCCGGTAACCACGCACAGGAATAGCGCACGAGTACCGGCAATTTGCGTTTTAAGAATGCCCGCCCTCTATGGCGGCGGGAAAAGCACAAGCACCTGGAGCCAAATGCGTCGTCTGCAGCAGACCCCCCTCTGCCTGCAAAAAACCCACGTCACCCAGATACAGAAGTGAGCGGCCCCAGGTAGCTTGGCTTGTACTGTCAAAGAATGTTTCCGGCCGGGATGACCGCTACTGCACAATGGTGACGAGCGTCTGGCCCGGCCGCTGATTTTCGTACGAGAGTTTTATCCATCCGGCCGACCGTGCGGCTCCGGAAATATGTATTTCGTCAAGATAGCCGAACAGGTACTGGACATCGTACCCGAAAACGATCCTGTCCCTCGGATTGTCGGGACAGCCCGAGGTGAGCGAGTTTGCAGACAGTCCCGTTTGCACGCCGTCGATGTAGAACAACGGCGTCTTCGATCCGTTGCTCCAGGTAAACGCAAGGTAATGCCACGCGTTGAGCGACACGGCCGCATTCGCCGTTGCGGTGCCGCAGGCCTTACCGCCGAACGTGGGGTACAGGCCGCTTGAATCGCCCGGAGCATCGCCGAGGTACAACTGCCGCGCGCACGAATCCTGGGAGGTCGCGGTGTCCTTTGAGACGAGCGCGCCGCGTTCCCTGCGAAGATTCGCCCACAGCGCGATGGTAAAGTCGCCCGACGCCATCGACAGGATCTGTTTGCTCACCAGGATATAATCCGATCCGTTGAAATCGTGACCCAGCCCGACAACGCCGTCCCGGTCGACCGCGGCGATGAAGTCGGATCCCCAGGCCGCGTTGTTCGTTGCGTCTCTAAACGCCATCGCCGTTCCCAGGGCCGTTGCCGCATCTTCGAGGTGCCACACCCCGGCAAAACCGAAAGAGGTAGTGAAAACCGCCGCAGAGTTCGACGCGCTTTGCAAGGTGGAATATCCCCACGACATGGTAATATGCTGTGTGTAGGAATTCGGGTACACGGTATCCACCGAGACCCACACGGCAGCCTGTTTGGCAGCGGTGTCCCAGCGCGCGATTTCGTAATGGAGCGGCGTTCCGTCCTGTTTTGCAAACCGGATATCGCCGCCGTCGGGCCTGGCCTGGCCGAACGCAAACGTGGAATCCAGGCGGACGAGCAGGGGGAAATGGGTTATTGTTTGGGAAACATTGGCGCCTGTCGAGGAGGTGTTGATATAGATTTTCGCCGAATTCGAAAGATAGGTGGTGTCGGACGGCTGAACGCTCACGTTGCTGCCGACAAGAACGGGAGCGGACGTTCCGTTTTTCTGCATGAGGACGGAAGGAATGGTCCCACACGGAACCGAATCGATCGCAACGGACGTGGCGTTGGCCGCAACGGTCTCAAAACAGGTGGTTCCTGGAATGTAAACATTGAGTGCTGAAGAATCGGGGGAATTTTTGAACACGACGATGATGGTGCCGTTTCCACGGAGCGTATCCGGCGGAACGGTAAGGGAGTCTTTGCTGTTGAGCGCGATTCCGGTGATAAGGAGCGACGTGCCGTTTGCCGCGCTTGCGGCCTGGATATTATACGTCCCCGGAGCGATGCCGTCGAACGCATAGGCGCCCGCACCGTTGGTCGTGTCGCGGGCGATGCTCTTGCCAGGCTGGCCCAGGGCCGGATTGAGGCCGGACGGTATGAGCATCACCCGCGCGCCGGACGCCGGAGCGCCCGTCGCATCGGTTATGGTGCCGTTGACTTTTGCGTTCTCCGACGAACTGGTGCCGCCGGCGAGGTCCGCGGTTCGCTGGCAGGAAATCGCCAGGCAGAATGCGGCGGCTATAAAAAACGCTCTCATCGGTCGGTCCCTTTGTCGTGCGTCTTGATGTCGTTCGTATCTTCACTCAGCGGAAAAAGCTGGAAATTGAACTGGTATACCCTGCTGCTTTCCTCATCCCTGTTGACAATAGAGATCACCCGTTCCTTGAATGCCGTGAGTTCGGCGATGAGCACGTGGTAGCACGCTTTTGATATGCCCAGGGTGACGCCCGAGATGTTCCTCACGTCGGGCGGAAGGGATTCGTTGGAATCGCGGGCGAGCAGGAGCATGGCGCTGTTGAACGAACGCCTGGCCGGGGAGAGAACGTCGCCGCCGCTGGTTATGGCCGAATCGGTCTGCCGGTAGGAGCCGTTTTTCTGTTTCTTCACCAGGTTGAGCCTCACGAGCAGTTCCACCGACTGTTTCGCGTCGCGCGGCGTAATGGCCGGCCGCACGCTTCGTGCAAGCAGGTCCCAGTTGTCGCGGAAATCGTACAGGCAGATCAGCTCGCGCACCGCGCTGTTGAACCACGTATCGAAGTAGGCATACTGGTCAGCAGAGAGCCGGTGCTCGTTGACGTAGTCCATCATCGACAGCATGACACTGTAGTGTTCCTGCTTTTCGATCGCCGTTGTCGACTGATTGAACTGGACCAGGTGCCGGAAGAACGTGGCTTCCTTTTTGTTAAGATTGAGCGCGCCGATGAATTTGTCGATGGTTTGCAGGGTGAGATTGCGCTCGCCCTCAATCACCTGCTTGAGGAACACCGGCGACTTGATGCTTGCCTTGTTCGAGAAATACCGGTAGGAAAAAAAGTGCGTGGTGGCCTTCTTCTCATTGTAATAATCGAGGAGGAATTTTCGGTAATCAATGTAGGTGAAGACCTTTTCCATATACGATAAATCTACCATAAAGTGCGGAGGTGATACACCGGAAAACGGGGAAGAAAACCAGTTTATGTATTCAGTTTGTATACGACCCCGCACAACCCGGGCACGCACGCCGGCGGCCTGCACCTCCGGCAATGGAACAATTCAACGGCGCGCGCGGGAAAAATCATTATATTCAGGATGTGCCGTTGCACGGCACAAAGGGGTATCTTATGAGAAGCAGTTTTCGGGCGGCCGTCATTCTCGTCTCACTTTTGTTGATCGCTCAGGCGGCAAGCGCGGACGAGTTCAGCCCGGACAGCATCAAGAGCATTATGCGGAAGGTGGCGAGATACGCCTTTGCCACCTGGGGCGGCGGCACCGCCGCCGGCATCAACAGGAACTGGGACGGCGGCACCATCATGACCGGCATCACGGGCCTCTACCGTACCACCAAGGAGCAGCAATGGCTCGACAGCATTGACAAGTGGGGAAACGGCTGGAACTGGACGTGGGGCGGCGGGACCGGCGACAACCTGTGCTGCATCCAGACGTTCTGCGAACGGTATATCGTGGACTCGGTTCCGGCCAATGCCTCCAAATATCAGGTCTCAAAAACCGCACTCGACGGAATACTGCAACAGCCGGTCAATCATCTTTTCGGATGGCAGGACGCCGTCTATATGGGCCTGCCGGATTTCGCCATGATGGGGTACATTACCGGAAATCCGATGTATTACGATTCCCTCAACGTCATGTTCCGCGGGGCGGAAAAAGATTTCCAGGACACGGTGTATAAGCTCTGGTACTGGAACACGCTGGCAAGTTTCAAGAAAACCGCCGACGGCTATCCGCAGTTCTGGGGCCCGGGAAACGCCTGGGTGCTGGGAGGCCTTGTTCGCGCGCTCAAGTACATGCCGGCGAATTCAAAGTACAGGCCGGCGTGGGAGGCGACATTCAAAATGTTCTGCGATACCATTCGCAGCAAGCAGCAGCCTGATGGAATGTGGCGTACGAGCCTTTTCGAGCCGACCGAGTTTCCAAACCCCGAGTCAAGCTGTACCTCGTTTTTCGCCTACGCAATGGCGCTCGGCGTGTCGTGGGGGATATTGGATACGGGCACATTTGTGCCCCCCATCCGCAAGGCATGGTCGGCGCTTGTCAAGGTTGTGGACACGAACGGGAGGGTCGGCTACGGGCAGCCGTGGAGCAACCAACCGGGCAGCCCGACCATGGCAACTTCAATTCCGGAAGGCCACGGCGCATTCCTTCTGGCAGGGGAAGGCGTTTCGCTGATCGCGGCTATTCCCACGGCTGTTGTTTCCGGGAAAACCGGGGCTGATCGTCAGACCAAACCTTTTGATGCGTGCGGGAAGTTGCTGGCAGTTTCCCGCGGCAGCCCGGAAATACCGGTGCCTTCCGATGTGAAGGGATTTGAAGTGTACAGTGTGAACGGCGTCAGGTTGTGGAAAAAACAACACATCTCGGGGACCACCGCGTGTTTGCCTTTGTCAATTGCCAAGGAAGGCATTTGTTTCGTCAAGTATCTCAGATAATGTCTTCGCGGGTAGTCACGGTTAGACAGGACCGCTGCAGCAAGCCCCTCATCCCACGGACGCCGCGCTAGCCGGTGATCCGCCGCTTCCTCTTCCGATCACAAGAAACTGGCAGCAGCTCTTTTCGTTTCGTATTTTAGACAAGGGCCCTTGCTGCAATCCCTACAAGGAGCGTTAACCGTATGTCCGAACCCTGGCATGACATCAACGACCCGGGCTTTTTCATGAAGCCCGTGCACGACGACGACAAGCAACAACCCGCGGCGGCCGACGACCCGGCCGGGGAAAAGGCCGGGTCGATCGTGACGTTGTCGGACGCGAAATTCGTTCCGCCGGACGCGGGAATCGGGTTCAACGACAAATGCGCGGTGCAGGTCTCCGTTGCGTACAAGGAGCAAACCTCGCAGACCCGCGTAACGTTCAAACTGTTCTGCACCTACCAGGGGGCGGATCAGGACCTCAAGCACAAGGCCGACGCCAATGAGGACGGCGGCGTGGCCCAGGCCCAGCTCCAGCTCTTCTTTCCCGACGACTACAAAGACGGTTCCGTCGACTATTTCTTTACGGCCGAGCATTCGCGCGCCGACAAGAAGGCGGAAAGCGAAACGCTCACCCTTCCGCATGCCGCCGCGTCCATCGTTGTCCGCATCGAGGCTGATGCGAGCGACGAGCGCCTCCAAAACGATTCATTCAGGCTTTTCAGCACCGATTCCGAGGCCACCTACAGCAAAACGATGGCGATGACCGATGGAACCCAACAGGGCGACCAGAGCGTGGAATTCGAATTCGACGATGTGCAGGCCGACTTGAAGTATTCGCTCGAGGTCGATTGCGGAGGCACGGGCAACGCCTGCCTTGTGTTTGAAGACATTTCCTGTTCCACGCCTTCCGCGTAAGCGCTACGCCTGCCTGGAAAAAGCAACCGAACCGACAAATGGGCCTTGACACATCATTGTCCGGCCGCGAGGATTCCCAGGCTTGCGGCGTCGCAGCCGCCTGGGTTTCTGCGTTTCGGGCAATATGACGGCGGTTTCCGGCGTATTTTTAGTGAGGAGGGAAAGGGGAGGTGTACTCCTGAAAAAAGTGAAAGGAGTTCCCCATGAAACTTCAAAGAATCATTATCGGGGCGGTTTCGGCGGTTCTCGTAAGCGCGGTTCTTTCCTTTGCAGGCGACCCGGCATCCCCGGGCGTCACACAATCCGGTACGAGTCCTGCCATGGGCGCATCCAACGGGCAAAGCATGAACGGGGATGCAAATAACCCATGCCTGTGCCAATGCCAACAGATCTTGAGAGAGTGCGGAGCGATGGGCAACATACCGTCCGGAGCCAACCCGTCCGCAGCCCCCACAAAGAAACGGCCGGTGGATGAGGTGAATTGGGACCAGGTATTCGGGGTAACAGGATAACTATTCCTGCTTCAGGGCGAAGGGAAAAGGGCCGAAATCTGCATGGAATTGCCGATCGAGGTGAGCCCGTCGCGACAAAACAACGGTTGCGACGGGAGTTACCCCAAACCAATGTCGTGAAACAACCGTTTGCAACAAGGAAAGAGAAGCGCTTATGACGGATGACGTCGTCCGAAGCATCCAGCGGTCGCTCAAGCAAAGCGGCAGCGAAAAATCCAGGAAGACCGCGGAAACGTTCTTCAAGGAAAAGGTGAAGTTCTACGGCGCGCCTTCAACGGCTTATCGCCGCATCGGACGCGAGCATTTCGCGCTGGTAAAGAAGCGCGGGAAGAAGGAGATCTTTGCCTTATGTGAAGAACTGTTGAAGTCCGGGTATGTCGAGGCGGCGATTATCGCCTACGAATGGGCCTACAACCTGCACGCGTCGTTCGAGGAGGCCGACTTTGCCGTGTTCGAACGCTGGCTTTCCGCCTCTGTGAGCAACTGGGCCGAATGCGACACCCTGTGCAACCACGCCGTGGGTTCCTTTGTGGACGCGTTTCCCGCATACGTGAAGCGGTTGAAATCGTGGGCCGCGTCGGACAACCGGTGGAAGCGGCGCGCCGCCGCGGTCACGCTCATTCTTCCGGCGCGCCACGGCAGATTTCTCAAGGATGTTTTCGACATCGCCGGCATCCTGCTTGAGGACCGCGACGACCTGGTGCAGAAAGGCTATGGCTGGATGCTCAAGGAAGCGAGCAAGCTCCACCCGCAGGAGGTGTTCGAGTACGTCATGAAGAACAGGAATGTGATGCCGCGAACGGCATTGCGGTATGCGATAGAAAAAATGCCCCGTGACCTGCGCAACAAGGCAATGGAAAAGCAGGAATCCGCCTAGTCGGCGCACGTTGCGGTTCCTGCGGTGCAGCATGTGTCCGGAAAAAAATCAAGGAAGATCCGGCCCTATCATGAACGCGCTTGTACGCGCTCCCGCCTTTTGTTGATTACCTGAAATCAACCGTCCCATCATGTCCAGCCGCGGATGAAAGCCGAGCCTGTAAGCACGGCGATTCGACGACATCTGCAGAATCGGGGCCTGCGGCGACACCACGGATAAAGGCGAATACTCAAACGCACCCACATCGATGGCGGCCCCGACAATGCTTCGCGGCGACCCGTTCAGGTCGTATACATACTGTGAATCGGGCGCCAGACTAAGGGAGCCCACGGCGCCCGGATTTACCCCCTTGTCGACCGCAGGCGATGTTGCGGTAAGGTGGTAATCGAAATTGGCTTTGTCCACAAAGCCCGGCGCAGTGGTGAAAATGTTTGCCGTTGTGTCAACCGGCCCGGAATACGGTGTTCCCGGTCCGGAAAAGAGGTTATTGATGACTCTTGCGGCTTGTGACGTATTCGCGATCCTCACGAATGTACCGCTGCCGAGATCGTTGACCACCGTATTGTTGACAACATAAAATGAGGAATCGTACCCGGAAAGCCCTTCCGATCCGTAGTCAATAATCACGGAATTCTGCGAATTGGGCCCCTGCTCAACGCAATTGCCGATGAGAAACGCCGTCCCGCCGTTCGGAAAACTCGCTTCATAACTGGTGGTGCTGTTCAGCGACATTATACGGTTGCAGAAAATGTAATTCGTATGGGCCCGGCTCTTGAGCGTATGTCCCACCAGTGCGTCATGGGAATAGCAGAACCGCATGGTCAGCGACGCACAGTGGCCGATGTAAATATTGTGAGTGTAACCGGAATTCGGGCCGGTCGCATTTCCGCAGCGGGCGAATTCCGAATATTCCATGGTTATGTTGCTCGCCGCAATATTGCTTTCAAGAATTCCATCCTGACAATCATGAAAATAACAATGCCGGACAATGAGATTGACGCCTTCCTGACGGATGCCGGCGCCGTTGCCGCCATCCGCATCGGATATCGAGGCATCCGAAAACTCTATATTCTCAACCGTCGTATTCTGTCCGTCGATTATCCATATCGCTTTCTCATTGGGCACCGGGTTCGGCGGAATCAGATGTGCATACCGTGCAGCACCCCGCAACGTCAGGTTGTTTGCGCTCCAGGTGCATGCCTGCCCGGTATAGGTTCCGGTATCGATCAGTACCGTGTCGCCATTGCCCACGGTGCCGGCAACATCCGACGGCGTTTTGAAGGCGCGGGCTTGTCCGACAAGAAAGGTTGCCGCATCGATCCCGCACGCGTAGAGTGTAATGGCAAGCAGGGAAGAGAGAACCGTGCGATTCATTGATCCTCCTTTGCCAACATTGCTTTCCCAAAATTATTCTCGCCCGCAAGTCAAGGATGTTTGCAAATGCGGACGGTCATGAGTGAGCAGCGAATCCAACCCCGCAACAAACGATTGCGGCACAGGCGCCTCAAGGGTCTTCTCTTCGCCGGACAACAATTTGAACGTGATCGTCTGCGCATGAAGCATCATTCGCGGGAACGCGGCCTGCGCCGCCGTGTCGCCGTAGAGCCTGTCTCCCACGATGGGGTGGCCGATGCTGTAAAAATGCACCCGGATCTGGTGCGTGCGGCCCGTGAGGGGCAAGGCCTTGACAAGAGTATATTTCGCCGACCTCTCCAGCACCTCAAAGTTCGTGCTGCTCGGTTTTCCCCGCAACTGGTCGACGCCCATGCGGCCCGAGCCGAACCGGTGGATTGGTTTGATGATGCTTCCTTTTTCCTCATCGAGCGTTCCGTGGACAAGCGCGAGATACGCCTTGCGCACGGTGTGCGCGGCAAACTGGCCGTTGAGGCATTTGTGGGCGGCCGCGCCGGCGGCAAACAGCATCACCCCGCTCACGTCTTTGTCAAGACGGTGAACCACAAACAGCTTCCGGCCGTACTGCGCGGTCAGCAGCTCCAGAAGCGTGGCTTTTCCCTTTTCGGACCCGGGAATGGAGGTGAGGCCTTCCGGTTTGTCCACGGCGATAATGTCGGCGGATTCGAAGAGGATGGGGACCAACATCGGCATAGTCATTGTTTAAAAATACTATCCGAACTCCCGTAATGATCCGATTTCAATGTTCGTAAACAAAATCCATAGGGATGTCCCAGCCGCTCGCGTTGCGTGAGCCCCGATATCGAGGATGCTTCGGTCACGTTCAAGGTGAGGCGATGCGCCGGGCCTGTTGCCGTTGACAAAAGCCGTCGAAGACCGTATACTCTGGTGTGCGTCACCTGGTTTTTCGGCCGGACTGTCCGCTCACGTTCCACACACGAAGGAGGTCTCCATGAGGTTTGCGTTCAAGCTCAAAGGCAAGGACTGGTTCGGCCTGTACCTCGCCGTCTTGATGGTGTATGCAGTACCCAACATAGCGATGCATTTCCTGTCCGCGCACATGCGCGCAGAGCCCCGGAACCTTTCCAACCTTTTCTATTTTTTTCTCCTGTTTGCGTTCATGATGGCGGCGCTGCTCGTCCTGGTGGTGCCGGTACTCACCAGGATTTTCGCGAGCGTCCGGCTCGACAATGAACCGTTCGGGTACAAAGGCACCATCGGCGGTTTTGTGCTTCTTAACATCGGGAATATCCTGTTGTCGATAGTCACCCTCGGGATCTTTTATCCCTGGTACATCCGGAACGTACTGCGGCATATTTCGTCCAACCTCGAATACAAAGGAAGCAGGTTCGGTTTCGGCGGGAAAGGGCTGCATCTTTTCGCCATTCTCCTTCTGACGGGGATTCTGCCCCTGATCGCGTGGGGAGCCTGGTACGCGTATATGATGAAGGCGTTCCAGGCATCCGTTCCCTTGCGAATCGTTTCCCTTGCGGTTATCTACGTCGTGTTGGTGCCGTATTTCTACTTGTACTACAAATGGATGATACACATAACCTACAAAGGCTTTACGGTGGAATGGAACACCGCTGCGGGCCCCTCGATGCTTACGATTCTCGCGCAGGTTCTGCTGACCCTGGTCACGGCCGGCATCTACTTTCCAATTGCGATTGCAAAGCTCTATGATTACTTCGTCAACAGGACCGTGATCTCACGCGACGGCGCGGCAACGCATTCTCTGCGCGTAAAGCTTGAGTATTTCCACGTGTGGAAGGTTACCTGGGCGCAGGTACTCCTGACGCTGGTCTCATTGGGCGTGTACGGCGCCTGGGCATATTGCAGGATCGCCGCGCTCTATGTCGATGCCACATCAATCGAAAGTCCGACGCACATTCATGTGGAGGGCTGAGCCGGGAGAAGTTAATAGATAAATGCATTTGGATGGCAGTGCCGGGTGACCCCATGGTGGGTGTTGCGGCGAGAATCCAATCTTGCGTTGTGGGGCACCCACGAGGTGCCGCTGTACAGGTGAGCGTTTGATTCGCTTTGGATGCATTGTCTCATAGGTGAAGTTGACAATTGTGGAATTGTTCTTCTGCTCCGCGCCAGGCCGGACTGAAACGTGCGCAGAGCGCAGTGCCGCCTGACCCCGCCGCTGATTGTCGAGTGCCGCTCCCCTCGATACATCCCTGCGGGACGCTCGGGGAGCGGCGTATCGAGACACAGCGGCATAGGGACAGGCGGTACCGAGGCCGAACGGCCGACGACCCTTGGAAGCACCCGAAGGGGTGGCGCGGAAGGAGGGCCGCCGCTGCATAGCAACGAGGCGCCCATATCTTTGTTTCGATATTGCCACGGGCACATCCACGCTGCACCCGCTCAGCAATCCAAGATATTACTTGTATAGTGCCGCACCGGCTCAGCAATCCCAAAAATCGTTCTGATATGCTGCACACGCCAAGCACACAAAAATGTTATCTTGAGATTTTCGCACACGTTATTTGAAACAAGGATATCGATCCGGACACGCTCATCCCGTGGGGCAAAAGATAGAGACCCAACACATGCAACTATTTCTCGAATACCTGTAACACTCAGGCCCAAACCTTTGTCGAATTATGTGAACCCGGGGAGGATCAGGGCGTAAAAGGGTAAAAGAGATTCCAACAGGCGGCGTAGACCGCCGAATTAAACATGGATCGTGAAAGGGTGGTGATGGTATGCATCTTATCTTTGCTTTAGTTGCAGCGTCTTTGTTGGTGGGTTTCGGTTATTTTGCTCTGTGGAGTTCCACGCAGCCGGCAACGCCCAAGGGAGTGGCTTCCTTTGGAAGGATATTGGCCATAATCCTGTTTGTCATAGCAGGACTCACGCTCGTATCTCCTGTTGCGGCCAGGCATTTCCATAGAGGTAACTTTCAGGCAGCGTGCTGCATGATGGATCGGACCCAGTTCCGGGGGCATCCCGGTTTCATGGGACATTTTCAGAGACCTTGGATGAACGGTATGCAAATGCGCGGTGATAAGAACTGCCCGGCGGGAACGGCGCCTCAGGAAAAACCCGAGACCCCGGCTCCGGCCGCTAAATAGTCGCTTCGGAAACCTCATTACAGCGCTTCCAACAGGGGGCGCTGTTATGCTGTAATAATGTGATAATGAATTAAAGTCGGGCGTTTCCCTTCCTCTCGACGCGACTCCGGGTCGGGTCGGCGCTGCGCTCCAGCCTGCTAACGCAAAAAGCAAATAATCTAGAACTGTTTTTGTTTCCCCCTTTGCTGCACAAATGCATGTGGATTGCTATGCAGAGTGACCCCCCGGGTAAGTTTATTTTGCGAGAATCATGGGAAGCCCTTACCCCGCCCACTCTGCCCCTTTTGGGTGCTACGAGGGACAAGCAAACTGCGGGATTCACCGGCCCGGATAGCGCCTTTGGGCTAGATGGCGTTGGAAAAAACAAAAAGAAGCCGAATAATGACACCTTCCCTGGATCACGAGCGGCCAATCCGTCGGCCGTGCGGCATCGCTGATGGCGGGAAGACAAGTCACACAACACACTGAATTTTGAGGAATCCATTAATGAAAGCTTGTTTTAAGTCCGCGAGCCCGGGAAACCAAAGAAAGTTGTTTGCCGGTGCTCCGCGAGCCGGCGAAATGGCTGGGAAGATATCATCCGGGGGTTCGCGCATCCGCTGGGTGGTCGGAAATGTCTCATCTGGGGGTTCGCGCGTCCGCGAAGTGATCGGAAATGTCTCATCCGGGGGTTCGCGCGTCCGCGAAGTGGTTGAAAGGTTTCATCGGCAGGCTCGCGACTCCGCGAGACCGTCAGAAAGAGTTCGTCAGGGGCTTCGCGCGTCCGCGAGGAGTGGGAAAGATGTCAAACCGAGGATCGCGGGTTCGCGAAGTGACCGGAAAGATTCGGTTTGATGACCTCGCGAGTCGGCGAGGGGAAAAATGGATTTTCCGGGAGGATCGCCGGCAATGGGTGGATGGAGCGGCGCCGCGCCGGCAGCAGTCTTGGCGCCACGAAACTGATTTCGTTGACTTTTTTGGGTGGCGGGAGGGATAATAAGGGACTAAGGTCGAACTTAGATCAAGCGGCGAAAATCAAGGAAACTTGGCGAAAAGAAATCGCGAGGAATTGCGTGCTGGCCGATGGGGAGGATTGCGGGGTGAACGGCCAAGTCATATGGGCCTTCATATAATGACCTGATTTGGCAGGTATGACGAAGGTATCTTACAACATACATGCCGTTTTGGCAGGAAGGTGGAGTTGCAACATACCTGTAGTTAGTGGACATGCTGCAATCCAAGATTTAAAAGCAGTGGCGCATTTCGGAAATTTCCAACAGAAAAGGTCAATTAAACCCAAAATAGGCAATTGCATTTTCTTTTGTTCATTACCCTAACCGAAAGGGTTTCTATATGGATTATCAGTACGAGAATTTAGGCCCAGAACGATTCCAGCAGTTCTGTCAATCACTATTGAGCCGTGAATTTGCAGATTTGCAGTGCTATCCGGTCGGACAACCGGATGGTGGTCGCGACATAGTTTTTTTCTTTCCGAGCTGTTGGTGCAGCCAAAGGCAATGCCGGTTCGAACTCAACTAACCTCATTGGCAAGGATAGTTCAATATGTGACCGCGTGCTTGCTGCACGTTTGAAATCAGGAAACACGGTGTGGTGGATGGAGCAATTCGATTTAATCACAAACCAGCAAGAGGAAATGACTGTACTATTAGCAAGCATGACTTGGGCTGGCCCTTCAACACTGCAGAAACTAATCGGCAGGATAAATCTCAGCTTATCCAAACTGGATGCTTTATCTTGGAATTCAGTTTTTACGTCGTATAGTCGTTCTCTTGGATGTAAAATGAGTAGATCTCCTAACGATATTTCACTAGACACACTTAGATTGCCTACGCGTATTCATCCCCGTACTGCTCTATGCCTAGCTTCAAGATGCTCAGCCATTTCAAAAAAGTTCCTGTTCTCGAAATATTTAAGGGGACCTCTAAAAATTCTGTAAAATAGTAGATTCCAAGATCATGTTGACAGATAGTATTATTTCGCGATGTCAGGGCGTCTATTTGTCTGATAGGTGCCCAAAACTGTTCTTTTTTCGGTCCCTTTGGGGGCCTTGTGCGGTCCTGTCCCGCTTTTCAGGCGTGGCACTCAAGATATGCAAAGCGTTTTATGTTGTAAACCAGGTTCAGGAGTCCTATCTTCGCCGCGGCCCTCAGCCGCCCGATACACCTGATCCTGCCACGAAACATGATTTCTATTTGAGCAAACACATGTTCTATACGCGATCTGACTTTGGATTTCTTCCGGTTCTGTGCCAATTGTGCTTCCGTCAATGGTGCGCCACGAGTCCCTTTGACACATATTTTGCTTCTGTACCAGAGATAATCAAGCCTTTGTTCCGCCTTTTCCGAATGATACGCGCTGTCGGCAAACACGTCCGCGTTCGTGTTCTCAGGATTAAGGAGAGGTTCAAGCATATTGGAGTCGTGCACTTCTGCGGATGTCGCCGCATAGTCTCGAATGATTTTATGCTTCGCGTCTACCGACGCATGGTTCTTGTAGCCAAAAAACGTCTGATCGTTCTTCTTCGTCCATCGCGCATCAACATCTTTCTGACGAAGTTTCTCAGGGTGCTTTTCCCATTCCTGCGGCGTGCCCCCGTTCTTGATTTCTTTATTCTCCTCCCGCGTGTTTCTCTGGCGAGGTACCTCGACAAAACTCGCATCTATTATTTGGCCTTTCTGGGCAGTGTAACCCGCTTCGTTCAACTGACGACCGAACAGGTCAAACAGCTTCTTGACAACGCCTGCTTGTGTCAGCGTTTCCCGAAACAACCAGACCGTTTTCTCGTCGGGAATGCTATCCTCGGAAGTGAGTTCAAGAAACCGTTTGAACGTCAATCGGTCCAGAATCTGAAACTGGGTTTGCGCATCGGAAAGCCCATACATCGTCTGCAACACGAGAATCTTGAACATCAGGATATAATCGTACGGTGGACGACCGGCGTTGCTCTTCCGTTCCTTGCGAAAAGCCTTGTCAATAACAGGACGAAAACTCTTCCAACGTATGGCCCGATTGATGGTTTCAAGAGGGTCTCCCATTTCGGAAAGCTCGGAAAGGCGATTCTCAAGGTCAAAAAGGCCTATCTGTCCCATCGCAATATCCTCCAGACGGTAGTGGGTTCGCAGGTTTGTTGTCTGGAATTAAAATAATTGACGAAATAGCCTTTGTCAAGCATTAATTGGGCAAATTAGGCAATTTTTAGAGGTCCCCTTAAAATATAGCCAATTTCTTACAATTACAGAGACTCATCTAGACATTAAGCATGAAGGAAAGACTCTTGCATATTGCGTTTCACAAAGCAAACCGGAAATTGAGGTGTCAATGCCCGAATGGACAACTTCAATTAGAAATAAATAAGCGCCCGTAAAGAATTCAGCCGTGGTACATACAGCCAACGAGGCTGTAGGAAAACCCCATCTTTTCTAAGCGGACCGGCATCTTTTTCCTTATATTACCATATGTAAATATAAGCGAAAGGAGCCTGATGCCTCGTTTCAAGCCGTACTCCTACGAACAGACCAAGATGATCCCCCTCTCCTTTGATCGCCAGATTCTTCCCGGAACGTTTGAGTATACCATCAGCAAGACCGTAAATACCCTTGATCTTACTTTGTTTCATCGCCGTTTTAAGAACGACGACAACGGCGCACCGGCATTCGACCCCGCCATTCTCCTTAAAATTGTTCTGTATGCCTATTCCAAAGGGGTCGTATCCTCCCGGAAAATTGCACAGCTTTGTGACGAGAACGTGGTGTTCATGGCGCTTTCGGCGGATAGTCACCCCCATTTTACCACGATAGCGGATTTCGTATCGAGCATGCAGGAGGAAATCCTGCCATTGTTCCGTCAGGTCGTGCTTGTCTGTTTGGAATTGGATCTAATCGAGGGCAGCATGTTTGCCATAGACGGGTGCAAGATTTCGTCGAACGCATCCAAGGAGTGGAGCGGGACTAAGGAGGATTTAGGAAAAAAGCGGGAGAAACTGATAAAAGCGCTCGATTACATGGTAAAGCGTCACATAGAGAAGGACAAGCGTGGTGAGATAAGCGAAGACGAGGACAGAAACTTTGACGACCGTCTCAAAGCGGCGCAGGCGAAGATTGACAAGCTTGAAAAGTGGCTCTCGGAGAACGAGGACAAGCCGGGCAAACGCCGCAGGGTGCGGCAGAGCAATATTACGGACAATGAAAGCGCGAAGATGAAGACGTCGCATGGTGTTATCCAAGGGTATACTGGTGTGGCCGCGGTTGACGCGAAGCATCAGATTGTCGTTCACACGGAAGCGTTCGGTGAAGGTCAGGAAGGAGACACGCTTGCGCCTGTCATGCAAGGTTTAAAGACGAACTTGAAAGAAGCGGGGTTAGGTCCAGACGTGCTTGAGGGTGCTGTCATCACCGCCGATTCCAATTTTCATAGCATCGAAAACCTGAAGGTGCTCCATAATGAACGGGCGGATGGATATATCCCGGACAACAATTTTAGAAAACGAGACCCGCGGTTTTCGACGGCGTTTCGACACAAGGGGAATGACATACCGCGAGAGAAGTTTTTTGAGACTTCCGACTTCCATTATGACAAGAGAAGCGGATGCTACATTTGTCCAGCGGGGAAAAAGCTGCATACCAACAAAAATCTTATGCAGATTCTGGGATTGAACTATTATGCGTACAAGGCTTCACGCCGTGACTGCGGCGTGTGTGGCCTGAAAGCCAGGTGCATGAGAAACGAGCGTTCGAAGAGCAAGTCAATCAATATAAATAAAGACCCGTACCAGTACCTGGTCAAGGAAATGGCGTCCAAGATCGATACGCCGGATGGAAGGGAGATTTACAGCAAGCGGATGGCAATCATTGAGCCGGTATTTGGAAACATCCGTGGGGCGAAACGAATGGACCGATTTACTCTCAGGACAAAGCGCAAAGTGAATATACAGTGGCTGTTATATTGTCTTGTGCATAATATCGAGAAGATATGCAATTACGCCCCTCAGTGGGCGGTTTAACCTGGGAGAATAGTCCGTGTGGATGAAAAAAGCTGATTCGACTTCATTTTCAACCTGTTTCATTGTTTCGTTTTAAATCATCTTGATTTTGCGGACTGGTACAACCTAGTTTTTCAACAAACCAAGAGACGGCGGCAAATCCAGGTTTTTCTACAGGCTCAACACAGCCAGATATTTTTGAGCCTGGGGGTAATCGCCGTTTATGAGACAGGTGATCGTCAGCCTTTTGAGCGAGCGCGGAGTTGGACCGTTTACCACCATCGATTCGAACGCGAAACGGTATGCCGCGCTGACAAAGCTCAGGTGATAGGGAAGATCTCCCCCGA
The DNA here is from genome assembly GCA_963729895.1 of uncultured Fibrobacterota bacterium. GTDB lineage: Bacteria > Fibrobacterota > Chitinivibrionia > Chitinivibrionales > FEN-1185 > FEN-1185. The sequence goes on along the minus strand of CAVSQB010000027.1, from coordinate 44,282 downwards.
AAAAAAGGTTTTGGGGAACCGCATCGCACGGGAGAAACAGGCCCGCGGTTCCATTCTGGGGATACGCAAACATCTCATCGCCAAGCCGTCCGGTCTTGGATAATGCCAGATTAGCGTAATAGGTCACCAGACGGTTGACACCTGGATATAATTTCGCAAATGTCAATACGCGGTCCCATTTTTTGGTTTGGGCATAATGATCCATTCCGAGAATACACTCGGATTTGTAATCATAGGCGGCTGCCGGCAAGCCGACAAGTATCACCGCAGATAAAATCGCCTTTAGTATTCCATTTTTCCCGGTTCCGGAATGCGCCGGTACTTTCACTTTTGCCGGAAATGCCTCGCGGATCGCCGCTACCGCCATAAGAAACGGGACATAGGCAAGTGCGAAAAACAATTCAAATCCCAATGGAACAGGTAGGACCGAAGGAATGGGGTTTGTCCAGGAGCCGGCAAAACCAACAGCATAGAAATTCCGCCCCGCGAAATACGGAACGCACGCGGCCAGAACCGCATACGCCCCCGCAATGACAAAGCGGAATTTACTTCGCCGAAACAGGAGTTCGTGCATGAAACATGCCGAAGCAGAAACCAGCGAATAACCACCGCACGCGAAATGGAGCAGGACCAATCCGACGATACCGAATCCAACCCGTATTTTTATCGGTTTGATGCGCATATATGCCGCTATGAAGGCGAGCGCGATTAGAAATCCCAGCGTATTGCCGAGCGGATAGGTCGCGCTGCTTTGCAATGCAACGATAAGCACGGCCGGAACCAAGGCCCATACAGCGGAATGCAGCCCGATGCTCCTAACGACTAATTTGACAAGAGCGTAAATCGCCAGCACCGCGCCGGTGACGAGAAGCGCGGCCAGCCATGATACAGCGAAAAACTGGGTGCAGAACGCGCCGAAATAGGAAATCAACCCGCCCGGCTTGGCAAGAAAACCGAAGAAGTAGTTCCAATCGAAAAGAAATAATTGGGCTTGTTCCTGGTAGATGAGATGAAACTTGTTGAAAACAGCGAAAAAGAGATAAATGAAAACAACGTATGAGGCAACCGCAACCTGCGTCAGCCCTGCATAGGTTTTGTCGCGCATCCTGTCCATAAAAATATCGCTCTTTTAAAAATGAGGACACTCATGGATATGGAAGTCAGCAGGTAATGAAAAGGGGCGCTCACATGAGCGCCCGTACACCGGCCCGTACATCCATCACCACCTATAGAACCGTCACGGAAAAAGGTTGAATCCCTAGTCGCTGGCACCGATAAGAACGCCGGTTGAATCAACCGTGCCGGACCAGTTTATCTTGACGCGATGATCGAACGAACCGCTTCCGACGCGGGTAAACGTCGCGGCTGCCCCGTTGACCGTAACGCCAATCGTGGTCGAACCAGCCGGGAATCTATCCGAAATGTAAATTGCCGAGACCTTTTGCGGTTTATCGAAACGAACCGTTATGTTCTGTTTCTCGTACGTGGTCCCGCTTTCAGTGTAGGAAATGGTGCCGTAATTTCCGCCATTTGCGGGCGTGCAGAAAAATGCGTTTTTGAGCACGTGATTCATCGACACGTCCCACTTGTCGGTCGTGGACGGAAGTTTAGGCTCCACATACAATTCGTTTGTGTATGCATTGAACCAGAAACCGATAAGGGAATAGTAACTCCGCCATACTACCGGCAAGCTTACGTAAAAAGTGTTGCCGCTCCAATCGCCGGAAGCGTAATTGTTGCCGAGTCCTTCGTAACACAGGTAAATATTGCCGTTGAAAACCCTGCTACGGTTTTCGAAATACCTGTTGTAAAAATCCTTTTGAAACGCCCGCCATTCGTTAACATGGTTGGTGTTCAAGTATGCGAGGCCAAGGTGACCCAATAGGTACGGAACCCATCCTTCATTTTCACCGTCGTTGGACGCAGCCGCCATGCCATTGGAGAGTGGATTAAAGAATCCGTCCAAGTACGATATAGTATTGTTGATATCGGCGTCGGCAAACATCTGGTCTTTATGAAAGTACAAAGACATTGCCAGCCCGGCAAACGTCGGCTCCTCGTTTGTGCCCATCGACGGATTGGCCAGGAACCGCGCTCTAAAGGAGGCGATACCGGTGTTGTATGCGGTTGTAAAGCTGTCCTGCATCCCGACGTCGCCGTAAACTCCGGCCATTTCGGCAATGATCTTGAACGCCGTAAGGGCTAGTCCGGAGTTGTAAAGATCGTGGTTCATCGGACCCTTGTCGTAGGTTGCCCCGGTATTCGAAACGGTAAAGGGATACGTTGTGTTACCGAAGTCGACGGTGGCCATTCTGTACAGCCGTTGCGCGGTTCGCTGAAAATACGACCAGTAGGCGTCCATACGCGTCTTGTTACCGGTTGCGACAAACGATTCGTAAACGCCGAAGAGGAATCCGCAATCGAGGTCCACCCAATTGGGACCACCCCAGCCATGATAGCCGGGATTACCCCACTCAACGGTTTTGTGGTCGGTCGGGGTCCCGGTAAAATCGTGGGAAATCTGTCCGTCGTTGTCGCCGCCAACCATCTCGGTGCTTCCCCAGAATTCCATTTCGGCAGCCTTGGGCCAGGAAAACATCGGGCCGCTGATGCGCCATATCTCGGAACCGAAAGCATGCCACCCCTGGTCCATCTGGCCGAACCATGTGTACACGCCTTCCCATTCGCTATAGCGGCCGTCTTTTGTATAGATGCTGCTGTTCGTCCAGGTAGTCTGATCCAGCGTGGTGTTCACGATCCAGTCGGGAACATTGGATGCGCGGAAGCGCTGCACGAATTGCGTAGCGTTCGATTCCATGACGGCGAAACTGTCAAGACCGTTCTGGGCAAAGGCTTGCGCACTTGTACCCAGATTTTCGTAATAGTAACCGGTCGGATCGTTGGACTGGTACCACGAAAGGACAAATTCGATTTCCTTTTGGTCGCCGGGGCCAAGCTTGACTTTCGACGCGACCATGTTGGTCGTACCGGACAGTGTATTGTTAAGCGCGCCGGATGTGAGAAAGCCGCCGTCGTTTCCAACGGTAACGACAGCCGCGGGATCACTGCTTTTAACAAACACCGCCATTGACGGCGACCCGCCCTCTGCGGTAAAGCCTTTTCCGGAAACGAGCGTGGGCGTGTTGCCGGTGGAAATCTGGAATGCGCAGGCCGCATCAACCGAGTCGTTTTTCATGTTGCGCAACGTCATGTGATACAACACAACGGGCCATGTCATTGTATACTGGTCTGAAAGGTTAAATGGTGCGCATGCGGTAAGCGTTACCGACACGTTGTTTGTCTGACCAAAATTTGCATATTCGACAGGGAAGATGGCGTCATCGTCATAACGGCTAGTACCACCATACATGCGCTGTGCCGCGATCAAAGTAGCCTGAGTCGCGACCGTCGAACCGCTTTTGGTGTAGAGCGAAAATTTCCAATTCGGTTGCTGAACATAATCAACCTGGCCAGCCGGGGTCTGGGACTGAAACGCGAATTGGCCTTTCCATGGGCAGAATTTCACCGCGCCCGAACCAGCGCCGCCCAGAGGCGCTCCCGTGGTGCCGTCTATGGCCTCCGCAATTGCAAAGCTTCCGGAGCTGCTTGCCTTGTCGCCCGTTGCAGAATGGGCGACAACATTCCACGTGTGAGAAGTGCCCTGCGGCGTTGCCGCAATGGTCGTGACAACGACTTCGCCGAAGGTAACATTTGCGGGAATGCTGTCGGCCACTTTATTTCCGTCAACCATTATGGCATAACCCGTTGCGCCGGGCATGCCGGTCCACTGAAAGATTATGGTGCCGCCTGGAGACTTGTAAACATTCGCCCCGTCCGCGGGATAGGTTATGCCAAAGGGAGCTTTTTGCAGGACAAAATTATAGACGCCGGAATACGAGCTTATCGGACTCAGGCCTTCCGCGTACCCTGATGCGGTTGCGATAAGGGTATCCGCCACGGCTGTGCGCTTTGCAGACGCGGATGCCGCGCCATAGCCGTGGACGCACACCACCAGGCCGCCCTGCACGCCTGGATATTTATTGACATAGCTCAGCGTGTGCGTGGTGGTGACGGCGCCGATCCGCGCCTTTACAACATACATTTTTGCCGGGAGATTCTGGTTCACAAGCGGTAGCCGGTATTCACCCGGTGCGAGCAACGTATTGACAAGATCGGCAACCAGCCTGCCGGTCAGGTCGTACAGTTGTATCCGGACCGGCTGCGCTTTTGTAATGGCAAACGAAAGAGACAGCCCCTGGATGATCGGCTCGGCGGCAAAGGACGGCGTGAGCAATGCATGGAGGTTCTGCGTGGAACCGAGGCTATAGGCGCCGCTAGTGTCTGTTGAGGTCGTGATACCGGCCACTACAAGACGTACCGTTGCGCCGGCGATGGCGTTGCCGCCGGCGTCTTTGACCGTTCCCGTGATGGAAATCGCCTGGGCCTGCGATAGGCAAAACATACCTGCCATCAAAATGAAAAAAGTGCTTAACCGATTATTTGCTTTCATCGCATTTCCCCCTTTTGGCAAATTTATGACGATTCCAGTACGATTGATTACACACTTAACGATCAAATCCGTCAACCAACAGCGATTGCCGCAGATTTATTCAAACAGGACCGATGTTTCTTGTTCAATCTTTTCCGAAATAAGATGTGTTGACCGGTCCCGGGTGTTGAACCAGAAAATCAACATGCTGTTTTCGCAAGTGAAACACTCCTCCAAAGATGCCTTGTGCGGGAGAAGACAAATGGTCCCATGCCGCGCCATCGCATCCCGGATCATTCTTTCTTCCTTGTACCCATTTTTCCGCCACTTTTTCCAGTGAACAAAGCAACCCTTCAGGTTTCACCCTTTTCCTTCCCGCTGTAAATTTACCGCTTTTAGTCGAAAAAACCAGATGCGGCTGGAAATATCGTACACTTTTTGTTTACATCATTATATTGATTTTAAAAGAGTTACTTACTAACCTATTTGCGCATTACAATATTGTGTTCACTTTTCAGGTAAGCCTTCCATGATGGGAAAATCGCACATCGAAGAACGTTATAGAAGTAACACCGCGTGACGCGCCATGCCACCTCACACAATAAGGATTACCTTTTTCCACCGGTAACGGCCGCCTTTGTAACAAGGACATCATCACCTTGTTTCAAGCGGACAAACACCACTCCTGGTGCCGGCCGCGTTCGACAGCAGACGGTGTTCATGCCGCTGTGGACAGACGCGAGAACTTCCGAACCATATTCTCTTCCTGTGGCGCTATACATGGTCACCGTAACGGGATTGTCGCTGGCCGCCGAAAAAGACAACTGTATGCTCCCGTTGTGAAGAATGATCGCGCCGACCTCTCCCCACCATGCATCCCGCTCGTAGGATGCTGGGGCCACACCTGTGGAACTGTCGATAAGCGTAAATCTGAAAAACCAAATATTAAACGGGGGATTGCCCGTAATTTCGGTTCGAATCAACTGAATTCCCTTTTGCAGACGAATAGTCGCCATGTTTTTCTCATCCTGGTACCAATGATAAAACCCCGTACTCCTAAAAGTGATTGTGCCCGTTGAGACGGAATCCGTCCCGTTCAAAGCAGCGATCATAATCATAGGAGTGGTGGTGCGCCCAGTCACCATGAGGTCTATTTGGTAAAGCCCTGCAGTGGCGACATTCACCGTTGATTTCACCCATTCACGTGGCTCGACATAGCCGATGTATATCCCGTCTTTTGTGGCGTTCATGTCCTTATAGATCAGGGTCGTATCGGACACCGGATTGGCAACGGTGTCGGCGGAATCCGGCGGATTTTGGAAAGCCGAATCTCCGTATACATCCCAGGCGGGATTGAGTATCCTGTTCATGATTCGATCCTCGCGGCCCCCTGTCGTGCGGCCGTCGTATTGATAATAATCGCCGGACATCGTATCAGTCCCGGGATTTAACCAGGAAATACCTCCGGCTGTGGCCGAATCATATCGCCAGGGAAAAAATCTTCCGGGAATCTGCTGAATCACATTGCGAAACGGCACAGCCGAATAATTGGGCGGTATCGCGGAAAAACACAGCCCGGATACCAAAACCGCTCCCAGTGCAGCAATGGTTGCTTTGTGATAAAGATGCATACGTTACCCCTCCAGAGTTTAGAACGCGAACAGGGGCTTTCCATCGAGGCTGTGAACGTTCCTGTTCCGGTTCCGAACAATTATTTCGCATCGACAAGGCGCATGGTCCTCACCGCATTCCCGCAACGCAGTTCGCAGAAATAAACACCGGTCGCAACCGCACCGCTGTTGGCAATGCCGCTGTCGAAGGCAACCGATCCGCCGTTTGCCGAGACCGTACGAGCAACCGATTTTCCGGCTGCCGAATACACGGTGATCTGTGTCGCGGCCGGAAGATTGACAAACTGCATGCCGGTGTTGCGATTGGCTACGCAGCGCACGGAGCCGAGCGCGCCGGTAGAAGCGGGACGGACGCAGGGCTGAGCAGCAACGGTTGAACTTTCAACTCCTGTTGCGCCCCAGAACACGAGATAACTTCCGGCGGTTCTCTTGATAAGTTTGACGCTTGTGAGATTTCTTGCCGGATTTGTAGCAAGATTCAGCCCGTCAATGTTGTGACCGGAAGCCTCATTCACCGTATTCTGAGGGGTCCACTTGGCAAGATTGGAATCAACGAAGAAGAAGTTGGGAGTGAGCGCTTGTGCATAATCCGGACAGATGAAACTGTCCGTAACCGGTCCATCGGTATAGGTTACGACAACGTCAAGGGAAGTGGATCCTTCCGAACTGGTCAAGGCTATGTACACGTTTGAATAGTTTCCCTGCGGCACGGAAAAAGTGACGGAGTCTATTCCCGAATAGCTGCCGGACGAAGCTCCAAGATAGTGTGTTTGAAATCCGGTGCTGTCGGAATTGGAGTAATTCAAAATCATCGCAGGATGATTTGCGTTGGCTGGAAACAGAGCACTGTCGGGCAGGGTAAGCACGTCGGTACGGCCGAGAAACACGGCAGCCGAATGGGTGATATACCCGTCACTGCCGCCATTTCCGTCTATTCCTTTTGACCAGGTATACAACTTTCCGTTCGAAAATGTTGTTACTGCCCTGGCATCAAGAAGCGATGTGACATTGACCTGCACCGTATCGGCGCACGTGGCCGACCCGCACCATGCCAGCGCAATTCCGACAACTGCTGCCGTCAAACTATTCACTAAACGTAAAACAGACATTTCCTTGCCTCCCTTGTGCTGACAGGTAATTGGCCATCTTCCTTCGCTCTATAAATTACCTCTTTGGGGCCAAAAAATCCCTGGCCATGTCAGAATATCGTACACTTTATGTTTACATAATAATGGCTATTTATAATGAGTTACGAACAATAACAATGATTAATTGTAACACAATGTTCACATAGCCGCCAAACCGTTCAGGATTTGAAATTCGCAAATAGAATAGGGTGCGTCGCCATGCTGGCAGCGCACCCTCTTTCACAGGTATTGCTTGCAACTCTGCTAGGGCATCTGATTCCCCGGCGATGTCACAACCATATCTGCCGCGGTAATGCCGAACATATACATGTCGTCCATATACAACGTGTCGTTTGTCAACGCAAAGAAGGATAGTGAGGTCACGCCGCGCGACGCGCTCTGCCACGTGACGCCGCGCGCCGCGGTCTGGGAACCCGGGCTCGGCGCCAGGTCGGTATTCTTTATCGAAATCCTCTGCCACTCCGGCGGTAGGGTGAATTCGTAAATGAATTCTCCCTCGCCGTATTCCACCGTGTCGGTGTGAAACACCACCCGGTGTCGTCCCGAGCCTTTTGCATAAAAGCTGAATTCGGTCATTTTGGAGAGGTCGTAGTACACGCGCGGCGTGCAAATGTCAACGCCGATGCCGCCGGTGGGAGGTTGCCCTTGGTTGAAATAGATGAAAATCCTCATGGATTTTCCGTGAAATGCGCCGTCGGCGATGATGCAACTGTCGAAATCATCCGGAAAAACGGCAGGAGTAATCACGTGACCGTTGGCGTTGGGCCGCACCACCCACTGACCGCTTCCGGCGCCGCCCGGCGACGGCAGCGTGTTGTAGATGTCGTTGCGCGCTATTCCGCCGACAAGAGGGCTTTCGAAATCGTCGAACAGAAGCGCCTGGGCCTGCACTTCGACCGGAACAACGGTAAAAGAACCGGTGAGCGAACTGGGATAATAATTCTCAACGCCCTGCGACCCCGAAACCGTTTTTGCAAACATCACGTCATTGACAAAAACAGTATCGCCGGGATCGGCCGACAGGTCGACGTGGAGAAAATCGGCGCAGGAGCCGCTGATAAAGGCGATGTCGTACGCCGAACGCGGCGCACCAGGCAAAGCGTAATTTCCCTGGCTGTCGGGATAGAAGACAATTCCCATGCCCGGAACCACGATCCGCATGTTCTGCAAATCGGACTTGGTTGAATCGACAATTCTTCCCTTTACAACAGCGTCGTGATTGACGACAAGATTGGCAATCACGGATTCCGAGTCGCCTGCAAGAAGGATTTTCTGGAGGATTGCGGACCGTGCGTTGGCCGAATCGTTGCAATAGAGCGCGTAATTTCCTGCCGCGACGCTGTCGAATCCATACGACCCGCCTGCACCTGTCTTGGCGCTTCTATTCTCAATAATGCTGTCGCCCCGCGGGGTAATCGTAAAAGTACGCAAATACAAAGTCACCCCTGCCGCAGGGTTTCCCTGACCGTCACCGACGATGCCGGAAACTTTGGCATTGCCGGTTGCGCTTGAACCAGCCGCCATGGTGGGTTCGGTGCCGCATTCAAGAAAAAGCAACTGGACTGCCGCCAGAACGGCAAGAAGTATTTGTTTCATGATGAGCGGTTGTCCTTGGTCCGCGGCGAACGCATCAAGGGAAACAACTGCATGTTCAGCTGATACACGCTGTCGCTTGTGTCAAGAGAGTCGACGATTTTGACGACACGATCCCGGAATCCTTCCATCTCCGCCACGACCATGTCATAGGCTTCCTTCGTGCACCCGATGGTAATCCCGGACGCATACCGTTCCTGCACCGGCACGTTATCCAGCGACCGTTCGGCAAGGCGTATCATGACACGGTTGAAATTTCTGACGACCATCGACTTTACTTCGGAACGCGTGGTGATTGCCGTGTGTGTTTGCTCGTATCTGCCGTTCTTCTGTTTTTTGAGGAGATCATGGGCACAAAGCCACGCCACGGTCTTCTGCGCATCGTCGGGGGATATTTCCGGATGAACGCTTTTTGCCACCAGGTCCCAGTTGTCGTTGTAATCGTGCTGGCAGATCCCCTCACGGATGGCGCTCACATACCATTTATCGTAATAATCGAAATGATCATCGTCCATGACGTGCTGGGACACCTGGTCGGACATGGACTTGAGCACCCGGTAATATTCCTGTTTTTCAAGCGATGATTTTGCCTGGTTGAAATGGACCAGATTGCGGAAGAACACCGCTTCCTTCTCTTTCAGGCCGACGCCTTGAATGAACTTGTCGATTGTCTTAGGGCTCAAGTTTCTTTTACCGTCAATGACCATCTTGAGAAGAATGGGAGCGTTGACCCCCGCGCGCAACGCAAAGAACCGGTACGAAAAGTATTTCCTGGTCTTCTTCGCGTCGTCGTAGAAGTCCTTAAGAAACCGGCGATAGTCGATATATTCAAAGACTGATTTCATAAACAGTGGAATTCCTTCGTAAACTACGCACGTGCCCACGATTTAATATACCGCAAAAACACCCGACACATACTTGGTAAAAATACTATGCGTACACCTTTTGTTTACATCGTTTCTTTTAAAAACAACAAGTTACAGTGATTTTGAAGGTAAGTGTATCTTGAAATGTTCTTTTGTAGTTGCGGGTTTTTGCCCCGGCTCAAGGGTGAGCGCAACAATGCGCGCAACAATATGTAAAGGCAATTCAAATTCATCTGGATGGCTGAGCAGGAAATATAAATAATCAAATACATTTGGATGGCTGAGCCGGGTGCACCCATAGCGGGAGCAGTTGTTGGAATCCAATCCTTGGCTGTGGGGCACCCACGAAATGTCGCTGTAAAGGCCAATGAAGCAACCCTGTGTTGATAAGTTGAGAAGTTGAAGAGTTGAATCGATGGCTATGCCTGTGAGTAGTTGAGCATTTATTAACCGGGTGCCGCTTCGGTGCGCGCAACGATGGTACGGGCTTGCCGAGGGTACATCCACGCCGCACCGGCTCAGCAAGCCAAAATCGCATTAACTTTGGATCGCCGCACACGCTCAGCACACAAGAATATTATCTTGATATTCGCTGCACCCGCTTAGCAATCCATACTATTATTTTGATATTGCTTCACCGGCTCAGCAAACCGGAATCATACACTTTCTTCCTGCATTCCTTCACCCATGCCGCATAAGCCGAATCGCTTATCCTCGAGTGCTCCATGAGCCATCCGGTCAGAAAAATACGCAAGGCTGCCGGATTGAGACACCCGCTGTTGAAATCGTCCATAAACCGGATTAGTTTGGCCCCGGCTGTTTCGTGATCGGACTGGTGCTGGGCAAAGCCGGCGAACCCGTAGCGCCGCATGAGCTGCTCCTCGCTTTCGAAATGGAAAAGGAGGTAACGTTCTATTTCGGCAAGAAGCAGGGCCGTGCTTTGTGTGTTTGTCACTTTATCAGACCGTTCGAGGCGGTCGAACAGGCCGTACAGGTACGTGTGCTGCTCGTCCATCTCCGGGAGGCCGAGAAAAAATCGCTCATCTGCGTTGTCTAGTGGCGCTGCCATTGCTGCGAAATCTCCGGTTGAGGGGAGTTCTGGGGTAACGACAAAATACATTTTCCGGACAACAAAGCCATTGCGGCCAACCGTGCAATCACAAAAGCGATGGTATCCATCCCCCAAAGGCCGTGCGCACCGTTTGTTTCCGCCGGCCATTGCCATTTCGTATTATTTTTATGGCATGATCGTGCATACCCAACCCGCAAGCAAACGCGTTCACGACGCGCCGTGGCTTCGCGTGCGCGATAGCGGCCTTCTGCCGCGGTTTCTCGGCGTGTTCGCAATCGACCCCCGGTCTCATCAGGACGTTTTAATTGACAAGATAGCAAATGCGTTCAGACAGGTCCCGTATGAGAACCTCACCAAGATTCTCAAGGCGGACTCGGTGGTAAGCGCCGCGTCGGCGATGCGGCATCCGGACGAGGTGATAGGGGATTATCTGAAATGGGGGACCGGCGGCACGTGTTTTTCCCTCACCGCGGCCGTGGTGGCGGTGCTCGACAGTCTCGGAATCGAGGCATACCCCATTCTCGCGGACCGCCATTACGGCGCAGACACGCACTGCGGGATCATCATGGTCCGGCCCGGGGGCGGCATCCTGCTTCTCGATCCCGGCTTCCTCCTGTTTGCGCCTATCGCGGTTCCCCGGGAGCGGCCCGTGTTTTTCGACACCGGGTACAACCGCATCGAATTGCGGCCCGTTTCCGGCGGCGCGCGCCTGGAACTGTTCACCAGCGTCAAGGGTAACCGCAAGCTGCGCCTCACCTTCAAGGTGGAGCCGGTGAGCGACGCCGCGTTCGGCAACGCATGGGAACGCTCGTTCGCGTTTGAAATGATGACCTATCCGGTGCTCACGCATGTGAAGGACGGCTGCCATCAGTACCTGCAGGGAAACGTGCTTGCAATCCGGAATGCGCAGCGCACCGTCCGGACCGTCCTCACGCCGGACAAACAGATGGAATTCATCGCCTCCTCGTCCGGCATGGACCCGGCGATTGTCGCCCGGGCATTGGAGATTGTCAACTATGGCGTCAACACAGCCGCCGCCGGCCGTTAAGTACTTCATCGCGGTCCTGTTCCGGGAAGCCGAATCCCTCAACCGGGCGCGCCCGCTTTTCGTGGGACAATGGGGGGCTGTTGACTTTGAGGGAACCGACCACCCGTTCGACGTCACCGCATACTACGGGCCGGAAATGGGCGCGCCCCTGTTCCGCCGCCTGCTTGCGTTTGAAAAGCTTGCCGGTCCCGGACTGCTGGTGGACATGAAGCTTGCTTGCAACGCGATTGAGGATTCGCTGAGAATCGGCGGCAGGAGAATCGTCAATTGCGACGCCGGGTATCTTGACCACAACAAGGTGGTGCTGGCCTCCGCAAAAGAGGCGGGGCAGAAGATCTATCTTGACAGAGGAATATATGCCGACCTTGCGGGCCGGTACAAGGCGGGGAAATATCAGCCGTTCGAATGGTCGTTCCCGGATTTCAAGGACGGACGGTACGACACGGAGCTGCTGCAGATACGGGCGCTGTTTCTGCAGCAGACGAGGCAGGCGGCGACCGCCAAACGCGGGTCATAGCAGCCCGCGGTTTGGTGGTTGATTGATGCAATTTACCGCATCGAACAGGTTTGCGCGTAATAAGGATTGGGAGGACAATGAATCCCAGGGCGAGTGCATCGCAGGCTGCAGGGATGGAAGATTGCGGGCTGCTCACTGCTGTGTACATCCAGCCGTATTCGCGGTCCTCGCAGCTTGCTGCGAGGTTCTTCAATTCAATTCGCCGGAATTCCCGGTTTGGCACGCTTGCCGTCGCGTCATCGTTTCTTATCGCCTTGCCGGTCACCGCCGTACCTCCCCTGGCAGCTACCATCGCCTGGGCAGGACACACGTGGAACGTGACAACGGGCGGCATGGCGGGCGGCAATACAGGCGCCGCCGAAAATATTGCCGTGGACACCGACGGTTTTTTGCACCTCAAGATCACAAAATCGGGCAGCGCGTGGACGTGCGCGGAAATGTTTTCCATCGACAACATGGGTTTTGGCGCCTACCGCTGGCAGATAGACGGCCAGGTTGACAAACTGGACAAGAACGTTGTTCTGGGTCTGTTCCCCTACGGGCCGGAAGGCGGCATCGGCGTGGACGGTACCAACGAAATCGATATTGAATATGCCCGGTGGGGAAATGCCGCCTGGCCGGACGGCAACTGGACGATCTACCCGAATTCCGGCTCAACGGTGGGGGAGACCACGTTCAATTTCTCACTGAACGGCACCTATACCACATCGTGTTTCGTGTGGACAAGCACGGGCATTGCATTTACAAGCCAGGAAGGCTTCGAGGCGGCGGGAGACAGCACCGGGCTTTTCAAGAGTTGGATCTATGCTCCTCCTGACCCGTCGGTCAATATTCCCCAGCGGGCCATGCCGCTCGGCATGAACCTGTGGTTGTGCAACGGATGCGGCGGCGCGCCGGGCAACGGCCTGCCGGTCGACATCATTGTCCGCAGTTTCCAGTTCATTCCCGCCGGGACCTCCTCGGGGACGGTCAGGCCGTCAACGGTTTCTGCGAGTCCTGTTCTGTTCTCGGTGTGCAAAGGGGGCATCCGATTGCAGCTCGGCCGGCCCGCCCTTCACGAAGTGCGCGTACTGGTTCTTGACACGCGCGGCCGCGTGGCGCGGAGTGCAAAGGTCCGCCCGGGAGAAGACAAAATTATCCTCCAAGGATTGGGCGCAGGCGTGCATGTTGTCGCCGTACCCGAAATGGGGATTGCGAAGCAGGCTTTTGCGATTCAATGAAAAGACAAGGAATGAGGGCGTCGTCGTCGGGGATATGCCCTTTTTTCCTGATGCGCTCGCGCAAGGGGGCTGGCCCGCGGAGGATTACGAGAAAGTCCGCTGTCGGGAAACGGTCTATCCGGGCGGCCAGGTGAGGTCGCGGCCCGCAAGGATGTGCGCATGCAGGTGTGGAACGAGCTGGCCCGCGTGTTCGCCGGAGTTGATCACGAGGCGGTAGCCTCCTGCCGAGAGGTTCTGCTGCTTCACCATTTTTCCCACCGCCTCAAACATCTTTTTGAGCACGTCGGATTTCTGCTCGGGCACATCCTGAATGGTTGGGAAATGCTCCTTGGGGATCGCCACAAGGTGCGTGGGCGCTACAGGATTGATGTCCTTGAAGATGAGCGCATGCTCGTCTTCGTAAACTTTACTTGATGGAATCTGGCCTGAAGCGATTTTGCAAAAGATGCAATCTGACATTATAAGTTCTCCTTTCCAAATATCGGGAAGAAATGGGCATTCCCCCGCTACGCGGGGTCGGTTCTCCTTCAGGCTCGGCCGTTCGGCCTCGTTGCCGGACCGCCCTATGCCTTTCGGCCGGGTCGGCCGGCAATGTGCTTTAGCACACCCTCCGTCGCCCCTAACGCGAGAACAAAGATTTAATCACAAGTTGGAATCCAAAGGTTTACGGAATAAACCATTTTCCAACAATTATCTGTTAATCTGTCAACTGCTTACAGGTGCCCCCACAGCGGGGGTGACGCTTGCAACTGCTCTTGCTTGGGGTGCACCTGCTGAGGGGGTATGGGTTCAGACAACCGGCTTCAATCGTGTTCTACCTTTATGTCAAGCCGGTTGGCTGAGCCCTAGCAGGGTGTTGAAAAAGTCTCCCTTTTGTAAACATTTATCCTTATATTATAGGGGAACCCGAACCAAGGAGTATTGATGAGAGGTTCCCAGCCAGCCCAAGGCGGTATGTTCAGCTTCGTTTCTCCGGATTCCCGAGTGCCGGCAACGCACCCGCTTCGTCGTGTCAAACAGTTTACGGACATAGCGCTGCGCCGCCTTTCTCGTGACTTTGAGGCGATGTACAGCCGGATGGGACGCCCTTCGATACCGCCGGAATGGCTTTTGAAAGCACAGATATTGATGGCTTTGTTTTCGATACGGTCGGACCGGTTGTTTTGCGAGATGCTGGACTATAACATTCTGTTCCGATGGTTTCTTGACATGGATCTGGATGCGGCATCGTTTGATCATAGTGTGTTTTCGAAGAACCGAGATCGACTTATGGAACAGGAGATTGCGCACCGGCTGATGCAGGAAATCGTGCGTCTTGCTCGTTCCGAAGAGTTGTTGTCCGATGAGCATTTCACGGTTGACGGCACGTTGATTGAAGCCTGGGCATCGATGAAGAGCTTCAAGCGAAAAGACGCGGAATCGGCGAACAAGACTGACGATGATCGGAGTAATCCGTCGGTTGATTTCCACCATGAGAAGCGAAGCAATGAGACACATCAGAGTTCGACCGATCCAGAGGCGCTGTTGGCTCGGAAGAACAAGAGAACGGGAGCGCAGCTGGCGTATTCCGGTCACGTGCTGATGGAAAACCGAAATGGGTTGTGTGTTGATATCGCCATTGCGCCAGCGACGGGGACAGCGGAACGGGATATGGCGCTTGAGCTGATAAAGCATGAACGCAGGCGCGGAAAACGCCGGATGAAGACGGTGGGTGCAGACAAAGGGTATCATGCAACCGAATTTATCAAGAGCCTGCGACGCCTGCACGTGAAGCCTCACATTGCCGAGAAGGCCAACACTTCGCTTAAAGGGTTGGATGGAAGAACGACTCGGCATAAGGGATACAGCGTAAGTCAACGGAAACGAAAACGGGTTGAAGAGATATTTGGGTGGATCAAGAGCGTCGGTGGCCTGCGGAAAACTCGGGTAAGAGGAATACGAATCAACCAGACTGTTGCCTACGTGGTTGCCGCAGCGTACAACTTGATACGCATGGTTAAGTTGATGCCGCAAACGGTGGGGGCAGCATGAGAATGGCCTGGGAATCCGGGGAAATGCCTCGGAACGAGGCAGGTAAAACCTCTCTGACATATGTAAAGTTGAAGTTAGGTTCATAAAAAATCAACAAGAGCGCTTCTGTTAGGACTATTTCAACACCCTGCTAGGGGGAAACTTCCCCCAAAAAAATTATGGCTCTACTATTACTATAACCACCCATATCCGCCTTTGAACAACCCCTCTATTATAGTATTTTCTATCGAATGAAGGTGAATAAGCAGGAAGAAACAAATCCCATAAAAATCATCGCCCAGAACAAGAAGGCCTTTCACGATTACGAGGTCCTCGAAAAGATCGAAGCGGGCGTGGCGCTTCTCGGCACTGAGGTGAAATCGGTGCGGGAGGGCGGGCTATCGCTTGCGGACACCTTCGCCACCTGCGACAACGGCGAAATGTTCGTGCATCATATGCACATAAGCCCTTATCAGCAGAAGGGGTTCAGCGTTCCCGAACCCTACCGGAAACGCAAGCTGCTGCTGCATAAAAACCAGATCCTCCGGCTCACCTCCGAGGTCGAAAGAAAACATCTTTCGATAATACCGCTTAAGGTATATTTTGATAAACAATGGGTCAAAATGGAACTCGGCGTGTGCCGTGGCCTAAAAAAATATGACAAGCGGGAGAAAATCGCCTCCGAGGAATCCAAGAGGCGCCTCGCCCAGGTCATGAGAACCCGCGGAAAACGATGACCATGGAGAAACACCGGAGCGCCCCTCGTGCCGTATGGGGCGTATTCGCGTTGATTGTCGCCCCGGCGTGGAGCGTGCTGTGCGCGCAGCCGCGCTTGATAAATGAGATAACCGGCACGGAAAAGCCCCTGGCGGTTTCGGCCCTCGGGGAAACGGCCTGCGCGTCGCTCACCGACGTTGTTGCGGGCGCCGGCTACTCCTGGAAATGGGATTTTGCGGCGGAAAAGCTGACCTGCACCAAGAAGGGTTCCAGGCTCGTGTTTGTCCAGGGTATGCCGTTTTACCTTGTCAACGATACCCTGCGCCAGATCCCGTGCGAGCCTGCGCGGGACGGCGGCATGCTGTTTCTGCCGGCCGCATTGTGCGCCGGCATTCTGTCGGCCGTGACGCGCGATTCGGTTGCCTGGAACGACCGGGATTCCACGATGGTGCTGCGCGAGCGTTCCGCCGCGCCGCCGGAAACGAAGCCTGCGGTCCGCGACACCGCGGGTGTTGCGCGCGCCGCGCGCGCGTCCGATACCACATCGCGGGTGAAGCAGCCGCAGCAGGAGATTGTCAAGACCATTGTCGTTGACCCCGGGCACGGAGGCATGGACCCGGGCGCCATAGGCCCGGACGGCATAGAGGAAAAGAATGTGGTGCTCGGCATCGCGCTTGCGGTGCGGGACCTTATCAAGAAGAAAACGAAGCTCACGGTGTACCTGACGCGGGAGACAGACACGTTCATTCCGCTGGTGGACCGCACGCGGTTCGCCAACGACAAGAAGGCCGACATCTTCGTCAGCATTCACGCCAACAGCATCCAGGGAGACAAAAAGAAGAAAGACGGCACCAAGGGGTACAAGGTCTATTTTCTGTCGCAGGCGAAAAACGAGGACGACAAGCTCGTTGCGATGCGCGAAAACGCGGTGATCGAGCTGGAAGACAAATCGCACAAGTACGACAACCTGCAGGACATTCTGATTGACATGGCGGGAAACGAGTTTCTCCGGGAGAGCCAGGACCTTTCCATCATGATAACCGAGACATTCGGCTCGTCGGCATCGAAAATCCCGCGTTTGCACCTGGGCGTGGGACAGGCCAATTTCTGGGTGCTCAACGGAACCTACATGCCCTCAGTGCTCATCGAGGTCGGGTTCATTTCCAGCTCGCAGGAAGAGCACGAGCTTGCCGACGCCGTTACCCAGAAGTCAATTGCGTCCGGGATTTTCGACGCGATCCTGAAATTCAAGAAGAAATACGAGGAAGGCCAATGAGCGACCCGCGTCCCATCGGGATGTTCGATTCCGGCCTGGGCGGCCTCACCGTTGCCAGGGAAGTGTTCCGGTGCATGCCCGGGGAGACCGTGGTGTACCTGGGCGACACGGCACGCTGCCCGTACGGCGGCCGGTCCGAGGAGACGATCCGGACGTTCGGCATGCAGGACGCGCGGTTTCTGGTTGAACAGGACGTCAAAATGCTCATTGTCGCGTGCAACACCGTGTCCTCGGTGGCGCTCGACTCCATCCGCGCCGAGATCAACGACCTACCGGTGGTGGGCGTGGTACTGCCGGGCGCTCGCGCCGCCGTCAAGCGCACCTCGCGCAGGAAAATCGGGGTGGTGGGCACCGCCGCCACCATCCGCACCGGCTCGTACGAAAAAGCGATCCGCGATATCGACCCGGACATCAAGATCTACGCCAAGGCGTGCCCCCTGTTTGTCCCGCTCGTCGAGGAAGGCATGCTCGACTCCGATATCACGAGGCTGGCCGCGCAGCGATATCTGGCCGATCTTGTCGCGGTCGGAATAGACTGCCTCATTCTGGGGTGCACGCATTACCCGCTGCTCCTGGAAGCGATCCAAAGCGCCGTGGGCGGCGGAATCCAGCTGCTCGACAGCGCGCTCTGGGCCGCGCGCGAAGCGCGCGACATCCTGTTCGCGCTTTCGGGGCTTTCTCCCGACGAGGGCGGCGGCAGGGAAAAGAGCCGTTTCTACGTCACCGATATCGCGCCGCAGTTCGCGCGGAACGCGGAACGGTTTCTGGGCAGTCCCCCGTCGGCTTTAAACAGAATAGAACTCGAACAGTTGACAAAAACGATATAACACCCTAAAGGAGGATGTATGTCTGGTCATTCCAAATGGGCCAAGATCAAGAGGTCCAAAGGAAACGCGGACGCTGCAAGAGGCAAGATCTTCAGCCGTCTGATCCGTGAAATCACCATCGCCGCGCGCATGGGCGGGGGAGACAAAGAAGGCAATCCCCGTCTTCGATCGGCCATCGCGGCCGCGCGCGCCGCCAACATGCCCACCAAGAACGTCGACAACGCCATTGCCAAGGGCACAGGGACGCTTGAGGGCGCCTCGTACGAGGAATTTTCGCTCGAAGGATACGCACCGGGAGGCATCGCCGTGCTTGTCGAATGCATGTCGGACAACCGCAACCGGACCGTTTCCGAGGTCCGGCACGCCATGACCATGGGCGGCGGGAACCTTGCCGCAGTGAACTCCGTTTCGTGGATGTTCAAACCGCAGGGAACCATCGTAGTCGACAAGAGCGCCAAAGATGAGGACACGCTCATGGAAGTGGTGGTGAACGCCGGTGCCGACGACATGTCGTCCGACGGCGACGAATTCGAGATCACCACGTCGATCGAGGCGTTCGAAAACGTGCGCGCCGCCCTGGAAAAGGCCGGCGTCACGCCGGCAAGCGCGGACCTCACCAAGGTGCCCGACAACATGGTGAAGCTCGACGGCGACAAGGCGATCAAGGTACTCCGGCTTATAGACGAGCTCGACGAACTCGACGATGTGCAGCACGTGTATTCAAATCTTGACGTCAGCGAAGAAGTGCTGGAGAAATACGCCAAAGAATAATGCTTCCAGTGAGCGTCAATGAGTGCGGGTTTCGCGTTGACGAAGAAAACAGCTTGATGCAGGCGCCCTTATGATCATTTTCGGCATAGATCCGGGCACATCGGTTTCGGGATACGGCGTGATACGCGTGACGGGAAACAGCGTCGCGTTTGTCGATTTCGGCGTGGTCTGCGCCCGCGATAACCTTGACATGCCGGACAGGCTTCTGTGCATGTACAACGGCCTTTCCCAGAAGATCCGCGAGCACTGCCCCCAGCGGGTTTCTGTGGAGGAGGCCTTTTACGCCAAGAACGTTCACACCACGCTCGTTTTGGGTCAGGCGCGCGGGGTGGCGCTTCTGGCCGCCAAGCAATCGGGCGCCGAGGTTGCCGAGTACTCGCCCCGGGAAATCAAGAAGACCGTGGTGGGCAACGGCAACGCGGCCAAGAACCAGGTCGAGTACATGGTAAAGATGCTTCTCGGAGTGCCCGCGGGCGATCATGCCGCCGACGCGTTCGATGCGCTGGCCGCGGCGTTGTGCGATTTCCGCGCCGCCGCGGCTCGCGCACGGTTGAGGGCGATGAGGCAATAACGCGATGTTCGATTATGTCAAGGGTATTCTCTCGGAGAAGACGCCGGCCGCGGCGATCATAGAGGCGGCCGGCGTCGGATACGAGATCGTTATTCCCTTGTCAACATTTGAGGCGCTGGGGCAGCCCGGAGCGCAGGCAAAACTGTTTACGCACCACTACGTCCGGGAAGACGCGGAGAAGCTGTACGGATTTTCCTCGAAAGCGGAACGCGAGATGTTCCGGCAGCTCATCGCCATCAGCAACATCGGCCCCAAGACCGCGCTCAGCATCCTGTCGGGCGTGTCGCCGCAGGACCTTGTCTCGTGCGTCAACAAAGGGGACGCCACGCGGCTGCGCAAGGTCCCGGGAGTCGGCGACAAGACCGCACAGCGGCTCATCGTGGAACTCAAGGGAAAGCTCGGCATCGCCTCGGTCGATGCACCCTTGGCGCCGCACACGGGCGGCGATTCGGGCAAGGGCAACGCCGAGCGCAGCCAGGCGTTCGACGCCATGATTTCCCTGGGCTACGGCGACAAGCAGGTGCAGGCCGCGCTTTCGCGCGTGGAAAGCGTTATCGAAGAAGGCGCTCCGGTTGAGGAATGGATCAAGAAGGCGTTGCAGGTGATATAAGAGGTTGGAGCGTTAGAGAGTTGATGCGTTAGTGCGTTAGCAGAACCGATAAACGAAAGGGAGTCGTTATGCCCCGTCAACCCATCAACTCATCAACTCATCAACGCTCGAACCCTCCAACCCTCGAACACTTCAACCCATCAACTCATCAACGCTCGAGCGCTCTAACGCTCCAACATTCGAACCCTTTTTCATGAACATGAACAACCAAAACGACAGCGACCGCATCGTGAGCGGCGGAGCGCGTGACGACGACGAGTCGGGCGATGCCACGCTGCGCCCGCAGAAGTTCTCCGACTTCATCGGTCAGGAAAAAGAGAAGGAAAACATCGCGCTGTTCGTTGAAGCAGCCAAGAACCGCGGCGAGGCGCTCGACCACGTCCTGTTCACCGGGCCGCCCGGCCTTGGGAAAACAACGCTGTGCCGGATCCTGGCAAACGAGCTCGGCGTGAAGATCCTCACTACATCGGGACCGGTTCTCGAACGGCCCGGCGACCTTGCAACCAACCTCACCAATCTCGAAGAGCGCGACATGCTCTTCATTGACGAAATCCACAGGCTGTCGCGCGTTGTCGAGGAGTTCCTCTATCCGGCCATGGAGGATTTCGTCTTCGACATCATGCTCGGCGAGGGGCCGTCGGCGCAGTCGGTGCGGCTCAACCTCAAACCCTTCACGCTTGTGGGCGCAACAACGCGCCAGGGAATGCTTACCGCGCCCATGCTCGGACGGTTCGGGTATGTGTGCCACCTCGGGTATTACAGCGCCCGGGAGCTCCAGCGGATCGCGCTAAGGTCTGCGGGAATCCTCGGCATACGCTGCGACGAAGACGCCGCTTTCGAGCTCGGCCGCCGGGCGCGGGGCACGCCGCGCGTCGTCAACAGGCTGCTGCGCCGGTGCCGCGATGTCGCAGAAGTGAAGGGCGTCGGCAGCGTCAACAGGGACGTGGTGAACAAGACCCTTTCCATGCTCGGCATAGACCCCGAAGGCCTTGACGAAATCGACAGGAAGATACTGCTTTCCATTGTGGAACATTACGGCGGAGGGCCGGTGGGGCTCAACACCGTGGCCGTTGTGGTGGGCGAGGAGCCCGAAACCATCGAAGAAGTGTACGAACCGTTTCTTATCCAGAACGGGTTTCTCAAGCGCACGCCACGCGGCAGGGAAGTAACGCAACGGGTATATTCCTATTTCAACCTGGATTCGAAAAAATATGGCGGTCCTCAGGGGAATTTGTTTCAAGTTGACAGTTGACGGTTGACAGCGGGATTTGTATACGCGATATCGTCATTGCGAGCGAAGCGAAGCAATCTTCAGTTGGCATTTCGGAAAATCGGGTTCTTCGCAGATACCGGGTCAAAAGACAAATAAACAGGAGAAATCGCGTGAACTGGATAGACGTCGGAAGGTTTCTCATCATTGCAGGCACCGTTGTGATTATCGTGGGGGTGCTGTTTCTGCTCGCAGACAAATTTCCGCTGGGCCGCCTTCCCGGCGACTTGCATTTCGGGGCGGGGCGGGTAAGGATTTATCTTCCCATTGCAACCTGCATCCTGCTCAGTATCGTTATCACCCTTGTCGTCAATTTCTTTTCCAGGAAGTAACTGTTCCATGGCGATGCAACGGCTGGCCATCACCGTTACGGGTCGCGTCCAGGGCGTGGGCTTCCGCTACTTTGCGAAAGACGCGGCAGATTCGCTCGGGCTGGCCGGATGGGTGAGAAACAGCTTCGACCGGTCCGTGGAATGTGAGGCGCAGGGAGAAGAAACGGACCTCCGGGAGTTTTGCGGCAAGCTTCGTGAGGGGCCGCCGCTCTCACGGGTCAAGGATGTTGCGGCGCACGAGATACCCCTTGTGGAAAAAACCGCGCCCGAATTTGAAATTGCGTAGTAAGCGTCTTGCCGCTTTCGAATAAGCCCCCCTGCATATTCACCGGGCTCCAACGCGTTCGCCGTGCCGTGTTCACCTGCTTCGCATATGACAACATTGGAGGATAGCCGGACGGACCCCTTGCACAAGGCGTGAGACGTTACGTGAACCTCCGCCCTTCCCCGGGCCGGTAGTTCTGGAGCGCAGGATTCCTCATACATGCGATCTGATACTCCTGCATTCTTGCGAATAGTTCAAGCATTTGCCTCGGCCGGGGATAATTGTCCAGCCCGGCTTTTTCAAGCGCTTTCATCAATTCGTGCGCCGCCTCGATTGTGGAAAGACACCAGTCGTGGGGCTGTTTCTTTATGAGATAGCGGCTTCTTTCCCGGGGTACGAGCTTGAGCCTGGGAAGGCTCTGCAGCGTGCGGCTCCTGGAAAACATCTTTCTCGCCAGGGTCCAGGTCGCGTCGAGCAGAAATACCAGCAGCCGCCGGTCACCGGAAACCATGGTGGGAAAACTTTCGTCCGATAGAGCGACGGCGTCTGTGCCGGGATAGAGCAGCACCGGAAAGTAACGAGGGTCCCGGATGAGCCCCTGGACGGGCTGATGGTCGTCAAAGCATACGCCCATGTGGATTTCGGAGTTCTTCAGGCAGAGATGCGTGAAGCGTCCTGTTGCCGCCTTTTCCTGTTTGTATTCCTTGGGGTGCATCAACACGACAATCTTTGTGCGAGTGTCAATTGGAGTAATGGATGGGCACCAGCAAAGACGCTTGGGCCAGAAACAACGATAGCACATTTCACGGCTCACGGCGGCCCTTTCCCCTCACCAGAATACTCCTGATCGTGTCCAGACATTCGGTGCGCCAAGGCTCCGATTCGTTAAGCAATTGATGCCTGCCCCCGCGTATGAGGTGAACATCGCACCCGGGGATTTTCTTCTGCAGAAACGGAATGTTGTGGCGCCAGTCAACGGTGTTGTCGCCGGTGCCCTGGATGATTGATACTGGGAAATTCTGTGGAGCTACTGTGTCGATACGCGCCTCCCAGGCAAAAAGCGCTTTTGCCCAGCGGACAGGGAAATGCCTCACCTGCAGCGGATCGTGGTTGAACCACCGGAGAAAAGCAACGTCGTGCGACTCGTCTCGCATCCATCGAGGCATGGTGTTGCCATCTGGTACAAGTGCATAGCCGGCCTTCGAAAGCGCCCAATATTCGCTGCGCACGAGCGGCGCCAGCAGGATCACGCGGGAAAACCTGTTTTCTCCCATAAAGAACAGCCGTGTAAGCAGCACGGCGCAGCCCGTGCTGTGGCCGATGGCCGCGTACGGACGTGAGACATGCCCTTCGCAGAGCGCAAGAAAGTCTCCCAGCGCAACGCCATACTCGGTGAACGAATCGATGGCAGCGGCCTCGCCGTTCGACAGGCCGTGCCCGGGCAGGTCGAACGCTGCCACGCAATATTTTTCGGAAAGGCACAGCGTAATGAGGTTCTTGAGAATGCCCGAGTGGTCGTAGAACCCGTGAAGCAGAAACACGGTTCCGCGGCTGCTGTCCGGTTTATAAATATGAGCGGCCAGCACATACCTGCCGGACGTGAACGTACCGAAATAGTGTGCGG
Source organism: uncultured Fibrobacterota bacterium (assembly GCA_963729895.1). Classification (GTDB taxonomy): domain Bacteria; phylum Fibrobacterota; class Chitinivibrionia; order Chitinivibrionales; family FEN-1185; genus FEN-1185. Next base: position 20,425 of record CAVSQB010000027.1, on the reverse strand, counting down.
TTGAAACATGGTTGAGGTCGTAACAGGTAAAGTAGTCGAGGACAGGTTGAGGGCAGGACACCGGAGCAGAAAAGGACAACGGCTCCAGTGATTGTTTGAGCGAGGGAATGTCGAGGGGGTCGGCGGAGGCGTTGGATACCGGCATCAGAAAAGCAAACGCTGCCGCAGCGGAAAACAGTTGTTTCAGAAATAGCGCTGCCGGATGAAACCTGCCTGGTGCGAGCATGGTTGATAAATACCATTTGCAGCTGCAGGATAGAAAAATTTGCGCATGGGCGGGCTTGAGACGAGCCTCTCCCGTGACGAAAGAAGAAGTGCCGCAAATAGTGCTGCAAATACCCCTCGGAAACAACTATTTTTTGAAAATCGGGCATCTGCTGTGCCTCAAAACTGCGGAATCTAAATGCCCCAGTAGCTCAGTTGGATAGAGCACAGGTTTCCTAAACCTGGTGTCACTGGTTCAATTCCGGTCTGGGGTACTTTGCAAATAAGCCTCGGATACCTATGATTTCACGGGTTTCCGGGGCTTTTGTATTTTTCAAAAGCATTTCGGCCAGATACCCTGAAATACCCCTTAAAACCCGACATGACCCGACTCGAAACCCGACACTTTAACCGGTGCAACAAAAAAGAGGGGACCTCTAAAAATTCTGTAAAATAGTAGATTCCAAGATCATGTTGACAGATAGTATTATTTCGCGATGTCAGGGCGTCTATTTGTCTGATAGGTGCCCAAAACTGTTCTTTTTTCGGTCCCTTTGGGGGCCTTGTGCGGTCCTGTCCCGCTTTTCAGGCGTGGCACTCAAGATATGCAAAGCGTTTTATGTTGTAAACCAGGTTCAGGAGTCCTATCTTCGCCGCGGCCCTCAGCCGCCCGATACACCTGATCCTGCCACGAAACATGATTTCTATTTGAGCAAACACATGTTCTATACGCGATCTGACTTTGGATTTCTTCCGGTTCTGTGCCAATTGTGCTTCCGTCAATGGTGCGCCACGAGTCCCTTTGACACATATTTTGCTTCTGTACCAGAGATAATCAAGCCTTTGTTCCGCCTTTTCCGAATGATACGCGCTGTCGGCAAACACGTCCGCGTTCGTGTTCTCAGGATTAAGGAGAGGTTCAAGCATATTGGAGTCGTGCACTTCTGCGGATGTCGCCGCATAGTCTCGAATGATTTTATGCTTCGCGTCTACCGACGCATGGTTCTTGTAGCCAAAAAACGTCTGATCGTTCTTCTTCGTCCATCGCGCATCAACATCTTTCTGACGAAGTTTCTCAGGGTGCTTTTCCCATTCCTGCGGCGTGCCCCCGTTCTTGATTTCTTTATTCTCCTCCCGCGTGTTTCTCTGGCGAGGTACCTCGACAAAACTCGCATCTATTATTTGGCCTTTCTGGGCAGTGTAACCCGCTTCGTTCAACTGACGACCGAACAGGTCAAACAGCTTCTTGACAACGCCTGCTTGTGTCAGCGTTTCCCGAAACAACCAGACCGTTTTCTCGTCGGGAATGCTATCCTCGGAAGTGAGTTCAAGAAACCGTTTGAACGTCAATCGGTCCAGAATCTGAAACTGGGTTTGCGCATCGGAAAGCCCATACATCGTCTGCAACACGAGAATCTTGAACATCAGGATATAATCGTACGGTGGACGACCGGCGTTGCTCTTCCGTTCCTTGCGAAAAGCCTTGTCAATAACAGGACGAAAACTCTTCCAACGTATGGCCCGATTGATGGTTTCAAGAGGGTCTCCCATTTCGGAAAGCTCGGAAAGGCGATTCTCAAGGTCAAAAAGGCCTATCTGTCCCATCGCAATATCCTCCAGACGGTAGTGGGTTCGCAGGTTTGTTGTCTGGAATTAAAATAATTGACGAAATAGCCTTTGTCAAGCATTAATTGGGCAAATTAGGCAATTTTTAGAGGTCCCCTATAGACTTAATTCTGGCGTCGCATGGCCCAATATCTCGGCACGCGTCCATCCGGAGCTACGAACAAATTCATCGTTGACGTCAATGAATGCTCCGTCAGAAAGCCGGGAAATCGTCATCGGCATAGGGCTCGCGCGGAAGGCCTTTGAGAATCTTTCTTCGCTTTCGCACAAGGCTGCCTTGGTCACTTTCCCCTCTAAAATGTCCCTGGAAATCGAGAAGACCGCTTTTTTACCTGCATAGGTGATATAGTGAAGGTTCGATTCCACCGGAATCCGCCTGCCGTCTTTGGCCAGGAGCGTCCGTTCCATCACCGAATAACCTTTCTGCGCAGAAGTATTGGCAACGCCCCCGGTAACCTCATCGTCCACTTTTTCGCTTATGTCGAGAGGCGAAACATCAAGCAGCTCCTTGCGGGTGTATCCAAGCCATTGGCACAGCGTATTGTTTACTTCCAGGTATCTGCCTGGCACGCCGTTGTCCCCCATCTCAAAAACTGAGACAGCGGCGTTCATTTTGTTGGAGAGGTCCTCGAATGTATAGTGGCTGAAGTGGAAGGATCCCTTGGCTGATGATGAGGCTGCATGTGGCGGTTTCTTCATGCTTCTTTTCCATTTTTTGTTTTTGCTCTTGGTCAACGAAGCAGCAAACTATTGTTGAGGCAATCCGATGGAAGACATCTCTTGTTTGCTCCACGGGGCTTTAGAAACCCATAGCAGTTATAATTCTACATTTTGTGCGGCAATATTCCACAGTCTTTCTTCCAGAACCAAAATAGTGGGGCTGCTTCACACGTGCCCGACGTTATGGCGGTACAAAGAATAAATCAACAGTATCAACCCGACCTGCTATCGCTGCAACCGTATCACTAGACACACCAAGACCATCATTATCAAAGACTGCAGTGCATATCGACCGGGAGGAACATCACGAAAAGAAAGGCACGTATATACCTAGCTGTAGTTCTTGTGCTTGACAGGAGGCTGGACAAAGACACAAAATAGCGGGGTGAGTTTTGGTGTTGAGCTGTTGCAATACCGCTTAGTGATTGAGTCAACAATTTCCGGCACTGCATCATCCAATTCAGTCCTGACCCTTATGATCTTTTTCTGCAGCGACACAACGGAGACATTCGATAATGCCCCGATCCACTTCATGTCATCATCGGTAAAATTGCCGTCGTTCACTATCTTGAAGGTTCTTGTCTGTGAGGGATTGGCAAAAGACATCTCGTCCTCCTGGGGGAAGTTAAAGGACTTGAACGTCGTAGGTGTGTACCTGCTAACATACATCCTCCGTCAATCCTCCAAGGGTTATATCGTGTCCCGGATCAATATTGATTGTGCTTTGCAACACCGGCAGGATGGCGCCTTTCGTGTGACTTGCCGGTACTTCAAAAAGCAGCGCGTGAAACGGATGAACCAGCATTGACAAAATTGACCAATAGTGAAAAAAAAACGTATATTCCCAAAACAGACGGCTACCGGCAAAATTCGCGAGAGATCCTCATAGTTGCGGGTCAGGAATCGGGTTGGACCTTGTTTTGTAACCACGTAAGGGAAGGGGGCGTGCAAAACGGGTTCGAATCCATAGGGATGGAAGGTTGCAGGCTGATCACTGGGGTGTATCCCACAAGGGGACTTCCAAGGGTCGCATCCAGTCGTAGTCGCGGTCCTCGCAGCTTGCTGCGAGGTTCTTCAAATGTAAAACGGTTTGTGAAAGAAGTTCTTCATAGGGAGGGAATGCACATGAAAAGCAAAATGCTTGGATGGGCACTGGTTGTCACGATGCTGGCGGCCGTGTGCAGCTGTGCTGATACCTACACGGGTGAGGCAAGCAACAGGGTGACCATCAATATGGGGGTGACACCGTGGTTGTTTGTGAAATCAGATCCTACCGGCGCTCAGGCCCCTGCGTTCAACGATGCCGCGTGGAAACAGATCGGCGTTCCGCACACCTATAACGACACCGACACGTTTATCAACCAGCAAAGCGGCGGCGGCGACGGTTCAATGTTCGGAGGTAATGTCTGGTACAGGAAACATTTTACCCTCAACAACACCTACGCCACCAGAAAGATCATTGTTGAATTCCAGGGAGTGCACGTGGGCTGTCAGGTGTACATCAACGGTACTTTTCTTCCAGGCAACAGCGCTGTCACCATGGATGCGCAAGCGACGCACGTCATCGGCTTCATGGGATTCGCGGTGGATGTCACTCCCTACGTCACCTTCGGAGGTGCGGACAATGTGCTGGCCGTGCGAGTCGGCAAGTATGGCGGATTCTACGAGGACCCCGGTTTTTCGGAGGTGTTCCGTTTTGGGTCCGAGGACGGCGGCATATTCCGTCCTGTGTATATGCACATCACCGACAATGTTCATGTTCCCTTGAACCTGTATTCGACGCTCAACCAGTGGGGTACCTATGTCGCCACAACGAACATCTCAGCCGACGGTTCACAGGCAACGGTGCGCATGCTCACAAACGTCCGCAATGACGGCGCAGCAGCACAGAACGTTTCGGTGACAACCAAGATTGTGGACGCGACCAATACGGTTGTATCGACCCAGACCAGTTCCGGGACCGTCAACGCAGGGCAAAGCACGGTTTTCGACCAGACAGGCACCGTGACCAATCCGCACCTGTGGTATCCGAACGCCAGCATCTACGGCACGCCGTACATGTACACCGTGTACCACATCGTGCAGGTGGGCGGGACCACGGTCGACGTGTTTACGAGCCCGCTTGGGATTCGCACCATCACGTGGGACTCAAATTTCCCGTATATCAATGGTCACCAGCACTACATGGACGGCGCTTCGGCCCGCTACGACTATCCCGCGCTCGGGACCGCCCTGCCGCCGGAAATCGAGTATCGCGACGCCGTGATTCTCACGAAGTGCGGCGGCCGCCTGTGGAGGCCCGGCCATTCCGCATGCAGCCCGGGATTCGTCTACGCATGCGACAATACGGGCGTGATGCTCATGCAGCCCAGCGGCGACGGCGAAGGACTGTTTGGCGGCGCGGCAACCGCGGACCAGCAGACTCTCAAGCAGGAGGTCCAGCGCGACGGAGTCATTCGCGACAGGAACAATCCGTCGATCCTTGCGTGGGAGGTGTGCAACGGCAACATTGTCGCCAGCTTCTGCAATACGCTCAGGACCATCTGCCAGACATGGGACTCGCTTGCGCCGCGTGTGATTTCGGTCCGCGGTGCGGGATTCGGGCCCAAGGACCTCATTTCGTGCACGGTCACCGGATGCGAGATCGGCATGAAGAACGGCAGTCCCGGCAATCCGGCATGGGGCGCGGAAGCATGGGGCAACGCCGACTCGCGGACGGATTACAACGGGGAAATTTCGTTCGCCTCGCAATTCATGAACAACTGGCGCTCCAGCGTGAATGCAAACTGCTTCGGCCTGTGCCAATGGTACATGGCCGAAACCCCGGGTGAGTGTCAGGCTTTCATGGACGGCACGCCTGCCACGGGAGTCAGGTCGTTCGGCTCCTCCATGATGGACTTCAACCGCCTGCCAAAGATGCTTTTCAAGGAGTATGCCGCGGCCTGGACTCCTTTTGCATTCAGGCCGGTGGTATATCTTGCCAATCACTGGAACCGGTCGGGGACGGTCACCGTCAACGCGTTCAGCAACTGCCCCAGCGTGGAGGTGTTTGTCAACGGAACCTCTCAGGGGAAGAAGACGCCCGATCCGGTGAACGGCGCAGCCTGGGCCAACGTGACCTGGGCGGCCGGAACGCTTCTTGCGAACGGCCTTGACGCCGGCGGAAATATCGTGTGCTCGGACGAGAAACAAACCGCAGGCGCTCCCGACCACATCGTCCTCATCCCGGACACGCCGACCGTGCAGGCGAATGGAGATACGTTCCAGATCACGTCCAATGCCACGGATGCCAAACTCATACTTGCAAAGGTGGTTGATGCAAACGGCATCACCAATCCCACGGCCAGCAATGTCATCACGTTCAGCGTGAGCGGGCCCGGCAACTATCGCGGCGGCGCCAACCAATATGTAACCGCGAACCAGCCGCTCGGCTATCACGCGCCGCTCGATCCCAATCTTGCCGCAGAGGGCGGGCTCATCAAGGTGGCGGTGCGCTCGACATTTTCGCCCGGCGTGGTGACTGTGACGGCAACCTCGCCCGGCCTCGGGTCGGGCAGCGCCTCGTTTACCGTCGTTCCGGTGCCGGGAGCCACACCGATTGCCCTCCGTCCTGCCATGCGTGCGACAGCGGTTTCCGCCATGCCGACGTTTGACGTAAGGGCGACAAACGGCGTGGTCCGGTATTACATCAGCAGCGCTTCATTTGTTTCCGTGGAGATTCTTGATGCAAGAGGAAGAATCCTGGAACGGATACCGAATTCAAGGGCCGTTGCGGGTTGGCACCCGATCGCACTTAACGGAACAATGGGCAACGGCGAAGCAAAGAGCGACGGAATTTGCTTCGTCCGCCTTGACGTGGATGGCGGACACTTTGTCAAACAGGTTCTTCTTGTGCGGTAATTCCGCCCGGCATGGTTCGAATGGAAAAGGCATCCGAAAGGATGCCTTTTTTTTGTCAACATGCGCCCGATAGTGACGGGGAGACTTTCCGGAAGTCCATTACACATCCGACGAGGGGAAGTATTAGCCGGACGGCAAGGGAGTCCATGTTCGGAAAAAGCCTTCGCCACGGCGCCGGCGCCATGAGACGTACCTTGCAAATAATAGGGGAGCGGAGCCTGGCTCCTCTTGTAACAATCTTACTTGAAATCGTGGGGGGAATTGGAAATAGTCAAGGATTCTTGATACATCGCACGCTAAAACCGCAAACACTAAAGTCGTAGTCATAGTAAACACCCGCATCATCGTAGTACATGCCGGAGAAATATGCAGTTGTAGCAAGGTACCCCGTAGAGGACCACCAGTTACCGTAGTAGCCAACCCAGCTGAAGGAACCATCGTAGTTACGATAACCACCCGGAAGCGCGGAAAATCCGGTTGTATTTGTGGCACCGGTATTAGGATAAACCCAATGTGCCGTGCCGGCTTCTTTGAGAGGTCTCGCAGCTAAACTTTTTCCGCCAAGGTATGCGGTGAGCACGCCCCATTCGGAGTCTGTCGGTACATGCCAGCCCGTCGGTGCTAATTTGCCCGTGTTCACCGCATACCAATTGTATAGTGCACCATAGGTGTTTCCATAGACAGCCGAATCATTGTACCAGCAATACCCTGGAGTCAGTGTTGTTGAATCAGCAGCCCATGCACTATCACTCGTTACCAAAGGTATTGCACTACCATCGTTCAATCGGGTTGTTTTCAGGTTCTCCATCATCCAGACTTGCGTTCCTATTGAAACTTCATGATAAACGTTACCGTCAGTATCGGTGAAGGTACCGCTAACCGCCTGCGGTGCCGCCGGATTATTACTGCAACCCCAAAAGGACAAAAGACAAATCGTAATAACAGCGGAGGGGTTCGACTTTCGGAGGATCGACACGATCCCGCCTCGTGCATAGAATTGTGAGGGTTTGCGGCCAGCTGGAGGCTGTGTTGCGTGGACTACCATCGAACCGTAACCGACTTAGGAATATACGGCTTCGTGCACTTCCATGTCAAGCCGGCGAGACGAAGTATCGTGCGGTGGCGTCCGGTGCGTACGGGCCAAAGACCTCTAATCAAGCTTGAACTGAATCTCAATGGGTCTGTTTTTCACCTTGACCGCCACTCCCCTGAACTTGCCAGGCTTGTACTTCCATCGGCTTACCGCCTTCATGACCTCGTCAGTAAGGAGCTCATGCGGCGAACTCAGGATCTTTATCTCGATGACATTGCCTTTTTCGTCAATGGTGACCTGGGCCCGGACTGTTCCCTGTATGCCCTGGTCTTCAACGAAGGGCGGGTAAAACGCCTGCGGCTTTTTTATGGCGACGGGCGGCTCGTCCACCATTCCTTCTTCGTACACTTTGTCGGTGGAGACCTGCGCCTCCGGCGCACCGGGCGGCGCTTCGGCAGCGGGCGCCTGGGGCGCTGCGGTTGCCGGCGGCGGCTCCGCCTGCGCCGCGGCCTTTTGCTCGCTTGGCACAGGCGTCTTTTCCTCTGCCGCAACGGCGGTCTTCGGCCGGACTGCCGGCCGCGAAGGCGCAACAGGCTTCGGCGCTACGGTCTTGATTTTTGGCAGCGCCGCCGATTTCGGTTCGGGCGGTACCTCGAAAACCTGTGACAACTTGACAAGATCGAACGTCCGAGGCCGTTCGTACTCGCGCGACCTGTACACCGCCGCGGTAAGGCCGACGATGCCGGCAAGAAATAAGATGTGGCACGACAGGGATGCAACGACGACCCACGCAAACGATTCGCGCAAACACCTGCCGGTGCGGGACGGTGAGACGTTGGGGATCATCGCATCAAAAATACGAGCCGTTCCGTGCGGGCACAAGCGCCCCGAAACACGGAGGGTGTCGGGCGTTGCGCCGCGCGCGGGAAACGGGCCGTTCCACGCCGGCGCACACCGCCCGGTTTCCGTGGCCATGAATGACGCACTATAAAGTATTTTCCAAATCCGGCCCCGGTAACCGACACGAACCTGTCACAAGAAAATTCCGGCGAAACCATGGTCCTTCCCAGCTTCGAAAGCTATCTCGGTCTCCTTCCGGCGGACGTTGTGCTCGCGCAATTCTTGGACCATTCCGGCCAGAAACGGAAGATCCTTTCATCGTCGCTGGTGAGGGACGCGGCCCGTCAGTTTGCAACGGAGAAATCGCTGCACGGGAGGTTCAAGCTCCTGTCGCCGCGCGCGCGCTTTACGTGCGCGCTCGTCTATCTTGCCGGAGAGCGGGGAGTGCCTGCGCCTGGTGTGCGCGGGCTCGACGATGAGCTCCTGTCTTCATTCCTTGTTTTTGCCGGTCGGGATGCGCTCGGTAATGCCGGCTACTACGGTTTTACGGAGTTCGAACCCCGGCTTGCCACTCTGTGCGCGGAAACCCTCGTTGAAAACGCCGGGACGCCGCCGCCCGGGCGCAGCATTGCGGCACTGCCCTGGCATTGCCTTTCCGACGTGATTATGTGCGCGAACCTTGCCTCGCTCGGAATGTTTGAAAAGACAAAGAAGGGTACATTTTCCAAGGCCGCAGAAACCGCGCTCGCCAGATTCCTCCATGTCTCGCACGACCTGTGGGCCGGGCACAGTGAGGCCGACGGCCCTCGGGCGGCGTGCGTTTCCCTGCTGCTTTCCTACGCCGTCTCTCGTGAACTTTTGGCGGTCGTTGGCGAGACCTACAGGGTGGTGCCCGGAAAATTGGCCGCGTGGCTGTTGCAGCCTCTTGACAAAAGGTGCACCGATTTCCGCGACTTTGCGTTTGCATCCGCGCCGCTCTGGCGCAGGGCCGTGATGGAGAAGTTGTTGTGCGGAACGGGCCGCACCTGGCTTTCCACCGGCGCTTTTCCGGATTTTGCACGAAAGGACGCCGTGGCTGCCGCAACGGTGCTGTGGTTGTGCGGGTGTCTTGAGGTTTGCAGGACCGGCGGCAACCTCGCCTTCACGGCCGCGGCTCGCATGGACATCGGCTCGCATCTGCGGGGACTGCCTGCGAGCCGCGTGATGCTGCTGCCCGATTTTTCCGCGGTCCTGTCGCAGGAGGTTCTTCCCGAGGAGTTGTACTGGTTCACAAAAGTGGGCGCGCTCCTGTCTTTCGACAGGGTTTACAAAGGTGAAATACATCGCGACGTTATCAATAACTCGCTGAGCGAAGGGATCGATGAAAAAGTCCTTTCGGACTGGCTCGCGGCATGGAGGGCGCCGCACAACGTGGAAGAAACGGTAAAAGAGTGGATTCGGGAGTTCTCCAGAATTTATTTGAAAACAAATGCCTCCGTGGTTTCGTTCGACGAAAAAGCCACGCGCCAGATAGCGGCCTACGAGCCGCTGCGGGGTCTTGTGACGGAAGAAATGCCCCACCGCGTTTTTTCCATACGTCGCGGCCGTGAAGAAGAGGTACGGAGGATTCTACAGACCATGGGGTTCGATCCGCGCGCCCCGGGCGAAACCGCCTTCGAACCCGGGCGGGCGCCTATCGCCGTGCAGCCCGACGATGCGCCGGCGGTGATGCCCATGGTTTCATTTGAACCGGACAGCGTGGCAACCTCGCGCCCTGTAAAGGCCGGAAAGTACGGAGAAAAACTCAAGGAACTTGATATAAGCGATATGTTCCACGTGCTCGATTACGCGGTGCTCATGGGCCACCGAGCAACGTTCGAGTACCTCGGCAGCCCGCATATCAAGGCCGGGATGCACACGGTGAAACCGATTGCCGTGCACAAGTCCAAAGAGCCGCTCCTGGAAGCGGAGGCGGGGCTCAAGAAATCTAGGAAGAAATTCCTGCTGAAGAAGATCACAAGAATCGGGGTGGAGTCTGCATGAGCAAGCGATGTAATTTCGTCCATCTGCACAATCACACCGAATACAGTTTTCTCGACGGCGCGATCCGCATCAAGAACCTCGTTGCCCGCGCACGGGAATTCGGCATGCCCGCGCTTGCCATCACCGACCATGGCGGCATGTTCGGCGCGGTGGAATTTTACAACACCTGCCTGAAGGAAGGCATCAAGCCGATTATCGGGTTTGAGGCCTATGTCGCGCCGCAGTCGCGTCTCGACAAGACAAAGACGGGCGAGGAAAACTACCATCACCTTATCCTGCTGGCCCGCAACAACGAGGGCTACAGGAACCTCATGCAGCTCTCCACCATCGGATATCTCGAAGGATTTTACTACAAGCCGCGCATCGATATGGAGGTGTTGCGCACGCATTCGTCGGGGCTCATCGGAACGAGCGCGTGCGTCGGGGGCGCCATCCCGCGCGCCCTGCTCGCCGGCGATGTTGCAAAGGCCCGGAGAATCGCCGAAGAGTACGTTACGATCTTCGGAAAAGAAAATTTCTATTTCGAATTGCAGAACCACGGCATCGACAAGGAGCTGGTTGCGTTCGACGAACTCTCCAAACTGGGCCGGCGCATGGGCATCCCGTTTATCGTGGCCAACGACGCGCACTATCTTAACAAAGAAGACGCTGCCTCACACGAGATTCTCCTGTGCATCCAGACGCAGACGACCATGGACGATCCGTCCCGGTACCGGTTCGGTTCCGACCAGATCTACTTCAAGTCTCCCGACGAAATGGCGCTCTTGTTCCCCGACATTCCGGAGGCGATGAGCAATACGGTTGCCATTGCGGAACGCTGCAACGTGGAAATAAAATCCCCCGCCCAGCTGCCCAAGACAAAAGTCCCCCAGGGGTATGCGTCCGAGGCGGACTATCTTGGCGACCTGGCCACGGCGGGCCTCAAGGGCAAGTATTCGCATGTAACGCCGGGCATCGAGGAGCGCCTCGCGTACGAACTCGGGGTGATCTGCAAGATGGGGTTTGAGGGGTACTTTCTCATTGTTCGTGATTTTGTCAACGAAGCGAAGCGCCTCGGCGTGATGACCGGGTGCCGGGGGTCCGCCGCCGGCAGCCTCGTTGCATACTCCATCGGCATCACCGACGTCGATCCGATCCGTTTCGATCTCCTCTTTGAACGGTTCCTCAATCCCGAACGCATCGACATGCCCGACGCGGACATCGACTTTGCCGACCGCGACCGGCACAAGGTGATCGAGTATGTCATACGGACCTACGGCCGCGAGGCGGTGAGCCAGATCATCAACTTCGGCCGAATGAAGGGCAAAATGGTCGTGCGCGATGTGGCGCGCGTGATGGGCATTTCGGTTGCCGAAGCGGGAAAACTTGCCGGCATGGTCGACAAGGACCTTGCAACGTCGCTGGCCGCGAACGGCGAGCTGGCGGCAACCGTCAAAAGCAATCCGAAATACACGGAACTGTTCCGTCACGCTCGGGCGCTCGAAGGCCTCACGCGCCAGGCGGGCATGCACGCGGGAGGCGTGATCATCGCGCCCGGACCGGTCGTCAATTGGTCCCCCCTGTTCAAGCAGCCCGATTCCGATATCGTCATGACGCAATTCGACATGAACGACGTCAAGGAAGTGGGGCTCATCAAGATGGACTTTCTGGGCCTCATCACCCTCACCATTCTGCAGGATACGCTCCGCTTGATTCAGGAGAATGGCGGCCCGGTCATCGATGTGTGGAAGTTGCCCGACGGCGACAAGGAAACGCTGGCGCTTTTGGGCAGGGGAGACACCGTAGGCGTGTTCCAGTTCGAATCGCAGGGCATGCAGGACAACCTGCGCAAGCTCAAGCCCGAGCGGATGGATGATCTGATTGCCATGAACGCCCTGTACCGGCCCGGCCCCATGGAGGAAATTCCCGTGTACATCCACCGGAAGCACGGCAGGGAAAAGGTGGAATACCGGCACCCGCTCATTGAGGAAATCCTCAAAGTCACGTACGGCGTCATCGTGTACCAGGAGCAGGTAATGCGGATAGCGCAGGTGATGGGCGGCTTTACATTGGGGCAGGCCGACATGATGCGCAAGGCCATGAGCAAGAAAGACTCGGACAAAATGGAGGCCATGCGGAAGAAGTTCATGGAAGGCGCCGCCGCGCGGAAGGTGGACGCGAAGATCGCCCAGGACGTTTTCGACCGCATGGCCAAGTTCGCCGAATACGCGTTCAACAAGGCGCATGCCACGGTATACGCGCACGTCGCGTACCAGTGCGCGTTTCTCAAGGCGCATTATCCGCTGGAGTTCCTCACCGCGAATTTGTCGAGCGTGCTCTCCGATCAGGATGAAGTTCTTACCATCAAGAATGAGGCGGAGCGCATGGGCGTGCGCATCCTGCCGCCCGATCTCAATAAGAGCGAATTCGAATGTTCCATCGACGAAAAGAAAATCCGCCTCGGCCTGGGCACCATCAAGAACGTGGGCAAGGCGGCGGAGTCCATTCTCGAGGCGCGGAAGAAGAAAGTGAAATTCAACAGCCTGTACGAACTGTGCGCCTCCGTCGATTTACGCCTTGTCAATAAGAAATGCCTCGAATCCCTCGCCTACGCGGGCGCGCTCGATTGCCTCAAAGGGACCCGCGCCCAGCTGTTCGCCAGCATCGACGCGGCTATCGATTACGGCAACTCGTTCCAGAAAGACCGTACGAGCGGGCAAACGAGTCTGTTTGATACGGGCGGTGCGGATGCGTCCACCCAGAGCGCGCCGCCTGAGCCGCCGCTTGTCAATGTGGAACCGTGGCCCTACAACGAATTGCTTGCCAAGGAAAAGGAAGTGCTCAATTTTTACGTGAGCGGCCATCCGCTGGAACGTTTTCAGGACGAAATACGGGGCTTTACCGACATCCCCCTCAAACTGGAGTCGCTGGAAAAGGTTCGGGAAGGGCAGAACCTCACCGTGGGCGGCATCATCACGGTTCTCAAGTCCCACGTGCAGCGGGACGGGCGGCCCATGGCGTTTCTTGAGATCGAGGATTTCGAGGGTTCCATTGAACTGCTCGCGTTTGGGGACGCGTTCGAGAAGTTCAAGCACCTGCTCGCCCTTGACGCCATGATACTGGTGCGCGGCCAGGTTTCGGTGCGGGAAGGGGACAAGAAGCCCAAGCTCAAGGTGGACAACGTTATTGCTCTTTCGGAAACCAGGGAAAAACTTGCCAGGAGCGTTCACGTGAGGCTCAAGACGCAGGGTCTCGAAGAAACCTTTATAAAGGAGTTGTACGACGAATGCGCCCGGGCGCCGGGCGAGTGCAGTCTCGTTCTCCACGTGAGCACGCAGGAGGACAACGAGTACCGCATCAAGGCGCGGAGCGTCACGGTGAACCCGGCCAAAGGGACAATCGAGACGCTGCGAAAACGGCTCGGAAAGGAAAACGTGTGGCTGAGCAAGACCGCGGCGTAGCAGTCGCAATCAATTTTCTGCATAACCTTGCACTGGCGCTGTGGGCCGTGATCAGCAGCGTTGCGTACGGATCGGCCACCCTGCTCGCCGCTCTTTTCAACAACAGGCTGGCACGGTTCGTTGCCCGCCTCTGGTGCATTCATCTCCTGTTCCTGTGCGGCATACGGGTGAAGACCGTCGGCGGGGACAAGCTTGACGGCAGGGGACGGTACGTGTTCATAGTCAACCACCAGAGCTATTTTGATATTCCGGTTCTGCACGCGGGCCTGCCGTACTCCCTGAGCTTTATCGCGAAAAAGGAGCTCTTCTTCATACCGTTTTTCGGATGGGGCATGGCGGCAGCCGGCCACATCTGGATCGACCGCCAAAACGCGCGGGCCGCGCGCGCCTCCATCACGCGGGCAATCGCCATGCTCAAGCGCAAGAACATTTCCCTCGTGCTTTTTCCCGAAGGAACCCGCAGTGTCACGGGCGAGGTGGGAGAGTTCAAGCGCGGCAGCTTTGCGCTCGCGTTTGAGGCGGGCGTGCCGGTCGTGCCGGTGACCATCTGCGGCACGCGCGATATCCTGCCCAAGAGATCCGGCCGGTTCAGGCCCGGCACCGCCACGCTTGTCATCGGCGATCCTATCGCCCCCGCAGAACTTGCGGGCCTCGACAAAACGAGACTTTCCGAAATTATGAAAGAACGGATCGTTGCCGGGACAAAATCGTAGCCGTCGCACAAAAACCCACACTCCGTTTCCACCGAGGTTTCCCATGTCCTCCGAACTCGACGTCCTCATCGACGAATCGTTGCGCCTGAGACGGGAGGTGCAGCGCCTGCAGGATCGGTACGACGCACAACGCGGCCGAATCCTCCATCTCATGACCGCAGCGGACACGCGCGTCTACCGGCACGGCGCGTGCAAGGCAGTCCGCACCGAGGCGATCATACTGGAGAGCGTGTCAAAAGACTTGTTTGTCAAGGCGCTTCAGGAAGTGGACATTCCGAGGGAGAAAAAGGTGTTCATCTGGAACCGGTCGATAAAAGAAATCAAGAAGCCGGAGATGGTGATTTTGAGGACGGTGGGGGAAAGGGGAAGGAAGGAAGAAATTGCCGCAGAAATCAATGAGGGGTGAAATTCGTCGCTTTCTTGTCTTGCCGCGCGCTTTGCAATCTTATTCGAACAAAATCAATTAAATAAAGCCCTACAGCACAATTTCAACGACTACCCCAAATGCACCTTTTGGGGTTTTGTGTCCCATAAAATAAGAGTTACCTACTTTTACATTTTCACTTTCCAGGAATGTTTTTAAAACATTTTCTTTATCAGATGAGAAGTCCAGTGCAAAGTTGAACTGTTCATTTGTTGCTTTCACACCTCGGAGAGCGACTAATCTCTTGGAATACAAATCAGTGATTAATATGCTACCATGGACAGCATGCTCTCTAATCACTCTTATTGTTTTTCGGACATCATTTTCAGAGATGTACAGTGTCACCCCCTCCCATAAAAAGATGGCCTTTTTATCCGGATCGTAACCTGCATCCTTTAGCTTTTCATACCAGTTATCTTTAGAAAAATCTACCTCAATAAAAGTAACGTGGGATACGTCTGGCTATACCCCCGAAAACTTGCTCATTTGAGAAGGGAGTTTTCCGAGTTATTTTAAACTAACTAGGAGGACTCATGAAAGGCAAGCGCTACAGTGAAGAGCAGATTTTTCGGATCCTGCAAGAGGGCGACCGCGGAGCCAAAGTCGCTGATCTTTGTCGTCAATATGGTATTTCAGAGAACACGTACTTCCGTTGGAAGAGCAAATACAGCGGACTTGAGCTCTCTGATCTGAAAAGGATGAAGGAGATCGAGGGCGAAAACAGCCGGCTCAAGCGGATTGTTGCAGACCAGGCACTTCAGATCGATGCAATGAAGGAAGTGCTGCAAAGAAAATAGTGAAGCGTCCTCAGCGTAGGCTAACTGTGGACGCACTAATGCGGCAAGGCCTGAGTCAACGGAAAGCATGCGGACTTCTGGGTATGACACCGGCAGTGTACCGCTATCGACCGCAGGAATCGGCTTTGAACAGCGAGTTGAAAACAAAAATGCATGAAACCATTTCATCGTTCCGTTCATGGGGCTTTCCGACGCTTTATTGGTATCTCCGCAACCTTGGGTACATAGTAAATCACAAACGTGTGCATCGGCTCTACAAGGAAGAATCGCTTCAGAAAAGCAAGCGGAGGAGGCGTCAGAAACGCAATAGCCAACGGATGCCGTTGACGCTGCCGGATCGGCCAAGCCGTCGCTGGTCAATGGATTTCATATTCGACAGTACTTCCGACAAGCGCAAGCTGAAATGCCTGAATGTTGTCGATGACTGCACCCGTGAGGCTCTTGCAATCAAGGTAGCACGTTCTATTCCAGCACTAGGAGTCTGCCAAGTTCTAGACCACCTGGTGGCCAGGTACGGAAAGCCGGAAGCTCTGTTGACTGATAACGGCCCGGAATTCCGGAGCAAAGAACTCATGCTCTGGGCAATACGAAACCAGGTAAGGCAGGAATTCATTCAGCCCGGCAAGCCCAGCCAGAATGCTTTTGTAGAATCATTCAATTCGATATTCAGGGACCAATGCTTGAATGAAAACTGGTTCATCTCATTAGAGGACGCAGAAAGAATAATCGAACATTGGAAGAACATTTACAACCGGATACGGCCACACGGATCACTAAAGGGGAAAACACCTGAAGAATACAGAGGTCAATTCAAAGAGAAAACTCCCATTTCGACTGAGAAAGTAATTGGGGTATAGCCACGTCAATATCAACTTTCTTCAGGCATTCTACCTTTAGCTTCTGTGTCTCCGGCTGGTCAAGTTCGAAAAACTTCATGTTGTTTTGTTTAAGGTTTCCATAACACCTTGTATCGAACCCCGCTCCCATAACCACAAATTGCTTTACTTCATCCTAAATCCGTGAGAAAAACTTTGGCATTTTGATGATTTTTCGTGTAGATTAAGGGTGAATGGTGCTTGACTAAATGGCAGTTCACATTATTCACCCGGAAGGTGTCATGCCAAAGCCGAGAAAGTTGATAATCACGGAGACGGACGAGTTTCTGACCAGCCATGGTGGAATGGCAATGATCGGGATGCTTGCGGAGCGATCCGGTTTGCGCGAGCGTGTTTCGCAGGTTACTCCGGACAAGAAGAGCGGGAGTATAAGCACCGCGGACGCGCTGCTGACCATGACGGGGCTTTTGTGTCTTGCCAAACCAGACTTTGACGGGGTCGAGCAGTTTCGTGAAGACGACTATTTTCAGGAGATGCTTGGATTGAAAGCGGTTCCTTCCGAGGCTACACTGCGGCAGCGAATGGACGAAACGGGCCTGACCGTTCAAAACGCAGTCCTTTCCGCTTCGGCGTCCCTGTTGAAAAAAGCAGCGCCACGGCTCACCGCCTGCTTTGGACCGTATATTCCGATTGACGCTGACGTATCTCCTTTTGACAACAGTGGTTCTCATAAGGAAGGCGTAAGCTGCACGTACAAGTTGTTCGAGGGATATTCTCCGATGCTTGCCTACATAGGCGTGGAAGGCTACCTGCTGAACGCGGAGTTGCGCGAAGGGAAACAACATTGCCAGGAAGGAACTCCGGAGTTTCTGCGCAAGACCATAGCCCTTGCTCGAAAAATAACGGATCGTTCGATCCTTGTGCGTCTTGATGCCGGACATGACGATATTGAAAACATGCGAGTCTGCCGCAAGGAAAAGGTCGATTACATAATCAAACGGAACATACGCAGGGAATCTATTGACGAATGGCTCGTGGATGCTCAAGCGCTCGGTGACTGGCGTCATCCTCGTGAAGGCAAGACCGTGTACGTTGGTGAGACAATACGGGAAAGAAACGGCGAAAACATGCGCGTTGTGTTCGAGGTGATCGAACGGACAATCGACCGCGACGGAAACGCCTTGCTGCTGCCGGATGTAGAGGTTCACACGTGGTGGACGAGCCTGAGCAGACGCAACGCCGGCCCGGACGACGTTATTGCAGCGTACCGGGATCATGGCACCAGCGAGCAGTTTCACTCGGAGCTGAAGAGTGATATGGCGCTGGAGCGGCTTCCCAGCGGGAAGTTCACGACCAACGCATTGGTGTTGACGTTGGCGGTTCTTGCGTTCAACATGCTGCGGCTCTGCGGCCAAGTTGGAATCGACAAGGGGTACGTGCCGCGTAAGAAAGTTGCACGCCGGAGATTGCGGAAGGTCATTCAGGATCTTATGTACATAGCAGCACGCGTGATAACGCATGCCCGCCGGTTGATGCTTGCCCTGTCGCGGCGGAATCAACTCCGCATAGCGTGGACGCAAACGTATCTGGCGTTCGCCACGGATGGCTGACCTAAGGAGAGCAATAAACGGAAATAGACCCGTAACCAAACAAACGTCGCCACCGACACGTTGAGTGTATTTGTCAACCATGGGGTCAGAAGCGCAAATCATAGTGGAATCACCCCGGCAACAACTTATCAAGAAGCCTTAGCAACCATATTCGTTCTTGTCAACGCCGTCAATTTGTTTTTAATAACCTTATCTCACGGAATCAGGTTCATTTCTTGAGTTATTGATCAGGTTGTCAAAATGAATTGTTCTGGCAACCGCTACGTCTGCCATGCCCTCCTTGCCCTCTTCTTTAATTGATGCAAAACCTCTATGTTTTCCGCTGATTTTGTACCGCAGGTAGGCCGGAAAAAAAAGTAGCCACATGCCCAATAGGTAAGTATTGGGAAGAACCCGGTATAACTTAAGGGGACCTCTAAAAATTGCCTAATTTGCCCAATTAATGCTTGACAAAGGCTATTTCGTCAATTATTTTAATTCCAGACAACAAACCTGCGAACCCACTACCGTCTGGAGGATATTGCGATGGGACAGATAGGCCTTTTTGACCTTGAGAATCGCCTTTCCGAGCTTTCCGAAATGGGAGACCCTCTTGAAACCATCAATCGGGCCATACGTTGGAAGAGTTTTCGTCCTGTTATTGACAAGGCTTTTCGCAAGGAACGGAAGAGCAACGCCGGTCGTCCACCGTACGATTATATCCTGATGTTCAAGATTCTCGTGTTGCAGACGATGTATGGGCTTTCCGATGCGCAAACCCAGTTTCAGATTCTGGACCGATTGACGTTCAAACGGTTTCTTGAACTCACTTCCGAGGATAGCATTCCCGACGAGAAAACGGTCTGGTTGTTTCGGGAAACGCTGACACAAGCAGGCGTTGTCAAGAAGCTGTTTGACCTGTTCGGTCGTCAGTTGAACGAAGCGGGTTACACTGCCCAGAAAGGCCAAATAATAGATGCGAGTTTTGTCGAGGTACCTCGCCAGAGAAACACGCGGGAGGAGAATAAAGAAATCAAGAACGGGGGCACGCCGCAGGAATGGGAAAAGCACCCTGAGAAACTTCGTCAGAAAGATGTTGATGCGCGATGGACGAAGAAGAACGATCAGACGTTTTTTGGCTACAAGAACCATGCGTCGGTAGACGCGAAGCATAAAATCATTCGAGACTATGCGGCGACATCCGCAGAAGTGCACGACTCCAATATGCTTGAACCTCTCCTTAATCCTGAGAACACGAACGCGGACGTGTTTGCCGACAGCGCGTATCATTCGGAAAAGGCGGAACAAAGGCTTGATTATCTCTGGTACAGAAGCAAAATATGTGTCAAAGGGACTCGTGGCGCACCATTGACGGAAGCACAATTGGCACAGAACCGGAAGAAATCCAAAGTCAGATCGCGTATAGAACATGTGTTTGCTCAAATAGAAATCATGTTTCGTGGCAGGATCAGGTGTATCGGGCGGCTGAGGGCCGCGGCGAAGATAGGACTCCTGAACCTGGTTTACAACATAAAACGCTTTGCATATCTTGAGTGCCACGCCTGAAAAGCGGGACAGGACCGCACAAGGCCCCCAAAGGGACCGAAAAAAGAACAGTTTTGGGCACCTATCAGACAAATAGACGCCCTGACATCGCGAAATAATACTATCTGTCAACATGATCTTGGAATCTACTATTTTACAGAATTTTTAGAGGTCCCCTTAACTGAAGCAGTGTCTTTTCTAAGCTCAAAAACGTCCATCAACCACCTGGCACTGATAACGGAAACGGCTGTTCCTGAGACACCCAACTTTTTGCTGACAACAACCTGCTTGTACGTAGCTATGATTCCGCCGATTATCACCAAGGGAATAACAATAATCTGGGCGATGATGAAAACCAATAAAGCAATGAACTCCATCGATCGTACCTCATTATTCCTTCGTGCGGCGACCTTTTAGCCTTCAATGCGGAGTAATATGTTGGCTAACGTTTCACGTATCCGCCTGCCGTGCGCGCCTGCAATCTCGACACGATTCGGCGAGCTAAGCACGAGACGCAGGCCGTTCCGTGAGAGCATGGCAAATGCGGGAGCGGGATGCATTTCAAGCTTGAAACCCAGCTGTTCCGTGTAAAACGGAATTGCAGCGGCAACATCGTGCACAATGTAGCGCACTTGAACTGATGGCATGGCAAATTCCTCCTTATTCGAATTTCAAACTACCCGGGAAATAATGGCCCCGCTGAAAGCGCCTGTCGCGACAATTATCCAAGGTGGTA